>NZ_BBJJ01000019.1 GCF_000739815.1 Paraburkholderia mimosarum LMG 23256 = NBRC 106338
TGGGGCGACGTTGCCGGGGATGTCGAGGGATTGGGTGTACATCGGCAGCGATCCAGGGAGGGTGGCAGGTTGACGCAGTATAAATTAACCGTCCGGTCGGTCAATCAAATTTGTCTTTTGTCAAAAAAAATGGATAGTGCAGTGAAAACCCTTGGGCGGCAGGCAGCGAGCAGCGGGACGATCCGTCACCCAACGCTGTGGATGCGACGCCTCTTACGCCTTCGGAGTGTCAGGGAGGCCTGAAAAAATCCCCCGGTTTGGCAAAATTTGCCAAGACTGATAGACTGATTTGCATGGGCACAATGAACATTTCCCTCCCCGATTCGCTGAAGGAATACGTCGACGAGCAGGTCGGCCAGGGCGGCTACGGCACGAGCAGCGAATACGTCCGCGAACTGATCCGTAAGGACCAGGATCGCAAGCGCCTGCGCGGACTTATCCTGCAGGGGGCGGCGTCGGGCCTCGCGGATCCAGTCGATTCCAAATACTTCGAATCGCTGCGCGTTCGCGTGCGCACCTCGCGCAAATGACGGCAAAGCCCGTCATACCGACGAGGCTGGCCACGCGGGACGTGGAAGACGAGCTGACCTACTACCTCGTGGACGAAGGCTCGGAACAGGCAGCGCTCGGATTCATCGCCGAAATCGAGCGGGCGTACGCCCATCTCTCTAGAAACCCGAACATTGGATCCTCTCGTTATGCGTACGAGTTGGACATACCAGGCTTGCGATCCTGGCCACTTGACCGCTATCCGCATGTGATCTTCTACGTCGAGCGCACGGATCACGTCGAAGTCTGGCGCGTGCTTGACGGTAAACGCGATATCCCGTCGTGGCTCTTGAACGACGACAGCGAGATTCAATGACGCGTTCTGACCGGTCATGCCGTGCGAAGACACGTCTTTCGGCCGGATCCTTTTCTCTATTGACGACGCACGCGATCGTCCTGCCGGGTGCCATAACCGTTCCTTGAGTCGCAGAAGCTCTCGCGTCGTCACTGTCACCCGTTTTTCTTTATCCAGGCTACAGCTTTTATTCAGTTAGGATCGCGAAAGACATACGCGCCGTGCACCGATGTTGGGCAAACATCGTTGCGGGTCTTCCGGGTTAGATGAACCGAACCGGGAAGACCCGTGCTTCGGGTGACCGATCTAGTGGCCGCTGTCAGGGTTGCACTTCGACTCATGGCCGCACGTAGCCCATCCTGAGCGGGCTATCCCGCTTGCACTGGCGCTTCCGGACACACCTCCATACCCGGATGTATCTGAAGGGTTTCCAATAGAGGCCGATTGGCTATTTTGTTGTCCTGAGGCGTCCTGGGCCTGCGCTCCGTCAACTAAAGCGAGAGCGCCAAAAAGCGCCACCGTGCATACGAGAAACGTCGTCTTCATGACATTACTCCTTCATCAATATGAAATCAGGTGCCATCTTGTAAAAACGCTTTGATGTGGGCATAAGCGAAGCGACCGGCACACGACGGTCAGTCGCTGCCGGCGATTTCGCCCGCTGCTGGAACCCGGTTGCGGGTCTGGCTTTCTACCGGGTGTAGAGAACAGCTAACGCGGCAAGTCCGCGGTTGGCGTTCGAGGTGACAGGGGCATCTGAAGAACGCCGATGGGCCGGATGAACCCGATGCGCAAGATAGAGTGCACGCTATAACGATAGACCGTTTTTCAAAAAAAGATACTGCGCATTTTTGAATGTAATGTTCAACGCTTCCGCTTTTCTGGATAACTAGTAGAACAGAATGATAGTGAATATCTTAGCGGAAACCATCTCAGAACTTTTGGCGATAAAGACCGATTTTTATACGTTCGTAGTTTTGCAACTTGTCTTCCCTACGTTGTTGCATTACCGCCAACAACCTTGCGTTGATTGCCTGCGCAAAGCGGATTCTCCGCTTGTCCAAATGCGTGCCCAGGCCGCAGCGTCGCGACCGTGGCCGACCCGAACTTATTGCCGAACACACGCCAACCGGCCACCTGCGATGCCCGAAGTAAGTATCCATGGCACTGGTCAACGATCAAAGGGGTCGTGCCACATCCGTTGCGAGGATAGTACGCAGCGGGCGCCGGTATATCGTTGATCACCTTGCGGTAGCCGTCCCACGACGCGAAGCCGACAGGGCGGCCCGCGCGGGGCAGCGCCATGAAGAAGGTGGCACAATTGATTCCGCCGGCACGGATCGCGCATGCGGGCGGCAACATTGAATGCGTCCCGCCGCAATCCTCTTCCGCCGTGGCAGCCATCCAGTCCCCGAGGAAATACCATGCCGCTCGCTACAGCCTCTGCCCGACTTGCCATTGATGCACCCAACTACCTAGTCGCCATCGACGCTGGCCGCCATGTGCTGGCTGGCGACGAAGGGCCGCGCGAAGGCGGTCAGGATCGCGGCCCTGCCCCATTCGAATTCGTGCTCGCGGGTCTCGCGGCGTGCACGTCCGCGACGCTGCGCATGTATATGCAGCGCAAGGGATGGCCCGACGGCGCCATCGATGTGACGGCCTCCCTGCACGCCGACCATGATGGCAACCAGTACATCCGCCGCACCGTAACTGTCGATGCGCCGCTCGAAAACATGCAACGGGCTCGACTCGCAGAGATCTGCGAGAAGACGCCAGTCACGCTCTTCATCAAGCGTGGCACGCGCATCGACACCACGATGGTGGAACGGTGAACGTACCCGCCCGGGCCGCGTGGGTGTTGCGTATTTTCGAGAAAGTGCAATTCGAATCACATAGCCTTGTCGCGTCGGCGTGTCTCCGATCAAAACAGCAGGAATGAAAATCAGAGCTTGATAGCCCGTGAGGAACACTGTTGGTCAAGCGGGAGGGAGAACGCGCAAGAAGCGAAGGATTGCCTCAAGTGGGCGACGTAGGGGGCCAGGATTTTCCCCTCCCTGAAAAGGTGCTGACATGCGCATGGTGCCGCGATTCCGACAATACCCGCTGCAGCGCCCCTTCCCCTCGTCGGCATTGATAACCTTTGAACATCAATGCTTCAGAAAATTGCACTTCTCGTTTTGCGCATCCTGCGCAAACATCGATCCTCAAGACGTTCATAACAGAGAACGCATCGGAGACAGGCGCGAAGCGCAGAACCGCGTTTCGCCTCATCCCAGTGCAAGCCCGGTCACGGGTGCCGCCTACGGTCGCCGACGCGCATCTCGCCTGCCCCACCTCGCTACGTGAATCCCCTGCCGCCGCTTTCGAGCGTCCACGGCAGCGGTGCTTCTCGCGCCTGCCGCAGCGAGCTGACTGAATACCCAGTACCCGCTTCATTCGTCATTACCTTCAAATTCAGGAGACACTTCACATGCAGATCACCGGAATGTTGCACGGCGCGCGCCTGTTGCAATTCGTCGGCTTTCCGTCCAGCGAAGTGCTGGGCCCGGGCGCCAGCGAAGAAGAGATCAAGTCGCTCATCGACCGACACGGTCAGATATTCATCAAACCGGTGTTCAAGGGCGGCGTGGGGAAGAAAGGCAAGGCCGGCCTGCTCGGCCGCGCGACTGATCTCAAGACGGCGCTCGCGGAAAAAGAACGGCTGTACTTTGCCGAGCACGTTGTAGGTCATATGAGGGCCAAGGCGAACGGCGTGACATTCGAAGCGGGTGTACCCGCCAAACACGAAGTCTACTTTTCGATCACCGATTCCACGCGTTTTCGCGCTCCCACCATGACGCTGTCGCACATGGGCGGAATGGACATCGAGGAGGTCGATCCAAAGCATGTCGCGATGGTGCCGTTCGATGCGCTGACAGGACTGAAGGCGTTCGTCGTCGCGAATGCGCTGAGCGAGATCGGCGCGCCGCGTGAAATCATCTCGCCACTCGTGCAGCAGTTGCCGAAGCTCTGGGAGTTATTCCACGATTTCGGCATGACGACGCTCGAACTCAACCCGATCCGCATGCGCGAAGACAAAAAGGGCCGCCTCACGCCCGTGGCGTGCGACTTCAAGTGCGGATTCGATCGCGACGATCCGCGTTTCTCGCGGCTCGGTCTCCCGCCCCATCTTTTCGCCGCCGACTACTCGGATTTCGAGCAGGAGATCAATCAGCTTCGCACGCACCAGGGACAAAGCGATGTCTACGTGATCAACGATAAAGGAACCATCCTTGCGCCCACCTTCGGCGGCGGCGCGAACTCGCTCGTCACGGAAATGCTGGGCGACGCGGCCATCATCTCGTCGGATTTCGGCGGCAATCCTCCGTACGAGAAGATGAAGGAAGTGGCGCGCATCTGCTTCCGACACTGGCTCAAGCAATCCAACGTGCTGTTCATCATCGGCGGCAAGTCGAACAACACCGACATCTACGAGACACTGCGCGCGATGGCCGATGCGCTACGCGAGCACTTCAGCGAGCACGGCCCGACGCCGCTCTACGTCGTCCTCGGCCGCGGCGGTCCGAACCTCGTGCGCGGCATGGCCGCACTGCGCGACACCTGCGATTCGCTAGGCCTGCCTTATCGCCTCTTTGGCTTCGACTCCGACATCAGCGAAGTGATCCAGTACGCGCGCAAGGCCGATACGTGGATGCAATCGGGCGGCCGTGCGCAGGTCGCGGCGCGCATCGGCGCGCGCGAGGCTCAAACGCAAACCGCATCGGTTTGAGGAGATCGGACATGTACAAGCAAGGCAACAGTCGTTTTAAATACTTCGTTGGAATTCAGTCGCTGGCAGATATCGCCACGCGCGAAGATCGCGTCTGCGTGCTCAATATTCTCGGCGGCGAGTCGTCGGACGTGACGCCAGTGAGTCACGCTTTCTCGGGTGCGAACGTCGTATTCGGCACCGCGCCCGGCAAAGGCGGACAGATGCTCGCGACGCCCGCAGGCGAGATTCCGGTCTTCAATAACGTGCGGGACGGTCTCGAAGCCGGCCATCGCTTCAACTGCGGCGTCGTGTACCTGCCGCCTTCGGCCGCGCGCGACGGCGTAGCCGAACTGATTCGCGTGAATCCGGATCTGCGCAAAATCTTCATCATCACGGAGAAGATCGCCGTGCACGACGCTCGCGAGATCCGGGCGATGGGGCAGCAGGCGGGCATCGACATCTTCGGCGCAAACGGGCTGGGCGTCGCGGACTCGTGGCAGCGCGTGCGAATCGGCGGCGCGCTCGGCGGTGACGATCCGGGCGCGACACTGCGTCAGGGATCGATCGCAATCTTCTCGAACTCCGGTGGTTTCAGCACCACGATCGCGCAGTACCTGCGCATGAGCGGCTGGGGCACATCCACGGTCATTTCCAGCGGCAAGGATGTCTACATCCACTATGCCGCCCCGGAATTCGCCTTCGCCCTCGCCAACGACGCCCGCAGCAAGGCGGCCGTGCTGTATTGCGAGCCCGGCGGATACTACGAGGCCGACGCGGACTTCAGGAAACCCGTGGTCGCGTGCGTCGTGGGCCGCTGGAAGAGCCGTCTCACGCGCGCAGTGGGACATGCGGGCGCGATGGCCGGCGGCGCCGACGATGCGCTCGCGAAGGAACGCTGGTTCATGGAGAAGTTCGGCGTCGAACGGCTCTTCACGCCCGAAGATCCATGCTGCTCGGCGAAGGGCGCGGTGGTGACGAATATCGCCCATATTCCCGCCGCGCTCACGGCGGTGATGCGCGCAAACGCAACGATGCCGGACTTCGAGCCCGAAGGCAGTCTCGCGCTCAAGCCGTGGTTCGGCTCCGATCAGGGACTCGCGTTGCCCGAGGAACTCGCACTTCCAGTCGTGAAAGCTGTTGCACCGTACGATGAGCAAGTCGCGCGGGTGAATGACCAGATCGGCGCGATCCCGCCGCGGCAGCCGTTGAAAGACGCCTCGGGCGCCTCGCAGATGGACGCGAAAACACAGGTCAGCAGTCTGCACGGCGTATCGATGCTTGAAGCAGCGAAGCATTCCTTCGAAGAGAACGTGTGCCTTGCGTTGTTGCACGAGTTCGGCGGCGCAAACGACGAGCAACTCGTTGACGTTGCAATCGGCGCGGCGGTGAACCTGTACGGCACACCTGAACTGGCGGCCGCGCAAGCGGCGCGCGAGGCGGGCAATGCGCCAAACACGGTGCTCGCCGCCGCAGCGGCGATCGTCGGGCCGAATCGCCAGCGCGCGGCGCGCGAGGCGGCCAGGCTGATGATCGACCGCTTCGCGGCAGCGAAACTTGTGGACGCGTTCGATCGCGAGTTCGACATCGACGCGATCGGCACCGAAGGGAGCGCGGCACTCTTTTCCGAGCAACCTGACCTGCAAGCGGAGGCCATTCTCGCCGGGCTCGCGACACGCGGCGTGAGTTCGGTATTCGTGCGGTGGCTCGCCAACGGCCCGGGCCATCCGCGCGCGGACGCCGTGCTCGCGGCGATCACGACGACACTTGCCTGGGGCCCGCTCATGCGCAAGCGCATCTCGCGTTTGACGGCGGAGGGCCTGCCCTGGTGGATGAAGCTCTTCGGTACGCTGATCGGCGCCTCGGCGGACGCGTCGCACCACCGTCCTGGCAGTTTCTGCGACTTTTCCACGGAGGAGTTACTCGGCGAGCGCTCGCTGACGGAAGTGGCATTCGCGGCGCTGCTCGGCCTGAAGCCGTCCGCCGACGACCTGTTCGCATTCAGGACACTGACCGGATTGCTGCTCACGAACGGACCGGGTGCGATCTCGGCGCAAGGCGCGAAGGGCGCGGTGTCCGCCGACGGTCCCGAGTCCCCCGAACGGGTCCAGTTGAACAAGGCGCTGACGGGCTTTCTCACGCACTCGGGCTATACGCATGGCGGCAACGGCTACGAAGGTATCGCGTTCCTCAACGAGGCATTTCGCGGCAGCGGCCTCAGCGATCCCGCCGACGCGCAACACGGCGTCGACCTCGAAGCACTCGCGCGCCGCGCCGTCGAGCACTATGCGCAGTACAAGGCGCGTCAAAAGCAGGCGGGAAGCCTCGACATCGCCAAGCTGCCGGGCGTAAATCATCCGGTCTTCAAGGACAAGCCCGTGAATCACGATCCGCGCGAAGTGTTCATCTCCGAGCTTTATGAGGCACGCGGCGAGTACAACGCGTTTCATGCGTACTACCGTGCGCTGGTGCAGGCATTGTTCGATGCGGGCGTGTCGCGTACCGTCTACTGCGTCAACGTCGATGCCGTGATCGCCGCGCTGCTGCTGAAGATGCTGTGGCAGCCGCTCCAGCGCGGGGAGTTCAGCGAGTCGGATCTCGAAACCGCCGCGTTCACGATCTTCCTTTACCCGCGCATGCTCGGGTGCGCGGCGGAAATCGACGATCATCTGAACCGCGGACGCAATATGGACACGCGCACGCCTGCCTCCCAGTGTCGTTTCGTTGCCTGATCGCTGAAATCCGAGGGCTCGGCCGGGCGCTACAGGCACAGGTAGCACCGGCGCAGCCGGGCGAAACGTCGACTGATTACTGGAGAACATCAATCGTTCAGGACACCTGTACGAGCGCCCTGCTGTCGAGCCGTGCGCATCGAACGCAGCACGATCCCGACCCCAACCACCCGGTCTTTAACGTCGAATTGGCGCATCAAGGCGATCGCCTGAAGTAATGCTGCGCCAACGCAACCCAATACCGGACGCCGGCCGAAATGATGTCGTCGTTGAAATCGTATTCTGGGTGATGCAGTGCCGGCGCGGTCGTGCCGTCCCGCGCATTGCCGATCAGCACGTAAGCGCCCGGCCGCTCCTCCAGCATGAAGCCGAAGTCTTCGGACGTCATGTTCGGCGGCACCTCGCGGTACAGGCGTTTATCTCCGAACGTGTCGCGAATCACCGCTTCGCACAGCGCCGTCTCGGCCGGCGTGTTGACCGTCGCCGGGTAGTACTGAAAAAACTCCACGTCGACCCGCGCGCCATGAGCCGTGGCCAGCCCCTCGCACGCAAGCTGGACGTCGTGCTGCAGCTTCTGCTGCAATCCGGACGACAGCGTGCGTATCGTGCCGCGCAGCTCGGCAGTGTCCGGAATGACGTTGTCCGTCGTACCCGCATGGAACATACAGACGGAAATGACGGCGGGATCGACGGGATCCTTGTGTCGCGCGGCGATGGTCTGACATTGCAGCACCATCGCGCACGCGAGCGGGACCGGATCGATGCCCAGATGCGGCTGCGCCGCATGCGCGCCCTTGCCCGTTACCGTAATCCTGAAGCGGCAGCCAGCGGCCATGATCGGGCCGGTACGCAGCCCGAAATGCCCGGCGGGCAAGCCGGGCCAGTTGTGCATGCCAAACACCGCTTCGGTGGGATATTGCTCGAACAGCCCGTCGTCGATCATCTTGCGCGCGCCCGCACCGCCCTCTTCTCCGGGCTGAAACACGAAATGCACGTTGCCTGGCAATTGCGGCAGTTCCTTCAGGATGCGCGCGGCGCCGAGCAACATCACGGTATGGCCGTCATGCCCGCACGCGTGCATGATCCCGTGCGTGCACGATGCGTGCGCGAAGTCGTTGGCTTCGTGGATGGGTAACGCGTCGAGATCGGCGCGCAGCACGATGCCGCGGCCCGGATCCGCACCGCGCAGGCTCGCGACGACACCCGTGCCGCCCAGCCCGCGCGACACCGAATAGCCGAGCGCTTCGAGCTCGCGAGCGACGACGCCGGCCGTTCTGTGCTCCTCGAAGCGCAGTTCGGGATGCGCATGCAGATCGCGGCGCAATCCGGCCCAGTGCGCTTGATGCGCGCTCAGCGACGTTTCGGAAACGACGGAGTGTTCCAATTTCGGCACCTTCGGAAAGTAGATGGCTTCTATTCTCTACTGCCGGCGCATTTGCGCGCAGCGGCCGCGTCAGCCGTAGTACCCGACGATCGACTTGACCTCCATGTAGTCCTCCATCCCTTCGATCCCGTACTCGCGGCCGTTGCCCGATTGCTTGTATCCGCCGAACGGTGCCTGCGGATCCCACGCCGGATAGTTCAGATGCACCTGCCCCGACCGGATGCGCGCGGCCACCGCGCGCGCGCGTTCCATGTCCGTGCCCTGCACATGCGCGCCGAGCCCGTAGACCGTGTCGTTCGCGATCGCGACCGCTTCGTCAACGGTGTCGTAAGGCAGGATCGCAAGGACCGGACCGAAGATCTCCTGCTGCGCGATCGCCATGTCGGTGCGCACGTCGGAGAAAATCGTCGGCCGCGCATAAAAACCCTTGTCGAAGCCCGCAGGCCGCCCCGGTCCACCGGCGATCAACCTGGCGCGTTCGTCGAGGCCGGCGTCGATCATCTGCGCGACCCGCCCGAACTGCGCGCGATTGGCGAGCGGCCCATGCGTCGTTGCTTCGGCGAAAGGGTCACCGACGATGAGCCGCTGCGCCGCCGCGATGGCCCGTTCCTCGACCGCGCCGAGCACGTTGCGCGGCACGATCATGCGGGTCGGCGCGCTGCACGACTGCCCCATGTTCCGGAACGCGGCGGCCACGCCCGGCGCAATAGCCCGCTCCAGGTCCGCATCCGGCAGGACGATGTTCGGCGACTTGCCGCCGAGCTCCTGCGCGACGCGCTTGACCGTCGGCGCAGCCGCCTGGGCAACCAGCACGCCCGCCCGCGTCGATCCGGTGATCGACACCATGTCGACCTCAGGGTGCGCCGAAAGCGCGGCACCTACCTCCGCACCGCTGCCGCTCACAAGGTTGAACACGCCGGCAGGCACACCCGCATCGGCGATCACTTCCGTGAACAGCAGCGCGCAGAGCGGCGCCAGCTCGCTCGGTTTGAGCACCACCGTACAGCCGGCGGCGAGCGCCGGCCCGACCTTCGCGGTGATTTGATAGATCGGCCAGTTCCATGGCGTGATCAGCGCGCACACGCCGATCGGCTCGCGCGCGATCGCGGTCGTCCCCCGCCGCGTGACGAACGAGTAGCTCGCGAGGTTGTCGCGCGCAACCCGGATATGTTCGGCTGCGAGCGGCACGTGCGCGGCACGCGCATAGCCGATGGGCGCGCCCATCTCCATGGCGAGCGCGGTGGCGAACAGTTCCGCACGCTCGAGGATCAACGCATGAACGCGGTCGAGCAGCGCGGCGCGCGCTTGCGGGGATGTAGCCGACCACCGCTCGAACGCCCGGCGCGCGGCACGTGCGGCGCGGTCGGCGTCGCGTGCGCTGCCGAGCGGGATTTCGCACAACGTGTCCTCGGTGGAAGGGCACACGACCGCGAACCGGTCGCCGCCGTCGGGCACGCTCCAATCGCCATCGATGAAGAACCGGTCCAGCCTTCCGGCTTGCTTCAGGTGAGTCACGGGAGAAATCATTGCAGGGTGTCCTTGAGTCGGTAGCACGCTCCGACGAACGAAAGAAACGGATTTCCGAAGTGACCGGGAATCGCCGGCCGGTCGAAGCCCCTCCACGAATTGAGATCGGCGCGCCCGTCCATGATTTCCGCCATCGGCGCGCCCATCAGCGCCGCCATGCGCGTGCCGTGGCTCACGAATGGCTCGGACGTATCAAGCGACCAGGAACCGGATTGCATGACCAACTCCAAAGCTGGCGGACCGGTGCGAGCGCACTCGATCCGCCTCGTCCCGAGGCCGACACCGTCTTCGCGCGACGGCCCCGCTCTAGAAATCGGCAACCTTTCCCCACGAGGAATCGTTGAACCGGGCCGGCTCATACGGCACTGGATCGACCAGCGGCTGCGCGCCGGTCGCGAGATCCGCGATGAGGTGCCCGGCGCCCGGTCCTATCCCGAAGCCGTGGCCCGAAAAGCCCGCAGCGAGGATCAGCCCCGGCACGCCTGGCACTTCGCCGATGCCCGGCACGCCGTCCGGCGTGCTGTCCACGAACCCGGCCCATGCGTGCGTGATCTTTGCGCCGCGAAGTTCGGGCAGGAGTTCGACGGCGCGCCGGTACGTTTCGTTGACCGTCCGCATGTCGGGCTTCGGATCCAGGATGCGTACCGCCTCCATCGGCGTGGGCGCATCGAGGCGCCAGCGCTTCAGCGATTCATGGCCGCCGCGCACCCCTTCGAGGCCGCCCGGCAGAAGATTGCGCCAGCGCTTTGCGAACATCGGCACGAATTGCGGCGCAAAGCGCAGGAACTGCTGCGTCGGGTCCACGCGCGCGCGGCCGCTGATCGCCAGGGCGTAGCGTCCGTCGCTGCGGCGCGTAACGGAAACGCCGGACGTGTACATCGCATCGGGCAGCGGATGCTCGACGGGCGAAACGCTCAGGATCGACTGACGGATCGAGGCCTGCGGAAAGCGGATGCCGAGCTGCCGGCAGAACGACGACGCCCATGCGCCGCCGGCGAGCACGACCGTCCTGGTCTTGATGACGCCGGCCTCCGTGACGACGCCGCTGACACGCCCGCCCTCGAGTTCGATGCCGCGCGCTGCGCAGTGCTGATGGACACTGCCGCCGAGCTTCATCAGTGCGGTGGCCACCGCGGGTGCGGCCTTCCCCGGGTCCGCCGTGCCGTCGCTCGGCGAGAATACGCCGCCCTTCCATTGCCGCCCGGTCGCGTGCCCACGCTCGGTGGCCTGCTTGCTGTCGAGCATGTACGTCGTCACGCCCGCGGTCTTCGCAAATTCCCCCCAGCTGGCCCAGCGGGACAGCTCGGCGTCGTCATTGCTCAGATACAACAGCCCGCAGCGATGAAAGCCCGTGTCTTCGCCGGATTCGGCCGCGAATCGCTCCCACAGATCGATGCTCTTGCTCGCCATCGGCAATTCGCGCTCGTCGCGGTTCTGCTGCCGGCACCAGCCCCAGTTGCGGCTAGACTGTTCGGCGCCGATTCGCCCCTTCTCGACGAGCGCGACCGACACGCCGCGCCGGGCGAGGTAATAGGCGGCAAAGACGCCGATGATGCCGCCGCCGATCACGACGACATCGGCCGAAGCGGGCGGCGTGGCCAGCGTTTCGATATGGTGCAGCGGAGGGGACATGTTCAGTCTCGCTCGGTGGAGGCATTGACGTTCTGCACGACGTAGAACTTCGCCACGCGTTCACTGCTTTCCCAACCGATCGATGCACCCCGCGGCACGAACAGCGCGTCACCGGCACCGAGCGACAGTACGCTGCCATCGGGCGCGGCGAATCGTACGGCGCCGTCCAGCAGGAGCATGAACTCGTTCACGCGATGCGGGCGGACGATCCGGTGATAGGGCGACGAATCCCACGTGCCCGCGCAGTACGCGGCGCCGTCGTCGACGAACACGTTGTCGCTGCGGCATTGCGGCGCCGGGCCGAGCAGCACCTCCGCCGGCAGCGTTGCGGACGGTTTGAAGTCAGCGTCGGCATGTAGCGCAAAGAGGCCGCGCTTCGTCGGTGTCGCGCACGCGGCCGCGCAGAACATCAGCAGCACCCGCGATTGCGCGGCGATACGAAGCGCGGTGCCGCCGCCGATGACGGCGCCTTGCCGCGGGCCGAGCACCAGCGGCGCGGCGCCGGCCGCCTCGAGCGTCAGCTCACCTTCGACGACGATGATCGTTTCAATGTGCGGAAAGCTCGGCACGTCGAGCTCGCCGACGAAGCCGATACGCCCCGCGGCCATCGCGTCGGGCCCTTCCCATGCAATCTCCCGGTGTTGCGCGAACGGATCGCCCTCGCCGAACGCATGCTTGCGGAAGGCGGTTGAAGAAGGTGCGCCGTCGGCACGGTGCAACACGAAAGCTGCCGTCATTTTTGCTCCTGTGCAGTGCGTGGCGGTTTGACTGAAACCGCCGCGCGATATCGGAAATCGTCGTTCGCCGGCTCTCCTGCCGGAAACCTTCAGGTCTACATAACATCCGTGCTTGTTGTTACGCCGCGTGACACGTCTCTTCGCGGCCTTCTGCGCACGTGCGCGTTTGCGACGTGCGCGTTTGCGACATGCGCGTTTGCGACATGCGCGTTTGCGACGTGCGCGTTTGCGACGTGCGCGTGGGCGACATTGCCGTCGGCGACATGCACGCCGTCGCGCGCCCTTCCCGCGCTACCACATAGTCGCGCGGCGTGATCCCGAGCACTCGCCGGAAATGTCGGCACAGATGGCTCTGATCGAAGAAGCCGACCTCGGTCGCGACGACCGACGGCGCGAGACCGGCGCACAACAGGTCCTGCGCACGCCGTACCCGCACGAGGCACAGATACCTGTGCGGCGACAACCCGGTTTCGCCGCGAAAGCGCGCAGTGAAACGCGACACGCTCAAGCCGGCTACCGAAGCGAGTGTGTCGAGGTTCAGCGGCTGCGCGAACGATGCGTCGATCGTGCGCAGCACATCGCCGATCGCCGGCGATACGGGCCGCGCGAGACCAGGCGAGCCAGCGAATTGCACTGTCATATCGAATCCTCCCCGGCGCTCGTTTCAGTGCAGGAAATCCTGCATCCGGTAGTAGGCGCCGACGAACGGCAGGAACCACGCGTGGCCGAAATGGCCGGGCATCGCGGGCCAGTCCAGCTCGCGCCACGGATTCGACGCGGCCGCGCCATACAGCACATCTGCCATCACGCGGCCCATGTGCACGGACATCTGCACGCCGTGGCCGCTGTAGCCCATCGAGTAGTAGAGCCCGTCGTGCTGGCCCGCGCGCGGAAGGCGGTCGGCGGTGATGTCGACCAGCCCACCCCAGCAGTAATCGAGCCGCACGTTGGCCAGTTCCGGAAAATAGCCGGCCATCCCGGCACGCAGGATCTCGCCGCTTCTCGCGTCGGAGCGCGGGCTCGACATCGCGAAGCGCGCGCGGCCGCCAAACAGCAGCCGGTTGTCGTGCGTCACCCGGAAGTAGTTGCCGATCTGGCGGGAGGTCACGTACGCGCGGCGGTTCGGGAACAGCCGGTTCAGCTGCGCATCGGGCAGCGGCTCGGTGACGACGATGAAACTGCCGACCGGCGCGATGCGTCGCCGGAACCACGCGAACGGTCCGTGCTGCGATGCGCCGGTCGCGACCAGCACGCGGTCGGCGACGATCGTGCCGCGCGTGCAGGCGACCGTATGGCGCTCGCCGTCGAGCCGTTCGAGCTTCGTGACGGCTGCGTGCTCGAAGATTCGTGCGCCCGAGCGCACGGCTGCCTGCGCCAGGCCAACGCCGAATTTGCCCATGTGCATCTGCGCGCCGTTGCTCTGCAACAGCCCGCCGTAGAAGCCGTCCGAATCGACTTCATCGCGGATCCGCGATGGCTCGATCAGTTCGATGTCCGAATCGACGTCCCGTCGCAACAGGTCGAACGTCTTCGCGAGTCCTGCGAAATGCTGCGGCTTCGCGGCGAGCTTCAGCTTGCCCGCACGCCGGAAGTCGCAATCGATCGCATGCTCCGCGACGATCGTCTCGACGCTCTTCACTGCGCTCTCGTACGCGCGATAGAACTGCTTCGCCGGCGCGGCGCCGATTCGGGCGACCAGCGACGCGTAGTCCTGCGCGACGCCGGTGTTGCACTGGCCGCCGTTGCGGCCCGACGCTTCGCCTGCGATCTGCGCGGCCTCGAGCAGGACCACCGATGCGCCGCGCTGTGCGAGCGCGAGCGCCGCCGACAATCCGGTGAAGCCGCCGCCGATCACGACCACGTCCGCACGCCCTTCGACGGGCCCTTCGCTGCCGGCGCGAAACGCCGGGCGGGTATCCAGCCAGTATGATTCCAGTTTCATCGAATCCTTTTCGAGCGTTCGTGCGACGACCATCGGCGACCGTCCATTGCAAACCATTTAATCACCATCAAAAAACGCAGTTGCCGCGCATTCGCGCGCGCAGCGCGCAGAAATCGCCGTTTTGCGCGATCGCCGCAGCAGACTATGCGGAACGCCGGCTGCCGCGGCACGCGCGATGAAAAGCGGCGTATCGCCCACTACGGATGCACCGGCTGCACCGGCGCGATGCCAACCTGAAGCGGCTCGGCCTGGAAGCGCGTGAGATCTTCCTCGCTTCGATGGCACAGCACCTTCGCACCGTTCTCGAGCGTGCGCAGCGCCGGTGCCGTCCGGTTGCAGACGCCGTCCACCCGCATCGCGCAGCGCGGCAAGAACGAACACAGCTCGGTGTCATCGGCGCTCGCGCCGATAGGCACCAGCGGCCGGTGGCAACGCTCGCCGGCATCATCGAGCCAGCCCGCGCGCAGCTCGGGCGCGGACGACACGAGCAGGTGCGAATACGGGTGGTAAGGCGGCGCGCACAGCGCGTCGCGGCTGCCGGTTTCGACGCGGCGGCCGGCGTACAGCACGACGATGTCGTCGCTGATCGCGCGCACCTTCGCAATGTCATGCGTGATGAACACGTACGACACGCCGAGCTTCGCCTGCAGCTCGCGCAGCAGATCCATGATCGCGGCTCCGACCACGGTGTCGAGCGCCGATGTGACCTCGTCGCACAGGATCAGGTCGGGCTCGGCCGCGAGCGCGCGCGCGAGGTTCACGCGCTGCTTCTGCCCGCCCGACAGCTCGCCGGTGCGCCGCGCGGCGACCGCCTGTGGCAGGCGCACGAGTTCGAGCAGCTGAGCGACGCGCTGCCGCGCACGCGCGCCCCTGATCCCGTGATAGAACGCGAGCGGCCGCGCCAGTGTGCGCTCGACCGTATGCACCGGATTGAGCGCGGTATCGGCATTCTGGAATACGATCTGCACGCGGCGGTGCTGCTCCTTCGTGCGCTTGCCGATGTCGAGCGCGAGCGGTTCGCCGTCGAGCAGGATCCGCCCGCCCGTCGCCGGCACGAGCCCCGCGATCACCTTCGCGAGCGTCGTCTTGCCGGAGCCCGACTCGCCGATCACGCCGACCGTCTGTCCGCGCCCGATGCGCAGGTCCACTTCGTGCAGGATCACCTTCGCGGGCCAGCCGTTCGCGGCGCGGCTGCCATAGCCGGCGATCACGCCGCGCACATCGAGCAGCGGGCCCGGTGCCGCGGGCGCAGGTTTCTCGTCGCGTTGCGCATCGCCCGGCGTGACCGCCGCGATCAGGCTCTGCGTGTAGGGGTGCGTCGGCGCATGCAGGATCTGTTCCGTAGCGCCGGTCTCGCGGATCACGCCGTCGCTCAGCACCACGATCCGGTCGGCCATTTGCGCGACCACGGCCAGGTCATGCGACACGTACACCGCGCTCATCCCGCAGCGCCGGATCACGTTCTTGAACGCCTGCAGCACGTCGATCTGCGTGGTCACATCGAGCGCGGTGGTCGGTTCGTCGAGGATCACGAGCTCCGGGTCGGTGATCAGCGCCATCGCGGCCATTAGCCGCTGCAGTTGTCCGCCCGACACCTGGTGCGGATAACGCTTGCCGATCGTCTCCGGCTCGGGCAGCGCGAGCGCGCGAAACAGCTCGACCGCCTTCGCCTGCGCATCGCGCTTCGTCAGGGTCCGGTGGATCAACGCGCTCTCGATCACCTGGTCGAGGATCGTGCGCGACGGGTTGAACGCGGCGGCCGCGCTCTGCGCGATGTACGCAACCTTGCGGCCGCGCAGCGCGGCCAGCGCCTGTGCCGGCAGCCTGCAGACGTCGATGCCGCCGAGCTTCACCGAGCCGCCGGCGATCCGGCAGCCGGCACGCGCATGGCCCATCAGCGACAGCGCGATCGTTGTCTTGCCGGAGCCCGACTCGCCGATCAGCGCTAGCACCTCGCCGCATCCGACGTCGAAGTCGACGTCGTGGACGATCGTCGTTTCCGCGCCGCCCGGACGGCCGCCGACCACGCGCAGTCCGCGCACTTCGACGAGCGGAGTCGATTGATCTCGCATCAGTGTTCTCCCGCGGCCACGGCCGCGCCCTTGCGGCGGCCGCGATGCGGCAGGCCGTCGATCAGGAGGTTGACCCCCACCGTCAGGATCGCGATCGCGACCGCTGGCATGATCGCGACGGCCGAACCGCCGCCGAGGCTGGCGATGTTCTCGCGCACGAGAGAGCCGAGGTCCGCATACGGCGGCTGTACGCCGAGCCCGAGAAAGCTCAGGCCGCTCAGCAGCAGCACGACGAACGTGAAGCGTAGCCCGGTATCGGCGAGCATCGGGTGGATCATGTTCGGCAGCATCTCGACGCACGCGATGTACAGCGCGCTCTCGCCGCGAGCCCGCGCGACCTGTACGAATTCGAGCGTGCTGATGTTGACCGCCAGCGCGCGCGCGATCCGGTACGAGCCCGGCATGTAGCTGACCGCGGCAGTGAGGACCAGGAGCGGCAGCGACGAGCCGAACGCGGCGACGAACATCAGCGCGAACATCTTCGACGGAATTGACGTGAGCGCGTCGAGCAGTCGGCTCATCGTCTCGTCGACCGCGCGGCCCGACACGGTCGCGAGCAACCCGAGCGTCGTGCCGGTCAGCGCGGCGAGCAGCACCGCCGCGAGCGCGAGCAGCACGGTGAGCCGCGTGCCGTACAGGATCCGGCTCAGCATGTCGCGGCCGAGGAAGTCGGAGCCGAACGGCAGCTTCGCGCTGAACGGCGCGAACACGTCCGACGTGACGATCTCGCCGACGTCGTGCGGCGCGAGCAGCGGCGAGAACGCCGCGATGAACAGCATCAGGCCGACCATCGACAGCCCGACGCGGCCGCCGGCCGTCAGTTTCATGCGCGGCGCGCGGCGCCTGGGCGGCTGGTCGGGGGAAGGTGCGGCAGGCGGCAAGCCGCCCCGCGGCGGGCGGGGCTCGCTTGGCGGCTGCAGCGTGCTGCTGCGTTGAACGGATTCGCTCGGGTGCATGGTCGGCATCTCGGTAGGAGGACGAAACACTCAGCTGCGCAGTCGCGGGTTCGACACGATCGAGCACAGATCGGCGAACAGCACGAGCGTCAGGTAAGCGACACAGAAGATCAGCGTGCAGGCCTGAACCAGCGGGAAGTCACGGTTGCCAACGGCATCGACCATCAGGCTGGCGAGGCCGGGATAATTGAAGATCGTCTCGACGACGATCACGCCGCCGAGCAGATACGACAGGCTCAATGCGATCGCATTCGCGATCGGACCGATCGCGTTAGGCAGCGCATGACGCAGCACGACTCGCGCGGGGCTCGCCCCCTTGAGCACGGCCATTTCGACATACGACGCGCTCAGCTGCTCGATCACTGCGGCGCGCGTCATCCGCGCCATTTGCGCGATCACGACCGCGCACAGCGTCAGCACAGGCATCGCATAGGCTCGCAGGAAATCGTGCACGCTGCCGATCGGGCCGCTGTACGACAGCGCGGACAACCACCGCAGCTTCACGGCGAACACGAGCACCGCGACCGTCGCGATCAGGAATTCCGGCGTCGCGACGAGAGACAGCGTGCCGAGGCTGATCACGCGATCGACCGCCGATTCGCGCTTGACTGCGGCGACGATGCCGAGCAGCAGCGCGATCGGCACCGACACGGCGGTCGTGATTGCCGCGAGCGTGAGCGACTTCGGCAGGCGTGTGCCGATCATCTCCGACACCGGCATATCGCCGGACAGCGAACGGCCGAAATCGCCGTGCAGCAGCCCCGCGAGCCAGTGCAGGTAGCGCACGTGCGCCGGCTGGTCGAGGCCGAACTGCTGGCGCAGCGCGGCGATCGTCTCCGGCGTCGCCGACTGGCCCAGCGCGGCCTGCGCGGCGTCCCCCGGCAGCAGGTTCGTGATCGTGAAGATGATGGCGGACACGATCAGCAGCGTCAGTACGGTCACCGCGATGCGCCGGCCGATCAGCGCGACGAGGATTCGGTTCATGAAGCAGGACTCCCGAAAAAGCCGCGCGCGGCGGCGGCAAGCGACGGCGTCAGGCGTTCCACCACACGTACTCGGCGAACATGCCGCCCATCATCGGACCGGTCGGAATCGAACCGAGGCCCCCGAGCCGCTTGTCGTACCCGTCGAGGAAACTGATGAACGCGGGGATCCCGACCCGGCCGTGCTGCGCCACGATCGTCTGCATCTCGCCGTACATCTGCTTGCGTTTCGCATCGTCGGTCTCGGAGCGCGCGGCGAGCAGCAACTGGTCGAAGTTCGCGTTGTTCCAGCCCGACTCGTTCCACGGCGCGTCCGACTTGAAGAACTGCGTGAACAGCACGTCGGCACTCGAGCGCGGATTGATGTTGCCGAAGCCGAGCGGATGCTTCATCCAGTGGTTCGACCAGTAGCCGTCGGCCGACACGCGGTTCACCTGCAGGTTCAGGCCGATTTTCTGGCCGGCCTGCTGCAGCAGCACGGCCATCTCGATCGATCCGTTCGCGTCGGACGTCGCATAGATCGGCGGCAGCGTGGAACCCAGCGCGCCGGCCTTCTGGAACAGGAACTTCGCCTTGTCCGGGTCGTGCGGCCGCTGCGGCAGCGACGCGTTGAAGTAGCGATGCCCCGGCGGAATCGGCTGGTCATTGCCGATCACCGCATAGCCGCGGAACACCGCCGAGCGGATCTGTTCGCGATCGAACAGGTACTTCATCCCTTCGACGAAATCGGGGTTCGCGGTAATCGGGTTTTCGCTACGCACGATCAGATCGGTATACAGGCCCGACTTGGTTTCCTTCAGCGCATAGCCCGGCGCGGATCCGACCTGCTGAGTCGAGCGCGGATCGATCGCGTTGATCAGGTGCACGTCGCCCGAAAGCAGCGCGTTGAGCCGCGCTGCGCTGTCGCTGATGCCGATCAGCTCGATCTCGTCGAGATACGGCATGCCCGGCTTGAAGTAGCTGTCGTTGCGCACGCCGGCCGTCGACACGCCCGGCTTGAACGTCTTCAGCTTGTACGGGCCGCAGCCGATGCCGGTCGAGAAGTCGGTCGTGCCGTCCTTGACGATCACGAACTGCGGCGTCGCGAGGATCACCGGCAGGTCCGCGTTCGCGCTGGCGAGCGTGAGCGTGACTTCGTCAGGGCCGCTCGCCTTCGCGTCCACGAACTGGTCGGCGAGCGTCTTGACCTTGGACGCGGTGGTCGGGTTCTTGTGGCGCATCAGTGAAAACACCACGTCGGCCGGTCCGACGGGTTTCCCGTCGTGGAACGTGACGCCCTTGCGCAGCTTGATGACCCACGTCTTCGCGTCTGTCGTGTGCAGCGACTCGGCAAGATTCATCTGCGGCGTCAGGCTCTGATCGAGCTGCGTGAGGCCGCTATAGAACATGAAGAAGCGGATGTAGTCCGCGCCCGTCGAGCCCTTGGCCGGGTCCAGCGTATCGGCCGTCGAACTGGTATCGTTCGCGACCCGGATCTTGCCGCCGCGCTGCGGCGCGGGCGCGGCGAAGGCAGTCCGGGGGTTCACCAGCAGTCCGCCGGCGCCGGCGGCCATCATGCCGCTCGCCGCCATGACCCGCATCATGTCGCGGCGCGTGAAGCCACCGTTGCCGCCGCCGTTGTCGATATCGTCGCTCATCCGAACTGCTCCTGACTGTGGTAAGTGGATCGTGGAGTCCAGCGTAGTTCTTCAACCCCGCCGCGCCCGCTTGCTGGTGGCGGGTGCGACGTCGTGCGCATGCAACTCATTTAAGCACCGCCAAAATGCGGTTTGTCGCGATTCGGGCCGCCCTCACGATACGAATCGACCGTTTTGAGCCACCCGCGCAGCATTGTTTGCTGCGTGCGCGCCCGTATCGCCGTTTGCCGGACGCAGAATGACGGCCGCCGCCTGTTAACCGTTCGGTACAGAATTAAGCGCGGGCGCCGCTTACAGCCCGAGCTGCGTTGCGAGATGGCCGATGTCCGACACTTCGTAATAGTTGTAGAAAGGCGTGCCCGGCTCGTGGCCGCGATTGACGAACGCCTTGTGCTTGATGCCGAGATCCTCGGCCGTCATCAGGTCGTAGCGCAGGCTCGACGACACGTGCAGCACGTCCTCGGGCTTGCAGCCGAGCTTGTCGAACATGTACTCGAAGCCTTGCATGCGCGGCTTGTACGACTGCGCCTGCTGAGCGGTGAACACCGCATGGAACGGCGCGCCGAGCTTGTCGACGTTGCTCATGATCTGGTCGTCCATTGCGTTCGACAGGATCACGAGCTTGTACTTGCTGGCGAGCCGCGACAGGCCGGCCGGCACGTCCGGATGCGGACCCCAGGTCGGCACTGCCAGATAGAAGCGCTCGGCTTCGGCTTCGTCGAACTTCACGCCTACCCTCGCGCAGGTGCGCCGGATCGCATTGACGACGACGTCGCGAAACGGCTTCCACGCGCCGAGCACCTCGTCGAGCCGATAGGCGGCGAACGCTCGCACGAACTGTTCGAGCGCGACCGGCGACAGCCTGTCCGCGTAGACCTCGCGCGCCATCTCGCCCATTCGGAAGTGGATCAGCGTGCCGTAGCAGTCGAACGTGATGTACTTCGGTTCAAATTGAATCATGGTGAGGTCCTGTCGGTGTGAAGCCCCGGCAGGGCCGGGGACGGGCTGGGTTCAACGAAATTGAATCAGGGCAAAAAGTCGTTCGCGCATCGTTCGGCGCGGTTCCAAACGCATAATCGTCGCGTATTGCACGCAGCGAGCAGCACGATCTGCGGCGCGTCCGGGCGAAGCGCCGCCGTGGCCTTCGCGGGCGTGGCGTGCGGCATCCAGCGGTGCGACATGGCGACGAACGACGACGCCACCGTGCTTCCATCGTAGTGGCATGCGCGCAGCAGAAGCTGCGGGATCGATGCGCCGCAATGGCACGAAACACGCGTTCGTTGGCACCGGGCGCGCCGGATTGCGTTGATTTCGCACGCGCCGCCACTGCCGCGGTGAAACAGGCGAATCGTCCTATCCGGGCCGCACCGGCGCTGGCAGAGTGAGGACGTCAAATCTACCGCTTTGGAGTCCGGCGTGGCCGACCTCAATCCTTCCCGCACGCTTATCTATCGCCCGTTCGCCGAAACCGACCTGCCCGCCGCGCATCGACTCTCGCAAGCGGTCAAGTGGCCGCACCGGCTCGACGACTGGCGCTTTGTGTTGCAGCTCGGCAGCGGCTTCGTCGCCGAGGACGAATCCGGCGTCGTCGGCACCGCGCTCGGCTGGCCCTTCGGCGACGCGCACGCGGCGCTCGGCATGGTGATCGTGTCGCCCGAGCATCAGGGCCGCGGCATCGGCCGCGAACTGTTCTCGCGCGTTCTCGACAGCCTCGGCACGCGCACGATATTCCTGCATGCGACGCCGTCCGGAGAACCGCTCTACGCGAAGTTCGGCTTCAAAGCGACCGGCACGATCGATCAGCACCAGGGCGCGGCGTTCCAGCCGCCGCTGATCTCGCTGCCGCCGGGCGAGCGCCTGCGCCCGCTCGGGATCAACGACGGCCCGCGCCTGGCCGAACTCGCATCGCGCGCGGCCGGCTACGAGCGCGGCGCGGTGATCGACGCGCTGCTCGACTTCGCGAACGGGATCGCGCTCGATCGCGATGGCGAACTGCTCGGCTTCGCGCTCTTTCGCCGTTTCGGCCGCGGACATGTGATCGGCCCGGTGATCGCGCCGGACGCGCTGCGCGCGCAGGCGCTCATCAGCCACTGGCTCGCGCTGCACGAGGGCATGTTCCTCCGTCTCGACGTGCCGGGCGACAGCGGGCTGTCGGACTGGCTGCAGGGGCTCGGCCTGCCGCGCGTCGATACCGTCGTCGCAATGGCACGCGGCGCGGTGCCCGCACGCGAACCGGCGCTGCGCGCGTTCGGGATCGTCAACCAGGCGCTCGGCTGAGCAGTACGGGATGAGTTTCCTGTACAAATCCGATCCGGTACGCGGCGCCCAATGGGCTCAGCGCTTCGCGCAAAAGGCGCCCGACCTCGCATTCCGCATCTGGCCCGACATCGGCGATCCCAAGGCCGTCCGCTATCTCGCCGCATGGCAGCCGCCGGACGACCCGGTCGCACTGCTGCCGAACCTCGAGGTCGTGTTCTCGGTGGGCGCCGGCATCGACCAGTTCGACCTGTCGAGCGTGCCCGCACATATCCCCGTCGTGCGGATGATCGAGCCGGGCATCGTCGAAGGCATGGTCGAATACGTGACACAGGCGGTGCTGACGATCCACCGCGACCTGTTCGACTACGCGGCGCAACAGCGCGCGCAGGTGTGGCGCGAGAAGCCGGTGCGCGCGGCCGCGTCGCGCCGCGTCGGCGTGCTCGGCATCGGCACACTGGGGCAGGCCGTGCTCGACATGCTGCGCCGCTTCGGTTTTCCGTGCGCCGGCTGGAGCCGCACCCCGCGCACGCTCGACGGCGTCGACTGCTACGCGGGCGACGCCGCGCTCGATGCGTTCCTCGCCCGCACCGACATCCTGATCTGCCTGCTGCCGCTCACCGGGAGCACGCGCGGGCTGCTCGGCGCGCGCGTGTTCGACGCGCTGCCGGCCGGCGCATCGCTCGTGCAGGTCGGGCGCGGCCCGCAGCTCGACGCGGCCGCGCTGCTCGCGGCGCTCGACAGCGGCCGGCTAGACAGTGCGATCCTCGACGTGACCGAACCGGAGCCGCTTCCGGCAGGCCACCCGTTCTGGACGCATCCGCGCATCCGGATCACGCCGCACATTGCCAGCGCAACGCGGCCCGGCACCGCGGTGGACGCCGTGCTCGCAAACATCGCGCGCCATCGCGCAGGACAGCCGATGATCGGCGTGGTCGACCGCGCCCGCGGCTACTGACTCGCGCCCCGCCCAGCGAAACGCGCAGCAGAAAATGCGGAAGCGTCCCGTGCAAACGCCGTGTTCATACGTTTCAGGCCGCAAATTGAAGGCGCATGCGGATTTCTCGCCCGGTAGCATGAACTCACCGCTGACAACCGACCAGAGTCCCGCCCCGCCATGAACCAAGCTGAGCTGATCGAAGCCGATCGTCAACACCTGATCCACCCCGTCGTCAACTATCGCGCGCACGAGTCGCGCGGCGTCACCGTCCTCGATTCCGCGGAAGGCGTGTTCTTGCGCGACGCCGACGGCCATACGCTGCTCGACGCATTCTCGGGCCTGTGGTGCGTCAACGTCGGCTACGGCCGCGACAGCATCGTCAAGGCCGCCGCCGACCAGATGGCGAAGCTGCCGTACGCGACCGGCTATTTTCATTTCGGCTCGCAACCCGCGATCGAGCTGGCCGACCGGCTCGCGTCGCTCGCGCCGCCGTCGCTGAACCGCGTGTACTTCACGCTCGGCGGCTCGGATGCGATCGACTCCGCCGTGCGTTTCATCACGCACTACTTCAACGCGACCGGCCGCCCGTCGAAGAAGCAGATGATCGCGCTCGAACGCGGGTATCACGGTTCATCGTCGATCGGTGCCGGCCTCACCGCGCTGCCGGCGTTTCACCGCCACTTCGACCTGCCGCGCGCGGACCAGCACCATATTGCGTCGCCCTACCCGTACCGCCACCCGCTCGGCGACGATCCGCAGGCGCTGATCGCCGCGTCGGTCGCCGCACTCGAGGCCAAGGTCTCGGAACTCGGCGCGGACAACGTCGCGGCATTCTTCTGCGAGCCCGTGCAGGGCTCCGGCGGCGTGATCGTGCCGCCGGCCGGCTGGCTGCGTGCGATGCGCGACGCGTGCCGGCGCCTCGGCATCCTGTTCGTCGCCGACGAGGTGATCACCGGCTTCGGCCGCACCGGGCCGGTGTTCGCGTGCGAGGCCGAACGGGTCGACCCGGACCTGATGACCGTCGCGAAGGGGCTGACCGCCGGCTACGCGCCGATGGGCGCAGTGCTGATGTCCGACGAAATCTACGAAGGCATTGCGGGCAGCCGGTCGGAGTCGGCCGTGGTCGGACACGGCTACACGTATTCCGCTCATCCGGTCAGCGCGGCGATCGGCCTCGAGGTGCTGAAGCTCTATCACGAAGGCGGCGTGCTCGCGAACGGCCAGGCGATGGCGCCGCGCTTTGCCGCGGGGCTCGACGCGCTGCGCGCCCATCCGCTCGTCGGCGATGCGCGTTCCATCGGCCTTCTCGGCGCGCTCGAACTGGTGGCCGACAAGGCGCGCAAGACGCGCTTCGACCCGGCGCTCGACTTGTCCGACAAGATTGCCGCAGCAGCGTACGCGAACGGCGTGGTGTTCCGCGCATTCAGCGACGGCGTGCTCGGTTTCGCGCCGGCACTGAGCTTCACCGCGGGCGAGTTCGACCTGCTGTTCGAACGCGTGCGCAAGACGCTCGACGACGTGCTGGCCGATGCGGCCGTGCAGCGCGCGCTGGACGTCGCGCAAACGCAGCCAGCATGAGCCCGGTAAGGGAAGCCCGGCTTGTGGCGGCCATCGTTCGACTCTAAAGTAACCAGACATTCCATTTTCGCCTTTTCACGTGAACATTACGGACAGCAAGCTGGATCGCATCGACCTGCGCATCCTCTCCCAGTTGCAAAAACGCGGCCGCATGACCAACGTCGAGCTGGCCGATGCGGTCGGGCTGTCGCCCAGTCCGTGCCTGATCCGGGTGAAGCGGCTCGAGAAGGCCGGCTACATCGGCGGCTACGGCGCGCACATCCAGCTCGAGAAACTCGGCGACGTGCAGGTCGTGTTCACCGAGGTCACGCTGGCCGACCACCGTCGCGAGGACTTCGACCGTTTCGTCGCGGCGATCCGCAACGTCGACGAGATTGTCGAGTGCCACCTCGCGAGCGGTGGCTACGACTATCTGCTGAAGTTCATCACACGCAGCGTGAGCCATTACCAGACGATCGTCGAAGGGCTGCTCGAGCAGAACATCGGCATCGAGAAGTATTTCAGTTACGTGATCATCAAGTCGCCGTTCGTCAAACGGCACTATCCACTCGAATCGCTGTTCGGCGAACGCCACTGACGGTCGGTGTGCGCCCCTGCAACGCGGCAGCCCGCTGTCCGCGCGCGGGGAGTCGCGCGCCCGCACCGCCGGGGGCGTCGCTGGATCGCTTCATCCAGGGACCTGCCATGCCGCTTACACTGACCCGAACCGAACTCCTGCGCTCCACCAACCTGATCGACGGCACGTGGCGCGACGCGCTCGACGGCGCTCGCTTCGACGTCACCGATCCGGCGACGCTCGAGACCGTCGCCCATGCCCCTGATAGCGGCGCGGCCGACGCGCGCGCCGCGACCGACGCGGCCGCACGTGCGCTGCCAGCATGGCGCGCGACGCCCGCTCGCGAACGGGCCGCGATCCTGCGTGCGTGGCACGCTTCGATCGTCGCGCACACCGACGATCTCGCGAAGCTGATGTCGCGCGAACAGGGCAAGCCGCTCGCCGAGGCGCGCGGCGAAGTCGCCTACGGTGCATCGTATGTGCTGTGGTTCGCGGAAGAAGCAACGCGCACGTACGGCGACATCATTGCGCAGCAGCAGCGGGGCAAGCGGCTGAGCGCGGTCAAGGAGCCGATCGGCATCGTCGCCGCGATCACGCCGTGGAATTTCCCGCTCGCGATGATCGCGCGCAAGATCGCGCCCGCGCTCGCGGTTGGCTGCACGGTGGTCGCGAAGCCTGCGGAGGACACGCCGCTGACCGCGCTCGCGCTCGCGTTCCTTGCGCAGGAAGCCGGCGTGCCGCCCGGTGTGCTGAACATGATCGCCGCGTCGCGCGAGCGCGGCATCGACGCGGTAGCCGACTGGCTCGCCGACGGCCGCGTGCGCAAGATCACGTTCACCGGATCGACGCCCGTCGGCAAGCTGCTCGCGCGTGAGTCGGCCGCGACGCTGAAGAAGCTCTCGCTCGAGCTCGGCGGCAATGCGCCGTTCATCGTGTTCGACGACGCCGAGCTCGATGCCGCGGTCGACGGATTGATGGCGGCCAAGTTCCGCAACGGCGGCCAGACCTGCGTGTCGCCCAATCGCGTGTACGTGCAGGCCGGCATCTACGATGCGTTCGCCGAGAAGCTCGCCGCGCGTGTGGCAGAGCTGAAGGTTGCGCCCGCGACCGATCCGGCCGCGCAGATCGGCCCGATGATCAACGCACGCGCGGTCGACAAGATCGCGCGCCATGTCAGCGACGCCATCGAGCGCGGCGCACGCGTGCTCACGGGCGGCAAGCGTCTGCCCGAACTCGGGCCGAACTACTACGCGCCGACGGTGCTCGCCGACGCCACCGCCGACATGCAGCTCACCTGTGAGGAAACTTTCGGTCCGGTCGCCGCGCTGTTTCCGTTCGACACCGAGGACCAGGCCGTCAACGCCGCGAACGACACGCCGTTCGGGCTCGCTGCGTATTTCTACACGCAGGACTTAAGGCGGATCGCACGCGTGTCGGCGCGGCTCGAAACGGGCATCGTCGGGATCAACGAGGGTGCGCTCGCGAGCGAGGCCGCGCCGTTTGGCGGCGTGAAGGAATCGGGCTACGGCCGCGAAGGCTCGCGCTACGGCCTCGACGATTACTTGTCGATCAAGTACCTGTGCCAGGGCGGACTCGACTGAGTCGCGCCGCCGCGAACGGGGCGCCGCCGTCGGGCACGCTCCATTCACCATCGATGACGAACCGGTCCGGAGTTCCTGCTTGCATCCGGTGAGTAATGGGAGAAGTCATTGCAGGGTGTCCTTGAGCCGGTACCACGCTCCGACGAACGGCAGAAACCACGGCTTTCCGAAGTGACCGGGAATCGCCGGCCAGTCGAAGCCTTTCCACGGATTGAGATCGGCGCGTCCGTCCATGATCTCCGCCATCAGCGTGCCCATCAGCGTCGCCATGTGCGTGCCGGGGCCGCTGTAGCCCATCGAGTAATACACGCCGTCGCGCTCGCCCGCGCGCGGCAGCCGGTTGGCCGTCATGTCGACCATCCCGCCCCAGCAATAGTCGATGCGCACCCCGGCCAGTTCGGGAAACACGGCGGCCATCTGCTGCCGGAGGATCAACCCGCTCTTTTCATCCGAACGCGGATTCGACGTCGCGAATCGCGCCCGCCCGCCGAACAGCATCCGGTTGTCGGGCGTCACGCGAAAGAAATTGACGAAGTTCTTCGTGTCAGTGACCATCCGGCGAGTCGGCAGCAACCGGTCGAGCAGCTCGCGTGGCAACGGCTCGGTGACAATGATGAACGCGCCAACCGGCACGATCCTGCGGCGAATCCAGCCGAACGGCCCCACCTGCGAGATGCCGCTTGCGAGCAGCACCTGACGCGCACGGATCTCGCCGAGCGGCGTTTGCGCCGCGTATGTGCCGCCCGCTTGCCGCTTCAAGCCGAGAACCGGCGCATGCTCGATAAAGTGCGCGCCGCGCGCTTGGGCAGCGTTCGCGAGTCCACGCACATAGCGGCCAACGTGCATCCCGGCACTCTTCCTGAAGATCAACCCGCCTTGACAGCGGTCCGAGCCGATCTCGTCACGAAGCTCTGCCGCTGTCACGAGGCACGTATCAGGGTCCACGCTCGCGGCAAGCAACGCGTGACTGCGCGCGAGCTTATCGAAATGCTCGGGCTTCGCCGCGAGCTTGAGCTTTCCGCTGCGAACGAAATCACAATCGATCGACTCCTCCCTGACCAGCCGCTCGACCGTGTCGACACCCGCGTCGAACGCGAGATACAGCCGGTTGGCCAGTTCCGTGCCGATGCGCTGCGACAGCGACGCGTAATCCTGCGCGAAGCCGTTGTTGCACATGCCGCCATTGCGGCCCGACGCCGCCTGCCCCACGGTCCCTGCTTCGCAGACGATCACGCGCGCGCCTTTCCTGGCCAGCGCCAATGCGGCCGCCGAGCCCGTGATTCCGCCGCCCACTACCACCACGTCGCAACTTCCGCCAGGCAGCTCCGACGAGCGGCTCACGAATGGCGCGCACGTATCAAGCCAGTAGGAACCGAAATGCATGACAAACTCCAGAGCTGGCGGACTGGTGCCTGGCACAGCATGATCTGTTATCCGAAATGTTGGAGTAGCACCGCAAGCGCAACCGCTCGGGCTATACGACTGCAACCGCCTCGATCTCGATCTTCAGACCGAAGTGCAGTGCCGGAACCGGCACGACGGCGCGAGCAGGTTTCGCATCGCCGGCCCAGCGCGCGTAGATCTCGTTGAAACTCGCCCAATGCCCGACATCGACGATATAGACGCGGACCTGGGTCAGTTTCTTGATGTCGCTGCCTGCACCGACAAGCGCGGAAGACAGATTTGCCAATACCTGCCTGGCCTGCGCTTCAAAAGAGCTATCCGTGAGTTTTCGGCCGGTCGCGTCGATCGGGAGTTGACCCGATACAAAAACGAGGCCATTTGCAATTGAAACGTGACTGTAGTGGCCGCCCGGCGTTGCCAGCCCAGCGGGGTTCATCGTTCGAGGGTACTGCGTACCGTGTTGATACTTATCCATGAAGGCCACTTTAAAGAATGAACCGGCTGGCCGCTGCGCCAGTCCTCCTGCCGCGTGGATCGACCGACCGGGGTTGCCAGCTGATGCGACGTACTATAGAAATAAATATCTTCGTCGTGTTTAATATCTGATGAATCCGTCGTTAGCGAGTTCTTAATGCTTCAACTGGAAGACATGCAGCTGCTCCGTGCGCTTGGCGTATCAAAGTCGCTTGCGGCAGCCGCCAGGTTACTGGATCTTACGCCGCCCGCGGTTACGGTACGTCTTCAGCGCATTGAAGAACGCATCGGGGTGAGCCTTGCCACACGCGCAGCCCGAGGCATTTCTCTCACTGACGAAGGCCACCGCCTCGTTCAGGAAGCAATCGAAATCCTGGAGCGGATCGAGTCCATTGCGTCCCGCGTCTCGGGAGAGGCAAGCGGTGTGAGCGGCCATTTGCGCGTCGTAGCACCGTTCGGGTTCGGCAGGGAATATGTCGCGCCGCTCGTCCGGGACCTGCATCGCTCGCATCCCAATCTGGGGATTTCGCTCGTTTTGTTCGAAAGTCCGCTCGCTGCCGCGTCGGGCGCCGACGTGGTCATTTCAATCGGCCACATCAAAGGATCCTCCTGGGTAGGACATTACCTGGCCCCGAACGAGCGCTTCCTCTGCGCGAGCCCCGCCTTTGCGGATAGCCTGTCACAGCTCAAGCATCCGTCCGAACTCACCCGGCACGCGTACCTGACGCTACGAGAAAACGATGAAGACGTGACGCGTCTGCGTTTCAGTCAATACGACGCTAAGGGCAAACGCGTAAGCCAGGCCGTAACGGTTCGGCTAAACAGCACTTTGTCTTCGAACGACGGCACCGTGGTGAGGGACTGGGCGGTTGACGGCCTCGGAGTTGTCGCGCGATCCGAATGGGATTGTGCCCGGCTGATCACCGAGGGAAAGCTGAAGCGCGTGTTGCCGGCATGGCGCCTTGAACCCGCACCGGTAATAGCGCTGACGCCCACGCGTCAGGGCTTGACCATCCGTCAGCGCGTGTTTCTGGAAGCCGCGAAGCAAGCCTTCGACCCAGTGCCCTGGCGGAACTGACGCAGCATTGAACGTTGCTTAAAGGTGGATTTATCGGTCATTAAGCACAAGTTCGCAGCGAACTCCTATAGTGGCTTTTCTTCACGCGCGAGGTCGGCATCGAACACCGATCGCGCGAATAATCGTCAGGAGCCACAGATGAACCTGGAGTCATTGAACACCCCCGCGGCGTTGATCGATGTCGTGCGCATGCACCGCAACATCGAACGGATGCAGCGACGCATGAATGCGCTCGGCGTGAAATTCAGGCCGCACGTCAAGACAACAAAATGCGAGCAGGTGGTCAAGGCGCAAATGGATGCTGGCGCACAAGGTATCACCGTGTCCACGCTCAAGGAAGCCGAACAGTTCCTGGCACGCGGCATCCGCGACATCGTATACGCTGTGGGCATGGCCCCGACGAAACTCCCGCAGGCACTGGCGCTGCGCCGGCAAGGCTGCGACCTGAAGATCGTTGCCGATAGCGTCGTATGCGCCGAAGCCATCGTTGCATTCGGGCGGGAACACAATGAACGGTTCGACGTGTGGATCGAGATCGACGTGGATGGCCATCGCTCGGGCATTGCGCCCGAAGATGACACACTTCTCGCAGTCGCCGCCACGCTTTCCAACGGCGGGATGCATCTCGGCGGCGTCCTGGCCCATGCGGGTTCCAGCTATGACTACGACACGCACGAGGATCTCGTCCGCATCGCCGAACAGGAACGTGCGGGCTGTGTGCGCGCCGCCGAGCGCATTCGCGCGGCCGGCCTGCAGTGTGACGTCGTCAGCATCGGATCGACGCCGACAGCGCTAGCCGCCGAACACCTGGAAGGCGTGACGGAAGTTCGCGCAGGCGTCTACGTGATGTTCGATCTCGTCATGCATAACGTGGGCGTCAACAACACGTCCGAGATTGCATTGAGCGTATTGACTACGGTCATCGGCCACCAACGCGAGAAAGGCTGGGCCATCGTCGATGCGGGCTGGATGGCTATGAGCCGCGACCGGGGTACCCACCGCCAGAAGCGCGATTTTGGCTACGGCCTCGTCTGCCTCGAAAACGGGGAGGTGCGAGGCGACTATCTGATGAGCGGCGCGAACCAGGAGCACGGCATAGTGTCCCGGTCAGGAACGCCCGATCATGAGATCGAGCAGCGCTTCCCAATCGGGACACGCCTGCGCATCCTGCCCAACCACGCGTGTGCCACCGGCGCGCAGCATCCCGCCTATCACGCCGTCGGTCCCGACGGAAGAGTCGAAACCTGGCCACGCTTTTATGGCTGGTAAGACGAACGGTGGCGCGTGATTCAACGGCATGTTCACTGTCCTCGATGAGCCTGAATCATCCCTTCGCCGAGCCGCACTCGCCAGCGGTGCTATTGCTGTGCCAGGTCGAATATCCGGCTCATCGCTATCCACTTCTGTCCGGACGGCGTCCACGGTGTGGGCGCCTGAAACTGCCACATCAACGTTTCCCACCGCTGGACCACGGGGTTATTTTTAGCAGCGGTCGCCATCCTGCCAGCGTCATATATTCTGTCGTCTGTTTCCATCACCATGAGCAATCGGGTTCCCAGACGGTAAATCTCCATGTCCACAACGCCATGGCCTCGTATGTGCTGGATCACTTCAGGCCAAACCTGGCGGTGAAGTTCTTCATAACGGGCAATAAGCTCAGGATCTTCTTTCAGATCCAGCGCGAAGCAGTAACGCACGATCACTCCTGTTTAAAATGCCGCAGTCATCCAGCTGGGATCACGCCTTGCATGGCCTGTCTCGGCATGGCGTTCCCTGCATGCTGTCAAATGAATCTTCATCCCTCTCCATCGGCATCGCTAACTGTCAGCGCCCCGGGGCGTCGCGCGTTACATGATCGCCCCCCGCAGCCAGGGAACGAACTCGCGATCACCGATTCCGTTTTCCTCGCTGCACGTTCGCCTTCCCGATGCAACTTCCAGAATGAACCGGAACAATTGCATCCCTGCTTCCTCGACGCTCAGACGACCGTCGACGATGTCACCGCTGTTGAAGTCCATGTCCGAGCGCATTCGCTCGAACAGGTCCGTGGTGGTTGCAATCTTGATGGTGGGAGCCGGCCTGGAACCGAAGACTGAGCCGCGTCCAGTCGTAAAGCAGATCAGGTTGGCCCCTCCCGCGATCTGCCCCGTTGCGGACACCGGGTCGTAGCCCGGCGTGTCCATGAACACGAGGCCGCTTTCAGATACCGGCTCAGCGTAGTCGTAGACCGCATTCAGTGCGGTGCCGCCTGCTTTCGAGACTGCTCCCAGTGACTTTTCAAGGATCGTTGTAATGCCACCTGCCTTGTTGCCGGGCGACGGATTGTTGTTCATTTCGCCGCCATTTTCCGCCGCGTAGCGTTCCCACCAGCGCAACTTCCCGAGCAGACGCTCGGCGACGTCATCCGACGCTGCCCGTGCCGTCAGCAGATGCTCTGCTCCGTAAATCTCCGGCGTCTCCGACAGGATTGCGGTGCCGCCATTACGTGCGATCAGGTCGACCGCCACACCGAGCGCGGGATTGGCGGTGATTCCCGAATACCCGTCCGAACCGCCGCACTGCAGCCCGATTTTCAGCCGCGCCACAGGTACTGTTGTGCGCACGGCCCGATCTGCCATTTCGAGCAGGTCGTGTACGACCTTTACTCCACGCGTCACCGCCTCGCGCACACCGCCTGCGTCCTGGATGACGAGCGTTCGGATCGACCCTTCGTGGCGCGCTCGCAACGATGCCGCGAGATCTTCGACCTGATTGACCTCGCAACCCAGTCCGACGAACAGCACGGCCGCAAAATTGGGATTGCGCGCATAACCGGCCAGTGTCCGACGCAATATCGCAATTCCGTCGCCGGAAGCGGACATCCCGCATCCGCTCTGGTGCGTAATCGCGACAACACCGTCCACGTTCTTGAAGGCCTCCATGGGTGCGCCCTTGAACGCATCCGCTATCGCATGGCAAACACTGGCCGAGCAGTTCACGCTCGCGATAACGCCGATGTAATTGCGCGTTCCGACCTGACCGTCCGGCCGCACGAATCCCTCAAACGTGTCGAAAGGGCCCATCTCCGCAGCACGAAGCGCCGTTTCGTGGCCCGACTGCCCGCTCTCGTGACGTTCAGGCATGCCGACGTTGTGTACGTGAACGTGCTCGCCCGCAGCGATGTCGCATAGCGCAACCCCGATCGTCTGCCGATACTTTGTCACCGACGCGCCGCAGGCGATGTTCCGTATGGCCACCTTGTGACCGGCAGGCACAGGCGTCAAGACGTGAACCTGTTGCCCATTCGCATCGATCTGCGTGCCTGCATCCAGCGCACGAAGCGCAACGGCAACGTTGTCTTCACGGTGAAGCACCAGAACTGTCTCCACGTTCATGATTCACGCCTCCCTTCTGCAGCGTCCAGGCGGTTCTGCGCGGCCAGCATGCTTCGCAGGCGCGGCTGTGTAGAAGTAAGCGATAACGAGTCCGCGAGTTCGATCAACGGCTTGACTCGCCGTCTGATCTTTTCTTCGTGATTGGTCGCAATGTCCGCGATACGATGCGCCAGCCAGGGATTGAGCAGACGGTCGCGCACACTTTCGATGTAGCGCTCCGCGGCAGTGCGCAGGCCCATTGCGTCGAACACCGGCAAGACCTCCTCGTGCCAGATTCCCTCGATACCGTCCCGAAGTCGGGGATCGCTCATCGCCACCAGCACCGTTTCGTTCGACGGGCGGCGCTCGTTGATCCACTGATCCGCGAGCCAGCTGTGGCCGAGATTGAGAAAGAAAAGCTTCAGACGCTCATGGGTACGCAGGTCGTCCGTCACCACAATCTGCTCGTGCACACACGGCAACTCCATGCCCGTACGCCGCTCGATGGCCCATAGCGCATACGGTTCCGCGATCGCGCCGACCGGCTCGATCGGCTCGGACACGATCCGGTCGACCAGTGAGTTCACCCACACGCAGCTATGCTCCAGATACCCGATAAACGTCGCCGGCATTGCCCATTGCCGTGCCACGCCGAGCACGATATCGCGAAGCGTGTTGCCATTGTTTTCGACAAGCTCGCACGGAAAGATCGACACACCCTCATCGGGACGCACCTGCCAACGTGCATGCAGGAGAACCAGCAGCTTCACCGGAAAGCTGTGCGGCACCTGTTCGTCGCCGACAAGCATGTCCGCCGAATCCCGGTCGTCAAGCCGGTAACCGGCATCGCCCGTGTTCGAGACAATGACCCGCACCTGCTCGATCATGACACGACGAATGTGTGCCCAGTCGAGATCGGCGATCCACCCCTTCTGGACGGCGTGGCAATCGACGACGCGATCGACCGCCACACTGCCTTCCCTGCCCCGAATGCGGACCGGATAACTGCGTGAATGCGCAAGCGCTGAAATACGCGCTCGACTCGACGGATTGCCCGTGGTCTGCACAACGCCGATTCCGCCAATCGCGTCGCCGCGCTCAAGGGCCTGCGATACGAAAAAGGCGACATGGGCCAGTAGAAACCGGCTGGTGCCGAACTGAAGAATGGGTGTGCTCATGCCGCCTGTCCTGATTGCTTCGCAGTGCAATTCAACATTCGACCAACGCCTTGACAACGGTCTGCCCCGGTTCCAGCAATCGAGGAAATGCGTCGGGCACTTCGTCAAGCCGCATGCGGTGCGTATTCAACGCCTGGTCAGGAATGCGGCCCGCGCGCATCGCCTCCAGCACGGTTTCGAAGTCGGCGGCGGTAGCGTTGCGGCTGGCAAGCAACGTGGTCTCGCGCTTATGAAATTCCGGATCGGAGAATGTCACCTGACCCGGCACGATCGAGATGAGGGTGTATTTGCCGCCATGCGCGACGAAGGCAAAGCCACGGTTCATCGCGTCGATGTTGCCGGTCGCGTCAAACACCGCATCGAAGAACTCGCCATCCGTGAGCGATGCGAGTTGCGCCACGTCGTCCGGGCCCACCGCGACCGCCGCATCGACGCCCAGCTGCGACTTGCAGAATTCGAGGCGGTCCGCGCGTGTGTCCAGACAAACGACCGTGGCACCGCGCAGCCTGGCAAAGATCATCGCAGCCATGCCAATCGGGCCAGCCCCGACCACGAGTACCCGTTGGCCGCGCGACACATCGGCACGCCGCACGGCATGTGCGCCGATGGCAAGAAATTCGAGCATGGCCGCCTGATCGAGCGACACGCCTTGCGCCTTGTGCACGAACTGCGCAGGCACGCTGAGATACTCGGTCAGTGCGCCATCGCGATGCACACCCAGCACCTGAATGTTGACGCAGCAGTTCGTCTTGCCTTGACGGCATGCGACGCAGTGTCCGCACGACAGATAGGGCATGACGTACACGCCGTCGCCCGCCACGAGCCCCGAGTCAGGGTCCGCCTCGACGACCACTGCGGACAGTTCATGACCCATCACGCGCGGGTATTGGAGGTACGGTTGATTGCCGGTAAAAATATGCAGATCGGTACCGCAAATCCCGACACGGCTGACCCGCATCAGTACTTCGCCATCACCCCGCGCGGGTAAATCGCGCTCCTCGGCGCGCAGCACCCCGGGCGATTCGCAAATCACGCTAAGCATGTTGATGTCCTCTCGATCAGGTCAGGTATGGTGGCTCGGTGTGCACGATAGATCGCATCCAGGTCGCGTGGAGGCCAGTGACAGTAGTCGTGCTGGTGTGCGTCGACGCGCGGCGTCATTGACGACTCCCGGGGACGGGCGCATCTGGGGCAATCAGTCCTTCCTGGCCAAGCGCGCCCCAGAAGTCCGCCGGCACGGGTTGTTCGAGCCACGTGATGTTCTGCTGCAACTGGGAAACGCTACGCGCCCCGATCACGCAGGAAACGACAGCGTCATGCGCGAATGGAAACTGCAGCGCCGCTGCAGGAAGTGGAACGTCGAAGCGCTCACATAGCGCGGAAAGGCGACGCACCTTTGCGACGACTTCGGCGGGCGCTTCCGAATAGTTGAACTTGCCGTTGCCAGCGAGTATGCCGGAATTGAATACCCCGCCCACGACGACACCTGTGCCAACGCGGGCGCAGCGATCGAGCAGCGGCTCCAGCGCACCCTGTTCGAGCAGGGTGTACCGGCCGGCCAGCAGAATGACGTCGAGCGGCGCTTCGTTCAATGCATCAACGGCGACTTCCCACTCGTTGACGCCAAGACCAACGGCGCGGACTTCGCCGCCTGCGCGTAGCGCTTCGAGCGCACGAAACCCACCGCCGGCCGTAAGCTGCCTCCAGTAGTGCGTATGTCGATCACCGTGAGTCAGGCTGCCGATGTCATGGACATACAGGATATCGATTTGCGCGAGGCCGAGCCGTTGCTGGCTGTCTTCGTACGAGCGCATGATGCCCTCGTAGCTGTAGTCAAACACGGGGCGAAACGGCAACGGTTCGGCCCAGCCATCCTCACCGGGCTGGACACCGACATCGGGGCGCATCAAACGCCCTACTTTCGTGCTCAACCTGAAAGCGTTGCGCTGACGCGCCGCGAGTGCCTGCCCGACGCGCCGCTCGGAGAGCGTATAGCCGTAATACGGCGCGGTATCGAAATAGCGCAGGCCTGCGGACCAGGCGGCGTCGACCAATGCGCACGCATCCGTGGCCGACATGGCACGGTAGAGCCCGCCAAGCTGGGAGCAGCCAAGGCCAAGCCGCGTCAGTTCGAGGCCACTGCGCGCCAAGGCGCGTTTGTCGGAAGCGTTCATAAACCGGGAGGCAGGTGTCAGTGAAATACCGTGGAAGCTCCCTGCGACGAGCCAAATGGCTTCGTCGCAGATCGGCCATCATCAGTAGAGGACGTTCTTCGCTTCCTGGGAGTCGAGGTTCGGTTTGTCGACCATGACGACACCGGTATCGACCAGCTTCGCAACGGGCTTGTGTTCGATGACGCCGACCACCGTCTGGATTCCCTTGTTGCCCATCTGCCACGAACCCTGAACGGCGATCGCCTGGATGGTGCCGTCGCGAACGAAGCCTTGCAGATCTTCATTGCCATCGAAGCCGACCGCCACCAGCTTGCCCGCCTTGCCTGCCTGCTTGAGCGCGCGTCCCATGCCGACCGCGGTCGGTTCGTTCGCGCCGAAGATGCCCTTCAGATCCGGATTCGCGGACAGCACATCGGTCGTCTGGTTCAGCGCAGTCGCCATCTGCGACTGCGAGTAGTAAGGTCCGACGATCTGCAGCTTCGAATGGGCCGCGATGTATTTGCGGAAGCCGCCTACCCGGCCAATTTCCGATCCCGCGCCGGGCACGTACGACATGACTGCAATTTTGCCCGTCTGTCCTACGCGATCGATCAATGCCTTGGCGCAGAGTTCGCCCGCCTTCTCGTTGTCGGTCGAGAGGAACGATTGATAGTACGGTTTGCCCGAGTCCGAAATGGCCGAGTCGATCAGCACCACCGGGATATGTGCTTCCCAGGCTTTCTTGATGGCAGGCACGAGAGCGTCGGGATCGGAAGGCGCCAGCACGATACCTGCCACGTGCCGGTTGACCGCGTTCTCGACCATGTTCACCTCGTCGGCGATGTCCGACTCGGCGGCCGGCCCCTGGAAGGTCATCGTATAGCCCTTCGTTTCCGCAACCGCCGCGTTCGCGCCCTTCTGCACGTTCTGCCAGTAGTTCGAGTTGACCGTCTTGACGATCACGGCGATCTCGCCGCCTGCAGCATAGGCGCCGGTACTGAACGCTGCACACAACATCGCCGATAACGTCAGTAAGGAAAGCTTTCGCATGTCTCGCTCCTCTCTTGTGGTTGAACTTCGTGTGGTGGTTGAACTACGAGTGATTACCGCTTGCGATTTCGCAACTGGTCGATCCAGACAGTGCCGAGAATGACGACGCCGATGATGATCTGCTGGATGAAACTCGATACGCCGTTCATGTTGAGTCCGTTGCGCAGGACACCGATGACGAACGACCCGATTGCCGTTCCCGAGATCGTCCCCACACCGCCCATCAGCGAAGTGCCGCCGATGACCGAACTGGCAATCGCGTCGAGCTCGTACATGACACCCTCGTTGGGTTGCCCGGTGACGAGTCGGGACATCAACACACAGCCCGTCACTCCGGCCATGGCACCGGAGAGGACGTACGTGAAAAGCGTCACGCCCTGAACGTTCACGCCGGAAAGCCGCGCCGCTTCCGCGTTCGAGCCCACCGCGTAGATGTGGCGGCCAAGCGAGGTCTTTGACAGCAACACGGAGACCGCGACGAACACGACGATCATGATGACGACCGGAAACGGAATACCTGGAAACGTCGTGTCCGGAAATCCGTCCGCGCCAATATGGGAGACGCGAAACAGCGCCCCGTTTCCGAGTGCTCCAAATGCGTCGCCGAGATCCGAAACCGGGCGGGCGCCGGTGATCTGCAGCGCCAGCCCCCGCGCAACGAGCATCATGCCCAATGTCGCAATGAACGGCGGCAGTCTCATACGCGTCACGCAGATTCCGTTTACCGTCCCGCACAGCGCGCCGACCAGCACGCCGCAGAGCATCGCGACCGGCACGGGCGCGCCACCCTTTGTCAGGAGTGCTGCGGAAACTCCCGCGAGTGCAAGAACGGAGCCGACCGAGAGGTCGATGCCGCCGGTTATGATGACGCACGTAGCCGCAACGCCCAGGTAGGCGATGGACGTCACCTGCAGGCAGACGGTCATCAGGTTGCCTACCGAGAAGAATGCCGAACTCGTCACAGAAAATGCCGCCAGGAGCACGACCAGGCTGCCCAATGCTGCAAACTTCTGGATAAGGTCGCGCCGCCGTTGCTGGGCGGTCTGCCTTGCGGCCTGAGTCGATTCGGATGTCATTTCAAGCATGGGCGCGCCCCGAAGCGTAGTGCATGATTTCCTCCTGACTGGTATGTGCGGTTTCGAGAACCGCAGTCATGCGACCCTCATGGAAGACGGCAATCCGATCCGTCATGCCGAGCAGTTCAGGCAACTCGGAACTGATCAGCACGACCCCGACGCCGTCTGCGGCAAGCCGGTCCATCAACCCGTAAATGGCGAACTTCGCGCCAACGTCGATACCGCGGGTCGGCTCGTCGAAAAACAGGATCTTTGAGCCACGATAGAGCCACTTGCCGATCACGACCTTTTGCTGGTTGCCGCCCGAAAGATTGCGCACGATCTGATTGACCGACGGCGTCCGGATCGCCAGCTCCTTGACGTATCGTTCGGCGATCTGGTGCTCCTCCCGAAAGCGCAGGAAGCCCGTGCGTGACGCAATGGCGCGCACGTTTGCCAGCGTGATGTTGGCGGCAACCGGCATCATCAGCGCCAGGCCCTCCTTCTTCCGGTCTTCGGACAGATAGGCGAGACCGTGCCGGATGGCCTCTCGCGGTGAGCGGATGCTCACCGGCCGACCATGAAGCGTGATCGTTCCGCTATCGAGCTTGTCAGCGCCGAAGATTGCGCGCGCAACCTCCGTGCGACCCGCGCCTATGAGGCCTGCAAATCCGAGAATCTCGCCTCTGCGCAGCTCGAAAGAGACCGGGCCGAACACACCGTTGCGGCGCAGATCCTTCACACTCAGGAGCACCTCTTCGGCAGGAGACGATTGCCTCGCCGGATAGGCGTCCTCGAGCGAGCGGCCGACCATGCGCGCAACGATATCGTTGACGCTCAGCGCAGAGAAGTCATCGGTCGAGATGTGGCGGCCATCGCGCAGAACCGTCACGCGGTCGACAATGTGCGCCATCTCGTCGAGCCGATGCGAAATGTAGAGAATCGCCACGCCCGCTGCTCGTAGTTCCTTGATGATCCTGAATAGCTGGACCGTTTCCGATTCAGTGAGGGACGACGTCGGCTCGTCCATGATCAGCACCTGAGCGTCGAGCGAAAGCGCCTTGGCGATTTCGACCATCTGCTGCTGCGCGATCGAGAGCGTCCCGACCAGCGTCGTGGGCGCCACATCCAGCCCGATGCGTGCCAGACAACGCGTTGCATCCGCGTTGAGCCTGCGTGTGTCGACGAAGGGTCCGCGCTTGGGCTCGCGCGCCAGATAGAGGTTTTCCGCCACGCTCAGATGCGGCACCAGGTTCAGTTCCTGATGAATGATCGCGATGCCTGCGCGCTGCGCTTCGGAAGTCGAGAGGAACTGCACGGCCTCGCCGCGATAGCGGATCACGCCGGCGTCCGGGCGGTATTGCCCGCTGATGATCTTCATCAGCGTGGACTTGCCCGCCCCGTTTTCGCCGCAAATGGCGTGGACTTCACCACAGCGCAGATCGAGGTTGATGCCGTCGAGCGCGATCACGCCCGGGAAGCGCTTTCCGATACCTTCGAGGCGAAGGATTTCCTCGTTCCGTAGCTTGCGGAGGTCTGCGTCCAGGCTGGACAGACCGGTGGGCACGCTCATCTCGTCTCCTTTAACGGCCAACCTGGCTTCGCGCTGGTCAGTCCAATTGGGACGAATTAGACGGCAAACTGTGGATTTGGTCAAGCCAATATGATTTATATCAACTGGCCTTACCCATAAGGAAAACCCCAGGACTGGCGCAATCGGTTGTCCCACGGCACCTCAGCCGAAATGCTAGACTCCATGGGCCGTTCGACTTGTCGGCAGCTGGCAGGCACAGAACCTCATCGTGAAATCAACAGAACCCAAGCGGCTTTACCAATCCATCGCTACGCAGATCCTCACGTTGATTCGTCAGGGCGAGTTCCCGGCGGGCGAGCGTCTGCCACCGGAGCGCGAACTCGCCATCAAGCTTGGCGTCTCCCGGCCCTCTTTACGTGAGGCGCTTATTGCACTGGAGATCGGTGGCAAGGTGGAGATCCGTGTCGGATCTGGCGTCTATGTGCGCGAAACAGGTACCGATGATGAGAGCGCGGTGGGGTCCCTTGGCGATAGCCCGTCCGAGCTGATGCAGGCGCGCGCCGCGATCGAAGGCAGCGTCTCGGTGCTCGCCGCAGCGCGCATGACCGCCGCCACGCTCGATCGCCTGCGCCGCTCAATCGAGCGGATGCGCAGACTGGCAGCAGCGGGCAAATCCCCCGTTGAAGCGGACCGGCAATTCCACATGCTGATCGCGGAGGCCGCTGGTAACTCCGTACTGAGTCGCTTCGTCGGCGAACTCTTCGATAGCCGACACGATCCGATCGCGGCCGCCATGCGCGGTCATTCGGAAAGTCCTCAAACCTGGACCGAGGCAGTACGCGAGCACGAAGAGGTCCTGAGAGCCCTGCAGGCCGGCGATCCTATCGCGGCGCAAACAGCGATGCGTGCTCACCTCAAAGCCTCCGAAGAGCGATGGATAGGCGGAGCATTGAAACAAGGTCCAGATAACCGGGTAAGCAAGTGATAAAGTACGCGCCTGTCGGCTCGACGCTACGCTGTGGAAGGAATCATGTGCCATGTCATCGGCATCTGAGCACCGACCCTTACAAGTGCCGCTCACACTTGTGTCGCTCTGCCACTGCCAGGTCGCTCCGTGCGGTTGCGCAGCTCGATCAATTCGATCTTTGACCATCATGACCGATACGCCGCACCTCATTCACATCACCCCGGAAACGCACGGCGTCGAACTCGATCTCGTGTATGCGACCGATCGCAATTTCACCGGCAAGCCGATCTACAAGGAAGCGCACGCCCTGCTGCTCGCGCCCGCTGAAGCCAGATTGCGCAAAGCCGTCGAACTTGCTGGAAGCGCCGGCATGAAGCTGCGCATTTTCGATGCGTACCGTCCGCCGCAAGCACAAAAAGTACTGTGGGATTTTCTGCCCGATCCCACCTATGTCGCAGAACTTGGCCAAGGCTCGAACCATAGCCGGGGTACGGCGCTCGATCTCACCCTGATCGACAGCAACGGTGAAGCGCTCGACATGGGCACGGGCTTCGATGCAATGATCAAGGAGTCCGAGCACTTCCATCACGGATTGCCTCAGCACGTGCAGCGCAATCGCCTGCTGCTGCTCGGCATCATGCATGCGGCAGGATTCATGCATATTTCAAGTGAATGGTGGCATTACGAAATCCCTGGTTCACGCTCGCTTCCCGTTATTGATAATAGCGAAAGCGGCCCCCTGAAATTGATGTAATCGCGTTCTGGTTCTTTGCTGTCCGTTTGTGGGTTTCTCACCGATTTCCCCTCTCGATACGGAGCGAGTATGAATCTGGTTTTGCGCAATGCGCTGGCGGCAGTCGCGGTCGTATCCGCACTGACGCTTACGATGACGGCAACAAGTACTGCATTTGCGGCGACGCCGAAAGACATGCTGGTGATCGCCACCACGCTCGACGAATTCTCGACGCTCGATCCGGGCGAAGTCTATGAGCTCGTGCCGGAAGAATATGTCGCGAATACCTATGATCGACTGGTGCGTGTCGATCTGAAAGACCCGGCAAAATTCAATGGCGATGTCGCGCAATCGTGGACGGTCAGCCCCGATGGACTCACGTTCACGTTCAAGATTCGCCCGGGTCTCAAGTTCCATTCGGGCAATCCGCTGACAGCCGATGATGTCGCGTGGTCGATCCAGCGCTGCGTGCTGCTCGACAAAGGCGCGGCGGCCGTATTGCAAGGCATTGGCCTGACCAAAGACAACGCGCTGCAAAACATCAAGAAAATCGACGACTCGACGGTCAGCATTACGACCGATCAGAAATACGCGCCCACATTCGTGCTCAACGTGCTGGGTGCGTGGCCCGCGTCGGTGGTCGACAAGCAGCTCCTGATGTCGCATCAGAAGGGCAACGATTTCGGCAACGAATGGCTGCGCACGAACGAAGCGGGCTCTGGCGCGTACAGGCTCGTCAAATGGACCGCGAACGACAGCATCATCCTGCAGAAATACGACGGCTACCGGCTGCCGCTCGCGATGAAGCGCATCGTGATGCGCCATGTGCCGGAAGCCGCGAGCCAACGCCTGCTGCTCGAAAACGGCGACGCGGATGTCGCGCGCACTCTGAGCCCCGACGATCTCGCCGCATTGACCAAGGCCAACAAGGTGCAGGTGATGTCCATGCCGCAAGCGACATTACTCTATCTCGGCCTGAACGTGAAGAACCCGAATCTCGCGAAGCCGGAAGTGCAGGAAGCCATGAAATGGCTGATCGACTATGACGGCATTCAGAAGAACGTGACGAAGAGCACGTTCAAGGTACATCAAACGTTCCTGCCCGAAGGTTTCCTCGGCGCGTTGAATACCAATCCGTATCACCAGGACGTTGCCAGGGCCAAGGCGCTGCTCGCCAAAGCGGGCTTGCCCAATGGCTTCAATGTGACGATGGAGTGCGCAGCGCTTACCCGTACAACGAAATCGCGCAAGCCGTACAAGCGAATCTCGCGCAAGGCGGCATCAAGGTCGAGATCATTCCGGGCGACAACAAGCAGACGCTCGCGAAGTATCGCGCGCGTCAGCACGATATCTACATTGGCGAATGGTCAGCGGATTACATCGACCCACACAGCAATGCGCAGGGCTACGCATGGAATCCGGACAACTCGGACAAATCCGCGTACAAGATGCTCGCATGGCGTAATTCCTGGGACATTCCCGACCTGACGAAAGAGACGAATGCGGCGCTCGCCGAATCGTCGACGACAAAGCGCGCGCAGCTCTATCAGACGATGCAGAGGGAAATGCTCGCAAAGTCGCCGTTCGTCATCATGTTCCAGCAGGTGTCGCAAGTGGCGATGCGTCCGGGCGTGTCGGGCCTCGAAGTCGGTCCGATCAACGATCTCGTGTCCTGGCTGCAGGTGAAGAAGCAGTAAGTGCGCGAGACATGTCGACAACGCTCACTCCCATTGACCGGATACGCGCTGCGTCCACGCGCAGCGCGACCGTGCGCTGGGCGTTGCGCGTGCTGCGCTGGGCGCTCACGCTCGCCGTCACGTTCACGGGTTTGCTGGCCGTGACCTTCGTGATCGGCCGCAAGGTGCCGATTGATCCCGTGCTCGCCATACTCGGCGATCGCGCGTCGGCGAGCGCTTATGCGGCCGCGCGCATTCAGCTTGGACTCGACAAGCCCCTTGCCGAGCAGTTTTTCATCTACGTGCGCGCGGTGCTGCACGGCGATCTGGGCGTATCGCTGCTGACGGCGAATCCCGTGCTCGACGACATCAAGCGCGTCTTCCCGGCCACATTGGAGCTCGCCACACTGTCCACGATCATCGGAGTGTTGGTCGGTGTGCCGCTCGGCGTGATTGCCGCGACACGGCACAACCGCTGGATCGATCACGTCGCGCGTTTCATCGGCCTGATCGGCAGCTCGGTGCCCGTGTTCTGGCTCGGCCTGATGGGACTGCTGTTGTTCTATGCGAAGCTACATTGGGTGTCGGGGCCCGGAAGAATCGACCCGGTGTTCGACGGCATGGTCGATACGCACACGGGCAGTCTGCTGATCGATTCGCTGATCGCGGGGGAATGGGATGTGTTTTTCAATGCACTGTCGCATATTGCGTTGCCTGCTGCGATATTGGGCTACTACTCGGTCGCCTATCTGAGCCGGATGACGCGCTCGTTCATGCTCGACCAGTTGAACCAGGAGTACATCACGACGGCACGCGCAAAAGGCTTGTCCGAGCGGCGAGTCGTGTGGGTGCACGCATTCGGCAATATCGCGGTGCCGCTGCTGACGGTGATCGCACTGTCGTACAGCTTTTTGCTCGAAGGCTCGGTGCTCACCGAAATCGTATTCGCGTGGCCGGGCATCGGTTCGTATCTGACGGGCGCCCTGCTCAACGCCGATATGAATGCCGTGCTCGGCAGCACGCTCGTGATCGGCGTGACTTTCATTGCGTTGAACCTGCTGACGGATGCGCTCTATCGCGTGTTCGATCCGCGCGCCCGCTGATGCAACGGAGATTTGCAACGTGCGTCCACCTGTTGAGACGTCAACGCAGGACATGCCGATGAACGCGCCAAGCCCAGCGTGGAGAGCCTGGCTGCTGACCGATACGCCCGCTTCGCGCAGGCAGGCGGCGCTCGGTCTTGCGTATCGTCGCTGGCGGCGTTTCTCGGGTAATCCGCTATCGGTGTTCGGTCTGTCGATTCTCGTCCTCCTCACGATCGTCGCCGTCGTCGGTCCCTGGATCGCGCCGCATGATCCGCTTCGGCAGGTGTTGTCCGACCGTCTGCTGCCGCCCGGTTCGGCCTCTCATTGGCTTGGCACCGATCAGCTCGGACGCGATATTCTTTCGCGCATCATTTACGGCTCGCGCCTGACGCTGTCGATTGCGATCCTCGTTGTCGTGGTCGTCGTGCCGATCGGCTTGCTGATCGGCACGACGGCGGGCTTCTTCGGAGGCTGGGTCGACAACGTGCTGATGCGCGTGACGGATATCGCGCTCGCGTTCCCGAAGATCGTGCTTGCGCTCGCATTCGCCGCGGCATTGGGGCCCGGTGTGTTCAATGCAGTGATCGCTATTTCGATCACCGCGTGGCCCGCGTATGCGCGCCTTGCACGCGCGGAAACGTTGAGGCTCGTGCAAGCCGATTTCATACACGTCGCGCGGCTGCAAGGCGCGTCGAACCTGCGCATCCTGTTGCGCTATATCGTGCCGCTGTGTTCGTCATCGGTGATCGTTCGCGCGACGCTTGATATGGCGGGCATCATTCTGACCGTCGCGGGCCTGGGTTTTCTGGGGCTCGGCGCCCAACCGCCCAGTCCCGAATGGGGCTTCATGGTCGCCTCGGGCCGCAACGTCCTGCTCGACGCGTGGTGGGTGGCGACGATACCGGGCTTCGCGATTCTGCTCGTGAGCCTCGCGTTCAACCTGCTCGGCGACGGCTTGCGCGACGTGTTCGATCCACGCCATGGAGACTGATATGGGCACGAACGAAACGCGCTCGCCTCTCTGTGAGATCGACGATCTGCGCATCGCATTTCGCACGCACGATGGCACACTGAATGAAGCCGTGCGCGGACTCTCGCTGACGTTGAATAAAGGCGAGCGGCTTGGCATCGTCGGCGAATCGGGTTCGGGAAAGTCGCTGACGGGCCGCGCGCTGCTCGGACTTCTGCCGCCAGCCGCGCATTACACCGCGAAAACGTTGTGCTTCGACGGAAATGATCTGCTGAACATGCGCGCCGACAGGCGCCGCCGTCTATGCGGTCGGCAAATGGGCATGATCCTGCAAGATCCGAAGTACTCGCTGAACCCGGTGATGACCGTCGCGCAGCAAATGCGCGAGGCGTTTGCACTGCATGATCCGAGACTCAACCGGCATGCGATGCGTGAAAAGATCATCGCGGCCCTCGAAGCGGTGCATATCCGTAACCCTGCACGCGTCGCCGATTCCTACCCGCATGAGCTTTCCGGCGGCATGGGACAGCGCGTGATGATCGCGATGATGGTATCGACGGGACCCCGCCTGCTGATCGCCGACGAGCCGACCAGTGCGCTCGACGTGCTCGTATCGATGCAGGTGCTCGCCGTACTCGACGAAATGATCGCCAAACACGATACCGGCCTCATTTTCATCAGCCATGACTTGCCGCTCGTCATGTCGTTCTGCGATCGGGTGGTGGTGATGTATGCGGGGCGTGTCGTCGAAACGTGCGCGGCGCGAGATCTCATGCATGCACAACACCCCTATACGCGCGGCTTGCTTGCCGCGAATCCGCCGCTTGCCAATCCGCCTGCCGAACTGCCCGTTCTGTCGCGCGATCCTGCATGGCGCAACGACACGCATGGAGCGTCCGCATGATCGACGTCGATGCGTTGACAGTGCGCTTCAAGACGAACGCGGGCGCGGTCGATGCCGTCCGCGATGTGAGCTTTCATGTAGCGCAAGGCGAAGCGTTCGGGCTCGTCGGTGAGTCGGGTTCCGGCAAGTCGACCATTCTTCGTGCGTTGAGCGGACTGACGCCTGGCGCGCAAGGCACGGTGCGCATTGCGCAGCAAGGCGGTGTCGCGCAAAAGCGCGCTGTGCAAATGGTGTTTCAGGACCCGTACGGCTCGCTGCATCCACGCTTCACTGTCGATCAGACATTGCGCGAACCGTTGCGTATCAACCGCATCGGTCAGCATGAAGAACGTATCGTCAATGCGCTGCGTGAAGTCGGGCTCAATGCGTCGTTTCGATTTCGCTATCCGCATCAGCTCTCGGGTGGGCAGCGGCAACGCGTGGCGATTGCGCGCGCGCTGATCGTCGAGCCGCGTGTGTTGCTGCTCGACGAGCCGACATCGGCGCTCGATGTTTCCGTGCAAGCCGAGATATTGAACTTGCTCAAGCGCCTGCATCGCGAGCGTAATCTGACGATGATTCTCGTCACACACAATCTCGCGGTCGTGAGCTTTCTGTGCTCGCGCGTTGCGATCATGCGCAATGGCGTGATCGTCGAGGAACTCGATGTGGGGAAAATCAGAGCACAGGAGGTCGATAACGAGTATTCACGCAGCCTGTTGCTCGCGACGAATGGCTATCAGCGCAAGGCTGTCGGCGCGTTGGGTATCGACGCTGCGCTATAAAGGCGCTCGTGTCTGCGACGGTCGTGAAGAATTCGTTCGACGACGTGCTCGAACGTGCCAGACTGGATACCGCCCAGAGCCGCGCGCGCGATTTTGGCATCGCGTCTTCCAGTCGCGCGCTCACCGTTCAGAAGGGTCGGAAGGCGACGGCTCTACTGCTTGCGATTCGGTCTTGCGGCGAACGTTGAACCACGCCGCGTACAGAGCCGGCATGAAGAAAATGGTCAGCAAGGTCGCAATGGTAAGGCCGCCCATGATGGCGATGGCCATAGGCGCCCAAAATATGCTTCGAGTGAGCGGAATCATGGCGAGCACCGTGGCAGCGGCGGTCAACGTGACCGGACGCGTGCGATGCACGGCCGCATCGACGACCGCCGTCCACGTGTCCCGCCCTTGCGCGATTTCCGTCTGCACCTGGTCCACAAGGATCACTGAGTTTCGCATGATCATCCCGCACAGCGCGGTGATGCCGAGAATGGCGACGAACCCGAGCGGCGCCTGGAAGATGAGCAGCGCCGCGACCACGCCGATGAGCCCCAGCGGGGCCGTGAGGAATACCATCGTCATGCGCGAGAAGCTCTGCAGCTGCAGCATGAGGATCGTCAGGATGGTGACCAGCATGACGGGAAAGACCGCCATCAGCGCGCGATTGGCCTTGTCGCTTTCCTCGACCGCGCCGCCCACGTCGATGCGGTAACCGAAGGGCAGCTGCGCCTCGATGTCCTTCAGGAGCGGCCGGATTTCCTGGGTCACGGACACGCCCTGCTCACCATCCTTGACGTCTGCCCGCACGGTGATCGCCATGTCGCGGTTGCGGCGCCAGAGCACCGGCTCTTCAAGTTCATAGCGCACGCGTGCGACCTGCGACAGCGGCACCACCGTTCCCTCGCGGGTATAGAGGTTCACGTCCTTCAGCACGCCTAGATCGAGCCGCTCGGAAGGCACCGCGCGAGCGACTATTTCAATCAGGTCCTCCCCCTCGCGCAAGTGGGACAGCGGTGCGCCGTTCGTGAATGTCTGGGTCACGAAGGTGACGTCGGCTGGAGCCAGCCCTAGCGCGCGCGCCTTGTCCTGGTCGAGGTCGATCTTCAACGTACGAACCGGGTCGTTCCAGTCGAGCTGCACGTCACGCACTTTGGGGCTCGACGCGACCACTCTTTCGACTTCGCGGGCGATTTCGCGGACCTTCTGTGTGTCCGAGCCGACGACGCGGAACTGGACCGGGAACCCAACTGGCGGACCAAGTTCGAGGCGGGTGACTCGAACCCAGGCTTGAGGGAATTGCTCGTTGACGGTTTGCATCAGGCGCGAGCGCACGCGCTCACGGGCCTTCGTGTCTTTCGTCATCACCACGAAGACGGCGTAGCCCGGGTTCGGCAGTTCGGGATTGAGCGCGAGATAGAAGCGTGGCTGCCCCGCTCCCGTGTAGGCCGTGAAGAAACGCACGTCCTGGTCCTTCTTGAGCAGCGCCTCCATTTTCTTCACCTGCTCGGTCGTCGCGGCGAACGACGCCCCTTCTTTCAGTCGCAGCTCGACGACCAGCTCCGGTCGCGCGCTGCTCGGGAAGAACTGCTGGGGTACGAGCCGGCTCGCGACAACCGCGGCGGCGAGCGCGATCAACGTCGCCCCGATGACCCACCAGCGTCGCACGAGCGCCAGGTCGATCCACGTTCGCAGCTTGCGATAGAAAGGCGTGTCGTATGGATCGCTGCCATGTTGCTGCTTTCCGATGTCCTTCGGCAGCAGGTTGACGGCCAGATATGGCGTGATGATCCCCGAGACGACCCACGAGAACAGCACTGCCGTGCCGACGATCCAGAAAATGCCGCCCGCGTATTCGCCGGTGGTCGACTGGGAAAAACCGATCGGCATGAAGGCGGCAGCCGTAATGAGCGCGCCGGTCAGCCGCGGCATGGCAGTCGCCGTGTATGAATAGGCGGCCGCCTTCACGCGGTCCCAACCTTCCTCCATTTTCACGACCATCATCTCGACCGCGATGATGCCGTCATCGACCAGCAGACCGAGGGCAATGATGAGGGATCCGAGCGAGACGCGCTCGAGATTCCAGCCCATCGCACGCATGACCAGGGCGACGACACCGAGCACGATCGGCACGGAAATACCGACCACGATTCCCGTGCGCCACCCGAGACTGATGAGACAGACCGCGAGCACGATGGTCAGCGCTTCCAGCAGCGAGCGCTCGAACTCCCAGATCGATTCGCTGACGACGGTCGGCTGATCGGCCACCCGCTCGAGTTCAACGCCGTAGGGCAGCTCGAGCTGCACTTTTGCGACTGCCTGCTCGATCGCCTTGCCCAGGTCGACAATGTTGCCGTCGTCGGTCATCGTGATGCCGAGCATCAGCACCTGCTGCCCGTTATGGCGTACCGTATAGATCGGCGGATCTTCGTATCCGCGTGTGATCGTCGTGAAGTCGCCGAGCTTGAGCAGTCGCCCGCCGGCAGCGATCGGAACGTTGCGGATATCGTCGAGGCTGTGGAACTGGCCGCTCACGCGCACGAGCACGCGGTCGCCGTGCGTGTCGACCTGGCCGCTGGCCAATACGCTGTTTTGGCTTCTGAGGCTTTCAGCGATCTGCAGCGGCGTAATCCCGAGCGCGGCGAGCCGCTCGTTCGAGAATTCGACGTAGACCTTCTTGGCCTGCTTGCCATAGATGTCGATCTTTTTCACCATCGGCACCTTGAGCAGCTGCCGCTTGATGGTTTCCGATACGTCGGACAGCTCCCACTGACTGACGCCGTCTCCTTTGACGGCATAGAGCAACCCGGTCACGTCGCCGTATTCGTCGTTGAAGATCGGGCCGATTACACCATCAGGAAGCTCGAGCTTGATGTCGGTGAACTTCTTGCGCGCCTGGTACCAGGCCTCGCGCTGGTCCTCATGGGACGTGCCGCCCTTCACGGTGATCGTCATGCCGCCATAGCCCTGGCGCGCATAGGTCACGACCTTCTCGAAATGATCGAGTTGCTCGAACTTCTTTTCCATGCGGTTGAGCAGCTCGTCCTGGATCTGTTGCGCGGTGGCGCCGGGCCAGATCACGAGCGCCGTCATCGACGGCACCGAGAAGTTCGGGTCCTCGAGCTGGCCGAGCCTGGCGAAGCTGAGCGTACCGCCAATGCCGATCACGAGGATCAGGAACAGCACGATGGCGCGGTGGTTCAGCGCCCATTCGGTGAGATTGAACGGCTTCATTGCACAGCTTGCCCGGTTTGCGGAACACCCGGTGCGCCTGCAAGCGCGACCTTCAGGCCCGGGGCCATCTTCTGTACCCCCGCGGTCACGACGAGTTCGCCAGCAGGCGGACCGGAAACGAGCACGTCGTCATTGCGATAGCCGTGCACCGAAACGCGGACGAGGTCGACCGTACCCACCGACCGGGAACCCTCGCGACGAACCACCCAGACGGCGGGCTGCCCCTTGTTCTGCGTGAGTGCCGAGGCGGGAATCACGGCCGCCGGCGCTTCGCCGGCCGGACGTTCGACCAGCAGCGTAGCGGTCGCGCCGAGCGGCAGCGGCCTCGGTACCGCGGGCTTCAGGCGGGCGCGGTAGGTCCGGGTTTGCGCCGCGGCCTGCGGCGAGAGCTCGCGCAACTGGACCTCGAAGCTTTGCTCCGGCGCGCTGGCGAGCCACGCCTTATATCGCGCCGCGCTGAACGTTGCAAGACGATCTTCCGGAAGATCGGCGACGATTTCGGGCTCGCCCTCGTTCGCGATCGATACCATCGGCTGTCCTTCGGCGACAACCTCGCCCACCTCGAACCGCACGGCCGTGACGACGCCACTCTGCGACGCGCGCAGCACCGTGTATTTCAGCCGGTTGCGTGCGAGTTCGAGCTTCTTGCGCTCGGCCTCTGCCGTCGCCGAAGTTGTCTGCGCGCCGGTCTGTGCCTTCTCGTCGTCGGAGACGCTTACGGAGCCGTCGGTCTTGAGCGAGGTGAGCCGCTGCCGATCGGACTCGGCGAACCTCGCCTGTGACACGGCCGCGGTGAGCTGCTGTCGCGCCGCTTCCTCGGCAAGCTGATAGTCGGTGTCGTCGAGCACTGCGAGTACATCGCCTTCGCGAACCTTCTGACCGACGTCGACCTTGCGCTTGACGACCTTGCCGCCGACACGGAACGCCTCGTTGACTTCATGGCGCGACTGCACGGTGCCGACATACCGATCCGTCACGGCGCTATCGTCATAGCGGATCTCGACAGTGCGGACCGCTCGAAGCGCCTCGGGGGCGGGCTTCGATCCGCATGCGACCAGCATCGCGGCACTCGGCAACACCGCGAACAGCGTGCGTAGAGAGTTTTTCACGATGGTTCCTTGTCTCGGTCCACACTCGATGAATTGCCGGAAACCGGCGTGCCGTCAGGCGCGGCCACGGGCTCGAAGACCTCCCAGCCGCCACCGAGCGCCTTGTAGAGCTGGACGCTGGCGAGCAGCAATTGCGTGCGGCTGTCGTTGTCGATCGCACGGACGGCCAACCGCGTCCGCTGAGCATCGAGCAGCGGCAGCAGATCGATCTGGCCGCGGTTGTAGAGCGATTGCGCGCGGCCCAGCGCCGCTTCGGCACTCGACGCGGCGTCGTGCAGCAGCTGCGCCCGCTGGCGCTCATCGTCGAGCGCGACCAGCGCGTTCTCGACGTCTTCGAGCGCTCGCACGATCGCGTCCTCATAGTGAAGCACCGCTTCCTTCTGACCGCTTTCGGCGATGTCGTTGATCGCGCGAGTCCGCCCCGCATTGAAGATCGGCATGGCGATGAGGCCCGCTACGTTGCTGAAGCGCGCGGGACCGAGCGCAACGCCGTTGAGGTCGATCGACTCACGGCCGAACACTGCGCCGAGAATGAGCCGCGGAAACCATTCCGCCATCGCTTGTTGCCTGCGCGCGTTGGCAGCATCGAGCTGCGCGCTTGCGACGAGCAGGTCCGGTCTGCGCTGCAGCAGGGCGGCCGGTTGCCCCGGATGCGCGGGCGGAACGATGGCTTCGACGCCCGATGGCGCGATGCTCTCGGCGTTGAAAGCCTGGTCTCCCACGAGCACCGCAATGCGATGGCGCGAGATCGCAGCAAGCGTCTCGAGCGGCGGTATCGCCGCGTGCGTTTTGGATGCTTCCGTCTGCACGCGCTCGACATCGAACGGCGTCGCGAGCCCGGCGCGTTCACGGGCGATCACGAGGCGCAGCGTCTCGTCCTGCGCAGCCGAGATCGCGCGCACGGTCTCCAGCTGGCGCAACGCCCCGACGAGCGTAAAGTAGTTCGTCGCAACATCGGTCATCACGAGAAGGCGCACGCCGCGCGCGGTATTCTCGACTGCGGCCGCATCGGCTGCAGCCGCCTTCGCACCTGCCCGCAGGCGGCCGAACAGGTCGACTTCCCACGAGGCGGCGATACCGACCTGTCCCGCTCGCGTATTCGCCGCTTCGGGCACGAAGTTCTTCAGGGCGGTATCGTAGGTCGTCGTGTGATTGAAGCCGTTGGCGCCAACGATCACGGTCGGCCAGAGCCACGACCGGCTGATTGTTTCTCCGGCTCGCGCGGCGCGCACGCGTTCCGCCGCGATCCGGACGTCCCGGTTTTCGTGCGCCGCGCGACGGACCAGATCGGACAGCACCGGATCGCCATAGCTATCCCACCAGGCGGCCTCGGGCTCCTCCGTCGATGCTGAGGTGGCCGCAAACCTGTCTGGCACCTCGACCGCGGGTTGCATCACCGGTGTTGCGCAACCGGCCAGAACGACCGCGAGCGACACCGCGAACGCAACCGCCCTGCCGCGACCCGCCACTCCAGCGGGCCGCGATGGGCGCCTCGTTGTGCGAAAAATGGTCGATATGGGCAGCATGGTGCGGGGGTCCAGCAGCGTTGGTCTACGACTGGCGTAATGGAAGGCCGGCGCGACTTCGGGTTCGCGGCGCCGACCCACGCCAGCCGTTCCACCCCACCAGTTTTATACGCAGACGATTGCGGCCGGCACTGCCGCCGCGGTTACCTGTCAGCCTGGAATCACGCTACTCGCCCTCCAGGCCAAAAGCTTGACCCAGATCATGAGATTGACACCGTGAAGCTTGGGCGGCGCGTAGGCCATGCCGCGGCCCCTTGCTGGGGGAAGACGCATATCGCTGATCGACCACTGCGGCTCAGTCTTCCCTCTCCGGCTCTGCGCGCCGAATGAGATTGACACCGTGAAGCTTGGGCAGCGCGTAGGCCATGCCGCGGCCCCTCGCTTGGGGAAGACGCATATCGCTGATCGACCACTGCGGCTCAGTCTTCCCTCTCCGGCTCTGCGCGCCGATCGCGTGGTTCTTCCAGAACAGGTTGTGAATCCTCGATCTGAGGACGTTCAGCGCGTCTGGAGTAAGGTCGCTGTAGCTGAGCAGTGCCATTGGGCTTCCGCTTCCTGCAGGCACTCGCTCTATGGAATCGAAAGTTGGGAATCCGTGCCTCTGCAAAAACTCAATCGCTTCTCCTGCGCCAGTTCAGGCCTTTCCGCTGCTAGCAAAATAGCGGTCATGGCTAGCAGAAACTACGAGCGCCAATAGCTGCAGACCCGCGTCGAACTGCTCGATGGAAAAGCGGAAAGCTGCTTTCGAAACCGGTACCCGCATTTCAGGTCACCTGAGGCCGTTCGGGGTTGAACGAATACTCCCCCGCTTTTCGTCCACTCCCAAAAACTGCGAGCACCAACAGCATTGCCCATACTCACAAACTGGTCGCGCTGTGCTGGAAGATCGATCGCAACATCGTATTGACCGCGCGAATGATCCCGCATCAGCATGAGCATTGCAATCGCGGCTCTATGTCCTTCAACAACGTGCTTGCTCCACGGTGATGTCGACGCAGAATTTCAAGGTAAACATGGACACATCCAGGATATTCGCCAGTTCCTTCATCGATTCATTTGGCTCCACCTATCGGCCGAGCTTCCTCAATTTTCAACAGAGTCAGGAAAACGAAACTTTGAGGCGGCTGGTTCGGCCCATCTCGCCCCCGGCCCGACTCCGCATCAGTTGTCGTCAGCCGGAATGACGGTATACTCACGTTATCCAACACTCGGACTGAATCCGAGCCGCAAGACCATACGTGGGATTCCGATGTCCGTTAGCGCTCGCACTTTCTTCTATATCCAGCAGGTCGAACAATTGATTCGCCGTAGACTGGACGAATGTCTGCTGGCGATCGACATTACGGCTGGCCAATACATGGTCCTGAACCTGATCGCCCACCATGAGCCCGTATCGTCGGCCGATCTGGCTCGCAAGACCATGATGACGGCGCAGTCGATGGGAGAATTCATTCGGGCGCTCGAGGCCAAAAAGCTCATCGAACGGCAGTCCACGGAGCTCAACAAGCGCACCATGCTGATTTCGTCGACTGCCGCTGGGCGTAAGGTCCTTATCCGGTGTGAATCGAAAATCGACGAAGCCGAGCGTGACTTCTTCAGTTGCCTCAACGGCGAGGACGTCGCCAGCCTGCGCATCCTGATGAGCCGGGTGCGCAGCGCACAACTCGGGAAGCACGCCAAGGAAGGCGATTCAGCCACGCCTTCCAGCTAACAACGCGCGGATTCCACCCTCCGCGCGTAGGCCCTCTGCGATCCCGTCTTTGGACTTTCTGGTGGACGTGACGATTACGCGTCCAGGGTCAACACGGGCGTCCTGCTGCGCGAGCAGCAGATGAGCATGTTTTGTCCGGTGGCACGAGCCTCGGCGGATAACAGGCTGTCTCGATGATCCGGCGTCCCGTCGAGGACGCGCGTCTCGCACAACCCGCAAGCTCCCTGCATGCAGCCGAATGGGACATCTATGCCATTTTCGAGCAGAACGTCGAGAATTGACTGATCTGGAGCAACTTCAAATGACTGACCGGATTTCGCCAGGACGACCGTGAACTCCTGACTGTCACCCTGATGCTGCGTGGACGCGAACCGCTCCAGATGCACGGTTCCCGCGGGCCGAGCCGCAGTTGCCGCCTCGAATGTGTCAAGCATCGATTGGGGACCGCAACAGTAGACGTGTGCGTCGGTTGGGACGTCACGAAGAACCGCGCCGATGTCCAATGCTTGCCCGCCATGCTCGTTGTCAAAATGGACGTGGAGCTTGCCGTTGGTCGAACCTTCTGAAAAAGCTTTGATATCCGAAATGTATGCCACACGACTGCGGTCGCGCGCCGCGTAGTGCAGCACCCACGAACGCCCCAGTGTCTCGAGCCGTTGCACCATGGACCAAAGCGGCGTAATACCAATGCCGCCCGCGATCAACACGCTCAGGCTCGCGTCCTCTACCAGAGGGAACAGATTGCGGGGCGCGCCGATCTGCAAAATGTCGCCGACGCGCAGCGTTTCGTGAATGTGCCGCGACCCGCCACGGCTGCGGGCGTCTTTTGCGACTGCGATTTCATAGCGTTTTGGCGCGCCATCCCTGCGTACGACAGAGTAGCAGCGTGAGAGCTTCCCGCCGAGGTTGACATCGATATGGGATCCAGCGCTTGCAGCGGGCAAATCGCTTCCGTCCAGCGCTTCGAGCAAGAGGCTAACTATGCTGTCCGCCAGCAAGGTCATCGATTTGACGCGGACGTTGGTAAGCGGTAATTCGCTCATAGAATATCTGGTTCGTTCATAGGGTAGACAAAATCAACCCGGCGATGAGTGCGCACCGCGCGCGCCGATTGAAGCCCGGTGTTCGCCGATTGGACCGCTCTGCGATCGCAAGGCTCGCGCAGTGCCCCGGGCGCGAACCCGGCATATTCGGCACGCAACATGCCGGGATTCGCGAGCGCATATGGACCGAGTTATCAGATCCAGTCATCGGGCACGGAAAGAAGGCTGTCGTTGCCGCATTCGATGCGACGACAAATCGCTTCCAGCAGTGGCATTTGTCTTTCCATCCAGGTCTTTGCCAATGCCAGCTTGGTGGCGCGCGTCATCTCATCGACGTACCGGCATTTCGAGTTCTCGAGTACGGTCGCGGCGATTTCGCACCAGGTCCAGCCGACGTACAAGATACCCATTGCGGTTAGAACGTCGTATGAAGCGGCGTCGGCATGGCCATAGTTCGCGGAGCCCTCTGTTTTCACCCATGCGATGGATTTGCTAAGGCGTTTCAGTCCATCTTCAAGCGGCACCGTATACGTCTTGAGCTCCACATCATAGGTGTGACGCTCGATGAAACCGGAAATCGCTTGCGCGAAGTGTTTCCATCGGCGACCTTCCTGCGAGAAGAGTTTTCGGTGCACCAGATCAGTCGCCTGAATTCCGTTTGCGCCTTCGTAAAGCTGACCGACTCTGGCATTACGTACGAACTGTTCGATGCCGTAGTCCTTGATATAGCCGTGTCCGCCGAGCACCTGCTGGCACGCGACTGCGGCTTCGAAGCCTCGGTCGGTAAAGAATGCTTTCATCACGGGAGTCAGGATGTCGAGCATGTCGGCGGCGGCCTGCCGCTCCTGCGGGTCAGGGCCTGACTGAGCAATCGACTGCCACATCGCCGCTCGCATCGCGCCGGCGCGCGCCCCTTCGGCGAAAGAGCGCGCTTCGAGCAGCAGGCGTCGCACGTCTGCATGCGCGATGATCGGGTCTGCCACTTTCGCCGGATCGCGCAGCTTCGGGCCCGCCCGCCCCGAGTGCCGTTCCCGCGCATAGTCCGCCGCGTTCTGCCGCGCAATTTCTGCGTAACCGACCCCGGACACGGCTGTGCCCACACGGGCGTAGTTCATCAAGTGAAACATCGGCGCCATGTTGGCCGCCGTGCCGTGGCCGTCCGTCTCGCCGATGCGCCACCCAACAGCCTCTTCGAAATCGAGTGCACAGGTGGCGCTGCCCTCGATCCCCATCTTGTGTTCGATGGACCGCGCATGGACATTGTTGAGTTCGCCCGGCTCGCCGGTCTGCGCGTCGATCGTCCGCTTGGAAACCATGAAGACGTGCACCAAAGAAAGGTCAGCCGTCACGCGTCCTTGTTCGTCGGGCACCTTGGCGAGCACGATGTGCACGATGTTGTCAGTCAGATCATGATCGCCACCGGAGATGAAAATCTTGCGTCCGGTGATCCGCCACGTCCCGTCAGGCTGGCGTATCGCGCGGGTCGAAATCTGGCGCAGATCGGTGCCCGCCTGCGGCTCAGTCATGCACATTGTGGCGGTCCAGTCGCCGTCCGAGAGACGCGGCACGACATGCCGTTTGATCCATTCAGGCGCAAGCGCGGCCAGCATGCTGGCCGCCGGTGCGCAAAAACTGCTGTACATCGAGAATGATTGGCCGGTGGATGCGCGCATCTCCGACATGGGGACCGACATGACCGGCGGCAGTCCGGCCCCGCCCAGCGTTTCTGCGAGGCTCAGGCGGTGCCACCCCGCTTCACGATAGGCATCCCAGGCTTCCTTGAAGCCAGCAGGCGTGCGAACCTGTCCATCGTGAATCCGGGCGCCCTCGGTATCGCCGGGTTGATTGAGTGGGTGCAGCACCTCCTCGTGAAACTGACCGGCGGCTTCGAGGACGGCCGACGTCAGGTCGGGCGTCAGCTCGGCGAAGCCAGGCACGTCGTTGCGTTCATCTACTCGCAGGAAGTCATGAATAATGAAGAGCCAGTCTTTGACTGGGGCGCGATAAGTCGGCATGGTTAGCGTAATGTTCTGACGTTGGAGATTCGTTCCGATGCCTCGGCGAGCTGCACGAGCAGTTCCGCGGGCCGGAATAGATCGCCATGGTGGGCGCGAAGCGCGGTGAGTTTCGTGACGATGGACTGGAGCCCGAGCATGTCGGCGTAATACATGGGGCCACCTTTCCAGTCCGGCCACCCATAGCCGAGCTGCCAGACCAGATCGATGTCGCTGGCACGCCCGACGATCCCTTCGGCGAGCAGTTTTGCGCCCTCGTTGATCATCAGCAGAACCAGGCGGTCGTGAACTTCTTCGTCCGAAATCGCGCGCCGCTCGATGCCTTCGACGCGCGAAGCTTCCTCGATCAACGCCGTCACCTCCGGGTCCACGAGCGGGCGCCGCTTGCCTGGCTCATAGCGGTAATAGCCGCGCCCGGCGCGCTGCCCGGTACGGCCGCGCGCATGCAACTGCTCGATGAGCCAGTCTTTCTTCCCTGCCTTCTGGCGAGCACGGAAAGTCAGTTCTATACCGCCGGCCATATCCTGCAGTTCGAACGTTCCCATTGGCAGACCGAGGTTGCGCTGCACACGGTCGATCTGGTCGGGCAGCGCGCCTTCGAGCAGCAGACGAGCGGCCTGGCGCTCGCGGGCGATCATCATGCGATTGCCCACGAACCCATCGCACACACCAACGACGATCGCAAACTTGCCGATCGATGCGGCAAGGCTGCGCGCAGCGTCCAGTGCCTCAATCGATGTCGACGAGGTACGAATCACCTCGATGAGCCGCATCACGTTGGCCGGGTTAAAGAAATGAAGCCCGACCACGGAATCAGGACGTTGCGTCGCGGCCGCGATCAGATTGATGTCGAGGGTTGAGGTGTTGGTCGCAAGCAGCGCTCCGGGCGGCGCGTACCGGTCGATTTGAGCGAACAACTGCTGCTTGAGCGCCAGGTCTTCCCACACCGCTTCGATGACCACGTCGGCGTTTGCGATCTCGGCCATCTCCTGACCCGACGTCAAGCGAGCGAGCCGCGCGTCACGCTCGGCGGGTGCAAGACGCTGGCGCTCCACATCGCGCCCGAGCGACTCGCCAATCCGCCCGATCGCAGCGGCATGCGATGCTTCCGCCTGGTCGATCAGGTGCACCGAAAGGCCGCCCGCCAGCAACGCCATGGCAATGCCCGCACCCATGTTGCCCGCACCGATGACCACGGCACGACGGAACACACGCTGGCTGCGCAGCGCCTGTGCCTCCACCTCTGCCCGCGCCGCTTGCGTGTAGGCCCTCGCGGCCTCGGCGCAAGTCGTGGTGAAGGCGGGCACGGGCGGCCCATCTTGCGCTGGCACGAAACGCAGCGTCACCGGGTCGCCAATGTTCAGCGCGCGCACGTCTGAGTCGAGGATCACGGAATGCACACGCAATCCTTCTTCCAGTTCGATAATGACCGGCGCCACCGGGCGAGGACTGCGCTCGACAATCGAATAAGAATAGATCGTGCCGCGCCCCGACAACTTCCGCCATGACATTTCCCGGCTGCCGCAGAACGGGCAGTGCATTCGTGGATAGTAGTGCGGCGTATCGCAGGCGCTGCAATGCCGGGCTTGCAGTTCTCCCGAACGAGCCGCTTCCCAGAACGGTTCGTCGCCGGGAAACACTACCGGTGCGGGTGGAAATCCCCGATCCTGTTTCATGTTAATCACTCCGCTTGCAGAATTAAGGTGCCCGCCGCGTGGGTGCCAGCCAGATTGCCGCCCGTGCCGTGCGCGAGCACGAACTCGCGGCGCGCCACCTGGACCGCCGGATGTGCCTCGCCTCGGCATTGCCGCACGGCTTCAAGGATTTTCGTCATTCCGCCTTTGTTACCGGGGTGGTTGTTGCACAGGCCGCCGCCGTCCGTGTTGAACGGCAAGCGGCCATGGCCTGCGATCAGGTTGCCGTCCGCGACGAACCACCCGCCCCTTCCCTTGGCGCAAAAGCCCAGGTCTTCGAGCTGCACGATGACGGTGATGGTGAAGCTGTCGTACAACGACGCGTAGCCGATGTCAGCCGGGCTGATTCCGGCCTCGGCAAACGCGACCACCCCCGAGCGTGCGCCAGCCGAGGTCAATAGCTCGATACGTCCGGCGTCGGGGTGCTTGACCGCGGCCCCTGTCCCGATGACCTTGACCTTCGGGCGCGCCAACCGCTTCGCTATTTCCGGGCGCGTGACGACCACGGCGCCACCGCCGTCCGTCACGACGCAACAGTCGAGACGGTGCAGCGGATCGGCGACGAGCGGCGAATCGAGCACATCCCGCACCGAAACGACTTCGCGGTGCACGGCGTTCGGGTTGTGCTGCGCATGATGCGAGGCGGCGACGCGGACCCAGGCGAGCTGCTCGGGCGTCGTGCCGAATTCGTGCATATGTCGGCGCGCCACCATCGCGTAGCCGTACATCGGATGGGGCGGAACTGCGGCCTGGAACGGCAGGTTCGGCATCGTGTCCCGATCGACACCGGCGAGTCGGGTGCCTGCGCCCACCGCGAGGGGTCGATCAGCCATCGTGATCAGGGCCACATTGCAGTGCCCTGCCGCGATGGCCTCCACCGCGTGCGCCACGTGCAACAGATAAGCTGAGCCGCCCGATTCCGTCGTATCGACATGACGCAAGTTGCGCAGGCCGATGTACTCGGCCATCGTGAGCGCTCCGAGTCCAGGGGCGTCGGCGCCGCAAAAAAAGCCGTCGACGTCATCGAGCGAGAGTCCTGCGTCCTCCAGTGCGCCGAGCGCGACATCCGCATGCATCTGGGCAGTCGACAATCCGTCGGCCCGGCGAACAGGATGTTCGTAGATACCCGCGATATAGGCGGCGCCTTTGGTATTCATGGTGAGGAGTGCCTCCTTCGTTAGTGCGCGACGTCGAGGCAGCGGGGAACCACCGTCTCACACCTTGCCGAGCAATCTGTCCGATATAGTAAGGCTACCTTATATCATGCCAACGAGGATAAGTTCGGAATTTGTCCCTAGGGTTTGCTCTATGTGGATGAAGGTCAATAACTTATGTAAGGTAGCCTTACTTTGTGACGCGACCATACCGTTGCGCGATCAACGAGATGCTTTTCCTGAACATGACTGCCCAGTTCCCTTTCATCAATCTCCCCTTCCTCGAGCGCGATCTCGAGGTCGCCGAGCAAGACGACGGCACCGTGCTGATGCGTAGCAGGGTGCCGCTTGGTCCTGTCGAAGCTCATCTTCCGGCCGTCCTGAAGCGTCGGGCGCTCGAACGCCCCGAGCGGCCATGGCTCAACCAGCGCTGCCAGCAGACGGGCGACTGGCGCACGCTGACTTACGGGGAAGCTGCCCGCCAGGCGGACGCTGCGACCCAATGGTTGCTGACACAACGTCTCGACGGGCGCAGCGTGATGGTGCTGAGCGGCAACACGCTGGAACATGCAGTTGTCGAACTGGCCGCCATGCAGGCGCGCATGCCCTATGTGCCGGTGACGCCCGCCTATTCGCTGCTGAGTACCGATCACGCGAAGCTCAAAGCGATGGTCGCCTTGATCAAGCCGGCAGTGATCTTCGTGCAGAGCGCGAGCCAGTTCCAGGCGGCGCTGCGTGCCGTCGCGTCGTGTGACGCGTGGGTGATCTACGTCGACGAGCCAGTAAATGACTTCGACGCCACGGCCTGGAGCGCAGTCGTCACCACGCCAGTGAGCCTCGCGGTGCAGCGGTCGATCGACACCATCACACACGATACCGTTGCGAAGTACCTCTTTACGTCGGGCTCGACCGGCGAACCCAAGGCGGTGCCGGTCACGCAGCGCATGATTTGCGTCTCGATGGCCATGCATGCAAAGACTGTGGGGTACGATCCCATAGCGCCTGAATCGGTGCTGCTCGAATGGTTGCCGTGGAGCCATGTGGCCGGCGGCACGGCGATCTTCAACAGCATCGTGAACGATGGCGGGACGATGTACATCGACGACGGACGCCCGGTGCCCGGCGAGTTCGCGAAGACGCTGCGCAACCTCGACGAGGTTTCGCCGACACGCTTCAGCAGCGTGCCTGCAGGCTACGCCATGCTCGCGGACGCGCTGGAAGCGGACGAGACGCTCGGCCAGCGTTTTTTCCGCCGCCTGCGCCGCCTGACCTCCTCCGGCGCCAAACTGCCTGACAGCCTCTACGAACGCCTGCAGACACAGGCCGTCCGCCACCTCGGGCACCGCATTCCGTTCGTCGCAAGCTATGGCTCGACCGAGACATGCGCGGCGACCACGGTCGTGCACTGGCCAACGGGACAGGCCGGGCTGGTCGGCCTGCCCCAACCTGGCGTCGAACTCAAGCTGGTGCCGCTCGATGAAGAGCGTTATGAAATCCGCGCGCGTGGCGCCTCTGTCATGGAGGGCTATTTCCGGCAGCCAGAACTGACACGCCTCGCCTTCGACGACGAAGGTTATTACCGCCTGGGCGATGCGGTGACCTTCGTGGATCGGACGCGACCTGAGGAAGGGCTGGCGTTTGCCGGTCGCGTCGCCGAAGAATTCAAACTGCAGTCTGGCATCTTCGTGCGCGTGGGCACGCTGCGCGTCGAGGTGGTTAGCAGCGCCGCGCCACTGCTGCGCGATGTGGTCGTCGTGGGCGCCGATCTACCTTATGTGGCACTGCTCGCGTGGCCAAACCCGGACGCATGTCAGGAACGTTTCGGCATGCGCGACGCTCACGCGCTCTCCAGCCATGCGCCATTGCATGACGCGCTGCGCGAATCGCTTTTGCGTCACAACGAACGTCACACCGGCAGCAGCATGCGCATACGCCGCGTGATGGTGTTGAACGAACCGCCATCGAGCGATGCCGGGGAGATCACCGACAAGGGCTATATCAATCAGCGCGCCGTGCTCGCCCGGCGGGCAAGCGCAGTCGCAGCGCTATACGCGGACAACCCCGGCGCGAACGTCGTGACAATCGAAGCGTAGCCTCCCCAAAGAGTCTTTTCCAACAAAGAATCATGACCAACAATACTTCCACCGCAGCCGAGTCGCTGATCGAGATTCAACGCGAAGGTGAGATCGCGCTCGTCAAACTGAATCGCGCTGACAAGCGCAACGCGATCAACGACGCATTGCTTGCCGAGCTTGCATCCGTATTCACCGACGGACTGGAAGGCGCGCGCGCCGTCATTCTCCATGGCGAGGGCGAGCACTTTTGCGCAGGCCTGGACCTTTTCGAGCTCATGAGCAAGCGCAGCCCCGATGTGCTCGCAGGCATGCGTCGCACCCGGGCATGGCACCGTACCTTCGACCAGATCCAGTATGGCGAACTACCGGTCATCAGCGTTCTGAAGGGTGGCGTTATCGGCGGCGGCTTCGAGCTTGCCGCAGCGACACACGTTCGCGTCGTCGAACGATCGGCGTTCTTTCAGCTCCCCGAAGGCCAGCGCGGCATTTTCCTCGGCGGCAGCGGCTCAGTGCGGATTCCGCGGCTCATCGGCGCCTCGCGCGTAACCGAAATGATGCTGACGGGCAGCGTGCTCAATGTGGACGATGCACACCGGATTGGTCTTGCGCATTATGTCGTCGACGATGGCGCAGGCGTTGAAAAGGCTCGCGAGCTGGCCAGGCGCATTGCCAGCAACGCGCCTGCGACCAACTACGCGATCATCAACGGCATCAGCCGGATCTCGGAGATGCCGGTTGGCGAGGGACTGTTCGCCGAAACCATGATCACGTCGATGACCCGGTCCGCCAACACGGACGCAGCAAAACGGATTGCCGAATTCTTCGATGGCCGCCGCAACCAGACTTCCTCCGAAGCAACCTGACGAATCTACGCTTCTGAATAACTGGTTAAGCGAACTGCGTGATAAGGATACCGAAATGCTATCTAAGGAAGACAACGCGCTGCTGACCCGCGTCAGCAATGGCGCGCCGATGGGGCAGATGCTCAAGCAAAACTGGTGGATTCCAGCGGCATTGTCGGACAAGCTGCAAGCCGACGGAAAACCGCTGCGCGTCAAACTATTCGGAGCGCAATACGTTGCGTTTCGCGCAACCCATGGCAAGGTGGGTTTCTTCGATGAGGCGTGCCCGCATCGGGGCGCTTCACTCGCGATCGGGCGCAACGAAGACAACGCATTGCGCTGCATCTATCACGGCTGGAAATTCAATGTAGACGGCGTGACGGTGGCCGTGCCGACGCAGCCAACGAATGAAGCGGAGTACTGCAAGCACGTCCCCCTCAAGCACTATCCGGTACGTGAGGAAGGCGGCATTGTCTGGGTGTGGCTGGGCGTTGGCGAGACGCCCCCGGCATTCCCTGAATTGCCGTTCGTCGGTCTGCCGCGCGAAAACTTCGTTGTATTCCGGCAGAAGGTCAACGCCAACTGGCTGCAAGGCGTGGAGACCACCATGGACTCCGCCCATCTCGGCGTGCTCCACCAGAGCTGGCTCGTCGGCTTCGGCGACATCGAGTTTTCTTCAGAAAACATGGCGCCCGTGTATCACATTGCGCAAAAGCCGTTCGGCTTTCGTTATGCGGCAGTGCGCGCACTCAAGGAAGGTCGCTCGTACGTTCGCACGAACTCGTTCGTCATGCCGTGGTTCGGCATTGTTTCGCCCAACAGCTCCGACACGAAAGGCGGCAGCATTTTCTTCTCCGTACCGATCGACGACGAGAACATCTACTACTGGCAGATGACCTATCGCGTCAACGAAAAGCTGGTGCCCAACAAGACGCATTTGTACGAGGACCCGGATTCGTGGCCGCCTTTGCCGCCGGGTCCGCCCGAGGACAACTGGGGGCAGGACCGCGAAGCCATGAAGCAAGGTCACTTCACTGGCTTTACGCAGATGCTGGGCACCGAGGACTTCGCCGTCATGATGAGCATGGGGCCGATCGTCGATCGTTCGAAGGAGTACCTCGGCGCCGGCGATGGTGCGGTTCTGGCCGTGCGGCGCTGTCTTTTGAAGGCCGTGCGCGAATTCATGGGCAACTCGGTGCCTACGCTCGCACGCCATGAAGAGATCGACTATCTGAGCGCCGGCCCGATTTCGGGGATTTTCAAGGACGAAGCTGAGTGGCGCGCCCTGCTATGAAAAGCGAACTCGTACAACGCCTGAAGCGACTTGATACGTGCGCAGTCTCCGATGCGCTCGATCGACTCGGCATCACGGGACAGGTCACGACCAGGCTTGCGCGGCGGGCCTCGAATCACAAGATCGCCGGCGCTGCAGTGACTTGCCGGCTCGTGCCCGCCGGCGCAGCCGTGCGCCGCGACGCCCCGGTTCGCCACCTCGGCACCACGGCTATCGAACTCGCCAACGCTGGGGACGTGATCGTCGTCGAACAGCGCACCGGCATCGACGCGGGCTGCTGGGGCGGCATCCTTTCTCTCGCGGCGTCTCTCAAGGGTATCGCGGGCATCGTGGCGGATGGCCCTGTGCGTGACATCGAGGAAGCGCGCGAATACGACTTGCCCGTGTTCTCCAGCGCCCTCACGGCGCGCACGGCACGCGGACGCGTCGAGGAGGACTCGGTGAACGCGCCAGTGTGCGTGGACGGCGTGGTCGTGCATGCCGGCGATCTGGTCATCGCCGACGCCAGCGCCGTCGTGGTCTTGCCTGCGGCGAAAGCAGCCGGGATCGTTGCCGTCGCGGAGCACATCGCCGCGCGTGAAGCGGCCATGGCGAAGGATCTGCTGGCGGGACGTCCCGTCACCGAGGTGATGGGCAAAGACTACGAGCACATGCTCGTTAGCGACGCAATACAAGGATGAATCATGAGTGACACTAACGTACAGCGCGCCGGCAAGCTGGATACGGCGACACTAAGCGATGCACTCGATCGATGCGGGATCAACGGCCAGTGCCATCGCATCAAGCCGAATTCTCCCGACTTCCGCATGGCCGGCCGCGCATGGACGCTACGCTACGGCCCCGCAGGCAAACCGGCGGGGACGGTTGGCGACTATATCGATACCGTGCCGGACAACTGCGTCATCGTGCTCGACAACGGTGGCCGTGACGACGCGACGGTGTGGGGCGACATCCTGACCGAAGTCGCGCACCGGCGCGGACTTGCGGGCACGCTCATCGACGGCGTCAATCGTGACGTCGCGCTGTGCCGCGAACTCGGTTATCCCGTGTACAGCCGCGGCAATTCCATGCGTACCGGCAAGGACCGCGTTCAGGTAGAGGCGACTCAGGAGCCCGTCAATATCGGCGGCGCGCGCGTCTCGCCCGGCGATCTCGTGCGCGGCGACGCGGATGGTGTCGTCGTGATTCCCCAAGAGCACGAGGCGCGCGTGCTCGACCTAGCCGAGTCCATCGAATCAGCGGAAAACGCCATCCGTGACGCCGTGCGTTCGGGCATGAGCCTGCGCGAGGCAAGAGAGCTGCATCGCTACCACCAACTGCAGACGCGCGAGGAATCATGAGCGTCCCCTTCATGTGCACGCGGGAACAGTTCCCGACGGTCCGCACGTCGATCGAGCGTCCGCAAGCGCACCTCGTCGCGCAGGCGTCGGGGACGCCATCGTCGACGCTACACGAAGCGCTCGGTCGCATCGGTGCGCTCCCCTCTGCGATCAAACCGATTGCGCCTGCCATGCGACTCTGCGGACCCGCGATCGTCGTGCACTCGCCGGGTGGTGACAATCTGTGGCTGCATCGCGCGCTCTACGTTGCCATGCCGGGCGACGTCCTCGTCGTTCATGTGAGCGGCAAGCCTGATTTCGGGTACTGGGGAGAAATCATGGCCACCGCTGCCATCGAACGCGGACTCGCCGGACTCGTCATCGACGGCTGCGTGCGCGACGCGGATCAGCTCGAGGCGCTCGGCTTCCCGGTGTTTTCGACCGGCCTCAGCATTCGTGGCACTGGAAAGGATCAGGGGGCGCGCGGCTGGATCAATCACCCGGTGCGGCTTGGCGATGTCGTCGTCAATCCGGGCGATTTGATCGTTGGCGATCGTGATGGCGTCGTAGCCGTACCGCGCGAGCGCGTTCAGGAAGCGGTAACCCGTTCCGCCGCGCGCGAAGCCAAAGAGGCCACGGTGATGCAGCGCCTGCGCTCAGGTGAACGCACGCTGGAGCTCTACAACTTCTGAAAAGCGGACCGCGCGGTCTGCTCTACGTGGAAAATCTGATATGGCCCGCATCACACTTGGCATCGGCACTTCGCACAGTCCGATTCTGAATTTATCTGGCGACAATTGGCAACGACGTGCCGAAGACGATCTTCGCAGCCGGGCGCTCTACACGCTGGACGGCCGCAAGCTCACGTATGACGAACTCATCACGGAGCGCGGTACGCCGTACACCGAACAGAGCGATCCAGGCGACTTTCCCCGCCTCGCGCGCGAAGCGGAAGCCGCACTCGACCACATCGAAGCCTGTTTGCACGCCGCGCGTCCCGACGTCGTCCTCGTTATCGGCGACGATCAGGATGAACTGTTCGGCTATGACAACCTGCCCGCCATCTCCGTCTATCGCGGCGAGGAGATTGTCATGAAGGAAACGGAGTTGCCTCACCCGAAGCTGACCTGGAGCGACAAGCCGTTCTGGGCAGGCTATGCAATGGATCTGCCTCGCCGCTTCCCCGGTGCGCCGAAGCTCGCCGACGATCTGATTCGTGGGCTCATCGCTCGCGGTGTCGACGTCGCGACCAGTAACCATGTAGCGGACCCGACACGCCGCGCGTTCGGACACGCCTATGGTTTCGTCTATCAGCGGCTCATGAAGAACCTTCAGGTTCCGATGTTGCCCGTGCTGCTGAACACGTACTTCCCGCCGAACAACCCGACCGCGTCCCGATGCCACTACATCGGCGGTTGTATCGCGGAAGCCCTGGCCGCGTCGCCGGTCGACGCAAACGTGGCGATCGTTGCGTCGGGTGGCTTGAGTCACTTCCTTTGCGAGGCGGCGTTCGACAGAAAAATCATCGACGCCATCAAGAATCGAGACAAAGCAACGCTCACCAGCATTCCGCAGGAAGCGCTCTGCTCGGGATCGTCGGAGATTCGCAACTGGATCACGATGGCCGGCGCCCTCGGTGAGCTCGATTGCGTCTATGACCACTACATTCCGGTCTATCGCACGCCTGCTGGCACGGGTATCGGCCTCGGTTTCGCGGTCTGGCAGTGACTGCCGAACCGAACGAACTGCCGCCCACCTGACAACATTTCTTCTATACGACACAGTCATGATTATCGATTGCCACGGTCACGTCAGCGCTCCCCCCGCACTTTGGGTCTATAAAGCCAACCTGCTTTCGCATCTGGGCGCGCACGGACGCCGCATGCCCGAAGTCACCGATGAGCAAATCATCCACGCAATGCACTGTCGGGAAATGGGCCCGTGCGGTCATGTGGAAGCCCTCGACCGCGTCGGCACGGACATGCAGATGCTCTCGCCCCGCCCTTTCCAGATGATGCACAGTACGAAGCCTGGCAAGCTGGTGCACTGGTTTACGGAAGAGACGAACAACATCATCGCGCGAACGATCGCGCTGATTCCTGATCGATTCGTGCCTGTGGCCGGGTTGCCGCAAGTGGCGGGCGACCCCATTACGGGCGTGCTGCCGGAACTCGAGCGCTGCGTAAAGATGGGCTTTCGCGGCGTGCTCGTCAACCCGGACCCGTACGAAAATACCGGCACCGAAGCGCCGCCGCTTGGCGATCGATATTGGTATCCGCTTTACGAAAAGCTCTGCGAGCACGACATTCCAATGCATATTCACGCCACGGGCTCACACTCGGAACGTTCTCCCTACACCCTGCACTTCGTCAATGAGGAATCGATTGCCGTCTACGGACTCGTGCATTCGAGCGTCTTCAACGACTTCCCGTCGCTGAAGGTCATCTGCTCGCATGGCGGCGGCTCCATTCCCTATCAGATCGGGCGTTTCCAGTCGAGCGCGGGCCGTCGCGGCGTCGATTTCCTTGATGGCATGCGCAATCTCTACTACGACACGGTGCTCTATTCCGAAGACTCGCTACGCCTGCTCATTAAAACCGTGGGCGCGGACCGCTGTCTTTTCGGCTCGGAGTGCCCCGGCGTTGGCTCCACGGTCGATCCGGCCACCGGGCGGGCACGCGATGACATCGCGCCGACCATCGCAGGATTCGACTGGCTCAGCCAGAGCGACAAAAAACTCATCTTCGAGGGCAACGCACGCAAGGTATTCAATCTCACGTGCTGATGTTCCATCGAAGTCCGGGCGCCCCGCGACACGGCGCCCATCCAGAGGCCAGTTCAGTCACCTGACTCCGGCCCGGATGATGGCGATCGTCGCTCGCCAAAAAATCAAAGTACCCAACAGCACCTTGTTGAGCAGGCCCGCCAAGTCATGGCACAGAGCGCCACTGCTGCAGGCCAGGTCGTCTTTCGTTTTGCATTCCACACTTATAACTACCTTATGGAGACGCGTATGAAGACCAAGTCACCCAACACCGTGCTGCGTCGTAGCGCAGCATTGGCGTCCCTCGCCGCCATGATCTTTGGCGCCTCGACCGCGCACGCGCAGAGTTCGGTCACCCTCTACGGCATTCTTTCCACTGGGGTGGGCTGGGTCAGTAACGTCGGTGGCCACTCGGCCGTCCAGATGATTTCAGGCACCATGCAGAATAACCGTTGGGGCTTGCGCGGCGTGGAAGATCTGGGAGGCGGTCTCAGCGCTCTCTTCGTGCTCGAAAACGGCTTTGACATCACCAACGGCAAGATCCAGCAGGGTGGACGCATGTTCGGGCGCCAGGCCTACGTCGGCCTTGGCGGCAGGTCGTGGGGTACGATAACCATGGGTCGCCAGTACGACATTCCTTTCGATTATCTCGACCGCTTCGAAGCGCCGGTTGCTTCGCTGGGCCTTGCCGCACATATCGGCGACAACGACAACGTATTCGGTTCTTACCGCTACAACAACTCGATCAAGTATCAATCGCCGACGATCAACGGGCTGCGTGGCTCGGTAATGTACGCAATGAGCAACGCTGCCGGCCAGTGGGCTGTGAATCGCTCGGTGAGCGCCGGCGTTGCCTACGATAACGGGCCGCTCAAGCTGGCGTTAGTCGGATTGAATACCAATTATCCGGGCCCGACGCCGAACCCGAACGGCGCAGTCACCGACGATTACATCGGGCCGCCGTTCCTCTTGTTCCATACCAGCCCGATCCATCCAAACGTGGGCGTGAGCCGTCAGCGCGAATTCGGCGGCGCCGCGCAGTACTCCTTCAGCAAGGTGCGACTGACCGGCATGGTAACCGACGTTCGGTACGATTATCTCGACCACACGTCATTGCATCTGGACAACTATGACGTGAATGCGACATACGATCTCACGCCGTTCATCGTCCTGGGCGCTGCCTATGTCTACACGAACGGGCAATATGGCGGTGGAATCGATGCAGCTCCGCACTGGAACATGGGGCAGGTCAGCATAGATTATCTGCTGTCGAAACGCACCAACGTGTACGTTTTTGCCAACTATCAGCGTGCCACCGGCGCGAAAGCCGTTACCTATCTGCTGGCGCCGTCGAGCAATGGGAACCAGACGGTGGTCGTGGCGGGCATTCGCCACCTCTTTTAGAGCGCCCTCGAAATTCTGTCGCGCCTGACTTCAACCACTAAAGGACAACGCCTCCGCACTGCGCCGATGAACGGCCGAACGGAGGCGTCGAAGTGGCGAAGCATGGCCAACCTCCAAATGAATTGCCGATGCTCTGGAGCACACCATGTTGCCCCGTAATCTCGCTGAAACCACTGCCGATCCGCACATGAACCCTCGTGCCGCCGTTTCCAGAAAATACGCAATCTGGGTGCTGTCGCTCACGACACTGATCTACGCATTCAGCTTCATGGATCGCGTATTGATGTCGATCGCCGCACCTGCGTTGAAAGCAGAAATGCACCTGAGCGACGGCCAGCTTGGCTTGTTGATCGGCCTGGCGTTCGCGCTGTTCTACACCTTCCTTGGCATTCCCATTGCGCGTCTCGCCGAGCGTTTCAGTCGGGTGATGATCATATCCATCACGATCGTCCTCTGGTCGCTGATGACGATTGGATGCGGAACCGCGACCAACTATGAGCAGTTGTTCGCCTTCCGCGCCGGCGTGGGAATCGGCGAGGCCGGCTCTGCACCGGCCGCCTACTCGCTTCTTGCGGACTATTTTTCCGGCAAGCGGCGCTCATTGATATTCGCACTTTATGCCGGTGGCATTCCAATCGGCGTGTTGATGGCATCGTTCATTGGCGCCCCGCTCATCAAGAACTACGGGTGGCAACACGCCTTTTTCTATGTCGGCATCCCGGGAATCGTGCTTGGCCTGCTTGCATTTCTGACGATCAGGGAGCCGGAACGCGGCGCTGTGGCCGCTACCCCGAGCGGCGACAACGTGCCACGACTCACCGAAGTAATCCGCAGAATGCTGAGCAACGAGGCCTCGCGAAACATGATTTTCGCCGTCATCCTCGGCATGTTCGCCATGTCCGCGATCTTCCTCTTCCTGCCGGTCTATTTCGTCCGCGTCTACGGAATGAACTTTGCGCAGGCAGGTCTCGCCTTTGGGATCATCGGCGGAGTGGGCGGTCTCATCGGTAACGTCATGAGCGGTTTTCTCGCCGACAGGCTCGGAAAGCGCAACGCTGCCTGGCATGGTTACGTTCCCGCGCTTGGGTGTATCGCAGCGGCACTGTTGTCGGGCATCGCATTCCTGCAGCCCGTCGCCGTTGTGGGCGTGGCGCTTCTCGTCGGCTTCGCGGTCGGCATGAACTTCTGGAATGGACCGGCCTTTGCGGTGATCCTTTCGCTGCTCGAGCCCCGTATGCGCGCCACGGCGTCCGCGTTGACGCTTTCCGCCATGGCACTGGTCGGACAAGGCCTCGGACCGGGCTATCTCGGCTTCCTCAGCGACTTCTTCGCGAAACGCATCTTCGGGCGCCCCGATTTTTCGCAGCTCTGCGTGGTTGCGAAGCACGGTGCGGCGGCAGCCGCTGCGCATGCGCCGGCCGACGTCCATCCGGACCTCACGGCGCTGTGCGCTTCCGCGAGTGCAGCGGGCCTCAAATATGCCCTGCTGAGCGCTGTTCCGGTCCTGCTCTGGGCCGCCGTTCACTACTGGTTGGCGGGCGCCAGATACGCCAGGCTCAAGGCCGCTGAACGGCAATACAGTCAGCCGGCCAGCCAGGGCGCATGATCTTCAGCCGCCTGACATGACCGCGGGCAGTTGCGGTCGTGTCAGGCGGCACCAGGCAAGCACCAGCACGGTGCCTCCACTACATTCCACAGCCATGAAAATATCGCGATTTAATGAAGGACAACTAGGTATCGTCGTCGATGATCGCTACGTCGTCGACGTCACCAGTATCGTCGGTGAGGATGCGGGCATGTGGCCGCCCATTGGTGCCACGCGGCTCATCGCGAACTTCGCGCAACTGAAGCCGGTTATCGAGGCCGCACTGACGCAATTTCCACGCGTTCCGATCGAAGATGTGAGGCTGCTCACGCCGGTGCCATGGCCGAACAAGGTCATCGCCTACCCGGTGAACTACCACGATCACGGTCGGGAAATGCAGGCCGGCTATCGGGCCACGCATCAGGGCTTTTTTGTGAAACCGAACTCGTCGCTGTCCGGCGCCGGCGAACCCGTCGTCCTGCCGAACGTTCCGACGCGTGAGGTCCACCACGAGTCGGAACTTGCGATTGTCATCGGCAAGCAGGGTCGTGACATTGCGCGTGCTGACTGGCATCAGTACGTATTCGGCTACGCCTGTCTGCTCGACATGGTCGTGCGTGGACGAGAAGAACGCGTATTCCGCAAGGCTTACGACACCTTCTGCCCCGTCGGTCCATGGATCGTCACCGCCGATGAAGTCGGCGACCCGGCCAATCTCGAGATGAAGCTGTGGGTGAATGGCGAACTCAAGCAGCACGCCAACACGCGTGACCTTGTCCTCGACATTCCCGGCATGATTGAAATGGCATCCGCGGTAATGACGTTGTATCCCGGCGACATCATCGCCACCGGCACCCCTGCGGGCGTCGGCAAAGTCAGCGACGGCGACAAGGTGCGAATCCGGATCGAGCGGGTCGGCGAGATGACCGTCGGCATCGTGGCCGGCACGGGTGGCGCAACCGAAGTGTTCGCTCAGCCCTACACTCCCGACATCATCAAGCAAAAATGAGCGACTTCACAGATCTTGACTCACTTTACGCGGCAATCGACAGTCTCGACATGGAAGGCGGCTGGCATCGCAAGGCGCCTGCCCTGTGGAGCGAACCGCGCGAGAACTTCGTGCCCAGGCTCTGGCGATACGCTGACGTAAAGCCGATTCTCGAACGTGCCGGCGACCTGGTCGATCACCGGATGGCGGATCGTCGCAACCTGACGCTAAGGAACCCCGTCGAAGGGAACCTGTATGCGACGGTGCGCACGCTCGTCGGCGCGTATCAGTCGATCAAGCCGGGCGAAGTCGCGGACGCGCACCGGCATACGCCCAACGCGCTGCGGATCATTCTCGAAGGGCACGGCACCTATACCGTGGTCGATGGCGTACGGGTCGAAATGCGACCGGGGGACGTTCTCCTGACGCCGGGCTGGTGCTGGCACTCGCATGCGAATGTCGGTCCGGATGACTGCTTCTGGGTGGACGTCCTGGACGTGCCGCTCATCCATCTGCTCGAGCCGATGTTCTTCGAGCGTCACCCTGACAAAGTCGAGCGTGACGTAGTGACCGTCGCAGAGTCGCCGATCGCGTTCAGGTGGGAGGCGTCGCTCGAGGCGCTCGACAAGGCTACGGCGCCCGCGAACGACATGGCGCAGCGCGAGATCGAACTGGGCGCACCCGCGATGAAGAGCACAGCGATCCACGTTCAACGCATGGGTGCGGGATTCGTGTCGCAACGATACCGCACCACGGCCAATGCAATCTTCACCGTGGTCGAGGGCCGCGGTACGACACGCTGCGGCGACATGGAAATGCGCTGGGAAAAAGGCGACATGATCGCGATGCCGGCATGGCGCACGTATCAGCACAAGATAGACGACGATGCGCACATCGTGCGTGTCAGCGATGAGCCCGTCATGCGCGCACTTGGCGTTTTGCGTGACGAAGTCGCGCCCACCGTCTAGCCACGTAACACGAAGGAGATTTCATGCATATCTTGATAGCAGGCGGTGGCATTGGGGGCCTTGCAGCGGCAGTCGCGTTGCTGCAGCGGGGGATCGACGTCGACGTCTACGAACGCGCACCAGAGTTGCGGGAAGTCGGCGCGGGAATCCAGATCAGTCCGAATGGCAATGCCGTGCTCGACTCGCTCGGCGTCTTCGAGCAGTTGAGGTCCCTCTCCTGCGATCCCGCGCGTAAAGAGTTTCGCCTCTGGAACACGGGAAAACCGTGGCCTATGTTCAGCCTCGGGAAGTCAGCGATCGAGCGCTATGGCTACCCTTACCTCACCGTTTACCGGCCGGATCTGCATCAGACGCTGGCGGATCGCGTGCGCGCGCTGAAGGCCGGCGCGATTCATCTCGACAGTTCGGTGACGGGCTGCGAGCAGGACGACAGCAGCGCGACCTTGATCCTGCAAAACGGAAAGCACATCACGGGGGACGCATTGATCGGGGCCGACGGTGTGCGTTCGGTCGTCCGCAACGCATTGTGGCCCGACACTGACGCGGCGTTCTCCGGCATGGTGACGTGGCGGGCGTTGATCCCGATGACGAGCTTGCCCGAGCATATGCGCGCATCGGTCGGATCGACCTGGATCGGACCGGGCGGCCACGCGGTCAACTATCCTCTGCATCGTGGCGAAATCATGAATTTCGCGGCCACGATCGAAGGCAAAAGCTGGACCGCTCAAGCCAGCTTCGAGCAAGGCACCGTCGAAGAGTGCCTCGATGATTTCAAGGGTTGGCACGAGGACGTGCAGACCTTGATCAAACTGGCGCCGAATCTGTTGAAGTGGGGGTTGATGAAGCGCGAACCGATCCCGCAGTGGACGCAGGCGCGCATTTCGCTGCTTGGCGATGCTGCACACGTTACGTTGCCGTTCCTCGCGCAGGGTGCCGTCCACGCTATCGAGGACGGCATGGTACTGGCGCGTTGCCTCGCGGATGCGGAGCCATCGAACGTCTCCGCTGCGCTATTGCGTTACGAGCATGCACGAATCGGACGTACCAGCCGGATGGTGCGAGGCGCGACGGACAACACCGAACGCTTCCACAGCCATGAGCTCGCGACAGAAACGTCGGCGGCCCGATATCTCGAGCGCGAATGGAGTGCCGCGCCGATCGCCGAGCGCTACGACTGGCTCTATTCGTACAACGCGAATACAGCCGAAATTTAGTCAAGGATAGAGTCCGGCGCCTCGCGACCAGCAAGGACGTGTGCGATACGATCGGCAGCATGACCGCCGCGTTCGCCATCGCGAGTGCGCTCGTGCGACGCCCGCACGACGGCATGGGGGGGCTTTATCGACGTATCGATGCTGGATTCGGTAATCGTCACGATGGGGTGGACGGTGTCGAACCAGCTGATCGCCGGGCAAAGCCCTACCCCGATGAGCAATGACACGCGAACTGCAACAGCGGCTGATTGCAATCAGGCCATTTGAAGGCCTCCGCCGCTTTCCACGGCCTTTCGAGGGGATACGAACGACATCGCGTATAGCTTCCAGTCGAATGTGACGCCTACGCTTTTCAGGATGCCGTACGCCCAAGTTATGCAATTCGTTCCAAAATTTACTTGCCCCCCAATCAACGAGAACGTGCCGACCGATTTGCTGACATCTGCCGTATCACAAAGCGCCATGCATTTTTCAATGATTTTTCCAGCAGTCTCGCTTGATATCTGGAATCTTGGTGTTTCTCTAATGTTGAGCCTTTTGTTAGTGGGTGTTTCGTACCACCTGGTGTAGTCGTATCCCTTTATCACTTCAGGAAACGAAGATTCTGCGGAGCTGGATCTACCGGATCGACCGCCACACGATTTTGCAGCTCCGTCGTCCTGGCATCTGTAGCGTTCGATCGACGTATACGAGTTGTAAAAGGCGTGGCCACTTCCGCCAGAGGACGATCCTCTTGCACCGACGAGGTGAAAAACCTCGTAAATGCCATCGTCCCCATCGCCCTGATAGACGGCAATCAGCGCATGCCCCCCGAAGCCTGACCAGGTCGTGCTACCACTGTCCGAAGAGGCGCTCTGAACCATTAACGAGACCCATGACATGACGATATCCCTCGTAAATCGCGCGCTCTCTCGGGAGAGCGGAATCGAATGGAACCGCAGCTGGCGAAGAATAGATTGGGCGACGATGCACCGTCTCATCGTCGGATAGAGTATAGGCAATTTCGCGAAAAAAACGCGTTTTCCGAAGGCAGACGGCCGAAATCGGTGATTGCACTGAACTCCTGAGCAAACAACGCTGGCGAGCTGCAGCGCATCGTGACAAGACCGTGATAACGCTCGTCAGCGAGGCTTGATCGAGTTCTATGCGAATTGGATGGCGATCCACGTGAGCGCAACTCCAGACATCGTTTGCGCGAGCACTGCTTATCACGCTGCTATCCGCTCACGCTCGTTCCTGGTAAACAACGAGCGAGACCCCGCGCGCGGTTCCGCTGCCGCCGCGTGCGCGACTCTGACGGCTAGGTGGCGACGGGCTACATTCCCCATCTGAGCGATGGCGTGTGCACCGGGCTATCCCAATGCCGCTTCATTTCGTCATCCAGCACGCACAAGGTGATCGACGCGCCGGCCATCTCCAGCGACGTCGTAAGCGATCCGACCTGCACGCGCGCGACCGCGAGACCGCGCTGGTGCAGCCACGCGCGTGTGGAGTTGAACAACAGATACAGTTCCCCGAGCGGCGTTCCGCCCAGTCCATTGATCAAGACCAGCAACTCGGAGCCGTTCCCCGGCTTCAAATCGGCGATGATCGCCGTCAGCAGCTCTGCCGCGATCGCATCGGCTGCGGCGAAGCGCGCGCGACGCCGCCCCGGCTCGCCATGAATGCCGACGCCGACCTCGATTTCATCGTCGCCGATCTTGAACGTGAGCGTGCCCGCTGCGGGCACCGTGCAACTCGAAAACGCGACGCCCATCGACGCCGTACGCTTGTTGATCCGGTCGCCGAACGCCTTGCATTGTTCGAGATCGGCGCCGCTCTCGGCCAGACTGCCCACCAGCTTCTCGACGATCACGGCACCCGCGACGCCGCGCCGCCCCGTTGTATAACTGGAGTTCTCGACGGCGACATCGTCGTTGATCAACACCATCGCATTCGGCAACTCCGACATCTCGGACGCCATTTCGAAGTTCATCAGATCGCCGGAATAATTCTTCACGATGAAGAGCGTCCCCGCGCCCGTATCGACGGCCTTGGCGGCTGCCATCATCTGATCGGGCGTCGGCGAAGTGAATACCTGGCCGGGGCACGCGGCATCCAGCATCCCGTACCCGACGAAGCCGATATGCAAAGGCTCGTGTCCCGAGCCGCCGCCCGAGACGAGCGCAACCTTGCCAGGCTTGAGCGTCTTGCGCCGCACGAACACAGGTTCGTTGTCGAGCACGACGAGATCACCGTGCGCAGCGGCGAATCCAGTAAGGCTCTCAGTTAAAAAGTCGTCGACATGGTTGATAAATTTTTTCATGGCCTGCGCTCCTTTCACTCTCTGTCTTGCGCGAGCCGCGCGCAAATCGCACTGATCATCAACTGGCTCGACCGTGCGCCGGGATCGATGTGTCCGCGTGCACGCTCGCCGAGAAACGACGCGCGCCCCTTGGTCGCGAGCATGTCACGCGTCGCGCGCATGCCCTCTTCGGCCGTCAGCGGCAGCGCGTCGAGCACGGCCTCGGGCGCCGCACTCCCGTCGGCTAGTTCCACGAAGCGTGACGCGACAGGGATGAGCACGTCCATCATCGTCTTGCTGCCGATGCCGGCCTTGCCGCGCTGGGCTACGGCGTCGACACCCGCAGCGAAGATCCGCGCCGCGTCCTCCACACGCATGGTATCCGCGTTCTGCGCGGCCTTTGCCATGCCATGCAGCAACGAAAAAAACAGCGGCCCCGACGAACCGCCCACCGTCGACAGCAATTTGGAGGCGGCCTGCTCCAGCGCTGGCGAAAACGCCTCGGCCTCGATATTGGCGCGCATCGCAAGCAGCGCATCGACGCCCCGCAACAGGTTGAAGATATGATCGCCATCGCCGATCTGCTGATCGAGCGCGGCGATCTCGTCCGTGTGTATCTTTAGCGTCGCATGCGCAGCCTCGATGCACGCCATGACCGTTTTTCCGTTCATGCCGGAATCCTCCTGCCGTCGGAGCGGAAATAGAGAAGGCTGCGCGGGGGCAGCGACACGCCGACTGTTTGCCCAGGCGTGAAATTGCGCTCGGTCATCGTCGTCGCGACGATGGCGGTGCCTTCGCGCTCCATGATCAGCAGATGTCGCAGCGGTGAATATTCGAGCACGCGAAGATTGAGCACGTCGCGCGTATCAGGTGCGTGCAGCACGATGTCTTCAGGCCGGATCGCGACCGTCGACGTGCCCGCCGGCATCGTCGAAGGCTCGAATAATACGGGCGGCAGCAGGTTGATGGGCGGCGAGCCGAGACGTTGCGCAGCGCCTAGCGAAGCGGGATTGCCATACACATCACGCGGCGCCCCCATCTGTACGATGCGTCCTTGTTCGAGTATGCCGATGCGATCCGCAAGCGTGGTCGCTTCGACCTGGTCGTGCGTCACGTAGATGATCGTCGCGCCGATCGTGCGATGCAGGCGCTTCAGTTCGATCCGCATCTCCTCGCGCAACTTCGCATCGAGCGACGACAGCGGCTCATCCATCAGAAACACCTTGGGCTGACGCACTAGCGCGCGTCCGATGGCGACGCGCTGCATCTCGCCGCCCGACAGATGCGTCGCCAGATTGCCAAGTTTCGACTCGATATGCAGCATCTGCGCGACCATCTGCACGCGCGCGGTGACTTCCGCCTCGCTCACGCGCCGCCGCGGGGAGCGCAGTGGAAACGCCAGGTTGCCAAACACCGTCAGATGCGGGTACAGCGAATACTGCTGAAAGACGAAGGCGACGTCCCGGTCCGCCGGATGCATGTCCGTCGCGGCGGCACCGTCGATGAATATCTCGCCTTCGTCGGGGCGTTCGAGACCAGCGATGAGACGCAACGTCGTGGTCTTGCCCGCGCCGCTCGGCCCGAGCAATACGACAAACTCGCCCTCTTTCACGTCGATCGACACATCATCCACCGCGACGATATCGCCGAATCGCTTCGTCACCCCATGCAGGCGAATCTCAGACATAAGCACCTCCGTTGCCGCGTCCGTTGACGGCCATCTGCCGCGCAGCGCCGGGCAGCAGCACGCCGCTCGATGCGTCGTAGATCAGCGTGCGCTCTTTGTGAAACGACAACCCGACCTGCGCGCCCGCCGCTCGTCCTTCTTCCTTGCCAACCCGCACGCGCACCACGCCGAGCGCCGTTTCGACGACCAGAATCTGATGCGAGCCCAGATACTCGTCGGCGATCACGCGTCCACGCAACGCACTGCGCTCGTCGATCACGACGTGCTCGGGCCGCACGCCAAGCAGCGCTTTCGCGGCGGATGCAGCTGTGCGCGGCACGGACACGGCGACACCGCCGAGCGAGACCGATTCCACGCCCGCTTCGACGCCGCCGTCCACGGCCAGAAAATTCATCGGCGGGCTGCCGATAAAGCTCCCAACGAACACGGTCGCTGGAAAGTGATAGACCTCATGCGGGGACGCGGATTGGAGCACCTCGCCGCCGCTCATCACAACGATGTCGTCGGCCATCGCCATCGCTTCGCGTTGGTCGTGCGTCACGTAGACCGTCGTTGCGTTGAGCGCATTGTGCAGCTTGCGCAACTCAAGGCACATCAGTTCGCGGAAATCCGCGTCGAGCGTGCCCAGCGGCTCGTCCATCAGAAAAGCCTTCGGATGCCGGACAATGGCGCGGCCCAAGGCGACGCGTTGGCGATCGCCGCCCGACAGTCCCCCCGTCTTTCGGTCCAGCAGACTTTCGATGCGCAGCATATGCGCGGCCGCATCGACGCGCGCCGCAATCTCGCGGCGCGAAATGCCTTCGTTCTTCAGCGGAAAGGCGATGTTGTTGCGCACAGTCATATGCGGATAGAGCGCGAACATCTGGAACACAAACGCAATGTCGCGTTGACGCGCGCGCAATCCCGTCACATCTTCGCCGTCGATCAGAATCTGGCCCGAGGTCGGCAGTTCGAGCCCGGCAATCATGCGCAACGTCGTCGTTTTGCCGCAGCCGGACGGTCCGAGCAGCACGACGAAGCGGCCGTTGCTCACGGTGAGATTCGTATCATGCACCGCAGTGAAGGCGCCGAAGCGTTTATGAAGGTTGGAGAGAACGATCGTCGACATGGCTCACTCCGGGAAGTGACTGGTCACGACGAAAGCCAGCGCACCCACCAGAATCACGGGAAACGACCAGGTGTAGAGACCGACCGTGAATGGCTGGACGAGCATCGCAATGCCGAGGCCGATAAGCACGGTCGATGCCCCCTCACAGTAACGCCGTCGGAACAGGCGGCGGCGCGGCATGGCGGGTTGAGCTTTCATTTGCGCACTGCTCCGAAGGTGATCCCGCGCAACAGATGCTTGCGCAGTACAACGGTAAAGATCAGGATGGGCAGAACGAACAGCGTCGTGGCGGCCGCGACGGCCGGCCAGTCCTGTCCGCCCTCGCCAATGATGAACGGAATGAACGGCGGCATCGTCTGTGCATCGCCGCTCGTCAGCAGCAATGCGAACGCGTACTCGTTCCATGCAAAGATCAGACAGAAAATGGCCGTCGCGGCAATACCCGTGATCGCCTGAGGCAGCACGACCTTGACGAAGGCCTGCAACCGCGTATATCCGTCGACGAGGGCGGCTTCCTCATATTCGCGCGGGATTTCGTCCATGAATCCTTTGAGCAGCCACACCGCGAGCGACACGTTCACAGCCGTATAGAGCACGATCATGCCGAGGTAGCTATCGGAGAGGCCGATGGCGCGATACATCAGATAGATGGGAATCGCGACCGCGATTGGCGGCATCATCCGCGTGGACAGGATGAAAAACAGCAAGTCGTCGGCAAGCGGGATCCTGAAGCGCGAGAACGCATAGGCTGCCAACGTGCCGAGAAAAACCGCAAGGAAGGTCGAGCCGAAGCCGATCACGAGCGAATTGACGAAGCGCGGCAAGACCTTCGACGGCCCCGCAATCACCATATTGCGCTTGCGCACATCGCGGTCATACCACGTCTGAGCGGGCGGCAAGCTTGCGATGAACTCGGGCGTCTGCCGCGAGCGGATCGTGAACAGATTCACATAGCCCTCCATCGACGGGTGGAAAACCACGACGGGCGGATAGGCAACCGCGTCTTCCTGCGTCTTGAAGCTCGTGAGGATGATCCATACGATCGGCAGCGCCGCAATCAGTGCGTAGGCGATTACGATGAAGGCGGCGAACGTCTTGCTGCGCGGCGATGCCGCCACCACCGACTGTTGAAGTGCAAGGTCTGTCATCGCTGTTTCACCCGGTTGAGCGCCTTCACATAGATATTCGCCGCGCCGAAGACCACCACGAACAGGATGATCGCCAGTGCGGACGAGTACCCCGTCTGCCACTTCTCGAATGCAGCGCGCTTGAGCGTGATCGACACAGTTTCCGTTACCGAGCCCGGGCCGCCTGATGTCAGCAGGTTCACCATGTCGAACATCTTGAAGTTCTCGATACCGCGAAAGAGGATCGCAAGCATCAGGAACGGCAGGGTCATCGGCAATGTGATCGACCAGAATTGCCGCCACGGCGAAGCACGGTCCACTTCGGCCGCTTCGTAGATGTAGTCCGGAATCGAACGCAATCCCGCGAGACAGATCAGCATCACGTACGGCGTCCACATCCACGTATCGACCATCACGATGGTCCACGGCGCGAGAGGCACGTCGCCGATCATCTGAAACGAGTTCGGCGCAATGCCCGTGAAAAAGCTCACGATGTGGTTGAAAAGTCCTGTTTGCGGCTGAAGCAGGAAGGTCCAGAAGTTGCCGACCACAGCGGGCGAAAGCATCATCGGCAGCAGAATCAGCGTGGTCCAGAAGCTATGGCCGCGGAACTGCCGGTTGATCAGCAGCGCGAGCCCGAAACCGAGCAGCACTTCGAGCCCGACCGACCAGAATACGAAGCGCGCCGTCACCTGCATGGCGTACCAGATGTCTTCGTCGGTGAGTATGTCTGTGTAATTGTCGATGCCGACATTGCGCGCGGGCACGCTCGGCATGTTCGACTTGAAGTTCGTGAACGACAGCCGCAATGCCCAGATCAACGGAAAGATGTTGATGGCGAGCAGCAGCACGATAGTCGGAAGAATGAACAGCCACGCGATCGTCCGGTCCGACAGCCCGCGCAGGCGCGCGGCAGCGCGCGTCTGCGCTTGCGTCTGCAACCCTTCCGGAGGAAAAGGCTTGTTTGCCAACATGCCTGACTCCTTGTTGTCGCGGACCGGCAAGATTGATCGGCTTGCCGCTCCGCGCGTTCATGTGCGGGGACGCTAGTTCTTCCCTTCAGCCTTGAAGACCTTGTTCCAGTCCTTGACGAGCAGATCGAGCGCTTCTTTCGAGGAGCCTTTATCGGCAACCACATAGTCGTGCACGCGCTTTTGCATGTCGAGCAGCAACTCGGCATACGCAGGCTCGGCCCAGAAGTCTTTGACGATCGCCATCGACTTCAGGAATGCAGGCGCAAATGGCGCGCTCTTCGGAAAGTCCGGCGCATCGACCACTGACTTCGCCGCCGAGTAGCCGCCGAGTTGCCACCACTTCTTCTGCACATCGGGCTGCGCAAACCACTTGATGTATTCGAGCGCGTCAGCCTTGTGGTCCGAGTACGACACGACGGAAATGCCTTGCCCGCCGAGCTGGGTGAACTGTTTCGTTTCCTTTGGATTGACGAAGAAGCCAATCTTGTCGCCGCCGACATTCGGGTCCTTGTACAGTCCGGGGAAGAAGGCAAACCAGTTCATCTGCATCGCGACCTGGCCAGACTTGAACGCATCGAGTCCTTCCTGCATGTAGGCGTTCGTCATGCCGGGCGCCGTGCAACACTTGTAAAGCGCCTTGTAGAATTCGAGCCCCTTGATGGCGCCTGGCGAATTCACAAAGCCGTCCAGGCGATACGGCTTCTTCGGGTCCTCGTATTCAAAGCCGAAGTTATAGAGCATGTTGGTCACGCCCATCGTGATCCCTTCCGAACCGCGCTCCGTGAAGATATACACGCCATACACGGTTTTTCCGTCGATCTTTCGGCCCTGGAAGAACTCGGCTGTCTGCTTGAGCTCGTCCATCGTAGTGGGCGGTTCGAGTTCGCGCTTGTACTTCTGTTTGAACTCCGCGCGCAGTTCGGGCCTTGCAAACCAGTCCTTGCGATACGTCCAGCCGACGGCGTCCGCCATTGCGGGCAGCGCCCAATAATTCGGCGTGTTCTTTGGCCATTCCGAGTAGCCGACGACGGTCGCCGGCACGAAATCGTTCATCGATATCTTGTTCTTGTCGAAGAAGTCATTGAGCTTCACGTAGTGCCCATTGACCGCGGCACCACCAATCCACTGACTGTCTCCGATGATGAGGTCGCAAAGTTTCCCGTGCGAATTGAGTTCATTGATAAAGCGGTCTGCGTAGCTCGTCCACGGCACGAACTCGAATTTCATCGCAATGCCGGTTTTCGCCGTAAAGTCTTTCGACAATTCGACGAGCGCATTGGCGGGGTCCCAAGCAGCCCAACATAACGTCAACTGCTTGCCCTGCGCGTGCGCCGCCGATCCGAAGCTCAGCCCCAGCGACGCCAGCAGCGCCGCGATTACCCTTGCTGTCGTAAGACGTACCATGTCTCTTCTCCTTGTCTCCGTCGGGTCTCGAACCTGATGACAGACAGCGCCCATGCGCCGGACGCTGTATTTAGCGCTCTGGCAGACTCAGCGAGCTGTCCGCGTGTCGCGAGCTTCAGGCATGCGCATTCTCACGAAGATAAATACGGGTTTCGGGCGTCGGAATGGCGAGCACGCCGCGCACGTCGTTCAGTAAATTGATAGCGGCGAGCCCCGCGCAGTGGACGATGCCGCGCACGTCCTGATCGAGGATGACGTCGATCGCCCGCTCCGACAGTTGCGCCCGCGTGTCGGCCGTGCACTCGTGGCCGATCAGCACGACGCGCGTCTTGTCGCCCGATTCCTGCAACGTCGAGGCGATGCCGGAAATGCCACCACCCGTCACATACACGCCGACCAGATCGGGGTGCCCCGCCATCAGCCCTTGCACAGCGAGACCGGCGCTGTCGTCGTCCTCGGCGAAGTCGGGCTCGGTCAGCCAGCGCAGGTTGCGAAAGTCTTCCTCGAGAACCTGGGAGAAGCCCGTACGACGCTCGAGCTGATCGTGCAAACGCGACGACGCCGACAGCACCGCGACCGTGCCGATGCGCGCGCCCACGAAGCGTCCCATCAGCAGACCCGCGGTTCTTCCTGCCATCCGGTTATCGACGCCGACATACGCAGCCCGCGCACTCGACGGTAAATCGGAAAAGACCGTCACGACGGGCACATTCGCATCGGTCACGTCCTGGATCATTCGCTCGACCCAGGGGTAGTCGAGCGGCACGAGCACGAGCGCGTCATAGTCGATCAATTGCTGTGCGAGCGATGTTGCGTCGCGCTGGCTGGAGAGGTCGCAACGATAGAACGACGGGACGAGACGATGCTCCCGAAAGAAGCTGGCGGACAGCGCAATATCGCGCTCGACCTGATCGAGAAAGCGGGAGTTGATTTGCGGTAAGACGAAAGCGACCCGGAATGACGTGGTTTTCGCCGGCCGGCCGCGGCTTGCGCGTTCGTCACGCAACGCGGCCAGCGCGAGATGGACGCGGTCGGCTGTCTCCGGACGAACCCCCTGATCGTCGCGCAGCACACGATCGACCGTGGCCACGCTCACGCCAGCTCGACGCGCAATCATCATACGTGTAGCCGGCATGAGTCTCCTCCGGTGCCAGGCGAAGAATCGTTTTGTTAACCCAAGATAGTTTTTTGCACGCGAAATGCAAGCTTTTTTGACGCGTTAAATGCGTCAATTTTGAAGACGAAATCGCCGCAAAGCACTTTATGGAAGCGATCAAGTTCGCGCGGCAGCGGGGCCGACCAGCCGCACCCCGGGAACCGGCGCGAGAACCTGCGTGGCATAGCCGAGGGGCGCGGCTCACCGCTCACGCCACGTTCGAAGATCCCACCTGTTCCCTGGAAGCGGCGGCGCGACACCGTATCGAATTGCGGGCGCTGCTATTCAGGCCTGCGCGAGAGGCATGGATGACATGCTCCCGCTGAACCCCGAAAGCATGCCTCGCATCACAAGTTTTGCCTAAGCTTTAGCTTGCGAAGCTTGAACGTGAGTTTCCAGCCCCTCGAGCAAGATCCTGCGCCATGCCGAGCGGGCCGTGTCCTCACGCTGGCGCGGACGCGCGCCGCCGACTTCGATAATGCGGCTGGCAGGTCTTGCCCGCGCTCCGCCGGCAGGCTCCAGCAACACGATCCGGTCGGCCAGATGCAGCGCCTCGTCGATATCGTGCGTGACGACGAGCGCGGCCGTTCGATGGGCGTCCACGATGGCGAGCAGCAAGTCCTGAAGGCGCATGCGCGTCATCGCGTCGACGGCGCTGAACGGCTCGTCGAGCAACAGCAGTTGCGGCTGCGTGAACAACCCGCGCGCAATCGCCACGCGCTGAGCCATGCCGCCCGACAGATGCTTGGGCCATAGCGCGCCGTCTTCTGCACGCAACCCGACCTCATCGAGCAGAGACCTCGCGCGTGCTAGCGCGTCGCCGCGTGCGCGTTGCGGAAAGCACACGTTCTCTGCCACCCGCAGCCATGGCAACAGGCGCGGCTCCTGAAAGATCACCCCTGCCAGCGGTGACGGCCCGCGCTGCACTTCGCCGTTGTAGGCAACCGTGCCCGCGTAATCGCGATCCAGCCCCGCTGCAATGCGCAGCAGTGTGCTTTTCCCGCAGCCGCTCGGGCCGAGCAGCGCCACGATCTCTCCGGGCGCGAGCGTGAGCCGCAGGCTGTCGAGAATCGGCCGGACGCCGTAGCGCTTGTAGCGGATGTCGATATCGACGAGGGGCGGGCGCGGAGGTTGCGGATCGCGCGCCGCGCTGATCGACGAAGCCGCGATCATGTGCGCGCCCCCTCGACACTCGTATCGCGCCAGGCCAGCACGTGCGCCTCGAGTGCCTTCATTGCGCTGTCCGTCAACTTGCCGAGCAATCCGAGCAGGATGATGGCGCCAAAGACGATATCGGGTCGGCCCGTCTCGCGGCCATCGCTCAGGAGATAGCCAAGGCCACGCGTGGCGGCGATCAGCTCGGCCGCGACGACGAACATCCACGAGACTGCCAGCCCCGTGCGCAGCCCCGTGAAAACATGCGGCAACGCAGCGGGCAACAGGATCCGCACGAATAACCGCCACGAAGACAATCGATAGACCGCGCCTAGCTCCACGAGCTTCCGGTCGACGTTTCGGACTCCAGAGAGTACGCTCAAATGCACGGGAAAGAATGCGCCAATCGCGACGAGCGTGATTTTTGGCGCTTCGTCGATCCCCATCCACAGCAGCAACACGGGCACCCACGCGAGCGAAGGAATTGCGCGCAGCGCCTGAAAACTCGGATCGAGCAGTGCGTCGAGCCGGCGGCTCAAGCCCATCCCCGCGCCGACGACCACCGCGAGCAGCGCGCCGCAGGCGAACCCGGCCGCCACGCGCGCCGTGCTCTGGACGATGTGCTTGAGCAAGGTTTCGCCGCCGAGCTGCCAGAGCGCCTGCGCAATTTCCGAAGGCGCGGGCACGAGATTGTCCGGCAAGACCCGGGCACGCACGAGAACTTCCACGACGCACAGGAATACGACCGGCAGCAGCGCGCCCGCCATGCGCCAGGCGCGCGGCGCGCGCTCTGCCTGGGCGCCCGCTTCCTGCGCCGGCACATTGGTGCGTGGTGTGTCGCCTTGCGCGAAAGCCCCTGTCCTTCGCCTTGCCCCGATCGCGTCGGATTCCGCCAGCGAGCGCGCGGCCGCTTCTTCGACTGCCATGTCAGCCCGCGTGGTTACTGACGTTGAGCCGACGCGAGCGCCGGCTGCGACGCCTGCGCATCGATCAGCGATTCGATCACCTGGTTCAGATCGGTGCCCGGCTTGACCAGTTGCTCCTGAACCAGGATAGGCGCGGCAGCTTCCAGCGCCTTGATCTGTTCCGCGCCCGGTCGAGGGTGACTGAAGTCGTTGCGGCTCAGTTGCAGCCTGGCAACGGCGAGCGACACCTTCGAGTCTTCGGAGACGATTTGCGCCGCCTCTTCGGGGTGCGCGCCGATCCACTCTCTTGCATGCTCATACACCTTGAGCACGCGCGTTACGGTGTCCGGGTACTGCTTCAGGAACGCGTCGCGCACGTTCAGGAAACCCCATGTGTTGAAATTGACGTTGCGGTACAGCAGCCGCGCGCCGTTGTCGACTTCCGCGGCAGCCATGTGGGGATCGAGCCCGGCCCACGCATCGACCTGACCGTTGACCAGTGCGGTGCGGCCATCCGGATGCTGGAGATTGACGATCTCGACGTCATCCTTCGTCAGGCCCACCGTATGCAGCGCACGCAGCGTGAAGAGGTAGGGATCGGTGCCCTTCGTGGCGGCAATCTTCTTGCCCTTCAGGTCGGCGAGCGACTTCAGCGGCGAATCCTTGCGCACCACCAGCGCCGTCCACTCCGGGCGCGAAAAGATATACACGGTCTTGATCGGATTGCCGTTCGCCTTGCCGAGCACGGCCGCGAGGCCGGCGGTCGAGCCGATATCGATCGCGCCGCTATTCAGATACTCCAGTGCGCGATTGCTGCCGAGGCTCAACACCCAGCGCACCTGCGTGTGATCCGGCGCGAACTCCTGCTCGAGCCAGCCATTGCGTTTGATCACCAGGCTTTCCGGCGAGTAGTACGCGTAGTCGATCTTGAGTTCCGCAGGCGCGGCGGCGGCGGCCCCTGTCGGCGCTGCAACCGCCGCGAGCAGCCACAGTGCAGCCAGCTTGGGCCAGGCGCGCAGCGACTGGCCGATATGCCGCCGCAGCGGCGTCTTCGTCGATTGGTTCTGCATGTGCTTTCCTCTTTTTTTGGCTTGTAGCGTGAGGAGCCGCGTGCGCCACGCGGCATACCCGTCGAGCCTGCCAGCATAGAAAGCCCTGCCGCAAAGCGGAACCAAGAATCAGTCAGATCGAAAGATGCGCAAAGAATATCCTCGCGCGAAGACACGGCCGCCGCGTCAACACGCAGCCGGTTTGCCGCGCTGGTCGATCCATAGCCGAGCCCAGCGGGAGGCATACGCAATGGCGTGATCGGCCTCGAAAAAATAATCGATCGCTTCGAAAGAAAACGACGATCCAGTCGCCGACGACCCGTTCCCGATCGTCAGGTTCGCCGCATACAGTCCGCTCGGTAACGCATGGGCGGACGGTTCGACGTTGTATCCCTTGTATCGCATGAAGGTTCCCATAAAGACACTCGCGGACACGAGCGTCCGCAGCACTTCATCCTGGTGCAAGAAGCGCGCGGCGCCAAAGAATGCTTTGGCGTTAGCAAATCAGCATGAGCATCACTTCGTCATTACGATGCGCATCGCCGCTGAGCGCGCGCTATCGTACGGCTATTTCGCTGCCAGATGTTTCCGCCAAAAAACTGACACGCAATACAGCTGTCGCCTGATGCTCCCCACCCCGACCTCGTGACGGCGCGAACACCAATGCCAGAGAGGTCTCGATTCCAAATTAGCGATCCGAAATAATTCTGTGTCGCTTCGTTCCACGGCACCAAAGGACAAGGTCAGAGTTGGCGTCAACTCAGGGCGCTCAGCTGCGCCGCTTCCGATACAACACCAATGTCGCCACCAGCCCGCATGCAGCGGCGAACCCCATCCAGAAGCCGGGTGCTGCCTTGTCGCCGGTGGCCTCTATCAGGTACGTCGAGATCGCCGGCGTGAAGCCACCGAACAGGGCGGTGGCCAGGCTGTACGCAAGCGAGAAGCCCGCCACCCGCACTTCCACTGGCATCACCTCAGTGAGTGCCACCACCATCGCGCCGTTGTACATGCCGAAGAAGAATGAGAGCAACTGCAGCACCAGCAACATGCGCCCGAAGCTGGGCGCGGCCGCCAGCCAGGACAGCGCCGGCCAGGACGAGAACAGTGCCAGCACGGTGATCGTCAGCAGGATCGGGCGGCGGCCGATTCGGTCAGACAGCGCGCCGCCGATCGGCAGCCAGATGAAGTTGGAGATGCCGACGCACAACGTGACGATCAGTGCATCGGCAGTGCTTAGCTTGAGCACGGTCTTGCCAAACGTAGGCGTGTAGACCGTGATCAGGTAAAAGGTGGTCGTGGTCATTGCCACCAGCATCATGCCGGCGATCACGGTTCGCCAGTTGACCAACATCGACTGGAAGACCTCGCTGGTGGCCGGATGATGACGGCGCTGGCTGAATTCCGCGGTCTCCTGCAGCGAGCGGCGCAGCACAAACAGAAAGGGCACAATAATGCAGCCGATCAGGAAGGGGATGCGCCAGCCCCAGGCGCCCACCTGCTGCGCCGTCAGATAAGCGTTGAGTGCGTAGCCCAGCGCAGCGGCCACTACGATGGCCACCTGCTGGCTCGCCGACTGCCAGGCCGTATAGAAGCCCTTGTGTCCCGGCGTAGCCATCTCGGCGAGGTAGACCGATACGCCACCCAGTTCGGCGCCGGCGGAAAAACCCTGCAACAGGCGGCCCATCAGGACCAGGAGCGGGGCCAGCAGGCCGATGGCGGCATAGCCGGGTACCAGCGCGATCAGGATGGTGCCGCTGGCCATGATCGACAGCGTGACGATCAGGCCTTTGCGGCGCCCGACCCTATCTATATAGGCGCCCAGCATGATGGCGCCGAGCGGACGCATCAGGAAACCGGCGCCGAACGCGGCGAAGGTCAGCATCAGCGAGGCGAACTCGCTGTTGGCCGGAAAAAAAGTGTGGGCGATGTAGGTGGCATAGAATCCGAACAGGAAGAAGTCGAACTGCTCAAGGAAATTTCCGCTGGTGACCCGCAGCACCATACCCAGCCTGGATGACCGCTGAGTTGGTGCTGTGCCTGTTAATTTTGCCTCCATTGCCGGCCTCCTTCAGGTTTGCCGTCCCGCTGAGGTCGCTAACTGTTTGAGCGCCGCGCGACTCCTGCTGCACAATTCAAATATATGCCCTGGCCGCCTCTCCCGCCAGGCAGACGCCGGCCAACAGGCTTTTTCAGCGTGCCCGATGCAAATCGACAATCTAATGGCGTTCTCGAATGGCCACATAGGGGCGGTGTCATTGCTCCCGATCCGCTTTCCAGGAAATTGAAGGGCCGCTCGGAGCTGCCACATAAACCACACCTAAACCTGGCCCTCGCCACTTGCCGCCGTCGCCCGTGTCGAGCCTTCCATGCTCTGCCAGCGAACCATCAAGGAAAGGCGTATCTTGTTTCATACTTTGAACTTGCGTATCTCCAATGAATCCAGTCTGCCGCCACCGGGCACTGGCGAAGTATTCGCTACCGCGCGCCATCACCATCGCCATGACATTGATCGCGATGGGCATCAGCGGATGCGTTGCCCCGTCACCGCCCTCTTCTAACGCCTCGCAATCACCTGTTCCCGGTCCGACGTCCCTCGATGCTGCGATCGGCAGTTCGCAGCGTGCCGAGCGCGCCAGGGCGCGCGACGTCTATCGTCATCCGAAGGAGACCCTGCAGTTCTTCGACCTCGGTCCCGCACAAACGGTACTCGAGATCGCACCGGGTAGCGGTTGGTACACGGATATTCTTGCGCCTTTTCTGCATGACACCGGTCATCTGTATGAGGCTCAATATGTCAGCACCTCAGCGGAACTGAGATCCGAAGACCGTCAAACCGATGCAGCGTATCTGCGCAAGCTCGCGAGCGCCCCGGCGATCTATGGAAATGTCGTGGTCGGTACTTTGCACGCGGGCGAGTTCACCGGCTTTGACGCGCATGAGCGATTCGACCGGGTACTCACGTTTCGCAACATCCATAACTGGATCAAGGATGGCCAGCTCGATGCGAACCTGCGCGCGTTCTATGGCGCGCTGAAATCCGGTGGCGAACTCGGCGTCGAAGAGCATCGCGCCCGGCCGGGCACGAGCGTGCAGCAGATGATCGATACTGGCTACGTGACCGAGGCCTTCGTCATCGCGCACGCGCAGGCGGCCGGCTTCGTACTCGCCGCGCGCAGCGAGATCAACGAAAACGCGTCGGACACGAAGGATTATCCGCATGGCGTGTGGTCGCTGCCACCGACCTACGAGGGTGGCGACGCGGACCGCGCACGTTATGCCGCGATCGGAGAATCGGATCGAATGACGCTCAAGTTCGTCAAGCCTTAGCAGGGCACGCCCGCTGTTCACTAATTTCGCAACAACCTCTTGATCTATTGACAAGTAGGTAGCTGGTGCGCAGGGTGCCAGCCCGGTGTGGCAAGCTGGTTCACGTATCAGGAGGATTGCGCTAACTCGCGCACGTAGCACGGGTATTCCTGCTTCTGCACGCGCGTAGCCTCAGGATCCACCGTGGCGATGCGGAGCGTCGTCTCCTCACATGTTTCGCCGATTGGCTGGCCGTCAGCCGACACGGCGAAGCCGACGCCGCCGAATACCTGTCCTCGTGGCGCAGTGCCGTGGCGGTTCGAACTGACGAAGCAGGCCCCCGACACGATGGCGGCCAGCGAGCCGGCTGTTCTCCAGCGATACAGCGATGTGCCGCTTGCGCGAGGCGCGACGATTACGTCTGCACCTGCGTTGCCGTATGCGCGCGCATGCTCGTTGAAGAAAAGCTCGGTGCAGAGCAGCACACCGACCCTGACGGCGCCAATGTCGACGCAATGAAAACCCTCCATGCCGCGCACGAACCAGCTTTCCTCGAAGAAGCCGGGTTCCTGCGGGAAGAATTTTTTGTGATGTATAGGGCGGTAGCGATCGCCTTCGACCACGAACGCCTCGTTCGCGAGCCGGTCACCGAACGAGACAGGGCGCGACGAAATCACCGCGCCGACATCCAGTCGACTTAGTTCACCCAGGGCCTGCTCATGCAGTTCAACCCAGCGCTGCGCAGCGGCCGCATCGTATTGGGGCTGCTCTGGCAGCCATGTTCCGAATGGCATTTCGTTGGTGACGAGGAGATCCGCGTTCGCAGCAGAAACCGCACGGCGGATCTGCTCCCAAGCGTCACCCTGCGGCAGCAGGCCCTCGGGCCATTGTACGTACGCGATTCTTGCGCTTTTCATCTTTCCTCCTTGTCGTGTGTCTAGTTGGCTGATTGAATTCAGCGTCGTGCAGAAGGATGGCGGAAGCAGATTTTTGGAGCAGGACGTGTGTAATGCGAGCACTCGGCGTTTCGACGACAACGTGGCACCCTTCTTATCAGACATTGAATTTTGCCAGTGCGGCGAAAAAAAGTGGGTCGTTCCCACAGCAGTACCGTGGTCGTTGCAGTTGTGAATGGCCAGGCGCGTGCTGTTAACAGCACGCGCCTGCACGACGATCCGTAGGGCTGCTCCACGAAATGAGGCGAGTTGACAGTCAATCCTCTCGGACTGTGCGCAATACGGTCACGGCGACGCCATTTTCGCCGCGCCGTGCTCGAAGCGCGCGAAATGACGCTCGAGCGTGCCCTCTGCACGCATGTGTCGTCGGCGAATCTACGTGATAACGCCCGGAACGCTGGCGCGAGCGAATGGCGTTTCGTGGCACGCATTGGGTCCGACGGTCAAACGCCCGCACGTCTCCCCTGCATTCCAAGCTTGTCTTTCCCTTTCAGCGAGTCCACCAGATGCTGACGGAATCCTTCGGCTGCCGGGGAGACTGCGCGGATCGAAGAGTGGTAGAGGCACACCTCACGCATCACTTCCGGTTCTACGATGCGGCGCATGACAAGGCCAAGCGGCCTCGCCAGCAAGCCAACGTAGGCCGGAGCCAGCGTCAACGCCAGGCCGGCCGCTGCGATGCCGAGCGCGGTGGTGATGTTGTCGACCACGTCCCTGGGGGCAATGCGCTCGTCGTCTGCCGCGCCGGTGTGCATGAGCGACACATTACGTTCGTAGTCCCGGCCTGCGGCAACCAGCGGTTGCTTTCGCAAATCGCCCCATGTAATCCGGGCTCGCTTTGCGAAGTCGTGCTCCGGGGCGCACCAAAGCACCCACGGGCTCTTGAACAGACTCATACGTGTCACGTCATCGCCAACCACCTGGTCCGGCCCGATAGCGAGGTCGACGTCTGCATTGGCTACCATGTCGACGAGATCATCGACTGCCGTATCCCGAATCCGGATAACCACCTTGGGATGGCTCTGCCCATACGTCTTCATGGCGACAGGCAACATCGTCGTTGCAATCACAAGCGGGGCCGCAATCCGAACGATCCCCGCAGCGCGATTCCGGATATCGTCCGCCGCGGCCTGGGCCAGTTCGATATTCCTCAACACGGTCCTCGCGTGAACGACGAACTCCCGCCCCGCCGGTGCCAGCGCAACGCTGCGCGTGGTGCGATCAAACAAGCGAAAACCCACACCGGCTTCGAGTTCCGCAATCAGCAAACTCACGGCAGACGGGGACAGGTTCAGGCGCTCCCCGGCCCGCGCAAAATTGCGGACGTCCGCCACGGTAAGGAAAGCAGCAAGTTGCTTTGGCGTAAATCGGGCACCGGACACAACGACCTCTATTGAACAGGTTTTCTCAATAATAAGCGAGAAATCATCGTTTGTCTTATTGAATTGCCCGACGCAAACTTCCGTCACAAAAACCGACTATTCCGACTCAGGAGACACATCGTGGCGCACCCATTCACCGCGCACCTCGAGCAGGAGGAACAGCTCGAAGAACGCGCTTACTCGATCGTTACCTGGCGGCTGGTGCCGTTCCTCTGTCTGTGCTTCGTCATCGCATTCCTGGACCGCGTGAACATTGCCTTTGCGAAACTGCAGATGGTCTCGGAGCTGGGCTGGAGCGAGCAGGTCTACGGCTTCGGCGCCGGCATCTTCTTTCTCGCCTATTTCGTATGCGAGGTACCGAGCAATCTGATCATGCATCGGGTCGGCGCACGTCGATGGATCGCCCGGATCATGATTTCGTGGGCCGTGCTGACAGGCCTCATGGCATTCGTTCACACGACGACGGCCTTCTATGTGGTCCGCTTCCTGATCGGCGCTGCGGAAGCGGGCTTCTTTCCAGGAATCATCCTTTACCTGACCTACTGGTATCCGGCGAGGCGTCGGAGCCGCGTGATCGCGACGTTCATGACGGCGATTCCAATCGCCGGAGTAAGCGGCGGCATTCTCTCAGGATGGATTCTGTCAACGTTTCACGGGTTGGCCGGCCTCTCCGGATGGCAATGGCTGTTCGTGATGGAAAGCGTACCGTCGCTGATCGTCGGCATCGTTGCACTGTTCTATCTCGACGACAGTATCCGCAACGCGAAGTGGCTGGACGACGAAGCGCGTTCCCGGCTGATTGCGAACATCGAAGCCGAGTCACAGACCAAACAGACGGTATCGCTCCCCGCAGCGTTGCGCCGACCCGCAGTTTGGCTGCTGGCATTGGCATACTTCGGCTCCGCGATGGGACAGTACGGTTTCGGTTTCTGGTTGCCGTCGATCATCAAGCATATGGGCGTCGCTTCTACGCTGAATGTCGGCCTGTTGTCAGCGATTCCATACGCGTTCGGCATCGTCGCGATGCTGGCGGTCGGGCGCAGCGCAGATCGAAGCGGCGAGCATCGCTGGCATTACCTTGTACCTTGCGCTGCCGCTGCGCTTGGGCTGGCAGTGGCCGCGCTCTATAGCGGGCAGCAATTGGTCTCGCTTGCCGCGCTGACCGTTGCATGCATGGGATTGCAGTGCCTTGCGCCCGTGTTCTGGCGCATTCCAACCTCGTTGCTGGGTGGAGTTGCAGCGGCCGCTGGCATCGCACTGATCAACTCCATCGGCAACCTCGCCGGGTTCGTCAGCCCCTACATGATTGGCTGGATCGTGGACCACAGCGGTAGCGCGAACGTCGCGCTTTATGTCATCGCGGCGTTCCTGTTGTTGTCGGCAGGCATCGTTTTTGGGCTACCGCGCAATGCCGGCCGTGATCGGCTATCCAACATCGGACCAACGCAATGACCCCGAACATCAATCAGCCTGACCCATTCGTCGCGGCGCTCACCACGGTACTCGGCGACGCTTCGGTCGTCCGCGATGCGTCAGTCGCGTCGGCCCATGCCGGAGACTGGAGTGAAGCGGCACGCTGCACGCCCGGCATCGTTGTGTTTCCGCGCACACCGCAGCAGGTGGCCGTGACACTGGAGATATGTGGCCGTTTTCGTCGCCGCGTCGTCGTGCAAGGTGGCCTGACGGGACTCGCTGGAGGCGCGACGCCGCGCGAAGGCGAAGTTGCGCTTTCTTTATCGAAGCTCGATACGATCGAGGAAATCGACACGATAGGCGGCACTGCCACGGTGCAGGCAGGCGTCATTCTCGAAGAGTTGCAGCGACACGTCGAAGAAGAAGGCTGGTATTTCCCGCTCGATCTCGGCGCTCGCGGCTCGTGCCAGATCGGCGGCAACGCGGCCGTCAACGCCGGCGGCAACCGGGTGATCCGCTTCGGCACGATGCGCGACATGGTGCTCGGCCTCGAAGTCGCATTGCCCGACGGGCGTTTGCTCAGCATGCTCAATCGCGTCACGAAGAACACGACGGGCGTGGATCTGAAGCACCTGTTCATCGGCAGCGAGGGTACGCTGGGCGTGATCACGAGGCTCGTCATCAAGCTTTCCCCCCAGCCTGCGAACGCATGCACGGCGCTCTGTGCGCTTCCGTCGTTTGATGCCGCAACGCGGCTCGTTCGCGACGCGCGCGCGAGACTGCCGGGCCTCTCCGCATTCGAGGTCATGTGGGACGACTTCATGGTCGCCGCGCGCGAGATCCAGACATTGAGGCCCGCGTTCGACGCGCCTGCGCCGGTGTATGCATTGATGGAAACGCTCGGCACCGACGAAGCTGGCGAACGGCAGCAACTCGAGGCGTTTCTCGCGGATGCGTTCGACCGCGGGCTCGTCGCCGACGCCATAGTGGCCCAGTCGATGGACGACGCGCAGCGGCTTTGGGCCTATCGCGAGACCGTCGGCGAGTTGCTGTCTCATCTCAAGCCGCACGCCGCATTCGACGTTGGGGTTCCGATGGCAGCAATGGAGCGCTTCGTCGACTCGACACGCAAAGCACTCACGCAGCAGTTTCCGCACCAACGTCACCTGTTCTTTGGACATATCGGCGACGGAAACCTTCATGTGCTCTCGGGGCCCCACCACAGCCCGGAGGACCTGCATCGCGTTGAAGACCTGGTCTATCGAGCGGTCGCTGATGTCGGTGGCTCGATCTCTGCGGAGCATGGCATCGGGGTCGTGAAGCGAGACTTTCTGCACCATAGTCGCTCTGCTGACGAGATTGCGTTGATGCAGGAAATCAAGAACTTGCTGGACCCCGCAGGCGTGCTCAATGCTGGCCGGATTCTTTGAAAGACTGAATGGAAGCAACGTGAAGATAATCGTCGCAGCAAAGAGCGACGTTCGCGTCGAAGGTGACCGTCGCTGAGGAGGGTGGACAACCGCGGGCCGAAGTGGTGCGCGAAGTGGCCGGCGGTAGCGAAACGAGGAATTCCTGATGCAGTTCAACGGCGAAGGAATCCAGCACATCGCCCTCTCCACGGACAACCTCGTGGACACGATCGACGGGCTGCAATTGGCCGGAGTGCCGTTGATGACGGCGCCAATGATTTCTACTACGATGGGCTGGAAGCTCGGTTGCCCGGCCATGGCCAGCCGGTCGATCAGTTGAAGACGCGCGGCATCCTGCTCGACGACAGCACGGCAGACGAAAAGCCGCGATTGCTGTTGCAGATCTTTTCGCAACCGCTGCTCGGGCCCGTGTTCTTCGAGTTAATTCAGCGCACAGCATGACCGCACACAGTAAACAAAAGAATCGAGCGATCGGTCCAAGAGCCTGCCACTCGGGAGACACATCAATGAAGGTCATCAAAACGCTGTTTGTCGCGGTGCTATGGATTGCCGCTCAGTGTGCACACGCGCAGAGCGGCCTCGACATGGCCGCCCACGTCGAGATCCACCAGATTCCCTCGCTCACTCTGAGTGACAGTCAGATGCTGACTGGCGATCGTAACGGCAAACCTGTGACGATCGCCGGCATCCTGCGTCTTGCGAAGCACGCCGGAAAACAACCGGTAGTGGTGCTGATTCATGGTTCGAGCGGAATGGGCGCGAACATCGAAATGTGGGAGCGTACGTTCAACGAGAACGGTATCGGGACGTTCGCCATCGATGGCTTCACAGGCCGTGGCATCACGTCCACCAGCAAGGATCAGTCGCAGCTCGGCCGGCTGAACCTCATTCTCGACGCCTATCGGGCGTTGGACATACTCGCGCGTGATTCCCGCGTCGATCCGGACAGGATCGTGCTGATGGGTTTTTCGAGAGGCGGACAGGCGACCCTCTACGCGGCCATGACGCGGCTCAACCGCCTGTGGAACACGTCAGGCGCTCGCTTCCGCGCCTATTTGCCCTTTTATCCCGACTGCATGACCCGTTATCGCGACGACACCGTGGTTGATGGACCGATTCGCGAATTCCATGGGGCCGACGACGATTACGATCCTGCACCGGCCTGTGCGGCATACATCGAACGGCTGCAAAAGGCGGGTAGCGACGCCATCATGACAGTCTATCCGCACGCATCGCATGCCTTCGATATGCCATACGCGATGCCCACTGTCGTCGCAAAGGGCGCGCAGACGGTACGCGCATGCCGGATCTTCGAGAACGAAAGTGGCGAGCTGATCAACGAGGCGACCGGCACGCCCTTTTCCTTCCACGACGAGTGCGTTCAGACCGACCCACACGTTGGCGGCAACGCGCAAGCTCGCGACGCGGCGATCGCCGACGTACTGGCTTACCTGAGAACATTGCTGGGTAGTGGCGGCGCAATGCCGGGCGGCTAGCACTGGCATGCACTGCAAACACGTCTGCTGCAGCGTCAATCCGGGCCAGGCTAGCTTTGGTGGGAAGCCGGACGCATGGGGTTCCGTGCATCTGACCAGCGCCTGTAGTCGGCCGGCGTCATCCCGGTGAGTTGGCCGAAGGCACGCCGGAATGACGTTTCCTCGCTGTAGCCGCATTGCAGTGCGACCTGCTTGATGCTTGCCCCGGGCCGCTCGAGCAGCACGCACGCCATTTCGATTCGCACGCGCGTGATGAACCCCTTGGGCGACTCGTTGGTCAAGCTCTTCAGCCGCCGATGCAATGTCCGTTCGCTGAGACTCAGCGTACTTGCCAAAGCTTCAGCCGTGAATCCGGGGCTGGCATGGCGGACGATCTGCTCCGCTTGCAGCAGTAGCGGGTCGTTGGCGTTGACAAATCCGCGGGGCGCGTAGACCAGCTGTGGCAGCGGCAAGCTGTCTGCCACAGAGATATCCGCAGCCAGACGCGCGACTTCGGGCCCTGCTTCGCTCCTGATCACGTGCAAGGCCAGATCGACCCAGGAGAGCGGCCCGCCTGTCGTTACGACGCGATCCTGTTCTTCCACTGCAGTGCCCCACACCGGGCGTGCCTTGGGGAACCGCTGCCTTAACGCATGGTGGAGCCACCACGTGGTGGTGCAGCGCCTTCCGTTCAGCAAGCCGGCCTCCCCCAGCACAAAAGTCCCGGCACACGCAGCGCCGACCAACGCCCCCGTTCGATGGCGCTCCTGCAGCCACGCTGCTGCGTGCCTGACCGTCGCAGATACCGGCGGTAGCCGGTGCGGTCCGAGCGCCATCCCCGTGACGAGTGCCACGTCGCAGTGCGTCAATTCATGAAACGAGGTATCGACCGGAATCAACCGGCCCTGCGCGTCCCGCAGGGTTTTGCCGTCCGCGCTTGCGATGGTGGTCTCGAAGGTGGGAATGGCCTGATCGCGCACGCCATACGATGCGCCAGCCGGCGGGGCGCGCAAAGCTTGCTCCGTCATCCAGAACAGGTCGGCAAGGCCGCTAATGGCAGAGAGCAGGCTGCCCTCGACTGCCACGATTCCTATGCGCACGGCGCGCTCCACGCATCGGTTACGGTTGGCGAATTTTGCATGAACAATGGCGAGTTTGCCACCTGCAACTATTCGTTGAAGCCAGATAAATTTGGCTCGTCATTGTCAATGATTCGCCTCCACATGAAATTCCCAACTCTTCACAGGCATCCGGATTCGCTCCTTGCGACAAGGGCGCGCCGTCGGTCCGTATGGTTCAGCCGGCTGGCTGCTGCCGTGGCCGTCACGGCGACGCTGGCAACGGCTCATGTGGCAGCGTCTACGGCACCGGCTGTACACAACATCGTGCTCGTGCATGGTGCTTTTGCCGATGGGTCGAGCTGGAGCCCGGTCATCGTCAGGCTGCAGCGCATGGGTTACCACGTTACTGCCGTGCAGAACCCGCTCACTTCGCTCGCGGACGACGTTGCTGCCACCGAAAGCGTCCTGCGCCGGCAATCCGGCGACGTGCTGCTGGTGGGCCACTCCTGGGCCGGCGCAGTCATTACCCAGGCTGGCAACGCCGCCAACGTGAAGGGTCTTGTTTATCTGTCCGCGCTGGTACCGGATGATGGCGAGTCCGTCGCTGACCTGCTGCAACGGCTCGACGCGCCCATGACGGGACTCGCACCGGACGACCAGGGGCTGATCTGGCTCGACGACGCCCGACAGTTTCAGCACGTCATGGCGGCGGATATTCCGTTTCCGGAAGCTCGTAAGCTGGCATCGGTTCAGCAACCCGTCGCGGCGGCCTGCTTCACCGGGAAGGTCCAGCATGCGGCGTGGCACGACAAACCCGTCTGGTATGTGCGAACAACCAACGACAACGCGCTCAGGGCCGCCGTGCAGCAAGCCATTGCGCAGCACATCGGGGCAACGGTCACGTCCATTCGCTCCAGCCACATGTCAATGCTGTCTCACCCGGACGACATAGCGAAGCTGATCGATCAAGCCGCGCGAAAGGCATCGCAATGAATTCCCCCGCGTTTTAAAGCACTTCATATCTCCCCTGACAGCGAGGCTGAAATGAATATCCTCCATCTCGATGCAAGCGTTCTGGGCAACAACTCGTCACGCGCGAACGCTCCGCCGCCGTGATAGCCGAAATGCGGGCGCGATATCCATCGGCGCACGTGACGTACCGGGACTTGGTCCACGATGAAATCCGCCATCTGACGGGCCGATCGCGGGCGGATTCCGCCAGATGGACGTCAGCGGTTTCGACGACACCACCTGCCTGCAAAATTGAACACAATGCTGCACAAAGCGAATCCTCGGTTTCATCAATTTCGCATTAGTCGTCGCCGGGCTCAAATAGTATGAACGCGCCTACCAGGCCTGCATTGCAGGGTACTTCGCCTCGGGCGGGAACACACGCCAGGCGCCGTCACGGTGCAGGAAGAAAAGAATCGCCACTGCGCCTTCAGCCCTTTGCGCCTCAACTTTTACGCAGCGCATCCGACGCAGATGCGTCGAGGCAACGCGTGTGACCCGCACCGGCACTGCTGCGGCCGGAGCCAGCCATTTTTCGACCATCGCGCGCAATGATGTATCACTGGCGTACATTCGCTTCTCCTTCCCAGAACCACTAAATGAGATGCCCTGGTGCTCATTCGACTGGTCCATCACCATCGATCGCTCCGCGGTATCTGGCACGAACGGCGCGGCATTACATCAACGGCCGATACCGGACGTGCCGCCGCTCCCGGTTGCTCAAAGGGCCGCGACCATATCTGGCACGGCGGTAAACAAGTCTGCCTGCAGGCCGTAGTCAGCCACGCTGAAGATCGGTGCTTCTTCGTCCTTGTTGATCGCGACGATGACCTTGGAGTCCTTCATGCCGGCCAGGTGCTGGATCGCGCCCGAGATGCCCACGGCCACATACAGTTGCGGCGCGACGATCTTGCCGGTCTGGCCGACCTGGTAGTCGTTGGGCACGAAGCCCGCGTCCACTGCGGCGCGCGATGCGCCGAGTGCTGCATTGAGCTTGTCCGCGAGCGGCTCCAGCACCTTCGTGTAGTTCTCGCCGCTGCCCAGACCCCGGCCACCCGAGACGATGATCTTCGCGCTCGTGAGTTCCGGACGGTCGAGCTTCGTGACTTCACGGCCGACGAACTGCGAGAGGCCGCTGTCTGCTGCCGCTTCGAGCTTCTCGACTGCCGCACTGCCGCCTTCGGCCGCGACGGCATCGAACGCCGTCGTGCGCACAGTGATGACCTTGACCGGATCGGCCGATTGCACTGTCGCAATCGCGTTGCCCGCATAGATCGGACGCTCGAAGGTGTCCGGCGAATCGACTGCCGTGATGTCGCTGATCTGCGCGACGTCGAGCTTCGCGGCGATACGCGGCGTGACGTTCTTGCCCGCTGCCGTTGCCGGAGCCAGGATGTGCGAATAGTTCTTTGCGATGCTCAGGACCGTCGCTTCGACGTTCTCGGCGAGACCCTGTTCGAGTTGCGGCGCATCGGCGAGCAGCACCTTCGCAACGCCTGCGATCTTTGCTGCCGCGTCTGCTGCGGCCTGTGCGTTGTGGCCCGCGACCAGCACGTGCACGTCGCCGCCAATCTTCTGTGCTGCGGCAACCGTGTTCAGCGTTGCGGCCTTGATCGACTGACTGTCGTGTTCAGCTATTATGAGATTCACCAGATTCGTCATTTTCGTCTGCTCTCCTTACAGCACCTTGGCTTCGGTCTTCAGCTTCTCGACCAGCGTCTTCACGTCCGGCACCTTCACGCCAGCCGAACGCTTGGGCGGCTCGGCAACCTTCAGCGTCTTCAGGCGCGGCGTGACGTCGACGCCGAGGTCCTCGGGCTTGATCGTCTCGAGCGGCTTCTTCTTCGCCTTCATGATGTTCGGCAGCGTGACGTAGCGCGGCTCGTTCAGGCGCAGGTCGGTCGTGACGACTGCGGGGAGCTTCAAGGACAGCGTTTGAGCGCCGCCATCCACTTCGCGCGACACCGTTGCCTTGCCGTCGGCGACGACGACCTTCGATGCGAACGTCGCCTGCGGCAGGTTCGCCAGCGCGGCGAGCATCTGGCCAGTCTGGTTCGAATCGTCGTCGATGGCCTGCTTGCCGAGGATCACGAGCTGCGGCTGTTCCTTGTCGACCAGCGCCTTCAGGAGCTTGGCCACGGCCAGCGGCTGGAGGTCTTCGTTCGACTCGATCAGGATCGCGCGATCGGCGCCGATCGCCAGCGCCGTGCGCAGCGTTTCCTGCGCTTGCGCGACACCCGCGGACACGGCGATCACTTCCGTCGCCACGCCCGCTTCCTTCAGACGCACCGCCTCTTCCACGGCGATTTCGTCGAACGGGTTCATCGACATCTTCACGTTCGCGATGTCGACGCCCGTGCCATCCGACTTCACACGAACCTTCACGTTGTAATCGACTACGCGCTTAACCGCGACCAGCACCTTCATCTCGCCCCCTCACCACCAGAAATATCAGAGATTTATAAAACCGATAGCCGGGAGGCAGTGCCTCGGCCTGGTTCGCGCCCCGGCAATGTGAATCGGGCGATCGCATCGCGCAGTCCGCCTACCTGATCGCGCAGCGAATGCGCAGCCGCTGCTGCCTCTTCGACCAACGCAGCGTTCTGTTGCGTTACCTGATCCATTTCCCCGACGGCACAGTTCACTTGCTCGATACCCGCGCTCTGCTCCTGCGAAGCGTGACTGATCTCGTCGAGGATCGTGCAGACGCCGGTTATTGCCTGCACGACATCGGTCATGGTCGCACCCGCGTTCGATACCTGCTGCGCACCGGCTTCCACGACTCTGACCGACGTGCCAATCAGATCCCTGATCTCTTTCGCTGCCAACGCCGAGCGTTGCGCGAGGCTACGTACCTCGGACGCCACCACTGCGAAGCCGCGCCCGTGCTCGCCGGCGCGCGCAGCCTCGACCGCCGCATTGAGTGCGAGTATGTTCGTCTGGAAAGCAATGCTGTCGATCACACCGATGATGTTGCCGATCTCCAGCGAACTGGAGGTGATCTCGCTCATCGTCCGCACGACGCCGTCCACGGCCTGATTGCCCCTTCGCGCAACGGCGGCCGCTTCGCCCGCAAGCCGCGCCGCCCTTTCCGCGCTTTCCGCGTTGCGCCTTACATTGGCGGTGATTTCGTCCATGTTCGAGGCTGTCTGAACCAGCGCGGCCGCCTGCCTTTCAGTGCGCTGCGACAGATCGGAGTTGCCCGACGCGATCTCGTGTGCACCGACGTTGACGTTTTCCGCCCCCGCATAGACACGCGACACCGTTTCCACAATACCGTCCCGCATGGTGGCGAGCGCCAGCATCAGGTTCGGGCGCGCGCGATCACGCACGGGTACGTTCATCGCAAGGTCGCCCTGCGAGATTCGCCGCGCCACCTCCACTGCAACTTCCATTTCGCCGCCAAGTACACCTCGAACGCTCCTGACGACATAACCCATGACGAGCGTGCAGACGCCGCCAAGCATTGTTGTCGTCAACAGCCACCAGAGCAGGTCGTGGGTGAAGGCCGCCTCGACATCATCCATGTACATTCCGGTTGCGAGATACCAGTCCCATGGCGCGAAACGCATCACGTAGTTCACCTTGTGCGCCTGTACACCGCTGCCCGGTTTCCGGCCGACGTATTCCGCAAAGCCGCCGCCCGGCTCATTGCCGGCGGCTACGAGCTTCGGAAACAGCGGCTTTCCCTCACCGTCCATCATGCCGCTTGCGTCCTTGCCGTTCATTTGCGGCAGGAACGGATTCATTACGATAACGAGATGCGAGTTAATGACGGCGATATAGCCGTCCTTGCCATACCTCAAATCCGCCAATGCCGCGAGCGCCTGCTTGCGGGCGTCCGCTTCGCCGAACGTGCCCTGTTGCGCGAGCCGATAATAGTGGGTTGCAATACTGTCAGCCTGCTGCACCAGTGAACGCAGCTGCTCCTCGCGATCGGCCACCATGGTCGCGCGTGTCCGCCATGCACCCAGCGCGCCGATCAGCAGGAGGCCAATCCACAGCACCACGATCATCGAAATGAGCTTGCGGTTCAGCGTAAATTTCATACGTACAGTTAAGCAAACGGGTTAATCCGTGCCTTCGAGAAGCGGCAGAAACCAGCCGCAATACGAGCGAGTTTCAGACCCGGCTCCGACGTCCTCGGCTGTCAGCTCTTTCATTTGTGGTGGCTCAAAAGCTTAGGCAATAGGTATTCGCAGAACAGACACTTGTATGCCACAGACGATCGGTGGCATTTCCGTTGCATTCTGCAGCATAAGTTTTCCACGCGCAAGACTATCTCGCGCCACAGGCATACTTTTCACCAGGACATTCGTCTGATCAATGCATCCGCTAGATAAGGGGCAAGTCAGGGCGGGAGGGTGCCCGCTGGCCAAGGCGGACTGACGTGGGTGGGCCGAAGTCAGCCCAGCAGGCGTGCAGTCAAGTGCTCGCAAGATATGTCGCTCGCAGGCGATGCGATGCAGGAGCCGAGCGCCCAGACGCGAATTGTTTCGGTTCAGCAGCTGAACCGAAATATGCACAGGCGGCATGCCCCCGGGGGGGGGGCGCCGGACTCCGGCCGTCCTAAGAACACGTGACGGATTCTCACTTGCACAGCGAGCTGGTTGGCACTGCTTGAGGCAGCTTTGCCGACGATCCTGGCGGCGGTCTCCCTCATCGCGCTAGTGCTGTTCTCGCGAGGCATCCTCTCAATCGGGTGAGCGCAATCGGGACCTCGCATCATTTCAGCACCTTCCGCGGGTCGCGACATGCGACCCGCCATCGCCTGATTCAGCGCATGAAAAGATTCAGGTCGAACACGTAATCAGGTAGCGGCGCGATGTGTGGGTTGCTCAGGTTCAGATACGTGATATCGCTATTCATGAGCGTGCTGTGAAAGGTGATGCGTGAAATGAACGGGCGCGCCTTGCCATCGATTTTGACCCGGTTGTCGTAGTCCATCGTCGAAGACTTGAACTTTTTGCCCGAAACCGTGTAGTACTCGGCCATGACGCCTAGCAGTCGCTTCTTCGACACCCAGTACTTGATACGGTCGTAGGTCGTCTTGTCACTCTTCGCTTTCAGGTCGAAGACGTAGCAATCCTCGCCGTCGATGGTCTCGTCGGCCAGCTGATTTGCCTCGTAATCCTCAGCATAGTTTGTCGAGGCGATATCGCCGTATGCGGCGTCGCCGAGCAATTTCTGGCGCTGTGAAATGGGCACTGGCTTCGAGAGGCCCGGCTTATAGAACCACATGCTGGAACTCAGCATCAGCAACTTCTGCCCGCGATACTTCGGCGGTGCGAGCGAGAGCCCCGACACGTCGAAGCCGCGCGCCTTGATTTCGTATGACATGTTATCGATGACTTCATCGTTTTCCGTGGACTGGATGTTCACCTGCCAGGACACGCCGGCCACGTTCCCGCGCGCCTCGTCGGCGGCCTTGAGGATCTCGTGCGGCGTAAGCGAAGCGTCCGCCGCGGTCGCCATCACGAGACTGGCGAGCAGCGCGGCGGCACAGAAGATGCGCTTCATGATCCTTCTCCCCTTCAAAAAATCCGGCTGATCCCGCTGCGCTCACGCGTAGCCAAGCGCAGTCACGATCACCATGCGCGCCGCCTTGCGCGCCGGCAGTAACGAAGCCGCCAGTGACAGCAAGAGCAGCGTGACCACGCTATACAGCCAATAGTCCGGCACGAAGTAGATCTGCAGCGGCACCTCGCGGCTCACCTGCGGTGGTATCCAGACGGGCTGGATGCGGTCGACCGCCCAGAGCACCGCGAGATTGAACATGATGCCGAGCATCGCGCCGAATACGCCGAGCATCAGGCTTTCGATCGCGAACAATCCGACAATGCCCCTGCGCTTGACACCCAGGGCGCGCAAGGTGCCAATTTCGCGCGTGCGCTCCATGATCGCCATCGTCACGGTGTTGACGATGCTCATCACCACGATCGTGAACACGATCAGGAACGTGATGAAGAAGATCACGTTGAACATCTTCTTCACCTTCATGTAGAACGGTGACAGTTCGTTCCAGGTCTTCACGTCAACCGCAAGCCCAGCGGCGGCGAACTCGCGCGTGAGCGTAGCCCGCATCGGCAGGGTTTGCGCGTCGTCGCGCAACAGGATCGTAAGGCGGTCGACGCTCTTCGTGTCATAGAGATCCTGCGCGAACTTCAACGGCACGGTCGCAAAGGTGTCTTCGAGCGCCTCGTCTGGCGCGTCGACGAACTGCACGATCTGCGCGTCGAGCGCGTTGATCTGCCCCGAGACGGTCGGCGACATGGCCACGGCACCCGTTCCCAGCGCCACGTTCAGCTGCCGCGCGAGACCCTTGGTGATGCCAATGCCGTAGCCCAGCGTGTCCGAGAGCGGCTCGCCGTCGTACAGTTTCGCCCGCCCCATCACCCCCACCGCATGACTCGAGATGGCCGCGACATCAGACGGCACGCGTCCGGGCGCGAAAAAGATCGTCGATACCTTGCCGTTGCTGATGAGCCCGGAGATTCGCAGCTGTGGCGTGACGACGAGCACCTCGGGATGGCGCGCGAGGATCTCGCGCATCGCCTTCACTTCGGCTGTGTCGAGCAGGTATTTGGTCGGCTCGAGCTTGCCGTGGTCCAGGAAGCCCTGCTTGAAGACGGTGAGATTTCCGTTCGCCTCGGCGTAGATATAGCTGTCCTTGAGACTCTGGAAGATATAGCGCGTAAAGCCCCCGAGCGTGTTCACGGCGAGAAAGCCCACACCGATCGCAAGGATCGTGAACAGCGACCGACGCCCATTGCGCAGCAGATTCCTGAATGCGAGCTTGATCCACGTGCTCATCAGTAGCTCCCCTTCACGCAGTGCTTCGGCGCTTCGAGCCGCTGGTCTTCGATCAGCTCGCCATCGCGCATCATGATGCGGCGGTCGACACGTTCGAGCAGGCGTTCGTCATGCGTCGAGAATACGAAGGTCGTGCCCTCCTTGCGGCTGATTTCGCGCATCAGGTCGATGATTCGATGCGCGTTCTCCGAATCGAGGTTGGCGGTGGGCTCGTCGGCCACGACGAGCGACGGATTTGCGATCAGCGCGCGCGCGATAGCCACGCGCTGCTGCTGGCCGCCCGAAAGCTTCGCCGGACGGTGGCCGCCAAAACTCGCGAGGCCCACCTCCGCGAGACGCCGCTGCGCCAGCTCAATGCTCGCGCGCGAGCCTCGGCGGCCAATCTGCAACGGCAGCAGCACGTTCTCGAGCGCGGAGAGCACCGGCACGAGATTGAATCCCTGGAAAACGAAGCCGATGGCGCGGTTGCGCGCCACGCTGCGGGCATTGTCGCTCAGCAACGCCGCATCGCGCCCGTTGAAGAGCACGCTGCCCGAGGTGGGCGCGTCGAGCAGGCCAACAAGGTTGCAGAGCGTGGATTTGCCCGAACCCGACGGGCCCCAGACGGCCACGAACTCGCCCGCCTGGATCGAGAAGTCGACGCGCTTGAGCGCCGTGATCACCGATTCGCCTAGCCGATACTGCTTGACGACCTGGCGCAGCTCGACGAGCGGTTCGGCAAACGGCGTAAAGGGAAATACGGACATGCCCAGCTCCTCGATCAGTGTGTTTGGGCCTTGTGGCCTTTGGCGACGGCGACGACAAAGCCACCATCGCGCAGCGTCACGACCTGTGCTTCGCGGCCGCTGTCCCGGTGCCGCATGTGCAAATGGCCGCTCGCTTCAATGGCCGCAGCCTCGAAGCGGTGCGGCGTGCTGTCGACGCCCGTGCCGAACAGTTTGCCGAACGCTTCCTTCGCACACCACAGGCGCGTGACCCATTCGTCGCTCGGCTCTGCGGCGAGCGTCTCGAGCAGTGCGCGTTCGGAAGCGCTCGCGATCGCCTTGACGAAATCCGCGCCGCGCGGCGCAATCCGTTCCAGGTCGATGCCGACGGGCGCGCGCTGTGCGATTGCCACAGCCTCCTCGCCGCTATGGGCGAGGCTTACCTCCGGAATCGTGGCATACGGCCAATGCGTGACCCCGGGCTTGCCGCACGAATCGTTCGTAATCGCGAAGGCCGCCGGATGGAGCATCTCGCCACCACCTTCCTGCCGCAGCGCCCACGCGCGTAACGCATCCTTCGCTGCAATGCGCCCGAGCAGCCACTGCATCGGTTGCCCGCCGCCCGTCTTGCTTGCATAAGCCGGCATTTCCGCGACATGCAGATAATCGCGCGCGAGCAGATCCGCGTCGAAGCCGGCAAGTCGGGCCTTCGTCATGCGCTGGCACACGGTATCCGCCTGCGCGGCGCTCGTGGGCAGCGCCAGCGCGTCGCTCAACAGGTGGCGCGCAGGCCACTGCCGAAACGCCACGAGCCTGCGGTCCCACCGGAACCGCCACGAGCGCCAGTCCTGTATCCGCAGCCATACGCCGCCCTGACCGTCCTGTATCTCCACGTTGGCCGTAGGCGTTTTGCCAATCTCACCCGTCACTTCCAGGCGCATCGGCACGCGCGTTCCCGGAGCGGGTGTGGCCTGATAAAGTTCAAGCTTGCCGAGGCCGATCGGAAACGCAACGTCGCCTTGCTGCTGCGTCCAGATCGCCATGACCTGACCCACCGCGTCGAGCAGCGCGGGATCGCTGAGCAGTTGCGGCTGAGCCGTCGAACGAAACAGATCGACCGGCGCGCGCACGAGTAATTCCGCCTGCGCGCCACGCTCTCCAACGAGCAAATCGCCCACGAGGCTTTGAAAGCGCGGGCCATGAAATAGCTCACGGGCTTCATAAAGGCACGCCGCGCTCAACGTGCGTGCCCGGCTCGAAGTGACTGCGCCAAAGCGCAAATCGAGGTCGAGCTGGTAGTGCGAACTGAACAGCACGGTCGCAGTAATTGAAGGGCGCGGTTCGCCCTGTGCCACAATTTCCACGTCGATGCGGCGAATCTCACGCACAGCGTCGACATCGCGCAAGCGCCCCGTCACGCGCAGCGTGAGCGTGTCCGTATCAGCCATCGCGATCCAGCGCGCCGCAGAAACGCGTTCGAATCCAGTCAGTCCATAGCCCGGCGCCAGGCAAGCCGCCGCTTCGGCCATGATCTCGAGGCTCATCGTCATCGGCACGACGGGGAAGCAGGCCGAGAGCGGCTTCACGTCAAGCGCGTGGATGAAATGGTGATCGGCCAGATGCAGGTCTTCATCGAGCGACAGCCTGCACTCGATCGTCACTGCCACGCCCGGCTCGTGACTCACGACTTCGCCCACGAACGGCAGCGCGCAACGCGCCTCGGGCACGGCGCGAAAGCGCTCGGGTGCGTGCGCTTCGTGCTGCCTGGAAGGCGGGCGCGCCACCGGCGGCGCCGGCCCGCGCGCGCGCTCAAACCCCTCCGTTGCCGCGAGTTCCGCGGCGGACTGCACCTCGTGAAGCCGCGCAATGATGGGTAGCCCGGGTTCATGGTGGTTCACCATCACACCTTCTCCAACACGAGGCCCGTCACCGTCAGCCCGGGTCCGAAGCCGAGTGAGACGACACGCGTGCCTGGCGGGATCGCCTTCTCTTCGAGGATGCCTTTCAGAATATGCGGGATCGTCGCCGAGGACATGTTGCCGTTGTCGCGGAAGACCTGCTTGCTGATGGCGACGTTTTCGTCACGCAAACCCAATTCGTCCTGAATGTGCTCGACGATCCGCGGTCCTCCAGGATGGATCGCGAACATGAGCGAATGTTTCTCCCGTTCGAAATCGATATCCACCTTGCGCAGCAGCGATACGACAAATGCGCGCACGTATTGCTTGATGAGGATGGGGACTCTCACCGAGAGAGTCATCTGGAACTGATGCGACGCGGGCACCCAGGTCATGTCGTCGGCCGAATCGGGAAGCAGGTGCTCGTGGAGCGCGAGAATCCTGAGACCACGGAGTCCTTGCGCGCGCACATAGTCGTCCGAGCAAACCGAATACTTGATGAACCCATCCGCGAACAGGGTCGTCACGATGATGTTCTCCACGCTGAAATCCTCGAGGTTGGTGTGACCCGAGAGAAGCTCGGTGTGGACAATATCGACTCGTTGCTTGCGTGGCGTTACCCCAAAATGCGAGGAGGACAGAAAACCGTGCGCCATTCTGATGGCCGGAAAGGCCCCGTAACAGCCCATGTGATAGCTATGCGTGACCGTGGTATCGAACCATTCCCTGTGCGCGACCATGCGTTCCACCGGACTCGGCGCGAGATAGCCGGAGCAGGTCACGTGGATCAGGTCATTCGGTGCGGTGGTGATGCCATCGTACATTTCGGCCATGCAGCCACTGACAACCTTTTCGTAGTTTTCGTGGCGCTCCTTGAGATCCGCGCCTTTGAAGTCCGCCGGATCGGAGGAGTACATCCGCAGGTGCTTGTACTCCGGAGGCAGTTCGGCCAGAACCAGCTCGCCATCGGAAATACGAATATCCCTGAGGCGCGGGAAGAACACCAGCTGCCTTCTCCTGATCTGGTCCGGCGAAACGGCGTACCTGGCGAACTTTTCCTTCACCTCGTGAATCGCCTGACGAACGCCCTCCTTGCTCTTGATATCGTGGCTCTTGCAGTAACCTCTGGCGATTCCATACGCGCAAACCTCCAGCGCGACGCGTTGCGGCACGGGTTTCGCGATTTTTGCCGGCCAGAAGTCAACGAGCACCGGCTTGTCAAAAGTGTTCATTTGGATACGCTCCCCTTTTCGTTGCCAAGCCGCAGCATGGCGATCTGCTGGATGCTCGACGAAATGACCAGCTCAGGCTCGCCGCTCGCCCCACGTTCCAGTTCCTTGATGAAGTGGCGCCTGCCCTGCTCGACCGGAATCGGACGGATCGAGCGCGATGCATAGAGGCGGCGCAGCTCGTCGCTGACCATGCCGGCGTCCCAGGGCCCCCAGTTGATCGCGACGGCGTGGACGTGAGGCCAGTTGTGGCACATCCGGTCGGCGAGCTTGTTGAGGACCTCGTTCGCGGCGCTGTAGTCGCTCTGGCCCACGTTGCCGAAGCGCCCCGTCACCGACGAGAAGAACACGATGAACTTCAGCCCCTCGGGATGCAGCTTGCGTTCGAGCACGAGCGCGGGCGTCACCTTGGTGCCGAACACGGCGTCGAAAGACTCGAGCGGCTTGTCGGCAATCAGTTTGTCGCTGATGATGCCCGCTCCGTGAAGTACGCCGTCGATACGACCCCACCGCGCGTAAATATCATCGATCAGTGCTGCGAATCGTTCTTCGTCGCGCACGTCGAGGCTGTGATACTCCACCTCCGATCCGGCCGCACGCATCGCGGCCAGATTGGTGCGCATCTCCCTGTCGCGCAGGATGCGCCTGTGGACGCGGTCGATTTCCGCAGGGGTCACCTTCTCGTGGCTCGCACGCATATCGCGGATCAGGATCTGTTTGAGCTCGGCCGGGTCCTCGATGCCGGCGATCGCCCCGTGCTCTTCCTCGGGCAGTGCGCTGCGGCCCACGACGATGAGCCGCGGGTGATAGCGCTCGGCAAGCGCGCGCGTTACGTCGGCGGTGATGCCGCACGCGCCGCCGGTCACGAGCACGATCGCGTCGGGATCGAGCGTGAGCCGCGAGAGATCCTGCCCTACGACGTCGTAGTGCTTCAGGTCGAGTAGCCAGCGGCCTTCACCGGTGTAGCCCACCTCGATTCCGGACTGAGCGCTGCGCACTTCGGCGATCACATGCGCCGCCTGTGTTTCGGGCGGGAGCGCCGGGTCGAAGTCGACACATTTGACCTTGGCGCCAGCCCATTCACGCGCCACCGACTTCGCGACGCCAAGCACGCCCGCGCTCCGAGCCTCGAACGCACGCGAGCGGCTCAGTCCGAACTGCCCGTCGAATGCCGTCACATTGACGATCCAGGCACCACCATTCACGCCGGTCCTCAAATCTGCTTCGAACGCCTTGAGCAGCAGAAAGAGCGCGCGTGCGTCGTGCTCGTGCGCCGCACCCGATGCGCCCATCAGATTGATGAGCGCGCCGCAAGGCCCCGGCAAGGCGGCGGCGACCCGCTCGCGCAGCGCCTTCACGGGCTCGAGCGCGGAAAAGTCGCACTCGAATCGCGTCGCGTCGTCGAGCACGCGTGTAACCGCTCCCGGCACGATGCGTGTCACGAGGCCGCCCTTTGACTGCAACGCGTGCGCGAAAGCGTCTGCAAGCGGCCCGTCCCCGACGAGCAGGATCGTTTCCCCGGCGGGGAAACCGCCTGGCTCGCCCGGCGCGTCGAGGCCGGCGGCCACCGCGTGCACCGCATAGCACTGCACCGGGTCGGCGTGTGCATGGCCGTGTTCGGGCTCCACCCCCTCACTGCGTGAAGACGGTGGAGCCGGTGCTTTTTTTGACGAAGGCCCTCCCGCATCGGCAACGGGTGCTTCCGCTGCGTCGCTGGTCATGCGCGTGTACCACGCGACGATCTCGTTTAGCGACTTCAGACCCGACAGCTCTTCGATCACCGCTTCCTCGTCGCGCTCGCCGAGCAGGTTGTATTTCACCATCAGGCTGCTGAAGATTTCGATGCGCTTGATCGAGTCGATGCCGAGATCCGCTTCCATGTGCGCGTCGAGGTCGAGCATGTCGACGGGATAGCCCGTGCGTTCGGAGACGGCCTGCAGCAACTCGGCCCTGAACTCGTCCGGCGAACCAAGCTTCTCCGCGGACGTCTTCTCTGACACCGCCTGCACGGCTTGTGGCGCTTGCACGCCTTCGGGCACCACGATGGCGGGCTCGATCGATCCGGTCGACGGAGCAAAGGCGAGGACCTCTGCGGCGGGCACCACGGCCGCCGCAATCTGCCTCGGCAAGACCGGCGCGGGCGGTACGCCACCGAGTATTTGCGGTATGCCGGGCTGCGCTGCATGGGGTGCGACTTGAGGTGCCGCCTGGGGCAAGACTTGAGGCGCGAGCGCCGCGGGGGCCGGCATGCCAACATGCAGTGCAAACGGCGCGCTCGGCAAAACCGGCTCGGCCATCGGCACCCGCTGCGGCGATGCGCCGACAAGCTGCGTTTGAAAGTCAATGAAGTACCTCAGACTGCGCTGCTGTTCGAACTGCAGGTCGAGCAGACGCGCGACGCCATACTGGATTTGGGCGAATTCGGCTTCCGAACAGCGGGCGCCCCCGTTCATCGCGGCGACCGGCATCGCCGCCGGCCCTTCGCCGGGAGGGTGTTCTATTTTCATCGCGGCTCTCCTGTCGCTGGTGGTGGGTGTCGTTGGCGGCGGCGCCGGCACCACGGCCGGTGCGGCTGCGGTGGCGGCGGCCGCGGCCTTGGGGGCAGCGGGCGGGGCGCAGGCGGCAGCGGCCACGGTCGGTGCGCCCGATGCGATACCGGCCGCGCCGGCAGCGAAGGCCGTGCCGTCGCAGACCGCACTAGCCGGCTCAGCTGGGCTGCGGGCGGCCGGCTTCTCAGGTGCGTGCCATGGCACCGCGCGCGCGGCGCTGACACGCCAGACGAGCGGTCCTGGCGCGGCGCGCTTCGCTGCCTCCGCGAAGACCTCGGCGACGGTCCAGTCATGCAGGCCGCGATGCGCGAACCACGCGTCGAGCCGCACGAGGAGTCCGAGCGCCAGGGCCTGCGCGAGCAGTTGTGCCAGTTGCAGCCAGCCCGGACGGCCTGGCGCGTCGAGCCCGAGTATCGCGTGTGGACGCTCGCCCAGCACGCGCTCGACGAGGCCACCGAGCACGAGCCCCGGACCGCATTCGATGAACACGCGGGCGCCGGCCGCATAGAGCGCTTCGATTTCGTCCGTGAATCGCACGGGCTCCGCGATGTGGCGCGCAAGCAGTTCGCGCACCGCATCGCCGGATTCCGGATACGGCTGGGCTGTCGTATTGCTGTACACGGGCACACGCGGCGCCTGGAATTCGACGCCCGCGAGTTCCGCGGCCAACGCATCGCGTGGCGCGGCCATGATTGCGCAATGAAACGCCGCGCTCACTGGCAGCCGCTTCACGCGCATGCCCGTGGCCGCCAGGACGGGCAACGCTGCATCGACGGCTTCCACCGTGCCCGCCACAATGGTCTGATCCGGCGCGTTCAGGTTGGCGATGGTGACGTCCAGTCCGTGTGTTTCAATCAGCGCGGACACTCGCGGCCCCTGCGCTTCGAGCGCGGCCATCGCACCCTCGGGCGCGGCCGCCGACAATCGGCCCCGAACCTTCGAAATACGAATCAAGTCTTTCCGCGACATCGCCCCGGCTGCACAGAGCGCAACGTATTCGCCGTAACTGTGACCGGCCATGAAGTCAGCGCGCAGGCCGAAATGCGTCAGGACCTCGAATGCGGCCATGCCCACCATACCGAGCGCAGGCTGCGCGACGGCGGTGTTGTTGAGTGCCTGCTGCTGAAGCTCTCGATCCGCGTCGCTGAACACAGGCAGCGGATAAATATGCGGTGCCACCCGCGCTTCGAGGGCGCCGCCTTCACCCCCGGTCCCTTCGTCGAAGCACGAATGCAGATCAGGCATCGCCGTCACGAGATCGCGCAGCATGTTGACGCGCTGCGATCCCTGTCCCGGGAACAGGAAGCACACGCCATGCGGGCCTTCCACGTTCTCGCGATAGTAGAGCGCAGGCGGCATGGTGATCTCTGCGCAACCGGGCAATCTGTCCAGCGCGCGCGCAAGCTTGCTCTTCAGGTCGTCGACAGACGTCGCCAGCAGTACGAGCCGGCAAGAATGGGAGCCGTTCACGCGCTCGACCGCACTCTGCTCGCGGCAAAGCGACCACGCGAGCTGGGCCAGATCGATCTGCTCGGGGTAAGCGAGACCCTCGAGCAGGCGGCGGGCCGCCTTTTCGATCTCCCCCCTGTTCGGCCCGGCGAACGCGAATATTTCGACATCCCTGGGGTTCAGATCGATGGCATCGCTTTCGCGATACTGGCCAGCGTATTCAGCGAGGACCGTATGGAAATTCGTTCCTCCGAAGCCAAACGCACTCACGCCGCAGTAGCGCGGATGCGAGCGTCCTTCATGCAGCCACGGACGCGATTCCGTGTTCACGTAGAACGGCGAAGTGGCGAAGTCGATGGCGCTCGCGGGCCGCTCTACGCCGAGCGTGGGAGGCAGTACACGATGCCGTAGTGCAAGCGCCGCCTTGATGAGCCCGGCCATGCCGGCGGCAACCTTCGTATGGCCGATCATCGACTTCACCGACCCCACGGCGCAGACCTGGCGCCCGTGCGATGCCTCACCAAAGGCGACATTGAGCGATGTGATCTCCGATTTGTCGCCGAGCGCCGTGCCCGTGCCATGCGCCTCGATCAGCGTCACGTCGGCGGGTTCGATGCCCGCGTCCGCGTAGGTGCGCTTGAGCGCCAGGACCTGCGCGGGCGGATGCGGCGCGGTGAGACTGCGGTTGCGTCCGTCGCTCGAACTGCCGACGCCCTTGACCACTGCGTAGATGCGGTCGCCATCGCGCTCCGCATCGGCCAGGCGCTTGAGCACCGCCGCGCCCACGCCCTCGCTGATCGCGATGCCGTCCGCGCTTTCGTCGAACGGCCGGGAGCGCCCGCGCGGCGAAAGCGCATAGGTCTGTGCGAAACACATGAAGCCGAGCGGGCCGTTCGTGCCGTCCACCCCGCCCACGAGTGCAACGTCGGCATCATGGCTGCGCAGCAGGCGGACGCCCGTATCGAGTGCGGCGAGCGACGAAGCACAGGCCGCGTCCACCGTAAAGTTCGTGCCGCCGAGATCGAGCCTGTTGGCCACGCGTCCCGCAATCACGTTGCCGAGAATGCCCGGAAACGTGTCCTCGGTCCATTTGGGCAGCACCGTCTCGTAGATCGATGCGAGGATCTGCTCGCGCACCGTGTCGGAAAGGCCGGGCACGCTGCGCAGATAGTGCGGCAAGAGCGCCCGGAAATTGAAGATCGTGCCGAGATCGTTCATGCCGCCCACGGCGAAAATCGTCGCGGTCCGTTCGCGCGCGAAGCCTCGACGATCGAATCCGGCGTCTTCCAGCGCAAGCCGCGAGACTTCGAGCGCGAGCAGTTGCACCGGCTCGATCGACTTGATGCTGGCGGGCGGGATGCCATAGCGTTGCGGATCGAATGCGATGTCGTCCAGAAAGCCGCCCCACTTCGAATAGATCTTGTCCGGCGTGCCGCGCTTTGGATCGAACAGATCGGCCACGCGCCAGCGGTCGTCGCTCACTTCGCGAATCGCATCCACGCCGCGCAGGATGTTCTGCCAGTATTCGCGCAGGTTCTGTGCACCGGGGAAAAGGCACGCCATGCCGACGATGGCAATGTCCTCCCGTCGCGTGCGCCCCGGGAACGACACCTGTCGCGCTCGGCGGCGCAGCAGCGCTTCGCTGCCGTCCGAAACGCTCTCGTGCAGTTCGGCGACGCTGCAGGTGGCCGAACGCAGCCGCGCGACCTCGCCGAGCATGTAGATACCCTCGTTGTGCTGCGTGGCTTCATCGACCTCGACATAGCGGTCGTCGCCGCGCTCAAGCTCCGCATTGCTGCGATGCGCGATGCCCTTCGCCGCGATGCGCAGCCGCCCGATGTTCATCATTTCCAGCTTTATCAGCGTGTCCTCGTCGGAACTCGAGGACAGGATGAGATCGCGGCGCACCTTTTCGAATTCGTCGCAAAACGGCGTTTGCGCGCAGCGCGTGTAGACACCAACACCCGATTGCAACAGCGCCGTCGCTTCGCAGGCGACGGCCTCCCGCTGGAACGCCTCGACGATCGCGCCCTGCGAGACGATCTCATGGGTAAATAGATACGCGGTTCCCATGAGCACGCCTGGTTTCATGCCGCGCCCGAGGAGTGGCGCCGCAATCGCACTGACCATTGCGGCCGATAGCGCGTCGTGCACGCCGCCCGCGAATAGCACCTGCACGGAAGCGGCGTCCTTGATGTCCGCATGGGCGAGCAGTTCGATCGCCGATTCCCACAGAATGAAGCTCGTGCGCGGGCCCGTGTGTCCGCCGCACTCGCTGCCTTCGAGCACGAAGCGCCGCGCGCCGTCCGCGAGAAAGCCCCGTAGGAGCCCGGGCGACGGCACGTGCAGATACGTGACAGTGCCCGCCTCGTCCAGCTCCCGCGCCTGACTCGGCCGTCCACCCGCGATGATCGCGAACGGTGGCTTGAACTCACGGACGACCTCGAGCTGCGCCTGTCGCAGCTCCAGCGGCAGGAAGCCGAGAATGCCAACGCCCCAAGGATGCTCGCCGATCTGCGCCGCCGTGCTTTCGAGCAGCGCCCGCACCTGCTCGCCACGCAGCACCGCAAGAGCGAGGAACGGCAACGCGCCGCCGTTGGCCACGGCCGCTGCGAATCCGCCGACGTCGCTCACGCGCGTCATCGGACCTTGCGCGATCGGGTAACGCGTGCCGTGCTGCTTCGCGAGCGCCGCGTGCGGAGCGAGCGGCGTTTGTGCGGCCGCCTGCTCGATCGCGGACATCGAATGCTCGCGCAACGCGGTGATCATGCGGCCCACCGTTCCGTAGCGCTCGGCGAAGATTGGTGCGAACGCAATGTCCTGACCGAGCGCGACCAGTCCGTCGTCAACGCACATTCTCCGCTCAAGCGTCTCTTGCCAGGCTTCGCCTCTCGCGAGCGCAACTTCGAGCTCACGTATATGGGCGCGCCCCGCGCGGTTGAAGAAGCGATAGAGCGTGTCGCCAGCCCCGATCAGAACCGTCTCGCTGCCGTCGAGCTTCGACCACTTCATGCGCTGTGCCGGATTCGAGAAGGGTCCTTCTTCGGCGAGCCAGAGCGCCTCGCCCAGCACCACGCCCGACGCGCCGGCAAGGGCCGCTGCCGCTGCGGTGTGCAAGCCGATGCCCCCCTGAATCCACCAGGGTATGTCGAGCTGCCCGCTGAATTCCTGGAGCAGGATGAACGAGGCGTGCGGACTCACCCGCCCCCCCGCCTCGTGGCCCTTGACGATCACGCCGTCGAAGCCGGCGTCCTGCGCCGCCTTCGCACCGCGCAGATCGTGCACTTCGAGCATGACGCTGACCGCAAGCACGCGCACCTCGCTGGCGAGCCGCGCCGCGTCGCCTGCGTTTAGTCCCGCCAGCACGAGCAGCGGCACCGGCAGGGCGTCGCCGAGCAACGCGGACAATGCCGCGAGACGGCCTGACGCATCCGCGCAGGCATCCCAGCGCACGCCCCAGGACGCCTGCTGCGAAACGCCTGCTCTGAACCGGGTGAGCGCCGCTTCGACTTCCGCGCGCGCCTTGCCGATGCCGAGATCCAGCACACCCGTGGCGCCCGCGCGGCAGGCCGCGATGGCAATTTCCGGGGTGAGCCAGCAAGACGGGGTCACGGCCATCACCTCGACCGATTTTTTCCGGGCTGCTTTCATGGAAGGCCCCTATCCACGGAAGTTGACGTGCATGACGGTGATGTGTTCCTGCTCGATGAGCCGGCGCACGCGCTCGAGATCCATCCTTTCTCGCTGCGGCAGAATCACGAGCCGCGCGCCATGCGTGAGCGGCCACAACGTTTGCCAGACGGCCTCATCGAGCGGATGTTCGGCGCCTTGCAGTAGCGAGTCGCCCTGCCCGATCGGCGCAATCGCCTGCATCGACTCCAGCCGGTCGAGAACGTCGACGTGCTGCTGAAACACAATGGTCGGCGCATCGCCCTCGGACTCGCGGCACACCGCGCAGGCCGGCGATACGCCATCGGCCGCGCAGTCGGTCGGCCAGTTCGCGTGGCATGGGCCGGTATCGGCGTCGCAGCACACCACGTTTGCACCCACGTCCTCGAAGCACTGCAGCTGCGCGCGTTGCGTGATCACAGTTCTCGCACCCGACGCCCTCAGCACAGCGGCGAGGCGCGCATCCACCCTGGCGGGATCGAGCATCAGGCATGCCCCGCCGGCCTTGAGCACGGCGAGGATCGCGCGCACCATCGCAAGAGACTCCGGCATCAGCACTGCGCATACCTCGCGCGGGGCCAGGCCCTGTTCCTGAAGGATGGCGGCGAGGCCGTCGGCCTGGCTGTCGAGCTCGCCGTAGGTCAATTCGTCTTCACCGAACTTCACTGCGCGTGCGCCCGGATTGAGCTGCGCGCAGACTTCGAAACGCCGCTGGATGGGTTCTGGCGCGAAGTGCGCGAGCGTGAGCGCACGACGTGCCGCGGAATCTCGCTGCGGCTCGCGTATCGGGGTGCCGTTCTGTACGGGATGCAGAATGATCTCTTCAAGCATCGTCCAGTCGCGTGCGCTATGCGGCACACGGCACATCAGCGCATCGCCATTCATCACGACGTGATGCTCCGTGAGCCACCTGTCAACGTCCGCTCTCACATCCATGGCCATTCCCCTTACGTGCGACGGTCCGGCGCCGCAACCCTGCCTTGCGTGCGACCGTCAAATGGCATCGACCGGCGCCACGGGGCCAGCGCGCCCCTCCAGCTCCGGCGCACTCGTCTTCGCCATGCGGCGCCGGTACGCGTTCTTGTGCTTGCGCATGTTGTCGGTCAGCTCCGAGATGACCTCGCCCGCCGCATAGACGATCTGATTGAAGCTAAAACCCGCACTGATCATTTCGCGATAGAACGACTTCGCGAGGATGCGCGCCATCTGGTTTGGCGACTGCGCCGACTCGACGACGATTTCGCCGATCGTCTTCTGGGTGCTGCGCGTCAGCGCCAGTTGCGCGAATCGAGACTTGAGGATGTGCTGCATCTGGATCACCTGGATCGATCGCGTGATGACGAGGGACAGCAGACCGAAGAGCTGCAGATCGTTCGCATCGAAGCAGCGCGCCGGCAGCCGCTGATGCGCGCGGATCACGCCGATCACCTTGCCTTGCATCTCGATCGCGGAGAACATGCGCATGCTCGCCAGCGAAGGAGCACTCAGGGCTGCGGGCAGCACTGCATCGCACGATGCGCCCGGCGTCCCGCAGTCGTTCGGCTTCGCTTCGTCGACGCGACCCTCCAGCACGTCGCCGAAATCCGTGCCGGGCCGTAACCCAATCTCCTGCACCTGCGATTCGCTTAGCATGACGATCGCGCACGCTGCATCAAGCACTTCCCCGGCTTTCACCGCCAGCTCGCTCAGGCAATCTTCGACACTTCCCGTGTATTCGATCTGGCTAAACGTGTCGCGCATTTTCATGATGACAAGCTGGCTCTCGCTCATTGCTAAACCATCCTAATTAATTAATGGACACATTCTCCGCGCATTGCCGCCCTGCTCCCGTTGCCTTTCGCCGCGCGTCCTTGCCCTTCCGGTGCGAATGCCCTCCCAGTTACACTGCGATGGACGTTTTATCCGGGCCCCTCTGATCGCGATGCCATCTGCATTCGCCTGCCTGTCCGTGGGGAATCGGTGTACTGGATATTATTGGATCGATGCGCCTGCATCCGCCATATTCACTAAAGTTTCAGACGCGATTTCCGCATGGCATATCGATAGTTTCAAAAGTCAGCACGCGCTGAAATCCGGTCACCGGCTTCGCTGATGCCATGATTTGTCCAGCGAGAGATTCAAGCGATCCCGGCTGCTTCCGGCGGCTTTTGTCCTTGATGTGAGATTCCGCCAAAAAAACCATTCTTTCCGACGAAGTCGCGATCCCCAAAAACGTGGCCAGTATGATGCAACGCAGCGGATAACAAGATTGCGCGCCTCAATGGGAGACCGCGATGAGCCTGAGATACTTCGACACGACGGGGCGCAGCTCGCAACTAGAGACAGCCACTCCGTCCGCCGCCTACACAATGAGCCGCATCGCGATACTCATTCTCGATGCATGTCGGCTCAGCGAAGCGGCCTGGGTGGCGGAAACGTGGCAGCTTGTCAACGAGGCACTGTCATGGTCGGACGAAGCCGCGCATCGCTATCATGTTTGCGTACTTTCCGCGGAAAAAGGCAGTATCGCCTGTGCGTCGTCGATCCGGCTCCTCACCGAGAGTATCGAAGATTACGATCCGCGCATGTTCAAGGCGATCTTCGTTGGAATCGGCAACACCACGTTCAAGCCGCGTGTAATCGACTGGCTCATACTGGCCGGCCCCGACGTGGAGTTGATCGCCCTGTCGAATAACGCCGAGGCGTTGCTTACCCAGGTGCGCCCGCCTTCCAGGGATGCGGCAAGCCGGAGCACCGAAAAGAAGATGTGCGGCATGGCGGCGGCCGAGCGCGTGCTCGCGATGGCAGAGCGCGACTTCGGCACACTGGTGCGCATCCGCAGTGAGATGCTGCGCGCAAACCTGCCCGCCACTACCAACGGCGCCAGAACCGCGAACATCCACGGGACATTCGCGCTCAGTGAGCGCATCGAAGCCTCGCTCCAGTGGATCAAGAGCAATCATTCCGGCGCCGTGTCGATTTCCGAGCTAGCGCGGCGCGCCTCCATGAGCGAGCGAAATTTCCTGCGACGTTTCAAGACTGAGGTCGGACAAACCCCTCGCGAATATCTCGCGCGCGTGCGGCTCGAAAATGCGCAGATCCTGCTCGTGCAAACCGACCTGCCCGTCGACAAGATCGCGAGGCGCTGCGGGCTATTCAATGGCGACCAGCTACGCCGCTATTTCCTCAAATACCTGTCTATTTCGCCGCTGGAATACCGCGCGCTGGCGCGCGAGCGCCCCGTAACGGGCGCCTTGATCGAGACCCTCAACGCTGGCGCCTGAGCCGACGCGCCACGGGCCAAATCTTCACATGTCGACACGCGCTCGACGGCAATGGGTCCGGACAATCCAGGAATAGCGATGCGTATAACGAGATCGCGCGAGCCGTGTCGCCTCACGGCGACGTCCTCCGGCTCATTTGATTCGTTATGCGAAATAGCTTTATCACGGAATGGTGAGTGCGGCAAAGATCCGTTCCGTTTAATGCGCGTCAGTCCGGAATCAGCAGGGAGACCACGTTGAAACTCATCACCTATCGCCGCAGATTCTGTGTACACAGGTTTGGCCGGCGCTCGAAGCGGATCTCCCGCCTGACGGCGCTGCTCCTGTCGAGCGTCATGGCTCACACCTGGCCGGGGACCGCGGGCGCCCAAAAAGTCGTCAGCGCGGGGCAGACAGCGATGGGCGCTGGCGTGCCGACCGGTCCAGGCCAGGCCCAGTGGGTGATGAGCGTCGGCACGGCGATATCGGCCGTTGTGAACGGCGCAACCAAACAGCAAGGAGCAAGCAGCACTGCCATTGGAACAACACAGACTGTCGTCGATGGGAGAACGGCGGCCGGGACAACGCTCTCCAATGGCGTCCAGTACATCGCCAGCGGCGGCAGCGCCACCGACACCGTGATCAGTGGCCTGGGCGCCGCACCGGCCATCGCCCAGCCTGGCGCGATCACGCTCACCGCCGTCGATCCGGGCGCCTTGCGTATTTCGGCAATTCCCTCCGCGCCCAACGGCGTCACGATTCTCGTAAGCTCGGGCGGGTCGGTGCGGAGCGCAACGCTCGACGCCGCGCTTCAATTCGTCGATAGCGGCGGCACGGCGACCCGCAACACGATCATTGGCGGTGTTCAGCTCGTGAATGGCGGCGGCACGACATTCGACAACGATGTGGCCGGCGGGGTGCAGATCGTCAACGGCAGCGGCAGCTCCGCCACCCGCAACTCGCTCATCGGCAGCGTGCAGGTCATCGACAACGGCGGCGCCGCGAGCCACGTCGCGATCCTGGGCGGCGTCCAGTGCCTCGATGCCGGCGCAACGGCAACGAGCAACGCGCTAACGGCGAGCTACCAGTTCATTGGCTACGCAAGCACCGCGACAAGCAACACACTCCACTTCAGCGCGCAGGACATCGGCTACCGCGGCACCGCCAAAGAAACGACGCTCGATCATAGTGTCCAGCGCGTCATGTCCGGTGGCACGGCCATCGGGACCTCCGTCAATTCCGCCAGCAAGCAGCAAGTCCTGGGCGGCAGCGCAGTCAGCACCGTGATCAACAGCGGCGGCACGCAGACCGTTGCGAGCGGCGGTATCGCCACCCGGAACAGTGTCAACGATGGCGGCGTGCAATACGTCACGAGCGGCGGCGGCGTAGTCGACACAGTCGTCTCCAGCGGAGGGGAGCAGTATGTGGCGGGCGGCGCGGCGACCATCAACGTCGTCGATGGCGGCACGCAGACCATCACCAGCGGTGGCCTCGCCACCAGCAATACGGTGCTCGCGCAAGGCGCGCAGTACGTGGCGGCTTCGGGCACGGCCACGCAAACGTGGGTCGGCGGTGGCGGTCACCAATACGTAGTGGGCGGCGCGGCGAATGGCAACACCATCGACCGCGGCGGGGCACAGATCGTCGCAAGCGGCGGAATCGCCACCAGCAACAGCATCAACAACGGCGGCGTGCAGTACGTAGCGAGCGCGGGGACGGCCGTTTCCACGACCGTCAACAGTGGCATGCAGACTGTCGGCGCGGGCGGCACGGTCATCGGTACGACGGTCAACCCGGGCGGCGCCCAGTATCTGACGAACGGCTCCCTCGCAGCCAACACAACGCTCAACGGCGGCGTACAAAGCGTCAATGCCGGCGGCCTCGCCAACGTCACGATGGTCAACGCCGCCGGATTCCAGGCCGTCAATGACGGCGCGCTCACGAACGCCACCGTGATCAACAACGGCGGCTTGCAGGTCGTCATGGCGGGCGGCGTGACCAGCGGCTCCGTCGTCAACAGCGGGGGCAAGCAGAACGTGCTTGGCACAGTGGTGAGCGCAACAGTCGATAGCGGCGGCACGCTCATGGTCGGCCAGGGCGGCACATCGGGCAAGCTCGCCGGCAACACGCACAACGACGGCACGATCGTGTTCAACCTCGCCGGCACCTACACGTACAGCGGCGCATTCACAGGTAGCGGCACCCTCGTGGATGCCCATACCGGCACGCTCATCCTGAACGGCGCGAGCAACGCATACAGCGGCGCGACGCAGGTGGTCGCGGGCACGCTCGAAGTCGGCGACAGTGCGCATACATCGGCCACGCTCGGGGGAGACGTCGTCGTGAGCCAGGCCGGCACCTTGCGCGGGCACGGCACGATCGGCGGCAGCGTCATCAACGCCGGGATCGTGAGCCCGGGCGGCTCGATCGGCACGACGACGATCGCCGGCGATTACCAGCAGGCGGCCAACGCCACGCTGCAAGTGGAGATCAGCCCGACGTCGGCCTCGCAACTCGACGTGATGGGCAACGCGACACTCGCTGGCACGCTCGCCGTTGTCTACGACGCAGGCAGCAACGGCGCTTCCAGCGTCTATGGACCAGGGAGTGTGAAGCTGCTCAAGGCGTCGTCCATCGACGGCAGGTTCTCGGGCGCACCGCTCGCGATCGTCCAAAGTGGCGCGAACCTGAGCTATGTGACACCCAGCGTCACCTACAAGGCGAACGAAGTGGATCTCCTCCTGACACCGAACGACACGAGCATTTTCACCGCAATGGGTTCTGCGGTCTCGCAGGTCGCCCAGGCGACGAACGCGGCGATCCTCGATCGGCTCAGCCACCTGTGCCGCACCCACAAGGGGCGAAATTGCATCGCCGGCACTGACAACGTGTGGATCAAGGCCACAGGCGACTACTCGCGCACCGACAACAAAGGCGGGGTCTCGGGCTACTCGGCGCACCAGTATGGCTTCATCGCTGGCTACGACCACCGCATCGGACGCTACGACGTGGGCGGAACGCTTGCATACAGCCATGTCGACGTAAGCGAAGCGCACACGCCCGACACGGGTACGGCCGACAGCCTGCGATGGGCCGCCTACGGCGCGATGTGGACCGGCCCGGTCAACCTGGCCGCCACCATCGGTCTCGGCTACGACTTCATCGACCAGAAGCGGCCGTTCGGCACCGCAACGGGCACCGCGTCGGGCAGCCACAACGGCCTTGAAGTCACCGCCGCTGCGCAGGCAAGCATGCCCCTGCCCTCGCTTGGCGGCTTCGTGCTGATTCCGCGCGCCGGCTTGCGCTTCGCGTACTTCCACGGCGATGCGTTCAGCGAGTCGGGAGCGGGTGCGCAAAATCTGTCGGTCGGCACCGACAACATTCAGAGCGTGCAGCCGTATGCGCAACTGGCGCTGCGCTACGCGTTCGGCAGTGCGTCGACGCCGTCGAACATGGAAGCGTATGTGGGCTACGCGTACGAAGCGGGCACCACGAATCGGGCAGTGTCGGTGAGCGCGCAGGACGGGACGCTGTTCACGGCCAATGGCGTACCGCTGCCACGCAACCTCGTTACGGCAGGCATCTCGTTGAATATGCGGGTGACGCGCTCGTTGTGGGTATCGGCCGCCTTCGACACCCTGCTCCACACCGCGAACGCGTCGATCAAGGCTGGCAGCATCAAAGTGGATTACCGGTTCTGAGACGCAGGCTGAACTGCTTGGGAGACCGTCATGACCTTACCGCTTTTTATCGCCTCGGGACTTGCGCTGGGCGTGACGCTCGCCGCGCCGGGCACGGCACTAGCCGATCCCGTCGATCCGCGGTCTGCGCCAGCGGCGGCCGATGCGCTCGCGCTGCCGCCGAGCGCCGTGGCGCGGCTCGCGCAGGCGAACCCTGGCGCCGACGCCATCGCCACCCAGGCGCGGCGGCCTCGCAACGCCGAGGAAGATCAGGAAGCCTACGCGGGCGACACACCCGCAAAGGCACACGAAGCCACCGGCACATCGCCGGGCGATGGTGCTAAAAACGATCTCGACGCCGACGACAGCGACAACGCCGACGATGTGGACGACGTTGATGCGCGTGCATCGAAGTTGCCGCCGGGACTCGCCGACGACCGCAGCGAGGCGCCCCCAATCGACGGCAAGCCGATTCCGCTCACCCTGTCGCCATTGCCAGAGGCCGAGATGGCAGCGGACGCCGCGGGCGCCGCGGCGGAGAAAGCCGCCCCGCCACCGCGGGCGGGCACACTCGCCGCCGGACCCGACGCACTGTCAACGGTCCCTGCGGCCTCATCCGCCGGAGCGCGGGCCGAAAGCCTGGCCACCGCGGCCGCCACCGGCGTCGACGAGCCCGCGCTCTCCTCACCGCTCGCACAGGAGTTAATCGCGGGCTTCTATTCGCGCATCAACGTGCTCGGCTACGGCATTATCCAGGACCCGGTAAACTCGGCGCTAAACCCGGACAACGCGCTCGCGATCCCGCGATACCAGTCGCAACTCACCTTGCGCCCCGACTTCAGCCTGAACTTCCGGAGACTCGAGCTCGGCATCAAGCCGCGATTCGAAGCCGACTGGAGCCGCGTGCAGAACGGCATCCATGGCGACACGGACCTCACGACCGCGACGGCGTACATCAACGAATGGATTGCACGCTATCGTGTCACCGACCAGTTGCTCGTGAGCTATGGCCGCGAGAATCTGCAATGGGGACCATCGCAACTGCTCTCGCCGTCGAATCCGTTCAACCAGAACAACGGCAAGAACAATCCGGCGATCGAGCAGCCGGGACTGGACTATGCGCGCGTTGTCGCGATACCGAACGCCTCGTTCACGGGCTCGTTCATCGCCAACACCGGCGCGGGCCGACTGAACGCCAGCGGCGAGGCCAGCGGCCCGTTCCATAAGGCCTACGCCACCAAGCTCGACTACACCGGCGAGAAGGCGTACTTCTCGCTGATCGTCTCCAAGCGCGATACGACGCCTTGGCGCATCGGATATTTCGCCGGCTGGAATGTCTCCGACGCACTGCTTCTTTACAGCGAAGGCAGTGCGGCGCTCTCCACGAATGCGGCACTCCCGCACCCTGACTACGATGTGCTGGCCGGCGCGACCTACACGCTAATGAACGGCGCGATGATCACGGGCGAATACTTCCACCATAACGCGGGCTGCACCCATCAGAACATCGCGCAATGCATATCTCCGCTCGCCATCGATCCTACCAACCCCTACCCGCGCCGCGACTATCTGCTTCTCCAATACGTCGACACGAAGCTCGTGCGCAATGTGAGCCTCACCGTGCGCGTGATCCATGACCTCAACGATCACTCGACGCAGTTGCTGTCCGATGTCGAATATGAAGTCGGACAAAACTGGCTGATCTACTTCGTGCCGTCGGTGACGTTCGGGCCGAGCAGCACCGAATTCGGTAGCCTCGTGCGCTACTCCATCTTCGCGGGCGTTTCATTCACTTTCTGAGGTCCGCAGACGGGCATGAGCCGCCCGTTTGCCCGTTTGCCCGTTTGCCCGCTTGCTTGTTTGCCGTTCAGGTCAGCGGTGCATGCCTTTGAAGGCGCAGCGACATGCGAGCGCGCCTAACGGACCGACTGCATGATGCGCGGCGCGAGCAGCGGCGCCACGTCCTTCGCCGGGAACTGCGGCGGTTCGGCCGCCATGCGCCGCGCGTCGGCGCGATAAGCGGTCGGCGTAGTTGCAAGATGTTGGCGCAATAGCTTCGAAAGCCGGCCGCCGCAGCCGATTCCACAGCGCTCCGCGATCTTGTCCACGGGCAGGTTCGTTTCGACGAGCAGGCGACAGCACATGTCGAGCCGCGCGTACGTCAGATACTCCGAAGGCGTCACACCTATCTCGATCTTGAACCGCCTCAAAAAATTGCGTTCGCTCATGGAGGCCACGCGTGCCGCCTCGCACATGAGGAGATGACGGTTTGCATTCGCAACTATCCAGCGCGCCGACGCCCGGATACGTTCGCTCACAAAGTGCTCGGCGTTCTTGTGAACGATCGCTGCGAACTGCGTCTCGACGGGGGGAGCGACGGCCATCGCAATCTGATTGACGATGTCCGCACCGAGATCGGTCTGGATCACGTCGAGCGCCATGCGCAGCGGCCCCACGAAGCTAGCATACGTGGACGCCAGGATAGATTGGGGCATCACATTGCGCGAGCCATGGCTGAACGGCCCTCCGCGATTCGATGGCGCGCCGCCGGCCGCATCAAGCAGCAGCAGTCCCTCTGCGATCGGAAAGGTCAGCCGACAGCGCGGCACAGCCTGGCGCAACCAGCCGACCAGCCGCTTATCGCCAAGCGCGTGGTGGGCGCCGACGCCCCCAACAATAAATAGCGCGTAAAAGCCTTCGTCGTAATAGCACGCCTCGATACTCTCGGTCCAGATGACCGTCGTAGACGAGCTCGCAATCACCCCGCCTGTCGCGGAAAGCAGCCGCAGGTTGTAAATCACGCTATCGCTGCGAGAAGACCGCGACAGCGCGTTGGCCACCTCGAATGCACGCGCGACTGCGATGGCTTCCTGTGGCGCGAAACCGTTGAACAGCGTGATGCCGATCTGTCTGACCGTGCGAGCGCTGCGCGGGCCGCAAGCGCGATCAGACACCGTGCCGAAGACGTTGGAAAGGCGCTCCATCTGATTTACCCCTGTTATGCGGGTGAACCGCCGCGTACGCTGTGCACTCGACGAGCACTGCAAGAGGAACCTGAAAATAACGCTACCTCCTTCTCCTCCCTTAGGAACGGTGTCAAGAAGACTTCGTAGGGGTTGTTAACCCATAACGCAACCTTGTTGCCTCGATCGACGGAACATCAGACGCGCCTTGGGCCTGCAGAGGTAGCGCGTTACGGCCGAGGTCGGTTTCCCGTGCGCCGTCGACTCCTCGTCGACCCGCGACACGGTCACCCCTAAGGCAGTCGCCCTGGAAAAGTCCGTTTAGTCGTCGAACGTACACACACCAGGCTGCATGATTTACGCCCTCCATGTATTCGCTTGAACGTCGCGCCGATCGCCCTTCATTGAACTAAACAGTCTTTACTGGTGGCCGCACTACCTCCCGGAATGCATCCGAATACGATTGATCCATTACGCAACTCCGAGGATTTTTTACGTCTCATTCCGCACTGAGGAAAATTATTTATTCGATTGACATCGGAGTTTTATTAGATATGCATATGCAATAAAAAGAATTTTGAAAAAAGGGGCACCGCCGGAGCCAATTCACCCCTAAAAGCCCTACCACGGCTAACCCAAACGGCGATTCATCAGAAAACCGCTATTAGCCGTGCATCAAGCCTATTTTACGTGCTGCTGCGCTGCAGCATAGCGAAGAATGGCCAATCTCGTTTGAGCATTGTCCGAAAAATAGGCATTGTTGGCGGAATATGACCAAAGCACTATTGTGGGTCAATTTAATGCAACTTTATTGTGCAAGCCGGATACAGGAATCGCGAGGCCAGAACGAATCGCATTCAAACCACCGGGTGCCTGGAGGCCAGCGCAAAACAAACAAACTGTGATCAGCGCGCGAAGGATTCTGCAGATCACCATGAGCATCGTTCGCCGCTCCCGCTTCACTGACATGGACGGTTTCACCGGCAGCCCGAAGGCCCCATCCCGAGCCAGCGCCAGTACGCTGCAAAGACGAAGCGGCCGGTCACGTCGCGGATCTCACGGGACTTCCGGCGTTATCGCACACCACGGTCCGCAACGATACCGTCAAGTGTGGCGAACATGTCGAAAACGAACAGTTCCGGCTTAGGCCAGAGTTCAAGCCTGTTACCGGCATAAGCACCGGTACGCTTGTTGCCCCCTTCGCATTTCTCGGACCGAAGTACGACGCGACGCTGAAACATGGTTCGCAGTCGAAACAACAACCCGTAACGGCGGCAACTCCGAAGAGTCCCGTGTCTCGACAATATCCGCGCGTATGACGTGCCTCATGACGGGAAAGTGTGCAAACCGGCTTGTCAGATCGCCTCTCGGATGGGCGTTGAACAGCGAGCGTTGTTACGCGAGAGCGCCTCTGACATTCGAATTCAAGCTGGCCGGTGTGAGTTCGCTGTCACTCTCGCGACTTTCACCCTTACTTTGCCGAGGGCGGTCGCGAAAGTCCGGATACGCCAATCCTTGATCCGCCGGTACCCGCCGCAATGCCTACATGTTCGGCGGAGCACGTCATATGCGCGGATCTGATCTTAATCCAGATCGACGAGTGCACTCGACAGTCCACCAGATCCAGTCACGATCATGCCGACGTTCGTACCGGGCACGACGTTACGGTATCAAGGAGGCGGTGCGCCGGGCTCCCTCCTCCCTCGCATTCGGCTTCGTGCACGCAAGTTGCCGGACGGCTCGCGGCCAGGAGCACCAGTTCGACGAGTCTCCATAAAATCTGACTGTTGAAATCGTCGAAAGCTGTTTTCGGGCGCTCTCCGTCAATGAGCGGTGGGGAGGAATCCATCGTGAGCTGCTAGCGCCGATGTAAAACTGAGCCGCAAAGGCAGGACGGAAACCTGGACTCCATTGGAGATGGACCATGTCCCCGTACGAAGCCGCATTCGAGCGATTGAGCTCCACATGGAACCCAGAAAACGCATCGCAACTCCTGCCCGTCAGTTCAGCTACACCAGGCAATCCGGTAGCCCCTGATCGTCAAGCAGCCACAAGTCGTTCGCCGCCAAAATCAAGCAAGGACGTTTCGCGCACGTCATGTTTTAGCTATCTTGTCCACATGGGAGGGGCACGCATCAAATTCGCTTTGCAATACTAACCAGAAGCTATTGGCGAGGCCCTCAGCATCATCTTGATGCTCAGGCCGCACTGAATTGTCGGAGGCTGCCATGCAGGATACGCCGATCGAAGCCCTCTGCGTGCCGGAAACCGCACCTGCTGAAGCGGGAACCCGAATTCACCACGTCATCAGGGTGTGCAGGTCGGCGGCGGACTTCGCACGCCTGCGCCCAGCGTGGGACGCACTGGCCGCTAGCTGTCCGCCGGGCCTCGATTTCACCTATTGCGAAGTCGCTGCGGCCCGCGCCTTCGCGCTGGGGGCGACCGTCAGCGTTGCGCTGGTGAACGACGGCGCAGTGCTCGTCGCCCTCTGTCCGGTGATGATCGTGCGCCGGGGCGCGTACCGGGTTGCACGCGCGCTCGGCTGCGGGAACGACCAGGAGTACGCCGGCCCGATCGTCGCCGATCCAGGTGATGTAGGGCTCTACTCGGCCGCCCTCGAAGCGTTGTCCGGCGTCGGCGCCGACGTGCTGGAAATGGTTTTTGTCGAACGCGACAGCCCCCTTGCAACCGCGCTCGCGCATGTGCCGCAGTCGTGGGTGACGCGCGCGATACCGGAGCGCTGGCGTCGCGTGGACAGCTACTCGATCGGCCTCTCTGCGTTCCCTAGCTACGACGCCTTTATCGCCACGCGGCCGGAATCGCTGCGTGGGTCGCTGCGCCGCCGCGCGAGACGTCTCGCCGATCACGGTGCAGTTCAGTACGGCTGGTGTCAGGACGCCGATGACGCCCGCGAGGTGCTGACCTGGCTATTTGCGAACAAGCGTCGCTGGGCTATTGCGCGCGGTTTTGGCACGGCGTTTCTCATGGATGACCGGGTGCGCGACTTTTTCATCGACGTCGCGGGACGGATCGATCTCGTGGCAACGCCGCTCGTCTTCTTTGTGAAACTGAACGGCAAACCGGTTGCCGCTTCGGTCAACCTGGTCGGACCGCGCTGCATCGAGTACTTCATCACGACCTACGACGAGTCGTACGCCGCGTTTTCGGTCGGCAATCTGCTCGTCGACAGCATCGTGCGCTGGGCGCACGAAAGCGGCCGCGATGTGGACTTTCGCCCGTTCTTTTCCACCTACAAGGAGCGCTGGGCAAGCCGGAAGAGCTGGTACGAGTCTCATTTCGTCATTCTAACGTTACGCGGAAGGCTGGTCGAATTGCCGCTCGCGGCGCAGCAGCTTCGCCGGGTCGTTCGCAAGCTTATCGCGCTTGCCGACGACAGGTTTTTCGGCCTCGGCACGATGCTGCGGGCGCGACGCGGCACATCGAAGAGCGACGAAGGCCGGGGTACGGCTTGCCGTACGCACTGGTAGACCCTGCTGACGCATTTCCGGAGATCACCTAAGGCACGCGCCCTTCCTCGACGTGCATTCATGCACACGAAGATGCGCGGCCGTTAGCGCCGCATCCAGCGCATCATATCGGCCTGCGGCCCTAAACCTCAATACGTTGAACGACGAAAGGCGCTCGCTCCTTGGTGGGCAAGGGTACATTCTATGCCGCGAAACGGGTCATGGTCCTGTCCGAAACGGATGATTTATGGCGTCCCGGACAGTATGATTCCCGCTCAAACAGTCCAATGGTATGTACGCTCTTTTGCCGTCGCTGCGAATCTCGATGCGGTTTATGCGCCTATCGAATGCACAAGCGGGCGCCGTCCGAGCGAAGACTGATTCGCGATGAACCACGATCCGAAAAGAATGGAATCCCTTAAAGTTTCTTCGCGGGCCTGCACGCAAGTCCGATGAGGACCGGACTGCGCGGAGAACGGCGCGGACAGTTCGCCGGCGAGCGACAACGAACAATGGCGGGCTTGCCTGCCCGACCTTGCGCGATTGTTCTCACGAGAACCATTGACGGAGAGGGAAGATGGACTTCAGGAACGGTGCGGGCGCCGATTCCATGGGCCCGTGCTCCCGCCAATGCGCCAGCGCGCAAGGCGCGCGCCGCGAGGACGCCAGAAAACGGGCATCCGTCGTGCTTGAGCACCAACGGTTCAATTGCGCTGTCCATTTGCCGCAGCGTTCACGCCAGTTCCCGCGGGCAATGGCACGCCAGAGCGGCCGAAAGTGCCGTTCCGCCCTTGTAAGACCTGGTGCCGCGTTGCAAGTTGTACCAGCCCGCTTCACCGGTCGTGGGCAGACGGAGACACTGGACGTCGGTCTCTTACGGGCCGGCGCCCCGGTTCAACGTCGTCGACACCTATACGCGAGGCCTCCATTCCCGAACGCTCTCTCGGTGTCCGGCGACGATTCGCGCTGGGCTCACCGCTGAGAATACGTGCAAAACAGGCACTCATTCCCTCACTGACTGGCACCAGTGGCGCTGCTTGCCGCAGCCGGTGTGCTGCTCATGCCAGTGTCGCTGCCCTGTGCACTGGTATTGTCTGCGCGTTTGCATCCTGCTGCCGACAGCAGTGCCACCAGCACTGCGAACACAATCCTTAGCATGCTGCGTCTCATCTCCTGCTCCGATAGTAGCGGTCCCATGAGATAGCGAGCAACGTTCATGCCGCGGTGGGCAACGGGCGCGGCCCCGCAGTGCGTAGGCCCGGTGCAGCCGTTCAAACGAACCTGAACCCATCGCAGCCCACCTTGTCCCTTGCTTTACTTTGATACGGTGCCGCGCTCGTCATGCAACGACGTACGCAGCGTATGCCTTGCGCGCGGTGCACGCGAAGGCGCGCTGCGAGCAGGTGGGATTCAGCTTTACCCGAGCCTTCACTCCCCCCTTGCCCGATGCCTCCGCCGTGCGACCTGCCACGATGAACTGCAAGTCGACATCCGCCTTTCGCAAGACGCCTAATAACTTTGCAAGGCCACCCGGTTTGTCGTCGATGGCAGCTGCCCAAACATCGACACGTTCCACGCTCAGTTCCATGGCAGTCCCTCCCGAATCGGATCTCGTTAGAAAATCTATTCCACGGACGGCACGCGGGCATGGCAGGCGGCGTAATGCAAGGTCTGCGGGTTATTTCTGGAATGTGCCGAGCAGTTCGGCATGTGCAACGACATGGCCTTCCATCGCCTTTGCCAAGGCCGCCTCGAAGATCGGGCAGCGCGATGTCGAGCGCGAAGAGCTTGTGGAAATGCCGATGACGGCCAACGGGCGGGCATGGGCCGCCATACGTGGTGCGATGAAAATCGTTGGTGCCTTTAGGCGTGCCTGCGGGAAGCGCGCTCGCAGCGACGCCCTCCTGAACGCCAGGCGCCGTCGCCGGAATGTTGTAAAGCACCCAATGGACCCATGTCATGCGTGGTGCGGCCGGGTCGGGCGCGTCGGGGTCGTCGACGATCAGCACGAGGCTTTTCGCGTCGGCGGGCACCCCGGACCATGCGAGCGGCGGCGAGACGTCGGCACCCCTGCAGGTGTAGCACCGAGGAATCTCGCCGCCATCGTGGAAAGCTTGTGAGGTGAGGGTGAAGGCCATTTGCGCTCCTCGGCGTCACCTCGCGCCGGCAGCTAGTGCTTGCGATGCATCCAGCTCATATGGTGCGTGTCGAGCCACTGGTTCAGGCTCTCCCCATGGTGTTCGCGCCTGTAGAAGCGACGCGACAGCGCCATGGCAACGACAACCAGAACCACAAGGCCAACCCAAAAGCCGATCATTGACTGAGTCATGGCAGCCTCCTCGGGGAATGCGACCATGCTTGATTCTAGTCATTGTCGGCCGCACTGGCTCAACTCGAGAAACAAACCTTGGGAAGTGCGCCGGATCTTTGCCTATCCTTCCGGTGTAACAGCGGCCTGTTGGCGGCCGTGCGATTGTGGGGGAGATATGGGTGTTCGGACGGGTTTTGTCGGGTGCGTGGGCGACACGCCGCTCATGAGGCTCGCGCGGCTGAGCGACGAGACCGGCTGCGAGATTCTCGCTAAAGCCGAGTTCATGAACCCGGGCGGTTCGATCAAGGACCGAGCTGCGCTCTACATTATCCAGGACGCCGAGCAGCGAGGCGAACTCAGGCCCGGCGGCACGGTGGTGGAGGGTACTGCGGGCAATACCGGCATTGGCCTCGCCCATATTTGCGCTGCTCGTGGCTATCGCTGCGTCATCGTCATTCCTCAGACGCAGTCTCCCGCGAAAATGGAACTGCTGCGCGTGCTGGGTGCTGAAGTGCACCCTGTACCGGCCGCCCCATACAAGGATCCGAACAACTACCAGAAGATCGCCGGACGGCTCGCGCAGGAACTCGACAACGCGATCTGGGCGAACCAGTTCGACAACCTCGCCAATCGCCGGGCCCATTACGAGACCACCGGACCTGAGATCTGGCGTGATACCGCTGGCACGGTCGATGCGTTCGTCTGCGCCACAGGTACCGGCGGCACGCTGGCTGGGGTCGCCCGCTTCCTGAAGGAGAAGAAGAGCGATGTGCGGATCGTCCTGGCCGATCCGTTCGGCAGCGGTTTGTACAGCTTCGTGAAGACGGGCGAGATTCACGCAGAAGGCAATTCGATTACCGAGGGTATCGGCTCCAGCCGCGTTACTGCAAATCTCGACGGCACGCCGATCGACGACGCTTACCAGATCGACGACCAGTCATGCGTCGCAATGGTGTACCGATTGCTCCGCGAAGAGGGACTCTATGTCGGCGGTTCGACGGGCATCAACGTTGCGGCCGCTGTAAGGCTTGCCCAGGAAATGGGCCCAGGGCATACGATCGTCACGCTGCTTTGCGACGGCGGCGAACTATACCGATCCCGTCTTTTCAATCTGGATTGGCTGAAGGAACGGGGGCTGGCTACGGTTTAGGCAGCCCGTCGATCAAACGCGCCAACGCGTTGCCTCAAATAAAGTGTCGTGCGGGGTCAGGCGTAGCAGAGCTGTATCCCGCGCGATTGTCGCAACGGTGACGCTTCGTGTTTTTCCATTGAGGAGGTCAAATGAAGACCAAGGACAAAGGCAATGTGCGCGCATTCGTGCAGACGGCCGAACAGATCGGCGGCTGGGTGTGGGTCATCTCGCTCGTCGACTTCGATGCGCGCGAGGTGCGGCGCTCGCTCGTAGCCGAAGAACCCTTCTCCACGGAGCGCGCAGCGAAAGACGCGGGCTACGCTCGTCTCGACGCGCTCGCGCACGATCAGTAGCTGCGCAGGGAGAGTCCACATGTCCAGTCCACAAGGCGCCTCCGCGTTCGATGTATCCGTCGATGCCGGCAGTTATCGAGTTTCGCGTCCTGATAGCCCGCAGCAGGTTATCGAACTACTGCGCGAGCACAAGATCCAGATCGTCGACCTAAAGTTCACCGATCTGCCCGGTCTCTGGCAGCACTTTTCCATAACGTTGCCCGAGGTGCACGAAGACCTCTTTGCCAACGGGATCGGCTTCGACGGTTCATCAATTCGCGGATTTCAGGAAATTCAGGAATCCGACATGCTGCTCAAGCCGGATCCGACAACCGCGTTCATCGATCCCGTGAGCGAAACGCCCACGCTCTCCATGATCTGCGACGTCATCGATCCCGTGCTGCATCGGCCGTACTCGCGCGATCCGCGCTACATCGCGAGGAAGGCCGAAGAATACTTGAAGCAGACCGGAATTGCGACCACGTGCTACTTCGGACCCGAGCTCGAGTTCTTCATATTCGATTCGATCCGCTTCGGCCAGGATGCCCACTGCGGCTACTACTATGTCGAATCTGCCGAAGGGGACTGGAACACGGGACGTGACGAAGGAGCGTATGGCGGCGGCAACCTTGGTTACAAGCCTCGCTACAAGGAGGGGTATTTCCCGGTGCCGCCGCACGATACGCTGCAGGACATCCGCTCTACGATCGTCTTGTTGCTGCAGCAGGCCGGCGTGCAGGTGGAAGTGCATCACCACGAGGTGGCGACTGCGGGACAGAACGAAATCGACATGCGGTTTTCCACGCTCGCGCGGATGGCCGACAACGTCATGATCTACAAGTACATCTGCAAGAATGTCGCACGCCAGCACGGCAAGGTGGCGACTTTCATGCCGAAGCCGCTCTTCGCCGACAATGCGAGCGGCATGCACTGCCACCAAAGCCTGTGGAAGGACAGCGAGAATCTGTTCTACGACGCAAATGGCTGGGCGCTCACGTCAGCCATGTGTCGCTGGTACATCGGCGGCCTGCTCAAGCATGCGCCGGCGCTGATGGCGTTCTGTGCGCCGACGACGAATTCCTACAAGCGTCTCGTGCCCGGGTACGAAGCGCCGGTGAATCTGGCGATGTCGCAACGCAACCGCTCGGCGGCCGCGCGCATTCCGATGTACTCCGATTCGCCGAATGCGCGGCGCGTCGAGTTCCGGTGTCCCGATCCGTCGGCCAACGCGTACCTCGCATTCTCAGCGATGCTGATGGCCGGGCTCGACGGCGTCGAAAACAGGACGGACCCAGGCGACCCGCTCGATGTCAACATTTACGACCTGCCGCCCGAGAAAGCGAGGAGCGTCCGTCAGGTGCCGGGTTCGCTCGATGAATCCCTGAAAGCGCTGGAGGCCGACAACGAGTTTCTGCGCAGAGGCGACGTCTTCACTGAAGATGTCATCGACACGTGGCTCGAGTACAAGCGCAAGCGTGAGATCGATGCGGTCAGGCTACGCCCGCATCCATGGGAGTTTTATCTGTACTTCGATATCTGATACGGCGCTGAAAGCGGTCGCATGGGACTCACGTCACTCGATGAAGCGTCGTAGTTCCGACGTCGAGCCGGCCGTCTAGTAAAGTTGAATCGCGATGCGCGTTTTTCAACCAATCTTTGTCGTAATGGTCGACGTGGGTCCGAGGTTTCCGGAGAGATGCCGCACAGGCAAAGGGTCGCATAGTCGTCCGTTGTTGAGCGGACAGGTGGACCAGTCGTGTTAGAACAGGTCGCCAACAATCTTCTTCCGCGCGACGCTTTAGTCCGCTTCCTCTTTAGAGTCCGCGTCCGGGCCTATAGTGATGATTGAGCATCCCTGACTAGCGCGTTGCGCAACCGGCAATGGAAGCTTCCGCCGCGGATATCATCAGACTTTTCCCGACTTTCTTGTGGCGGCAATGCCTCCCGCAGGAGTGCTACGAACCGCTTGATCGGGAACTGATGGCGTATGTCGACACGTTGATCTCCAGCGGCGTCGGCACTCGTACCGGCGCCGCATGGCAATCTGGTCACCAGCAACATAAAAGGCCAGAGTTTGCTGTGCTGATTGCGCATATAGAAAGGGCTGTACGCGACGTACTCACGTTTCTCAAGGTCGCTGATGCCCCGTTTCACATAACTGGATGCTGGGTCAATGTCCTGGATCCAGGCGGGACACACGCGATGCACAGTCATCCCAACAATTTCCTGAGTGGCGTGTATTACCTGCGCTCGCAAGCTGGCGCTGACACAATCAATTTTCATGATCCGCGGCCACAGACGATCGTCATTCGTCCACCCGTCACTGAGTTGACGGCTTACAACACCGATCAGGTGGTATTGCCAGTCAGCGAGGGCACATTGCTGGTGTTTCCAGCCTGGCTACCGCATTCCGTATCGGCGAACACGAGCGCGCAAGCACGCGTGAGCGTCAGCTTCAACGTCATGTTCGCCGACTATGACACCCTTATGAGCCCGCCGCTTTGGGGAAATTGAAGCGCGGCGCCGCTAATCGCAAACCTGGCCGCTGCGCACCTGGGAGGCGCCTGTCATGCTGCGCGCGGTCGAGCGTCCGGGTTGGGTCATGAGCCGTTGACCGCCTGCACTCCACTGCGGATAACATTCGGCTGTCCACGCTTGCCGTCGAACAGACCTGCGACTAAGCCGCACGATAGCGGACAAGCAACGAGCATTGCGACTAGCGCCGCCCGCTGCGGCCCCATACATAACGCACCCATCGCTGCCACCGGCTTTTCGGTACGGGCAACTTGTGCGCCGTCTGGACTTCGCGATCGCGCTGAACGGACTTCTGCACCTGTTCGTAGATCTGCCGCAGCGTCATGCCGCCGGGGCCTTTCAGCTTGTCGGGGTCCGAAGCAGGATCGCGATCGGGTTCGTCTGGCATGGATCTCTCATGGAAACTGGCGTTACTCGTCGACGATCCATTTAAAGAGCGACGGAACGAGCGCGCTCACCGGCGCTTCGCAACGAGGCGCACTGGCGAATGCACGGTGTTTCGATCTGGCTGACCGCCGCATGAAACACCGTGCCGGAGGAGGCGTCTAGCACGTGACGTGCAGAATCGCGTTGGTTCCGCGAGCCTCCTTCTTCAGTCTCGCGATGGCCTCCTCAGTCGGCACGATAACCAGTTTGACCTTTCGGCGCTCGGCTTCATGCTTTACCTCATCCATGACCGGCAACGCTCCGGCGCCTGTGCCGATCACGAGGCACCGGCAATTCCACGGAATGGCTTCGACCATCGATAGCGGCGTATGTCCGAACGCTTCGCGGAACACCTTGGATGGCTTCTTCTTGCGTTTGCGAACCTGTCCGCGGTCGATCACCACATCATGCTGGTAAGTCACACCGTCTATGCGGATGGACCCGAAGGAAAACGCCTCGAAATGCATACTCGCCCCCACTGCTCCTGCACTGGCCGCCATTCGTTGCCGAGGGGCTCGAAGAGGTCTCGGCCATCAATAACATTATAGGTTTGTGGCCCAGGCGAGGTTGCACCCCGCCGTCCCGCAGGAAAACACGCTTGTGCCGGGATAGAAATGGTTGAGCGGCTTCTTTTCGATCGGATCGACACAGGACCCCGATGAGCGACAATATGTGGTCAGTATCACGCGGTCGTCAATTCGCTGGCGTACGAAACAGGCGCCGCGCCGCCCATCATGCAGGTGGCACTTGCGGCGACCCAGGTCGCACTCGATGCGTCCATCGTCGAGAAAGTGCCAGCCAAAGACGATTTCGCTCCGCCGCCAGTGACAGCGACGATTCTTGCAGACTTCCTGGAAGGTTGGCAGCGGCGTTGCCGCCGGTTCATTCCCTGGGATGCTTCATGTTTTCCGAGTCGATGGCAGCGTGCCATTCCTCGCTCGCCTCGAACGGTTCCATCGCCTCGTCAATGGACGCACTCGCGCGCTCGGCAGTCGCCCTTGCTTCGTCTGCCTCGACTTCAGGTTCCCCGTCGTTGACCTCGGGGGGCCGGATCATCTCCTTGAGCATCGCGTGCAGCTCGGGCGTGTCCCATGGAAGATGACGCTGCATTTGCACCTTGATGTAGTGCTTCACTTCCGCATCCTGCTCGGGAGTCAAAGGCAACCCCCGGAATGTGCTTTCCGGGCCGAGGTCAGTCATGGCGTCCTCCTGTTGCTAAGGCCTGCTATCTACCAGTGTAACCCCGGCGTCATGACGCTGTCCGCTTCCTCCGAGGCTTCGCAGTTGGCCTCGCACGCGCTGTTGCCGCCGCGGGCAACATCGATAACGTCCGTCCGACAGGAATAAAAAGGCTCGTTTTCCATCGGCGCCGTGCCGCTGGTGCCGCGTGGCCACCCCAAAGGCTGCACAGTTCCAGTGGTCAACCCCCGCCGCTCAGCGCGCTGGGGCGACCGCCAGAAACGCCCCTCTTGCGCGACGTCCAGCTTTCACGTCGGATTCCTGCCACGGGTTTCACAACGCCGGGGCGCAACGCTGACCGAACCCAAAGTCGCAGGAAGCCATTCGTTGAAAGTCGAACGCCTGAGCGTCGGGGACACATCGGAGCAGCCGAGCGATTCTGACCTACACTACAGAGCGTCCTTCGCTTGCCCAGGTGCAGCTTTGATGCAACGCAACGTCGCTGGCAACCGTCAAGGCGGGCGAATGGCCACGGCACAGGCAACATACGTAATCTGCTGCCTGAATTCATCTGGAACTGATGTTCAAGAAGGGGGACATCATGTTGCAAGCCAGTGAAATCCAAAAGCGCTTTACCCATCTGCAGCAAACCGTCAGTGAGGCATCACGGACCTGCCATTCGGACACGACGGTTCCAAAGGATTTGATGAACTGGGTTGATGAGCTTGATAAGGAGTGCAAATCTGCAAAAAGCGTCATGACGTCGAGGGACGAGGATCGAATCCGGCAGTGCGTCGACGATCTCGAACGGATCGGGGATCGTGCAGAGCGCGCGTGCCAAAAGGCCGGACGCCTCGACACCAGGATCAAGGATGCAGTCAGTTCAATGCACTCCGAACTTTCTGACCTGAAGCGACAACTGCACTAACCGGCCTGATGGCCCCGGTCCAGTCCGCCGGGGCCATTTCTACTTCGGCGCCGTCAAGACGCGCAGCAACAATGCTGCCTGCCGCGCGGCCGTGTCAACTACGCACGGGTAACCCAGCAAATCTGATGGTCCTGAAGGCGCCTGAAGATGACGAGTGGATCGGCCGCGTCGACGAAACCTGGTGGCGGGAAGCGAGCGGCTTCCCGCTCTCGCTCTCCCGTTGAACCATGAAATCCCGCTCAGTCACGCAGAGGAGGGAACGCATTTACATCCTTGACGAGAAGAAAGAGGCCGGTCGACTTGTTTGACAGAAGCGAGTGGTCGCGCTGGACGTCTGAGAGCGAACTGATGTTCCGCCGCACGTTGCGCTGTGGCGATCACCGCCGGGTCAGCAGGCGATGCGCGTCACGAATAGCAGGGCCTCGCCAGCAGACATTTCGAACACGCCGCAGAGCGGGTCGTGACCGTCACGCCGGATTCTTCCAGCGTCCAGTTTCTATGTCCCGAGGCCACGTAGGCCCTCGCTCAACGACTGCTTTGCGGCGAGCAAATCGCGGATGGCACTGCCTCTACCCGGCCACAAACAGCCTCTCACAAGCCTCCTCAGTCGGACATTCGGCGGTCAGTTCCACCCTCTTCAGCAGACATCCCCGCGAAGACCGAATTGCATGCGTAAAATCCCGATGCAACATCTGTTGGACGCGGGAGGGAGGGAACCCCGCATACTGATAGGAGGCTTAAATGGACCTGGCGGACTTCATTGAGGCCAACATTCAGGCCCTGGTCGACGACTGGGCGGAATATGCCCTTGCGATAAAACAGGAGGACAGTCACCTGACTGAAAGCCAGTTGCGCGATTCTGCCCCCGACATACTGGGTGCCATCGCCGCAGACATGCGCGAGCCGCAAAATGCGGCGCTGCAACAGAGCAAGTCGCGCGGTGAAAAGGATGTCCCGCGCTCCCAGTTCACTCAGGTCGCACGCCTGCACGCAGAGGACCGCCTTTCACACGGCTTCGGTATCAGTGATGTCGTCGCGGAGTTCCGCACCTTGCGCGCCACGGTGCTGCGCCGCTGGCAGAAGACTTCACCGGGCGGCGCTAGGGCATTTCAGGAAATGATCCGGTTCAACGAGGCCATTGACCAGGTGCTCGCAGAATCGGTCCGACACTATGTGACGCGTACGGAGCGCATCCGGGATCTTTTTGCCGGCGTACTTGCACACGACCTCCGGTCACCGCTTGGAGCAATATTGAATTCAAGTGAAGTGCTGCTGCACGACGAAGGCCTGTCGGCAGGCAGCTTGCGGGCGCTTGCATTTGTACAGCGCGGCGCGAGGCGCATGAAGCAACTGATTGACGACCTGCTCATTTTTGCGCGCACACGTCTAGGCGACACGCTGCCCGTGAGTTTCACCCCTCAGGATATGGGGCGCATATGCAGCGATGCGGCGGAGGAAGTGCGTGCTTCCTATCCGGACGCGCGCATCGAGCTACGTCTTTTGGGCGATCTCCGGGGTCAATGGGACGGCGGCCGAATCGGACAGTTGGTCGTCAATCTGCTGACAAATGCCGTCCGCTACGGTTCGGGGCAGATTGTCGTCGAAGCCCGTGCTCACGATGGACAGATGACCGTGGTCGTGGAAAACGAAGGCAATCCGATTCCAGAGCGCGCGTTCCCTACGCTGTTCGATCCGCTAACGAGGGGGACCTCGCCCGACCGCAGCGGTATGGCCGCTGGCATCGGTTTGGGCCTTTACATTTGCCGCTGTATCGCCTCAGCGCATGAGGGAACGATAAGTGTCGAATCATCGGAAGCCGGAACCCGTTTCACAGTGCAGATACCTTGTTCGCCCTCGCCGCCGCGCTGAGCCGCGAGGACGACGCTCACGCGCCGTTGACCGCTCAGACGGATCGGGTTGCGGACTATGGAGCGTGGTCGTGCCGGTGGCCGATCACAGGAACGCTCGATGCGCGCCCCGGAGTGGAGGCCGCAATGTGCAAAATCTTGGTTGTAGACGACGACGCGGAATTGCGGGACGCCTTGCAGGCGACCCTGGCAGCGCATGGACACGTGGTCTTCTGCGCGGAGGACGGCATTGCGGAGCTGCGGGCAGCCGTCGAGATCAAGCCCGAGCTCATCATCTCCGATGTCGACATGCCGCTGCTGGAGGGGCCGGACGCGGTCACAATTCTGAAAGCGTTGCCGATGTTCAGACGCGTCCCGGTCATCTTGATGTCCGGCGCGGAATTGTCCCGCACACGCCAGGCAGACGCCGCAGTCCGAAAGCCGGTGACCACCGAACAGCTTCTAGAGCTTATCAAAGACGTGACCTGGTCGACCGCATCGCCAGGAGCACCATCTCAAAGCCTGCCAATGCGCGCCACCGCTCGCGACGAAGGGTGGGATCGGGCGCTGGCGATTGCCTCGCTCGGTCAGCCCAGCAATACAGAGTGCGCCGCCCGGATTTGCCGGGGCATTGAGCTTATGCATGCGCAAGCGTTTAGGACCGGGCGATTGCGGAGCCGTGGCTTGAACGCAGCCGACTCTGAACGGCTGTACGACCGTCTTGTCGAGAGCGTCGCAACTCTTGTCCAGCTCCTGCCATTTTGCTAAGGCGGTGATGGCGTACGCCGTTTTCAGCCTGGACTTCTGAACGGATCATCAGTAGCCGGCCATAACACGTCGCGGATGCAGCGAAATTCGGAACTCCCATGGCCGCGCTCCTTGACGAAAATTCTCATCTGCGCACTGCTGTATACCTGATATCCGCGCAGGAGGATCGGCTCGCGCGATACAGGGCTGCAGGTCTGGACACTGAATTGCCTGGGGAATTGCTCCTCACGATGCATGCAATTCTTCGGACCTTTATCGCTCATCGTCATGCGATTCGGGAAGCCATCGAGGCTGAACGCCGTTCATCCCGCACTGACGCAGAGGCGCCCCCGCCGCAGGACATTAGCTCGCCGGAGAAGCAGTGCTGGACGACGAGAGCTCGCCCCAAAACCGCCATCGACCTCAGCGGTGCTTGAATGGCCGGAGAGGGTCGATTTCGGCGGTTCGTTGCGAGCCCGGGATTGACCAGCGGTTTGTTAGCTCAACTGTCCGTTGAGCGGTATTTCGCATCGGTCGTCGTTCGCCGGCCCCCACCCGCCGGATTGATGTCGCTCCCCGGTACTCTGACGAAGGCTTCCTTATCGCGATTGCCGGTGATGAATCTAGATTTTCGACAGGCCGCAGCCGGAGATTCGGAATGGCTATTTGACACGTACCGGCGAACGATGAAAGGTTTCGTTACATCAGCGTATGGCTGGGACGAGGACTTGCAAAAAGCGGGGTTTGCGAAAAGCCTTCGACAAGGATCTTGTCAAATCGTCACGTGGGAAGGCACCCGATGCGGGTTTGTGCATTGGGAGGTCGAACCGGATCTCGTATGGCTGAGGATGCTTTGTATCGTGCCGGAGATGCAAAACAAGTCGATCGGCAGTGCAACGATTGCCAAGGTGATGACATTGTCCAGTTATTTACAAAAACAGCTGTACCTGAATGTCTTCGTATGCAACCGAGCTGCCTATGACTGGTACAGGAGAATCGGTTTTGTCGAAATTGAAAACGACGGCAAGGTCTCGACCTTGGCGCTCGCTCCTTCGCCTTCACCGGCCCATACGGAACGGCATATTTAGTCTCCCAAGCACGGTGTCCACGGCTCGGCGTGAATTGCTGGAACTGAAACCTGCAGCGCATCTTCAGTCATAATATCGCGCGCATAAGCAGCGTATCAAAAGGACGAGAATGGTGTCGGGGTCGAAGAGAAAAAGTATCGGGAAGCTCGCGATCGCGGTGGCGATTGCCCTGTCCCTAGGTGCAACGGTGTTCGCGCTCACGCCGCGCCATCGCGGGGCCGCCATTGCCGACCCTGCTGATGCTCAGGCCGCAGAGTCGGCGCTGGTGCGCAGCTTCAATGCCCAGCACTTCGATGACATTTATGACGGCGCCGCGGATGAGCTGAGGCTGGGGCTTCGACACAACGCCACGATCTCAGAGATGAAGGACGACTATGCCCGTGAAGGGGCGATCGCGCTCGACCGGGAGGCGCTGACAACCTGCTATCACCAGCAGGTTCGCATGGTGCGCTGGTGGACCTCGACGAAAGGGGTAGAGAACACGGCGACCTTCGTCTGGTATGTGCCCGATGGGCGACCCACCCAGCTCCTCATGGCGAGTATCAATCCAGGACATGCGCCGATCGATCGGGCGTCGTATCAAGCGCATCGCTGCGACAGCACGCGCTGAAATCCGGGCGTAAAAAAGAAGAAGCCCATGCGAGAGTGCATACGGATCTGGAGAAGCTTCAACGCTGGCTCAAGAGAAGAGCCACTTTCGGCCACCATGCGTCATTAACCGTGAGCGTCAACCGGACATTGCGGCGTCCGTCGCAGCCGGCGGATTCAACCGGTCGATGCAATAGTTTTCTGGAACCGTTCAGCCGGCGTTTCGTAATTCAATGTCTTCCTTGGACGCTCGTTCAGCCTTCTTGCCACGGCATTGAGTTTGGCCTGTGAGTACACCGACAGATCGATACCTTTCGGGAAGTACTGCCTCAGGAGTCCATTGGTATTTTCATTCGAACCCCGTTGCCAGTGGTGCTTCTACTGCCCGGACTGCAAAGTCAGGAACGAGTTGAAAGATATCGGCGCACCTGGTGGCCCTGTCGAGTTGGTTCAGCCAGAAAGATCCGACCTTCCCCACAAGGTAATAGCGACCGCTCGACCATTGGCGGACGGTAGATACGCAGCGCAATTGCGCGTTCAGAGGGCACTCGGTGTGAAAGGAACGTACGCGGTCGAAGAGCACTGGGAGCAGCTCGGTGTATTCCTCGACGCGCAAGAGGCCGTAGCGCATGCGAAGTCTTTCGCGACAGACCTGCTGGAGCGAAAGGCTTAGTCGCGAGTGGCACGCTGGATTGCGTCATACCTGGCGATGCGCGGATCTGTACGGGAGGACCACGACCGTAGTTCTGCGCGACAGCCTGGTGCGGTACGGCGTCCTTGCCGCGCAGAAAGCAATTCAGCTTTCGGCGCGCTCGACAAGCGGTATAAAC
>NZ_BBJJ01000018.1 GCF_000739815.1 Paraburkholderia mimosarum LMG 23256 = NBRC 106338
CTAGGCTCCAATCAGCAACTGCCGTCAGAATGCGAGGTAAACACCGGCGGATTCGTGGGTCGATCGGATTCCGGTTGTGTGCTTCCGGAATTCATTCGCTTTCCACCATCACGATAATGTTCAGGTTTCCTTATCATCGAGGAGAATATCACTCCGGGAATGCGGTTGTCCATTGAGAACCACAGGCCAGTCCAAGTAGTCGGCAACCACTCGGTGAAACCCATTGACGAAACATTGCCAGACGAGGCGCGCCGTGCCGCATCCGTAACCTTGATCTCCGCCACCCCGCCCGCTGCAGTGACCTCCCTCACTGCGGCGAGCTTGTCCTCGGTACTGCCGCCAGGACTACTGCAGCCCCTTCCGCTGCAAGTCCCAGCGCGGTCGCACAGCCCATCGCGGCCATGTTCCGTACGTTGCAGGGCCGAACCGATCAGAACACGTGATGGATACCGATATCGACGCCAACGGTCGTACCAGAAGGCGCGTACAGCGAGCTAGGCGTATTGCCGCCATTGCCAATCTGGAGGCCGAAATTCTGGTTGCCCTTGTTGTTGACCACGCCGACCTGCGTGTACACCCCGGTGCGTTTCGACAGACTATAAGTCGCCCCAAGCGCGCCAACGAGCGATTTGCTGTCGGTATCTTTGCGGTTGACCGTGTACCAGACGCCGGCATCGAGATTGAGTGCTGGCGTGGCCTGCCAGGCGAAGCCGCCGTTCCAGATATCGTAGTCGATGCCGCTTCCCGCCATCTTGAAGTCGGTAAACGAGGCCTTGGTCGTCAGCGCGCCGAATTTGTAGGTGGCGCCGATAACACGGCCTATCATTCCAAGCCGATCGGGCAGCGGTGCGGTGGGAGGTCCCTCGATGCCGTTATAGTAGGCGGCATAGAGACCAAGCCCCTCCCAGTTGTACGAGAGATTGGCAGAGTAAGAGCGACCGGTCTTGAAGCTACCCGCCACGCCGCCTGGCGCATACATCACGCTGGCTTGCAGTCCGCCCAGCACGGGGCTCGTGTAGGTCAGCGCGTTGGCGCTGAAGATGGCCGTCACGACCGTAGTGTCGATGAACGGCACAAGCGAACTGCCGAGTTGCGACATGTTGCGCGGATCGAGCGCGTAAACGGTATTGAAAAACGGCGAATATTGCAGACCCGCGCGCGCGGTACCGAAGTTACCGCTCAAGCCAACCCATGCTTGACGGCCGAAAAAGTTGCCGTTCGAATCGTTGAGGCCACCGTTGGCGATATTGATGCCGCTTTCGAGCTTGAACTCGGCGTGAAGACCCCCGCCCAGATCTTCGTCGCCACGCAGGCCAAACAATGATGGCATCTGGCCACTATCGGTGAAACCGAAGAATTTCCCGCCATTGCCACCGCTGGCATTGCGGGTCTTGCTCAGATAGAGAAGTCCACCGTCCACGATACCGTACAGCGTCACGCTGCTCTGGGCCTGCGCGCCGACCGCAAACAACATGACCGAAGCGGCCAGCGCAGATTTCACGAAGTTTTCTTTAGCCAATTTACCGCGTCTCCAAATAATTGCTTTTTTCGAATCGGGGTCTCTGATTTCCCCGACTTATACAGGGCGAAAACCGACGTCGTCGTGACGGCGCCTTGTCACGCGACCCGCCCTTTTCCTGCGCATCCCATCAAAGCACCGCAGCCGGTGTCTCGATCTTCAGATCGCGGCGCACCACTACAGGCGCACCGCCATGCAGCTTCTTGTTGACCCAGGCAGACAAAGCGGAGTCCATATAATCTGCATGACCTGGAAACCAGTCGATCAATGCCTGCGCAAGCCTCCTGACGTCCGACAACCCCGCTTCCCCAACCGCCGCCAGTGCGTTCACCTGCTGGACCGCGTCGAGCACTTTCTGATGTTCATCGAGATGACACTCCCTGGCCGGGAAGCCAGTTTTCGTCATCCACTCGAGTTCGACGGCGAAGTGGGACAGCAGATGCGTCTCCACTGCCTGCAGGCAGGCAAGCGCGGTGTGCTGTGTGCACTCGCGCAGCGCCATGACAACGTCGACGAACTCCTCGTGAGCCTCGTCGATCGGCGCATGGCCCAGCAGCATCGCGCTGCTCCATTCGAGCGTTTCAGTGTGCGGCGCGACGCGCGGCCGGTGCTGCCCGTGGTGTCCAGCTTGCTGACTCATCGTATGCGTTTCCACCTGGTTTCCCCTCTGAGCATTACTTCCGGTCGGCACCGATCAGGATCGCCGCCATCACGGCCGGTTGCGCGCTGCTGTTGCGCCAGGCATGACGGGTGCCGTTCTGGATCACGACATCGCCGGCCTTCAGGTGGCGAACCTGACCATCATCGAGTTCGAGCGTCAGTTCGCCGGCCAGGATGATGTCGTAGTCCACCGATTCGGTACGATGGAAACCTGAGCCGTTCGGCTCGAAGCACTCGGCCAGACCCGGCAGGTTCGCAGCGTACTCAGCACCCGCCGCGGCCGGATCAAAATCCGGCGAGGCCATCACGCTGTCGGGCGGAAACTGCACGATCATGAAGCGCGTGCCATGCGGGTCAGGAATCGTCGAGTCCAGGCTGACCACCGGATCGCCGCCCGGGTGCGGCAATGCGGCAGCCCCCTCGAACGTCGCCCAAACCTGTGTGGTCTCGAAGCCCGGTACCGCCGCATAGGCATGCCGGCTTTCCACCTCGCCATCGGCCACGAATACCGACTTGCCGTCCTGCTCGCCGGTCACGATACGTCTCACCATGTCGATCTCCTCGATTTACTTTGGATACCTTACTGAACAATGACAACATTGACGAAGCCGCTCGCACGCTTCTCGGCGTCCGACAATGCTTCGTTAGCCTGATCCAGCTGATAGCGGTGGTGGTCGAAGACATCGAGATCGAGTGTGCCGGCCGCGGCCATATTCGCGAGGTCCTGACCTTCGGCGACGGAGAACCATACAGAGCCGATGATGCTGATCTGCGAACACATCATTTCGTGCATGACGATCGGCAGCGGATCGGTCATCGAACCGATCTCGACCAGCTTGCCGCCGCGCCGCAGCGACGCCATCGCATCGAGCGTGACCTGGTGCGGTGAGCCGGGACCAATCGCGTCAACGACGGCATCGACTCCGGTCCCGCCGGTTTCCTGGCGAGCCCAATCGGCCAGTGAGCCAGTTCCGTACGAAAACGTACTGATTCGCTGCGGATCGAGTGCCTTGACCTTTGCCAGCACCGCCTCGTTGCGCGCCACGCACAGAATCTTGATGGCGCCCATGGCACGCGCGATCTGCACTGCACCCAGGCCCAGCGTGCCGGTCGCGCCAACGATCAGCACCGTGCGCCCTGCGCCAACACCCGCCTTGCGCAGACCGGAATAAGCGGTACCGAGATAACCGAAACGCGCTGCCGTTTCGAAGCTCACGGCATCTGGCAGCTTGACGAGGCCATCGGCCGGCGCCGTCGCAAACTCGCAGAAGCCGCCATACGGGTACTGCCGGTAGATGTTCTTCGACTTCGGACCGAAGCCGAAGTAACCCTGGAACGTGAACGCCTCGCAGTTGATCGGCTCGCCGATACGACATGCATGGCACGAGCCGCACGAGCGGCCCGGATTGATATAGACACGATCGCCGCGGCTCAGACCTGTCACTGCACTGCCAACCTCAGCGACCACGCCGGCCGCATCGAGGCCGTAGATCGCGGGCAAATCGGGCACGGTGAGGTAGGCGCGATCGCCGTAGTGGCTCATCACGTTGCGCAGGTTCGGCACGACGCCGGACGCCTTCACGCTGACCAGCACATCGGTCGGCCGCAACAAATCGGGCTTCGGAATCGTGTCGAGAACGAAACGCCCACCCGCGTCGTGAACGCGCATCGCGCGCATGGTATTGGCCGTGCTCATTGAGATGTCTCCTTTTGTTTATCGGGGTAAATCCTTAGCGCCGCAGCAGGGCGCCGAACCGTCTGAAGCGTCCTCTTCCACTCGGGATTAACCCCGATTCGGCCTGCACATGCGAGGACTGCAAGCAAGCCATCCGTCCGCTGGCAGCGCCATCTAGCAAGGATTCACGTCAATTTCCATGACGACGGTCAAGCCATCGATCACGGATAGACGATCGAACATTGATTGAATTTAAATTGACTGTCAATTTATATTTCCGTAGCCTTCACGCACAGCATCGAACACGGGGCCGTCCATATCCGTGTCCGTCTGTGCAACGCAAGCTTCCGTCGCGATGCGACAGCTAGCCCATAACAACCCGGAGATACCAGTAATGAGCGATACGCCCATCGTCCGCCGTCGCAGCGGCGCGCGTCTGAACGACATCAGCGATGCCCGCGTCAACGACGCCAAGGTTCAAAGCCAGTACCAGCCCTACAAGGACGCCGCGTGGGGCTTCGTGAATCATTGGTACCCGGCCCTGTTCAGCAATGAGCTGGCAGAAGATGCCGTAGAGGGCATCCAGATCTGTGGCATTCCGATCGTGCTGCGCCGCGTCGACGGCAAGGTCTACGCGCTCAAGGATCAGTGCGTGCATCGCGGCGTGCGCATGTCGGCCAAGCCGATGTGTCTGACAAAGGACACCATCAGCTGCTGGTATCACGGCTTCACGTTCAATCTGGCGGATGGCAAGCTCGCCACCATCGCTGGCAACCCGGACGACAAGCTGATCGGCACCACCGGCGTTACGACCTATCCGGTCGAGGAAGTGGCCGGCATGATTTTCGTGTTCGTGCGCGAAGACGACTTCCCGCTCGAAGACGTGCCGCCGCTCTCGGCAGACCTGCCGATCCGCTTCCCGGAGAACGACGAACGCTTCCCGCATCCACTGTGGCCATCGGCACCCAGCCTGCTCGACAAGGACGTGGTCGCGCGCGGCATGCACCGCACCGGTTTCGCAAACTGGCGTATCGCCTGCGAGAACGGCTTTGACAACGCCCACATCCTGGTCCACAAGGACAACGCCATCATCCACGCCAAGGACTGGGTGCTGCCGCTCGGCATCGTGCCCGCTGCCGATGACTGCATCGCAGCGGTGGAAGACGAGAATGGTCCGAAAGGCCTGGTGCAGTGGCTGTTCACCGAGAAGTGGGCGCCGATCCTCAAGAACGAGACGGTCGGTCTCGAAATCAGCAACCCGGTCGCACGGCCGTACCGCACCTCGGTATTCCTGCCCGGCGTGCTGATGGTCGAGAACTGGCCGGAAGAGCATGTCGTGCAGTTCGAGTGGTACGTGCCGATCACCGACGACACCTACGAGTACTGGGAAATCCTGGCGCGTGTGTGCCCGACCGAGAAGGAGCGCAAGGACTTCAACTATCGCTACGAGTACTTCTTCAAGCCGCTGTGCCTGCACGGCTTCAACGACTGCGACCTCTACGCGCGCGAAGCCATGCACGACTTCTATGCCGACGGCACCGGCTGGGATGACGAACAGCTGGTGGCGACCGACGTCTCGCCGATTACGTGGCGCAAGATCGCATCGCGCTGGAACCGCGGCATCGCCAAACCGGGACGCGGCGTGGATGGCGCGATCAAGGCGGGCGCGATCCGCATGAAGCGCACCGCAGAGGGTAAGGCACCCGGCTACTTCGTCGAGAAGATCGAAGAAGACGATAAGTAATCCGTAATTCTTCCGTATCAAGGTACCCGTATGTCATCCGTTAAACATGTCACTCTGAAATTCCGCGACGGACAGGAGACATCGGTTGCCGTGCAGCCTGGCGAGAGCGTGCTTGATGCCGCTCTCGCCGCGGGCGCCCCGGTCCTCCACCAGTGCCGCTCTGGCTCCTGCTCGAGCTGTATGGCGCATCTGGTGGAAGGCCAGGCTGGCCTGCGCGCCGGTGCGAGCTCGACTCTGCTCAAGAGCGAGTTCGACGCCGGCGAGCGTCTGCTGTGCGTAACCGAGCCCGAAAGCGATTGCACGTTCTCGCTGAACTACGAGAGCGCTGTGGGGTCGACAAAGGCCGTCAAGGCGCATGCTTTCGTGGACAGCATCGAGAAAATCGCCCCGAACGCGGTGCGCGTCTCGCTCGAACTGGCCGAAGGCTCGTGGCTCGATTTCCGCCCCGGCCAGTTCATCCAGGTTCGCGTTCCGGGCACGGATGTGACGCGCAGCTACTCGCCGTCGAGCACTGCGGCCGACCTGCCGAAAATCGAACTACTGGTGCGCCTGCTCGAGGACGGCGTGATGTCGTCATGGCTCGAGAATCGGGCGCAGCCCGACGACGTGATCGAGATCGAAGGCCCATTCGGCAACTTCTATCTGCGCGAGAAAGTCCCGGCGCCGCACATCATGGTGGCGGGCGGTACGGGTCTCGCGCCCATCATGTCGATGATCGACACGATCCGCCGCAAGTCGGGACGCAAACCATCGGTACTGCTGAGCTTCGGATGCGCGACTCCCGAGCAGCTGTTCTGCCTCGACGACATCGATCTGCGCAAGCACTGGCTGCCGCAGCTGGACGCGCGCATTTCGGTCGACCACAACCCCACCGGCGATTTCCTGCGAGGCAATCCGGTCGATGCGCTGAGCGCCGACGACGTCACGCACCCCGACACCGTCGCCTATCTGTGCGGGCCGCCGCGCATGATCGAAGCCGCCACGCTCAGGCTGACCGAACTCGGCTTGCGCCCGGAAAACATCTACGCCGAGCAGTTTTCTCCATCGAACTGATCGCACTTGTGAATGCAGAGGTACGTCTTGCTGACAACGAAACCGTTGCCCTTCTCTCCTGAACAGCAGGTCTGGTACGAACGCGCCTGCGCCCGGCTCGATCCGGGCCGCCTGCAACGGCTGCTGTTCGATTTGACGGACATCCACAGCCCTACCGGCGCGGCCCGCGAGGCCAGCGAGTTCATGGCGCGCCATCTCGGCAACATCGGCATGAACGCCAGCTACCGCCGCATGAACGAACGGACCGGCAATGTGGTGGGCGAGAAGCGCGGCAGCGGCGGCGGCGCCTCCGTGATGCTGTACGCGCCGATCGACACGCACCTCGAAGGCGATGCAACCGACAACCCATGGGTCGGACCGCCCGAGCACGTCGATCTGAAACCGCAGGCGCGCATGGAGGGCGACTGGGTGTTCGGGCTCGGTGCCTCCAATCCGAAAGGCATGATCGCCACCCTGACCGAGGTGGCGACCGCGCTGATCGAAGCCGATGTGCCACTGACGGGGGACCTGATCGTCGCGATGGCCGATGGCGGCATGCCTGTCGACGTCGCCGCACGCGACCAGGCCGGCATGTCGGCCGGCGTCACCCATCTGCTGAGCCGCGGCGTGGCGCCCGACTTCGCGATCGTGATGAAGCCGTGGAACTGGGTCTATCACGAAGAGCCGGGCATGGGCTGGTTCAAGGTCAAGGTCAAGGGCACGCTCGGCTATGCGGGCGTGCCGCGCGGGACGCCTGGCTTCCGCAGCTCGGTCGTGCCCGCCGCGCGGGTGATTCTCGAACTCGAGCAATGGCTGATCGAGTATGCCGAGCGCAATACCTCCGGTGTGGTCAAGCCGCACGGCTGGATTGCAGGCGTCCAGGGCGGCTGGCCCGAACGTCCGGCGTTCCCGTCGGCGGTCACGGAAATTTTCTTCGATGTGCGTATCAATCCACGAACGAGCCCAGGCGAGATCAAGGCACAGTTCGCGGCATTCATGACCGGGCTGCAGGCACGCCACCCCGATTTCGATCTGGACTGGGAAATGTACGGTTCGGTGCCGGGCGGCACGACCGAGCCCGACAACTGGATCATCCAGTCCGCGCGCCGCGGCTGGGAGCATATCGAACAGCGCCCGCATCCGACGCCCGACTATCTTGGCGGGCAGACCGACGGGGCCGCGCTGCGGCGCTTCGGGATCCCGACCGCCCGGATCGGCTGGCCGTGGCCCGCCGAAGGCTCGCCCGAACCGCTCGCCGAGGGGCTCGGCGGCATGGGCGCCACCTATATCCCCGATCTCATGCCGTGCGCCCACAAGATCCTGTACGCGCTGATCGATACGCTTACGCGGCCGCGCGCGGAACTCGGTCTTTAAACCCTTCGTCCGGACCTGATCATGTCAAATTCCGAATTGCATTACCTGGATATCCGCACGCTCGCACAGATGATCCGCGCTCGCGACATCTCACCCGTCGAAGTCACGCGCGCCATGCTCGAGCGCATCGAACGGCTCGAGCCAACGCTGCACAGCTATGCGCTCGTGATGCACGAGCAGGCGCTCGCCGACGCCAGCCAAGCCGAACGCAAGGTGCTCGCGGGCGAAGCGCTCGGCCCGCTGCATGGCGTGCCGCTCGGCATCAAGGATCTGTTCTGGACTGCCGCCGTACCCACTGCGGCAGGCACCACGATCCACAAAGGCTTCGTGCCGTGCGAGGATGCAACCGTGGTCAAACGTCTGCGCGAAGCCGGCGCGATCATGCTCGGCAAGCTACAGATGACCGAAGGCGCATTCGCCACACATCATCCGACCATCGCCGAACCGGTCAACCCGTGGCACGGGAACCACTGGGCCGGCGCCTCGTCGAGCGGCTCGGGCGTGGCTACAGCCGCCGGCCTTTGCTACGGCGCGCTCGGCACTGATACTGGCGGCTCGATCCGCTTCCCGTCGGCGGCAAACGGCCTGACCGGCATCAAGCCGACCTGGGGCCGCGTGAGCCGGCACGGCACCTTCGAGCTGGGCGCGAGCCTCGATCACGTTGGCCCGATGGCGCGCAATGCGGCCGACGCCGCGCTCATGCTTGGCGTGATCGCCGGCCACGATCCGCTCGACCCGACTTCGCTGCCGGAGGAACGCCTGGCGCTGCCAGAGGACGCCGGGGATCTGCGCGGCCTGCGTATCGGCATCGATCCCGCCTGGAACACCGAGGGCACCGATGCCGTAATCGTCGAGGCGCTCGAACGCGTGCTCGAGGTGCTCCGGGAACTTGGCGCCGAGATTCGCGAGGTGCGTTTCCCTGCGGTTCGAACCGTGGTCGACGAATGGCAGGAAGACTGCGGCGTGCAGGTCGCGCTCGCGCACGCCGACACCTGGCCGCGCCGCGCCGCCGAATACGGTCCGGCCCTGACCCGTCTGATCCAGATCGGACACGAAACCAGCGCGCTGCGCTATCAGCAGGTGCTGCTCAATCGTGCCGCGCTACGCGGCAGGGTCAACCAGGTGATGAAGGATATCGATCTGCTGGTCGCGCCGGTGCAGCCATTCGCGGCACCCACGCACGAGCAGTTGGGCGCGCTCGCGCAGGATCCCGACCTCAATGCGCGGCTGATCCAGTTCACGGCGCCGTTCAATTCGACGGGACATCCGGGCATGGCGCTACCGTGCGGATTCACGCCTGACGGACTGCCGATCGGCTTCCAGTTCGTGGCCGCCCACGGCGCGGAAGCGACGCTGTGCCGGGCCGGCATGGCCTGGCAGCGCGCCACTGACTGGCACCGCGCACGTCCGCTGGACTGACTCCCGTGCTGGCTATGACCGGGGGACTGCTGCCCGGCAAGACCAGGCCTCAGCCCCCGGACGTCTTGCGCGTCTTGCGGGCCGGCTTGGGTGTGGGCGCAGCCTCGAGGATCTGTGGCGTAATGGTCGCGGAATCGCGCGCCGCCTCTTCATAGATGCCCGTGAGAAGCGACATGAAACGTGCGCCCTTTTCGAACTTGTCCGCGACGTCGGTGATTTCCTCGAGGCGCTTGACGAGAATTTCCTGCCGGACCTTGTAATACTCGTCGGTGAGCTTCACGCCCAGTTCGCTCGCCACATAGGAGTAGGTCTTGCTGTTCTTGTCCTTCAGCTTTTCGATGAGACCGGCCGCTTCGAGCTTTCTGAGGCTGTACTGGATATTGGGGATGTCGTCCCGGTTCATCAATCGCGCAATCGTCGCGCTGTTTTTGGGGCGGTCCTGCATGCGGATCACGTGCAGGATCACGTGTTCCTGGTATTTGATGTCGACATCCGCCGCAATGGTAATCATGCCTGTCGACAGGACGAAGCGCGAAAACGCTTCATAAAAACGTATCAGCGACCATTCGAACTCCGTCGCCTGGTACTCCATGTCGGTTTTGGCCAGATGCCACCCGCGATAGAACTTCGCTTCCATTCCGAACTCGCAAAAAAGAGGTGTAGAGGTCCCGGCCTCGTGCATGCGACTGTCTGCTTCCCAATCGCAACTACCCCGGCACCTTCGATCAACTGTCTACTGATTAACAATGGACAGTTTAACAATGAAATGTGAACCTGGCGCAATCCCTGGTGGCCGCCTTTTCCGCCATTGCCCACACGCCGGCGCAGATCCAGTTGCTCCGGGCCGAGCCGCAACGCGCGCAAGCCCGTTGACGAGCCCCTCGACTTTGATTGTCGTGTGCACCAGCGTTGGACCACAGGACCGTACCTGCCCTGCGCACCTCGACCAACCGTCAGCGGAATAACCGCCCGCGGCGACGCAGAGTTAGACTCGCGGGAACGGTGCATCAAATTGCGCGAGCGACGATACGGCCTTCGCCCGTTACCCGGGCGAACGGCGGCCGGCGCGGATTCCGCATCGCGCGGCCGCCGGGCGACGGGCCCTCAGTGAACAAGGAATGCGGAAATGGACGTGGCAACGATTGGATTCACCAACAAGTCCGCCGAGAAGTTCTTCGGTCTATTGCGTCAGGCGGAAGTGCGTGCGCTGCTCGACGTTCGAGTGAACAATACATCGCAGCTCGCAGGGTTCGCAAAGAAGCCGGACCTTGAATATTTCTTATCGCAACTTGTTGGCGCGGTTTATCTGGAGCTACGCGACCTGGCACCTGAGAAGCAAATGCTCAAGCGATATCAGAGAAAGGAGCTGAACTGGGACAGCTACGCCGCTGAATACATCGAGCTTTTGGCGAAGCGCCGCGTAGAGCGTAACCTCGATGTTGCATTGTTCGACAGGGCGTGCCTGTTGTGCAGCGAAGACAGCCCGCAATACTGCCATCGCAGAATTGCCGTTGAATATCTGAACCTCTGGTGGGACGACAACCTGAAGGTAACGCACCTTTTCTAGTACGCACGCAGCTAGCGTAATCGTCCAGCTCGCCTGCGAATCAGGTTCATAGAGCCCTGTCCCATGGAACTGAAGCAGATCCACTACTTCATCGCGCTTTTCGAAGAAGGCACCGTCACGCGCGCCGCCAGGCGGCTCAACATCGCGCAACCGGCGCTCAGCATGCAGATCGCCAAGCTCGAAACGGAGATCCGGCAGAAGCTCTTCGAGCGTGGGCCGCACGGCATGGCGCCGACCGAAGCCGCACGGTTGATGTACCGCCTTTACACGCCGATCATGCGCGACATCGACCACGCACGCGAGCACCTGAGTCGTCGCGATGTCATCGTGACGGGCCGCGTGTCGCTAGGGATGGTGTCGTCGGAGGCGCAGAGCGTATTGCCCGAATCGCTCGCCAGATTCGATGCGCTTTTCCCGCAAGTCGAAGTCTCCGTCGCCGATGGCTTCAGCGCGCAACTGATCGACGCTGTCGAAACTGGCCGGCTCGATGCCGCCATCATCAACAAGCCGCGCGGGCGGCTGACGCTCCACGTAGAGCCTTTGCTCGTCGAAGAAATGGTGCTGGTGACGAGCGTGGTACAAGGCCCAAAGCTGCCCGACGAGATCGATCTCACGCAGCAGTCGGGCATCGAATTCGTGCTGCCCACGCGCCGCAACGGCCTGCGAGGCGCGCTCGATGCCGCGCTGATGGCGGCTGACGTCGTCATCCAGCCGAAGTTCGAGATCGATCTGCTCAGCACCATCGTGCAGTTCGTTGAGCAGAGCAGTGTCGCGACAATCCTGCCGCGCGTCGTCGTGCAGGCGAAAGTGGACGAAGGGCGCTTGCGCGCACGCAGGATCGCGTCGCCGCCGATCGTGCGCCACATCATTCAGGTCACGCATCCGAAGCGGCCGATCGGGCCGGCCGCCCAGGCGCTCATCACGATCATCACTGATGAGATAAAGCGCGTGACGACGGGTGTTTTGGGGAAACAAGCGCCTTAGCGGCCGCGTTCCAACGGTTCGCGCGCACTACCCGGAACGTCGCTGCGCGTGCCGAACAGCGTGTCGCAGATCGGGAACGTGAGGTTGAAGTTCTGTGTCGCCATCACTTCGGGATCGTGGTGTGTGGCGTGCAGGCGCCGCACTGTGTTGACGAGCGGAACGCGGTCGAGGAACGGGCTGTCGGTGACGTGTGAGAGCGTATGCAGGCCCTCGTACATCAGAAAGTACGCCGCCATCGTGAGCAGCGCGATATAGCCTGCGTTGCGGGAGAATACGAACCCGATCACGAGCGCGAACGGCACGGCCGCCAGCACGAACGCAACCGGCGCAAAAGGCGGAAACAGCAGCGCGCGCCAGTGACGGTGGCCCTTGTATTCAAGCGTCACATGCGTGAAGAACCGGTGATGGACGGCGCAATGGCGCTTGTAGATCATGCTGAAATACTTCGTCGGACGATGCAGCACGTAGCGGTGCGCCGCCCATTCCGCCCAGTTGCCGAACAGAAAGAGCGGAATGACCGCCAGCCATTCGGCGAGCGTCGGTGCATGAAGCTGCATCAGGCAATACACGATCACGCCGCCGGTGAAGAGCAAGGTGAAGCCGAGGTGCATTTCACCGCGATACCACCATGGCGTGGCATTGACATACTCGTCACGGAACTTGTAAGAACGCGCACGAACGTCTTCTTCGTATTTCATCGATATCTCCAACTGTTGTGAAAGGCGTGCGCCCGTTGGCGTCCGCCGTTATACCCAATGACTCAGGAAGGACTGCGCGCGGAACCGTCTTCGAGCTTGCCGAGCGTCTCGGGCACGACGAATGCGCCCACGAGAAAGATCACGCTGATCGCGCCGACGAAGATGGCTAGCGTCATCGGCAACTGAGTCGCGTCCTTCGCCACCAGCGACACGGCCGTCGGCATCATTCCGCCGATCGCGAAGCCGATATTCCACGAAAGGCCCGTGCCCGTCGCGCGGATCGCGGTCGGGAAGCGTTCGTTCAGGAAGATCAGGATCGGCGCATAGCCGGCGCTGCCGAGCGCGCTGAGAAGGACTGCATAGACGCCGACCATCATGATGCTGTCCGCGGTAGGCAGCAGCAAAAACAGCGCGGGCAACGCGATGAGCCGGATAATGCCGATCAAGATGAACGCGCCCTTGCGTCCGATGAACGTACTCACGTGCCCTGCCGCGACCGAAGCGATCACCACGGCCACGCTGCAGATCATCAGGATCGCGGCAGCGGCACCGTTCGGCGCATGACTCACGACTTTGAGGAAGGTCGGCAGATAGCCCGATGTGAGGTAGTAGCCGCTGCCGCCGCCGATAGTCAGCAGCAGATTGACGAACAGCACGCTGCGATATTCACGCGAGAAAAGCGTGCGGATCGGCGAGCGCGCCACTTCGACGGTCGCGCTCCTGACCTGCGCGGTGGCCCTCGCGGCCTTTTCGGCGGCGAGCTTCTTCCACAGAGGCGACTCTTCAAGGCTGTTGAACACGAAGAGACCAAGCAGCGAGCTGATGATGCCGGTGAAGAACATGCAGCGCCAGCCCCATACGTCAAAGGCATCGCCGGGGAAAAGCGCCGACATCGCGAGGAACGTTACTGAAGCGAGCAGCGCGCCGAGTCCCGCGCCGCCGCCGCCGATCAGCCCCGACACCGCGCCGCGATACTTCGGCGCGACCGATTCGGTGCCAATGGTATGCGTGGATGCGACCACGCCGCCGACGAACACGCCCTGCACGAGACGCAGCAGCAAGAACAACACCGGCGCGACGATGCCCGCCTGGGCGACCGTCGGCAGCACGCCGAAGGCCGCCGTCGACACGCCGACGCCGACGACCGCGAGGATCATCGCGCCCTTGCGGCCGTGACGGTCCGCGTAAGAGCCGAAGAGCGCGGAGCCGAGCGGCCGCATCAGCAGCGTCACCGCGAAGGACGCGTAGACCGCAGCGAGCGAAAGCATCGCGTGCTCGGACGGGAAGAACAGACGCCCGACGATCGGCGCGACGTACAACAACACGAACAGGTCGAACAGATCGAGCGCCCAGCCCATGCACGACGCCAACACCGCGCCCATGACCTGCCGCTGACTAACCGGAAGCACGGTGGCCCCGTCTTGCGCTGCTACAGACATTTGCATCTCCTTGTGTCTCACAGGCACGCTTTGTCGGACGCGTGCTCTTGTTCGAGGTTGAAAAATCGTCAGTGGGCGGCGGCGAACGGCGATGCCACGCTCGCCCGTCGCTGGGCAACCATCGCATCGGCGATTTTCTCGGCGATCATGATGGTCGGTATGTTCGTATTCGCCGATGGCAGTCGCGGCATCAGCGATGCATCCACGACGCGCAGCCCTCGTGTGCCTCGCACGCGGCCTTCCGTGTCGGTGACGGCGTCGCAGTCCTGCGCGCCACCCATACGGCAGGTGCCGCTCGCATGCCACACGCCGAACACGTTCGCGCGGATGAAATCGGCGAGCGCGCGGTCGTCGTGGATCAGCGAAGTCATCTTCAGGCCGCGCGTGAAGAAGCGTTCGATCAGCAAACGCCGCAGCGGCGCCGGTGTGTCGAGCAGCGCTCCGAGGATCGAAGTCAGAAGCGCATTGCCTTCGCCGACCTTGCTCAGCGCCTTCACCCGCGGCGAGAATGCGGCCGGGAAGAAGTCACGCGAATCGCGGCCAAGACCGGATGCATCGACGACGCGCGCCAGCATCCGCACGCCGGCGGCGAGCCGTTGCAGATCGCGTTCGTCGTCGAGCAGATTCAGATCGACGCGCGGCGCAACGGCCGCCTCGGGCGACGCCAGTTGCACGCGGCCACGCGAATACGGCCGGTTGCACCACAGGAAAAACAGGCCGAGCCGGTTGCCGAGCGCATGCCACGCGGCGCGCGTCGCACTCGACAGATACAGGTCCGACTCGTCGCAGCCCGCGACGCCCGAACTCATGCGCGCGGCCATCATGCTCGCGCGGCGGCGTGCTAGCGGCATGCGAAAGCGCGGTTCGAGAAAATGACAGAACGTGAGCGACGGATGATCCTGCAGATTGCGTCCGACGCCCGGCAAATCCACCGCACACGGGATACCCATCCCGATGAGTTCGCGCGCATCGCCGATACCGGCGCGCATCAGCATCGCGGGCGACTGCAACGCGCCCGCGCTCAGCACGACTTCGCCTGCATAGAAACGCACGCGCTCGCCATTCGCCGCCATCGCGACGACACCGAGCGCCGTCGCGCCTTCCATCACGATGCGTTCGACGCGCAGATTCGAATAGATGCTGAGATTCGGGCGCTTGCGCGTGGCTTCGTCGAGATAGGCGATGGCCGTCGATACGCGCTTGTCGTCGATGTTCGAGAACGCGCCCGGAAAGAATCCGTCGCCGAATTCGCCGTTCTGGTCCTGAAGTTCGGCGAGGCCGTTCGCGCGCAACCCCTTCGCGAATGCATGACAGAACGCCGGCCAGTCCTCCGGCATGATGCGGCGGATCGGCACGGGACCGTCGCTGCCGTGCAATTCGCCGCCGGGAAAGTCCACGTCGCGTTCGAGCCTGCGAAAGTACGGCAGCACGTCGCGCCACGACCAGCCTTCGGCGCCGTTAGCGGCCCATTCGTCGTAGTCGCGCGGCAGGCCGCGATTGGCCGACTGCACGTTGATGCTCGAGCCGCCGCCCATCACGCGGCCCTGCTCGTAGACGCGCGGCGCGGCCTGCCGCGCGGCTTTCGCTTTCAGATCGGGCCAGATGTACGTGTCGCCGCAGAAGACGGGCATCGGGTAGCTGTCGAGAATCGCCGCGGGCACCGCGCCCGGCGGCGTGTCGGCGCCCGCCTCGATCAGCGCGACGCGCACCGACGGCTGGGCCGACAGTCGATGCGCAAGCACGCATCCCGCCGAGCCGCCGCCAACGATCACGTAGTCGAAGCGATCCATCGCGTTGTCTCCTCTTCTCTCGTCCGCCGTGCGGCGTGTCAGGTATATCAGTTGCCGCGAAACACCGGCTTGCGCTTGCCATGAAACGCTTCGACGCCTTCACGGAAATCGTCCGACGCGCGCAGACGGCTATAGCAATGTCCTTCGAGTTCGATCGCGATCGAGAGCGGCGCGTCTTCCGAATCGTTCAGTAGCTTCTTCGCGGTGCGCTGCGCGAGCGGAGAGAACGCGCGCAGTTCGTCGACGAGCGCGTCCGTCGCCGATTCGAGTTCCGCGTCCGCGACGCATTCGACGGCGATGCCCCACTCGTACGCCTGTTTGCCCGGAATGCGGCGCGAGCGCATCACGATGTCCTTCGTGCGGCCGATGCCGACCATCGACTGCAAACGCGCCGAGCCGCCCGAGCCGGGAATCTGGCCGAGCTTCTGCTCCGGCAACGCATAGAAGGTCGTATCGGTGACGATGCGGAAATCGCACGCCAGCGACAACTCGAAGCCCACGCCGAAGCAGAAGCCGCGATTGGCCGCGATCACCGGCTTGGAGCAGCGCGCGGGCGCCGCGATGTTCCAGGCGAGCTTCGACACATGTTCCGGCGATGCTTCCAGAAAGCCCTTGATGTCGCCGCCGCTCGAGAAGTGCTCGCCCTTCGCGCGCACGACGATCACGCGCACGCGGTCGTCCTCGTCGAGGGCTTCGAAAACGGCGCGCAACTGGTCGCGTGCGTGCATCGAAATGACGTTGAACGGCGGGCGATGCAGGATGATGTCCGCGCGCTCGCGCTGCGCGTCGATTTCGGCCGAGAAGCCGTCGAGGTCTTGCAGCAGCGTCTGGCCGCGATGGTTGAGATCACTCATTGTGGGTTACTCCTTGGTGGTTTCTGCAGGTTGCGCGGCCTGCGCTTTCGAATCGGGCGTGTACTCGCCCGCTTGCAGCTTGCGGCGCAGAATCTTGCCGACGGGCGACTTCGGAATGTCATCGACGAACACGTAGTCGCGCGGGCGCTTGAAGTTGACGAGGTCCGACTGGCGGCACCATGCATCGAGTGCAGCGGAATCGACGTACTCGCGGCGCTTGATGAACGCGACCACGCGCTGGCCCCAGCGCTCGTCCTTGACACCGGCGACCGCGACTTCATCGACGGCGGGATGCAGCGACAACACCGATTCGATATCCACCGGCGAGATGTTTTCTCCGCCGCTGATGATCATGTCGTCGACGCGGCCGGTCACGTAGAGATCGCCGTCGGCATCGAAGTAGCCGGTGTCGCCGGTGAAGTACCAGCCGTCGCGCAGCGACTTCGCGTTGGCGTCCGGACGGTTCCAGTAGCCTTCGAACGCTTCGTCGCCGAGCAGGTCCACGATGATCTGCCCTTCTTCGCCGACCTCGGCGTTCTCAGCGGGCGAGAGCGCATCGAGCTTGACGACGCGCAGCCGCGTATTGATGCCCGCGCGGCCCGCGCTGCCGGGCTTCTTTGTCGCGTCCTGGTCGATGCTGAACGTGTAGACCTCGGACGAGCCGTAGTGATTGACGAAGAGCTCCGGCTCGAACGCGGCCGAGAGGCGCTTGAGCAAGCCGTCGTTCATCGGTGCGCCCGCGAAGCCGAGCTTTCTGACCGACGACGTATCCGTATCCGCGAACGCGCTGTCGGCGAGCAGATCGTGATAGAGCGTCGGCACGAGATAGAGGCAGGTGAGCGCGTGCTTCGAGATGCATTCGAGCGCGAGCTTCGCGTTCCAGCGCGGCACGCAGACGAAAAGGCCATCGACGAGCGCCATCGCGAGCAGCGAGCGCACGCCCATCGTGTGATAAAGCGGCATCACGCCGAGCGTGCGTTCGCCGCGCCTGTACAGGTTCTGCGCGACGTGCGCGAGCGCCCCCGCGCGTTCATGCCGATGCCGGCGCGGCACGCCCTTGCCTTTGCCCGTCGTGCCTGACGTGTAAAGGATCAGCGAGATGTCGTCGGCGGTGGCGTGCGTCGTGTCGGTCACGTCGCCGCTGCGCGTTCGTTCGACGATGAGCGCATCGAAGGTGGCGGTGCGGCCGGGCGCGTCGTCGAGTCCGACGCGCGGCACTTGTTGGGCGGCGGCGCTCTGCGCGACCGAATCGGCACTGACGGGTTCGTAGACGATCGCCTTCGCCCCCGCGTCGGTCACGCAGTAGTCGACTTCATCCGGCTTCGCGCGCCAGTTGAGCGGCACGATCACGATGCCCGCAAACTGTCCGGCCCAATGCAGCGTCGCCATTTCCCAGCGGTTTTGCAGCACGACGAGCAGCCGGTCGCCGCGTTGCAGGCCGAGCTCGCGCAGGCCATCGGCGACATTCAGGATCATGCGATGCCACTGCGCGTACGTCAGTTGGACATCGCCATCGACGAGCGCGAGCGCGTTCGGACTGCGCTCGACGCTTTGCAGAAATGTGCGGCCAAGATCAAGCATGTTCGACCTCTTCCGTGCTTGCCTCGGCCCGGCGGCGCGCCGCCACGTCGAGCACGGCGGCTACGATCGGCGTGTAGCCCGTACAGCGGCAGATATGACCCGAGAGCATCTCGCGCACTTGCTCTTCGGACGGATCCGGCACGCGCCGCAGATAATCCGCGCATGACATCAGAATGCCCGCCGTGCAGAAGCCGCATTGCAGCGCGTGATGCCGCTGGAACGCCTGCTGCAGGTCGCCGAGCGTCTGATCGGGCGCGAGGCCTTCGACGGTATCGATATGCCGCCCATCGGCCTGCACCGCGAGCATCAGGCACGAGCGCGCCGCGACGCCATCGACCTGCACGGTACAGGCGCCGCACACGCCGTGTTCGCAGCCGACGTGCGTGCCCGTCGCGCCGAGCTCGTGCCGGATGAAGTCCGACAGCAGTTCGCGCGGCTCGCAATGGCCGCTTCGTTCGCGGCCGTTCAGCGTCAGCGCGATGCGCTGCGCTTTGCCGTGCCGCATGATGGTGTCCGACATCTTGCTCACTTTGCCTCCTCGATCACGCGCCATCCGAGTTGCCGGACCAGATTCCGGCGATATTTCGCGCTGATGTGCGCGTCGTCCTGCGCGTTCAGTTTCCAGCTCAAATCGTTCAGTGCGCCGCGCAGGTCGTCGCCCTGCAGCCGCGGCCATTGCTCCGTCACAGGCCGGTCCGCGACGCCGCCGACTGCAATACGGATCGACTCGTCGGTGACCACGGCCGCGCACGCGACGATCGCGAAATCGCCGTGTCGCGCCGAAAATTCCGCGAACGCGTAGCGCTCGCCTGCCTTGCGCAGCGGGAAGCGCACCGCTTCGACGAGTTCGTCGGGCTCGCGCGCGGTCATCAGCATTCCCTGAAAGAAGTCCCGCGCGGCGAGCGTGCGGCGCCTCTTTCGCGAGCGCAGCATCACATCGCCGCCGAGCGCCGAAAGCACGAGCGGCAACTCCGCGCTCGGGTCCGCGTGCGCGATCGATCCGCACACGGTTCCGCGATTGCGAATCTGAAAGTGCGAGATATGCGGGAAGGCCATCGCGAGCAGCGGCGCTTCGTCGGTGAGCGTGCTGCGCCATTCGACGCTGCCTTGCGTCGCCGCGGCGTTCACGACGAGATGCCCCGCCTGCTTGTCCACGCGCACGGCATCGAGTTCGACGGTGCGCGAGATATCGACGAGCACCTTCGGCTGCGCGAGCCGCATATTGAGCACGGCCATCAACGACTGGCCGCCCGCCAGCACGCGGGCGTCTTCGCCGTATTGCGCGAGCGCGTCGAGCGCGTCTTGCGCGCTCATCGCGCGCAGGTAATCGAACGGTGCGGGCTTCATGCGTGTCTCCTGAAACGTGCGAGGAGTCTTGCGATCCACGATCCGTGCGCTTGCACGGGCTGGCCCGCCGCCTGCCGTCCGAGCGATTCGAACAACTGCTTGAGCACGACCTTCGCCGCGCCTTCGAGCATGCGGCCGCCGACCGCCGCGACCTTGCCTGACACCTGCGCTTCATAGTCGTACGTGAGCCGCGTGCCGGTGCCTTGCGGCGTCAGTTCGACGAGACCGCTGCCGCGCGCGCTGCCGAGCGGCGAGATGCCCGCGCCAGCGAGTCGCAGGCGGCGCGGCGCATCGATCTCCGACAAGCCGATACGCGCCTCGAACCGCGCCTTGATCATGCCGACGCCGACGGTCACGTCCGCGCGATACTGGTTCGGCGCCGTCTCTTCGAGCGCGTGACAGCCGGGAATGACGTTCGCGAGTGCCTTCGGATCGAGCAGCACGGCGAACACAGCTTCGGGTGCCGCGGGCAGATCGACGGCGCCCTGCGCCGTCAATGCGCGTCCGCCGCCTGGCGTCGCGGGCTTCGTGGCGGGCGCTGCGCGATATTCCGGCCGCGACGGTTCGGGATCGTCCATGCCGATCATCGCCATCACGCTGGGCGGCGTGAGCGGCAGGCGAATGTCTTCGACGCCGAGCGCGTCCGCCACCGCATTCGCGATGCACGGCGGCGTGCTCATGTTGTTGCCTTCGCCGAGCCCCTTCGCGCCAAGCGGCGTGAAAGGCGAAGGCGTCTCCAGATGCACGATCAGCGGATCGGGCACTTCGCAGGTCGTCGGCATCAGATAGTCGGCGAGCGTGCCGGACTGGAAGCTGCCGTCCGCGCCGTAGCGGAACTCTTCCATAAGCGCCGCGCCGACGCCTTGCGCGAACGCGCCGCGAATCTGGCCATCGGCGAGTGCGGGATTGAGGATGGTGCCGGCGTCGTGCACGGTCACATATCGGTCGATGCGCACGCGTCCCGTCACGCGATCCACCTCGACGCCGCACATGTCGAACGCGAAGCCATACGCCGCCGATGTATTGATGCGGTCCTGTTCGTCGGGCGCATCCATGTGCGGCGGCGACCAGAACACGGTTTCGCGCAGGCCCGGCTCTTCGCCCTCGGGCAAGAGCGCGGGCGCCCAGTGCGGCGCATTGCTCGCGGCGCGCGCGAACGGCAGCGCGCGGTCTTCGGCGTCGTGCGGATAGACGCGCGCGCCTTCGAAGCGCACGTCGCCGGGCGCGCAGTTGAACTGCTTCGCGAGCACGCGCGCGAGCTTGTCGCGCACGCGCGTCGCGGCGAGATGCACCGTGCCCGCCACCGCGCCCGCGAAGCGGCTCGAATAATTGCCGGCCGCGACCGACCAGGCGTCCTTGTGCGTATCGAATTCGACATTGACGACGATGTCCTTCGGATCGAGCCCGAGCACATCGGCGACGACTTGCGCGCACACCGTCATGTGGCCCTGGCCCGCGGGCGTCGAAGCAATCGTCACGACCACGCCACCGAGCAGATCGACGCTGACGGTTGCGCTCGCGATCGCGCCGTTCTTCGGCCCGGCTTTCCTGCGTGCGTCGGCGGGCATCACGGTCGTGATGTAGCCCATGTTCGATACCGACGGCTCGACGATCGCCGCGAAGCCGATGCCATACAGCCGCCCTTCGTTGCGCGCGGCGTCGCGGCGCGCAACGAGTTCCTGGTATCCGCCTTCGTCGAGCGAACGGCGCAGCGCTTCCTGATAATTGCCCGAATCGAGCAGCGCGCCCGCCGCCGCGCGATACGGAAATGCATCGGCGGGAACGAAGTTGCGGCGATACACGTCGAGCACATCGAACTTCAGTTCGATCGCGATGCGCTGGATCAGCCGCTCCAGCGCGAAGTACACCTGCGGCCCGCCGAAGCCGCGCACGAGCCCCGTCGGCGTCTTGTTCGTCAGCACGACGCGATTGCGCACGAGCAGATTCGGGATCGCGTACGCGCCCGTCAGGCAGCCGTGCATCCGGTAGAACGTCGCGGGCTCGGGCGCGCGCACGTAGCCGCCGACGTCTTCCAACTGATCGTAAGACAGCGCGACGATGCGGCCATCCGCCTCGACGGCCGCTTCTATCGTCGAAACACGGGCCGTCGCCGAGGTTGCCGCGCTCAAGTGTTCGAGCCGATCCTCGACCCACTTCACCGGCGCGCCCGCCTTGCGCGACGCGAGGCACATCAGCACGACATACGGAAACACGGCCTGCTTCACGCCGAAGCTGCCGCCGGAATCGCGCGGGGCCTTGTGACGCAGGCGATTGGCGGGCACGTTCAACGCCATTGCCATGACGGCGTGCAGCGAGAACGGCCCCATGAAATTCGACGTGACGTCGTAGCCTTCATCGCCAGAGAGATACTCGGCGATGACCACGCCGCACTCGATCGGCGCGCACGTGTTGCGCGGATAATGCGCGACCAGCTTCACGCGATGCGGCGCGCGCCCGAAGGCCGCTTCCGGCTCGCCGTAGCGGAAATGCCGGTCGCTGATGACGTTGCTGCCGACGCGTTCGTGCAGCACCGGCGCGTCGTCCTTCGCGGCTTGTTCAATCGACGTCACGGGATCGAGCATCGCGTAGTCGACCTTGATCAGATCGAGCGCGTCTTCCGCGAGCGCACGCGATTCGGCCATCACGACCGCGACCGGCTCGCCCACGTAGCGCACGCGGTCCATCGCGAGCGCCCACTGTTCCATCGGCGATTTCACGCCGACGACGAACGGTCGCGACCACGGACGCAAATCGTCGCGCGTGAGCACGGCGCGCACGCCCGCGAGTTTCGATGCAGCTTGCGTATCGATAGACAGGATTTCCGCGTGCGCGTGCGGCGAACGCAGAATCGCGGCGTGCAGCGTGCCCGGCTTGACAGCGATGTCGTCGCCGTAGCGGCCACGGCCCGTCAGGATCGCCGGGTCTTCGAGGCGCTCCATCGAGCGTCCGATGTGACGCTGCGGTGCGGTCGCTTCGCGCGCCTGGCTGCCGGCGACGCGCGCGTCCATCTCGGCAAATGCGGTTTCGCGCTGATTCATGACGTGACTCCTCGTGCGGCGCGGCCGCCGAATTCATCGGCGAGACCGCTCCAGCGGCGGGCAATCTCGCCATGCTCGATGCCGAACAGATCGAGAATGCGCCCGACCGTGTGGTCGACCACGTCGTCGATAGTCTGCGGATGCGCGTAGAACGCGGGCACCGGCGGCATCACGATCGCGCCCATTTCCGTGGCGAGCGTCATGTTGCGCAGATGCGCGAGATTGAGCGGCGTTTCGCGCGCGACCAGCACGAGGCGGCGGCGCTCCTTGAGCATCACATCGGCGGCACGCGCAAGCAGGTTGTCCGCGAAGCCGTTCGCGACGCCCGCGAGCGTTTTCATCGAACATGGCGCGATCACCATGCCTTCGGTCACAAACGATCCGCTCGCCACGGCCGCGCCGATATCGCGCACGTTGTGCACGACATCGGCAACGGCTTCGAGATGACCACGCGCGAGGCCGAGTTCCTGTGCGGCCGTCACCGCGCCCGATGACGACACGATGAGATGCGTCTCGTGCGTGCCGAGCCGGTGCAACGCGGCGAGCAAACGCACGCCGATCACCGCGCCGCTTGCGCCCGAAATGCCGACGACGATGCGCTTCTTTCGCTCAGCCATGATCGCGCGCCAACCAGGCGTCGAATGCGCTGTTGTCAGCGGCGACGAGTGCTTGCAGGTCGACCGTGTCTTGCCCCGGTATCTGCACGCGCGTAAACACATGCGCGGGATAGACGACGGGGCGCGTCGCATCGAGGCCCATCTTCGCGCTCACGCCTTGCAGATGCGACGGCGCATCGTCGGGCTGACCGACCGTCGTCGATGGATCGAGCGGCGAACCTTGCGCGCCTGCTATCACGACGAGATCGCGGTCTGCCTGGAAGCGCGTCGCGATCGCCCATTCGATTTCGGCGGGATCGTGCACGTTCACATCGGTATCGACGACGACGACCTGCTTGATGTCGTAATGCGCGCCGAACGCGCACAGGATGACGTTCTTCGCTTCGCCTTCGCGCTTCTTGTCGAATTGCACCCACAGGTGATAGCGGCACACGCCGCCCACCGACAGATGCACGTCCTTCACGGCGGGATGGCTGCGCTGAAGATGCGCGAGCAACGTGGCTTCGCGCGGAATCGCGCCGAGCAGCAGATGCTCCATTTCGGCGGGCACGATCGTATGAAAGATCGGATCGCGCCGATGCGTGACGGCCGTCACTTCGATGACTTCGCGTGCTTCCTTCGCGCTGTAGTACTTCGGAAATTCGCCGAACGGACCTTCCGGCTCGCGCACGTTCGGCAGAATGCGCCCTTCGATGACGATCTCCGCGAACGCCGGCACGTGTACGCCGTTCGTCATGCATCGCACGACAGGCAGCGGCGCACCGTGCAGCGCGCCCGCGATTTCGAGTTCGTCGTGATCGATCGGCGTGATCGCTTGCGACGCGAGCATCGTCAGCGGATCGACGCCAATCACGATGGCGACGTCGAGCGCATCGCCCGCGGCTTCCGCGTCGCGCTGGAATGCGTAGAGATGACGCGGCAGCAGCAGGATCGCCATGCGATCGGGGCCGTGCACCTGAATGCGGTTGATCGAAACGTTCTGCACACCGGTGCGCGGATTGCGCGCGATCACGAGACCGGCGGTGATGTACGGGCCATTGTCGTGTTCGCTGTGCGTGGGAATGGGCAGCAGCGCGTGAAGATCGACGCCGCTCGTATGCACCACTTGCTGACACGACGCGTCCTCACGTTGAATCAGCTTCGATGCGAGCGGCGCAGCGGCCGCAGCGGAAAAACGCGCGAGCAACGCGGATTCATCGACGCCCATCGCTTCCGCGATCCACGCGCGCTTCGACATGAAGCCGCTCACGACGGGCATCGCATGTCCGTGCGGCTGCGTGAAAAAAGCAGCTCGTTCGCCGTCGAGCCGTTTCGCAATGGCGGCGAGTTCGTGCTCGAGCGCGACGGGCTTGTCGATCGTCGCGACACGGCCGGTTTTCGCGAGATACGCGAGCCAGTCGCGCAGCGACAGCGAGCCGGTGTCGGCGTGATCCCGTGCCCAGGCGAATGAGGGAATGCCGTGCGTTTCGGCATCGCGTGTGTTCATCATTGTCTCCATCGGTGCGCGCCTGCCATGGCAAGCGCATGGGATGAAGCGTAGCGAGATCACGCTATAACTTCTAATACTGTTTGCTGATGCGCCGCATCATTCGTTCTTATATGGGTGTTAGCCCGGATGACAGCGCTCTTACAGTTACGTATCAATAGACCCTCGCGCACGCCCGCACGGAAGGGCGCACGACGATAAGGCGCCCTGCACCGTCGACGAACGCAGGGTGATAATGTCACTGCACCCCATTAGCGTCGCTGATGCCCCGAGGGAAACATGGACCTCAAGCAAATTCAGTACTTCATCGCGCTGTTCGAGGACGGCTCGGTCACGCGCGCCGCGAAGCGGCTGAACATCGTGCAACCGGCCTTGAGCATGCAGATCGCGAAGCTCGAAGACGAACTGCATCAGCAGCTGTTCGAGCGCGGCGCAAACGGCATGGCGCCGACCGCCGCGGGACGGCTGATGTACCGCCTGTTTTTACCGATCATGCGCGACCTTTCCCACGCGCGGCAGCAACTTGTACAGCGCGACGAAGTGGTGACGGGGCATGTCGGCATCGGGCTGATCGCATCGGTGACCGAAAGCGTGCTCGCGGATTCGCTGTCGCGCTTTCACGCGCGTTACCCCGATGTCGAAGTCACCGTCGCCGATGGCTACAGCGCGACCTTCATCGACTGGGTGGCGGGCGGCCAGCTCGATGCCGCCATCATCAACAAGCCGCGAGCGCGCCTTTCGCTCGACTCGCGAGCGCTGCTCGACGAAGAGATGGTGCTTGCCACCAGCGCTGCGCACGGCCCCGACCTGCCGCACGCAATCGAACTCGCGCAATTGCCCGAACTCGAACTGGTGCTGCCGACGAAGCGCCACGGCCTGCGCGGCGTGCTCGACAGCGCCGCGCAACACGAGGACGTGTTGCTCGCGCCGCGCTTCGAAATCGACGTGCTTTCGACGATTCTGAAGCTCGTCGAGCACACGCGGTTCGCGACGATCCTGCCGCGCATCGTCGTTGAGCGGGCGGCGCGGCACGGCACGTTGCGCGCGCGCCCGATTCTGGCGCCTCGCATCGTGCGGCACATTGTCTGCGTGAACCATCCGCGCCGCCCGTTGAGCGCGGCGGCGGAAGCACTGATCGAGGTCATCGGCGACGAGTTGCACCGCGCGTCGAACATGTCGGGCGGCGAGCCCTCACACACCATCAAGGAACGTTCAGCATGAACGCACGACACTGGATTGCCGGCGAATGGACCGGCACACCCAACATCGACAGCATCGATCCCGCGACGGGCGAAGCCATCGGCCAGTTCGCCGACGGCGGATCGGGCGAAGCCGATGCCGCCATCGCCGCCGCGCGCCACGCGTTCGATCGCACGACATGGGCGCAGGACGCGCGTTTGCGCCAGGACGTGCTGCTTGGCTGGGCGTCGGCGCTCGAAGCCGAACGCGACACGCTCGCAACCCTGCTCACGCGCGAGAACGGCAAGGCGATCGCGCAATCGCGCGGCGAGATTGCGGGTGCGATATCGGAAGTACGCTATTACGCGGGGCTCGCGCGGCATATTGCCGGGCACGTGCTCGAACCGGAACCGGGCACGATATCGACGATGCTGCGCGAAGCGGCCGGCGTTGCGGCAATCATCGTGCCGTGGAATGCACCGGCCGTGCTGCTCGTGCGCTCGCTCGCGCCCGCACTGGCGGCCGGCTGCACGGCGATCGTCAAACCGGCGGCGCAGACGTCACTGCTCACGGCCGCGATGTTGCGCTGCTTCGAATGCACGGCGTTGCCTGAGGGCGCAGTGAACCTCGTCAACGAACGGGGACACGCGGCCGGCCAGCGGCTCGTGGATTCTCACGACGTCGATGTGGTGAGCTTCACGGGGTCGACGGCAACAGGCAAGAAGATCATGGCGGCCGCTGCCGACAGCATGAAGAAGCTGTCGCTCGAACTTGGCGGCAAGTCATGCTGCATCGTCTTCGACGATGCCGATATTGCGGCGATAGCGCCGCGTCTCGCGCGCGCCGCGACGATCATCTCCGGGCAGCAATGCACGGCGGCGCGCCGGGTGCTGGTTCATGCGTCGCGCGCCGCGGAGATGCGCGAACACCTCGCGTCGGCGCTTGCGTCCCTGAGGGTCGGACCGGGCATCGATCCAGCAACAGATATCGGCGCGCTCATCGACGGCACTACGCGCGATGCGGTGCAACGGACGATCGAGCGCGCGTGCGGGATGGCCGAGCGCGTGCTGCTGCGAGGCACTTGCTCGGGGCATGCGTTTCTGTCGCCTACGCTCGTCGAACATGGCGATCCCAAGGCGTTCTTCTGTCAGGACGAGATCTTTGGCCCGTTCGTCACGCTGGAAGTCTTCGAGAACGAAATGGAAGCGATCGACAAAGCCAACGACACCGTCTTCGGTCTCTCGGCAAGCGTATGGACGCACGACGGAGCGCGCGCGTTGCGCGTAGCGCGTGCGCTGCGCAACGGCACTGTGTGGATCAATGACCACAACAAGCTTTTCGCCGAAGCCGAAACGGGCGGCTATCGCCAAAGCGGACTGGGTCGGCTGCACGGCTACGATGCGCTTGCGGACTTCACCGAGTTGAAGCACATCTGCATGCCGGCCGGCGTTGCGGAACGTATTGCGCCGTTGCGGTGAATGGCAGGGAAGCGAGTCGATGGACAGCGTGGATCTCGAAGTCCTGAAAAGCAGCGCGCGATGGTTGGCAGACGGGCATCGCGTGCTGCTGGTGACGGTGGTGAAGACGTGGGGATCGTCGCCGCGTCCCGCAGGCGCGATGCTTGCCGTGCGCGCCGATGGGCATGTGGTCGGGTCGGTCTCGGGCGGATGCATCGAAGACGATCTGATCGATCGCGTGCGGCAGCGAGGCATCGAACCGGAAAGGCCGCAGGCGTTGAAGTACGGCGTCAGCGCGCAAGAGGCGCATCGCTTCGGCCTGCCATGTGGCGGCACCATTCAGCTCGTGCTGGAGCCGTTGACGCCTGCGAGCGGTATAGCCGCGCTGTGCGCAGCGGTGGAAGCAGGCAGGCTCGTCGCGCGCACGCTCGACATGGCGACGGGCGCTGCGCGCCTCGAACCCGCGCAGGCGACGGACGGCGTCCTCTTCGACGGGACGACGCTGCTGACCATCCATGGGCCCCGTTACCGGATGCTGGTCATCGGTGCGGGACAGTTGTCGCGCTATCTGTGCAGCATCGCGGTTGGGCTGGATTATCAGGTCACGGTGTGCGATCCGCGCGAGGAATATACGGACGAGTGGAACGTGCCGGGCACGAGCATCGTTCGTGCCATGCCCGACGACACCGTGATGGACATGAAGCTCGACGAACGCTGTGCGGTGATTGCGCTGACGCACGATCCGAAGCTCGACGATCTCGCGCTGATGGAAGCGCTGAGAACGCCTGCGTTCTATGTGGGTGCGCTCGGTTCGCGTCGCAATAACGCGGCGCGGCGAAAGCGCTTGAAGGAGTTCGATCTCGACGATGAAGAACTCGCACGCCTGCACGGACCGGTGGGCATCTACATCGGCAGCCGGACGCCGCCGGAGATCGCCCTGTCGATACTTGCCGAATTGACGGCCGCGAAAAATGGCGTGCCGTTGCCACAACTGCTAGGGGTCGAAGGCGCGAAAGCGGCCCGCGAGATGGCGGGCAACGCGGTGAGCTGTGGCGCCTTGTAAGCGGAGCAGAAACGTAAGGCGCGATTGCAGTAATTTCATGAAAATTACTGCAATCATCACAGGATACCTCGGGGCCACAAAGCCCTTGGCTCGCATGCCTAAGCACCGGTTCCAGGAAAATCGCTCAAGACACCTTATGGGTCCAGCCGAATGCGTCAGAAATTTTCCCGCGCTGAATACCGGTGAGCGTAGTGCGAATTCGTTGCGTGACAGGGCCTTCGCCGCCATCGCCGATCTTGAATTCGCCCGCCGCGTGACGAACCTCTCCGATGGCCGTCACAACCGCTGCCGTACCACAGGCAAAGGCCTCCTTGACTCGACCGCTGATCGCATCGGCTTGCCACGATGCGAATGCATAAGGCTCTTCGGAGACTGCGATGCCCTCCCGTTTGGCCAGTTCAATAATGGAAGCGCGCGTAATACCGGGCAGGATGGTGCCCGATAGCGGAGGTGTACGCAGGGAGCCGTCGTCCATCACGAAGAACACGTTCATGCCGCCCAGTTCTTCGACCCATTTGTGTTCCGCAGCGTCGAGGAACACGACCTGGTCGCAGCCTTTCGCTGCCGCTTCGGTTTGCGCAATCAGGCTGGCGGCATAATTTCCGCCGCACTTGGCCGCGCCCGTTCCACCTGGCGCCGCACGGGTGTATTGGTCGGAGACCCAAACAGTGACCGCCGTCTTGCCCGCCTTGAAATACGGCCCAACGGGCGAAGCGATAACACAGAACAGATACTCGTTGGCGGCGCGCACCCCGAGGAAATTCTCCGTTGCAAACATGAAAGGCCGAAGGTACAAACTGCCATCGCCGCCAGGAACCCAGTCCCGGTCGATCTTCACGAGTGCCTCCACTGCGCCGACAAAGAGTGTTTCGGGGAGTTCCGCCATCGACATGCGCGCTGCCGACGCGCGAAACCGCCTGGCATTCTCGTGAGGCCTGAAAAGCGAGATCGAGCCGTCGTCGCCGCGATAGGCTTTCATGCCTTCGAAAATCTCCTGCGCGTAGTGCAGCACAGCGCAGGCGGGGTCGATCTGAAACGGCCGGCGCGGCTCAACTTTCGCGTCGTGCCAGCCAAGCGCATTGGTCCATCGAACGGTCGCCATGTGATCGGTGAACACGCGACCAAATACCGGGTTGGCGATGCTCGCGGCGATCTCATCGTGCGGGGTCGGTGTCGTGCTGGGCGAAATAACAAACTGGACAGTTGTTTCAGTATTCATGGTTTCTTCGAGCAATGACGAAAATAACGCGGCCGCAGGATATTCCTGCAGTCCGGCGGTCTGTGGTGTGAAAGCCTTTTTTCGCTAACCGTTATGGATGCATGCTGCCGGAATTCACGCCCTCGCCCTGCCGTGCCAGGGCGACCAGCGCGACATCGGAAACGATGGCCTCACGATCAGCGAGAGCCTTGAAGCGCGCGAACGCTGCATTCAATTCAGCGTCGCTGTTCATCATAACGCCGAGCTCACGCAGGCGCTGTTTGAAGGCAGTTCGACCGGAGAGCTTCCCAAGCACGATCCTGTTTGCACTCCAGCCTACGTCTTCCGCCCGCATGATTTCGTACGTATCGCGCGCTTTGAGCACACCGTCCTGGTGGATGCCGGACGCATGAGCGAACGCATTAGCGCCAACTACCGCCTTGTTGGGCTGCACTGCGAACCCGGTAATCTCCGAGACCAACTGCGAAGCCGCGACAATCTGGCTCGTATCGACGCGCACGTCGAGGTCGAAATGATCTCTCCGGGTCTTGACCGCCATGACGACTTCCTCGAGCGCCGTATTCCCTGCCCGTTCGCCAAGTCCGTTGATCGTGCACTCGATCTGCCTTGCGCCGCCTGATTTGACCGCGGCTAATGAGTTCGCCACGGCGAGGCCAAGATCATCGTGACAGTGCACCGAAAAAACCGCCCGGTCTGAATTCGGAATGCGCTCACGTAGTTCGCGGATCAATGCTGCATAACCTTCTGGCATGGCATAGCCAACGGTATCGGGTACGTTGATCGTGGTCGCGCCTTCGGCAATGACGCCTTCCAGCACCCGGCAGAGAAAGTCCATGTCTGAGCGACTAGCGTCCTCTGGCGAGAACTCGACGTCATCGGTGAAGCGACGCGCCTCACGCACTGCGCGACGCGCCTGCTCGTACACCTGGTCGGGCGACATGCGGAGCTTTTTCTCCATATGCAGCGGCGACGTCGCGAGAAAGGTATGGATGCGAAAACGACTGGCTGGCTGCAGCGCTTCGGCCGCACGTGATATGTCACGCTCGTTCGCGCGCGCGAGAGAACAGATAATGCTATCTTTCACTTCGCTTGCGATTGCACGCACTGCCTGGAAATCGCCATCGGAGCTCGCCGCGAAGCCCGCTTCGATCACGTCGACCCGCATACGCTCCAGTTGCCTGGCGATCCGGAGTTTTTCTTCTTTCGTCATCGACGCACCCGGCGACTGCTCTCCATCCCGCAAGGTGGTATCGAAAATGATGAGTTGTTCTGCCATGCCAGTCTCCTGTAGGGATCGGCAACTGCATTGATCAGGGGAATGGGGGTAGCCTTTCCCGCTTGCGCTTGCCGGTACGCTGGATCTCAGCACCCGGCCGTCCGCGATTATAGCCAACGATATTTCAGCTGAACCTGGGGTCAACCCGCGACTTCGAAAGCCCGCTGGCGCGCCAACGGGCGGGCCGGACTGGGACCTGCAGTACGAGCCCGCCGATGACGGGACGAAGCAAAATTGTGCCCCTCCTCATTCGAAGACTATATTCACCCTCTGTGTCTCGATGACAATCTCATCGACGAAAACGAAGCGCCGACATTTGCTCGTGCGCGTGCGATGGGCTGGGTAGAAGAGCACTGCGTCTGGGCAACCGGGCCTGTGCCTAACCAGGCTGGTCGCAGGGTGCCAGGCCATTCAGCCTGAGAAATTGCACGCCGCAGCGTGCCCTCAACATGGCCAGATCAGTTCGCAGGGCGCTTCGCGCCTCGTCAAGCCAAGGCGCAAGGCAAGCTTCTGCGCCGCGCTCCATCTGCGCAAGGCGGGCGAGGCGTGCCCCGATCTCGGCATCAATATTCAGCATGGCCAAACTGACCCGTCATTGCCTGGCTGACAGGCAACTGGAAAGCGCCAGCCCGGCCTCTGCCGAAACGCGGCCCCCATCTTTCTCCACAACAAGTCGTGAAGCACCACCGTTGGCCTCTGACGTTCGCCATGTCAACTTGACGTATTGCACGCGCAAGTGAATTCAACACGATCGAGGTTCACGGCGCCTGCGACGGTTATGAGCCGAGCCGATTTTGCCTGGCCCCTGGACGCCGCGAGGTCCGGCCCCGCCATCCATCAGCGGATCATGCCGTCCCGGCATTCGAGGGCGAAGCAGCGTTAGCGACGATAGCCGGCCGCCCTGACCATCGTGCAGCGTCAGACTTCGGCGAGCCCTGGCAGGCGAGCGTCGGCGCGCCGACCCGCCGGCCAGGCGGCCAGCACGTCTTGACGGCAGCGAGTTGTGGGCGGCACGTTGACCGCAGGTTCAAGCGGCAGTAAGGTGCGGATCGCATCCTGCGACGACGCGCAGGAGTGCCCGTACACACCTGTCATCTGCCCGACCGGATTTCGCCCAACACAACAATGCCGGCCGGCAATGACGGCCAGATAGAGGACCTTCGACATGACCACCACCAATCCAGGCGATATCGGCCGGGCCGATGACGTCCGCGCCGCGGCGGGTCATCCCCTGCTCACGGTCGTGGGCATCGGGACATCGGCCGGTGGCATTCCTGCGCTGATCAATTTTTTCAGTCATGCGCCGGCCTCCATGGGGATGGCGTTCGTCGTCATCATCCATCTGTCGCCGGAACACGAAAGCCACGCCGACGCGATCCTGCAGCGGGCCACCGCCATGCCGGTCGCTCAGGTCACGAGCGCTACGCGGATCGAAAGCAATCACGTGTATGTCATCGCGCCGGGCAAGCAGCTTCGCCTGTCCGACGGCTACCTGCACGTGACCGATCGCGATGAGCCGGACCGCAGGATTCTGACCATCGACGAGTTCTTCCGTACCCTCGCCGACGCCCAGGGCGTGAACGCCATGGGTATCGTGCTGTCCGGGACGGGCTCGGACGGTGCGGCGGGCCTCAGCCATATCAAGGAGAAAGGCGGCGTAACGATGGCGCAGGAGCCGAACGATGCCGAATATCCCGAGATGCCGAAGCATGCCATTACCACGGGACAGATCGATATCATCCTGCCGGCTGCCGAAATGCCCCAGAAGCTGCTGGAGCTGCGGGACAATGCCCGGCGAATCCACGTGCCCGAACTGGAAACGGCCGAGCCGGAGGAAGACGAAGGCATGCCGCGAGGCGATGCCGAGCGCGTACTCCAGGACATCCTGATGCATCTGCGCGTACGCACAGGCCATGATTTCCGTCACTACAAACGCGCCACGGTGCTGCGCCGCATCGAGCGGCGTCTGCAGGTGAACGGTCTTCCCGATCTCGAGCGCTACCGCAACTATCTGCGCAGCAACCCCGAAGAAACGACCGCGCTGCTTGCGGACATGCTGATCGGCGTTACGCAGTTCTTCCGCGACCGCGAGGCGTTTGACTTCCTGCGCGAGACGGTCACTCCCGAGCTGTTCCGCGCCGCCCCCAGCGATGCGCAGATTCGCGTATGGATTGCCGGCTGTTCGACGGGCGAGGAAGCCTACTCCATTGCCGTGCTCATGGCCCAGGCGCGTGAGGCAGCTGGCTCGGCATCCGCGCTGCAGGTCTTTGCCACAGATATCGATGAGACGGCAATCGCGCGTGCGCGCACCGGGTCCTACCCGGAGTCCATTGCCGCGGACGTGCCCGCCGATCTGCTGCGCCGCTACTTCATTCACGAGGCAGGCCGCTATGTGATCGTCAAGCCGGTACGTGAGCGCATTCTCTTTGCGGCACACAGCCTGCTGAAAGACCCGCCGTTTTCGCATCTCGATTTCATCTCCTGCAGGAACGTCCTCATCTATCTGGATCGCGCCGTTCAACGGCAGGTTCTGGAGCTGTTCCACTTTGCGCTGCGCCCTGGCGGATATCTCTTCCTCGGATCGGCCGAGTCTGCCGATGCAGCCGACGACCTCTTCACGGTCGTCGACAAAAAGCATCGCATCTACAGGGCGAGAAAGATCCTCAACCGCGCGAGGCAGGCAGTTTCCTTCCCTTCGCTGGCGCAGCCGGGTGTGGCCACCGAGGACGCGCAGTCGGTGGTCGCAAGCGCGAGACCGCCGCTGCCGCCCGACCGGCGCAACTTCTCATTTTCGGCGCTGCACCAGCGTGTCCTCGAGGAATACGCGCCGCCGAGCGTCATCGTGGACCGTGACTCGGCGATCGTGCATCTGTCCGATAACGCAGGCAGATTCCTGCATCATGCCGGGGGCGAGCCTTCGACCAATATCATGGCCGTCGTCGTACCCGAATTGCGGCTGGATCTTCGCACGACGCTGTTTCGCGCACTGCAAACCGGCGCGAGCGTCGAGGCCCGGCGCGTGAAGATGGTCCGCGACGGCCGCACGTCGTGGATCAACATGACAGTGCGCCCCTTTCACGACCCGGGCGTCAACGCCGACTTCTTCCTCGTGCTGTTCGACGAGGTGCAGGAGCGCATGTCCGAGGAAGGCGAAGCCGAGCACAAGGGCCAGGACCCGGTGCTCGTGCAGCTCGAACAGGAGTTGCAGCACAGCCGCGAACAGCTGGCCACCACGATCGAGCAGTACGAGACGTCCGTCGAAGAGCTGAAGGCCTCGAACGAGGAATTGCAGGCAATCAACGAGGAACTTCGGTCGGCCACGGAAGAGCTGGAGAGCAGCAAGGAAGAATTGCAGTCGGTCAACGAGGAGCTGACGACGCTGAACTCGGAGTTGCACTCGCGTGTCGAGGAAACCGCGAAAGCGAACGACGACCTGCAGAACATCATCGTCTCGACCGAGATCGCAACCGTCTTCGTCGACAAGAAAATCCAGGTCAAGCGGTTCACCCCGAGCGCGACGCGCATCTTCAAGCTGATCGACTCGGACATCGGGCGCTCGCTGTTCGACATCACGCATTCCCTGAAGCACCCGTCGCTTGCGGAGGACGTCAAGGAAGCATTCGAAACGCTCAAGCTCATCGAGCGGGAAGTGCAAAGCCAGGACGGACGGTGGTATCTGATGCGGCTGTTGCCTTACCGCACGGCCGACGACCGCATCGATGGCGCAGTCCTCACGTTGATCGACATCACTGCGCGCCACGAGGCGGAAGAGCAGGCCAGAATCGGCGAACAGCGGCTGAGGCTTGTGGCCCAGTCGACCAACGATTACGCCATCATCGTTCACGATCCCGCCGGCCGCATCGTCAGTTGGAACACGGGCGCCGAGCGGATCTTCGGCTATGCCGAAGCCGAGGTCAGGGGCAAGGACATCTCGCTCATCTACGAACCGCAGGACCGTGAGACACAGGCGCCCGTGCGCGAACGGGAGACAGCCGCGACCGAAGGGCGCGCCGACGACGAGCGCTGGTACGTAACCCGGGACCACCGCCGCGTGTGGTGCAGCGGTGTCGTCACGCCGATCTCCGATGCGTCGTTCACGGGCTTTGCCAAGATCCTGCGTGACCTCACGCAGCGCAAGCAGCGCGAGGACGCCAAGGACGATGCGCTGATGCACGAACAGGAGGAGCGGCAGCGCGTGTCGGACACGAGCCAGTTGAAAGACGAGTTCATCGCGGTGCTCTCTCACGAGCTGAAAAACCCGCTGAACCTCATCGGCATGAAGGCCGAAACACTGCCGCGACTGCCCCAGACGCGCGATATCGCGGTGGTGCGCGAGACTGCCGACGCGATCAAGCGCGCGGTTCGCAGCCAGGCGCAGATCATCGACGATCTCCTGGACCTGTCGCGCGTTCGCACCGGCAAGCTCGCGCTCGAACTGGAGCCGGTCGATTTCGCCGCGACGGTGCGCGACATCACCCAGGCCTGCGAGCCCGATACCGCCGCACGCCACATCAGTCTGTCCGTCACCGGCACGGAGCAGCCCGCCATGGTGAGCGCCGACCGCGCCCGTTGCGAACAGATCCTGTGGAACCTCGTGTCGAATGCAATCAAGTTCACCCGCGACGGTGGCGCAATCGAAGTGCGCCTGACTCACGAGGCGAACATGGTGCGCGTCGATGTGATTGACAACGGCAAAGGCATCGCGGCGTCGGAACTGCCCCACATCTTCGAGATGTATCGTCAGGGAGCGCGCAGCCGGACCAGGAGCGGCCTTGGAATCGGCCTCGCCGTCGTGAGGCAGCTCGTCGACATGCACGGTGGTCGCGTCGCCGCTCAGTCCGACGGGCCAGGCCGCGGAACCACGCTGACCGTATGGCTTCCGGCGCTGGACAGCACGCCAGAAGCTGGACAGGACACGCCGCTTTCGGGATCGCTTGCAGGCGTGCGGGCCATGCTTGCGCTCGACGACCCGGAGACCACTGCATCCCTTGGCAAGCTGCTCGAACTGGAGGGCGCGACCATCATCACCGCCAACGACATGGACCACGCGATCAGGGCGATGGAGAGCCAACCGGTCGATGTCGTGATCTGTGAGGTCCAGGACTCGGCTGCCAACGCACTGGAATTCATCGCTCGCGTGAAGGCCAGGCCGTTACTCGAGAGCGCCCGCACCGTGGCGGTGACGGCCAGTGACCAGGAAGCCGGGCGACGCCGTATTCTCGAGGCCGGATTCGACGCGCAGATCAGCAAGCCGATCGACTTTCAGGCACTGACGCAGATCCTGAGAAACTTCCTGCCGACGCTGAACAGCCGGTAGTGCGGTCTGAGCCTGCTGCTGCGACGAAGCATCTCGTCGCAGCAGCAGATTCGCCGCACTCATCCAGACTGCGGAGAAGCGGGAACAGTGTTTGCGCAAGCGCCATGAACGCGGAGAACCATGGAATCACGCCACATTGTCGTCATCGGCGGTTCGCGCGGCGCTTTCGGCGTACTGCGCACACTCGCTGCCCGACTACCGCCTGACCTGCCGGCGGCCGTGTGCATCGTATTGCACGTCGGCCGGCACGAGAGCGCCCTGCCCGAGCTGATATCAAGGTGGGGCCCCCTGCCGGCAAGCCACCCTGTTGACGGTGAGCGCGTCGCGAGCGGCAGGATTTACGTCGCACCGCCGGATCGTCACCTGCGGCTATCGCGGCATCGGCTTCATCTGGATGACGGAGCCGCCGAAAACTTCGCACGCCCCGCCGCCGATCCCCTGTTCAGGTCCGCCGCGGCCAGTTACGGCGAACACGTCGTCGCCGCCGTACTCAGTGGAGATCTCGACGACGGCGCCGCAGGACTCGCAATCGTACGCGCGCATGGCGGCTACTGTATCGTCCAGGACCCGGCCGACTGCGAGGCCCCGTCCATGCCCTGCTCAGCGCTCGCGGCTGCAGGTGCTGACGCGATCGCGAGTGGCGAACGGCTCGCGGACCACATCCTGGCAGCCGTGCACGGTGCACCGCGCAGGGAGGTGAACCTCATGCCCACCGAAAAACCGGATCCGGAGGCCAGCCTGGACGGGATGGACGTCGTCGAACCGGAGGACCTCGACAGGGTCGGGGAACGTTCACCGATCACCTGTCCTGAATGCGGTGGCACCCTCTGGCGCATGCGTGACGACCGGGTCCTGCGCTATCGCTGCCACACGGGCCACGCCTTTAATGCACTCTCCCTCCAGGATGGCCGGGAGAAGGTCGAGGAAGAAGCCATATGGTCAGCGATCCGCGCAGTCAACGAGCGGATCATATTTGCGCGCGAGCGGCAGAAATGGGCCGAACGTGTCGGCGATCGAAAAGAAGTCGAAATCGAGCAGGCGCGAATCGACGAAAGCGCGAGGCTTCTCGAGGCGCTAAGAAGCGCGTTCCGAAGCGGGAGCGATGAGGCGCTGGCCCAATGACGGTTCGCCGTTCGGGGCGGTATTGAGGGCGTGGACCGGTCGAACGCTGGGCGCCGCCCCGGTATCTGCCTGCAACGCGGGCGTCCCGGGCAGTGTCGAGTAACTTGGGGCATTCCCCAAGGGACTTTCAGCGTGCCGCCCTGATATTGTGCAACGCACAATCAACTGGAGCGCGATGGAGACTAATACGAATGGCTCATGACCTGCTCGTCGCACTGCTTAACCTCGACGCAGAGATCAAGTACCGCCTGGCGCGGCTGACGCAGCTCGATTGCCAAACAGATGAGCCGGTGACGCCGTGGCGGCAGGAAGCCCGCGCCGATCTGCTCGGGGAGCTGGCCCTGCTGCAGGCACGCCGTGAAGAATGTTTTCTCAAGCTGAACGGCGTGCGGCGCGAACCATCTTCCGGGTCACCGCCACGCGCGGATCCGCTTCCCGAACGAACAGGTACGAGCACCGGTTCATATCCCAGGTCGGATCCGCCAACACTTGACGCTTCACCAGTTGCATTCGAGGGACACGTTCTCGCGCCGCGCTACGGCGGGGTCCGTGTACGGTCTCATGCCGCGCTGGAAAAAGGCGTCGGGAGCCCAAGCCGTCCGCGCTGACCTCGCTACCCTTTCCTCGCCGGTCGCAAGTCCTCTTCGATGCGCCTCGAACGCATCGATGGCTTCGGGTGCAACCGAGATCCGGCCTGCTCGCCTCTAGAGCGAAGGACGGAATACGCTGCGGGCCATGCCGCCACAGGCGTCAGGTACAAAGCGCTTTGCGGAGGGAGTCGTTTTCGACCGGACAGGTTGGGCCGTCGTTGGGCCCGGCGCACAGAATCCTGCGCGTGGTTTAGCTTCCGTATGCGTCGCCCAACGGGTCACCCGGTATGTATTCCGTCAAAAAACGGCGTCCTCCGAACCGGAACGACGCGGCGAGTCGCTACTTGCAGCCATCCGGGGGGGTGGACCTCCGCCATCCTTGCCGCGGAGCGGCTTGTACGAAACTCGCGCATTGAGGACAGCAGCAGACCACAAACAGCCAACCCAACGAAGCTTGCGGCCGCAATGAGCAAGCTCGTCGACGCGCCGAAAACACCGTTGGGCGTTCCGCCTGGCACCGAACACCCCGGCTGCCATCGCCGCGAAAAACGCTTGCGTGGTGCAGGAAACAGTAGCGTGGAAGGCACTGTCGGCGTCGACTGACGTTGATTGCTGAGTGACGAACGCGGCGGCTCGATATCTCCAGCCGCTGCTCGCGTGACTGCCCGTGTACCTTGAAGTCGTTGTCCTTGACTATCACGCGAGATTGCCTCGAGCCTGGCCGGAAACGCGCACCCGCCCTGCGCCATAGCCCGTCGCCGATAACAATAAAACTGATCAACATCAACGGATTTGTACGGCGAGGCGCGACCATTGGACTTATGACGCCGGACTCGCGCTGGTTCTGTTTCCGCATTGGCAAGTGGGGCCGTTATGGGCATTGGTATGCAGATAACCTATGTCGGGTTACCCCGAGCGGCATCATTGGAGAGCGAGGCTGCGTTGCAGCTCTTGCGCCTGCAAATATACGCCCCGTATGTCCCGGATCTCTGGTTATCGATTGAGCGCCATGGCACCTCGCCGGCAAACGCGGAATACGAGGTCCGCCTTTCAGTCGGGAAGACAAAAGACGGCGCCAGACGCATCGGACGCTGCGTTCGCGATAGCGTTGAAGCAGCGCTTCGTTGCGCTTTTAATATCGCGGTTCGGACTCTCGAACTCATCGCGCTGCATTGCCGGTGGTGACTTCGGTCAATTTACGCCTTCTGCGTGAGAGGCAGCACCCGAGGCGATCATCAGGCTCGATGGTCGGGCCCACTAGAGGACACTCGATCCCTCGCGACGATCGGCGGCGATGCGGTCATTCGGCAGCGAATGCGGGCACCCATCGCGCAACGACAGATGGCTTCGGCATCATCGCGCCTGCCGTGCCTGGCAGCCGGACGGCTGCGCAGCCTCGGCATCAACGTGCTTGCTGCCGCCGACATCGCGCGCCGCCAGAACTGCAGCACTATACGTTAGGATTTCGAATTTATCGATACGACCAGTTTCTTGTCCGACGAGCATCTTCAGGTCGGTTGCGTCGCTGTCCGTGCCGCGTCATTGCTTAAAAAAACGGCGTCCTCCGAACCGGAACGACGCCGCGAGTCGCCTTTTGAAGCTGTCCCGGAGCGGGTGGCCACCGGAACGAAGGAAGTATAGCCATCCATGGCGGAGAGCGGCCTGTACGAAAGTCGCGCATTGAGGACAACAGCCGAGCACCGCCGTCGTGTGCTCCTGCGCAATTGTATCGACGATGGACTTGACGATTTTCGGCAGGTCGATCTCAAGCGTGCGCTGTTAAGCGAGACGCGAGTAACCGCTGCCAAAATCGTCGATGTACAACGGATGCCCTGCCGCCCGGAAAGCCGCAACGACGCCGGGAGTGGCATCGGCGTTCACGAAGCGGCGCTCCCGTCGCCTCTGCGGGCCGCATTTGTGTGAGAGGCGAGAAGGTTCAGGAAAGCGGGAAGCGCAAAGATCCAGCGTCCCCAACGCTTAGGAATACCTCGGGCGAGATGGCCTTCGCGTTCGGCTTCCAGCGCACCGGCTGAGTCAGTGATCCCATTGCCATGCTGCCCTGGGGCGCCCGCGACTGCGCGACCTGGGTACGCGTAATGCGCTCCGGTTCGCAACGGTTGCGCCGTTGCCGGGCGGTTTGCTGCTGATGTGCCCCTGTGTTTCGGCAGCGGGGAGCCAGTATTTGGCTTCGCAAGGAAATGTCGTGAGCAAGAAGACTTCGAAACAGCCCCCAGATCCGGGCGAGAGGGCGCCGATACTCGCACGGATTCGCGCGCAAAAGAAGGCGCGATCGGCCTACGACTATGTGCGTGGCAGCACGAAGCGCTTCTATGACTGGCTCGATAGCCAGGCCGCGAACGCCTTGCCCGTCGGGCCGGCTATCTGGATATGCGGTGACTGCCATCTCGGCAATCTCGGGCCGCTCGCCGATGCGGATGGCGAGGTAGCGGTTCAGATCAGAGACCTGGACCAGAGCGTGATCGGCAATCCGGTGCACGACCTGCTACGACTGGGACTTTCGCTGGCAACTGCGGCGCGCAGCGCGGACATGCCAGGCGTTATCACCTTTCGTATGGCGCAAGCGCTTCTCGACGGCTACGAGCAGGCGTTCGATGATGCCCGCCCGGACAGGACGAAGCCCGTTCAGCGACCGGCTGTCGTCAAGGTTGCAATGAAGGCGGCGCTGCACCGGTCCTGGCGGAAGCTCGACCAGCAGACGATCGACGGCAGTGCCCGCATTCCTCAAGGCAAGCGCTTCTGGCCGCTATCCCCTGTTGAAGCGCAGGATATTCGTGCGCTATTCGAATCGCAGTCCGGTCGGGAAGTCCGGCAAGCGCTATATCCACAGGCCAAAGCCGAGGGGAAAATCGACGTGCTCGACGCAGCATTTTGGGTTAAAGGATGCAGTTCCCTCGGACGGCGCCGGTACGCGGTGCTGCTCGACATCGACGGGACTTGTTCAGCAGGCGGGCCTCCATGCCTGATCGACGTGAAGGAAGCCGTCGCCGCAGCGGCGCCGAGACAGGCCGGCGTGCTGATGCCGCGTGACAACGCAAGGCGTGTCGTGGAGGGGGCGAGACACGTGTCACCGCTGCTCGGAAACCGCATGTGCGCGGCTCGTCTGGACGGCTGCGCGGTCGTGATTCGCGAACTGATGCCCCAGGATCTCAAGCTCGATGCTGAGCGCCTCACCGAAGCGGACGCGGTCAAGGCGGCGCGTTTCCTCGCGCTCGTGATCGGTCAGGCCCACGCACAGCAAATGAATCCTGCCACCCGCAAAAGCTGGCTGGCTGAGCTGCAGACAAGACGCCCACGATCGGTCAATGTTCCCTCCTGGCTATGGCGCTGCATGGTTGATCTAACGCTCGCCCATGAAGAGGAATACCTGGAACATTGCAGGCGCTATGCGCTTGATCGTTAGCGTAAGCCTCTCGGCGCGACGGACCCAGGATGGATGCGCGAATGGCGGTTGGTGCTTCCGAAGTTCGAATAGCAGGTATGTATGTCGCCCTGCTAGTTGTGACATTCCGGGAAATTTGACGAAAGCTCTTCTTGAATGAGCGAGGCGGCGATGCGAATCCTTCGGACTCCAAAGCCGTTGCGCGAGAGCTTGAGGGTCACAGCAGTGCCACAGCATGGCCCTCTTCCTCTGCTCGCGCCGCTTTCACCGTCCCGTTGAGTCCCAGCATATTCGTCTGAAAGCCGCGCCTTTGACAATGCCGGTGGAGCAAGCAATGCTGCCGACCTCTACCTTGTAGCCGCCATCGGCTAAACGGCCTGACCACCGAGCGGGCTGCCCTCGCCTCACTCCCGTGAAGCGCCCATGTGCCGAAAGGATCGTCGCACTATGAAAGAAAGCATCAGCGCGACTGCAGCTTGAATCCCTCGCCGCCGATACCCGCCCGATCCACCGCCGCGATGCGGTTGCGTCCCTGATCTTTGGCCTGGTAGAGTTGAGCATCCGTCAGGTTGATGAACGCCGTAATGTCGATGCCTTCGTTCGGCACGACGGTGGCCACTCCAAAGCTCGCCGTGACACGCTGACCGTGGGGGGATCGCAGATGCGCGATGCCTTCCTCCCCGATCAGCGCGCGGCAACGCTGCGCGATGCGCACGGCCTGATCGGCGTCGGTTTGCGCGAGCACGAGCACGAATTCCTCGCCGCCAAACCGGCCCAGGAACGCGTTCGGCCCGGCTGCCTCGCCGAGCACGCGCGCAATACGCTTCAGACATTCGTCGCCCTGCAGGTGACCGTAATAGTCGTTGTATGACTTGAAGAAATCGATGTCGATCATCACGAGCGAAAGCGGCTTTCCCGATGCCGCCGCGCTCGCCCATTCGCATGCAATGACCGTGTCGAACATGCGACGGTTGCCGATGCCCGTCAAACTGTCGGACAGCGAGAGGCGTTCCAGTTCGCGCTGGAGTTCCGCGAGCCGTTCCTCCGTGCGCTTGCGTTCGCTGATGTCGAACATGAAGCCGATCAGCGCGTCAACGTCGCCGTTCTCTTTGCGCACGACGTGGACAACGTCGCGAATCCACACGTAGCCGCCGTCCGCCGTAAGTGCGCGATAGTCCGCCTCATGGTCGGTGCCCGCCTGCGACTGCGCAACGCAAAAATTCACCACGTCCTCACGGTCGTCAGGATGCATGCGTGCGGCCCAGTCCTCGGCCGTTCTCCATGTGGACGGCGCGTAGCCGAGCAGTGCTTCGATCTGCGGGCCGATATAGGCGAACTGCATCGTCGCCCAGTCGATCTTCCAGGGGATCGCCCTGGTGGATTCGAGCAGCGTGCGATAAACGGCGGGGTTGTCCTCGCCGGGCTGACGCCCGGGGGGTGCAAGGCTGTCCTCATGGCGCAGGAATGCGGCCTGAAGCGAACTGCGTGCCAGATCTTTTTCTTCGTGGCTCATCGTGATCGTCCAATAACGCGTAAGTGCGTTATCGGCAAGTAGCAGCAGAGTCTTGAACGCGGCGTGAAGGTTGTTCGCCTGAAACCTCGTACGGCGACGCTCCTGTTGCCGTACGGCAGCCGCCTCGTTTTCGAGCTTGGCCAGTTGCGCTTTGAGTTCCCTGTACGTTGCCACCTTCGCGCAACGCGGGCGCTTTCGGCAAATGTCCCTCGCGAGCGGCGAAATCGACGGGATTCCACTCAAAATGTCTGCCAGTCCCCGGCACCGGTATCCGTCGCGACTGCGGCCTCCCTGTCGGCAGTACTGACTGGCGATGGCCTCGTCGAAGTTGCACGGGAAGGAGTGCGAACTACTGGTTCCGGCCGACGCAGCTCATTGCGGGACGCAACCACCCGGGATGGCGATGCATCGGCAATCCTGAAGACTGCCACAGCTCGACGCAGCGCCTGGGCCTGCTGGGCCATCGACTGCGTAGCAGCCGCGGCCTCCTCGACCAGCGCGGCATTCTGCTGGGTCACGAGGTCCATCTGGCTCACCGCCGTATTGACGTGCTCGATGCCGGTGCTCTGCTCTTCCGATGCCGACGAGATTTCACCCACGATGTCAGTCACGCGCTTCACCGACTCAACGATTTCGGTGATCGTGCTGCCCGCTGTCTCCACCAGCTTCGAGCCAGCGTCCACCCGATCTATCGACTCGCTGATCAGGTCCTTGATTTCCCTGGCCGCGGTGGCACTGCGTTGCGCAAGCGTGCGGACCTCGCCAGCCACGACGGCAAACCCCCGTCCCTGTTCACCGGCGCGGGCCGCCTCGACTGCAGCGTTGAGCGCCAGGATGTTCGTCTGGAACGCGATACCCTCAATCACGCTAATGATCTCGGCCATCTTCGCCGAGCTGCCGGAGATCCCGTGCATGGTCTCGACCACCCGTCCGACCACTTCGCCGCCGCGCTGAGCGATTTCCGATGCCGTGCCGGCCATCGCGGTTGCCTGCCTTGCGTTATCCGCGTTATGACGGACCGTGCTGGTGAGCTCTTCCATGCTGGAGGCGGTTTCCTCAAGTGACGCGGCCTGCTCTTCAGTGCGCCGTGAGAGATCGGTGTTGCCTTGCGCTATCTGGCCGGCAGCGACCGAAATTGACTCACTGGAGGCCTGGATGCCCCGAACGATTGTCGTCAACTGATCCTTCATGAGACCCAGCGAGAACATCAGGCTGCTGCGATCGCCCGCCTTCAACGGGACCGCCGTGCACAGATTGCCTTGCGCGATGTCGCTCGCGAGCGCGGCCGCCTCGCGTGGCTCGCCACCAAGCTGCCTGGCCAGGCCGCGCGCAATGACCAGCGCCAACAGCAGCGCACTTGCCGACGCAGCGACGATCAGGCCAACCACGAGTGCAATAGCGTGCGAATACGCCTGGTCTGCGGCTTCACCTTCGCGCCTGGATCCCGCCACATTGACGTCGACAATCGTCGTGATGTCTTTGTCGATGGCATCGCGAAGCGTAGCCGCCTGATCCCTGACGACAGCCATGGCGTCGGCCCCCTTGCCCGCTTTGATCAGCGCACGAATTTGCCGATCGATCTGCAGATATTGCGGCATCAGCGTCTGGATATCCGAAAACGCTATCTTCTCCTCCGGCTCGGAGATGAATGTCTCGTATTCCGCGACTGCACGGCCATAACTTGCGATGCCGGCCTCGATTCGTGTATCGGCTTCCTGAATTTGAGCAGGGGTCTCAGAAGTCGCAAGGCGGTATTCGCCAAGGCGAATCTCGCGCAGCCCCGCCTGCATCTGCAGGCTGCTGCGCACGGAGGGTAACCAGTTGTCGCGCATCTGCGAGACATGACTGTTTTCTGCACTCATCTCGAAGAGGCTGAATAAACCGAGGCCGATCAACAGAATAATCACCGCGGAAAATCCCAGCATCAACTGGGTCAACACTCTCAGGTTCTTCAGATATTGCACGAAAGATCACCCCGTATTTTTAAAATAGTAAAACGAAAGCAGCTTGATTACAGCTGGGGACCGATCGCCGATATTCGCAGCGTAGAATTAGTCAGCCTATTGAAACTGCAAAAAAACTCGCTGCTGGCACACTCACGAAATCGGGGCACGGCCGGGCTTACGAGCTGGCGGTTCTTGAAAGACATTCACATCATCACCTAAATAATGTTAAAAGACTACTACATCTATCCCATCATCGCATATCGGTTTTTGTTCAGAAAAACGGCGAATTCTTATTACAACAAGCGCAAACGTTTCCCATGAATCGAGGCTTGACAGCCAGAGATTTTCTTATTGCTTGCATGGAAATTTGCGATTTTCATCGGTCGGTTTATGAGACTGGAACAGCCTCCCGCGCCCAATTAATGTGGCCACAACCTTTCGCTGCCGCCGTGCCACATTTTCGCTCGGCCCTTATCTGAAATTCATGTGTGAAATTCATTGGGCATTTCCGCCGGCAGACAGCGGTCATCGATCTGTGCGCTCAACTTCGCTTGCGAGTTCGCACCCGCTGGCCGCGCCGTCCCGTGCCCGGGGGCCTTAAGCCTGCGTTAACTTTACGCTCCGTACAATTGCTGAATCGATATCTCACGCCTGATGACCGCCCATGTTCAAGCTTTCGTGCCACCATCGCGCCAATCTGTTGCTGTGCGCGTCACTTCTCGCGGTTTCGTCATTCGCACAAGCCGGAGAAATCAAGATGCTGATGAAGGACATGAAGCTCGCCATGCAGGGAGCGATGGCAAGCACAACGATGCCCGCCTTGAGCAGTTACGTGGCCCGTCTGGAACGTGATGTGGAGCAAGTTAGTCATCAAGCTTATCGCGACGACCAACCCACCTACGACGAAGGTATGCAGGCTCTGCGGGACGAACTTGCCGAGGTTGATCAGGCCATTCGTGCAAACGACATGACGACCGCCAAGAACGCGCTGCGCAGGATCGACGGGACCAGAAAGCACTACCACGCCCTGCTGGGCTAATCGATACGCCAACGGACATCATTGCATGAAAGCCCCTTCGCGCTACCCCATTTCAGTCAGTCTTTTGCATTGGTTGCTGGCCATCGCGCTGATCGGCAATCTTGTCATCGGCTGGCTGCTCGACGACCGCGAGGGACTCCTCGCCTTGCACAAGTCGATCGGCATCGCCATCCTCGCCCTCGCACTCATTCGCCTCACAAACCGGTTGCGTGTGCGCGACCAATTGCCGCCTTCCGTGAACAAAACCGGTACGGCGGCATACTTCATCGAAGGCATGGTCCATCGCTTGCTCTACGTGTTGATGCTTGCGGCTCCTCTGCTCGGGTGGCTAAAGACCAATGCGGCAGGACATCCAGCCAGCTTCTTTGAACTCTTCACGTTGCCGACGCTTTTGTCCAGAAACCGCGAGCTGTCTCACTGGTTTGGAGAACTTCACGCAATGGCCGCCTATGGACTGGCCGCACTGGTAGGTTTGCATTTGCTGGGGGCGCTGGCGCACCGGCTTCTCAAGGGGCAAAACATCGTTCCACGCATCGTTCCCTTGCCCCGACGACCCCTACCCAAGGCGAGACGCCTGGCGGACTAATCTGGATCGACTACGTCGCGATTCCGCAAGCCGCACGGGTTCGCATGCTGTCGACACCGCCGCGATTTTCCGTGGCCGGCATGGTGCACTTCGTGGACGTCAAATTCCAGGGACGATCAGCTTTCCGATTGACCGCCAATCGGGCAAGCGCGATCGCCATTCGCGGCAGCGAAGCGTCGAGCCCCAGCGCGCTCATTGCCGTCGTGAAGCTCGCGTGGTCGTGAGGAGCTGCGCGCGCTGCTCGGCGCGGGGCCCGACGACCTGCCGGAGATCCGGCCCGTGCCTTTGCCGCTGCCGCAGGCGACCTTGCCGCCCACGCTCTCGTATGAGCTGCTGGCCCGCCGGCCGGATCTCCAGGCCATGCGCTGGTACGTGCAGTCGTCGTTCAGCCGCATTGACGCGGCCAAGGCCGCGTTCTACCCAAGCTTCGACATCAAGGCGTTCTTTGGCGTCAATGCGCTGCATCTTTTCGATCTGTTCACGCACGCGAGCCAGCAGATCAACCTGATTCCGGGCCTGTGTTTGCCGATCTTCGAGGGCGGACGCCTCAATGCGAAACTCAGCGGCGCTCGCGACGCGAGCAACGCAGCCTGCTTTGCCGCGTCGCGGGTCAAGCCAAACCCGCCGTGCGCGACGGGGCGGACCGGGCATTCGCTCACCTCGACGAGGCTTGAGCGCAGCAGCGGCGCGAACTTCAAGTCGAGCGTCCGCTGTTACTCACGAGCCAGCACGACGCCCACGCGTGCCGTCGTGGACGGCATGAGCAGCAAGGCTGCGGCGAGCGACACGAGGCATCCGGCAAAGACTTCCTCGATGCGCAATTCGGCAAGCGGCACGATGGCGAAGCCAAGCTGGCCGTAAACGAGCCCGACGAGCGTCGTGATGAAGAACACGCCGCGAGCGTATGCGTGAAAAATGTAGTAGGCCCAGCCGAAAACCGATAAGGCCATGGCGGCCACGAGCAGCCAGGTTAGGTGTCCGCATAGGGTAATGAGCAGCACGCTGACCGCCGCGCCGCTCAGCGTGCCGGCAATGCGCTTCATGACCCGTGCGCGCGTGCCCTGATACGAAGTCGTCCCAAGAAAAACGACGAACGTGCTGATGACCGCCCACATCGAACGGTCTTCGGACAATTCGCCGCCCGCCAATATCGCGAGCAGGGCCGCGACGCTGGCGACGAGGGCCGGCCGCCACGCGAGCCGGTGGAGCCGGTGCGCGAGCACGGTGGAGAGGGGCCGCCCGGTCGGGCGTCCGGTCACGAGGAGGTCGGCGACATCATGGATGGCTGCGCGGCCCCACGCCGTCGCAGCCGCCAGGGTGTGGGGCAACGCGCGCATGAACGACGGCGCCGGCGCACCGCCCCGCGCCACCGGGATGACGACGCGCCCGACGAATGCGACGATGAAAGGAGCCATCGCCATGGCGGTCAGCATTGTCATCAGCCGCGTGTGTGAAGGATGCAGATACAGGCCGAGGTAGAACGACACCAGCGTGAGCATCGCTGCGCCCACCGCGCGAGCGCCGAGCGATTGGCACAAGATGCCCAGAAACACGACGAGCAGCGCCCCGGCGTCACGCAGCGCGGGCTGCGAGGCGAGCGCGGCGGCACCGGCAAACGAGGCGCAGGTGCACACATAGAGAACAAGTATCGAGATGAGCCAGCTCGACCAGCGCGCTTCGCGCAGAAATAAAGGCGCAATCATCGCGAACAACGCGCCAGGTACGGCAAGCGTCGGCGTTTCGTGATGGTGCAGCGCCCAGGACACGCCCACGCCCGCCGTGAGCAGACAAGCGAGCGTCGAGCGTGCGGCACCGCGCAGGCGCGCGAATTCGGGGTCCTCGACAAGTGCGCGTTGGAACGCGCGTGAGCAAGCGGCGGCGATCATGGTCGACGATATCCGTGCGTGTCGGCTCCGGGCTTGTGGCCGTGGCCGATGTCCGGGCAGAGCAGCCCGGCGTTGGGGTGGACACCTGATGCGCACGCCTTCCGGGATCTCCGGTCTGGCGCGCGCCCGGTGAGGCGTGGTCCCGGGCTACGCCCAATCTGCGTCGAGGGTAGGACGCGAGGCGGGTGGTCCGGGTTTTCCCGGATGATAGCCGATCAAAATTACGTCAATGTCGCGATCGACAAAATCGCGCGCGAGGCGTCGCATCGACGCTTCATGCGCGAGGCGTTCCGACGAGCAAACGCGTCGCGGCCTCCCCTACTTTGGAGACAACGACAGCCAAGGGCTTTCGCAGCCGAGCCGCTGTTTGCACCAGGAGCCCGATAGATATGGGCCGACGCGATTGTGCCGGCCCGAGCCCTCAGACACGCAGCGCTTCAGAACGCATAAGACGCGTTAGAACATCTTGCGCAGACCGATTGCCAGGCCCAGCTGATTCGTGCGGCCAATATTGTTGGTCGCGTTGTTGTTGGCGTCTACACCGCCCGGATAGTCGGCAGAGAAGGCACCCGTGCCGCGTGCCCAGTCGGCGATTCCGTAAACTTCCGTGTGCTTCGAGAACGAGTACTCGGCAAGCACGGTCGCCGACTGGTTGGTGCCTCGCCCGAGGCTGCCATCGAGCAGAAGCGCGTTGCGCGTCTGAGCGTAGTAGTACGCAAACGTAAACAGCAGCGGAGCGGTTGCCTGCCAGTTCGCGCCAACATAGTACGTATCGTCGATACGGTTACGGCTGAAGCCATGCAGTGCCGGCGCGCCCCCTTGTTGCATGTTGTAGTCGGTCAAGCCAGTCTGATCCTGCCCGTGCAACCAGCCGGCCAGCAGGCGGATATCCTGGTTGAGCTGATAGGCGCCGCTGACGTGATAGAACGTGTTCTTGCCGCCATTGATCGCGCTGCCGATATTGTTGCCCACCGATGAGCCTGTCGCCGACGTCGGTACCGAAACCTGCTGGAAACCGACGTTGAGTTGCGCGGGACCATACGCATAGGTCAATTCCACGGCGTAGGTAGCGCCAAGTCCCACCGAACCCGGCTGGTTGCCGAAGCCGTACAGCGCATCGATCGACAGATTGTCGAAGGTGCCCTTGTACTTGACCGAGTTGTTGACGGTCAGGTAGCTGCCGACGCCGTTGTACATCCAGCTGTTTTGCCAGTAGTTGCCCACGGTCAGCGGATCGAAGACGTCCCCCAACGTATCGTAGGCCGGCGCATACTGCCTGCCGAAGGTCAGCGAGCCCCACTTGTTGCTCGACAGCCCCACGTAGGCCTGCCGGCTGAAGATCGTGTTGGACTCGTGGAGTTGTCCATTGAATGCTTCGAAGCCGTTTTCGAGCCGGAAGACAGCAGAAAGGCCGTCGCCCAGATCTTCAGAGCCCCTCAAACCCCAGCGGCTATGAGTTTCCGGACCGGAGGTCATCGAGACCTGATCACTTCCGCCGGCAGCGGCATTCGTCTGATAGCGAATGGCGTTGTCGACCAGACCGTACAACGTAACCGAACTCTGAGCGAACGCCGATGTGGCTGCGACAGCGAACAGTGCACCCACAGCACCGGAAATTGCGACCTTCTTCATTTTTTACCCCAAGCGTGATTAATTCTTTGCGGCTCGATCAGTTCTGTTCGAGCAATGCGATAAAACCGTCGGCGGGATAATAGGCTGCCGCAATTTTGACGCATAGCGCCTGTTCGACATTGTTGCTTGTTTGCCAAGCGGCGATTTCGGCTGAATGGCGCTCAAGCCACGGATTAACAAGACTGTTTTTTATTATTAAACTTACAGGAATGATCTTTTCCAGATTCTCGATGAATCGCACTGATTCATGGGCTCGACTGGTTTTTGAGGAAAGCGTCCTCGCCACGGAGGCCAGGAATCTATGAGACCAACGATGATCATGATCAGGAGTGCAAATATAACCAATGAAGAATCCGATAAAAAAAGCATTGAGACAAGCCAGCCACAAAGCCACATGAACCGAGGTCGCGAACAGTTTCAGCACATGGAAATAGCTGTCCGGAGAATTACCATAGAGTCGCACAATGAATAAGACCACTTTTCAGAAAGGTCTCTTCCAGCTAGCGCCATGAACTTTCGAGCGATCCCAGCCGAAATACGAAAGACGTCAAGCAGATGCGAGTCATTTCCCCGGCAAGCATCCTCGCACCACGCTTCGCGCATCAACGCGCCATGCACGCGAGCGCCGCTTTCGTGGTGCACGCTGACGCACGGCCGGGGATCGCCGCCATAAGCCCAACCCATTCTCTCGCGAACTCAAGACAGGTGATGAAGCATGAAGCTCAAGATAGGTGCACGACTGATGATCACATTCGGTGTGGTCCTGGCTTTCCTGTTCGCGATCTGCTTGACAGCCACAGCGCAGATGGCGCGCATGAGCGCAACGACACAAACCATCGTCGGCGTTCGTGCCGAAGAGCTGAAGCTCGTGAACCAGATTCGAGAAGGGACGCTTAGACGGACGGTCTTGCTCTACGTAGCGCTCGACGAACCCACACCTGAAGCGCAACAAGCCGCGCTCGAACAGGAGCAGGCCATGGACGAGAAGGTTGACTCGATCTATCAGGCCATTCCACCGCTGCTCACCACGGCGTCGGGCCACGCTCTCTTCGACCGCATGGTTCAGGCGCGTGAGCGCTATCGTGAAGCATTGAAGCCGGCTTACGCCCAATTGGCGGCCCACGATGTTGCAGCGGTGCGAGCAACGCTCGTGAATGCGAGACCTCAACGAACCGCCCTTTTGCAGCAGCAAGACGAGTTCTTGAATCTGGTCCATGGCTTGATGGACAGCGCCGCGAAAGACACGCGCGATGCCTACGACACGGCGCGTGCGATGCTCTGGGCGGCGGCGGCACTGGCATTCGTCGTGGCGTTGGCACTGTGCACGGCGGTGACGCGTTCAATCGTTCGCCCCTTGCTGCGGGTGGTCGACGGTGCACATGCTTTGGCGCAGGGTGACCTGCGTATCCAGATAGACGTGCAACGCCGCGACGAACTCGGCGATCTGGCCGAGTCCGTGAACCGCGCAATCGCCAGGCTGGCGACGCTCGTCGGCGGAGTCAAGCACGCAGGCTTGTCAATCGCGGCCGCCACCGGGCAGGTAGCGGCGGGAAACACCGACCTCTCGCGGCGCACGGAAGCGCAAGCGGCCTCGCTCGAGGAAACGGCATCGAGCATGGAAGAACTGACCGCGACGGTCCGGCAGAACGAGGACAATGCTCACCAGGCCAGCGCGCTTGCGAGCACCGCATCGGCGGTCGCAGAACGCGGCGGAGAAGAAGTTGGCCGCGTGGTCGAGACCATGCGCGAGATTTCCGATAGTTCCGCCAGGGTCGCCGATATCGTCAGCGTGATCGAGGGCATCGCGTTTCAGACCAACATTCTCGCGCTCAATGCGGCAGTCGAGGCGGCCCGTGCCGGCGAGCAGGGTCGCGGCTTTGCCGTGGTGGCCGGCGAGGTCCGCACGCTCGCGCAACGCAGCGCGACGGCCGCTCGCGAGGTCAAGCAACTCATCAGCGACTCGGTGGAGCGCGTGGATGTCGGCTCGCAACTCGTTGAAAAAAGGCGGCAACACGATCCAGGAAGTCGTTCAGTCCGTCAAACGCGTGACGGACATCATGAGCGAAATCTCCGCGGCGTCGCATGAGCAAAGCACGGGCATCGAGCAGGTCAATCAGGCTGTCAGCCAGATGGATCAGGTAACGCAACAGAACGCCGCGCTCGTCGAAGAGGCCGCTGCGGCCGCCCAATCGATGGCTGAACAGGCCGAGGCACTGCGCAACTCGGTGGAGGTGTTCAAACTGGAAAACCGCTAGCGATGGCCGCACGCTGGACAGCGGCTGCGGTCAACAAGCACTCCGCCCCGAGACCTCTAGTGTCGACGCGCGAATTCGCGTGACGACGCGCACGCCCGGTTCACGCGTATTTCAGGCACGCGATAACGCAAGCCAGTGCATTCGACGCGCCTTGTCGATTGTGGGCGCCCGGTGGTCCTTCAACGAAGCGTCCAGTGGAACCGGTTGCTTCGTTCGCTATCGCGAGACTGACACCACCTGGCCCCACAGCCCGGACACATGAAGTCCTGAATTCGCTCACTACCGCTTTGAATCGACTGCCCAACCTCGAGGAGGTAGTGGGTGACGTCGAAATCGGGGTGGCTTTGCAGCAGCCTGCAGGACGGGCAAAGATTGGTTTCATCGATCGCCATGCCGGTTCCCTCGCGAAACATGACTTTTTGTTTGAACGCCGTAATTCGTTTGTCGGGCAAGCGCTGCGGCGATGAGCGGTCCGCCCCGCGTCTTCAGCGGTTGGCTCGACCGTTGGGACGAGCGGAGTATAGTGGGCGCGCGGCGGTCCGGGTCTGTTCGAAACGTGTGCGTTTGGCACAGTAGAGAAAAAAATGCGAATTGGATAGGCATGCGAACGGCTACGCGAGATCGCGCGGAAATCCTTTGCATGAGAAGGCCTGCCCCATCGAGCCGAGCGTGCTCGATGTGCCCCAACCGCCTGCATCGCGAGGCAAATCTCGACCCCCACTCACACGCTGGTGGCCAAAATTCTCAGGGAGGCGGCGCGCCGCCTCCTCTTTGCCACCCCTCGATCAACGTTTGGCGTCGTCGCGGTCTGACGCCGAGCGCGCGACGAATTTCGTCACGTGTCCGGGAGATGGTCGAGCAGCCACTTCGCCATCGCGATTTCCTGCGGCAAGATGCGCTCGCATGCGGCGCTTGTTTCTGGGTCGCCGGCCGCCTGTGCCGCCGCAATCAGGGCGGTGTAGGCCGCGATTTCGACATTCTCGGACACATAGCCGCTCATCATCCGCGCGCAAATGGGGCGCCCGCATCACTCGAGCTGCCTGGGGCCTTCGCCGAGTTCCGCGCCGGTCTCAGGATCGCTCGTCGGGTCCGACGCGAGTCGCTGCGTCATCGCCTGCAGCGCCGAGCTTTGCGAACCATCCAGCGAGACCGATGCCTCTCCATCGCCGCCGTCCACGGCCGGCTCGCCCGGCCGGATGCCGAGGCCATGTCCGCTGTTCCATGGCGCCGCCACCGTCTCGTCACCTTGCGACATCTTGTAGTAGACGCTCGCATATTCGGGAACCGGCGGACGCTTGCCAGGCGGGAAGTTCGGCGAAATCGAATAAAGCGCCTTTTCGAATGACTTCTGATGCGAGACCTCACGTGTCATCAGAAAGCCCAGCGCCTCTCTTACGCCCGGGTCGTCCGTTACGTTCATGAGCCGTTCGTAGATGATCTTTGCGCGCGCTTCGGCGGCGATATTCGAGCGCAAGTCGGCGGTGGGGTCGCCGATGGTGTCGATATAGGCCGCCGTCCACGGCACGCCGCCCGAATTCGTGAGTGGCGGCCCGCCGCCAAAAAGCAGCTGTGTGACGTGACTGTCGTTGCCCGCGCCGTTGAGCTTCCGATAAAGCTCGGCCTGACCATCCACGGCTTCGGCCAACTCGCCTTTCGCGCCGCGGTTGAGCATTGCGACGATCGAACCGATGATCTCCAGGTGGCTGAGTTCTTCGGTGGCGATGTCGAACAGCAGGTCCTTGCGGCCCGGGTCCTCGTCGCCAACGGCCTGCGTGAAGTAGCGCATGGCGGCAGCAAGTTCGCCTTGCGGCCCTCCGAACTGCTCAAGCATCAGATTGGCGAGGCCTGGATGCGTTGACGACACGCGCACGGTGTACTGAAGCCGCTTGTTATGCATGAACATGGGATTCTCCTTGAAAGACCTGCGTGGCCCACAGCGCATCGCGCGTTCCAGGAGTTGGCGTCGCGGAAAACGACGGGTACCGCAATTGCGCACGGCTAGCGAATCGCCGCCTCGATATCGTGGCGGCATCAACGATCTTCGAGACCATGATGCTGGTTTCTACGTCTGTGTCGAAACTGGCGGGCGCCGAATTGGACTACTGGGTGGCCCGCGCACTGCATGAATGCGCGAGCGAAATATCCTTCGCCGATGACCCCGGCAGCGTTTTTATCAAGGGATATGACCGCGGCGGGGACTGGAACGGGCGATTCGCGCCCTCTTCCTCCTGGGCGGCGGCGTCACTCGTGCTGGACAGGACAAGGCGATTGCAGATCGACGTCAATGCCGCGAGCGCAGTTCACTGCGTTGCAGAGTTTGCAGGAAGTACAGGTAATTTCGAGGCCGATGGGATTTCGGCACGCGAAGCGCTCCTGCGCGCCTTCGTGAAAAGCCGTTTCGGCGATGACGTTGGCGCGAACCTTGGCGGCAGAGCGCGGCCGGACGGAGCGAGCCTGGCCGGGCCCGTCATTGGACTGACTCGCGGCGCAACGCCGGCTCCGGAGTGCGAACGCGGAGAATTCGATCGCTCCCGCGTCTGTGACCGCTCATCGATCCTGCGAGAGTGAGCCAACGAAAGTCGGCGCAGCCGCCTGCAGCGCGCGGCCGGTCAGCGAGCGGGCCTGGACGGTGACGAAACCGCCTTCAAGGTTTCTCCCGCGTCACCGTCGGCCATCGAGAGGTCACCCAGCGACACGATGCCTACGAGGCGATTTTCCCCGTCGACAACGGGCACGCGCCGAATCCGGCTGCTCGCCATCTTTTGCTTCACGGCGTCGAGATCGTCGTCTTCCCGGCAGCACTGAACATGGCGAGTCGCGATCTCAATGACGGGTGCCACGGGCTCGACGCCGGAGGCGACCCCACGCACTGCGATATCGCGGTCGGTGACCGTGCCCACCAGTTTTTCCCCATCGCAAACCGGCAATGAACCAACCTTCAAGTCGGCCATCATCATCGCCGCCTGGCGAATCGTATCGTTCGATCCGATTGAAATCACATCGCGCGTCATCACGTCTGCTACGGTCTTCATGGCAGTCTCCTTCGAATTGCGGGTGGCGCAGTTGTGTTCACGTGCGAGGTCGGCGTACACGCGCGACAGGCGCTCTGACGACACGACTCGTTCTCTCCCGCCGTACGCTCGCGGCGGCACGTTCTCATAAAGCGTGGCGACCTGCGCGATCTTCATGGGATTGCACACCGCTCAAGTACACAATGGAAAAGCATCGGAATGCGTCGCAGTGGGTTGGCCCAGATCCGCCGTCCGGTTCCCGGCAACGGCGACGACTCCGGCTCTGGCGTTCACCGAAATGCGCAGCGTTCGTGCCTGGCGCGGGTACGCAAGCATGCGTGACCCATTGCGATTGCATCAACGAAACGGACGCGAGCTGCATCGTTCGCTGGGGACCGCCCTTGTCGCCGCAGCACGAGGCGACATACAGCGCGGATCATCGATGACCGAACGCACCGCGGTAACGAACGCGGCCGGGCCGGCTGACCGTGCCGCCACAGTGGCACCCGCGTCCGCTTACTCAAACGGTACGGGCGTTCTTGCGTGCATAGGCGAGAGCGGAGTTGACCCGAAGCGGTGGGACGTCATCGTGCCACGGAGGCTGCGGAACGAAGCGCTCGATGACGCCCGGCTGGAAAAGCAGACAGTATGTGCTACCGCCGAACTGGAAAAAGCCCAGTTCGTCTCCCTTGCGAACGTCGTCACCGGGGCGCACGACGATCTGGCACGAGGAGACCTCGGCCATTCCCACGAAAACGCATGCCATCTCCCCGATTACGGGATTGATACTGTCGATGACGATCACCGCCCGGGCGGCGATCGCAGTCGTATAGCCCTGCGAATCGTTCAGTCCGCCGGGATCCTCTCCCTCGGATTCGGCGTCGGAATAATAGGTGCCGTCGACGTTGTACGCCTCGACGATCTTGCCGTCCACCGGCGCATGCCAGCGATGATAATTGTTGGCACTGAGATACCCCTGATAAACGGTCCCGCCAACGAATTTGCGCGCAAGGGCTTCGTCGCTCGACGTCAGCATCTCACGCAACGAATAGGGCTGCGATTTAATCCAGAAATGGTCGACCAGCTTGACGTCTCCACGGACCTCGAACGGCGACGCTTCGCACGAGTTCACGATCACCTGGTTGTCATCGGGCGACGCAACCGGCCTCGCACCAGGTCGCAGATGGCGCGTGAAAAAAGCATTCCATGAATCGAATCCCCAGTGCTCGCGCGACCGATCGTGGACGAAGTCTTCCATTCCGAGCTTCGCGAGAGCGGCCTTGCAGAACCACCCGTTCGGCTCGTCTTCGACAAGCCAGGTTCGGGAACGCGGGCCGCCCAGAAAAGCGGACCATGTCGAGAGCACTCGCCGGAGCTGGGCGTTGAACGCCGGATCGCGAAATACCGCATAGCCGGAGGGCATGCACATCGGCCATTCCAGGATGGCATTCATCGGGGTCGCAATCGGCGCGGTTTCGCTAAATGGCGGGCTGAATGTCGTCAGATAATCGATGATATCGAGCAGTTCATCGACGTTTGAATATCCGAGCTGTTTGCCTCGCGCAACGGCTTCATCGATCGAACGACACAGGTTCATCCGGAGGATCGGATCGCCTTCGATCAGCCTGCCGAGGTCCAGAACGACGCTGGAGCGCGCCGTGTGTGCGCGACGTTCGCGCGCACGCGCAGCGATCTCCAGACGGAAAGCTGCCGCCTGTTCCTCCTTGTCCGGCATCCAGTTCCCGAGCCGCCTGCGGGCGGCGGCGTCTTTGGCCGTGTCGCTCATGTCGATGTGCTCCCGTGCGTCCTGGAGAGGAGACCCCATGCGCGAGCCGCCCTCCTCGCCTGACGGCGCCCCGCGCCGAGCCTCAGGCAGCCGTACCTCGGTCTGCTCGCGGGGCACAAGCGGCTAACAACCGGCTACTGCGCATTGCGCGAAATGCGCCGCAAGCGCTATGCCGGACCGGGATCCCGTGTTGTACGGAACGGTTCGTTTGCGGACGTCGAACGATCCGTTGGCGCTGGAACGCCGCCAGAGCGCGCGCCTGGATACTCACGATCGCCAGTTCCGACGGTTGCCCTATCATGTCCGGATGTAGGCGATCAGATTACCTTGCCGAATGTTTTCAACGCGATGAGCCGCCTGAAACATCCATCGAATGAACAGAGGTACCGCCGTGAAAATTCACCTGCTGTTGCTGCCGTTCGCCCTCGCTGCCTGCTCGCCTCTCCCTGACGCAGGAAGCCCGGTTCGATCATCAATGAATTCGCCCGATGCCACTGCGGGCGCGGCATCGACGACCGGGTCCGGTGTGCTCGGTCAGTACCACTGGCAACTCAAAGACGCATTCGATAGCAAAGGCATGCGCATCGACGCGCTGTTCGTCGGGGCGGAAGAACCCGTGCAGCTAGACTTCACCGCTGACCGGTTAATCGTAATCAATAGCTGCAACAACATGAGCGCCAGTTTCAGCGTCAAGAAAGGACAATTGCAGCTCGGACCGATGATGAGCACCAGCATGGCCTGCCCCGATGCGGCTCGCGCCGCGCTCGACGATGCAATTGCGCAGCGCCTGCGTGGCAGCCTCGGTGTGAACCTGCTGACGCGCGATAACACCCCGCGCATGCAACTCGTAACCGAAACTGGCGATATGCTGACCTTCACCGGCGTGCCCACTGCCGAGACGCGTTTCGGCGGCCCCGGTGAAACAGGATTCCTCGAAGTCGCCGCACAGACCGTACCGTGCAAAAATCCGCTGATTCCTGACAAGAAGTGTTTGCTGGTACGCGAACGCCACTTCGACGAGCAGGGTTTGCCGAGCGGAACACCCGGTGAATGGCGGCCGCTGGATCAGGATATCGAGGGCTATTCCCACACTCCTGGAATCCGCAATGTGCTGCGCGTAAAGCGTTACAGCGTCAAAAATCCGCCCGCCGACGGACCCTCAGTGGCCTACGTCCTCGACCTCGTGATTGAATCGCAACAGGTCGGGAACTAGGCGGGCTTCGCGAATCGCCTCGCGGCCAGGTGCCGAACGCACGCTACGAAGAGCCACGCGGCCTCGTAACAGGCGGCTGTGGGGCTCAGCGGCGGTATGCCGCGAGAGCGTCGCGCGCCTGAAAGGCGCTGTATGTCAGTTGCGCGGCGGCGAGGCCCGCGATTCCGAATGTGCGGCTCAGGCTGAACGCCGAAAAACCTTCCGGCACGGGCACGTCCAGCGCCAAGGCATCGGCTAGCACCTCGCCCGCGACCGTCGTGGGCGCCATGCCGTGGCCGCCGAATGCGATCGCATGCCAGACGCCTTCGGCATCGCGGCCGATTTGCGGCATTTTGTGCCGGGCATAGCTCATCAAGCCGCCCCACGCGTGGTCGATCTTCACATCGGCCAGTTGCGGATACACGCGTGCAAGATCGCGCCTGAGCAGTCGCACGATGGCTTCCGGACCGCGGTCGAGCACCGAGATCCGGCCACCCCAAAGGACGCGCGTGTCCTGCAGCGGACGATAATAATCGAACGCGAAACGCGTGTCGTAGACCGCATACGGCGCGTCGATCGCATCGGCCAGGCGCGCGCCAAGCGGCTCGGTTGCGATCACATAAGTAGCGATCGGCAAGATCGCGCGCTCGATGCGCGGGGCGACGCCGCGAGCGTAGCCTCCGCCGGCAAATACGACATCCTTCGCGGACACGCTGCCGTGCGGCGTGCGCACGACGTACCCCGCACCATCCCGCTCGATCGCACGCACCGGAGATTGCTCGTACACTCGCGCGCCGCCTTGTTCGGCGGCGTTCGCAACACCGAGCACGTATTTCAGGGGATGAAAGTGAAAAGCGTTGGGCTCGAAGAGGCCACCGTGATAGCGCGAGGTCTTCAACTGTGCTCGCAACACGTCCTTTGCGACCGGCTCCCAGTCGACCCCGAAGTCGCGCTTCATCAGCTTGCGGATGGCGTCGAGCCGCGAAGGATCGTCGAACCAGTTCGCGAGTACGACGCCTCGGTCGACGATCTCGCAGTCGATTCCATAGCGTGCGATGCGCGCGCGAATCAGTTCCACCGCGTCGACCGTGAGCCGGTATAGGTAGCGTGCCCTGTCGTGACCGAGCCTGCTCAGCAAGTCGGCATTGTCGAGGCTGTAACCGCCGAAGACGAAGCCGCCATTACGACCCGACGCGCCAAAGCCAACGCGTTCGGCGTCGAGCACGACGACGTCGCGCACACCTCGCTCAACGAGCCCGAGCGCGGTGTTCAACCCGGCGAGGCCGCCTCCGACGATGCAGACCTGGGCGTCCGCCTTGCCGGTCAGTTGCCCATAGTGACGGCGAGAAACGGTGGATTCGTAGTAGTTGCTCATGCAATTCGGGGATTTCGAAGTGACAAGATCGACTCGTGCGACGAAGACGAACTGGAACTGTACTCGAATATCGCGAGGCGAGAGTCATCGACAAGCGCGCGGACGGCAGGATCCGGATTCGTCCGGGCAATGTACATGCCAGTCGCTCATCGACTTGACTGCTCAAATCACCGAAAATCGATCCGGGAAGTGATTCGAAAGTCGATTGCCTCCCACTCACGAGAACCCCGATGTCCATAGAGTCGAGCCCTGTTCTAGTTCGCGCCGCCACGGAAGAAGACTGGCAAACCTTAAAGGCGATCCTCCTTGCCGCGCTGCTTGACAGCCCTGCGGCTTTCGGCCTGAACTACGCCACCGCGGCCGCGTATAGCGAGCAGCAATGGCGCGACTGCGCTTCGGAACGGACGCAGCCGCAATATCTGCTAGCCATCGAACAAGGGCGCGCAGTCGGTCTTATCGGCGACGCGATCAATCGCTCCCACGAATACAACCTGATTGCCATGTGGGTTGCCCCGAACTGCCGGGGAATGGGAATTGGAGATCGCCTGGTCGCTGCAATTCAGGCGCGCGCGATTGGACGCGGACATCGAAGAGTCGTGCTGAAGGTTTCGCCGGACAACACAAACGCTGTGGGTCTCTATCGGCGGCATGGTTTCGTGTTCTTGCCCGAATGGGAAGCGTTATCCGGTCAGCCCGCGATCACTTTGCAGAAAATGGAATGGAAGAACGGTCGCTGACTGCCTGAACACCTTCCGTAGGAACTCCGATTTCCGTTTCGCGACATTCGCATCGAGGCAGGGTCTTTGCCGCTCGTCGCCTACATCAGGCATCGGTGCTAACCGGCTCACCGAGCCGTTCGCTGTTTGGACATGTGAGATCGAGAAATCAGCCGCGCCGAGCGCCAACCACCAGGTAAACCCTTAATACTAGTCATGGCATTGGCATAATATGGTGTTAACAATCTCATTGCATGATAATGCCATGCGTATAGAATGCGACGTGGACAAATCTACGTGACACTTGCAGCCTTAATAAAATTGTCATTCGTATTACTAAATAAACCAATTCAACAACGCCCGGATATTGAAAATCATTCCGCAAGGGACGAGTCGTCCGCGGCCAATCGCTGCGATCGAAAAGACAATTCAGACGGTCTTTAACAGGGGGCATTGATGCGCAACAACCAGCCGGTGACGCAGCACGAATTCGAGCTTCCGGACAATGCGACCTTGATGTCGACGACCGACGCTCAGAGTCACATTACCTACGCCAACGCCACGTTCGTCCAGGTGAGTGGCTTTTCAAACGAAGAAATCGTGGGCCAGCCCCATAACGTGGTCAGGCACCCGGACATGCCGAAGGAGGCCTTCGCGGATATGTGGGCGACGCTCCAGGGTGGCGAGCCGTGGACCGCACTGGTGAAAAACCGGCGCAAGAACGGTGACCACTATTGGGTTCGCGCCAACGCGACGCCGGTGGTGCGCAACGGTCGGCCCGTCGGTTACATGTCGGTACGGACCAAGCCGCCACGCGACGAGATTGCAGCCGCAGAGTCCCTGTATCGCGAGTTCCGGGAGGGAAAAGCAAACAATCGTCGATTCCACAAGGGTCTGATTGTTCGCACGGGCCTGATGCGATGGGCGTCTGCATTCAAAACGATGCCGGCCAGGTGGCGCATCCGTTCGGCACTGCTGGTGGTGGCACCGGCCATGATGTTGGCGGGCTGGCTGCTCGGCCTGAACGGGCCTGCGCTTGCAGCATTCGCTGCCGTCTCGCTGGTCGTCTCGGTGGTCGCTTCGCTGTGGCTCGAACGCCAGATTTCACGTCCACTCGAACAGGTCTTCGAACAGGCGTTGCGCGTTGCCTCAGGCGAGAGCCAGACAGCGGTACTGATGGACCGCGTGGATGAAATCGGAATGACCTTGCGGACAATTAGCCAGCTCGGCCTGATGTTCCGCTGGCTGATCGATGATGTGAGCGAGCAGGTCCTCAACGTGGAGCGTGCAATCAGCGAGATCGCCCAGGGCAATAGCGATCTCAGCCGGCGCACCGAGCAGGCCGCCTCGAACGTGCAGGAGACCGCATCCTCGATGGCACAGATGACGGCGACCGTAAAGAGCAATGCGGACACGGCGCTGCAGGCCAACGCCCTGGCCGGCAACGCGAGCGATGCGGCAGCCAGAGGCGGAAAGGCGGTTTCCCAGGTCGTCAACACGATGAACGCGATCACAGAGAGCTCGCACAAGATCGCCGACATCACTAGCGTTATCGACGGCATTGCGTTCCAGACCAATATTCTCGCGCTCAATGCCGCCGTCGAGGCAGCACGTGCCGGCGACCAGGGAAGAGGATTCGCGGTCGTTGCAGGAGAAGTACGCGCGCTCGCGCAGCGCAGTGCGGCTGCCGCCAGGGAGATCAAGAATCTGATCGGAGCAAGCGTCGAAACGGTCGAGGCCGGGTCCACTCTTGTCGACGAAGCCGGCAAGACGATGGATGATATTGTCATGCAGGTGACACGGGTGACGGACCTTATCGCCGAGATCCGCTCTGCCACCGAAGAACAGAGCAGCGGCGTCACGCAGATCGATCACGCGGTGAGCGATCTCGACAACATTACCCAGCAGAACGCCGCGCTGGTGGAGCAGAGTTCCGCTGCTTCCGACAGCCTCAAGCAGCAGGCAATGCATCTGGTGAAGGCTGTGAGTGTGTTTCGCTGAAGAAGCAGCAACCGGGCTCAACGTCCCATCTAGACCATGATGAACCCGCGCCGCATGCCGAGCATCACCGCTTCGGTGCGATTGGTCGCGCCGAGCTTGCCGAAGATGGAGGACAGGTGCGATTTCACCGTGTTGTCCGAGATGTCGAGTTGCCGCGCGATCTCCTTGTTGCCGAGCCCGTCGGCGAGCATCGCCAGCACTTCGATCTCTCGTAACGTCAAGGCTTCGAACGGACCGCCGGATGACGTCTGGCGCAACGGCTTTCGTCCGGCAAAGCGCCTTGCGACGATATCGGGCGACAGCACGCACAGCCCCGCAGCGACGGCTTCGATGGCCGCGACGATTTCAGCCGGCGTCGCGTTGCGCGACAGCATCGCCGACGCCTCGCCGGGCATCGCCTCGAGCACCCAGTCGCTATCCGGGTCGTCGAGCAACAGGACCAGCGCCGGCGGCGCTTGCCCCAGTTCGAATAGCGCCTTGAGCACGTCGCCCGCACCGGGTTCGTTGTCGATGAGGAGCACATCGGGCACGGAACCGGCGAGGTTTTCGGCGAGCGCATCGGCATCGGCTGCGCTGTCCACGAAAGCGAGCGCCGGGTGCGCGTCGATAATCGTTTGCAGATCTGCGCGCCCCTGCGACGATGCCGCGATCACCGCGACCCGCACCGGCCCCATGCCTACCCTCTGTCCGTTCGACATTTCGCTGCCGCGAGATCCTTACCTGCACGAATTCCGCTGAGGGCGTTCGCCCACGGTTACCACACACGCGTGGCGTTCGCCCCCCCGGATCAGCGCGATTGGCAACTGCTGTCCAATGCTTGCCGAGCCGAGCGCGGCATGCAGGTCGTCGATGTCGCGGCAAGCTTTGCCATCCAGTTCGATCAGCACATCGCCGATGAGCACGCCCGCCTGCTCCGCAGGACCGGCCGGCGCAAGCGAACTGATCAGCAATCCGCTGCTGAACGACAGGTTCATCTTGTTCACCCACGCGCCCGGCAGGCTGACCTGCTGCGTGCCGAACCCAAGATAGCCACGCGACACGCGCCCTTTGGCCAACAACTCCTCGGCGACGCGCTCGACTGTCGTATCCGGAATCACGATGCCGGCGCCGCGCATCAGCGCCGACGTGCAGATGCCAACAACCTGCCCGCGCATATCCACGAGGGCGGCCCCGGAGAAACCTGGGCGCAGACCGCCGTCCAGACGTACGAACGCGTCGATGTACCCGCCTCGCCACGTGCGCCAGGGACCGGCCGCGCTGCCAATCACGCCGAAATCCGTGCTGATGCCGAGTGCGTCCGTACGCGCGACGGCGAGCGCCAGGTGGCCCGGCTTCAGTGAGCGGGCATCGCCAGGCGCGACCGGCGCCAGTTCCACGCCGTCCACTTTCAGCACGGCGACATCGGTGCCCGGATCCAGCCCTGCGAGGACAGCGGCGACCGTACGGCCGTCGGTCAGCGTGACCTCGATCCCGTCCTCACGCCTGATCGTATGCGCAGCCGTCACCACGACACCGTGGCGCCAGATTACCCCACTCGACGGCATGCGGTGCCGCCCATGTATTGCCACGACACTCGGCCCGACTCGCGCCGCAATGTCGGCCAGGTGGTCCGATAGCTCCATCAAGGATTTTCCGCTCGATGATGTCGTTTCCATTTCCAGTCTCCTGCCGTTTGCGGATTCACAATGACAGAACGACGCGCACCGCGCACCACCCGAATGGGTAGTCGGGGCCATTCGTACGCCAGGTCAACGCGAGAAAACACCAGGCTCGCGCCCCACTAGATGGCGCGTTTGCCCAAATTCGGCATTGCGCTCAGGAGTAGCCTCGTTGATTCCGGGAACGCTGGATGACGCGCGAAGGCCCGGGGACCGACGGCATCATGCCGATCGCGGAACAAAGAGATGCCTTCAGGGGGAATGATGCGCACCGATGTCGAATTCTCATCTCACAACACGCGTTGCGCCGCCTGGCACTATCGCCCGCGAAACACCGGTCACACGGTGCCGTGCGTCGTCATGGCCCACGGGTTTTCAGGCGTTCGCGAGCAACGGCTCGACGCGTATGCCGAACGCTATTGCGATGCGGGAATGGCCGTGCTGCTGTTCGACTACCGCCACTTTGGCGGCAGTGACGGCGCGCCGCGCCAGTTGCTGAGCATCGGGCGGCAGCTTCAGGACTGGAAAGCCGCGATCGCCTTTGCGCGTACGCTTCCCGATGTCGACCCCGAGCGCATCGCGCTCTTTGGCTCGTCGCTGAGCGGCGGACATGTATTGTCGCTCGCCGCGCACGACCCGGCCATCGCCGCTGTCATCGCGCAGGTGCCCACCTGCGACGGGCTGCGCAATTTGCCACCGCTCGGCGTCGCTCACCTCACGCGTCTGGTGCTGGCCGGGGTTTACGATGTGGTCCGCTCGCTGCTGGGCCTGTCGCCTTTTTACATCGCGGCGGCCGGCGCGCCCGGCTCGCTTGCCGCGATGGCCACGCATGAGGCCTTGCCGTGGTTCAACGCGGTCACGCCCGCCAAGACCACCTGGGTCAACAAGGTGGCCGCACGAATCGCGCTGGCCTATGGCACCTATCGCCCCATCAAGGGCGTGCACAGGATCCTGTGCCCAACGCTTTACTGCATCGGCGAACAGGACCAGCGGCTCGCGCCTGCCAAACTCGCGCATGCCGCAGCGATGCGCACGCCAGCGTCGGAGGTGAAGGTCTATCCATGTGATCATTTCGGCCTCTACAGCGGACCGCTCTGGGAGCGCGCAGTCGCCGACCAGACAGCGTTTCTCGTGCGGCACCTGGACCCCGCCGATTGATGACGGGCGAGGACTGTAGTCCGCGCGCCGGCGGACGTGCCGACGGGCGATCCGGAACCTGGCGGGTGCGTCTCGGCGTCACGCGGTCGAGCCGAACAGCGCGCAGGACGCCAGCCGCCTGCGTCGCGGCAGGGAGCGCTAAACTTCTACGCAGCGCCGGTCCTGTCCTCGGCCCCGATTGCCACCTTCCGATCTGTCTACGGCAGGCCACCATGAACATTCACTACGGATGTTTCGTTCGTCCGACGCGGGCCGCGATTGGCGTGGCTTGCCTCGCAATGCTCGCGGGCTGCGGCGGAAGTGTCTGCGTCGGCCTCGACGGATGCAGTGGCGCAAGCGTGACGCCAAACGTCACCCTGTCCGGCACGGCCGCCACCGGCCGTGCGCTCGCAGGCGCCACGGTCAGCATCAGCTGTGTGCAGGGCTCGGGCTCTGCGCTTTCCGACGGCGGCGGGCACTATTCGATCTCGGCCAATGCGACGCCTCCGTGCATCCTCACCGCGGTGTCGGGTGGCACGAGCCTGCATTCGGTGGCATTCGCAGGCGGCACCTTCAATACGACGCCGGAGACCGAACTGATGCTTGTCTACATCGCGTCCCAGCTCGGCACGAGCGAGAGCGGTCTCATAACGGGCTTCCCGACCAACCCGCAGTTCCAGCAGGTACTGGCGAACCAGACCGACGTGCTGGCTGCGCAATCGGCTGTCGTCGCGAACCTGCAGCAGCGCTATGCGCTCACGCTGGCGGTACCGGCGTTTCTGACGACATCGTTTACGGTTGGCCAGGCAGGTGTCGACAGCGATCTGACCGCGCTGGCTGCTGCGGGCGCCATCGACGCCAACGGCATGCCCGATCAGGCCGCCGTCTCGCTCCTCTCCTCGGCGGGTCTCGCCCATCCGCTCATAGCGACATCGGCGCCTTCTTCCGGCGGCGGCAGTCCTGGCAGCGGCAGCGGAACGATGTGACGTGCTGCGCGACCGGGGGTCGTGGAGTCGGCACGGCAATGGTCATCGCAAAAGCCGGTGAGGAGAGGAGCGGCCAGCAACCAGGAGGTCAGCGAAAGGCCGCGCGCGCTATGCTCGCCGTAATCGGCGCCGCTCCCCCTCCCACGCATCTTCTGCCTGCCAGCGATGCACTCTGGCTCGCGAGAAATAAGTTGTCGGCGCTGGAAAGGGAAATCAAAGCCTGGGAGTCCATAACGGTCTCGACAGATTGCTGAAGGATGAAGCGCGCGCTTGCACGCTCTGCCCTCTACTCCCGGCGACGCGGAGGTCTCCTGGATCGCAGGCCTCGGGTACTGTCAATCCACGGCCGCCCGCAAGCGACAACAAAAAATAGCTGCAACGGCGGACATTCTCCTGTACAATCCGGCCTCCTTGATTCCCCGATAGCTCAGTCGGTAGAGCGCCGGACTGTTAATCCGTAGGTCCCTGGTTCGAGCCCAGGTCGGGGAGCCAAAAGTGCGCAATGCATCCCAGAAGCGCATTCCAGATACGCGGGAGTAGCTCAGTTGGTAGAGCGCAACCTTGCCAAGGTTGAGGTCGCGAGTTCGAGACTCGTCTCCCGCTCCAGTACACGTCGGCCCTAAGCGGCGCACTGCATCGTTGCGCGCCGGCACGAAAGCACCGCAAGCCCTTCTTCCCCCTGCGCCGCCAGCAAAGTCCCTTCGACAATGGAGAGCGCTCGTTCGACCTGTCAGTTTGGCCTGCGAGCGCGCGCCGGCCTCGATCAGTGCACGCCCCCCGCCCGTCGCCTCGACGGCCAGCCATATTCCGCCGCTTGCCATGCAAGCAGCCCCGGCAAATAGAACAGCAGATCGCGTATGCGCCGCGCCCCCGCGAGCGCGAGACACGTGGGCGCATCGAACCCCAGCAGACCGCCTATCACGACGAAGGCGCCTTCCTGCACGCCAAGGCCGGCCGGAACCAGAAACGCAATGCTGCTCACCATCTGGATCAGCGCTTCGATCACGAACGCCTCCATGAACGTTGCATCCGTGCCGAGCACGCGCAACGCGATCCAGATTTCGAACGCGTACCCGAGGCATTGCAGCGTTTGCCAGATGAACAGATAGCGCACGACCACGCCGGTCTGCCGCCAGATCAGCTTGAGAGAGAGATCGACACGCGCGGACTTGCCCACGAGATCGACGACCTTGCCGCTCGTGATGTGGTTGAGCGTGCGCGCAGCCCGTTCGAATGGCCGCGCGTGCTGCACGAGCGAGAAGAGAACCAGCAGCGGAGTGAAGGCCGCGATGCCCCAGGCTAGCCGCCCCACGAACCGCGCGGTATCGGAAGAGGAGTGTTCGAGCAGATACCCGGCCGCCACCAACGCAAAGAGCACCTGGCTGATCAGCGTGAGCTGCATGTCCGCAACGAGGCTCGCCACGGCCGGAGCCGGCCGCACACCGGCGCGCCCAAGCAGGCGAAACGAAACGATTTCCCCGCCGATGCGCGCGACCGGCAGCAAGCCGTTGATCGATTCGCGAATCCACACGAGCTTGAGCATCGTTGCGAACGAAGGGCGCTGCGCAGCGCGGACGAGCGTGCGCCAGTCCCAGGCGTTGGCGCACATCGGCAGGATGTGCACGACGGCCGCGAGGACGAGGCCTGCGCCCGCGCCCCGCAACAGTTGCAACACCGCCGCGGGATGCTCGCGCCATACGAGCCACACCGCGATCGCAAGACCGCACAGTGCGGCAATACGTCCGATATGCTTCATCTGCGGGCGCTCTCTGATGGATGCTCCCGTCTCATTCTCTCTCCCATCTGCCTTGACGCTCAGGTCTCGCGAACGGGCGAAAGCATGCCGTTCCTGTCGACGCGAAAGCGTGTCCCGCGCCAGACGACGCCCGACGAGCAAAAGCTCGCAAAATAGATTGCGAACTGAACCAGTTCGCAAAGCGGTAAGAATAACAGTCCACTGGTCTTGTCGCCGGTCGCGCGGTCGGTTTGGCAGACGAGCCACGCGCGCGCCAACAGGGCGACGCCGGCCAGCACCCACGCCGGCCACGCGCCGCCAGACAATGCGACAGCGAGCAGGGCAAGCGCGAACGGATGCATCAGCACGGCGCCGAGATGCCCTGAGCGGTCCGCCGCGCGAACGGTGCGGCTCCAGCGCAGTTCGTGCGCGAAGAGCCTGGTGAACGTATTTTCCAGACAGGCGTGCCGCACGAGGATGGGCGGAATGGAAACCTGGGCGCCTGCGCGGCGAACGGCCTCGCCAATCGCGTGGTCCTCGGCGAGGTGATGGGCGAATTGTGCGAGCCCGCCAATACGTTCGAGCATTTCGCGCGTCATGGCAATGGACTGGCCGAAGCATGGCCGTGCACGCCCGATTGCGAGCCCTGTGACGACGCCGGGCAGGAAATGATAGTTGGTCAACGCAGCCGCAACGCGAGGCCAGAATCCCGGCGCACACAGGCCGCGATAAACGGCGGTCACGAGGCCGACGCCCGGCTGCTGCAACGCCCCGACCACATGGCGTAGATAGTCCCGATCGACAACCACGTCGCTATCGGCGAAGCACAGCACATCATGCTCGGCCTTTTCGAGCATGTTCACGAGATTCGCGATTTTGCGGTTCGGCCCGTAGAGGCGCGCATCGGCGACCACGGTGATGTGCGCATCGGGGTAGCGCACGCGCAGCCGCTCGACGGCGCGCAGCGCTTCGTCGCCCGCGTCGTGAACGCCGAACAGATACTGGATGGATCCTGGATAGTCCTGCTCGAAAAAGCTGGCGAGGTGCTGCTCGAGATCCCATTCGTCTCCATGCAGCGGCTTGGCAAGCGTGATTGCCGGGAAATGCTCCGGCACGGCGACCTGGCGTGCGAAGAACCGGCCGACCAGCACGCTGGCCGTACACGTATAGACGACGCCGAGCGCTGCGCAAAGGCCGCATAACACGGCGAGCGACATGAAAAACCGATGCGCGAATCCCGGCAGTTCCGTGTGAACGACTTCGAACAAGGCAGTCATGACGGCAAGCGCAGTCACGGCCACCGCAATGATGGCGCCCGTTCGTCCCCTGGCGTGCGCGCGGTCCATCATGCTTCGCGCGCGCGCAAGAAACGGGAGAACGCTACGCCTTCGCGCAGACGCCGCTTCGTCATGTCCAAGCCCGTGCGCGTCTCGCACACGATCTCCCGGTTCCTCGAAGGCCGGAGAGGGAACCGCCGGTAGAACTGCTGCAGAAACAGCGTTTTCATATTCCTTGATTGCCCGCGCAGTGTGGTAAACCCGGGTTGCGCGCTGGCGCGCATTACGCAATGCATTCAATTTCCATTCCGGCCCGCACGTTTGTTAGCGAACTGAAGGCAAGAGCATAACCCAGGTGGCTTCGAGATATTAAATCGAAATGCTGATGGAGCGCTGATTTGCGGCCCACCGAGCCAGCCCGAACATGCGAACCCTTGATTTTGACCGGCTGACATGACAGTTCATTGTGTGCCGCCGAAGTTCGCGAAAATCGGCCACACGCCGCCGCCCGGCACCCGGCACCCGCGAAACCCGGCTCGCAACGCCGCTCCATTCCCCTGGACGAATCGACCGCTGCCCTGCACGGAGTTGATGCGTCTCCAGCCATATCGGACAAGAATTCGCTGATCGCCGACATTGCAAAAAAACACTTCCTAATCGGGTTAGGATGCTCGAAACAGCCGGACTGCGGTTCCCCGCCGCGAAGGCGCGAGCGGCGTGGCGCAGACAAGCTGCCCGGCGAGTCACGACGAATGCCGGGGATTCCCATGCGGCCGGGCACCGTCATCGTGCGTTGCCCCGTCAACCGTGAGCCACCCAAGCCGTCATTGTCCATGCGCATCCTATTCGTCATCGGCAACCTGGGCGACTATCACGTCCCTCGCTACGAGGCCCTCGTCAGCGCGGCCTCCACTCGCGGCCACGAAGTGGCGCTTCTGGAGGTCTTCTCGCGCTCCGGCGTCTACGGTTTTCCGCAGGAGCGCCGCGCCGCGTTCTTCGCGAACCGGCCGAGAATGGCAGAAACGCTGGTCGAGGACGGCGCCGACAGCGACGGCCTCGGCGCACGCGGCGCCGCGCGCCTCATAGCGAAGGTGCGCCGCTTCATGCCCGACGTGGTCATCACGCTTGGCTACAACACCGGCTATTCGGCGGTGCTGTGCTTCCTCAGGCATCTCACGCGGCGCTTCAAGCTCATCTACATGTCGGATTCGAAGGCCGACGACGGGCTGCGCCAGCGCGCCAAGGAGCGGCTCAAGCGCCTGATCGTGAGCCGCTTCGACGGCGCGCTGGTAGCAGGCGAAAAACACCGCCGCTATGCGCAATCGCTTGGCATCCCGAAGGAACGCTCGCGCATCGGCTTCGACGTGATCGACGTCGATTATTTCTCGCATCTCGCGCGCGCGGCGTGCGACAACCCGGAAGCCGTGCGGGCGCGCTTCGGGCTGCCGCAGCGCTACCTGCTTTGCGTGAGCCGCTTCGTGGCGCGCAAGAATGTCGACGTGCTGATCGAGGCCTATCGCCAGTCTGGCGTGGCCGAGCAGAATATCGGGCTCGTGCTGGTCGGACAGGGTCCGCTCGAAGCGCAATTGCGCGAACACATCGCCGCGCTCGGGCTCACGCCGCATGTGACGATACTCAACTCGCTCGCCAACCAGGAGATGCCCAATCTCTATGCGCTTGCGGAATTCATCGTGCTGGCGAGCGAATTCGATCAATGGGGGCTGTGCGTGAACGAGGCGTTTGCCGCCGGATGCCCCGCCATCGTCACGCGCACGTGCGGGGTAGCCGGCGAAGTGGTGATAGACGGCGTGAACGGTTTCGTCGTCGAGCCACGCGACGTGACGGCGCTCGCCCAGCGCATCGGCAAACTAGGTGGCGAGCCCGCGTTGCGCGAGCGCTTCGCGGCGGGTGCGCAAAGCGCGATCCGGCGCTGGACGCCCCTGCTCTTCGCAGCGAGCGCACTGGAACTTGCGGAGGTCACGACGCGTAACGCACGAGACCCCGCGCAGCACGAGCTCGTCTAGTTCGCAATACGGGGCGCGACTCACAGGTTCGGCGCGAAGTCCCGTGCAGGCGCCAGCTTGCGCTTGAGCGTGCGCATCAGCAAATAGCTCGTGCCGTGGCGCTCGACGCCGAGGCGCTGCGTGAGCATCGCGCCAAAACCGTTGAGGAAGCTGAATGTCGACGGGTTCGAAAAGCCGTCGAAGTCGAATGTGAGCTTGCGCGCGAGCGCGCGGCCAATGCCTGTCCATAGCAGCAGGCTGACCGAGCCGCTGTGCGAGTCCTGCGACCGCGACGAAAGCAGGTAATACATTGCCTGATGGTCCCACACCAGACCGACCGCCGCGACGAGCTTCCCGCCCTGCCCATAAGCACCGAGCAGCGTGCCGGCCTTGCGCTCGACGAACGCATGGATGAGATCGCGCATGACCTCTTCCCCATAGGCGTTGCTACGTGAGCGCGCCGCGAGATTCGCCTCATAGAACGCGATGAACTCCTCGGGCGCGAGGTCGGACACGACCGTCAATGCGCGCGAGGCGCTGCGGATCACGTTGCGCGTCTTGCTGTTCAGCTGCTTCCAGACTTCGTCAGCCGTGGTCTGGGCGCCGATGCGAAACGTGTAGCGCGCCGACACCGTATAGCCATGCAGCGCGAACGCAAGGGCGTCGTGGATACGGGGGTCGAGCACCTGGAAAAAGCTGTCGCAGTCGGGCAACTGCTCGATCAGCCGCCCGGTGACGTCGAGGCGGTGATGCAACTGGCGCGCCGCGCTGCCCGTCACCGGCTTGATCACCGGCCCGAGCGTGCGCGTGAGCGGCGGCAAATGCGAGACACGCCACAGCCCCATGCGCTGCATCGCGTACGGCATCTCGCCGATGACCTCGCCGTTGCGCTTCACTACGGCAAGCTTCCAGTTGTCCTGCGTGGCGATATCGAGCCACCAACGCTCATGGAAGATCGAAGGCGCCGCTCGAACGGGCACCGGCGAAACAGCGGCTGCCGGCGCCTCCAGATCGGGCAACGTCCGGTCGTTTATGGTCGTCATCGATCACCGGTCTGTTCTGACTGCAAGCGCCGCGGGGTTCCGCGTGCGCTTCACCTCCCACCCCTACGCCCACGCTCCTCAACGACTTCTTGAAGATATGGCAACAGCGCGTCTTCAATATGACAGTTCACGCGACGAATATCGTTTTGGGCCCGGTTCATGCACAGCGATGCCGGATGGCGCCTCCAGCGCCCCTTCGTTTCCGGGCTCACCAGCCAGCTGTCTCTGGCACATCCACTCCAGTCTACGGATTGCACCCTGCCCGTTTACGCCAAAACCAAGACGCTTACGGGTAGGTTATGCCCCTGGTCGATTTCTGTCCGATCATACTTTCCGGTTCGGCTTCGCAGCATCGCTGCGACTGCGCTATTTACCTGCGTAGCGCACCCTGACGAGAACGATTTACGGTCCGCCCAATATCATCAGGAATCCGATGGAATACCATTTTCACGCCAATGGTTGCGTCGTCATCGCGCGCGTGAGCCCGTGCATGGGGCGGCGTACCGCCACATCGAACGGATTCGTCTGCGGCCCGATGATCCCGGCCTGCCGCTTGAGCAGTTCGACGACCGTAGGCAGCCGGTCTTCGGTCAGACGCGCAGCTAGCGTGCCCACACTGAGCGCGCCCACGGCGCACCCGTTGCGGTCGAGAATCGGCACCGCCACACCCGCCATGCCTTCCAGCACGCCGCTATTGCGGCCCGCGTAGCCGAGCTGGCGCACGCGCTCGATCTCCGTGCGCAGATACAAGCGAGCCCCACGGCCTTGGCGAGCGGGGTCACGCGGCTGCCATCGGCCCGGGCCTCGCCCAGCGCACGGATTACCGCGAATTCGAGGCTGGTGGGCGTGGCGCGTCCTGTATCATCCCCGGGTTGTCGAACCGCCCGCTCGCCCATGCGCACTGCCCTCGATTCTTCCTCCCGCCTTTGCACGCTTCCCCGGGCTTCGCGCGCCCGCCTCCTCGCGCTCGTGTTCGCCGCCGCGTGCGTGCTGCCGGGGTGCGCAACGGGCCCCACGTCGCAAACGGGCCACGCACAAGCCGCAAACGCGCTCCCGCCCGATACGGTCACGCTGTTCCCCATCGAGCACTACGACCAGAACGTCGATCACTGGATCGATCCGGCCAGCGCCACTTACGACAAGCCCTTTCTTTCCCCGGAAGTCCAGCGCGCGCAATTCGATGCGCTCTTCGCGCGCTATTTCGGTGCGGGCCCGAACGATCCCTCGCCGTGGAATCGTGCGTTCGTCGAGCAGCGCGTGTATCGCGCCGGTGGCAGCGACATCGCCGCGCTGCAAATGCGCCGTCTCGCCTGGTTCGACAACGCGGGCAAGGCGCCGCCCCGCATCGGCTATGGCATGAATTTCCGGCCGCACACGAAGGCGTGGATCGACGCCATCGAGCGCAACGCCAATGTCAGCCAGTTCGGGCGGGCCAGCGGCTTCGACGCCGGGCGACGCGCGATCGCCACGACGGCGCTGTATGTGCGCGAGCTGCCCACCATCGATCCATCGTTCTACTCGCACCGCATCGCGGGCGAGGGCTATCCTTTCGACAATCTCCAGGTGAGCGCGCTGCGGCCGGGCACGCCGCTCTATGTGCTCGGCACGAGCGCGGACGGCGCCTGGCGCTACGTGCAGACGCCGGACGTGCAAGGCTGGGTGCGCAGCGACGGCGTGGCGAGCGTGGACGATGCATTCGTCACCGCGTGGCGCGCAGCCGCGCGGCAGTCGCTCGGTGTCGTGGTGGTGGCCTCCGCTGCACTGCGCGACGGCGGCGGCGTGTTCCGCTTCGATGCACCCGCGGGCACGCTGCTGCCGCTGCGTCCCGCATCCGGCGCGGCACCGGGCGCGGTGCTCGTGCCGGCGCGCGACATCGACGGCCGCGCGGCGATCCGCACCGCTCGACTCGATTCGAACGAGATCGTGCCCGCACCGCTCGCGGCCACGCCGCGCCATCTCGCGCAGCTCATGAAGGCACTGATCGGACGCCCGTACGGCTGGGGCAATACGAACTTCGACAATGACTGCTCGGCCGAGCTGCAAAGCATTTTCGCGGCGTTCGGCGTGTGGCTGCCGCGCCATTCGTCCACGCAGATGAGTGCCGGTGCGATGACCGACCTTTCGGCGTCCACGCCCGCGCAGCGGCTCGACTGGCTCGTGCAACATGGCGCGCCCATGCGCACACTGGTGTATATCGGCGGCCACGTGATGCTGTATCTCGGCAACGCGGAGCGCGACGGCAAGACAGTGCCGCTCGTGTACCAGGACGTGTGGGGCCTGCGTCCCGCCGACAACAGCCGCCGCGCCGTGATTGGCGGCTCGGTCGTCCTGCCGCTGCTGCTCACGTACCCGGAAGACCAAAGCCTCGAATCGCTCGCGGGAACCCCGACTTTCCAGGTCAGCATTCTGGGCACGCCGGCCGGAAATGCGCCTTCGCAGGATGAGGAAAACCCGGCGGGTTGAGTCGAACGCCCGCCGAAAAACCGTGCACTGGATACATCAATTGAATCCTGGAATGTGATCGTTTCTCCCAGGATGACAGATTCCGCACGGTCGTACAAAAATAGACTCCATCGAACGTAGCATCCTGTCAACGTTGCACACCCCTCGTCAGTGGAGAAGCGATCGGTGAACGCGCATTCAATCCGGCTCATGCCTTCCAGCAAGCCCACGATGATCACGCGCTCGTCCACGCAGCTTCTGCGCATGCGCGCGAGCCCCTGCGGCCGCGCTACCCTGTAGTACCCCGAGCACTCTGATTCGTGCGGTTCCGCGAGGAACCGCAGCCTCGCTTCGCCCATTTTCTGGCTGTTTTTTCCGGCTCCTGCCGGTTTTTGCATCAAGCATTGCCTGCGCTTTGCCCGTGCGTCCGAAACACCTGTCACCATCACCTCAATCTACTTATAACAGTAAGGATGACGAAATGTTACAACGCGACAACATCGGTATGAAATGGCTGGTCCGCTGCCTCGTGGCGGCCGGTACGATGGGGACAGCAGGCGTCGCAAACGCGCAGAGTAGCGTCACCCTGTACGGTATCGTCGACGGATCGATCCTCTATACGAGCCGCACGATGAACATGCAGACGGGCCAGAACGCCGGTCATCAGTTCTCCTTCACGGACAGCGGCATGACGGGCTCGAACTTCGGCCTGCGCGGCACGGAGGATCTGGGCGGCGGCCTGCACGCCGTTTTCGCGCTCGAAAGCGGCATCAGCGTCGCAAACGGCAAGTTCAACAACTCCAACGGCAACTTCTTCGGCCGCCAGGCCTGGATCGGCATGGAAAGCCCGTACGGCACCGTCAAGGCCGGTTTGCAGTACTCCCCATTCTTCCTCTCGCTCTACCATACCGACCCGCGCGGCATGTCGCAATTCGGCAGCGGCCTCGTGAGCTATGTGAATAACGTGTTCGTGACCGGCCTCTTCAATAGCAATTCGCTAACGTACACGTCGCCCGAAATTGCGGGCGTCCAGGCGATGGGCATGTTCGCGATGGGCGGCGCGGCCGGCAATTTCCAGGCGGGACGCCAATATTCGGCGAGCCTGCGCTACCACATTGCGGGCTTGACGCTCACAGGCGCACTCTACAGCGGCAACGCCGGCGGCAGCGCGGCATCGACGCCGGTTCCGGGCACCGTGGAATTCGTCGGGCGCACGCTCGGCGCGAGCTATCGCTTCCCGAACTCGCTCACGATCTCCGCTTCGTATGCGCTCTACAAGGTCGCGCAATCGTTCGACAACAGCGTCTATTCGGGTGGCCTCAGCTACATGCTCACGCCCTACCTCAACGTCGATGCGGGAGTCTGGTACACCCATGACGGCAACGACGGCGGCAATCACTCGCTCATGGCGTCGAGCGGTTTGCAGTACTATCTTTCCAAGCGCACGACGCTCTATGGCCAGCTCGGCTACGTGTACAACCACGGGCGCATGGATACCGGATTGTCGATCAACAACGCCCTGTTTGGCGTCACCGGCTCGACGGTGGGCGCGAGCATCGGAATGCGGCATCTGTTCTGATGCGCGATGTGCCAGGTCGCGCACGGGTCGGCGTGGCACGCCTTCCCGGCCGCACCGCTACGCGCGGTCTCGCCACGCACATACGTCGCCTCTCGACAATTTGCGCCGTGATCGGCGTCACCGACGTTCGGCTCGCACATCAGATGCGTCCCGCGCTGACCACCGTCGCGATCCAGACCGAGGCCGTGGCCGCGCTGTCGATCCGCAGCCTGATCTGGCTGATCGACCACCCGGACCGGCAGCCGCCTATGGTGTTCGGGCCGCAGCCCGAACTCGTCGTCCGGATGTCCAGGGGCCACGCAGGCGGCGCCCGCGCGCCAAGGCGTAGGCAGCGCACGCAGCATCTACGCCTGGCCCGGTCGCAAGGCCGGCCGCCGTGCACGCAGCGCGGCCAGACCGGTGCACAAGCCGTGGTTGTTCGCTTCTGACCACCGCGCGCACGCTCGACAGGCGCGGGCGCAGCGCGGACAATGAACCCCCTTCAAGGCGCGTCATGAGCAGCCCCGATCGACGGGACTGCCCTGCGCGCGCCGTACCGCTCACAGGTCAGGTATGCACGACACAAACCTTGGCAATCGACACTTCGACACGCTCATTGTCGGCGCTGGGTCCATGGGCATGGCGGCCGGCTATTACCTGAGCCGCCTCGGCAACAAGGTGCTGATGCTCGACGCCGGCGACCCGCCTCACGACCAGGGGGCGCACCACGGCGGCACACGCCTCATCCGCCACGCCTATGGCGAAGGCGCGGCATACGTGCCGCTTGCGCTGCGGGCGCAGCGGCTCTGGGAAGACCTGGAGCAGCAAACGCAGCGAAACCCGCAGACCGCCCTCTTCATGCGCACGGGCGTCGTCAATATCGGCTCGCCAGATGACCCGTTCCTGCGCGAGGTGCAGTCGAGCGCGGCACGGCACGGCATCCCGCTGGAAACGCTCGGCGCATCTGAAGCCAGCAAGCGCTGGCCCGCATGGCGGCTGAGGGCCGACCAGATCGCGAACTTCGAACCCGGCGCGGGTGTGCTGTATTGCGAGCGGGCCGTCGCCGCTTACCGCCAGCTCGCGACCGCGCTCGGCGCAACCCTCTGCACGAATACGCGCGTCGTGCGCATCGACTGCCATGGCCGCGAGAGCGTCACCGTCTGGACACAGAAGAACGAAAAGTTCACCGCCCGCGACCTGGTCGTGTGCGCCGGCAAGTCGACGCGTTCTCTGCTTGCGCCGCTCGGTCTCGACGTGCCCGTCACACGCGTGCGCAAGACGTTCGCGTGGTTCGAGGCCGCACCTGGCCTCTTTGCGCCTGAGCGCTTTCCGGGCTTTTTCGTCGCCTCCGAAGTCGGTGGCTATTACGGGTTTCCCGACCTGGACGGCAGCGGCCTGAAGCTGGGCCGCCATGACATGGGCGAGCCCGTTTCCGTGGACGCGCCGCTCGCGCCATTTGGCGCCGAACCCGGCGATCTCGGCGATCTGCAAGCCTTCCTGCAGCGCTATTTGCCGGGCGCGGGCAAGCTGCGCGTGGGCCGCGCGTGCGAATACGACATGACGCCCGACACGCATTTCATCATCGACCGCATGCCCGCCTGTCCGAATGTCCACCTCGCAACCGGCTTTTCGGGGCATGGCTTCAAGTTCGCCAGCGCGATCGGCGAGGCGCTGGCCGAGCGGATCACGCAAGGCGAGAGCCGCATCGACCTTGCCATGTTCGCGCGTAACCGTTTCGCATAACGAAGCATGCTGTTTCGCCGGAATCGTCACGACCCGCGCCGTGAGGCGCCGCGCGCACAGGCAGCAAGCGTCGCACCCCGATCGCTCAGGAACGCAAACGGATAAGTCCGGAATATTCTATGCGCGTGCCGCGCACGCCTGCGCCCGCCCCAGCAGCACCTCGCGGTCGCGCGCGTTTTGCGTGAGCGAGGCCGCGCGTTCGAATTCCGCGCGCGCCTCGGCATGCCGCGCGAGCTTTTCCAGCAGATCGCCACGCGCGGCCGGCAGCCACGGATAGTCGCGCAGCGCGGCTTCCTCGCACAGTGCATCGACGAGTTCGAGCGCCGCGTGCGGCCCTTGCGCCATGCCCACCGCCACGGCGCGATTCAGGCGCACGACTGGCGAGGCGTCGAGCGCGAGCAGCGCATCGTAGATCGCGACGATCTGCGCCCAGTCCGTCGCCGCCACGCTCGGCGCGCGTGCATGGCACGCCGCGAGCGCGGCCTGCAGCGCGTAGGGGCCCGGCGCGCCCGCGCACGCCGCGCCGCGCGACAGCGCCGCAACGCCGCGGCGGATCAGCAGCGCGTCCCAGCGGCTGCGGTCCTGGTCGGCGAGCAGCACGGCGTGCCCTGCGGCATTCACGCGTGCGGGCAAGCGCGAAGCCTGCAGCTCCATCAATGCGACGAGGCCATGTGCCTCGCCTTCGGCCGGAACGAGCTCCGCCAGCATGCGGCCTAGCCTCAGCGCTTCTTCGCAAAGCGCTGGCCGCGTCCAGTCCTGGCCCGCTGTGGCCGTATAGCCTTCGTTGAAGATCAGATAGATGACTTCGAACACAGAAGCAAGACGCGGCTTCAGGTCAGCAAGCCGCGGCACTTCGAACGGCACGTTTGCCCCCGCGAGCGTGCGCTTCGCCCGCACGATGCGCTGCGCAACGGTCGCCTCCGGCACGAGGAACGCGCGCGCGATCTCGGCAGTGGTGAGGCCGCCGAGCAGACGCAGCGTGAGCGCGACGCGCCCCTCCTTCGGCAGCACGGGATGGCACGCGACGAACACGAGCCGCAACAGATCGTCGCCGATCTCGTCCTCGCGCGCCGTATCGAGCGCCTCCACGAAGTCGGGCGCGAAGTGCGCTTCCAGCGCTTCGAGATCCGCGCCCATTGCCTCGTGCGCGCGCGCATGCGAGGCCGCGCGCCGTAGCCGGTCGAGCGCACGATGTTTGGCGGCGGTCATGAGCCACGCTCCGGGGTTCTCGGGAATGCCGCCGTCCGGCCAACTCTCCAGCGCGGCGACGAACGCGTCCTGCGCGATCTCTTCCGCTACGCCCACGTCGCGCACGATGCGTGCGGCGTGTGCGATCACCCTCGCCGATTCGATGCGCCACACGGCCTCGACCGCGCGGCGCGTCGCAGCGAAGGCGTCGCGTTCGTCGGCCGGATGCGTCACGAGCCGTGCGCGCCTTTCTCGACGGCCGCCGGCGACATGTACATCAACTCCCAGATATGGCCGTCGAGATCCTCGAAACTGCGGCCGTACATGTCGGTGCCGCATTCCATCGGCGGACGCTTCGAGGTGCCGCCCACCGCCAGCGCCTTTTCCACGAGGCCATCGACTTCTTCGCGCGACTCACACGAGAGGCAGGTCAGCACCTCGGTGCATTCGCGGGCGTCCACGAGCGCCTTGTCGGTGAAATTGCGCATGAAGTCGGGGGTGAGCAGCATGGCGTACATGTTCTCTCCGAGCACCATGCAGGCTGCCTGGTCGTTGGTGAACTTCGGATCGAAACTGAAGCCCACCTGGCCGAAGAAGTCCATCGAGCGCTTGAGGTCGCGCACGCCCAGATTGACGAAGATGTGCTTGTGCATGATCGTGTCTCCGCAATGATCCATTGAAGTCAATTCGTTGAATGAAAAACGCTCAGGATGCCTTACGTTGTGCTTGCAGCTCACGGAAACGCTCGACGCCCGCGCATTCCGGCAATTCTTCGAGTTCGAAGAGCTGGCGCACTTCGATCTCGCATTCATCGTGCTTGCCGAACGGCGCCGGGAAGCGGCGCGCCCACTCGATCGCTTCGTCGCGCGAACGCACCTGGATCAGCGTATAGCCGGCGATCAGCTCCTTCGTTTCGGCGAACGGGCCGTCGACGATCGTCGGCTTGCCGTTCGTGTAGTGCACGCGAAAGCCGCGCGAACTGGGCTGCAGCCCCGACGCGTCGAGCAGCACGCCCGCCTTCGCCAGCTCGTCGTGATAGCGGGCCATTTCGGCGAATATTTCCATGTCGGCGGGCGGCTCGCCCGCTTCGCTCAACGCGTTGGCACGGACCATGATCATGAATCGCATGTCTTCTCCTGAGTGTGGCGTTCGGAATCGTGGAAGCAAGCGGCACCGGAAGGTGCGCTCATGAACACGACGCGCGGGGCGCACGGAAATCGACAGCGGGCAGCGAAATAATTTGCTTGCCTGGGGAAACTACCTGGACAGACGGCGCCTCAACGAAAACACGGACCGGTTTCGCGCACCTCGACACTCGCCCATTCGGCCGCCGGGCAGCGCCGCGCGATGGCGAGCGCCTCGTCGCGCGTCGCGCAATCGAGCAGGAAGAAGCCGCCGATCATCTCCTTGGCCTCGGCGAACGGGCCATCGACGATGTTCGTGCGGCCCTCGCGCACCTGTACGCGCGCAGCGTTGGTGTCGGCGGTGAGCGCGTGGGCGTCGATCAGCTTGCCTTCGGCGGCGAGCGCCTCGGAGAACGCGACCATGCGCGCATAGAGCGCCTCGCCCTCGGACCGCGCGCGCGTATCGCGCTGGCCGCGCGGCTCGGCGATGAGCAGCATGAATGGCATGAAGCCCTCCTTTGCGTCGTCCTGCGATCCCGAAAGGCAAGAGTCTAGTGCAGAACACCGGTTGCGCGTCGCAGGCTGGCACAACGCGCGCTCAGGCGCTCATGCGTAACGCGCGAGAAAAAGATCGGCGGACGATTCGGCGATCTGCCGCTGTTGCGCTTCGCCGAGCGGCGGCTGGCCCATGGCGACCTGCGGCCAGAAGGCGAACGCCTTCACGACGCCGTGCAACTGCTGCGCGGCAAATGCTGGATCGGGCGTCTTCAGGCGCCCTTCGGCAGCGGCGCTGCGCACCCAGACCGTAAGGTCCTCCTCGCGCTCGCCGATGCGGGCCACCATGTCGCGCGCGCGTTCCGGGGAGTGGATGCCGGCCGCGATGGCCACGCGCGCGAGCTTGAAAAACGCTTCGTCGCTCAGAAGCCGCAGCTTGCGCATCAGCAGTTCGACGAGTTGCGGGCGCAGCGGCTCGCCGGCGCGGTAGGCCGGCGCGTCGGCGGTCGCGCTGGCGTCCCAGAGCTGACACAGGATCGACGCGAACAGCGCCTCCTTGCTCGGGAAATGGTTATAGACCGTGCGCTTCGAAACGCTCGCGCGCGCGGCAATGCGGTCCATGCTGGTGGCGTCGAAGCCCGAGGCGAGAAACTCGTCGATGGCCGCCGCGACGATAGCGGCGCGCTTGCGCTCGGTCAGGCGCAGTGGGGTGGGTGAAATGGCGCTGGAATCCATTTCCAAATTTTACACCGCGCAGTTTACTTTTCGCCAGAATAAACTACACTGTGCAGTCTACTTCCCGTCCCCACAGGCAGCCGCTCCATGACCTCGTCTTTCGCCTCTTTGAGCCGTATCCTCGGCCTGAGCGCCGCACAGCGCGGGCGCGAGCTTTCGCGCACCTCGCCGCAACACGACGGCGAGCGCTTTCGCAACGTGCGTCCACGCCCGGCAGAGGGACTCGGCAAGACGCTGAAGATCATGTGGAACATGATCTTCCACAAGCCCGGCGGCACCATGCCCGGGGGGACGCTCCCCGTTCAACCGCTCACGCGCGAGCAGCTCGAGGCCGCGCCCGACCGCAGCGTCTACCGCCTCGGCCATTCCACGCTGATCTTCAAGCTGCGCGGCCACTTCTGGCTGACCGACCCGGTGTTCGCGGAGCGCGCCTCGCCGTTTCGGCGTCTCGGGCCGAAGCGCTTTCACGCGCCGCCCATCGCGCTCGACGATCTGCCGCCTTTGCGCGGCGTGATCCTCTCGCACGACCACTACGATCATCTCGACCGCGAAACCGTGCTCGCGCTCGCCGCGACGACGGGCGTTTTCCTCACGCCGCTCGGCGTGGGCGACCGGCTGATCGAATGGGGCATCGACGGCGCGAAGGTGCGCCAGTTCGACTGGTGGCAAGGCGCGATGGTGGAGGGCATCGAGTTCACGGCCACGCCGGCGCAGCACTTCTCGGGACGCAGCCTGTTCGACGGCAACAGCACGCTGTGGGCCTCCTGGGTGATCGCCGACGCCGACCTGCGCGTGTTTTTCAGCGGCGACACGGGCTATTTCGACGGCTTTCGCACGATCGGCGAGCGGCTGGGCCCGTTCGACGCGACCTTCATCGAAACCGGCGCGTACGACCCGCAATGGCCCTACGTCCACATGCAGCCCGAGGAAACGGTGCAGGCGCATGTCGATTTGCGCGGCGAGTGGCTGGTGCCGATTCATAACGGCACGTTCGATCTCGCGATGCATCACTGGCAGGACCCGTTCGAACGCGTGACCGGGCTCGCGCTCGCGCGCGGCGTGGTGCTTTCCACGCCGCGCATGGGCGAGCGGCTCGATCTCGCCGAGCCGCATCGCGGCGAGCGCTGGTGGCGGGAAGTAGCCGAAAGCGCAGAACCCCCGCGCACGGCGCGACGGTGGCTCCCGTGCCGGGATGCTGGGGAGGCGCAGTTGTAACGGTCTACGGTCGGGCTTTGCCAGCAATCGCGGGTGGAGTCCCGTAAGGCGAAAGCGGCGCGTCAGGCCCGGCGAGATGGGCGATAAGTGCGTGCCTCATCGCACTGCCGGCCGCCGATGGGCGCCCGGATTCCCGGTACGTAGGCGCCCTTAGCGCATTCGCATTGCGTGTCGCGGCGGCCGGTTCGGACTCTCTACCGCGGAGAGCCGGCAAGCCTCCCTCGTGGCAGCTCAAATGAGCTACAATTTAAGCTCATTTGATTTACGATGGAGGCCCGCCATGCAACTCGTTTCCCCGGAGAAGGTTGCTGCGGTCATGGGGCTCAGTCCGGTACCCCATTCGATTGCCGAGCTCGAGGCGCAGGTCGCAGAAGGCCTCCCAAAATCCGCCTTGCGTAACGGCGTCGAACAGATCGCCGTGACTGCGGAGGCAAGGCGCGCACTTCAGGCACGTATCGTTCCCGAGGCAACCTACAAGCGCCGGCGCGACCGGCTGACGCCTGATGAATCTGAGAAGACGGAGCGTCTCGCACGGGTCTACGCGAGCGCGGCCTACGTCTGGGACGATCCGGCGGATGCACGCACCTTCCTTGCCACACCCCACCCCCTGCTGGAGGGGCGCGTGCCCCTCGAGGTTGCCCTGACGGAACTGGGTGCCCGCCGCGTGGAAGAGCTCCTGTGGAAGCTCTTCTACGGGCTGCCGGCCTGATGAGGATTTTCCGCATCGCCGACAGGCGGCATCCGCTATGGAACGGCACCGGCGCCATGCTCATCGGCGGCCGCTTCAACAGCCCGGGCCGTCCTGTAATCTATGGCGCGCTGACGTTCGCGGGCGCCATGCTCGAGGTACTGGTGCACGCACGGATCGGCAAAGTGCCAAAGACACACGTCTGGGTCGAGGCGCAGGTTCCTGATGATCTTCCCGTCGAGAGGCACACGCCGGGCACACTGCCTGTGGGATGGGACGGGCCTTCCCTTGAAATCGCACGTGAGTTCGGCAACCGCTGGCTGGAGGAATGCCGCTCCGCCATCCTGGTCGTGCCATCGGTAGTCGCGCGTGCCGAGTCCAACGCCTTGGTGAATCCCGCTCATCCGGACGCTATGCGGATCGTCGTATCCGAAGCGCAGCGAGTCATCTGGGATGAACGCCTGTTCGTCCTGCCTGCGATAGATGGCCAGGAGAAGTCGGAACATCACTGAAAACGAAGTAGGCGTAGGATGCTGATCGCCTCGACAGGCAGACGTCGCTTTGCTGCTTCGTCCTGGGCTCGCGTGTCGGGTGCGCCAGCCGCTCGACGGTTGGCGGCAGCGGCATACGCTGTCTTCAATGACTCCGTTGAACTCACCTACGCGCGCGCCGGCGCGTCCTCTGCCAAGTTCCAGCTTTTTACGCTCGCAAAAGTCTCCTAAGCTTTGCATTAGGGCCGCTACACCTCATCTAGCCCCATTACCCTTAACGGGATTTCCCCAGGCTGACAGCCCCCGATTTCTGGCATTAAATAAATCAACTTGATTTATTTAGTCGGCCACGCAGTTCGCGAAAGCGCCGACCGGAGGAGACACGTGAGAAGTCCGCATGTCGGTCAGGGCAGCAATTCCGCCAACGTCCGCCGCTTCAACGAACGCCTGCTGCTGCAGGCGCTGCGTCGCGCGGGCGAGGCGTCGAAGGCCGACCTCGCGCGTCTTGCGAACCTCACGAGCACCGCCGTGGGCAGCATCATCACGTCGCTCACCGCCAATGGCCTGATAGAGGTCAGCGGCCGCCGCGACGGCCAGCGCGGCCAGCCCGCGTCGCTCTTGCGCCTTTCGCCGCGCGGCGCGTTCGCCATTGGCGTGCGGCTCGACCGGACCAACATCGAAACCGTGCTGGTCGACTTCGCCGGCCAGATGATCGAGCGCCGCTCGCGCGACATGCTCTTGCCGCAGCCGTCGCAAGCGCAGGAAATCGTGCAGCGCGACATCGCCGAGCTATTAGGCGTCCTCACGAGCGAAGAGCGCAGCCGCCTCGCCGGCATCGGCGTCGCGCAGCCGTACAACCTCGGCAGCTGGCTGCGCGAACTGGGCCTGCCCGCGGATACGTTCCGCGTGTGGAACGACGTCGATTTCGCGGGCGAGCTTGCGCGCGCCACGGCCCTGCCCGTCTTCAGCGAAAACGACGGCAACGCGGCCGCGATCGCCGAGATCTTCTATGGCTGCGGGCGCCAGCGCGACGACTTCCTCTACCTCTTTCTCGGCCCGGCAATTGGCGGCGGCATCGCCATCGACGGCGACTGCGTACGCGGCCTGACCGGCAACGCGGGCGATTTCGCGGTGATGCCCGTGCTGCCGAGTCGCCTGGCCTCCGCGCACCAGCCGAAGGGTCAGTGGGACATCCTGCTCTCGCGCGCCTCGCTCATCGCGCTGCGCCGACACCTGCAATATTGCGGCGAGACGATCGACAGCCGTGCGGACCTCGAATCATGCATTGCGCGCGGCCACCCGGCCGTGCAGGAATGGCTCGACGACTGCATCGACGCGCTCGCGCCGGCGCTGCGCGCGGCGTTCTGCGTGCTCGACGTCCCCACCGTCGTGCTAGACGCCGACGTGGACGCGGGACTCATCGACACGCTCATGCAACGCCTGCGCCTTGCGGTGGCGGCCACCGCGCCCGAGGCGCGCGGCACGCCCGCGCTCGTGCGCGGCACCTTCGGCCCCGACGCGGGCGCGCTCGGCGCGGCCACGCTCCCCATGTTCTTCAACTTTTCGCCGCGCGCGGGCATCCTCATGGGTGCCGGCGCGCAAACTTACGCACAAGCGCAGGAGGAGAGCCATGTCGCCCTCTGAGTCCACGCCCCCGCTGCTGGAAATGCGGGGCATCTCCAAGACCTTTCCCGGTGTACGCGCGCTCGACAACGTCCGTCTCACCGTCTATCCCGGCGAGGTCCACTCGCTCATGGGCGAGAACGGCGCCGGCAAATCCACGTTGATGAAGATTCTCTCGGGCGCCTACCAGGCCGACCCCGGCGGCGAGATTCTCATCGAGGGCAAGCCGGTCGTGATCGACGGTCCGCACGCAGCGCGCGAGCTGGGCATCGCCGTGATCTATCAGGAACTGAGCCTCGCGCCCAATCTCTCGGTGGCCGAGAACGTTCATGCGGGCCGCGAGCTGCGCAAAGGCGGCCGCCGCTTCGGCACGGTCGACCGCCGCGCCATGGAGCGCGGCTGCGAAGACGTGCTCACGCGACTCGGCGCAAGCTTCGGTCCGGCCACGCTGGTCGGCTCGCTCTCCATCGCGGAACGCCAGCTCGTGGAGATCGCACGCGCCGTGCATAGCGACGCCCGCATCATCGTGATGGACGAGCCCACCACGCCGCTCTCCTCGCGCGAAACGGAGCGCCTTTTCAAACTGATCAACCAGCTGCGCGACGAAGGCCTCGCGATCATCTACATCAGCCACCGCATGGCGGAAGTGTATGAACTCTCCGACCGCGTTTCCGTGCTGCGCGACGGGGGCTACGTGGGCACGCTCATGCGCGCGGAACTCAACGCGGAAAGCCTCGTGAGCATGATGGTGGGCCGCGATATTTCGGGCTTCTACAAAAAGGCGCACGCGCCCTACGACCCGGGCAAGGCCGTGCTGACCGTGCGCGACGTGGCCGACGACAAGCGCGTGCGCGGTTGCAGCCTCGATCTGCACGCGGGCGAGGTGCTCGGCATTGCGGGGCTCGTGGGCGCGGGCCGCACCGAACTCGCGCGTCTGATTTTCGGCGCGGAGCCGCGCGTGCGGGGCGAGATCGCCATCGACGGCAAGAAGCTCGACGTGCACACGCCGCGCGACGCGATCAACGCGGGCCTCGTCTATCTGACCGAAGACCGCAAGCATCAGGGCCTCTTTCTCGACATGAGCGTGCGCGACAACATCAACGTGGCCGTGGCAGGGCGCGACGCGCGCATGGGCGTGCTCGACCTCGCGCGCGGCGGCGAGCGCGCGAAGGAAGCCATCCGCTCGCTCTCCATCCGCGTGCCGAACTCGCGCGTGAACGTGGGCGCGCTGTCGGGCGGCAACCAGCAGAAGGTGCTGCTTTCGCGCCTGCTGGAAACGAAGCCGCGCGTGCTGATCCTCGACGAGCCCACGCGCGGCGTCGATATCGGCGCGAAGTCGGAGATCTATCGCATCATCAACGACCTGGCCAAGACCGGCGTGGGCATCATCGTCATTTCGAGCGAGCTGCCCGAGATCATCGGCGTGGCCGACCGCGTGCTCGTCATGCGCGAAGGCATATTCGCCGGCGAACTGGGCGGCTATACAGGCAAGCCGATTTCCCAGGAAGCGATCATCGAACTCGCCACCGGCTCGCAGCACCCGCTCGACGAAGCCGCCTGACCCCTACCGCATACGCTGAATACGTCCCTCAGGAGTACGACATGAAGAGCATCCTTCCCCGGCATGGCGTCGCGGCCTCGCCCGCGCAACCGGCGCGCAGCGTCGCGGTCGATGGCCACCGCCAACGCATGAAATCCCTCGTCCGCACCGCTGGCATGCTCCCTGTGCTGGTGCTGCTGTGCATCGGCTTCGGCCTGCTCAACGACGGCTTCTTCACGCTGGAAAATCTGTCGATCGTCACGCAACAGGCTTCGATCAATATCGTGCTCGCCGCCGGCATGACTTTCGTTATTCTCACGGGCGGCATCGACCTCTCGGTGGGTTCGGTGCTGGCCGCCGCGGCCATGGCCGCGATGCTCGGCTCGAACATCGCGGGCTGGGGCTGGCTCGGCGTGCCCGCGGCGCTCGCGGTGGGGCTCGGCTTTGGCCTCATCAACGGCGCGCTCATCGCGCTCCTGCGACTGCCGCCGTTCATCGTCACGCTCGGCTCGCTCACCGCGGTGCGCGGCGTCGCGCGTCTCATGGGTCACGACACGACGATCTTCAACCCGCAACTGCCGTTCGCGTTCATCGGCAACGGCACGGTGCTCGGCGTGCCCTGGCTCGTCATCATCGCGATCGTGGTGGTGGCCGCCTCGTGGTTCGTACTGCGCCGCACGGTGCTGGGCTTGCGCATCTATTCGGTGGGCGGCAATCCGGAAGCGGCGCGCCTCTCGGGCATCAAGGTGTGGGGCATCGAGATGTTCGTCTATGCCGTTTCGGGTCTGCTCGCCGGTCTCGGCGCCGTGATGTCGGCCGCCCGCCTCTACGCGGCCAACGGCCTGCAGCTGGGCCAGTCGTATGAGCTCGACGCCATCGCCGCGGTCATCCTGGGCGGCACGAGCTTCGTGGGCGGCGTGGGCTCGATCGTCGGCACGCTGATCGGCGCGCTGATCATCGCGGTCCTGACCAATGGCCTCGTGCTGCTCGGCGTCTCGGACATCTGGCAGTACATCATCAAGGGCCTCGTGATCGTCGGCGCCGTGGCGCTCGACCGCTACCGCCAGCGCGGCTCGGCCCGCACGTAAGCGACACTACGTATAGAAATAGCGCGGGCGCAGGCGGTCCTCCTGCACCCGCCCGGAAAGCACCTAAACAGGACCTCTCAGGAGACAACCTCATGTTCAGGAAGAAAGCCGTATTCGCCGCCGCCCTCTGCCTCGGTTTCGCGCTGCAAGGCGCGCACGCCGCCGACAAGCAGCTCAAATCGGTCGGCATCACCGTCGGGTCGCTCGGCAATCCTTACTTTGTGACGATCGTGCACGGCGCCGAAGCGAAAGCGAAGCAGATCAATCCGAACGCCAAGGTCACGGCCGTTTCCGCCGACTACGACCTCAACAAGCAGTTCACGCAGATCGACAACTTCATTTCCGCGCACGTGGACATGATCCTCCTGAACGCGACCGATCCGAAGGCGATCGAGCCCGCGGTGAAAAAGGCCCAGGCGGCCGGCATCGTGGTCATGGCCGTGGACGTGGCCGCCGCGGGCGCCAACGCCACCGTGCAGACCGACAACGTGAAGGCCGGCGAGATTTCATGCGAATACCTCTCGAAGAAACTCAACGGCAAGGGCAACGTGATCATCCAGAACGGCCCGCAGGTCTCGGCCGTGATCGACCGCGTGAACGGCTGCAAGCAGGTGCTCGCCAAGTCGCCCGGCATCAAGATCCTCTCTGACGATCAGGACGGCAAAGGCTCCCGCGAAGGCGGCATGAACGTGATGCAGGGCTACCTCACGCGCTTCCCGAAGCTTGATGGCTTGTTCGCCATCAACGACCCGCAGGCCATTGGCAGCGACCTTGCCGCGAAGCAGCTTCATCGCAGCAACATCGTGATCACTTCGGTGGATGGCGCGCCCGATATCGAAACGGCGCTCAAGTCCGATACGATGGTGCAGGCGTCGGCCAGCCAGGACCCGTGGAAGATGGCGCAAACGGCCGTGCAGGTGGGCTACGAGATCATGAACGGCAAGAAGCCCGCCAATCCGATGATCGAGATGACGCCGCAACTCGTCACGCGAGACAACGTGAGCAGCTATAAGGGCTGGTCGTCGCCGCACTAATCAGCACTTTTCAGCACCAGGCGCGTGTGTGCAGGACGCCGCTGCCCGCACGCGTCAGCTAACGCGCAGACCTCACGCGCATTCGATGCGGTTGCGGCCGCCTTTCTTTGCGCGGTAGAGCGCGAAGTCGCTGCGCGCGAGCGCGGCTTCGGCGCTCGGGTCGGCGGCGTTCATGAGCGCGATGCCGATGCTCACGGTGAGCGCGACCGTCTCGCCAGCGACTGCGAGCGGTTGCGCGGCGAAGCGCTCCTGTATGCGCTGCGCAAGGCTTCGCGCGCCGTCGAGTTCGGTGGCAGCGAGCAGGATCGAGAACTCCTCGCCGCCTATGCGCCCCGCGAGGTCGCCTGCTCGCAGTTGCGTGCGCAGGATTTCGGCGAAATGGCGCAGTACCTCGTCGCCGATCGCGTGGCCCCAGCGGTCGTTGATCGACTTGAAGTGGTCGAGATCGCACATCATCACGGCCGCGCCGGCGCCGCCATTGCGCATATGCGCGAGCTGCGCCGCGATACGCGCCATGAAATGGCGGCGGTTCGGCAATTGCGTGAGGCTGTCCGTGCTCGCGAATTCCTGCAGCTCGGCTTCGATCCGCTTGCGATCGGTGACGTCCGTGATGAAGCCGTGCCAGACCGTGGTGCCGTCGGCGAGCCGCTGCGGCCGCGCATCGCCCTGGCGCCAGCGCAAGCCCTGCTGCGGCAGTTGTACGCGAAATTCCAGGTGCCACGGCGTGAGATGCGCCGCCGAGTGCTCGAACGATGCGCGCCACGCGTCGAGATCGTCGCGATGGATCAGCGCGTCGACGCACGCCGTGTCGTGCGCGACCTGCCCGGGCGTGAGCTCGTAGATTTCCGCGATGCCTGCGCTCGCATAGGAAAAGAATGCGCGGCCGCCCGGCGACTGGCGGCGCTGGAACACGAGGCCCGGAACCTCGTTCGTAAGATTGGTGACGAGCGCCGCGCTCTCGCGCAAGCGCTCGGCCATTTCGCGCATCGAGGTGATGTCAGTGGTCGTGCCGATCATGCGCAGCGCACGTCCCTCCTCGTCGTGGCTCATGACCTTGCCGCGGCTGCAGATCCACTTGTAGCGGCCATCCTTGCAGCGGATGCGATGCTCGACTTCATAAGAGGCGGTGAGGCCGTCGAAGTGCGCCTGCATCGCGGCCTTCACGTACTCGCGGTCCTCGGGATGCAGGCGCTCGATACTGTCTTCGATCCGGTTCGTCAGCTCGTGCTCCGCATAGCCGAGTATCGCCTTCCATCCCGTCGAGTAGTGAATCTCGCCCGTCACCACATTGCGATCCCAGACTCCCGTGCCGCTGCCGGCAATGGCGTACGAGAGCAGGCGCTCATGCTCGCGCAGGGCTTCGAGTTCCGCGCGCAGCGTGAGGGCGTCTTCTGCGTAGCGTCGATGGCCGTTATTCGCGGCGAGCGCCGGCGACATGGCCAGCACTGCGGCCACACGCGCGAAGTCGCCGAGGCGCGCGCGCTCCGTGGCATCGAGCTCGCGCGGCTCGGGGTCGATCAGGCAAAGGCTGCCCACGTGCTCGCCGTGCGCGTTGCGCAACGGCGATGCGGCGACGAAGCGAAACGGCTCGCCCGCGCGTGCAAGCATGCTGCGCCACGCAGGATTCCCAGTCATGGCGGACACCACGAGCGGCTCGCGCGCGCCGCTCGCACCGGCCTCCGGCGCGAGCGCACGCAGGGCCTCGCAAAGCACTTCGTCCACACTCGTGCCCAGCCCTCGCGCGGCCAAGACGTCGCCTGGCACGATGCAAGCCGCCGCCACGCCGAAATGCGACGCCACGAGACGCAACAAGCCTTCGAGCGCGAGGTCCGCTTCCCCGCGCGTGGCGTCGGCAACGATCTCCCCCGCTGCGGCGGCGACCGAAACCGCATGCTGGTGCGTGCTCAACGGATCGCTCCCGTCGGCGGCGGCCTGCCGCCCCGGCGCGCGCGCAAGCGTGGCGTCGTTGGAGGGCGGAACGGCCTCGGGCGTCGACGAAGGAACGGTCATGGCATGCGCTCGAACGGAAAAATCGAGCGCCTAGTATATAGCGTGCGACTTTGCGGTCCGGCGGGGCCTCCACAAGCCCAGCGGGCGAGCGGAAAATCTCGCCGTTGCGCGCCTGGCCGCGCAGGCGGTCGATGGCGCGCAGGGGCTTCAGGCGCGCTGCGTGTCTGACCATAGCGTCACGATCCGCGAAGGCGTCAGCTCGAAATCGCACGTCACGTCGTTGCGCGACAAGCGCACTCACGTCATCTCCGGCTCGCCGTTTCGCCGCCGGCGGCGAAAGAACTGCCACATCATGGCCGTTGCATTGGGCCCCCGCGCCGAATGGAACGGTTCGCGCGGGTCGCCGCCGCTCCAGGCATGTCCCAGGCCGTGCACGACGCAGACCCTGACGACGAGCCGCCCCGATTTCAGATAGTCGGTGTATTCCACGGCTTCTCGGCCGTAGGTCCGCATCTCGCCGACGCGCAACGCGCCCTGCTCATCGACCAACCGGTTGACGCGCGCAAACTGAATGCCCAGTTGTGCGGCATTGCGTTTCGCAACAACGGCATCGACTTCGCCCTGCACGATGATGGCCGGCATGCCGGGATGCGCGAAAACGTCGATAGCGGCGTCGATCAGGCCCACGGGGTCTTCCCGGCTGCCCCGGCGCATGACGTTCATGGCGCTCATCGTGGACTCTGCCGCGCCGAAAACCGGCCCCGAGTGCAAGCCGACTGCCGCAAAGAGGTTCGGGTGACGTACCGCGAGCGCGGCCGCGAGCCCGGCCCCCGCAGAAATGCCGGCCAGATAGACGCGCTCCCGGTCGAATCCGTGTTCGCGCACGATGGCCTCGACGAGCGACGCGACGGCCGGCCCCTCGGACTCGACGTGCTCGCCGTGCCAGTGCCAGCACCGTTGCGCATGCGCGGTGCTCGCCTGTTCAGGGAGCAACACCGCGAATCCCGAGCGCTCCGCAAGCCGGCAGATCCGCGTGCCCGCGGCGAGCGATTCCGCCGTTTGCTTGCAGCCGTGCAGCATCACCACGAGCGGCATGCCCGCATCCGGCGGCTCCGTCGCGGGCAGGTAGAGCGCGTAAGCGAGATGGTTGACGAGCCGCCCTGCCAGCGGCGGCGCGGAATGATATGAACGCAGCCACCTGCCCGCCGCGCCGGGCGACGGCGAACGCGTTTCACGCGACTTGTCGAGACGCCTGCCCGGCGTCTTGACGGGCCCCGTCTTCGCCGGCCCCGTTTTGCGCGAGCCGGCCTTTTTCTTCGGGCGGGCGCCGCTCGTACGGGTGAGCAGTTCGAAGCCTCTGATCCAAACGCTGGTCTTTTTCCGGGGCATGAGCAATGGCGTCGCTGTGGCGCTGTTGGCGGTTCATCATAGCCCCGCAAATTGCTCGCCGGGTTTTGCGCGTCCCCCGTCCGATATGGCCCTTCCTCGTCTATCAATCTATCGTATGCGATTAATTCTTATGCGCTTGACAAGCGACTCTGCTTTGTCCATTATTCGACGCATGCGATTACATCGCATGCGATCTACACCATCACTGCAGACTTTTCAAGGAACCCCATCATGACCACGATCGAAAAAGTCATCTTCTCCGGCAACACTCACACCACGATCAACCGCGATCCGGCGGTGGAACGCGGCGAGCACGGTGCCGTCGATATCCGACTGTCGGCCCCCGGCGGCGAGAACCACGAGTTCATCGGAGCCGCACCGCACCCGAGCGCCGAGCAGTTCTTCGCGGGTGCCTGGTCGGCTTGTTATATGGGCGCGCTCGGCATTGCCGCTTCACTCAGGAAGGTCGAGTTGCCGCCCGAGACTTCGGTCGATATTCAGGTCGATATCGGTCAAACGGGGCCGGGCTGGTTCCTCGGTGCTCATTTTGCCGTTCGCCTTCCCGGACTCGCGCAGGACGTCGCCGAAGCCATCGCGCACTCGGCTCATCAAATTTGCCCGTATTCCAAGGCCGTGCATGGAAACATCGACGTCGCCATGAACGTCGTCACGGCGTGATCCAACCCACGACCCTTTAGCTAATCCACTTCACTTTTGTATGCGAGATCCGATCATGAAGACCAAGCTCATCGTTGTGCTGTTCGCCGTTCTTTCCGCCTCCGTTGCCGCGCCCGCGTTCGCCAGCGGCTATGGCCCGGCGCCCGGCTATCGGCCCTCCATAGGCGCCCCGGAATCCCAACGGGGTCAAAGCCTGCAGACGCTCGCCGCCAGCACCTCCGGCAATAACGGCGCTCAAGGGGCTCGAGCGGCTCAAGCGGCCCAGGCGACCCAGGCGACTGAAGCGGCATACGGTGGCGTCGCTGGCTTGCGCTCGGAGTCGGGCGGACCTTTTATCGGCCAGCGCGACACGCTTTTTGCACATCACTGAGTGCGTCCGGCGACGTCCTGACCGGCATGCTGGCATCTCGCCGCGGCATGCCGGTCCTACCGGAAAAAGGATCGGCATACCCTCTTAAGTTGAGCGCGATATAATCGCATGCGATAAACATTCATTGCCATGGCCCGAGGAGGATCCCGATGAAAACAACGGAACGTTCCGCGGAGATGCCGCTCTCCGATTTTCTGTGCTTTGCGGTCTATTCCACCAACCTGGCTTTCGGCAAGGCTTACAAGCCGATGCTAGAAGAGCTTGGGCTCACCTACCCGCAATACATCGCGATCGTCGCGCTCTGGGAGGAAGACGACCAGACCGTGAGCGGCCTCGGTGAAAAGCTGTTCCTCGAATCGAATACGCTCACGCCGATGCTTAAGAAGCTCGAGGCGATGGGTTATCTGGAACGCAGGCGCGATCCGGAAGACGAGCGCCAGGTGCGCGTGAGTCTCACGAAGAGCGGCCGGCGCCTGCGCGAAAAATGTCTAAAAATGGACCTGACCGACGCCACCGCGCTCACGCCCGATGACTTCACGAGGCTCCAGAAACAGATCGTCACGCTGCGCGAGAACCTGATCAAGCACGTGCAAAGCCGCTAGGCGCCGCAAGAGAGCGTTCGTGCTGCACGCTGACCTGCGGCTTGCCGCACGGGTCCAGATCACGCAACAAGCACGCGGGCGGCGATCGGGCCGCCGCCTGCGCTCGCCGTTGTTACAACTCCACGGGAATAGCTACCCGCCTGCAACGGTATACCCGTTGCAGTCCCCATTGAAGCGACCGCGTCCCCGCAGGTCGCCGAAACAGGCTATTTCCTAAGGAGTTCGAAATGAATATCCGCCGCCCGCTTTTCGCCTCGCTCGTTGCGCTGGGTTGCCTCGGCGTGCTTCCCCCCGCATTCGCCCAGGGGCTCACCCGCGCCGAGGTCCGCCAGCAGTTGATCGACGCCCAGGCCAACGGCTCGCAATTCGTCACCGATAGTTCTTATCCCGACGTGAGCCCCGTCTTCGCGCAGCAGGCCGCCCACGCGAAGGCGCAGCAGCAGCCCGACGCCATGGGCGCGCCCATGCAGGGCAAGAGCGATTCCGGCGCGCCACACACGGCGTGCGTGGGGCCGGTCAGCTTCTGCAATCTGTATTCGGGGAGCTGAAGCGAGCGCCGCCTTCCCCGCCACAAGCCGGCTGCCCCGCAAGTCGCCAGCGGGGCGACTTGCGCGCTTTTCCTGCGCCGCTTGCTTCCGTCCTGGCGCGCCGCGAAGCCGGCGGCGCGCCGCCTTCCATGCGCCGCGCATCGCCTGTCGCTCCAGGTTTGCTTCTTGCGTGTGCTACAGGACAAACCCTTCCCCCCAATTGTCTTGTAGCGTGTCTACACTATGTATGTCGGCATGCGATTGCTAACGACATTCGCCTGCCGCCCGCCAGCACGATGAACACTGGGAGGTGTGCTGTGCTCCGCCTGATCTTCGCCCGCACTTCGCGCCCTGCGGCCGCGCTCGCGCTCGCGCTTGCCAGCGCTTTCTGTCACGAGGCGAACGCCGCAACGCCTCCCACGGCTTCGGCCAAACCCTCGGCAGCCGGCGTGCCTGCGGATAAGGCCGCCGGAAAGTCGGCCGTCAGCAGCGCTGCGCAAAAGCTCGCCGCCGAGAAGCCTGCGGCTACCGCCATGGCCACACCGGACTTCTTCTCGCTCGCCGAACGCTACGGGCCCGCCGTCGTGCACGTGATCGCGCGCAGCACCGAAGACCAGACCGCGCCGCCCGAGCAGGCGGCCATCGACGACGCCGATCCTTTCTCCGCGTTCTTCCGGCGCCCCACGCAGCCCGCGTCCGACCCCGGCGCCGCAGCGCCGCGCGTGATGACGGGCGTGGGCTCCGGCTTCATCGTGAGCCCCGACGGCGTCGTGCTCACGACGGCGCATGTCGTCGACGGCGCCGAGCAAGTCACCGTGCGGCTCACCGACAAGCGCGAGTTCAAGGCGGAGGTGGTCGCCGTCGATCCGCTGAGCGACGTCGCGGTGCTGCAGATCGACGGCCACGATCTGCCGTTCGTGAAGCTCGCCGACTCGGCGAAGGTCCACGCCGGCGAGCCGGTGCTATCGATCGGGTCGCCGGACAGTTACCAGAACACCGTGACGACGGGCATTGTGAGCGCGGCCTCGCGCACGCTGCCCGACGGCAAGGCGTTCCCCTTCCTTCAGACCGACGTGGCGTTCAACCCCGACAATTCCGGCGGTCCGATTTTCAATCGCGCGGGCGAGGTGATCGGCATCGACGTGCAGATCTACGCGGACGTCGGCCGCTATGGAGGCCTGACCTTCGCGATTCCGATCGACGCAGCCAATCGCTTCCGGGCCCAGTTGCAGGCGCGCAAGGCGGACCCCGCGACGAGCGCCGATGCGGCGAAGCCCGGAAGCGCCGGCGGCCCTGCCAGGATCCGCACGTTCGGCATGCAGGTGGAAGACGTGAGCCCCGGGCTCGCAGCGGCCCTTGGCTTGCCGCATGCGGGCGGCGCGCTCGTCGACGCTGTCGATCCTGCCTCGCCCATGGGCCGGGCGGGCATCCGGACCGGCGACGTGATCATGCAAGTTGGCAACAAACGGGTCGACCGGGCCGCGACGCTCGCCGCCGCGCTCGCCGCCGTGCCGCCCGCCACGCCAGCCGCGCTCAAGGTGATCCGCAACCGGAAGCCGGCCGTGGCCGGCTTCTCGAACACGGCATTCGACGCCAAGGCGGCGGATGCCGCGCAGGGCACGACAGCCGAGCAAACCGCACCCGTGACGCAGGCGGCGCAGGCACAGACGGCAGAAAATACCGACGATCCCGCCGCACCTGCCGCTGCGGATACGGTAACCAAGTCGTCGCCGGCTGGCGCGCACCACGTCAAAACAGTCATGACGGACTCGGGCGCCCAGCTCGCCCAACCAGCCGCCGCGCCGGCGCCGCGCGTTGCCGCCGACCGGCTTGGCCTCGTCGCGCACGCGCTGAGCGAAGAGGAAAAGCGCTCGACCGGGCTGCCGCTGGGCCTCATGGTGGATGCCTCGACCGGGCCCGCCGCGAAGGCGGGCGTGCGGCCCGGCGACGTCGTCGTGTCGTTCGACGACACCATGGTCGAAACGCAGGAAGAAGCCGCCGCGCTCGAAGCGAAGGCGACGAAAAGCATGTCGCTGCTGATCCAGCGAAACAATGCACGCAGCTTCGTTGCGGTGAAGCTCAGGTGACAAACCGATGACGAGGGCGCGGCATCGAAGCCGCGCCCGCCGGCCGCGCGCTCAGCGCGGCGTCAATTGCGCATAGACGTCGTGCGCGAGCTGCAGCAGCGCGTGGCGGTCGATGCCGCCCGAAAGCGCGTAGCCGAAGTCGCCATCCACCCAGTAGAACACGTTCACCGGACCATCCTGATAGAGCTTGAACGCGGTGGTGTTGGCGCTCGTCCTGCGATGGGAGATGCACAGCGTCACGCGCTCCCCACGGGCGTTGTGATACATGAACTGTGCGACCTCGCCGCCGTCGTCGCCCGCCAGCAAACGGCCGCCCGAAAGCGCGAAGCCGCTTTTGGAGAGCATGGGCGCATGGACGTTGGTGCCGAGCCGGTTCGCGAGCCACTTCACGAAGTCCTGCTCCTGGCTGTCGTCCATCGTGTCCGGGCGCACCACCGCCGGCATGTAGACGACATGCGCAAGCGCCGCCTGCTGCGCGAAACGCATGGTGTTGTCCGCGTTCACCGCGCGCAGATCGCCGCCGTCCGCCGTTGCCGCCGCACCGCCGGAGACGCCCGTGCCGCTCATGCCAAAGTGCATGCCCCAGCCGATTCCCACGCCCAGCACGAGCGCTGCCGCCAGGCCCGCGAAGCGCGGCCAGTTTGCCGCCGGACCCGGCTTTCGCACCGCCGGCGCCGCAACGCGCAAGCGCGTGGGCAGCGGCTCGTTGAGCACGCGGTCGTAGCGGTCGTGCAGCAGGTTGTTGAGCGCGAAGAAGTCGCTCGCGCGCGCGGCCAGCTCGGGGTTGCGCTCGAGTTCGCGCTCGACGTCGGCGCGGCGCGCCTGGGAAAGCGTGCCGTCCACGTAGGCGTGAATTTCGTCTTGCGTGACGGGATCGGTTTGCTCGCTCATCGCACCACCTTCAGATTCGCACGCGGGACGGAACCGGCCATGAGCGCGCGAAGGCGCTCACGTCCCCTCGACAGGCGCGACATGACCGTGCCGATCGGTATGTCCAGCGCCAATGCGACATCGGCATAACTCATTTCCTCCAGGCCAACGAGGAGCACGACCTCGCGCTGCTCCACGGGCAGACGTTGCAGCGCGTAGTCCAGATCGCGCACTTCGAGCGCGCTGGTTTGCATGGCGGGCACGGCGTAGTCGGTTTCGGGCACGCTTTCGTCGTCCACGGAAACGTGCGCGCCGCGCGCGGCCGACTTGCGCACCTGGTTCACGAAGATGTTGTGCATGATCGTGAACAGCCACGCGCGCAGGTCGGTGCCGGAACGAAACAGTTCCGTACGGGCGATCGCGCGCTCCAGCGTGTCCTGCACGAGGTCGTCGGCCAGCTCGCGGTTGTTGATCAGCGCGCGCGCGTAGCGGCGCAGGCGCGGCACGTGCTCTATCAGCTCGTCACGGATGTCCATGTTCCATCCTGGATTGCTGCAAGGTCATTGCGCGGGGTGCGTCGTCGCGCGTGTCGTCCGTTGCCGTCATGTTCCGTCGCCTGGCCATTGCCCTAATGCGGCGGCGCCAGCGTCGCGAGGTCTGCCGCGCGCATCAGGCCGCGCGTTCGCGCGTCGCCCGCGAGCACCCAGCGCGTGCCGCGCGCTCTCCACATCAAAAGACGCAGCGGCCCCGCGCGATGCGCGCTCCACTGCGGCGCGTCGGACGCGAGCCAGGCGCGGCCCGCCAGCAGCACCACGCGCTGGCCGTCGCTGCTCTCGTAGAGGTAACGCTGCGCGCTCGCGAACGGCCCGACCCTCACCTCGCCGCCGCCCAGAAAGCGCATGCCTGCCGGGCGGAAATCGAACGGCGGGCGCGCCGCGCCTTCCGGCAAGGCCTCAGGCCGCGCGTTTTCGCCCTCCATGAGCGCCATGACCGCGGCGTTGTTCAACATCTGCTGCGACGGCTCCGACACCGCGACCCATGCCAGCGCCACGCCTGCGAGCGCAAGCGCGGCGGCGAAAGCGATAGCGTAGCGCAACACCCGCGCTCGCCGTGCCGGCGCGGTGCGCGGCTGCGCTGCCCGCGCCGCCTGGTCCGCCTGCTCTGGAAACGCGTCGCGGATCTGTGCGTTCAGGCGGCGGTAGAACAGGATGCGGTGCCACTCGCCCGGCCGCCCCGCAAGATAGCGCCGCACGTGCGCCGCCCGCGCGCCGGCGAGCGTACCGTCGCTATAGGCCTGGATATCGGCTTCGGAGACCGGCGGCTGGTGGAGCGGCCCACGGAACTTCATGATGAGCGTGCAGCGATGCTGAAGGGATGGCGATGCGGGGCTAACGCGCGGCGGCCCGGGATTATTCCGCCGCGCGTGTCGAAATTTCTCGTTGCGCCTCGCCGATGTTCGAATACTTCCCTTACAGGTGCATGCCAGCGCCCTCCACTGGGCGCGCACCCTCGCCACTGTTCATCGCAGAGCCGTATGCACCGAAGGTCGATGTCTGCGACTCGCGCGGCGGTCGGTCCCCGGCGCGATCGCGCCAGGTCCAGGTTCCCGCGCTCACCCTCGCCCCGCCACCTGCGTGGCGAACGCCACGCGGTTGCGTCCGTCCCGCTTGGCGCGGTACAGCGCTGCGTCGGCCGCCTCGATCAGCGCCGTTTCCGCCAGCCCCGGCGCCGGCGTGAGCGTCGCCACGCCGATGCTGATCGTGAGGTGCTCGCTCACCGCAGACCCCACGTGCGGCAACGCGAGCGCCGCCACGTCGCGGCGCATTTTCTCGGCCAGCAGGCGCGCGCCCGCGCTCCCCGTGCCCGGCAGCACGACGGCGAACTCCTCGCCGCCGAAGCGCGCCACGAGGTCGCGGGGCTGGAGAATCTCGCGACGGATCGTCGTCGCCACGGAGCGCAGCACGTTGTCGCCGGCCACGTGGCCATAGGTGTCGTTATAGGGCTTGAAGTAGTCCACGTCGATCATCAGCAGCGAGACTTCGGTGCCTTCGCGCTGCGCGCGCTTCCACTCGACACTCAGGAATTCGTCGAGATAGCGGCGGTTCGAGAGGCCCGTCAGACCGTCCGACTGCGTGAGGCGCCGCAACTCCAGATTCGCCTTTAGCAGCTCCTGCTGCGAGCGCCGCAGCGCACGGTACGCTTCGTCGCGCTGGAGCATGTTTACATAGGAGCGCGAATGATATTTCACTCGCGCGATGAGCTCGATGCTATCGGGCAGCTTGACGAGATAATCGTTCGCGCCCGAGGCGAACGCCGCGCTCTTGATGGCAGGCTCTTCCTTGGTGGAGAGCACGATGATCGGCACGTCGCGGGTCGCCTCGTTGGCGCGGTAGGCCCGCACGAGCGTGAGACCGTCGGTGCCCGGCATCACGAGGTCTTGCAGGATGACGGTCGGGCGCACTTCCTCGGCGGTGCGCACCGCCTGATCCGGATACGCGCAGTAGTGGAAGTCGATCTCGCGCTCGCCCTCGAGCGCCCGGCGCACGGCCTCGGCCACGATCGCCTGGTCGTCGACGAGCAACACCATCATCGGCATGTCGGCGGGCAGCGTTTGTTCGAGCGCGCTACGCACGGCGTCCAGCGCGAGGGCGAGCGAAGCGTCGTCGGGGCGGCCGGGGTTGGCGCCGGCTTCGATGGCCCCTTCGATGCCGGTGCTGCCCGCACCGTCTGTGCTGTCTGGAAGAGTGGACTTCTCGGTCATGATGTCAGTCGCGTTTCGTGATGTCAGGCGTCTAGCCGGCAGATTGAAGCGGTGAGGTCACCCGGCTCGCAAGCTCGGGCGCAATGGCGGAAAGCGGCAGGATCGCGCGCGCGGCACCGAGCGCGGCGGCCGCCTTCGGCATGCCGTACACGGCGCTCGTCGCCTCGTCCTGCGCAATGGTGTGCCACCCCTTGGCGCGCATCGCCTTCAAACCGATCGCGCCGTCACGCCCCATGCCAGTGAGCAGCACGCCGATCGCATCGCCCGCCCAATGCTCGACGAGGCTGTGAAAGAACGTATCCACCGAGGGACGGTATGGCGTGTCGGCCGGCTCGCGCGTGTACGTGAGCGCGCCGGTCGCCGTGATGCGCAAGTGATCGTTGGTCGCGGCGAGCAACGCGCAGCCCGGCGCGGGGCGCTCGCCTTCGCGCGCGATGCGCACGGCGAGCGGCGTCTGGCCGTCGAGCCACGCAGCCATGCCCTCGGCGAACGACCGGTCCACGTGCTGCACGATCACGACGCCCGCGCCGAAATTGGCCGGCAGCCCACCGAGCACCGCGGCGAGCGCGCTGGGGCCGCCCGCCGATGCGCCGATCGCGACGATGGGCGCGCTCGGGCCGCCGGGCAACCTGACGGCCGGCGTGCGCGCCGCCGCATCGAGCGCGCCCGAAAAGCGGCCGATCTGCTCGATCTTCGCGAGCAGCAGGTCCATGGTGCGGCGCGCATCGGAGCCGGCCAGCGTAGGCGTGTCCACGGCATCGAGCGCGCCCGCGCCCATCGCCTCGTATACGCGCCAGGCGTTCGCGCCCACGCTGGTCGTGACGATCAGGATCGGGCACGGCGAGCGCGCCATGATCTGGCGCGTGGCCTCGACGCCGTCGAGCTTCGGCATCACCAGATCCATGAGGACCACGTCGGGCACCTGCGCCGCGCAGAACTGCACGGCCTCCTCGCCGTTCGCGGCGACCCACAGCACGCGATGGCCGGGCCGTTTCGCAATGGCCTGACGCAGCGTTTCGACGGCTAGCGGCATATCGTTGGCGATACCGATCTTCATCCCGTCGCCTCTCCGATCAGGTCGTGTACGGCGTCGAGCAGCGCCTCGTCGTGGAAGCTGCCCTTGGTCAGATAGTAGTCGGCGCCCGCGTCGAGGCCGCGACGCCGGTCGTCCTCGCGGTCCTTGTACGAGACGATCATCACGGGCACGTTGCGGTGCTGCGCGTCGCCCTTGATCATCGTGACGAGTTCGATGCCGTCCATGCGCGGCATGTCCACGTCGGTGATCACGAGGTCGAAGTGGGCGTTGCGCCAGGTGTTCCAGCCGTCCATGCCGTCCACTGCCACCGTGACCTCGTAGCCGCGCTTTTCGAGCAGCTTGCGCTCCAGCTCCCGCACCGTCAACGAGTCCTCGACAACGAGAACGCGCTTGCGCGCGCGCACCGTTGCGTGCGTGCCGCGCGCCACGCCCGCGAGCTGCCCGTCGTGCACGAGACGCGCGACCGACGCCACGATGTCCTCCACATCGACGATGAGCGCAACCTCGCCGTCGTCGAGCAATGCTGCTGCCGAGACGTTGCGCACCTTGCCGAGGCGCGCGTCGAGCGGCTGCACGGCGAGCGTGCGTTCGCCCGCGAAGCGATCCACGGCCACGCCATAGAGGCCCGCCTCGCTGCCCACCAGGACGACGTTCACGTCTTCCGCGGCCATGGGCTCGGCGCCCGCGCCGAGCAGCTGGCGCGCCGTCACGAGACTCACGGGGCGCCCTTCGAAAGCGATGTGCTGCTGGCCTTCGAGCGTTTCGATCGCGCTGCGCGGCACGCTGAGCGCGCGCCGAACATGCGCGAGCGGGAATGCATAGGCTTCGCCCGCAACCTCGACGATCAGGCTGCGCACGACCGAGAGCGTGAGCGGCAGTTGCAGCACGAAGCGCGTGCCTTGCCCACCGGCGCTCTCGATGCGTACGGTCCCGCGCACGGCCTTCACGAAGTTCTGCACGGCGTCGAGGCCCACGCCGCGGCCCGACACGTCGGTGACGGTGTCGCGCAGCGAGAAGCCCGGCAGCAGCAGAAAATCGAACAGCTCGGCATCGGACATCGCGGCAACGGCCTCGGCCTGAGCGAGCCCGCGCGCGACGACGCTCGCGCGAAGCGCGTCAAGATCGATGCCCCTGCCGTCGTCGCCCACCGCGATCAGCAGCTTGCCCGCGCTATGGCGCGCTTCGAGCGTGAGGCGCGCGTCCTCGGGCTTGCCCGCGCGGCGCCTCGTTTCGGAGTCCTCGATACCGTGATCGATCGCGTTGCGCAGCAAGTGGCCGAGCGGCGCATCGAGCATTTCGAGGATATCGCGGTCCACCTGCGTCGCTTCGCCAACGATGGTGAAACGCACACGCTTGCCGAGCGAGCGCGCAAGGTCGCGCACGACGCGCGGATACGCGTGCGCCATGTCGCCAAACGGGCGCATGCGGCATTGCAGGGCCTCGTCGTAGAGGCGCTGCGCGAGCTGCGTGCCGCGCCGATCGATGCGATCGGCGTCGTCGTATCGTTCGGTTAACTGATGATCGAGGGAAACGAGTGCATCGCGGATGCTCGAGAGCATGGCGCGCGCGGCAGCGTCCAGCCGGTCCGCGTGACGCTCCTGAAACTGCCCCAGCGCCGCGAGCACTTCGCCCTGCGCGCGGCGCGTGCGCAACAGGCCTTCCGCGAACGGACGCATGCGGCGCGACTCCACGAGCGATTCGCCCGCGAAGCCGAGCAACCGGTCGAACGTCCCGGCGCGTACGCGCAGCATGCGCTCGGTATCGGCCGAACGAGGTTGCGAGAGTAGCGCCGACGCGGCCGGTTCGGCAGCTTCGTACGGTTCGACGGCTGCGGGCTCGATGCTCACGGGCTCCGGGTCGGGTAACCGCAGCGACGCCGCCAGCGCGGCGATGCCATCGGGCTCGCGAGTGTGCTCCGGCGTCACGGAATCTGGCAGCGCCGAGCTCCTCAGCCGGGCGGCGAATCCCTCGACCGCCTCGCGCGAAAGCGGCGCCACCGAGGCGTCGCCCGCCGCGCTCAGCAAGTCGATGCCGACGAGCAGCGCATCGATGCGCAGCGCGTCGATGCGCAATTCGCCGCGCTGCGCGGCCACGAAGCAGTCCTCCATCGCGCTCGCCACGGCTACCGCTTCCGGCAGTCCGACGATGCGCGCCGCGCCCTTGAGCGAATGCGTGGCGCGCATGCACGCTTCGAGCGTCGCCGCATCGTCGGGCGCGGCTTCGAGCGCGAGCAGGCCCGCAGACAGCGTGCGAGTTTGCGTCTGCGCCTCTTCGTGGAACAGATCGAGAAGCGAGCGGCGGCTCAGTTCGTCGTCGCTCATCGCAAACTCCTCGCCAGTACATCGAACAGCGCCTCGCTGTCCAGCACCCCCACCGAGTGCCCGCGCCAGTGAGCCACGCCGCGCACGTGCCGCCCGCTCGATTGCGCGAGCGTGGCGGGAGCGGGCAGCAGCGTGTCCGCGCCGAAGCTCGCCACGCCTTCGACCGCATCGACGGGAAATGCCGTTGCCGCGCCGTCCCATTCGGTCAGGATGAGGCGCGGCGTGGCGGCGCGCTGCTGGGCGCCCTGCGCGGCCGGCTCGATATGCAGCAGCGCGGCCAGCGACACCGCGAGCGTGAGCACGCCGCGCACGTTCACCACGCCGAGCACGGCGGCGCTGCGCCGGTGCGGGAGCGTATGGATGTCGCGCGCTTCTTCCACGTGGCGCAGCACCGTGGCGGGCAGCGCAAGCCACTCGGCGCCCACGCGAAACACGAGCGAGCCTTGCGTGCGAGCGTGATTGTCTGCCTGGTTGCGCGCTTCATCGCGTGCACTCTCGTGCGTCCGATAGCCTGCGCGGCGGTCGGCAAGCGCACGCGCGGACTGCGCCGCCGCAGATGAGCCGGGCGGCGCGGGCCGGTCGAGCATGCGCGCCGCCGCGTTTTCAAACACCGCGCAATTGAGGCAGCGCACGCAAGTTTCGAGGCGCGGGCATGACTTGTCGCCGAGCGTTCCGATCACTTTCCAGCACGTCTGAAGCGGCGCGCCCGCGAGCCCCGCTTCCTGCCGATCCTGCGTAAGGTCGTGCTCAGGCATGCGTGCCTCCTGCATGCGGTGCGTCCCGCTCAGTCATTGCGTCCGCCGCGCGCTGCGCACGTCGCATCAGGCGGTGCGCGCCATCGGCGTCGCCCTGCACTTCGAGCAGCGCGGCCAGATGCGTGAGTGCTTCGTAGTGCGAAGGTTCCAGATAGATGGCCTTGCGATAGTGCGCGAGCGCTTCAGCGGCACGCCCCTGCGCGTCGGCGATCAGGCCGAGCAGGTACCAGGTGCCGGCGTTCTGCGCCAACGCCTTCGCCGCTTGCGCGGCGAGGCGTTCGGCTTCGTCGAGCGAGCCTGCGTCGGCAAGACGCCGCGCGTCGGCGAGCGCGGCCTCGGCCGTGCGCTCGCCAGCGTGCGAGGCGGTTGGCGCACCGCTCGCCGCCTGCGCACCCATCATCGTCGCGAGGCGTGGGACCGGTGCGTCGTGCAAGGGCCGCAGCGCGAGGCGCAGCGGCGCGGGCCGGCGCGCCGCCTCGGCCAGCGCCGTGAAGACGGGCGCGCTGCTGGGCGCGGGCGCCACGGCCAGCGCGGCGATCGCCGGCAGCGGCGTGAGCTCTCGCGCGGGCATGACGGGCGCGCCGTCCGCCGACCCGGGACGAACGGACTTCGCTTGCGCTTCGGGCTCGCGAAATCCGAACGCGAGCGGAATGGACGCGGACGCCATCTCGTGCCGCATCATCAGCCCGGTTTCCGCCGGTCCGACGAAGATCATGCCGCCATCCGCGAGCCGCGCGCGCAGCAGACCCATGGCGCGGTCCTGCGCGCCGCGCTCGAAATAGATCAGGACGTTGCGGCAAAAAATGAAATCGTAGCGCACGGGATGCTGCGCCAGCCAGTCGAACAGGTTCGCGCGCTCGAACGTCACGGCGCGCCGCACCGTCGCCGAGATGCGCCAGCCGCCCGGCGTCGACTCGAAGCAGCGCTCGCGAAACGCGAGGCCTTCGCCGCGAAATGCATTGCGGCCATAGGTGCCGAGCGCGGCCGCCGCAATGGACTGCGCGCTGATGTCGATCGCGTCGATGGCGAACTGCTCGTGCGCGAGACCCGCGTCGAGCAGCGCCATGGCCGCAGAATACGGCTCTTCGCCGCTGGAGCACGGCGCGCTCAGCACGCGCAGCACTTCGCCCGGCCGCGCGGCGAGCCGTTTCGCGGCAAGGCGCGCCAGCGCCGCGAAAGCCTCGCGCTCGCGAAAGAACCAGGTCTCCGGCACCACGAGCGAATCGATCAACGCCTGACGCTCGGCCGGCACGGCCATGAGGCGCTCCCAGTACGCTTCGCGCGCCCATTCGGGCAGCATCGCGCCGCTCGTCCATTCTTTGCGCAGCGAGGCTGCGTGCGGGGCGTGAGCATCGTGGGCATCGGCCGCGACTGTCGCTGCCGCGCTCGCGCCCACTGCGCGCGCGAGCGCATGGGCGCCGAGCGATTCGGCATCGATGCCGGTTTCGTCGAGCAGCCAGGCAGCCAGACGCGGATCGGCCTGCGTCATGGCGCGCCTCCGGCTTTCGGCACGTCCGTGGCTTGCGCGGGCGCGCCTTGCCACGAAGGCGGATCGGGGAAGAGCAGCGCACGCACGCGCGCATCGAGCAGTTGCGCGACTTTCACCCACTGCACGAAACCGTGCTCGTCGCGCGCGACGGGACCGAGCCAGCGTGCCTCGGGCGTGGCGATGCCGCCTTCGGCAAAGCGCTCGGGCGCAATGGACTGTGTGCGCGTCGCGCATTCGAGCAGCAGCGCGAGCCGGCGCGGCGGCGCGCAAGATCCGGCGTCGTCGCCCTGGTCATGCACGAGCACGAGCCGCGTGGACATGAGCGCGCGCGCGGGCCGCCCGAGCGCGAGCATCGACAGATCGACCACGGGCACGGGCGCGCCCTCGTAATCGATCACGCCGGCGATATACGCGGGCGTGCCCGGAAACGCGCGCACGGGCGCGAGCGGCAGCACGTGCACGATCTCGCGGGCGTCGAGCGCGTAGCGTTCGCCGTCGAGTTCGAACAACAGGAAGAGCATCCCCGCTCCCCTGTCACGCCTCGATCCGGAACCGCGACACGCCGGTGCGCAGTTCGTTGGCGACGAGCGTGAGATTGTCGATGGCCTGCGACGACTGGCGCAGCGACTCTGCAGTCTGCTGGGCGGCTTCGGAAAGCTGCGTGAGCGCCTGGGTGATCTGCTCGGCACTCGTGGCCTGCGCCTGCATGCCGTCGTTCACGACCTGGAAGCGCGGCGCGAGCGTCTGCACCGCGCCGATGATCTGCGAGAGCTGCACGCTCACGGCCTGCACGTCGTGCATGCCGCGGCGCACTTCCTCGGCGAACTTGTCCATGCCCATCACGCCCGCCGAGACGGCCGACTGGATCTCCTTCACGGTCTGCTCGATGTCGTACGTCGCCACGGCCGTCTGGTCGGCAAGGCGGCGGATTTCGGTGGCGACCACGGCGAAGCCGCGCCCGTACTCGCCCGCCTTCTCCGCCTCGATCGCCGCGTTCAGCGAAAGCAGGTTGGTCTGGTCGGCCACCTTCGTGATCGTCGCGACGACCTGGTTGATGCTCACGGCCTTCTCGTTGAGGATGGCGAGCTTCGCGTTCACCGAGCCCGCCGCCTCCATCACGCTGCGCATGGTGTCTTCCATCTGCGTGAGGCCGCTCTGGCTCGTGCTGGCGAGCCCCGCCGACTGCTCGGCCACCGTCGCCACTTCGTTCATGGTGCGCACGAGGTCGCGCGCCGTCGCGAAAATCTCGCGCGAGGTCGCGCCGATCTCGGTCGTCGTGGCCGCCGTCTCGCTCGCCGTGGCCTGTTGCTCCTTCGAGGTCGCGGCCACTTCGGCCACCGAGGTCGTGACCTGCAGCGACGACTTCTGCGCTTGCGCCACGAGGCTCGCGAGCTCGTCGCTCATGCGGTTGAAGCCATCCTCCAGCACGCCGAACTCGTCGCCGCGGTTCAGTTGCAGGCGCTGCGCAAAGTTGCCGGTGCGCATCGAGTCGTGCACTTCCACGAGTCGTGCCATCGGCACGGTGATCGCGCGATGGAGCGCGTAGCCGGTGGCGAGCGCGGCGAGCAGCACGACGCCCAGCGCCGTGGCGAGCGTGATCTCCGTGCCCGTGACCGAGTTGCGGATGGTCTGCGCGGACTCGTCGGCCTGCTGACGGTTCTCGTCGACGAGCGCGTTGGCCACGGCGACCACGTCCTGCCACGCGGGCCCGATCTGCAGGAAGGCGGCCTGCGCGGCCTGGCGCGAGCCGGGCAATTGGCTTGCCGCCGCCTTCAGCATCGGCAGATAGCGCGCGTAAGCGTCGCGAAAGCGCTGGAAGTGCTCGCGGTCGTCGGCGCGAAAGAGCGTGCGCTGATACTCGCTCGAGGTTTTCTCGACCTGCGCAATGGCCGTCAGCAGCGCGGCGAGGTCGCGCGCCACGGCGTCAGGATCGGCGTCGACGAAGGCCGCTCGCTCGACGAGGCTATTGGTTTCTCGGGCAGCGGCACGCATCGAGGTCGCGTAGAAGAGCCCCGGCACGGAGTCGCGCGTGAGACTGAGCGCTTCGCTGTCGATGGCGCGCAGGCGGTCCCACGAGATGGCGGCCATGGCGAGCATCAGCACGAACAGCAGGCCGAAGCTGAGCACGATGCGCGTGCCGAGGGTGAAGCGACCCTGGGTCTTGCGCGGCAGGCCGGCGTGGCCGGATCGGGGCATGGCGGTACTCATTACGCTAAGGGCTCTCCGGTGGCGGACCGCCGTAGTGTAATGGGTTTGCTCACTTTTTTGGGATTAGAAAATCGGCCGGACGGCCGCGCCGATTGGGCCTTCGGGCGAATATAGAGACGAAACTTTGGGCACCGCGGGAAGAACTTGGGCGCGCGGACGCGGGCCGGCCCGGCGCGCATGCGCGGCGCATCGGCGGGGAGACTCGACGCTTGCTGCGCCGACGACGCGCCCACAGCGGCCCCCTTGGGCGGCCCCCCTCGGCGGCCCCCCTTACTTCTTGACGAAGCGCAGCGTGGCGTCGACGACCATCTCGCGGTGGCGTGCGCGCAGGCGCGGATGCGACGGGTCGCGCCCGAACGCCGCGCCGAACGTGTGGCGGTTGCCCACGCGGTGAAAGCACATCGAGCTGATGAGCAGATGGAGGTCGATGGGATCGATGTCGTCGCGGAACGCGCCGCTCGCCACGCCGCGCGCGAGCAGGTCTTCGATCGTGCGGATCGCGCTCGCGTTGCGGCTGCGGAACGTCTTCAGGCGCTCGATGTACTTCGCGCCGTGAATGTTCTCGATCGTCACGAGGCGCACGAAGTCGCGATGACGGTCGTGATAGTCGAAGGTGAATTCAACGAGCCGCCGCAAGCCTTCCACGGGATCCAGTTCGTCGATGTGCAGGTCGAGTTCGAGCGCGCGGATGTCGCCGTAGACCTTGTCGAGCACCGCTTCGTACAGCCCTTCCTTGCTGCCGAAGTAGTAATACAGCATGCGCTTGGTCGTGTTGGTGCGCTCGGCGATCGCGTCCACGCGCGCGCCGGAGAGACCCATTGCCGAGAATTCGGCCGTCGCGACTTCGAGGATATTGCGCCTGGTCTGCTCGGGATCGTACTTGCGCCGGCTTTCCGATTGAGCATCGTTGCGTTCGGCCGAGGCCGCCGGTCTTGCCATGTTTATTGTGGCCCGCAGCAGGAAAGGAATGCGGGCGATTCTAGCATGGCGGGCGCGGCGCGCCGGTGAGGCGCCGCGCCGCGCAACCCCGCTGAAAAGCCGCCCGGGAAGCGGCGTTCGAGCCTTACAGTTCGATCCGCTTGATGTCGCCGACGATGAAGATATAGGAGGCTGCGCCGATCAGCGCGATCACGCCGATGAACACGAGCGCCCACACGAACGACCCGGTCGCGCCCACGATCAGGCCCACGACCAGCGGCGTCACGATACCCGCGAGGTTGGCCGCGAAGTTGAAGATGCCGCCCGTGAGACCGAGCATGCCGGCCGGCGCGATGTCCGAGACGAGCGTCCAGCCGAGCGCGGCCATGCCCTGCGCGAAGAACGCCACCGAGAGAATCGCGATCACGGCCACATTGCTCTCGACGAAGTTCGCGAGAATGATGCTCGAGGCGAGCAGCAGCCCGGCGATGATCGGCAGCTTGCGCGCCACGTTGGCGGAGACGCCCCGGCGCAGCATCCAGTCGGAGAACGTGCCGCCGAACATCACGCCGACCGACGCGGCGATGAACGGCATGATCGCGAAGAAACCGATCTTGAGCCAGCCCATGTGGCGTTCGGTGGCGAGGTAAGTCGGGAACCACGTGAGGAAGAACACCAGCGTGGAGTTGCCCGCGAACTGCCCGAGGCAGATGCCTGCAAGCTGACGGCGGCGCAGGAGCTGGCCGGCCATGCGCCAGTCGAAGCCCTGCTTCTTCGTCTGCGCTTGCGCATCGGCCTTGCGCTCGTGGCGCGCGAGGCCGCCGCCCGCCTCGATGTAATCGAGTTCGGCGCGGTTGGCCCCCGGATGCTCGTGCGGCTCGCGATACCGGAACCACCACACCACGCCGAACGCGATGCCGGCGGCGCCGACCACATAGAACAGCGAGCGCCAGCCGTAGGCGCCCATCAGCGCGAAGAGGAAGGGGCTGAAGAACGCGAGGCCGATGTACTCGCCCACGGTGTAAGTGCCCGTGGCGAATGCGCGCTCGCCTTGCGGGAACCACGTGGCGACTACGCGGCTATTCGTCGGAAAGCACGGCGACTCTGCCGCGCCGAGGCCCAGGCGGCACGCGAACAACGCCCCAATGCCGTTGACGAGGCCCTGCGCAAGCGTGAACAGCGACCAGAGCGTGATCGAGAGCCAGTAGGTGAGCTTGCTGCCGAAGCGATCGAGAAACAGGCCGCCCGGAATCTGCGCGACCACATAGCTCCAGGAAAACGCCGAGAACACGACGCCCATGAGCGCCGCATTGATGCCAAGCTCCTTGGTGAGCTGCGGCGCGGCGATGCCGAGCACGGTGCGATCGAGGTAATTGATCATCGTGCCGACGGCCAGCAGGCCGAGGATGCCGTAGCGGGCCTTCGAGCGGCGCATCGCGCCCTCGGCGGGCGTCGCGGCGGAAAGCGTTGACGCGTCGCCGCGTCCCGTGGATAGCGGTGGTGCCATGTCTGTCTCCTGGTGTTGGCCGGAGCTGGCGCTTTCACGCAGACTCCGTGCCCATACAAAGCTCGTTTGTTATTCGCCGGCGTTTGCCGCCAGCATGGACTGCAGATGCGCATACACGCGTTCCGCGTCGGGCTCGACACCCGTGAACAGCCGGAACGCGTCCACTGCCTGGTACACCGCCATCCCGCCGCCGCTCAGCGTGCGGCAGCCGCGCGCCTCGGCCGCTTCGAGCAGCGCCGTGCGAATCGGGAAATAGACGATGTCCGCCACCCACAGCCGCTCGTGCAGATACTCCGCGGGCAGCGGCAGGCCGGGCAGCTTCGCCATGCCGGTCGGCGTGGCGTGGATCAGGCCGGTGGCGTGCAGGAGCACGTCTCGCAAGTCACCGCCCGCGCGCACGCGCGCAGCCGGGAAACGCGCCTGCAGTTCGGCGGCGAGGGACGCGGCGCGCGCCGCGTCCACGTCGAACAGCGTGAGCGCCTTCGCGCCCATCTGCAGCGCCGCGTGCGCGACCGCCGCGCCCGCGCCACCCGCACCCAGTTGCACGACCGCTTCGAGCGAGACGTCGGGCAAGCCGCGCCGGAACGCGCGCGCGAAACCCGACCAGTCGGTGTTGTGGCCGATGCGCTTGCCGTCGCGCAAGAGCACCGTGTTCACGGCGCCGAGCGCGCGGGCGTCGTCGGAGAGTTCGTCGAGCAGTTCGATCACGGCCTGCTTGCAGGGGTACGTGATGTTGAGGCCGTCGAAGCCCATGCGCTCGGCGGCGAGCAGCAGCTCGGGCAGCGCGGCGGGCGTGAGCTCGAGCGCTTCGAGATCGATGCGCCGGTAAACATAGTTGAAGCCGAGTTCGCGGCCCTCTTTCTCGTGCATCGCGGGCGTGAGCGAGGCGCCGATGCCCGAGCCGATCAGGCCGCACAGAAACGACTGCTTGCTCGCGCGCGCGCCCAGTGGGCTTTTTTCAGCGGAATTGCCGGCGCTCATTTCGCCACCTTTTTCGCGAGCAGCGTGGCCATGCGCTCCAGCGCGAGCACATACCCCTGCGTGCCGCAGCCGACGATGATGCCCTCCGCAATGGGCGAAACAAACGAATGGTGCCGGAACGCCTCGCGCTTGTGCACGTTCGAAATATGGACTTCGATCACGGGCTTCGCGATGGCGGAAAGCGCATCGGCGATCGCGACCGACGTATGCGTATAAGCCGCCGGATTGATGACGATACCGTCCACACGCGTACGCGCTTCATGAAGCCAGTCGATCAGCTGATGCTCGGCGTTCGACTGGCGAAAATCAATCTCGAGCCCAAGACGCGCCGCCGCTTCGCGGCACAGGCCCGCAACGTCATCCAATGTTTGCGCACCGTAGATCGCGGGTTCCCGCGTTCCCAGCAGATTCAGGTTCGGTCCGTTCAGGACCAGCACCGAAGGCATTCCCATTACTCACGCTCCAGTTTGACGACCGGCACGGCGCATGCCGATGAACCCTTGCATGCCCTCACCGCATGGTCGCCAGTGTGCCGCGAAGCGGGGCAACGGTCACCCTGGGGTTTGCGAGAATTTGTACTAACTAGTTAGTTTGGCGTATTCTTCGGACACTCCAGCGGCAAGTGTGTCTGCAGCGCGCTGGTTGGCTCAGTGGCTACGCCACGCCGCGCCGCTGACCCGCACCCTTTTCAATGCCGTTGCCGCAGTCATCCCCGTAGTGGTCACACTCATGTCCAACACGCCCCAAGTCCCCTCTCGCCCGCTGCGCCGCTCCATCGCCACGGTGTCGATCAGCGGCACACTCGCCGAAAAGCTCGCGGCCATCCGCGCCGCCGGCTTCGACGCAGTCGAGATCTTCGAGAACGACCTGCTCTATTTCGAAGGTTCGCCAGCCGACGTGCGCCGCATGGCCGCCGATCTCGGGCTCGATATCGTGCTGTACCAGCCGTTTCGCGATTTCGAGGGTGTCGCGCCCGAACGCCTCGCGCGCAACCTCGAACGCGTGAAGCGCAAGTTCGATGTCATGCATCAGCTGGGCACGGACCGTTTGCTGGTGTGCAGCAACGTCTCGCCCGAAGCGATCTGCGACGACGGCCTCGCCGCCGAACAGCTTGGCGCACTGGCACGCGCAGCCGGCGAAGCGGGCGTGACGATCTGCTATGAGGCGCTCGCGTGGGGGCGCCACGTGCGTACTTATGGGCATGCGTGGCGACTCGTCAACACGGTCAATCATGCGAACCTGACGCTCGCGCTGGACAGCTTCCACACGCTCTCGCTCGACGACGCGCCCGACGGCATCGGCGCGATCCCGGGCGAGCGCATCGGCTTCGTGCAGATCGCCGACGCACCGCGCATGCAGATGGACGTGCTCGAATGGAGCCGGCACTATCGCTGCTTCCCGGGACAGGGCGATTTCGCGCTCGCCGACTTCACGGCACAGGTCGTGAAGAGCGGTTATACGGGTCCGCTGTCACTCGAAATTTTCAACGACGGTTTTCGCGGCGCGCCGCCCGCCGCCACGGCCGCCGACGGTCATCGCTCGCTCCTGCTGCTCGAGGAACTCACGCGCGAGGCGCTACAAGCCGGGCATATCGAGGCAAGCACGCTCTACAACCCGAGCGCGGCGCCCGCGAATGCACAGTGGCAGTTCCTCGAATTCGCCGTGGACGACACGGCGCGCGCGCACGTGGCCAACTGGCTCGAAAAGCTGCACTTTCGCCGCGCCGGCCAGCATCGCTCGAAGGACGTGACGCTCTATCGGCATGGTTCAGCGGCCATCGTGCTCAATGCCGAGCCCGACTCGTTCGCCGATGCCTTTTTCCAGCGCCATGGGCTCTCGCTCTGCGCCTCGGCATTGCGCGTGGACGACGCACGTCTCGCGCTCGAACGCGCCAGCGGTTTCGGCTATCAGCCGTTCTCGGGCCGCGTGGGTCCGAATGAACGCGTGGTGCCCGCCGTGCAAGCGCCGGACGGCAGTCTTAACTATTTCGTTCACGAGCAGCCCGGCGAGCCCACGCTATTCGAAGCCGATTTCTCGCTCACCGAGATCGACGGTCCTGTCGAAGTCGGCCCGATCGCGGGCATCGATCATGTGAGCCTGTCACTTCCGGCGGGTTCGTTCGACACGTGGGTACTGTTTCTGAAGACGGTGTTCGGGCTCGAAGCGACGCCCGCCGTGCTGTTGCCCGACCCGTACGGGCTCGTGCGCAGCCGCGCGCTCATGAGCCGCGACCGCGGGCTGCGTGTCGTGCTCAACGCCTCGGTGGACCAGCACACGGCCGCCGCGGAAACCGTGCGCGCCTACCACGGCACCGGCCTGAACCACGTGGCGTTCAGCACTGGCGACATCTTCCGTGCGGTGACCGAATTCGAGTCGGCAGGCGTGCCGCTCCTGCGCGTGCCCGCGAACTACTACGACGATCTCGACGCACGCCACGCGCTCGATCCTGAATTCCTCGATGCCCTGCGCGAGCACAACCTGCTCTACGACCGCGACGAGCGCGGCGGCGAGTTCCTGCACGCCTACACCGAAACGCTCGACCAGCGCTTCTTCCTGGAAATCGTGGTGCGGCGTGGCGGCTACGACGGTTACGGCGCCGCCAACGCCGCCGTGCGCCTCGCGGCGCAGGCGCGCCAGCGCGCGCTCGCTGCAAGGGAGGCCCACGACCCGCCGCAATGACCCGCATGCAATCGCGCCGCAGACCCCTTCTCGCACAATGAGCGCGCTTTCGCGCGCTTCGCTCGCCGCAGCGCGCTCCAAACGGATGCGGCGTAATAAAGCATAAGATAAGCAGTCCATATTTAAACGGAGACACGACGATGAAGAAAGCAGGCCTTGGCACGTTCCTCGCAGCTAGCGCCGCGCTTGTGACCCACTCCGCGTTCGCGCAGAGCAGCGTCACGCTTTACGGCGCCGTCGACGACGCTATCACCTACGTCAACAACCAGAACGGTCACTCGAACGTCTACCTGCGCCAGGGGAACCTGTATGCGTCGAAGTTCGGCCTGCAAGGCAAGGAGGATCTCGGCGGCGGCACGTTCGCGATCTTCGACCTCCAGAACGGCTTCGATCTCAACAGCGGCGCGCTGTCGTCGAGCGGTCTGATCTTCAACCGCCAGGCCTACGTGGGCCTGCAGAACCAGAACGTGGGTACGCTCACGGCGGGCCGCCAGTACACGCCGTATTACCTCTTCGTCGGGCCCCTCACGGGCAGCGCCTGGCTCACCGGCGCGACCGGCGCGCACCCCGGCGATATCGACGGTCTCGACACGACCATACGCATCAACAACTCGGCCACGTACACCTCGCCGATCTGGTACGGCGTACAGGCGAGCGCGATGTACGCGCTCGGCGGCATTGCGGGCAGCACAGGAAAGGGCCAGACGTGGAGCGCCGCGCTGCGCTATTCCAGCGGCCCGCTGAGCCTGGCGGCGGCCTACCTGCGCATGGATAACGCACAGCAGACGGCCGGTTTCGACGCCTCGTCCACGGGCAGTTTCGGCAAGTCGTCGCTGAACACGGGCTACGTTTCGGCGCGCGCGGTCCAGCACATCGCCGCGGCCGGCAACTATACGCTGGGCAGCCTGACCCTCGGCGCGTCGTACTCCAACGTCCAGTACATGGCGGGCGGCAAGTCGATCTTCCACGATACGGCCATCTTCAACACCTGGGCGGCCCTTGCGGTGTATCGCTTCACGCCGGCCTTCGACGTGGGCGGCGGCTTCGCCTGGACGCTCGCTTCCCAGGCCAACGGCATCACGAGCGCAGCGCGCTATCAGCAGTATTCGCTCAAGGAGTCGTACCACCTCTCCAAGCGCACCACGCTCTACGCGCTCCAGGCGTACCAGCACGCGGGCGGCCAGACGCTCGGCGCGAACGGCGCGGGCAACATCGTCAACGCGAGCCCGGCCGTGGGCGACTCGCAGAACGCCACGCCTTCGTCCACGCGCTCGCAGTTCGTCGGCATGGCCGGCATCGCGCTGCTGTTCTGATGAACCTTTGGGAGGCGGCCGCTCGCCCCCGGCCGCACATCCTCGACGCCGCGGCACGGCGCTGAGTACACTCGCGGATATCGTCTCAACGAACCCGCGAACTCACCGTGCCGCCTCCCGTTCCCGCCGTCAGCCCCCGCCTGCGCAGCCGGCTGCGCACGCTTGCCAGAACCCAGCCGAGGGCTGTCGAGCGCACCTACGACACGCTGCTTTCGCTCGAAGGCTATAGCGTGCTTTCCGCGGCGGCCCGCAAGGACATCTTCTCGTCGATCACTTTTTCGGCTGGCCTGTGGTTCCAGTGCCTGCTCGACGGCGCGCCGCCCGGCCCCGATGTCATGGACCAGATCGCAGCGTTCGCGCGCCGCCGCGTGCATCAGAACGTGCCGTTGCGCTCGCTGCTACGCGCATTTCGTCTTGGGGCGCGCGAGCTTTGGCGCACCTGCACGGAACTGGCGGAGGCCGAACCGGCGCTCGCCCATGAGTTGCTGTTCGACATTTCGCCGTATCTGCTCGATTACTTCGATGCGATGGCCGAGCATATCGCCGAGGCGTATCTCGACGAGCAGCACCAGCAGGCGCGCTGGCGCGGCTCGCTGCTGCAGCAGCTCTACGACCTCGTATTCCATGCCCCCGACGACGCCGCGCGCTTTCGCGAAACCGTCGAAGCACTCGGCCTCGACGCCACGCTGCCGCGCATCGCGCTCGCCGTCGATCTGGACTTGCGCGACCACGCGCCCTCGGTGCGTGAGGATGCGCTCGACCGCTTCGCGCTGGGCGCCGCGCGTCACTTCGATTCGAAGCCCGATGCGCTCGTGCGCGTGTGGCACCGCGAACGGCTCGTGTTCTGGCTGCCGTGCGTGCGCGGCGATTCGATGACACGCAACGATCAGCGCGTGGCCGAGCAGGCGGCCGCGCTCGCGCGTGCCGAGCCGCGCGTGCGCAGCATCGGCATCGGGCTCATGAACGAAGGCGCGCACGGCTGGGCGGCCTCGGTGGAAGAAGCGCTCAAGGCCGTGGACTTCGCGCCGCGCGGCAGCGGCGCGGACGACGATAGCGAAAGCGGCAACGAAGCTGGCAACATGGTGCGCGTGCACCGGTTTTCGTCGATTGCCATCGAAGAAAGCGTGCGCAGCAGCGCCAATGTGCTGCGCTATCTCGTCTCGCTAGCCGAGCAACTGGCGACGGAGGCGGACCTGCTCGCCACGCTCGAAGCGTGGTTCGCGAGCGGGCAGCGCCGGCGCCAGACGGCCGAGGCGTTAGGCGTGCATCCGAACACGCTCGATTATCGGCTGGAGCGTATCGAAACCCTGCTCGGCGCGAAGCTCGACAATGCCCACTGGATTGCGAGGCTGGATATCGCGCTCAAGCTGCGCGGCGCGACACAGGGCTCGGAGCGCGATGCAAGGAAGAAGGAGAAGGGGCGCGTCGCGGCGAAGAAAGCGAAGCGCGCGGCACGCTGAACGATGCGGCGCGCTGCGCTCACGTTAGCCCGCGTCGCGTAACTCCCGGCGCAGAATCTTGCCCACGTTGGACTTCGGCAGCGCCTCGACGAAGCTCACCACGCGCGGCACCTTGTACGCCGCGAGCTGGGCGCGGCAATGCGCGATCACGTCCTGCTCGCTCAGCACCGCCTCGCGCGCGGGCACCACGAACACACGCACGGCCTCGCCGCTGCGCTCGTCGGCCACGCCCACGCACGCGCACTCGGCCACGCCCGGCAGCGCGGTCACGACCGCCTCGATTTCGTTCGGGTACACGTTGAAGCCCGAAACGAGGATCATGTCCTTCGATCGATCGACGATGCGCAGAAAGCCGCGCTCGTCGAACATGCCCACGTCGCCGGTGCGAAAGTAACCGTCTTCCGTAAAAGCCGCGCGCGTGGCCTCGGGCTGGTTCCAGTAGCCTTGCATCACCTGCGGTCCCTTCACGCAGATCTCGCCCGCCTCGCCGGGCGCTGCCTCCACGCCTTCGTTGATCAGCTTCACGTGCGTGGACGGCACCGGCAGCCCCGTCGTGCCCGTGAAGCGGTCGACGCTCGCGGGGTTGAACGACAGCACGGGACTCGTCTCCGAAAGTCCGTAGCCCTCGCGGATGAAGCCGCCGGTAATCTCCTGCCAGCGGGCCGAAACCGTGGGAATGATGGCCGCGCCACCACCGCCTGCGAGCCGCAGGCGCGAAAAATCGACCTCGCCGATGCGCGGATGCGCAACAAGCCCCGCATAGAGCGTATTCACGCCCATGAAGCTCGTGGGGCGCGCGGCCTTGAAGACGTCGATGAGGCCGTCGAGATCGCGCGCGTTGGCAACGAGCCAGTTCTCCGCGCCGATCGAGAAATAGACGATGAGGTTCACCGTGAGCGCGAAGATGTGATAGAGCGGCAGCGCCGTCACGACCACCTCCTCGCCCGGCGTCATGAAGCCCGGCATGAAGGTCTTGAACTGCTCGACGTTGGCGACGAGGTTGCGATGCGTGAGCAGCGCGCCCTTGGAAAGCCCGGTCGTGCCGCCCGTGTATTGCAGGAAGAGCGGATCGTCGCCGCACAATGCGGGCGCTTCGAACGGCAGCGCAGCGCCTTGCGCGAGCGCCGCCGCGAACGATCCGGACTGCGGCGCGTGCTCGCCGCCCGCGCTCGTGCAATCGGCTGCACCGACGCTCAGCACGGTCTTGACCGCCGTATTCGCCTGGATCGACGCGAACGTGGGCAGTGCGCCTTCGAACACCACGAGCGTTTGCGCGCCCGAGTCCACCAGCTGGTGCTGAAGCTCGCGCGGCGTATACAGCGGATTCACGTTCACCTGCACCGCGCCGGCCCGCACGATGCCGATGAGCGCAATGGGAAACGCCAGCACGTTCGGCAACATCACGGCGACGCGGTCGCCCTTCTTCACGCCCGCATGCTGAAGCCAGGCGGCGAAATCGCTCGAGAGGCGATCGACGTCGGCGTAGCTCAGCGTCTGTCCGCCCGCGCGCAAAGCGGGCCGCTGCGCGTGCTCGCGCATCGCGCTTTCGAACAGATGCGCGAGCGATGGATGCAGATCGGGATCGATGGTGGCGGGGATATCGCCGTAGCTGGCGAGCCAGGGGGCATTCAACACGTTCGTCTCCATGAATTAGTTTGGCCGCTATCGGGTTTGCTGGCCCGGCGCCGCGTTTCATGCCCATGCTACGGCGTTGCACGCGCCTGGAGAACTGGGAAAGCGGATAAGGTCATTGTGAAAAGTCACAAAGTACGCGGGGCGCGAGCGTGACCGGTATGCGCATTGTCTCGCGTGGACGCTTCGTTCAAGAGGTCTACCCAGACCGTCCGGCAAACCAGCTTGCGACTAAGCCTTGACTGCGCAAGCCAGCACGCAGCACATGGGAACCCGCAGTTCCCCGGCATCGGTCAGATACGCCTGCGCATCGTGGGCGACGGCCTGTTCGATCGATGCCAGCGCGGCCGGCGTTTGCGCGTGCAGCATCGCGGCGAACCGGACGCCGCCACGCACGAGCGCGTGAAACGGCGTATCCGGCGCATGTAGCACCAGAGTCTGGTCCATCTCCCGCACTTCCGGCTGGACGAACCCGGCTTCGAGCAATGCGTGCCTTGATTCCCCCCAATCGCTGAACCGGAAGAAAGGAGGCCCCGGTGGAACGGGCACATCGGTCGTCCCGTGCTTCTCGATGGCCTTTAACACCATGCCGATGCCGACGGCTTTCTCTGGCGCTGCGCAGACCGTAAAAGCAATGCTGCCGCCTGGCTGCAGGACCCGAAACGCCTCTGCTAGCGCGCGCTCAGGATGCTGAAAATGCTCCATCCCGAAACTGACGCCCACTGCATCAAAGCTTTCGTCGGGAAACGGCAGATCCTCCGCGTCGCCGATACGGAATTCGAGCCCCGGAAAAACGCGCCTCGCCTTTTCGACCATCGCGAACGAGAAATCCACACCGGCGACGTCCGCACCGCGACGCCTCGCTGCGGCAGCGAGGTAGCCAGGCCCGGATGCGACGTCGAGAAAACGCGTGCCGCGCCCGACACGTAGCGCCTCGAGCATCGCGTGGTTCGACTGGGCAGTCAGATCACTGAAGTACGTGTCATAGGCTTGTGCGACACGCTCCCAACCTTCGTGCTCGAATGCGCTGAAGTCGGCTGGTCCTGCTGGTCCCATCTTTGCCTCCACTCTTTCGACACCTGGCGCATGCAGCGCAGCGTTCATGTTCCTCGCAAGGACGATGTCCGGCTATCGGGAAACAATCCAGGCAGGTGATTTCTCTTTAGAACGGCTTTGTGGTGCAGGGCACCAAGAAGGCTTGCCCAGCACCGCCGGACGAGCGCTTCTGGACTACGCTTGTATCTGTTGCTGTCTTGCAAAAATCGAGGCAGCACCTGATTTTGGCGCTATAGTTAAAGTGGTTTCTCAAGTTCCGGTTGCAGCGCAAAAAAAGGGTCGCACGCGAAGGCGACCGGTCGTTGGCGTTTGCAAACCTCAGGCGAATGGGCGGCGCAAGTACCAGGTGTAGGGGAGCAGCAGATGAGAACCATCAAGGCGCAGTCACTGCGGTACCAGGTTGAGAAATGGCTCGCCCCGACTACGCCGGTGCACGTGACCGCCTTCGGTCATACCGGGTGGGGCGGAACCCGCTATGCGTGCGTGGAGACCTGTCTGCCGACGGGGCTGCACGCGCTGTTCTTCTTCCTGCATGACGACGGTTACTGGAACGTGTTTCCGCCCGTGGCGGACGCGACACAGCAGCGTGTGCAACGCACTGGCACATACGGTTAAAGCTCGCTGCGCCGGACGGCAAGATTATGAGCCAGCACGCCATTCGTTCGTGGCATGCTTCAAAACGCCTTCTACTTCTCGCGCACCAACGCTTGAATGCTCTCCATGCAGGCCGTGAACCCGGGATTGTCGTCCAGCTTCATCTGCTTGAGGTCCGTCAAAACGGCCTCGAATCGCTCTTTTCGACTGTCCCTCTTGATGTCAGCAATCTTTTGCCGCATCTTCGCGAAGTCATCAAACGCTTTATCGCTTGCAGGAGCCTGCTTGATGATTGCTTCAACAACGTCCTCGATGCGGCCCAATTGCTGTCCGTAGCTGACCTGGCTCACAATCGCCCGCTCGGCCGCCGGATTGCCGGAATTTTTCTCGTTGATCACGAGGCCGTTGAACGTCCACGGGTTGATAGCTTGCTGAAGCTGCTTGGGCGCGTAGCAAAAGGAGTCAGCAATCTCCTTCATCCAGCCGAGGAGAAACATAGGCCACGCGGCTCCGTTTTCCGGCGCCGTAGAAGTCATGAAACCTCCTGAAATCGTTGCAGGCCGCACACGTGCGCTTGTGGGGGCCAACGCCATCCACAGTCCTGTAGGCACCATAAGAAAGCAGAGGCGGTCTTGCTGCTTCTTGTCGGCTTCGCTATTTGAATCGTCTGAATAGCACGAAACTGTTCGGAAGCGCACATTCAACCGGCGCCGGTGGCAAGGAATTCGCGCTTGCACCTTGAGTGGGGACCAACGTTCGGGCGCGATGACGAGACGGTCGACACACTCGCTTGCACGCTTCTTAGCGCACTACAAGTGCTTACAAATCTCACATTGTTCCGGTGCACCGCGATGCCGGCTGCGGCGTTCTTGCTCACACCCATCAACGGAGCACGACATGAGCACCAATCTCTCTTCCGGTTCAGAGCAGCGTAGCCGCATCCACCCTTTGGTTGCCGGCGCAGCCGTGGCGGTCATCCTCGCCAGCGCTACAGGGATTGCGGCGATGACGGGCATTCTTCCGACGTCCCGAGCCGTGACGGTCCCCCCGACGCAAGCCGTTCCGGTCGCCGAACCAGGCGCGGGCGCAGCGGCCACTACGCAAATAGCCAGCGCACCGGTCGCTTCGCCGCAACCGAACATGGAGCAGCGCGTGACCCGGGAGGAAGCCCCCGCCCAGCCACGCGTCCATCATCACCATAGCGCGCCAGTCGAGCAACCCAAGAGGTATGCGAACAACGATGCAGATCGGCCGTATGCGCAACCCGCACCGAGACCCGCCGCCGTTGACCCGAACGCCGGCGAAGTCGTTGCCGTCAATACGGTCCAGGAGCCCGAGCCGACAACGGGTCTCGGGGCCGTGGGCGGCGCAGTCGCCGGTGGGCTGCTGGGAAATCAGGTCGGCGGAGGACGCGGTCGCGTGCTGGCAACGATCGGTGGCGCCGTCGCCGGCGGCCTTGCAGGCAATGGCATCGAGCATGCCGTACGCAAGGCGACGAGCTACCAGGTGCAGGTCAGGATGCAGGACGGCAGCTACCGGAACTTCAACTATTCGACGCAACCAGCGGTCCAGGTCGGCGAGCGCGTTCATGTCTCGGGTGACACCCTGAGCGCGTCGTAACCCATCACCTTCACGCGAACGTGAGCCTTGCTTCGGCGTTGTGTCGCTCAGGCGCACGACATGACCTGCACCATCTGCTCGAGCTGCCTGACGATATGAAGCGCGCGGAATAAAGAGCGGGCGGTGGATGAAGATCTGTAACGACGCTCCGCCGCCGTCCGCCCAACACTCAAAGCAAGGAGAAAACCGCATGAAAATGGAACCGTTCCGCTTTGGAACGACCGACTGGGCGAGTGTCGGGCCCACTCAACATAAGGGTGAAACGGGCACGGCCATCTGGCGCACCCGCTTTTTCGGAAGCGAGGCCAATCCGATTCGCGTGCGCATGGTCGAATACTCGCCGGGCTACCTCGCGGATCACTGGTGCAAGAAGGGGCACATTCTGTTCTGCCTCGAAGGCGAACTCGAAACCACGCTCGACGACGGGCGCAAGTTCGTGCTCACGCCGGGCATGAGCTACCAGGTGGGCGACGACGCCGAGGCGCACCAGTCGTACACGCGCACCGGCGCCAGGCTTTTCGTAGTCGATTGAAGACGGGCGGGCGCAAGCGCCGCTTTAGCGCAGCGCGCCGAGATCGGCGTCGAGGCGCTTGCGCAGATCGCGCACCACGCGCGCCGCGGGAACGAGCCACCAGGTGGGCGCCGCCACCGAGAAGTCATACGCGAGCGCGGTTTGCGCGGCCCCGGACCGGCGCGCCTGGCAGCGAAACGTGACGGTGTGGCGCCGCGTGGCCGCGTGCGAGCCAGGCGAGAACCGCATCGTGGCGCGCAAGGCGAAGTGCGAGTCGTCGGGGGCGGCCTCGCACGATTCAACGCTCCACTCGACGCCATAGTGCGTTTCGTAGCGCAACGCCGCGTTCACGCGCCGGCGTGTTTCATCGGCAGGCAAAGCCACCGGATGCTCGCTGCCCGCCCGCCCCGCGCGGTATAGCGTGCGCTGCGACCAGCCCCAACCGAACGCCAGCACCAGTCCGGCCGCCACCAGACCCCACTGCAACACATGCGCGAGCCATCGCCCGGCCTCGAAGCGCGCGAGCGGCGCGAGCAGCAAGCCCACGACCAGATGTGCGACGACGAAAACGACGATGCAGACGAAGACGCTCGCGGAGAGCGTGAGGAGCCAGCCGCGCGACGGATCGTCGAGCCTGGCGAACAGGAACTCGCGCATGCCGCCGGGATGTGAGGACATGTCAACGGCCTCTGACGGGGGTTCGGCCTGCGCCTCGTGCGCCTCGCGGGCCTCGTGCTCCTTGTCGCGCATCGCCGCGAGTTCGCCGTGCAGCGCGTCTCGCTCGGCCTTCATGCGCCGGATATCCTCGAGCGTGCGCGTGCGCTCGGCGCGCAGTCCATCGAGTTCGGCGCGCACGCGCTCGCGTTGCGCCACCAGCGATTGCATCTGCGCGTGCAGTTGATCGGCCTGCGCGACGCTCAGCGCCGAGCGGCTCACCGGCGGTGCATGGTGCACGGACCAGTACGCCTCCAGCAGCTCGCGAGCCTCCTTCACGCGTTTGAACTGCTCGTCGGCCCAGCGCATCGAGGCGGCCGTGGGATGCCGCCATTTGTCGGGATGCAGAATCTGCGCGAGATGGCGATAGCGGTGCTTGACGTCCGCCTCGCTCGCGCCCGGCTCCAGGTCGAGCCGGTAGTAGAGGCGGTCGTAATCCACGGGTCGGTAGTCGCGGCCGGGCATGACCTTGCTGGATTCGTTGACGGAGGGCGGCTTGCGACGCCGCCTTTCTCAAATTAGTGCAACGCGCCGGGTCCGGCAAGAAAACCGCCGTGCGCCGACGCACCCGTGCGTTCAACAAGGCCGGTTCGCCAGCAAACGGCTCAACGCCGCGAACGCGGTCGCCGGCAGCTCGTGGAGCTTGCGCACGACCACGGCGTTCGGATAGAAGGCCTCGACCGCATCGTCGAGAATGCCGATGCCGACGATTTCAATGCCCTGCTCCTTCGCCGTCTGCACGCGCGCGAGCAGGTCGCTGCGCAGCACGGCCGGGTCGCCGTCGCCCGTCGATGGATAGCCGTCCGAGAGCACGAACAGGAGCCGCCGCCGCGCCTTGCGCGCAGCGAGCCGCGCGGCTGCCCAGGCGAGCGCTTCGCCGTCGGGGTTCTCGTGGCCACATTCGATGGCGGCGAGCCCGCGCAGATCGCGCGAGTCGAAGCGCTTGAACACGCGCAAATCCAGCCGCTCGACGAAACGGTTACAGGCGCGCAGATCCGTGCCCGCCGCGCGTTCGCGCTCGTAGTGCGCCCGCATTTCGGGCGCTTCGATCGAGCTGTAGCCGAGCACTTCGGAATCGAACGTCAGTTGCGTGAGCGCGTCGGCCAGCGCCGCCGCGCACAGGCGCGCAAGCTCGATCTTGCGCCCCGCCATCGAGCCGCTCAGGCCGAGCAGCAGCATGACGACCGTATCGCGCCCGCTCGCATGACGCGCCACGCGAAACGGCGTACGGTAGCCGCGCGAGGCGGCAAGGCGCGAGAGCGCCGCGCGATCGATCATGCCGCGCTCCTGTTCGCGCTTCCAGTGAGTCAGCTCGTCGGCCTCGAGCACGCGTTCGAGGTGGGCCTTGAGCGCGCCGGTCTCCGCGCGCGCCAGCGCACGCAGCTTGCGCCACGCGGTGGCGTCGCCGCGGCCGGTGAGGTCGGTGACGACGTCGAAGGCCGTGGTGAGCGGGATCGACAGGCGCGGGCGTGCGTGGGCCGCGCCGCGCGCGGCTGGCGCAGCGGCATGCGGCGCGTCGGCTTCGGAAAACGACTCGCCGGCCGCGGAGTCCGAGTCGGTCGATGCATGCGCCAGCGCATATTCGGCACCGTTGCGAGCGTGGTCGGCTTCGGCCGCGCCGCCTGGCGGCTCGACTTCGTCCTGAGCGCCGAATTCCTCCATGACTTGCGCGAGCCGCGCCGCTTCGTCATCGAGCCCTTCGACTGGACCGGCCGTCTGCATCATGTTGTTCGCGCCGCGCGACGCGAGCGATCGCACGGCCGCCACGATCGCCACGGCGGCACGCATGCTGGCCTGCGTCGATCGACTCGCGCGCGCCGCGGCGAGCGGGCCGTCGATCGCGCGCAAGGCGGCGGCGAGCGCGTCTGCATCACGCTGCGCGACGCCCGGCGCTTCGTTCGCTTTGTCCACTTCGTCCGCTTTGTCCGCGTGCTCCCATAGCGTGCGCTCGATCGCCCAGGTGAGCCGCTCGCGCCAGGCCAGCGACGCCCAGCGGCGCGCGACAGCCTCGCTCCGCCATGCGCGCCAGCCTGTCGCATAGCGCGGCGCGCCAGGGTAAGCCAAAGCGAGTTGCGCGAGCACGCGGCGGTCCTCGATGGCCTGGGCGATGCGCCCCGTCACACCAGCCTGCGGCGTATCGAGGCGCGCTGCATCGCTGTAGCGATGGCGCGCGGCCAGCAGATCGAGCGCGCCAAGGAGTGAGGTCTGCGCCGCGGGCTCGCTCGCTGCGGTGTCAGCCACGCGTGCGGGCAGCACGAAGCGCTCGCCTTCCACGCGCGGCTCGCCCGCGCCGAACGCCACGCTCACACGTGCATCGCCGGCGAGCACGCGTGCGAGCCGGCCGAACGCGCCTTCAGGGTCGCCGCTCGCGATCAAGCCTTCTATTCCGGCGCGAGAAGCGGACACGACGGACACGGCTGCCTCCGCGTTCATGCGTCCAGGATCACGTGATGACGGATGATGCTGCGGATCAGCGCCGCATCGTCCGCGCTCACCTTCGCGTAGATCGCCGGGCTCGCCGCGCGTTCGAGATCGCCCGTGCGCAACATCAGCTCGGCCCAGTCGATGAGTCGTCGTGTGGAAAATGCGCTCGCCAGGTCTTCACGCGCGAACGCCGCGCGGCAGTCGGCGGCGATGGCCGCGAGCGTCTGCGCAAGCGGCTGCGTGAGCCGAGGCAGCGTGCGCAGCAATACTTCGGTCTCCTCTTCAACTGGGAGATAATCGAAGACGTAGACGCGCCAGCGGTCGAGAAACGCTTCGTTGAGCAGATTCGCGCCCTGGTACAGATGGCGATATGCGCTCATCGCGCCCGCCGCGTTCGCGGTGGCAAAAAGACGGAACGACGGATGCGCCTCGACGATCTCGTTGCCGCGCTCCTTGAGCAGCAGGCGACCGCTCGGTTCGAGAACGGCGGTGAGCACGGCAAGGATGGACGGCTCGGCGAAATCGAGTTCGTCGACGATGAGCCAATAGCCCTCGCGCATCGCCACGGGCAGCACGCCGTCTATCCAGATCGTCTCGCCACCCTTGACGGTCCAGAAGCCAACGAAATCGCTGATCGTCGTCTGGCCGTTCATGTTCGCGCGCAGCACGCCGTAGTCCGCGCGCGCGGCCACCTGCTCGATGAAGCTCGTCTTGCCCGAGCCCGTATGGCCGATCAGCATCACGCGGCGATTTTCTACGATGTCCTGAACGATGTCGTCGTCGCGCTCCGTGAAGAGGTAGGCCGCGTTCACGCGCGGCACCAGGGCGTTCGGCTCGCCGCGCGGCACGTCCACGCGGCCAATGCGCACCGTGGCGGCGTTGCCCCGCAGGCGCCGGGCGGCCACGAGGGCACGCTCCGCGCGTTCCGCACGCGCCGACGCGGCGGCCTGCCGCAAGGCGCTGGCAAACGCACTGCCAGCCTGCGCGGCGCGCACTTCCTCGTCGCGCTGCGTTGCGCAGACATAGCCCTCGCGGCGCCACTTGAGGAGCTTGGCCTCGAGATTGTCGAGATCGACCACGGTGTCGATGTCGACTTCGTCATGCTCACCCCGGCCGTGCTCGATGCGATACATGTGCACGCGTTCCGACGGCGTGACGCGCCACCATTCGCGCGCGCGGCCAACGCCGCGGCTATACAGGCCCGGCAGGTCCTCTGGGCTCTCGTCTTGCCATGCAGGATCGGATGCGTTCATGAGCGGGGAATGCGAGGCGCGGGCGCACGGCCCGTAAATCGCCCCATATTACCCGTAGGTGTCGCCGCGCGCAGAAACGCGCGGCATTAGCCGCGCTGGCTTGCGTGGTGCCACGCCGCTTCGAGCGCGATGCGGGTGCAGAGGTTCACCGCTCAGCGCTCGTCGTGCCGCAACGGCACGGCGCAGTCGCAAGAGGGTCGATACGATGCGGGGCTCAGTGCGGCGGCAGATCGCCGACGAGCGGAAACATATCGGGCGTATAGGCCATATTGAAGTAACCAGCCCGTGCATAGGTGGCGATCCGTTCGAGCTGCTCCGGTTCGCGTGTGGCTAGCGGCGCGTCAGCGTGCACGCTGCGCGGCAAATGAACGCGGCCGCGCGCGAGCACGTGTCGCGCGAACCACGTCGGCATCGACAGCCTGGACATTGCGTGCTCCTTGCGATGCATTGAACACCTCCAATCTAGACAGTGAGGCGCTCGCACGCAAACAAGCATTTCTGCAATGTATTGCAGAACGGCGGCACAACGGCGGCATTGACAGCGGCACGACGCGAGCGCGAGTCATCCGCACCCGCGCCGTGCGCGTCAGTTACTGCTCTTTACTTCCCATACACGTCGAAATCGAAGTACTTCTTCTCGATCTTCTTGTACGTGCCGTCCTTGATCATGCCGGCGATCGCGCCGTCGATCTTCGTCTTCAGCGCCGTGTCCTCCTTGCGCAGGCCGATGCCGGCACCGCTGCCGAGCGTCGCCGGGTCCTCGAGATCACCGCCCGCGAAGCTGAAGCCCTTGCCGCGCGGCGTCTTCAGGAAGCCGATGTCGGCCTGCACGGCGTCTTGCAGCGCCGCGTCCACACGCCCGGCCAGCAGGTCCTGATAGACCTGGTCCTGATTCTGGTACGGGACCACCTCGACGCCGGCCGTCGCCCAGTGGGCCTTCGCATAGGCTTCCTGGATCGTGCCCTGCTCGACGCCGACGCGCTTACCCTTGAGCGATTCGGCAGTCGGCTTGATGCCCGAGCCCGTCTTCGCGACGAGGCGCGTGGGGGTGTTGAACAGCTTCGCCGAGAACGCGATCTGCTCTTCACGCGCGGGTGTCATCGACATCGAAGAGAGCACGCCGTCGAACTTGCGCGCCTTCAGCGCCGGAATCATGCCGTCGAAATCGTTCTCGATCCACACGCACTTCGCGTCCAGACGGTGGCAGATCTCGTTGCCGAGGTCGATGTCGAAGCCGACCAGCTTGCCATCAGGCGCTTTCGATTCGAACGGCGGATAGCTCGCATCGACACCGAATCGAATGGTATCTGCCGCGAACGCGCCGGAGGCGGCGGTTGCGGCGAACAAGGCGACGGACACGGCTGCAAACATCTTTTTCATGGGTTTCCCCCTTGGTTCTGGGTATAGGGTGGTGAGCCCGGTCCGCACCGCGACGGCTCACTAGCGCCGCGGACGGTCCGGTCGCGTCGCCCCGCGAACGTGATCGACGTCGCGGTGCATCTGCGCCGCGCAAGGTATCAGGTCAGAATCCGGGCGTCGAGTCTCCAAAACTACGTACGGATAAATGCCAGGGTGCCTTTCTCGCGGCTTTCGCTGTGTAACGGCGGATCACCGGCGCCGCGCGCTGTAACACGCGAAAACCTTTCAATTCACCAACGTTTCGAAATTGATGCACTTAGTTGGGTAGACTGCGAGTCTCGGGCCTTGCTGCGCGGCAACGCCCGGCTTCGACGGCATAACAATCAAGAGAATCCGTATGCAGCGACCCGACAGTCACCGGCAGCATAGCGCGGCGTCCCAGCCGCCGTGCGCGCCGGCATGGTTTCAGTCTTCATCGTTTTCGTGCATGAGCCGCGCCGCCGCACGCGGCGGTTCGATCTCCCGGAGACAGGCATGAGCGACGTCCCGCAGACGCAACCTTCGCCCGAGCCACCCCCGCCGCCCGCTGCACCGCCGCCGCTCACGCCGAAGCGCCGCAGGCGCGTCACGCTCATTCTCGCCATCGTGGTGATCGTGCTGATCGCGCTCGTTATCGTGCATGTCGTGCGCAACAAGAAGCCCGAGCATGGCGCCGCGCCTCAGGTCGTCACCGTGGCCGCCGCGACGCTCGGCCCCATGCCCGTGACGCTCAGCGCGCTCGGCACCGTCACGCCCATCGCGACGATCACGGTGCTGCCGCAAATCAGCGGCTACCTCACCGAGGTGGGGTACAAGGAAGGCCAGGACGTCGTGAAGGGGCAGTTCCTTGCGCAGATCGATCCGCGCCAGTACGAGATCAGCAAGGAACAGGCGCTCGCGCAGCTCGCCAAGGACCAGGCGCTGCTTGCCCAGGCGCGCGCCGATCTCGCGCGCTACACGCAGTTGAAAGAGAAGCAGTCGATCGCCGAGCAGACCTACACGGACCAGAAGTTTCTTGTCATGCAGTATGAAGCCGCGGTGCAGGCCGACAAGGCCAACGTGCGGCTCTTCGAACTCGATCTCATCTACTGCCGCATCACCGCGCCGGTGTCGGGCCGGGTGGGCCTGCGGCTCGTCGACCCGGGCAACTACGTGACGTCGACCAGCTCGACCGGCATTGCCGTCATCACGACGATGAAGCCCACCACCGTGCAGTTCGCCATTCCGCAAACGGCGCTCGGCAGCGTGCTGGAGCGCGTCAACGCGGGCGCGAAACTGCCGGTGAGCGTCTACAGCAGCGACAACACGCGCCAGATCGCCACCGGCACGCTCTTCGCGCTCAGCAACCAGATGGCCACGGCCACCGGGACGGTCACGCTGCGCGCGAGCGTGCCCAACGACGACGAGGCGCTCTTTCCCAACGAGTTCGTCAACGTCAAGCTGCTCGTCGACACCCTCCGGAACGCCGTGCTCGTGCCCACGCCGGCGGTGCAGACCGGTGCCCCGGGAGACTACGTGTACCTCGTGAACGCCGACAACACGGTGTCGGTCCACAAGGTCACGCTCGGGCCTAGCGACGGCCGCTACACCGTGATCGCCGCTGGCCTGCAGGCCGGCCAGCATGTCGTGACCGACGGCCTCGACCGCCTCAACGACGGCGCGAAGATCCAGCCCGCGGTGCCGAGGCCCGCCACCCACGCGGGCGCGGCAGGCGCCGGGAGCGCGCCGCATCACGACAATGCGCCCGGCACGGCCAGCGCGCCAGGCGCCACGGCGCCGAACGCCTCCGACGCGAGCGCCGCGGCCTCGCAGGCCGGCTAGGACCCGGACCCCGCGCCGATGAATATTTCGCGCCTCTTCATCCTGCGGCCGGTGGCGACTTCGCTCCTGATGATCGCGATGGTGCTGATCGGCCTCGTCGCGATGAAGTTCCTGCCGGTTTCCTCGCTGCCGGCGGTTGACTATCCCACCATCCAGGTGCAGACCTTCTATCCGGGCGCGAGCCCGAACGTAATGGCGACCACGGTCACGGCGCCGCTCGAAGTGCAACTCGGCGAAATCCCCGGCCTGCAGCAGATGATCTCGTACAGCTCCGAGGGCGCTTCGATCATCACACTGCAATTCGACTTGTCGCTGAGCCTCGATATCGCCGAACAGAACGTGCAGCAGGCCATCAACGCGGCCAACAGCTTCCTGCCGAGCGGCTTGCCCGCGCCGCCGACCTACGCCAAGGTCAACCCGGCCGACCAGCCCATTCTCACGCTGGCTATCACGTCGAAGTCGATGTCGCTCACGCAGTTGCAGGACGCGGCCAACAACCGCCTCGCCACCAAGATTTCCGAAGTGCCGGGCGTGGGCCTCGTCACCACCGCGGGCGGCAACGTGCCCGCCGTGCGCGTGGAGGCGGACCCGCGCAAGCTCGCCGCCTACGGCCTCAATCTCGACGACCTGCGCACGCTGCTCGCCAACGTCAACGTGAGCAACCCGAAAGGCAACTTCGACGGCCCCGAGCTGAACTACACGATCAATTCCAACGACCAGATTTCGGATCCAAAGGACTACGAAGATACGGTCATCGCCTACCAGAACGGCTCGCCCGTGTTCATGCGCGACGTGGCGAGCGTTTCCACCGCCGCTCAGGACGTGGAGCGCGGCGCCTGGTACAACAAGACGCCCGCGATCGTGCTGAACGTGCAGCGCCAGCCGGGCGCGAACGTGATCGCGACCGTCAACCAGATCACGAGCCAGTTGCCGCAGCTCGAAGCGGCGCTGCCCGCGGGCATGCAGGTCACGGTGGTCTCGAACAGCGTGGGCGTGATCCGCGCTTCGGTGAGCGACGCCGCCTTCGAGCTGGTGCTCGCCGTGGCCCTCGTCGTGGCGGTGATCTTCGTGTTCCTGCGCAACCTGCCCGCCACCATCATTCCGAGCATCTCGGTGCCGGTCTCGCTGATCGGCACGCTCGCGATCATGTACGAGCTGGGCTACTCGATCGACAATCTCTCGCTGATGGCGCTCATCATCGCCACGGGCTTCGTGGTGGACGACTCGATCGTGATGATCGAGAACATCGTGCGTTATCTCGAGGAAGGCGACAAACCCTTGCAGGCGGCGCTCAAGGGCGCGGGCCAGATCGGCTTCACGATTCTTTCGCTGACGATCTCGCTCATTGCCGTGCTGATTCCGCTGCTCTTCATGGGCGGCGTGATCGGGCGTCTCTTCAGCGAGTTCGCCGTCACGCTCGCCGTGACCATCGTGCTTTCCGCCGTGGTCTCGCTCACCGTCGTGCCGATGCTGTGCGCGCGCATCCTGCGCGCCCGGGCCGAGCGCCACCCGAGCCGCTTCGAGCGCATCAGCGAAGGCCTCTTCAACAAGACGCTCAACGCCTATGAGCGAGGCCTGCGCTGGGTGCTCGATCACCAGATGCTCACGCTCATCGTTTTCGTGGTGACCGTCGTGCTCACCGGCCTGCTCTATGTGGTCATTCCCAAGGGACTGTTCCCCGTGCAGGACGTGGGTGTGCTCCAGGGCATCAGCGTGGCCGACAACTCCATCTCCTACCAGGCGATGGTGCGGCGCCAGTCCGCGCTCGCGGAGGAAATCCTCAAGGACCCCGACGTCGTTTCGCTGACCTCGTACGTGGGCATCGACGGCATCAACAACACGCTCAACAACGGGCGCTTCCTCATCAACCTGAAGCCGCACGACGACCGCTCCGAAACGGCGGACGCAATCGGGCGGCGCATCCAGCAGTCGGTGGCGAAGGTGCCGGGCGTCCGCCTCTACGTGCAGCCCGAGCAGGATCTCACGCTCGACACCACGGTTTCGCGCAACCAGTACAACTTCGTGCTGCGCGGGCCGAGCCAGGAAGCGTTCCAGCAGTACGTGCCCGCGCTCGTCGAGCGCATGAAGCAGATTTCCTCGATCCGCGATGTCACGAGCGATCTCAACACCGATGGTCTTTCCGTGAATATCGAAGTGAACCGGCAACTCGCGGCGCGCTTCGGCATCACGGCGGCGACGATCGACAACGCGCTTTACGACGCGCTCGGCCAGCGCATCGTTTCGACCATCTTCCAGCAGTCGGACCAGTACCGCGTGATTCTCGTGGCGAAGCCCGAGGCGCTGCCCACGGTGGAGTCGCTCGGCGACCTCTATCTGCCGAGCCAGACGAGCAGCGAGGGCCAGGTGCCGCTCAAGGGCATCGCGAAGATCAGCATCACGCGCTCGCCGCTCATGATCAGCCACCTCGCGCAATTCCCCTCGGTGACGATCTCCTTCAACCTCGCCGACGGCGCCTCGCTTTCCGCGGCCGTGCGCGACGTGCGCAGGGCCGAGGCCGCCGTGAACCTGCCGCCCTCGATCACCTCGTCGTTCCAGGGCGCGGCGCAGGCGTTCGAGGATTCGCTCACCAGCGAGGGCTATTTGCTGATCGCAGCGCTCGTGGCCGTGTATATCGTGCTGGGCGTGCTCTACGAGAGCTATGTGCACCCGGTCACGATCCTCTCGACGCTGCCCTCGGCCGGCATCGGTGCGCTGCTCGCGCTGATGATCGCGGGCAAGGATCTGGACGTGATCGGCATCATCGGCATCGTGCTGCTGATCGGTATCGTCAAGAAGAACGCCATCATGATGGTGGACTTCGCGCTAGAAGCCGAACGCGTGCAAGGCAAAGCGCCGCGCGAGGCAATCTTCGAGGCGTCGCTCCTGCGTTTCCGGCCCATCCTCATGACCACGCTCGCGGCCATGCTCGGCGCGCTGCCCATGCTGCTCGGCAGCGGCACGGGCTCGGAACTGCGCCGCCCGCTAGGCCTCGCGATCATCGGCGGTCTCACGCTCTCGCAGATGCTCACGCTCTTCACGACGCCCGTGATCTATCTGTTCTTCGACCGCCTCGCCGAGCGCTTCGGCCGCAAGCGCAAGCCTGAAAGCGAGCGCGGCGGCGCGCCGCCCGAGCCCGAGGGCACGCCGTGAACCCCTCGGCGCTCTTCATCCGGCGGCCCGTCGCGACCTCGCTGCTCGCGATCGCGATCCTCATTTCGGGGATGCTCGCCTTTTTCCGGCTGCCAGTGGCGCCGCTGCCCAACATCGCCTATCCGGTGATCGTGGTACAGGCCAACATGGCGGGCGCGAGCCCGGACATCATGGCGTCCACCGTGGCGGAGCCGCTCGAGCGCCGCCTCGGCACCATTGCCGACGTGAGCCAGCTCACCTCGATCAGCAACACGGGATCGTCGATCATCGTGGTCGTGTTCGGCCTGAAGCGCGACATCAACGGTGCGGCGCGCGACGTCGAAGCCGCGATCCAGGCCGCGCGCGCCGACCTGCCCGTCACGCTGCGCAGCAACCCGACCTACCGCCAGTACAACCCCGCGAGCGCGCCGATCATGGTGCTCGCGCTCACCTCGGAAACGCTCACGAAGGCGCAGCTCTACGATTCCGCCGATTCGGTCATCATGCAGCAGCTCTCGCAGGTGGACGGGGTGGGCCAGATCACGCTCGGCGGCGGCGCACTGCCCTCGGTGCGCGTGGAGCTGGCGCCAGGCAAGCTCAACAGCTACGGCATCGGCCTCGAAGACGTGCGCGCGTCGATTGGCGCGGCCAATGCGAACAGCGCGAAAGGCCATATCGACCAGGGCAACCAGCGCTACCAGGTGCTCTCGAACGACCAGATCAGCAAGGCCGCGCCGTTCCGCGACATCGTGATCGCCTATCGCAACGGCTCGCCCGTGTTCCTGGGCGACGTGGCTTCGGTCATCGACTCCAACGAGAACATCCGCAACGCCGGTCTCTACAACGGCCAGTCGTCCGTGCTGGTGATCGTCTACCCGATGCCGGGCAGCAACGTCGTGAAGACCGTGCAGCAGATCCAGGCGCGCCTGCCCTTCATCGAAGCCGCGCTGCCCGCCACGATCAAGGTGAACGTGGCGATCGACCGCTCCGAATCCGTGCGCGCTTCCGTGGCCGACACCGAGCGCACGCTCTTCATTGCCGTGCTGCTCGTGATCGGCGTGGTGTTCGTGTTCCTGCTCTCGCCGCGCGCCACGCTAATTCCCGCCGTGGCGCTGCCGCTTTCCATCGTGGGCACCTTCGGGCCGATGTACCTGCTCGGCTACAGCATCGACAATCTCTCGCTCATGGCGCTCACGATCGGCACCGGCTTCGTCGTGGACGACGCCGTGGTGGTGCTGGAGAACATCGTGCGCCACCTCGAAGCCGGCATGGAACCAAAGGAAGCGGCGCTCAAAGGCGCGGGCGAAGTGGGCTTCACGGTGCTCTCCATGAGCCTTTCGCTGATTGCCGTGTTCCTGCCCATTCTGCTCATGCCGGGCATCGTGGGCCTGCTCTTTCACGAGTTCGCGATGACGCTCTCCATCGCGATCCTGATCTCGCTCGTGATTTCGCTCACGGTCACGCCCACCATGTGCGCCTACGTGCTCAAGCGCGAGGCGCTGCATCGCAAGCCTTCGCGCGCCGCCGTATGGATCGAGGCGCAATTCGAGCGCTTCAAGCAGTTCTACTCGCGCACACTCGACGTCGCGCTCGATCACGCGCGGCTCACGATCTTCATTTTGTTCGCGCTGCTGGTCGGCAATGTGTTTCTTGCCCGTCTGCTTTCCGGCACGTTTTTTCCCGAGCAGGACACGGGCATCCTGATCGGCCAGATCATCGCCGACCAGAGCATTTCGTTCAGGGCGATGGAGAAGAAGCTCGCCCAGTTGCAGGCCATCGTGAAGGCCGATCCTGCGGTGCAGTCCGTGGCGGGCTTCACGGGCGGGCGCGCGCTCAATACGGCCACGGTGTTCGTCGAGCTGAAGCCGATCAATGAGCGGCGCCTTTCGGCCACCGAGGTCGTGAACCGGCTGCGCCCCAAGCTCAATGGGGTTTCCGGCGCACGCCTTTTCATGCAGGCGCAGCAGGACCTGCAGATCGGCGGCCGGCAGTCGGCGGCCGAGTATCAGTACACGCTCACGAGCGACGACGCCAATGCCCTTTTCACCTGGGTGCCGCGCCTCGTGGACGAGCTGAACAAACACCGTGGCCAGATGACGGACGTGAATTCGGACCTGCAGCAAAATGGTCTCGAGGCCTACATGACGGTGCAGCGCACGACCGCCAAGCGCTTCGGCTTCGATCCCAACCAGATCGACAACGTGCTCTATGACGCATTCGGCCAGCGGACGGTGTCGACCATCTACAACGCGATCAACCAGTACTTCGTCGTCATGGAAGTGGCGCCGCAATACTGGCAGTTTCCGCAATCGTTCGAGCAGATCTGGCTGAGCACCGCGGCGGGCAACGCGAGCGGCGCCGCGCAAACGCAGATGCCGCAAAGCGTGATCTCGGGCGTCACGCCTTTCATGGCCGTGACCACCCCGCCCCCCCCAACCACGACAGGCAGCAACACCAACACGCGCAATGCCAACGCCGTGGCCAACCAGCAGAACAACGCGATTGCGAACAGCAAGGGCGGCAGCTCCAGCGGCAGCGCGGACAGCACGGCCGCCGAAACCATGGTGCCGCTCATGGCGCTCATGGACTGGAAAACGCGGCACACGGCCACGCAGGTCAATCACCAGGGCACGGAAGTGGCGGGCACGATTTCGTTCAATCTGCCCAAGGGCGGTTCGCTCTCCGACGCCGGCAGGATCATCGATCAGGCCAAACGCGACATCGGCATGCCTGCCTCGATCCACGGTGCGTTCGCGGGCGCGGCGCAGGCCTACGCGCAATCGATGGGCACCGTGCCGCTGCTCATTCTCGCCGCGCTCGCCGTGGTGTATATCGTGCTGGGCGTGCTCTACGAAAACACCATCCACCCGCTCACGATCCTCTCCACGCTGCCTTCGGCCGGCATAGGCGCGATCCTTGCCATGCTGATCTTCGGCACGCCGTTCTCCGTAATCGCGATGATCGGCATCATTCTGCTCATCGGCATCGTGAAGAAGAACGGCATCATGATGGTCGATGTCGCCATTCAGCTGCAACGCAACGAAGGCATGGACGCGCGCAGCGCGATTCACGAGGCCGCCGTGGTACGCCTGCGCCCGATCATGATGACGACCTTCGCGGCCGTGCTCGGCGCGCTGCCGCTCGCCATCGGCATCGGCCAGGGCGCCTCCCTGCGCCAGCCGCTCGGCGTGACGGTGATGGGCGGCCTGATCCTGAGCCAGCTCTTCACGCTGTACACCACGCCGGTGATTTACCTGTTCCTCGACCGCCTGCGCGCGCGCCTCGCGCGCTGGGCCGCGCGCCTGCCGTGGAATCGTCAGGCCGATGAGAGCGCATCATGATGAAGACACGCCTTACCCGATCGCTCACGCGAATGCTCGTTCCCGCCGCCGCAAGCACGCGCTCGCGCGTGCCGCCGCTCGCGCCACTTTCCGCCGCGCTGCTGCTCGCGGGCTGCATGGTCGGGCCGGACTACCATCGGCCCCAGGTCGCGGTGCCCGCCACCTGGAAGGAGCTGCCCGGCTGGACCCAGGCCGAGCCCGATGCCGCGCAGGGCCCCAAGGGCGAATGGTGGACCGCCTTCCAGGATCCGCTGCTCGATGAACTGGAACCGCTCGTCCAGGTGTCGAACCAGACCGTGCGGCAGAGCTACGCGAATTACCAGCAAGCGCTGGCCGAAGTGCGCGTGGCGCGCGCGAGCCTCTTTCCGGTCATCGGCGTGACCGGCTCCCTCGCGCGCGAGCGCTCCTCCACCGGCACGCTCAGCAGCGTGAGCAGCATCACCTCCACGCCGAGCGGCGCGCGCATCGTCAATGGCGGCACACTCGAAGCCAACGCGAGCTGGGACATCGACCTCTGGGGCCAGGTGCGCCGCCAGGTCGAAGAGCAGTCGGCCACGGCGCAGGCGAGCGAAGCGACGCTCGCCAACGCTACGTTGTCCGAACAGATCGCGCTCGCCAACGCCGTGATCAACCTGCGCATCACCGATGCCGACATCGACCTGCTCACGCATACGGTGCAGGCGTACACGGACTTCCTGCGCGTGGTGGCCAACCAGGACCAGGCAGGAACGGTACCACCGTCCGACCTCATTTCCGCGCGCACGCAGCTCGAATCCGCGCGCGCGAGCCTGATCGCACTGGGCGTGGCGCGGGCGCAGTACGAGCATGCCATCGCCGTGCTGGTGGGTCGCAACCCCGGGGAAGTCGATATCCCGCATAGCACGAAGCTGCCGGCGCTGCCCACGGTGCCCGCCGGCGTACCCTCCACGCTGCTGCAGCGCCGCCCAGACATCTCGACCGCCGAGCGCCAGATGGCGTCGGCCAACGCGGCAATCGGCGTGGCAGTGGCCGCCTACTATCCGACGATCTCGCTCACGGCGCTCGACGGCTTCACGCAGTCGCCGATTTCGGGCCTCCTGCATATGAGCAACTACGTGTGGTCGCTCGGCGCGAGCGCGACGCAGACGATCTTCGACGGCGGCCAGCGCAGCGGCCAGGTGGCGGCCGCGCGCGCGAGCTACGACGCAGCCGTGGCACACTATCGCGGCACGGTGCTGACGGCGTTCCAGGGGGTGGAGAACGATCTCTCGGGGCTGCGCATTCTCGCGCAGCAGGCCGAGGTGCTCGACGCCGCGGTGCGCGACGCGACGCGCGGCGCGCAGATCGCGCAGAACGAATACGAGGCGGGAACGGTGGACTACACGACGGTCGCGACGGCCCTCGCCACGCAGCTGACCAATGAGCAGAGCGCGCTCAACGTGCAGCAGCAGCGGCTGCTCGACACCGCCTCGCTGATCGGCGACCTGGGCGGCGGGTGGTCCGGCGCGCTGCACGACGCGCAGCATCCGTCTCGTGCGGTCGCGCCTGCCTCCGAAGCGGCGGCGGCCGGCGCAAGCATGGGCGCCCCGGCGAGCGTGGAGGCCAGCCGCGCGCAGGGCGCCGCCGCCAGTCCTTGACCTGCGGCCCGGCCTACGCTCGCGGTTTCGATTCCGGCCCGGAAGCGAGCGGCATGGCGGAGGCCGGTAGCCCGAACACGGTATCGAAGATCAAGTTGTACACGTAGGTATAGACGAGAAAGAACACCGTCAGGCCGATGTCCAATCCAAGCGCCTCTAGCAGCGACACGCGCAGCGTGAACGCGATCAGCGGGACGAGGAACAATACGAGCCCGCCCTCGAAGCCCACGGCATGCGCAATGCGGCGCGCGACGCCGCGGCCGCGCTTCGCCTGACGCGCTTCCCAGCGCTCGAACAACAGGTTGTAGACGAAGTTCCAGCCCACCGCGATCAGCGACGAAAACACCGCAGCGGCGCCGGCACGATCCATGCCGCTGCCCGAGAGCGTGGCGAAGCTCGTGCCGGTGATGACGATCGCAATGCCCTCGAACAGCGTGAGATACACGATCCGGCGTTTGATGCCCTGCATGGGCTGGCGCTCCCTGCGAGAATCAGCCCAGCTCGGTGAACACCGCAGCCGCGGGCAGACGCGACTTGGGCAGTTTCGCGTTGAAGTCGTCGGCGCTGCGATAGCCGAGGCCGATCACCACGAGCGCGGTGAGGCCCTGCTCGCGCAGGCCCAGCTCCGCGTCGAGCGCATCGACATCGAAACCTTCCATCGGGCAGGCGTCGATTTCGAGCGTCGACGCGCCGATCAGCAGCGTGCCGAGCGCGAGATACGCCTGCTTTTCCATCCACGCCGGCAGGTCCTTGCGCTCGCGATGCAGGTTCACGTAGAACGAACGCGTCTTTTCCTGGCCCGCCTTCGCTTCGGCGTTGGCGAAACGGCCGTCCGCCTCTTCCTGGGCCAGCACTTGCGCGAGGTGGGCTTCGTTCATGTCGGTGCGCACGCACAGCACCAGCACGTGCGAGGCGCGCGTCACCTTCGGTTCGTTGTACGCGAAACCTTCCATGCCCTTGGCAATGCGCGCACGCGCGGCATCGCTTTCGGCCAGCACGAAGTGCCACGGCTGCGAATTCACTGAAGAGGGGCTGAAGCGGATCAGCTCCTTGAGCTCTTCGATGACGGCGGCAGGAATCTTGCGGGCGGGGTCGAAGGCCTTCGTTGCGTGGCGGGCTTTCGCGAAACGGGTGAGGTTCAAGTCGTTTTCTCCATCGTGTCCATGGCCGGTTTGCTGGGGCGGTTAGCCGCCGTCGGCATCAATGTCCGGCAAGGCCGACATCGTACCAGCACGCGGCGCGGCGCGGGTGCGCCGGCGGCGGGAACGCCCTGCGCGCCCTGCTTGCCTGCGCTATGCTGGTACGCTGCCGCGGCGCGGGGCGGACCGCACCTGGTCGGCCGCACCTGGTCGGCCGCACCTAGCCGGCCGCACCTCGCCGGCCGCACCTCGCCGCCCCCTTTCCGCGCAACGCGGCCCGCCCTGGAGAATCGACCATGCGTCAGGCCATCCATCATCTGCACGTCAGCACGCGCACGCGCGGGCTCGTCGACATCAGCGCCCAGGTGCGCGCGTTCGTGCGCGAGCAGCGCATCGCCACCGGCCTGCTCACGCTCTTTTGCCGCCACACGTCGGCCTCGCTGCTGATCCAGGAGAACGCCGATCCCTCGGTGCGCCGCGACCTCGAACGCTACTTCGAAGCGATCGCGCCCGAAGACGCCCAGCGCTACGAGCACGACACAGAAGGCGCCGACGATATGCCCGCGCATCTGCGCACGGCGCTCACGCACACGCAGCTCTCGATTCCGGTCGAGCAAGGCCATCCCGTGCTGGGCACCTGGCAGGGCATCTATCTGTTCGAGCATCGGCGCGCGGCGCACACGCGCGATGTCGTGCTGCATCTGATCGGCGAATGAGCGCGGTTCGCGCATCCACGCAAATCCCGCAGGCAAGCGCTATGCTACGGCTTTCGTTCAACCAGCTCACCGAGGGTTGCCCCAAATGAAACAGTCTGCCGGTTCCATGATTTCCTTCACCCGCCCTGACGGCCAGTCGCTCCAGGGTTATCTCGCCAGGCCGGAAAAGAGCGAAGGCGCGCCCGCCATCGTCGTGATCCAGGAGTGGTGGGGCTTGAACGACCAGATTCGCGGCGTGGCCGACCGGCTCGCGCAGGCGGGCTATCTCGCGCTCGTGCCCGATCTCTATCGCGGCAAGAGCACGGTCGAACAGGAGGAGGCGCACCATCTGATGAGTGGCCTCGACTTCGCGGATGCCGCCTCGCAGGACGTATTCGGCGCGGTCAACTACCTGAAGACGCTCACGGACCGCGTGGGTGTGACGGGCTACTGCATGGGCGGCGCGCTCACGCTGCTCGCGACGACCATGATCCCGGGCCTGGCGGGCGCCGTGGTGTGGTACGGCTTCCCGCCGCTCGAATACATCGACGCGAGCAAGATCACCGCGCCGATCCTCGGCCACTTCGCGACCCAGGACCAGGCCTTCAGCATCGAGACCGTGGCGACGCTCGAAACGAAGCTCGAGGATGCCAACGTCGATTTTGAATTCCATCGCTATCTCGCCCACCACGCGTTCGCGAACGAGACCGCCGTGGGCCCGACGCGCATTGCCATCACGCAATACGACCCGGTGTGGGCGCAGCTCGCCTGGGACCGTTCGCTGACGTTCTGGGGCCGCACGCTGTGGCCGCAGCGCACGGCGAGCTAAGGCGAGACGCGGCCCCGCGCCCGCGCGCGGGGCCGTCACAGGATCGGCGTCGCCCCACCTTGCGCGGGGGACGCCGTTTTGCATTGCAGCGCCCTCGTCCTCGTCGTGCCCTCGCGAAGCGTGAACGACGTCAACCTCGCGGGCAAGCTCATCAAGCCATGAAAGTCATCCGCTCGAAATCCTTCATCGCCAGCCGCCCCTGGGGCGCGCTCGACATCGCCAGCATGAACGGCACCACCGTGCGCCTGCACTGGACCGACCAGCCATACAAGTGGCACGTCAACGACGGCGAGGAAGTGTTCGCCGTGCTCGACGGCGTGGTCGACATGCACTATCGCGATGGCTGCACGGAGCAGGTCGCGGTGCTGGAGGCCGGCGACGTCTTCTACGCGGGCGTGGGCTGCGAGCATGTCGCCCACCCGCGCGGCGAGTCGCGCATTCTCGTCGTGGAGCGCGAAGGGAGCGTGTAAGCGTCGACACTCGGGCCCAAAACACGGCAGCCGCCGTTTCCACTACACTTGGCGGCCAGCTACCGTTCCCGTCTTTCAGGCGCGGCCGTCGCGGCCCTGAAGGCTTTCAAGGATCCTGCATGAACGACCTTTCCGCGTTTCCCATCACCCGAAAGTGGCCCGCGCAACATCCCGAGCGCATCCAGCTCTACTCGCTGCCCACGCCCAACGGCGTCAAGGTCTCGATCATGCTGGAGGAAAGCGGCCTCGCCTACGAGCCGCATCTGGTGCGCTTCGACACGAATGACCAGATGTCGCCCGAATTCCTCTCGATCAGCCCCAACAACAAGATTCCCGCGATCCTCGACCCGAACGGCCCGGACGGCGAGCCGCTCGCGCTCTTCGAGTCGGGTGCGATCCTCATCTATCTCGCCGACAAGTGCGGCAAGTTCCTCGCCCGCGAAGGCGCGGCGCGCTACGAGACGATCCAGTGGGTCATGTTCCAGATGGGCGGCATCGGCCCGATGTTCGGGCAGGTGGGCTTCTTCCACAAGTTCGCCGGCAAGGAATACGAGGACAAGCGCCCGCGCGATCGTTATGTCGCGGAGTCGCGGCGCCTTCTCGGCGTGCTCGACCAGCGTCTTGAAGGGCGCCAGTGGATCATGGGCGACGACTACACCATCGCCGACATCGCGACATTTGGTTGGGTGCGCAACCTTGTTGGCTTCTACGAGGCCGGCGATCTCGTGGGCTACGGCGACTTCAAGAACGTCGCACGCGTGCTGAAAGCGTTTCTCGCGCGGCCGGCGGTCGAGCGCGGGCTCAACATTCCGGCGCGCGGCTGACGCGCGCACGGCGCACGGGAGCGCGTCAATGCTGCGGCGCGCCCACGCGCGCCGCGACCGCGTCGGCCACCTCGGCCGCCGCGCGGTCGACGTTCTTGCGGTCGTCGGCGCGAGCGAGCACGAACTTTGCCGCCGCCACATAAGGGTTCAACGCAATGGCTGCACCCGCGCCCGGCTTTGCGTGGCTGGACGCGCTGTCGATCACCTGATAGAGCGGCTGCGGCGCCTGGCCAGCGAGATCGTCGACGGCGACGGCCAGCTCGATCTGGCTCGCGCCCGCGCCGAAGCCCACCACCGCGCGCCGCATGCTGTTGCCTTCGTCCACGCTCAGGAACACGCCGCGTACCAGCCAGCCCTGCGCGGGCAGCGGCGCGCCGTTCGCGAGGCGCCGCGCATCGAGGCCCTTCGCGCGCAGATCGTTCACCAGCGCATCGGCCATTTTGGTGACGATTTCGTCCGCCTTCTGCTGCGGATCCCGGTGGCGCTGGAACGGCCTCGGAAGCAGTCCGCCCGCGTGCTGCCGCGCGTTCTCCACCGGATTCGTATCCAGCTTCACGCTGCCCGGTTCCAGCTCGAAATCCGTCACATAGACGAGCGGCGCGCCCTGCGCCCCGGAAGCACCCAACGGTTGCGCCGAGGCGAGCGGCGTCAAGGCGCACAGCCATAGCGTCGCGAGCAGGCTCCAGTTCCAGCGCATTTTCATCGCAAGCTCCCGTATGTTCGCCGGAAGTCCGTTCACGCGTGCCACGGCGTTTTGGCGGTCAACGGTCTTCCCCTGCATTGAGCGCGATCGCAGTTCGTTCAGGCGTGCGAATCGAAATTGCCCGAGAACAGCACGACTGCATCAACCATCGATTAGTCCGAGCCGCGCGAGATCGCGCGCGAGCGCGTCGGCATCGACAAAGCGGCACGCTTGCAGGCCCGCGTCGAGCGCGCCCGTCACGTTTGCTTCGCTGTCGTCGATAAAGAGCGTTTCCTGCGGCCGCGCGCCGATGTGCGCGACACAGCCAAGGTAAGTCTGCGCCGCCGGCTTGATCGCGCCGTACGCCGCCGATGAATAGATCTGCGAACCGAAAAGCCGGGCGACCGGCGGGTTCAGATAGTCGAGATGATGTGTGACGAGCGAGCTGTTGTTGGTGAGCACGGCGATGCGGCAACGCTCGGCCACACGCTGCGCCAGCGCGAGCGCCGCCTCGTTCGGCGTGATCGAGGCGCGCCGCGAGGCGAGCCACAACTCGCGATCCACCTCGCAGCCGAGCATGGCGCCGAGCGCTTGCAGGTAGGCGTCGGGGTCGAGTTCGCCCGCGTCGGCGCGCGCTTCGAGGCCCGAGCCCCAGATCGCGTGGCGCACGGTCGCGGGCGGCGCGCCGGTGGCGGCCGCGAGGCTCGCCACGCGCGCGTCGCGGTCGTAGTGGGACAGCACGCCTTCCATGTCGAACAGCACCACGCCGATCGCCGTCATCTGCCGCTCCCGTCACGAAAGGTCCAACTGTCTGCCGCAGATCATACCGCCGCCACGCAGCGACCGGCGCACGAGCGGCGCGCCGCGATCATGCCCCGAAACCATCATGCGAATCCGGGTAAACTGGACCGCATGGAAACCTGCCGTTACTGCGGAAAACTGCGCGACGAATGGGATTGCCACGGGCCAGCGTGCCGCCAGGCGATCGCGCAGGCGCTGCGCCGCCAGCGCAAGGGGCTGCCGATGGTGGCGAACGTGATCCGCAACGAAATCCCCGCCGACGCCACCACCGGACAAATCATCACGGTACTTTCGCGCCAGCGCATGCGCGCCCGGCGCGGCAACGAGGAACGGCGCGAGCGCAAGGCACTCGAGCGCCCCGACAGCCCCGACAACGACTGACGCCTTCGCGCTGAACGCAAGGAAATGCGGGCCGCTCAGGCCCGCCCTCGTTCAGGTTCGGATCAGCGCTCGCTTCCGTCCTCGTTCGCAGGCGCGGCAATGCCGATGCGCGCGAACGTTTCCTCCAGATGATTCACGCACACGCGCACTTTCGCCGACTGCGCGAGCCGCGCCGGATACACGGCCCAGACGTTGGCCGGCTGCGTGACGCCGGGCAGCACGCGCTGCAGCCGTCCGCTCTCCAGCAGCGGCGCGACATCCCACATCGAGCGCAGCACGATGCCGCGCCCCGCCAGCGCCCATTGCACCGCCACCTCGCCGTGATTGGTCGAGAGCGGCCCCGCCACCTTCACGGACACCGCTTCGCCATGCGCATAGAGGCGCCATACGCCGAGCGGATGATCGCGCTCCTTGATCGCGAGACACGCATGCCCGGCAAGATCGGCGACCTCCTGCGGCGCGCCGCGCCGCGCGAGATACGCGGGTGCCGCGCATAGCACGCGGTAGTTCGTGGCGAGACGCCGCGCGATCAGATGGCCGGCGATCTCGTCGCCGATGCGCACGTCCAGGTCGAAACCCTCACCCGCCACGTCCACGAGCCGGTCGAACAGCTCGAGCCGCACGCTCAGTTGCGGATAGCGCTCGGACAGACCCGCGAGCGCGGGCGCGACGAAGTTGCGCCCAAAGCCGAAGCTGCTCGACACGCGCAGCGTGCCGCGCGGGATGCGCCGCGTCGTGGAGACGTCTTCCACGAGCCGCTCGATGTCGTCGAGGATCTTGCCCGCCGATGCGTAGACGCGCTCGCCCGCCTCGGTCATGGCGACGCGCCGCGTCGAGCGGTGCAGCAGACGCGTGCCGAGGCGCGCCTCGAGCACGCCCACGCGCTTGCTCACATAAGCCGGCGAGGCCGAAAGCGCCTCGGCCGCCGCGCTGAAGCTCGCCTTGCGCGCGACCATGCAGAACACGCGCAGATCGTCGAGTTCGGGCGATGCCGCGGATTTCGGCGCTTTCGGGGTGTCCGGCATGTTCGTCACAGAGCGGCTGCCACGGCGACGCCGAGTTCCGTCGTGTTCGCCGTGCCGCCCATGTCGGGCGTGCGCGGGCCTTCCACGAGCACCTTCTCGATGGCCCGCATGATCGCGTCGTGCGCAGCCTGGTATTGCGCATCGCCGTTGCCGAGGAAGTCGAGCATCATCGCGCCCGACCAGATCATCGCGATGGGGTTGGCGATCTTCTTGCCGAAGATGTCGGGCGCGGAGCCGTGCACCGGCTCGAACAGCGACGGGAACCTGCGCTCGGGGTTCAGGTTCGCCGACGCCGCGAGACCGATCGTGCCCGTGCACGCAGGACCGAGATCCGAAAGGATGTCGCCGAAGAGGTTCGAGGCCACGACCACGTCGAAGCGATCGGGTTGCAGCACGAAGCGCGCGCAGAGAATATCGATGTGCTGCTTGTCCCACTTCACGTCGGGATACGCCTCGCCCATCGCGGCCACGCGCTCGTCCCAGTACGGCATGCTGATCGAGATGCCGTTGGACTTCGTCGCCGCCGTGAGCTTCTTGCGCCCGCGCTGGTTCGCCAGCTCGAACGCGTACTTGAGAATGCGGTCCACGCCGTGGCGCGTGAACACCGACTCCTGCAGCACGAATTCGCGCTCGGTGCCTTCGAACATTTTGCCGCCCACCGAGCTGTACTCGCCCTCGGTGTTTTCGCGCACCACGAGGAAGTCGATGTCGCCGGGCTTGCGGTTGGCGAGCGGGCAAGGCACGCCCGGCAGCAGGCGCACCGGGCGCAGGTTCACGTACTGGTCGAAATCGCGGCGGAATTTCAGGAGTGAGCCCCACAGGGAAATATGGTCGGGCACCTTGTCGGGCCAGCCCACCGCGCCGAAATAGATCGCGTCGAAACTCTTGAGCGTGGCGAACCAGTCGTCGGGCATCATCTTGCCGTGCTGCAGGTAGTAATCGCAGCTGGCCCAGTCGAAATGCGTGAATTCGAGGCTCAGGCCGAATTTCGCGGCTGCGGCCTCGATGACGCGTACGCCCTCGGGCGTCACTTCCTGGCCAATGCCGTCGCCGGGAATCGCTGCGATTCTGAATGTCTTGCTCATGTCTCGTTCTCCATTGCTCTGCGGTTGCTCGATCGGCGGCGCGGGCCGCCCTTTACCCATAGCCGCCCCACGCCTCATGAGCGCCAGCATGCCTGAAAACCCGGCCGCCACCACGCCCGCGAGCGTGGATCGATTCAACACGAAACGTGAATAATCCCATGAGTGCGCGCCCCAGTCCATGCATGCGACGCAAGCGCAGCCAGCCAGACGAAGCGGCCCCCGCCATCCCCGATCTCGCATAAACTCACGGCTGGCCCACCACGCCGTCCTCCTGCCCGGCGCATTCCCTGATCGACCGACTTATGTTCTCGCTCTCCGACACGCTTCCCACCGACAAACCCGCCCTCTACGAAACGCTCGCCGCTCAGGCACGCTCGCTGATCGAAGGGGAAAGCGACGCGATCGCGAACGCGGCCAACTTCGCTTCCCTCGTGTTCCACTCGCTCGAAGGCCTGAACTGGGCGGGCTTTTATTCGTTCGACGGCACCGAACTCGTGGTCGGGCCGTTTCAGGGCAAGCCGGCGTGTGTGCGCATTGCGCTCGGCAAAGGCGTATGCGGCACGGCGGCCGCCACGCTGCGAACCCAGGTCGTGCCCGACGTCCACGCGTTTCCCGGCCATATCGCCTGCGACTCGGCTTCGCGCTCGGAAATCGTCGTGCCGCTCGTGACGCCGGACGGCGAGCTGATCGGCGTATGGGACGTTGACAGCCCGCATCTCGCGCGCTTCGACGAAGAGGACGCAAAAGGCATGGAATTGCTGTGCCGCACCTTCATCGAATACGGGTTGAAGCGCGGATAACGCGAGGCTTCCAGCCACGCGCACGCCATCATTCAGGATGCCGAATCATCGCTGTCGGCATCGGCCGATTGCGCCTTGACGAAGTCGACGAACGCGCGCAGCGGCGCAGGCAAGTGCCGCCGTCCCGGATAGTAGAGAAACGGCCCGGGAAACGACATCGCCCAGCCGTCGAGCACGGGCACGAGCGCGCCGCGCTCGATATGCGGCAGCAGCATCTCCTCATACAGGTGCACGATGCCGATGCCGTCGAGCGCCATGGCGATCAGCAGATCGAGCGCGGCGCCGGGGCGCACGACGAGCGGCGCGGGCGGATCGAGGCGCAACAGCTCGCCGTCGCGCTCGAAGTGCCACAGCGGCATGGCGCCGCCCGCGAACTGCACGCGCAGGCAGGCATGCCCGAGCAGTTCGCGCGGATGTTGTGGCCGTCCGCGCGCCGCGAGATACGCGGGCGCGGCCGCCGTCGCAAAGCGTTCCACGCGCGGCCCGATGGGGATCGCGATCATGTCCTGCTCGAGCCGCTCGTCGTAACGGATGCCGGCGTCGCAGCCGATCTGCAGCACATCGACGAAACCGTCCTCCACCACCACTTCCACGCGGATCTCGGGATACGCGCGATGGAACGGCGCGAGCACGCCCGGCAGAATGGTGCGCGCCGCGCTCGCGGGCACGTTGAGCTTGAGCGTGCCCGCGGGCTTTTCGCGGTAGCCGTTGAGCACGTCGAGCGCCGCTTCCATCTCGCTGAAGAGCGGCGCGATGGACTCGAGCAGGCGCTGCCCAGCCTCGGTCGGCGCGACGCTGCGCGTCGTGCGGTTCAGCAGGCGCAGCCCGAGCTTCGCCTCGAGCCGCCGCACCGCCGTGCTCAGGCTCGACGCCGACACGCCGCCCGCGCGCGCGGCGTCGCGAAAACCACCCGCTCGCGCCACCGAAACGAAAGCGGCCAGGTCATTCATTTCCATCGTCTCTGCGCCCCTTTACTGCTCGAATGCATTGTTCGAAATCATGCACAGCCTGTTCTGATCAGACGGGATTATCGGACAATTCGGACGCGCCCATACTGCGTGCATTCGCTTTTCCGAGGAGAACGCAATGCCGAATCGCAAACCCACGAGCACCTATGAGCTGGCTGGCCGCCAGGTGAACCGCATGGGCTACGGCGCCATGCAGCTGGCCGGCCCGGGGGTGTTCGGGCCGCCGAAAGACCGGGCGGCGGCTGTCGCCGTGCTGCGCGAAGCGCTCGCGCTAGGCGTCGATCACATCGACACGAGCGACTTCTACGGCCCGCACGTGACGAATCAGATCATCCGCGAGGCGCTGCACCCCTATGCGCCAAACCTCACGATCGTCACGAAGGTGGGCGCCGTGCGCGACGACAAGGGCGCGTGGCTGCCCGCGCTGGAACCGGCCGACATCGAGCGCGCCGTGCACGACAACCTGCGCAACCTGGGCCTCGACGTACTCGACGTGGTGAACCTGCGCATCATGGGCGACGTCCACAAGCCATCCGAAGGGCCGGTGGAAAAGCAGGTCGAGACGCTGGCCGCACTGCGCGAGCGCGGCCTCGTGCGCGAGGTCGGCCTGTCGAACGCCACTGCCGCGCAAATCGCGGCGGCACGGCGCATCGTGCCCATCGTCTGCGTGCAGAACCACTACAACCTCGTGCACCGCGACGACGACGCGCTCATCGACACGCTGGCCGCGCAGGGCATCGCCTACGTGCCGTTCTTTCCGCTGGGCGGTTTTACGCCGATCCAGTCGGCGGCGCTTTCGTCGCTCTCCGGCCGCCTTGGCGTCACGCCCATGGCGCTCGCGCTCGCGTGGCTGCTGCGGCGCTCGCCCAACATCCTGCTGATCCCGGGCACCTCGTCGGTGGCGCACTTGCGCGAGAACGTGGCGGCCGCGCAGCTCGAACTCGCCGACGACGTGCTCGCCGCACTCGACGCAATCGGGCGGTGACAGCACCGCAGGCTGCGGCGGAATCGGCCAGCACGCCCCCCTCGGGCGACGCGTGGCCAGGCCACCTCCGCCGGCGCGGCGCCCTGATGGTCGGCGCTGGGCCGCCGCGCGCCGGAACGGCGTGTGTATCGCCGCGCCTGGTTTCACAATCGCGCGATGCCACCGTCGATCCGGCCCTTGAGCGGAAAGGCAAACGTCACGTCCAAATGAGAAAGCCGCAGCTGGTTTGCTGCGGCTTTCGCGGATAAGGACTGCCAATCACGTATCAAGCGACGTATCAAGCGACGTATTTAGCGGAACGCGCCATGCGCTCCGCGAGTCCTTCACGTCTGCTGATCCGACCCATCCGCGGGCTGCGCGGTGTTGTCTTCGGCGGGCTTTTCCTCTTCCTTCTTCTCGACTAGCTCCTCGACCGCTTTCGCCCCTTCGAAGCCAGCGACGGCGGCAGCCGCTTTCGTCAGGAAGCCCGCGTTCGGGTCGAGCTTCTCGGCGCCTTCCACGGCGGCCACCGCACCGGCGATTTCACCCACTTTGTCCAGAATGCCCATTTTCATCCCTCCAGTTGAACTCAGCTCCGGGCTCACGAGGCGAGGGCTCGCCTCCCGTGCGCCGCGCCTTCGATGGAGCGCGCGCTGCCGCCTCATTGTGTGCCTGTGCGATGGCGCCAGCAATCACAAACTCATTAATCTGACGGAGTTGACGATTGAGCCGGTGAAGATTTTTTGCTCTGCATCAATCGTTTGACTATAATGGGTTTGTCTCCTCCATGTCTCCAACTGGCATGGTTCAAGCCCGCCATCGTTGCGGGCTTTTCTTTTATCCCGCCGCGGTTCCCTTTCCGCCCGTGCGTGCCGCCTGGCTCTTTCGTCCGCTGGCATAATCGCATTCCCCTGTCCTCGTTCATTCATTGCCGCAATGAGTCTGCATACCTGGTGGCTTTTTCTCGTCACTGTCTTCGTCGTCTGCGCCATCCCTGGCCCCAATATGTTGCTCATCATGTCGCATGGCGCGCAGTACGGACTGCGCCGCACGAGCGCGACCATGGCCGGGTGCCTTTCCGCGCTCGTGTCGATGCTGGCCGTCTCGGCTGCAGGGCTCGGCGTGTTCCTGCAAGCCTGGCCGACGATGTTCAACGCGCTGCGCTTCATCGGGGCGGCGTACCTCGTCTATCTGGGCATCAAGGCATGGTTCGCACCGGTGCAGGAAGCCGCCGCCGATGTGGCGGAGCGCGTGGCCGCACGCCCCGTGCGCTCGCCGCTCGCGCTTTATCGCAACGGCTTTTTCGTCGGCGGCAGCAACCCGAAGGCGATTCTCTTCGCCGCCGCGCTCCTGCCTCAGTTCATCGACGCAAGCCGCCCCGTGCTGCCGCAGTTCGGGGTGCTCGTCGCGACTTTCGCCGTTTGCGAGGTGAGCTGGTATCTCGTCTACGCCGGGTTCGGCACGCGCATCGGCGCAACGCTCAAGAGCCGGCGCGTGGCGAAAGCGTTCAATCGCGTAACGGGCGGCGTGTTCGTGGGCTTCGGCGCGATGATGGCCTTGCTGCGCGAATAGGAGGCTATCCGTTCGACGCATCGCTTCAGAACAAACCGATTAGCGAATTGAGCCCGAAGGTCAGGGCGATTATCCAAGGCCAGATTAATTTGGTGGCACGGTCCGGCAGCGGATTCCAACGCTTTGCCTATCCGAGAGAGACCTCCGGTGTGACGGAGTCCTGTATGAGATCACGGATCTCTTTCGATGCCGACGAAGAGCGCTGCGCGAGCAATCGCACTTCGGATGCGACAACTGCGAAGCCGCGTCCCTGCCCACCCGCGCGCGCGGCTTCGACTGCAGCGTTCAGCGCGAGGATGTTGGTCTGAAACGCGATACTCCGCTTCCGTAACCGAACGTCGACTCCGATGGCGGAGTGCGTCTCCTTGACGGAGACCACCGCTCGCTGCCTTTACCCTCTGACTATGCAGGTCAATGTGCGCGGCTCGCATCAAGCGTGTAAGGCTCGAACCGCCAGGCGTTCGCTCGGCGGAGCGAGTCCAGTATGGCGCAGTCAAGCTTGCTTCGAATTACTCATCAAATGACTTGAGGACGTCCATTGAGACAATTTCGACATGGCCGTAGCACAAAGCGAGCGCGCCCTTCGATGCCATTTCCGTAACTGTTC
>NZ_BBJJ01000017.1 GCF_000739815.1 Paraburkholderia mimosarum LMG 23256 = NBRC 106338
ACGCTTAGATCGCTGCCCGCGCTTCTGGACTACGCTGATGGATCGCGCCGCAGGATACTGTGTGTCGCGATGCAGTTGCTGTGGATGGCGGACGGAGACGCGAGGTCAGACGAGGAGCATGCCGATTTTGCGCAGGCTATGATCGCGCGAAGGCAACGCGGCGAGCCGGGATGCCCCGCTGCGACAAGTTCGCTAGCGCATCATCTCGACCACCTCCCACGCTTGAAGGTGCGTATAGCGCTGCAGCATCCGGATATCTTTGTGGCCTGAGACCACCGATATGTGAATCGGGCTAAGAGACAATAGGGCGTAACGCGCGATGGCTGTGTACCGAAGGTCATGGAACCGCATATCGCGAAATCTTCAGTTTGCGCACGAGCCGAAGGCGCGTTCGATCACCTCGGCGGACATCAAGCCCTCCCCACGCTTCAGACGATCCGGCGCGGCTGCGCGGCTGTCGCGAGCGGCATCGCGCGGTAAACCGTTTTTGCTCGCATGGAGGCGCGCAACTTTTTTCGACCAGTCGATATCGGCCCACTTGAGCGCTGCTATCTCGCAATACCGCATTGCGGTCGCCAGCGCGAACTCGTTCATGTGGCGGAACTGCCCGAGGTTGCCAAGAGAGAGTCACGGACTACGGAGTTCTGCCGCGTCATAATCCGAACTGGTTGCCGCCCGCGCCCGCGATCAGCACAACCCTTGTTCCTACACAAGCCTTCCTGTTAGCGGTGCATCGATTTTGTCACCGTTGCAACAATAATGTGCCAATCTGCGGTAGCTTGGCGTTCTGACAAACCCCCAACCTTGCTGCACTTGGCTTGGGCCACGCGAACTAAATGTCTCAGCGACCGGTCAGAAGCAATACCCATCCGATGCACATCGGTCAGCAGTCGGCCACAACCGGTCGATCGACAGCGATTCAGGCATCGCTGTCGATCCATTACTGCCCGCCGTGATGTCCGTGAGTCTCGGCCACAATCATGCTCAAACTCGCCTATCTGTTTGTCTCCATCACGCTCGCCGCCCCGCTCTCGACCCCTGTGTACGGTAGTGATAATCCAGACTACGATCAATGCATCCTGCGTTCGTTGGGAAACAGTCAGAGCAGCTTTGCGGCACAACAAATCAGCAACTCTTGCAACGCGCTTTACAGAAACGGTGCCATGCTGTTGCCCCGCGAAAGAGCGTATCACCTGTGTGTCCTGCAAAATGTGCAAACCGTGAGAGGAGCATTTGCGGTCAACGAGATACTGCATGCATGCCGACGTCAAAATCGCATGTAGGACTGACATCGTTGACGATTGCAGCACGTGACATTCGCACGATCTTAATGTTGATCGCGTTCATTGCACTTGCCCCGTCGAGACGTGACGTGACGCTCGCGTAAACTGCCGCTTCCCGAAAATGCCAAGGTCTGCTTCATGTCATAGAATCAAACCGCCGGCGCGCTACGGTGCTCCGGCTGAGCATGGCGCATCATGAGGGGTCTTCCGGCGAAGCTCCGACAATTGACGCAATGCGCCCGAGCGCAACGTCAAGCGCACTTCTAATCCAATGACGGCTTCGGGGGCTCGTTGGCGTTTGCAGTCAGCAAGGATCAGTACGTCATACGGCCCGTTGTTACGCACGTGCGACGATCGCAGACGTTCGTCGGGAATATCCAGTATTCGTTTCTTCGAGGATCGGATCGGGACATCGTATAGAGTTCTCATTGGATTCGACGCCGAAGGAAGTCTCGCTGGAAGCCTCCGAGAAAGAACTGGGGTGCCTTTGCGTCGGCAGTGAACTATCTACCGAGTAATATTAAGAGTAATGTCTCGCGTCTGACAGGTTAACAACGGCGTACAGACTTGAATGGAAACGGAAGACTGCTTTATAACCGCGTTAGTCCGACATTCAACCGTAACACCGTAGGAAATCGGCATAGTCGGCTGCTTGTAGGCGACGTACGGCCCCGGTGTTGCCTTACACCACGCATCCGGTGAATTCGTGAACACGCTCATGTTCCCGCGTATGCTCGATGTGATCCAAAGAGCAGTGGGGATGTCAACGGTTGACGCGTATTTAGCGCTTACCGGCGACGGAGCCACGATTGCAACCTGTTCACAGTTGCACTGTATGGTGCGGTCGGGTATTCCCTGTGGCAAAACGGCAGGTGCAGCAGATCCTGACACTGCATATACGACTTGAAAAATACTTGATTTTCTATCGATTTTCGTAAGCACCCGGTGAAGGCATCCCCGGGCGTCCTCGCCGTAAATCAAACGGCGGCAGGCGCCCAGCGATGCGGTAGAAGCGCGGCGATGTCGTCGGCTCGATGGGTGGGCAATCGATTGAGGACGTCGTTCAAATAGACGTAGGGATCATGGCCGTTGAGCTGCGCGGATCGAATCAGGCTCATGATCGCCGCAGCGCGTTCTCCAGCGCGCAACGAACCGGCAAACAACCAGTTCGACCGACTGATGGCCCAAGGACGGATCTGGTTCTCGAGCCAGTTGTTATCAATGGGCACGTGCCCGTCGTCCAGATAACGCGTGAACGCCTCCCAGCGCCTGAGGCTGTAGTCGAGCGCTTTGGCGATCGCCGATCCCTCGGAGACGAGTTTGCGTTGGGCGAGCATCCATTGATGTAACGCATCGGCGATCGGCCGAGCGCGCTCCTGGCGCACTTCCCGTCGGTGATCAGACGTGATCTCTGCAACATCGCGCTCGACCGCGTAAAGTTCGCCGAAGTATTTCAGCGCCTGCTCGGCGATTGCACTCTTGTTGCTGGCGTGCAGCTCAAAGAACTTGCGTCTTGCATGGGCAACACATGCGATCTCGGTGATGCCCAACTCAAATCCGGCCTTGTAGCCGCTATGATCGTCACAAACCAGCTTGCCGCGCCAGTTGCCGAGGAACTTGCGAGCATGTTCGCCCGCGCGGCTATCGGCGAACTCGTAGACGACGGCGCGCACGTCGGCGAACTGCGTCGTCGCGTATGCCCATACATACGCACGCTGCGTCTTTCCTTTGCCGGGAACGAGCATTTGCACCGGCGTCTCGTCGGCGTGCAGCACATCGTGCTGGAGAAGCACTTCGCGAAGCGCGTCGACCAGCGGCTGTAATCGCACGCCGCATGTGCCGACCCACTCACCGAGCGTTGACTGGGGGATGGCCAGACCCGCGCGTTCAAAGATGCGTTCTTGACGGTACAGCGGTAAGTGATCGCCGTACTTGGCGACCAACACTTGGGCGAGCAACCCGACGGTGGGAATGCCCTTGTCGATCACATGGGGAGGAACGGGTGCCTGAATCAGCGTCTCGCACGCCTTGCAGGCCCATTTACCGCGGATGTGACGCTCAACCGTGAACACGCCGGGCGTATAGTCCAGCTTCTCGCTGATGTCCTCGCCGATCCGCACACGCTGGCAGCCGCAGGCACAGGTGATGTCGTCGGGTTCATGGTGGATGTCGGTACGCGGCAAGTGTGCCGGTAACGGCGCACGCTTGGGCTGCTGGCGCTGCTTGTCCTCAGGCGTATTCGACTGCAGCTGCTCGAGCTCAACTTCGAGTGCGGCCAGGTCGGCGTCGATGGCTTCGTTGAGCAAGCTCATCTGCTCGACGTTCAGTTGCTCGCTGCGTTTGCCGAAATGCAGGCGCCTGAGCGTAGCAATCTCGTGCGTGAGCTGGTCGATACGCGTCTGGCGGTAGCGCAGTTCCCGCTCGTTCTCGCCAACCTGAGCCATCAACTGCGCAGCCAGCGTGCGCAGTTCGTCGGGACTCATGGCGTCGAGATTGGCGGATAGGTTCATGCGGGCAGTCTGCCAGAACCCACCGCGCCTCGGAAGCAAGCCAGTTTACGGCTTTAGGGACATTACACGACCGTGATCGCGTGATCGTGGGCAAGCGTGCGCCAGGGCAGCCCCATCACCAGCGCCTGCAATTGCTCGGGATTGAGCGCGGTGGCGATCATCAGCTCCCCATTCGTCCAGACGAACCGCCCCTTGTTCAGACGCCGAGCGGCCAGCCAGATACCCAAACCGTCATAGACGAGCACCTTCATCCGCGTCGAGTTCTTGTTGGCGAACAAATACGCGTGATGCGGGCGCGCCGCGCCGAAGACCTTGACGACACGCGCGAGGATCGTCTCCGTGCCGGCGCGCATATCCAGCGGTTCGGTCGCCAGCCAAATCGCCTCGATGCGAATCACCGCAGCCAGCCTTGCAGCCATGCGCCGCAGTCGCCCGCGGCCGACAACGGCCAACGCACCGTGATCGTCGTCGCCCCACGGCGCACTTCCACCTCGATTGCGCCGGACGCTGGCGCGGCACTCAGAGGCGCAGGGAGTTGCAACGGAACAAATTCAGCCGGCGACACATCGGTTGAATGGCTTGCTTGCGTACCGCCTTGGCGCTTGGCTTGCCGGGTAATCCAACTGCGGACCAAATTGGCATTGAGACGGTAGTGCAGCGCTACCGCTGCGATCGACACGTGCGGCTGCATCGCCGCACGCATCACTTCCGCCTTGAATTCTTTGCTATGCCGGCGGCGCCGAACCGGCTGCACCGCGCCTTCGGGATTCGTTGCGAGTTCTTCCATCGTGTACACGTGTCCATTAAAAGTTAATGGACACGATGCTCGCGTTAGAACACTTGGGCTTCAAGGTGCCTTTGCCGGGTGCTTACCGATTTTCACAAGCATCTCCTATAGAAGTGTCAGTGCGGCGTCCGAGACACGAGTGAACTGCTCGGGATATGTCTTCGCCGATCAACCGCGTGACTTTTCCGCACAGTGGCCAGCACGGATCGAGTTCGAGCGAATGCTCTTCGCACGACGCATGGCATGACAGCGCCTCCTGCGGCGACGCGTTGACGCTAGACGTACTCGCGATCGATACGTGGACTCGGCATACATTGGCGACGCTGCGCCGGGCAGCGAGGTCCTCAAGCTCGGTTTCGAGCCGAGCGATCTGCCGGTTAAGCACTCGATCTCGAGTTCCCTGTCGGCCATGTCCCGCAGCAACCGCTCGATCTCACCCTCCGTTCGGCAAGCGACGCGCCAGGCCTGAAGCGCGCGGACACCCTCAGGGAGATGCGCGCCGTTCGACATGAGGCGCAGTTTGCGAGGCCTCAGCGCGGTACAACATCGACAGCGCCGCAGTGCGGCGCGGTTGCCGCCAGCCGATGCCCTCAAGCAATATCGACAAGTTGACTGGAGGTCGGGAAAACCTTCCGCCACAGGTCTGCGGCCTGATGAAACTCCCTCGCTCCAACCGTTTCGTGAGAGTCTAGAGCCCTGCTTTCTCAGTTATCCAAAGTATTCTCACGAGATCGCCGCCGGCGCACACCTTAGATGAAGACGTTGCCGTCCAGCGGGTATCTCAGCGTCGACAATACCGTCGACTCTAACCGCTTCCCGGCCGATCCGAACTTCGATTGAACCAGCGGGCACAGCTGGCATCACGATCGGAGGCTCCGGCAGACGCACGAGGTTCATTGACCGATGATGCCTCCCTCACGATCATCACCGAAACGAGTCGCACCGCCTCGGCTTGCTGTTCAGCCAGATACCGGCGTCGCCCCGTAACTACACGCTCGCGTTCAAGACGTTCTCTCGGGTCAATCTGGGGATTGACACCCTTGGCTCGGAAGCTTCCATCGCGATGGCGATGGCGACGTCGGAATGGCGGATTATGGTTCGTGCGACATTTAGGGCTGCCAGGCGCTCGGATCTGACAAAGTGGTGCCCGTCACTTCGAAAACATGGGCAGCAATTTGATGCCGATCCCTGTGGCTGTCTACGACGGCAGCCGCGAGCCGCTTACCTTTGGATGCAGAGAATTCGGACTAACGTTGCCCGCGAATTTCGTATGCGCTAACTGTGACTTTATTATGCCGCTGTGCGGGCGTGGCAGTTTTGTTCAAATTGCACTGGACTGACGTAGCTCAATGTCGAGTGCAGACGCCCGTGATTGTAGAAGCGCAACAGTCGATCAACTCTTCCATCGCTTCGCGGCGCAACGCGCTGACCGTGAATATGCGCCCGCTTCAGCACCGAACGTCAAACGGTTGCGACTGTTGTCGATTGATCTCGACCATATCGAAGGAGGCACGTCACCGACCTGATGGCTGACGGTGACGGACGCCTCTGATCCTCTACCACTGTCACGGCGACGCCCGCCCGTAACCCGCCCACGACGGCACCCCGCATCGACTACCGGGTCATTGGCATCAGACGTGCCCATTCCATATTTGTTTCGGCCGTAATGTGCACACGCGAACGCAACTCGGGGTTCGCTCCGGCAATCGCCATGATCGCCATTCCCCGAGCTTGCGCGCCTCCTCGTCAGTGAACGGGATATTGGAATGTTCCCTGCCTAGTTTGGTCCTCCGCTGGAACTGGCGATGTTGCTCGCCGTTGCTGCACCCTGGCTGCGACCGGTACATACGGCGTCTTGTCAACAAAGTATCCGTTTTGATCGAGCGTGATGAACTGGCCCTCACGAACCCCATAGACGGTCGGCTTCTGTCCAGCGCTCGCTTTTGCCAGCTTTGCGGCGCGCAGAAGCGAAATGTTCAGGTTCGCGGCGAATCTTGGCCCCCGCGCTCCAGGCGTATCAATTCGATTTGGGAACATGTTTGCGGGCATGGCGCACGCTTTACGAGACCCCGCTCCTTGTCTATGAAGGCTTTGATGGCGGCGGTTTGGACGAAGTACTTCGCATAAAAGGCCTCGTTGCGCAAGCAACGAGGCCTTTTAGTTTGCGGGGGCAAGCACCTGCTCGCCATGGGAGCGGGCTGGTCGGTAGATTCCCCAAGGTCCCCCGACCGACCGAACCTCTCACTACTCGCCGCCCATGTCGAGCCCGACACCGCGCGCCATGCCCGTTGCGGCGAAGACCATCACGACAACCAGGAGCGTCTGCCACCGGCCGATACGGGCATACTTCGCCGCCCCGGTCAAATCGGGCACGTCGCCCCGGCGCACAGCGAGCCGCCAGCGCAGCAGCGCCATCATCGGTGCGATCTCCAGCAGAAAGATCAGGACAAGCGCCCCCATCTTCACGTGAAAGAGCGGCTCGTGGAGGTAGTACGCGGCACCCTTCTCGAAGCCGCCGAACGCTCGCATCGCGCCAGTCACGATCAGCACGAGCGCGGAGCCGCCCCAGCCATTGTCGGCGCTGAAAATCACGGGCAGGTCCTCGGTGGAGGTGCAGCGGCGCAGCCCGCGCGTGCGGCGCAGAATCGAGGCGAGCGCAAATCCGAAGGCAAGCAGGTGAATGGCGGCGAGCAACCAGCGTGTGAGCATTGCGACTCCTTCGGGTGAACGACAGGAACGGCAAGCAACGGTAAACACTCGAGCACGGACGCAGCGAAGGCGGCCCGTGCGTCAGACCTGCCTCAGCGCCGCGTCGAGTGCGCGCGCGGCGGTGCGGTCGCCTTCGGAAGCGAGGCGCGCGAGAAACACAGTCTGTCGGTTGTGGCCCGCCGCAGCCGGCGAGTCCCACAGCAATTCGATCTTCGGCCGACGCGCGGCCCCGTCCCGGTGCGGCGACGCTGACGATGCCGCCGCCGCACGCGGCTCAGTGGCCGTGGCCGGCTCGGGCGTCGCCGCGGACGGCTCCGATCCCTGCGCACTGGAGTCCGCGGGAAGCAAAGCCGGTTCCGGTTCGACACCGGGTTCGCTGACACGAGGCGCGCGCCCAGGATCTTCGGTCGGCGCCGGTGCGGCGAACCCCGTTGACCCGGACGCAAGCCCCCCTCCCGGCGCTGCGCCTGGCTGCCCCCCCGAGAGCCAGCGAACCGACAACTCGCGCGCATCGTACTGACCAACCTTGCGGCTCTCCCGCCAGACAACCGTGGTGCGGGTGGCGACGTCAATCGAAACGGCAAAGCGCCCGATCGCGAATCGACGTGCCGCGATGTTCGTGCGCCAGAGCGCGCGCGGCCGGCAGATCCATACCACGGCCGCATAGAGCGCCGGCGCGGCAACGAGCCAGCCGTTGGTGTCCGCCGCCGCGTGGAAGGTGCGCCGCCAGCCGGCGGTCCAGACGAACATGCCGATCGAGCCGATCGCAAACAGGAACCCGAGCGTGCCGAAAAAGCGCAGCGCCTGACGCAGCCACTGCGGCAGCGGGTGAAACGGCCGCTCGACGCGCGCCTTGGCGCCCGGCAGCACGATGAGCAGAAACAGGAAGATGAGGTTCAGGCACGCCGCCGGCGACGAAGCCATGCCTTCGAGCGCGGCGAGGAAGTTCATCTGCGCCATCGAATGCAGCCAGCGCGCCAGGATCACGAGCCCGATCGCGCGCAGCGCGAAGAGCGTCCCGGCACCGGGTACGGTGGCCGTGGGCGTCGGTCGGGTTCTCGCCAAGTGGGGTCTCCTGCTGAGGTCTGTCACTGTCGTCGTCGCGTGCGCCGCGGATTTTACGGCACGGCCATTATAGGGACATTAAGCAAACGCCTCACTCGCCGGCGCCAAACGTGACAGCGCCCCGGTGCACGGGCACCGGGGCGCTGGGCAAACGCGGAGAAAACCGGACGCGCCGCAGCACGCCCGCTTTCTGTACAACAACCTTAGCCGGCGGCGACTTCGCGCAGCACGGTGCGGCGCTTCTGGCGCAGCAGTTCTTCGTACACGGCAACGTAGTTGCGCGCCATCACCTTCGACGAGAAGCGCGATTCGAACGCGGCGCGGACCTTCTCGCGCGGCAGCGTCGACAGGCGCTTGATCGCCGCGACAGCGCTGATTTCGTCTTCGACGACGAAGCCCGAGACGCCATTGTCGATGACTTCGGGCACCGAGCCGCGCTTGAACGCGATGACCGGCGTACCGCAGGCCATGGCTTCGATCATGACGAGGCCAAAGGGCTCCGGCCAGTCGATCGGGAACACCAGCGCATGCGCGTTGCCGAGGAACTCGCGCTTTTCGTGCTCGCCGATTTCGCCGATGTACTCGACGTGCGGCAGCGCCATCAGCGGCTTGATGACTTCTTCGTAGTAGGCGCGGTCGGCCTTGTCGATCTTGGCGGCGACCTTGAGCTTCATGCCTGCCTGCCCGGCGATGCGGATCGCCCGGTCAAGGCCCTTCTCCGGCGAGACGCGGCCGAGGAAAGCGAGGTAGCCCGGCTCGACGTTCGGGATCGGCGTGAGCACGTCCTCCGGCAGGCCGTGGTAGACGGTCTGCTGCCAGTTGGCTTGCGGCAGCGGAATACGCTGGTTGTCCGAAATCGAGACGACCGGCACGTCGTTGAACGCGTTGAACACCGGCTGCAGTTCCGGCAGGTCCAGACGGCCGTGCATGGTCGTCACGAACGGCACCGGCTGGCGCTGGAACAGCGAGAACGGGTAGTAGTCGATGTGGAAATGCAGCACGTCGAACTCGTCCGCGCGGCGGCGAACTTCTTCGAGCAGCAGCATGTGCGGAGCCATCACGTCGCGAATCGTCGGGTCGAGGCGCAGCGCCTGCGGCCAAAACGCTTCGAGCTTTGCCGAGGTGACCGAATCGCCGCTTGCGAACAGCGTGACATCGTGGCCCTGTTCGACCAGCGCTTCGGTCAGGTAGGAGACCACCCGTTCCGTGCCGCCGTACAGCTTGGGAGGAACCGCCTCGTGCAACGGAGCGATTTGAGCGATTCGCATAGTGGTGAACTCCTTCCTCGTAATAAATCGGGCAATAGACTGCAAATTTGACAATCGACCTATGCAGGCTGCGGCTTTCTTGTCGCCACGCGCCATCCAGGCGTTCCATACCGCTAACCGCACCGGAAATCCGGAATAGACCCGACGCAGTTGTGAAGCGACAAGAGCGCACACGCGGCGGTTCAGGCGGTAAACGCGCAGGGCTCGCGGCCGTTGACACAAAAGCTGTCAAATTCCCTACGCAGTTGGAGTCGGCATTATCCCGGCTCAGGGAAAATACCGGTCCGATCATTTCAAAGTCTTTACCTTGTTACAAACGGGAAACACTCCGCAACCCCTTGTTTTCCAAGACAGTTCTAGATTGGGTGCTGCGTCGCGGAAAACAACTGCGGGCGTTTGTCGCAACTCGACTGACCGCGGCCTTCCCGAATGTTCCCGTCTTTTCCCGTATGTAACCGGCGAGGCTCGCTTGCAGATGAGAAGTGCGGGCAGTGCGCCTTTCGGAAGGCAAACCGCCATTCTATCTCTAAAAGGGTCCGGGATTCGTGCTGAACCTCTGCCGCAACAGCATCGCCGCAACCGGTGTCCCGGGCGCTGTTGTCGCGATATGATGCGCGTCCGCCGGGCATAGGCGGTGCGCTTCGCGCATGGGGTGTTTACAATGCGGTAAATCCGCCTCCGTTGCCGCGCGCTCAAACCGTTCGTCGCCGTAGCGCGCCTCCTTTCTTCCTTTGAACTTGCACGGACGAAGTTCCGTCAGACCGACCACCCCGATCAATTGGAACATCTGACCATCGCCCAGCGTAACGCCCACAACGCAAAGCTCGCGAGCTATGCGCGGCGGCCGCTCGCGTTCCTTTTCCGCTACATCAAACGCCACCCGTTCGCCCACACTGTCGTGCTCGCCAGCGTGTTCGCGGCCGTGGGGTGCGCGCTGGCTTCGCAGTACGCCATCAAGCATCTGATCGACGTGCTCGGCGCCGGGCGCCACCATCCGGGGCCGCTGTGGACCGCATTCGCCATCCTGGTCGGACTGATCGCCGCCGACAACCTGCTGTGGCGGGTCGGCGGCTGGTTTGCCGCCCACACCTTCGTCGCCGTCACGGGCGACCTGCGGCGCGATCTGTTCCAGTATCTGAGCGGACACTCGCCCACCTACTACTCGGAAAAGCAGCCCGGCACGCTCGCAAGCCGCATCACCGCGACTTCCAACGCCGTCTACACGGCCGAGAACACCACCGCCTGGAACGTGCTGCCGCCTTGCATCGCGGTGGCGGGCGCCATCGTCATGATCATCGCGGTCAATCCGTTGATGGCGGGGGGCCTCCTGTTCTGCTCGGCAGTGCTCTCGGTGATCCTCTTCAAGCTTGCCGGGCGCGGCTCGTCGCGCCACCACACGTTCGCCTCGAAAGCGGCCGCGGTGGACGGCGAACTCGTCGACGTGATCGGCAACATGGCGCTCGTGCGCGCCTTCGGCATGACGTTGCGCGAGCAAAAGCGCTTCGGCTCGACCGTCAAGGCCGAGCTCGACGCGCGCCGCTCGAGCCTGCTCTACCTCGAAAAGCTGCGCCTCCTGCACGCCGTGATCACGGCCATGCTGTCGGCCGGCCTGCTGGGCTGGGCGCTGTGGCTGTGGGATCAGGGCAAGGCGACGTCGGGCGACATCGTGCTCGTGAGTTCGCTGGGCTTCACGATCCTGCACGGCACGCGCGATCTCGCCGTGGCGCTGGTGGACGTCACGCAGCACGTGGCGCGACTCGCCGAAGCCGTGCAGACGCTGCTCGAGCCGCACGGCATGCCCGATCGCGACGACGCCACGGAACTCGTGGCCCAGGGCGGCCGCGTCGATTTCGAGGGCGTGACTTTCGCTTATCCGCACCGCAAGCCGATCCTCGACCACTTCGACCTGCGCATCGAGGCCGGCCAGCGCGTGGGCCTCATCGGCAAGTCGGGTGCGGGCAAGACCACGGTGCTCGCGCTGCTCCAGCATTTCTACGAGTCCCAGGGCGGCGCCATCAAGATCGACGGCCAGGACATCTCGCACGTGACCCAGGACAGCCTGCGCCAGGCCATCGCGCTCGTGCCGCAGGACATTTCGCTTCTGCACCGCACGATCTACGAGAACATCGCCTACGGGCGCCCCGAAGCGAGCCGCGAAGAGGTGCTCACCGCGGCCCGCGAGGCGCGCTGCGCCGAATTCATCGAAGCGATGCCCGAAGGCTACGACACGATCGTGGGCGACCGCGGCGTCAAGCTGTCGGGCGGCCAGCGCCAGCGCGTCGCGATCGCTCGCGCGATTCTCAAGAATTCGCCGATTCTGCTGCTCGACGAAGCCACCTCGGCGCTCGACAGCGCCTCCGAAGAGGCCATCCAGCAGGCGCTCGACCGGCTGATGGTGGGCCGCACGGTGATCGCGATCGCGCACCGCCTCTCCACGCTGCACAACTTCGACCGCATCATCGTGATGAGCGCGGGCAAGGTCATCGACGACGGCAGCCCGGAAGAGCTGCGCAACCGCCCGGGCCTCTATCGCGACCTCCTCGCGAAGCAGTACGGCAAGGCGTCGACGCTGCATCTCGGCAACAAGAAGGCCGACGAAAAGCACGTGGCGTGACACGCGCGCGCGCCCTCGCCCGCTTCGCTTTGCCAGAGACGTAAAAAAAGCCGCTTCGGTCTATCGACTGAAGCGGCTTTTTTCGCCCTCGTAGCGAGCGCGGCGCCGGCGCTCAGCCCTGCGCGCGCGCCAGCGGGGGCGACGCCACGCCTTGCCGCAGGCTGACCTGGCCCAGGTCGCGCATGAAGCGGTCGCGCCACACCGAAACGTTGTTCTCGCGCAGCTGGGCCATCATGTCCCGATAGCGCGCGACACGCTCGGCGAGCGGCATCGAGAGCGCGGCGTTGAGCGCGTCGGCCATGCCGTCGATATCGAGCGGATTGACGATCAGCGCGCCGGACAGCTCCTGCGCCGCGCCGGCAAAGCGCGAGAGCACGAGCACGCCGGGATCTTCAGGATCCTGTGCCGAGACGTATTCCTTCGCGACGAGGTTCATGCCGTCGCGCAGCGGCGTCACGTAGCCCACATTCGAGGCCCGGAACAACGCGGCCAGCACCGCGCGCTCGTACTGGCGGTGGATGTACCAGATCGGCGTCCAGTCGAGTTCCGCATAGCGGCCGTTGATGCGCCCCGACTCGGCCTCGAGGCGCAGCCGGATGTCCTGATAGGCGTGCAGGTCGGCGCGCGTGGGCGGCGCGATCTGGACGAACGAGACGTTGTTGCGCTGCGCCGGCGCGTGGTCGAGCAGGCGCTCGAAGGCCCGAAAGCGTTCGACGAGCCCCTTCGAGTAGTCGAGCCGATCCACGCTCATGATGACCTTGCGACCGTGCAGCGTGGCCTTGAGCGTGCGCACCGGCTTGCCGCGTTCGCCCGCCTTGGCGAGCTCCGCGATTTCGTCGGGATACACGCCGATCGGGTAATCGCCCGCGCACAGCGTCTGCCCGAACGCCTCGATGCGCGTGAGTCCGTCGGGCTGCATGACGGTCGTGCCGCCCGCCTCGTTCACGATGTAGTCGCAAAACGCGCGCAGATCGGGCCTGGTCTGGAAACCGAGCAGATCGAAGGAACAGAGCGCCTCGACCAGCTCGCGGTGCGGCGGCACCGCCAGCAACACCTGCGAGGCGGGAAACGGAATATGCAGGAAGAAGCCGATGCGATTCTTCACCCCCGCCGCGCGCAGCGCCTGGGCGAAAGGAATCAGATGATAGTCGTGGACCCAGATCACGTCGTCTTCGCGCAGGAGCGGCACCAGCTGCTGCGCGAGCCACGCGTTCACGCGGCTATAGCCCTCGTATTCGTGGCGGTCGTACTGCACGAGATCGGCGCGGTAATGGAACGCGGGCCAAAGCGTGGCGTTCGAGAAACCGCGATAGTACTGGTCGTAGTCGCGCCGCAACAGGCCGATGGTCGCGAAGGTGACGGGCCCGCGCTCCTCGAGCGCGATCTGCGGCTGGCCCGACGTGAGCACTTCGCCGCTCCAGCCGAACCACATGCCGCCGGTTTCCTTGAGCGCATCGTACACACCGACCGCGAGGCCGCCCGCGGCCGGACCGCCTTCGGAAATCGGCGCGACGCGGTTCGACACGATGATCAATCGGCTCATGAGGTGCGGGGTCCGTGCAGGGAATCAGGAAAGTATGGTGGGCGCGAGGCCACGCCCGAATCGGCCCATCGCGACAGGCAATCAACGCGCGGGACAAGGCGAAGCATGCGTGCGGTCACCGGGCGCCCGGCATGGCCGCGACGAGCGACGCGAGCCAGCCGATCAGCGCCTCGACCGAGTCGATGCGCGTCTGTGCGATGGTATCGCCGCCGCCGACCTTGATCGACAGGCCGCCCAGCGCATTCACGACGGCAAAGCCTTTCTCGTCGGTCAGGTCGTCGCCGGCGAACACCGCGCGGCGGCCCGCGAACGGAGGCTCGTCGAGGAAGGCGCGCAGCGCGCGGCCCTTGTCGACGTCCTTGGGCTTGATTTCGTAGACCATCTTGCCCGGCTGCAGCACATAGGCTTCGGCGTAGTCGGCGGCGAGGCGCTCGGTCGCGGCGCGCGCGGTGCCCTCGTGCTCGGGCGCATTGCGGTAGTGCAGCGCGAGCGACGCGCCCTTGATCTCGAGCAGCATGCCCGTATGCGTGCGTACCACCTCTGCGAGCACCTGCTCCATGTGCAGCAGGCGCTGGTCGTTGAACCCGACACGCTGGGTATCGCCGTTGGCGTCGCGCCGCTCGGCGCCGTGCAGGCCAGCCACGGGCAGATCGGGCATGCGCAGAAAGCCATCGATGCTGTCGATGCCGCGCCCCGAGACGATCGCCACCGCGCCATGCGTCGCGCGGCGCAGTTGGCGTAGCAGCGCGAGCATGTCGGGACGGACGAGCACGCCATCGGGCGTGGGCGCGAGATCGACGAGCGTACCGTCGAAATCGAAGAAAAATGCCGTCTGTTCAGGCGGCAGGACTGCCGGGAGTGCATGCATTGCGTTCTGTTCACCCATCGGCCCATGGCCGGGTATGCCCCCGGCAGGACTGCGCCGAGGGAAAGTGTGCGAATCTTACCGCGCCTTTGGGCGATTATCGAGAAAGTAAGGGGCCAAGCCGCGTGCGCGGCGGGCCTCGAGCTCGTATTGCCTGGTTCCCGCCGTGATATGAACGCCCCACACCGCCACGACGCTGGATAGCATCGGTCGTCTCCTCCGATGCGGCAAATCGACGCGAACGGCGCCCACGCCGGAGCGCAGCCGGCAGCGCGAATCCAGTTTTGCTACAGTCGCAGCGACAAGCCGCGCCCTGTCGCAAGAAAGAGCGCGGCCACCGCAACCCCTCGAGTCGACGAGACAGTCTTTGTCCAACCCGTTCGCGCCTTCGAGTAGCACATTACGCGCCCGCTTCGGCTGCGCGTTACGAAGCCTGCGGCACGCGGCGATCGTGGCGGGGGCGCTGCTGCTCGTCGCCTGTTCCCGTTCGGGCGAGCCCTGGCAGCTGATGAACGTGAGCGGCCATCTGCCCGACCTCGACTTCGCGCTCACGGCCGACAATGGCCAGCCCGTGACGGGCGCCAGCTTCCGCGGACGCACGACGCTCGTCTACTTCGGCTATACGCACTGCCCGGACGTCTGCCCGGAAACGATGGCGCGCCTGATCCAGGTCGTCGCAAAACTGGGCGCCGATGCGCAGAACGTGCGCATACTCTTCATCAGCGTCGACCCGGCGCGCGACACACCGCAGGCGTTGCACACTTATGTGGGCGCATTCGATACCCAGCATGCGCTCGGTCTGACCGGCACCGAAGCCGAAATCGAGTCGCTCGCGAGACGCTACCGTGTGGCGTACCAGATGGAAAAGCGCGAAGCCGACGGCAGCTATGAAGTTACGCACAGCTCGGCCGTCTATGTGTTCGACGCGCAGGGCCATGCGCGACTGCTCGCCACCGACCACGACACCGCAGACGCGATCGCACATGACCTGCGCCGCGTCATAAACGACACGGCATGAACGCATGCTGCCGTGCCGGTCCAATCTTCGAGTGCCGTTCACAACGGTATTCGAAACCGCAACCTCAACAGGAAACCTCATGACGAAGAACCTCAAATCGCTCACCGTCACGCTCGGCTACGCGCTCAGCATTTTCGGCTCGCTTGCCGCCTTCGCGCCGGCCGCGCACGCCGCCGCGGGCGCATTGAGCGCGCAGGACGCCTGGGTGCGCTGGCTGCCCGGCGATCTGCCGGCCGCGGGCTATGTGACGCTGAAGAACGACGGCGACCAGCCGATCGATCTCGTGGGGGTATCGAGCGACGCTTACGGCATGGTCATGCTGCATCAGACGGTCTCGAACGGCTCGACGCAGAAGATGGTCATGGTGCACAAGGCGACGGTGCCCGCACACGGCACGCTTGCGGTCGCACCGGGCGGCTACCACCTGATGCTGGAAAAGGCAAAGCACAAGATCGCGCCGGGGGATACGGTCAACGTGAAGCTGGAGTTCTCGGACGGCGAAACGCTCGACACGCCGTTCACGGTCAAGTCGCCCTCCGGGCAGTAAGGCCGCAGATCTAGTGCAGTAACGGATCGCGCGCGCATCATCTGTCGTTGCGCGCGCAAGCATGTTGAATCCGCGATGAGGCCGCCGCCATGCTCGCGATGACCCTGCTGTACTGGCTCCAACCCTGGGAGCCATCGCCGACTGTCATGATCGCTACGCTGCTCACGGCGGTGCTGTTCGTGCGCGGCAAGCGGCACGCGCGGGTATCGCTCACGCGCCAGATCTCATTCTGGTTCGGGCTCGGTGCGCTTTACGTCGCACTGCATACGCGGCTCGACTACTTCTTCGAGCATGAGTTCTTCATGCATCGCGGGCAGCACCTGGTGCTGCACCACGTGGGTCCGTTCTTCATCGCGCTGGCGTATCCCGGCGCGGCGCTGCGCGCTGGCGTCCCGTTCAAGTGGCGACAGCGCTTCGTGCGGCCCGCGCTCGAAGCGCTGCCCGTGCGCGTGGCGCTCGACATCGTCATGCATCCCGTCATCGCGGTGACGCTCTTCGTCGGGCTCATTTACTTCTGGCTCTTTTCGCCGATCCACTTCATCGCGATGCTCGACTGGCGTCTCTACCGCGTCATGAACTGGAGCATGGTGATCGACGGGCTGCTGTTCTGGTGGCTCGTGCTCGACTCGCGCCCCGCGCCGCCCGCTCGCCTCTCGCCGGGCAAGCGCGTGCTGGTCGTGATCGCGGCGATTCCGCCGCAGATCGTGCTCGGCGCACTCATCTTCTTCACGACGCGCGAGCTTTATCCCGTCTATTCGATCTGCGGCCGCGCATTTACCTGGCTCTCGCCCATGCGCGATCAGCAGATCGGCGGCCTGCTGCTCTGGATTCCGGGGTCGATGATGAGCGTGGTCGGCGCGCTGGTCGCGCTGCGCCACTGGATGCGCCTATCCGCGCGCGGACGTTTGAAGCCGGGGCAACGTTCCGGCGGGCGCCCCGAAGACCGCGCGCAACGCAAGGAACGACGCACGCAGCGCACTTAGAGCGCTTCGCAGGGTGCCGCCGGGCCTCACGCCTTTCAAGCGGAGCGCATCCACACGTGCGGAATGCCGTCCTCTTCGTGAATCTCGCCGACAGGCGCGAAACCGAACGCCCCGTAGAACTTCTGCAGATGCGCCTGGGCGTGCAGGCGCATCTGCACGTGCGGCCATTGGCGCGCGATCTGCGCGATGGCGCGTTCGAGCAGCGCATTGCCGAGCTTGATACCGCGATGGTTCTGCGATGTCACCACGCGGCCGATGCGCACGTCCGCGTCATCGGCGTCGGGGAGCAGCACACGCAGATAGCCGGCGAGTTCGCGCACACCATTGCGCTCGCCCCAGGCGAACAGATGCCAGGCGTCCAGGTCGAGGCCGTCGATGTCGCCATACACGCAGTGCTGCTCGACGACGAAGGCGTCGGAGCGCAACTTGAGCATGGCGTAGACTTCGCGTGCATCGAGCGCCTCGAAGGGTTTCCATTGCCAGTCGAATTGAGGAAGCGGCAAGGCGGGGGACTGCAAGGTCATGGTCGGTGATTCCGTCAACATCGCGAATGAAAAGATTATGCCGCGCGATGCGCGCACGACCAACCCGTGGTCACTTGCGCCGGCGCGGCTGCGCGTACTTGCGCCAGTACTGGAACGGCTCTTCGTGCAGATCGATATCCAGATCGACGATGCGCGCCTGCATGCTCTCCTGCGCATCGGCAATTGCCTTGTTGTAGACCGCCGGTGCGATCTCTTCGAGAAAAAAGCCCAACAGCGCGCCCGCCGCGACGTTGCCGATCGGCTCCTCCATGTTGGCGTCGAAATAGCGCTGGATGGAGGCGACCGCCTCGGTGCGCGCGTCTTCTGGAAGTTCGATGGGCATAGCGGCCATCCGCAGAGGGGGATTTCCGGCTATTGTGCGCCACACGCATTGCGTGCAGCCGTCGGTGCCGCAAAGCCAGCGCGCAAAAGCAAAAGCCACCCGAAGGTGGCTTTTGCTTTGCATCTGGAGGCGCGAGCCGGAGTCGAACCGGCCTACACGGCTTTGCAGGCCGCTGCATAACCGCTTTGCTATCGCGCCAGAAGCGGACTGACCGAACTGGAGGCAAACTGCTTGTGCCCACAACGACCGGACAGATTTGATTCGATGGCCTGATACGTTGATCAAGACCTGCCAAACAAAAAGGGAAGCGCTGCTTCCCCGTGGCATCTGGAGCGGGAGACGAGTCTCGAACTCGCGACCTCAACCTTGGCAAGGTTGCGCTCTACCAACTGAGCTACTCCCGCATATGTCCTGCTTTTTACTGCTTCAACACTTCGTTTTCAAACTGCTAAAACGACGCGCCTTAAAATCTGGAGCGGGAGACGAGTCTCGAACTCGCGACCTCAACCTTGGCAAGGTTGCGCTCTACCAACTGAGCTACTCCCGCATTTTTCTGCCTGACTTCGCCGATGATTCGCTCGATTTTCGCTCAACCATCAGCGTGTGACGCTCATCTTCGGCGATTTCCACTGCATCTGCTTATTTGCTACTGCGTCGTGCAGCGGAGAAGTGAGATTATGTATAACCCGCAGAATCGTGTCAACCCCCTCGGTAGATCTTTTTGGAAAAAGACGCAGGCGGTTTGCACGACACAGCGACACAGATTAAAGGCTTCCCCGCTCGCGGATCTGCGGCCACGCGAGCTTCATGTAGTAGAGCATCGACCAGATCGTGAGGAACGCGGCCACGTAGATGAGCCACGCGCCCCATACGCGCGAATCGAACAGCGTCACGCCGCCGAGCGTGAGCGGTGCATAGAACAGCAGCATGGGAATCGCGACCATCTGGCATGCCGTCTTGAACTTGCCGAGCGAATTCACGGCCACGCTCTTCGACGCGCCGATCTGCGCCATCCATTCGCGCAGCGCCGAGATGGCGATCTCGCGGCCGACGATCACGAGCGCGATGACGGCGTCGAGCCGCTGCAGATGCACGAGCACGAGCAGCGCCGCGGTCACCATGAGCTTGTCCGCGACGGGATCGAGAAACGCGCCGAACGACGAAGTCTGATTCCACTTGCGCGCGAGAAAACCGTCGAACCAGTCGGTGAGCGCGGCCAGCACGAAGATCAGCATCGCCAATGTGTTCTGCTGCATCGGGGAAAGCAACGTCTGCGGCAGATAGAACACGCCGACCACGAGCGGAATCAGCACGATCCGCAGCCAGGTCAGGAGAATCGGAATATTGAACGGCATCGGCTGGCGCTATCTGTCGGGGAAGATGCAATTATGGGAGATGCAATTGTGCCGTGTCGCCGCACCTGCCACAAGCAAACGTAAGGAACGGCCCGCGCCTGCCTTCGGCCCGGCCGGCGCGGCGCCCGCATCAATGAAGCTGCTGGTAGATCTGTTCGGCCAGTGAGCGCGAGATGCCCTCCACGCTCGCCAGGTCCTCCACGCTGGCCGCCATCACGCCGCGCAGGCCGCCAAAGCGCGCGAGCAGGCGCTGGCGACGCTTGGCGCCCACGCCTTCCAGTTCCTCCAGCCGCGACGTCTGACGCGTCTTGCCGCGCTTCGCGCGCATGCCCGTGATGGCGAAGCGGTGCGCCTCGTCACGGATCTGCGCGACGAGCATGAGCGCCGCGCTTTCCTTGCCGAGTTCGAGCGGCGCGCGGCCGTCGGCGAACACGAGCGTCTCGAGACCCACCTTGCGCCCCTCGCCTTTCGCCACGCCCACCAGCATCGCCGGATCCAGACCCAGTTCGGTGAACACCTGGCGCGCGATCTCGACCTGGCCCTTGCCGCCGTCGATCAAAACGATGTTGGGCAGCGTGCCGACCGGCGGCGCGGCTTCAGGAGCTTCGACGGATTCTGCGGCCTCGCCGGTGTCAGCGAGTGCGTTCGGGTCGGCGGGATCGGGCGCCGGCACCGAGGCCACCGGCGCCTCGGCTTCGGCGCGCGCCGCTTGCGCGACCATCTTCTCGTAGCGGCGCGTGAGCACCTGGCGCATCGCCGCGTAGTCGTCGCCGGGCGTGATGCCCGTGATGTTGTAGCGCCGGTATTCGGCGGACTGCATCTTGTGATGGTGATAGACCACGCATGATGCCTGGGTCGCTTCGCCCATCGTATGGCTGATGTCGAAGCACTCGATGCGCAGATGCGCGAGATCGTCGAGTTCGAGCCCGAGCAATTGCGCGAGCGTGCGCGTGCGGGCCTGCTGCGAGCCCTGCTCCGAGAGCAGGCGAGCGAGCGCGAGCCGCGCGTTCTGCTCGGCCATGGCGAGCCACGCGCGCTTCTGGCCTTGCGGCTGGCGCAGCAGCGTGACCTTGTGACCCGCCTGCTCGCTGAGCACATCGACGAGTTCGCGGTTCGCCGGCGGATGGCTCACCACCAGCACGGGCGGCACGCGATTGCCGAAGTAGTGCTGCGCAATGAAGGCGTCGAGCACTTCGGATTCGATGCCGGGCGCGCGCTTGCTGCGCGCATCGGCCTGCGCCTCGGCCACGGGCGCATCGGAGTCGCCATCGTCTGCCATTTCGTCGGCGGCGGCGAGATCGGCCGCGATGGCGAGGGGATCCGGCGCGAGCGCCTCGGCGTCGTGCGGCGCGTCGGCCGCCGATTCATCGTTCGCCTCGTCGATGAAATCCTCCACCGTCTTGCGGGCAAGCGAAGGCAGCGACTTCAGCGCGCTTGCGGCGACCACGGTCTCGCTGTCGATCTCCTCGGCAACGCCGCCCTCCTCGTCCGTCAGCGCGCGCTCCACATGCGCCGGGAAATAGGCCTTGTCGCCCAGATGCCGGCCGCCGCGCACCATTGCGAGATTGACGCAAACGCGCCCGCCCAGCGCGACCACGGCAAGAATGTCCACGTCGCTCTCGCTACCCGTTTCGATGGCCTGCTGATGCAGCACGGTCGAAAGCGAACTCATCTGGTTGCGCACGGCCGCAGCCTGCTCGAACTTCAGCTCGGAGGCGAACGCGTGCATCTTCGTCTCCAGTTCCTTCATGACCTCGTTCTGACGGCCGAGCAGAAAGCGCGATGCGTTGCTCACGTCGCGCGCGTAGTCTTCTTCGCTGATCGCGCGCACGCAAGGCGCCGTACAGCGGCCGATCTGATGCAGCAGGCAAGGCCGCGTGCGATTGTTGAACACCGAATCCTCGCAGGTGCGCAACTGGAACACGCGCTGCAGGATGTGGATGCTCTCGCGCACGGCCGAGGCGCTCGGAAACGGCCCGAAGTACTGGTTGTTGCGATCGACCGCGCCGCGGTAGTACGCCATGCGCGGGAATTTGTGGCCCGTGATCTTGAGGAACGGATACGACTTGTCGTCGCGAAAGAGGATGTTGTAGCGCGGCGTGAGCGCCTTGATGAGATTGTTCTCGAGCAGCAGCGCCTCGGCCTCGGAGCGCGTGACGGTGGTTTCGATGCGCGCAATGCGCGTGATCATCATCGCGATGCGCGGCGAAAGCTGCGTCTTGGTGAAATAGCTCGACACGCGCTTTTTCAGGTCGCGCGCCTTGCCGACATACAGCACCGCGCCTTGCGCGTCGTAGTAGCGATAGACGCCGGGCAGATGCGGCAACTGCGCGAGCGTCTTTTTCGGGTCGAAAACGTCGGTCTCGGTCATCCAGTTTCGGGGACGGGCGATGCGTCGATGTAAGGTGAGCGAGGGGATGCGGAGATGGCCGGGCGCGCCGCGCTCGCGACGCATTCAAGGCTCTGTCCTAGAATCGCAAGTTTAGATCATTCCATGCTGCAACGAAGGGGCCCCGAAGCTGAGGGTCCCGCGCCCGCCTTCGGGACGGCGAACGCGAGTCTTCGTTGCGCGACTCTACGCTCACTGGCTCCCCATGACAGAAGCCCGCTCCTCCTCCGCGGCCGCTCCAACCGGCACAGCCGAAGCGGGCGTCGCCTGCGACATTTTTTGCGCCGTCATCGACAATTTCGGCGACATCGGCGTGTGCTGGCGCCTCGCGCGCCAGCTCGCGCACGAGCACGGCTGGCAGGTGCGCCTCTTCGTCGACGACCTGCACGCCTTCCACAAGCTCTGCCCGGCGCTCGATACCAGCCGCGCGACGCAATCCGTGGAAGGCGTGCTCATCGAGCACTGGCACGAGCCCGAACACGCGGGCGACACGCTGCAGATCGCCGATGTCGTGATCGAGGCGTTCGCGTGCGAGTTGCCGCCCGTCTATGTCGCCGCGATGGCCGAGCGCGGCCGCAAGCCCGTCTGGCTCAACCTCGAATACCTGAGCGCCGAAGACTGGGTGGCCGACTTTCACCTGCGGCCCTCGCCGCACCCGCGCTACGCGCTCGCCAAGCACTTCTTCTTTCCCGGGCTCGGGCCCGGCACGGGCGGCGTGCTCAAGGAGCGCACGCTCGACGCCTCGCGCGCCGACTTCGAGCGCTCGCCGCAGACCCGCGCCGCATGGTGGCGGCACGCCACCGGCGGCCCGCCACCGGCGCCGGAAGCCACGGTGATCTCGCTTTTCGCCTATGAAAATCTTGCCGTCGCCCCCCTGCTCGAGCAGTGGCGCGATGGGGCCAGGCCGGTTGTCTTGCTCGTTCCGGAGGGTCGCATTTCGGGCGCGCTCGCGCGTTTTTTCGGAATGCCCGCGTTCGGCGCGGGTTCGCAGGCCACGCGCGGCGCGCTGCGCGCGCACGCGCTCGCGTTCACCGAGCAACGCGGCTATGACCCGCTGCTCTGGGCGAGCGACCTGAACTTCGTGCGCGGCGAGGACTCGTTCGTGCGCGCGCAATGGGCGGCGCGACCTTTCGTCTGGCACATCTACCCGCAAGCCGATGACGCCCATCTGCCGAAGCTGGACGCCGCGCTGGCACACTACGGCCGCACCTTGCCCGAAGCGCCGCGCGCCGCGCTCGAACGCTTCTGGCATGCGTGGAACGGTCGCGGGATCCCCGATTGGGCCGATTTCTTGCAGCACCTGCCTGCCTACGCGGCTCGCGCGAAGGCGTGGGCCGGCGAACTCGCCCAGGTTGGCGATCTGGCCGCAAACCTAGCCGAATTCGCAAAAAGTCAGTTAAAATAAGCGGTTATCCGGCGGCAGCCGTCTCAAGCGGCATGAAAACAGCAGCGAGCAGAAGCAACGCCCGGCAACGCCCGGCAACGCCAGGAGCAGTGCTTCTGATCTCGGCGCCCCACCAGGTGCGCGAAGGTCAGCGCATCAAAGAGGGTCGCACCGTACGAATCCGCGAATCCGCTTGCGACGTTTGCCGTCGCGCACACTCGAAGTCATTTAATCTGGACAGGACAGTTTTTTATTATGAAAACCGCACAGGAACTCCGCGTCGGCAACGTCGTGATGATCGGTAACGACGCGATGGTCGTGCAAAAGGCCGAATACAACAAGTCGGGCCGCAACGCCGCCGTCGTGAAGATGAAGTTCAAGAACCTGCTGACCGGCGCAGGCATGGAAACCGTGTACAAGGCGGACGACAAGTTCGACGTCGTGGTGCTCGACCGCAAGGAAGTGACCTACTCGTACTTCGCCGACCCGATGTACGTGTTCATGGACGCCGACTACAACCAGTACGAAGTCGAAGGCGAGATGATGGGCGACGCCCTCAACTACCTCCAGGACGGCATGGCCTGCGAAGTCGTGTTCTACAACGACAAGGCCATCTCGGTCGAACTGCCGACCGTGCTCGTGCGCGAAATCATCTACACGGAACCTGCCGTCAAGGGCGATACGTCGTCGGGCAAGGTCCTGAAGACTGCCAAGCTCAACACCGGCTTCGAACTGCAAGTGCCGCTCTTCTGCAATATCGGCGACAAGATCGAAATCGACACGCGCACGAACGAGTACCGCAGCCGCGCCTGAAGCATCTCGCGCGAACTGCAGGCGGACCCGCTGAGAAAGCGCCCCTCGGGGCGCTTTTCTTTTTTTGCCGAACGTGTATGTTTGACAGTGTCGCGGAAAACCTTACCGGTTATGCGGGACGAATTGCCCACTTGCCGACTTCGACGCGCCAGTGCGATGCAAACCGGTCAGAGTGACCTCCGCGGCATGGTTTCTGCTACTGGAAGGGAAACGTGCGTTCCACGCTCTTTCCCCTAACCAGGAGAAGCACGATGAATAACGACATTGCTGAAGGCAAGTGGAAGCAGTTGGTCGGCAAGGCCAAGGCGGCATGGGGCGAGTTGACGGACGACGAACTCGCGCGAACGGAAGGCCATGCAGATCGACTCGCCGGGCTGATCCAGGAACGTTACGGCAAGACGCGTGACGAGGCGGAACTGGAAGTGCGCCGCTGGTTCGACGCGCACGGGCCGCGCGGCTGACGCGCCGTCGGCACGGGCGATACGTGCGCCCACTTGCAGGCAAACAGGGGGTTTTGCGGCACGCCAGAGCGCCATGCGCCTAGTGGCTGCGCCGCCGTTCGGCCGCCGGCGCTCTTCTGCCCGGCAATGCCGTCGCGCCCCTCCGCTGGCGCGGTACAACTGGGAGGACCGGAACCTGAACATCCTGCTTCGAGACACCTGCGTGATCTCGATGAAAACTTTCGCATCGTGCCGCGCTCCCGCGCGCCGCGCGGTTGCCTCCCGGGGCGAGCGCGCTAACCCGCGCGCGCAACGCCGGCGCGACTGCGCTCATCCGTAAGCCGCTACCGCCATGCCACATGCACTGATTGTCGAAGACGATCCCAACAGCCTCTCAGGTCTCTCTGCGATCCTGTCGGCTGACGGCTTCTCCGTCGACACTGCCGCCACACTCGCCGAAGCGCGCGCCGCGCTCTCGCGTTTCATTCCCGACGTCGTGCTCGTCGACCTCAACCTGCCAGACGGCGGCGGACTCGACCTGCTGCATCACTTGCCCGCGCAGCCGCCAGGCGGCGCGCTGCCCGTGATCGTGATGACGGGCAACGCCACGGTCGAAAGTGCAATCGAGGGCCTGCGCCACGGCATCTGGGACTATCTGCTCAAGCCCGTCAACATTCCGCGGCTGCGCAGTCTGCTCGCGCGCATTCCGCGTCCGTACGAGCTGAGCGAGGAAGTGCGCACGCTGCGGGCCACGCTGCGCCGGATGGGCCACTTCGGGCCGATGATCGGCCGCAGCAGCGCGATCCAGCAGGTCTACGACGCTCTGGAACAGCTCGCGCCCACCGAAGCGGCGCTGCTCGTGCATGGCGAGGTCGGCACCGGCAAGGAAATCACTGCGCGTACGCTGCATCAGCTGAGTCGGCGCCGCAAGGGGCCGTTCATCGTTTGCGACACGCGCTCGCTCGCTGCGGAGGCCGCCGCCGGCCGGCCGCTCGCGAGCGTGCTGTTCGGGCATGAGCGCGGCGCTTTCAACGGGGCGGAACAGCGCGAACCGGGCCTCGTGGATCTGGCGAGCGGCGGCACGCTGTTCATCGACGAGCTTACCGAACTGCCGCGCGACCACCAGGAAACATTGTTGCGCGCGCTCGACTCGCAAACCTTCATGCGCGTTGGCGGCAAAAAAGTGGTGGGCACGGATTTCCGCCTGGTCGCCGGCACCCGTGCGATCCCGCGCGAAGCCGTCCAGCAGGGCGCGCTGCACGACGGCCTATGGATGCGCCTCGATGCCGCGGCGATTGCGCTGCCGCCGCTGCGTGAACGCGACGACGACGCCGCCCTGATCGCGGCCGCGTGCGTCGACGAACTCAACCAGGAGGCGCAAGCGCACGGCCTGCCCGGCGCGACGCGGCTCATCGCCCCTTCGTTTGTCCGCGAATGCCTCGCGTATGACTGGCCCGGCAACGTGCGCGAACTGCACGAGCGCGTGCGGCGCGCCTGGCATGCCTCCGGCGAGGTGCTCGAAACCCTTGAGGCGGAGGAAACCAGCGGCGCAGGGCACCGCGATATGAACGGCGGTCGCGTGCAGGTGACCGTGGGCACGCCGCTCGCCGACGTGGAAGAGATGCTGATCCGCGCGACGCTCGACGCCGTGGGCGGCACGCGGCATCGCGCTGCATCCCTGCTCGGCATCAGCCCCAAGACGCTCTACAACAAGCTGCAGCGTATGCGTCTGAACTGACTGCGCCGCGCACCGCCAGGCCACATAGAAAGCTGCCCTTTGTTTTCGAAGGGCAGCTTTTTTGATTTCCGCGGCTTCGCGGTCAGGGCAGAACGCTGCGCAACAATGCCTGGGCTTCGAGGTACGCCGGGTCCGCGATCATTTTGTCCCAGCGCTGCGCCTTGCCGCGCGCGCGCATGCGCTTGATGCGCTGACTCGAAAGCCTGGCGGAGCGCCGCGGCTCGGCACTGCGCAGCGCGTCGAGGACTTTTTCGGCCTCGTGCGGCTGGTTGCAGATCAGCACCATGTCGCACCCTGCTTCGAGTGCGGCGCGTGCGCCCTCGGTGAGCGTGCCGCCCTGGCGCGCGGCTTCCATCGAGAGATCGTCGCTGAAGATCGCGCCCGTGAAACGCAGCCGCTTGCGCAGGATCTCCTCGACCCAGATGCGCGAGAAGCCCGCGGGTTTCGAATCGACCTTCGGATAGATGACATGCCCCGGCATCACCGCCGTCAGGGCAAGGCCGAGCCAGTCGTACGGCAGCGCGTCTTCGCCGAGAATCGATTCGAGCGGGCGCTCGTCCACGGGCACTGCGACGTGCGAGTCCGCCGTCGCGAAGCCGTGCCCGGGGAAGTGCTTGCCGCAGTTGGCCATGCCCGCGAGCGCGAGCCCGTGGTTGAGGCTCTTGGCGAGCAGCGTGACGACGCGCGGGTCGCGGTGGAACGCGCGGTCGCCCACGACCTTCGACTGGCCATAGCCGAGATCGAGCACGGGCGTAAAGGAGAGATCGATGCCACAGGCGCGCAGCTCGCTTGCGAGGATGTAGCCCACCGCGGTCGCGACCTTGGTGGCGAGCAGCACGTCCTTGTCCCACAGCGCACCGAGCCGCCCCATGGCCGGCAGCACCGTGAAGCCGTCGGTGCGAAAGCGCTGGACGCGGCCGCCCTCGTGGTCGACGGCGATCAGCAGGTCCTCGCGCACCGCGCGAATCGCATCGGTGAGCGCGACGAGCTGCGCCCGGTTTTCGAAGTGGCGCGCAAACAGGATCACGCCGCCCGTCATCGGGTGCGCGAGGCGGCGCACGTCGTCGTCGTTCAGCGCGGTGCCGACCACGTCGAGCATTACTGGCCCGGAAATATTCTTCATCGATGAGTTTTGCGTTGATGCCGCGCAGCGCACGGCGATGGATATCAGCCTTTGACTGTGACGTTCACTTCGGCGATCACGAACGACACCGCGTAGTCATGCTCGTCGGTGATGCTCACGCGCGCCGTGATGCCGCGCTCGTCGAGCCACTGCGCCAGCGCGCCCGAAGCGACGATCACGGGGCGGCCGCTGGGCTCGTTCAGTGTTTGCATGGCGCGCCAGGTCATCGGCATGCGCATGCCGAGGCCGATCGCTTTCGAGAACGCCTCTTTCGCGGAAAACCGCGTGCTGAGGTAGGCGAGGCCCCGCGCCTCCGAGCGCGCCTTGCGCGCCTCGTAGACGGCGAGTTCGTCGGGGCCCAGCACGCGCGGCGCGAAGCGCCCGTGGGTCCGTTCCATGACTGCCGCCACGCGGCTCACCTGGATGATGTCGGTGCCGATACCGTAAATCGCCATGAGATTCCCGTCGATGGATGTCGATTGCGTGAGCGCAACGCGCGAATCACTGAGACGCGATCCGCAAATCCGCTCAGACGCGCGCGCCGAGGCGCGCCGCGACCATGATCGCCTTCATTTCGCGCACCGCATTCTCCCAGCCAGCGAAGATTGCGTGCGCAACGATCGCATGGCCGATATTCAGCTCGACAATACCGTCGATGGCGGCGATCTGCTGCACGTTCGTGTAGTGCAGGCCGTGCCCGGCATTCACCTTGAGCCCGAGACTGTTGCCACAGTTCACGCCCGCGACCACGCGCTCGAATTCGCGCTCCTGCTCGCCGGCATCGTGCGCCTCGGCATAGCGGCCCGTGTGCAGTTCGATCACGGGCGCGCCCGTTTCGTGCGCCGCGCGGATCTGCGTTTCGTCGGCGTCGATGAAGAGTGAAACGCGGCAGCCCGCATCGGCGAGCTGACGACAGGCGGCGGCAACCGCGTCGAAGTGGCCGGCAACGTCGAGGCCGCCTTCGGTCGTCAGCTCCTGGCGTTTTTCAGGCACGAGGCAGACGTCGTGCGGCTTGATCTCGCACGCGATGTCGAGCATCTCGGCCGTGACCGCGCACTCGAGGTTCATGCGCGTTTTCAGTTGCGGGCGCAGCGCACGCACATCGGCGTCGACGATATGGCGGCGATCCTCGCGCAGATGCAGCGTGATCGCGTCGGCGCCCGCCTCTTCGGCGAGCAGCGCGGCGCGGATCGGATCGGGATAAGCGGTGCCGCGCGCGTTGCGCAGCGTGGCGACGTGGTCGATGTTGACGCCGAGGTCGATCACGTTGGGCGAAGTGAGAAAGAAGCTCATAGGTTCTGCAGGTCGATCAGAATCTGGCGCGTCGCGAGCGGCGTGCCGCCAAGGTAGGTGTTCAGCAGAAAGCGCATGAGCGCCTTGCTCTGCGCAACCGTCTGGGGTCGATGGTAATCGTCCTCTTCCATGTCGAGCAACGTCTGTCCCGAAAGCAGGGGCCATTGGGCGGGCCACTCGTGGGAGGCTTCGCGTACACCGCGTTCAGGATCGAATACATAGCGACCCTCGGCGACCACCGTCTTGCGGTTCACGGTGCGATTGAGCGCGAGCGCGTAGCCCGCTTCGCGCAGCAGCACGCGCTCGAACGAGCGGAGCACCTGCACGGGCGGCTCGTCGTGCGCAAGGCGCGTGAGCGTCACGACGTAGTGACGAAAGAGCTCGGGATGCGGGTCTTCGCGCGCGATGAACTTCACGAGCAGCTCGTTCACGTAGAAGCCGCAAAGCAGCGCGTCGCCGGTCAGCGGCAACATGCCGCCCACCCATTCGGCGCCCGTGAGCGTGCGAACTTCGCCCTTGCCGGTCCACGATAGCGCGAGCGGCTGGAAGGTTTGCAGCACGCCGCGCAACGCCGAGTGCGGCCGCTTCGCGCCCTTCGCGACGAGCGCGACGCGGCCGTGATCGCGCGAGAGCACGTCGATGATTAGGCTCGTTTCGCGGTACGGATAGCTGTGCAGCACGAACGCCGGCTGCTCGGCGATGCGGTAATCGGGGGCCGTGCTGCGCGAGGCGCGCGGCAGTTGCGAGCGCGCGGTCGTCTTGCGGCTGTTGGGTGATTCGGTGTGCGCCTGGGCGTGGCCTTCGAGCGTGGCGTCGGCGCCTTCCGTCATGGTGTCGCGGGTTGCGGCGACTTTCGTCGCCTTCGAACTGCGCCTCGTGGTCTCGGTGCTTTTAGCGCTCGTCGTGCGCGCGCGCCGCGTACTGCGGGAACCGGACGGTTCGCCGGGAGCGAACGCCTCGCCGGCCTGCGCTTCGTCGTGCGCGGGCCGGTCGTCGTGCAGGGTTCCGGCTGCGCCGTCACTCATACGCGGTGCCCGTCGTGCTTACTCGTAACCGTAGGCGCGCAGCCCGGCTTCGTTGTCGGCCCAGCCGCTCTTCACCTTCACGAAGGTTTCGAGGTACACGGGACCGTCGAAGAGCTTCTCCATGTCGAGGCGCGCCTCGGTGCTGATCTGCTTGAGCTTGCTGCCCTTCTGGCCAATGACCATCGCCTTCTGCGTGTCGCGCTCGACGAGGATCGTCGCGAAGACGCGGCGCAGCCGGCCTTCCTGCTCGAACTTGTCGATCAGCACGGTGCTCGTGTACGGCAATTCGTCGCCGGTCCAGCGGAACACCTTCTCGCGCAGGATTTCGGCGGCGAGAAAGCGCTCGCTGCGGTCGGTCAGATCGTCTTCGCCGTAGATCGGCTCGCCTTCGGGCAGATACGCCTTGAGCGTGTCGAGCAGGCGCTTGATGTCCTCGGGGTGCTTCGCCGAGAGCGGCACGATCTCGCGGAATTCGCGCAAGCCCTGGATCTGCTGGATGAACGGATAAAGCGTGTCCTTGTCGTTCACGCGGTCGATCTTGTTCGCGATCAGGATCGTCGGCGCTTTGGGCGGAATCAGGTCGAGCACCTTCTGGTCGTCGGGGCCGAACTTGCCGGCTTCGATCACGAACAGCACGGCATCGACCGAGCTGAGCGTGGAGGTCACCGCGCGGTTCAGCGAGCGGTTCAGCGCCGTGCTGTGGCGCGTCTGGAAACCGGGCGTGTCGACGAAGATGTACTGCGCGTCGTCGATCGTGTTGATGCCGGTGATGCGATGGCGCGTCGTTTGCGCCTTGCGCGACGTGATGCTGATCTTCTGGCCGACCAGCGCGTTCATCAGCGTCGATTTGCCGACGTTCGGACGGCCGACGATCGCGACCATGCCGCAACGGAAACCGGCAGGAGTGGAAGTGGGAGCGTTCATGATCGGACCGGGATAGGAAAACAGGAGGCGCGCTCGCCGCGCGCCTGGGTGGGTTCAGTGGCCGGCATCGGCCGCGCGCACAGGAATGGCCGCAGCGGCCTCGGCGTGCGCATCGGCGTCGGTGCTGGCGGCGCCGGTGGGAGCGGCGTGCGTGCGCTCGACATGGCGCAGCGCCGAATCTGCCTTCGCCGCCGGCGAGCGGTGGCCGATGGAGCCGGCGCTGGGCACGGCGTCGAAACCGGCGGCCTTGTCGGCGGGCTTCTCGCTCGCTCTTTCTGAACCGCGCTCAGCCTTCTCTCCGGACCTTTCAGCCGGCTTATCCTTCTCCGCCAGGCGCTCTTGCACATGATGCGCTGCACGAATCACCGCGAGCGGGGCGCCTTCGGCAACCGCTGGCTGCGAGGGGCGCTCCGCGCGCGCCGCGGCGCGTTCGCGGCGCTCGGGCGCACGCAGATCGAGCGCGCCCTGCACGCCCGTCACGCCCGGGACGACCTCGGGTTCCGCCTTCGGGGCACGCGCGCCCTTGGACCGGCGCGGCTTGGCGACCAGCGCAGGCGCCGCGGCCATGACCTCGTCGAGCGCCTTCTTCGCCGCAGCCTGTTCGGCCGCGCGGCGGCTCGCGCCCGAACCCGACACCTTCACATCGAGCTTGGGCACCGTGCATTCGACTTCGAACTGCTGATTGTGCGCCGCACCATGCGTGGCGACGACCGTGTAGGTCGGCAGCGCGATCTTGTGGCCCTGCAGGTATTCCTGCAGCAGCGTCTTGGAATCCTTGCCGAGCGTGCGCGGATCGATGTGGTCGAGTATCGGCACGTACAGGCGCTTGATGACGGTCTGGGCGGCGTCGAAGCCCCCGTCGAGGAAAATCGCGCCGAAGATCGCTTCGAGCGCATCGGCGAGGATCGACGGGCGGCGGAAGCCGCCGCTGCGCAGCTCGCCCTCGCCCAGGCGCAGGCCATCGGCAATATTGAGGGCCTGAGCAATCTCGTAGAGCGACTGCTGCTTGACCAGATTTGCGCGCACGCGCGAGAGGTCTCCCTCGTCCAGCTTGCCAAAACGTTGGAACAATAGGGCGGCCACCGCGCAATTCAGAACCGAATCACCAAGGAATTCGAGGCGTTCGTTATGCGTGGCACTGTGACTGCGGTGGGTCAAAGCCTGGCGCAACAATTCCGCATTACGAAATTCATAGCGCAAACGGCTTTCCAGCGGAGATAGGGGCATGGGGAGAGTATAACGCGCCCGCCGCCCCCGGCGAAAACAGGGGCGGCGGACGAAAAACCATGATGAAGCGACGTTACCGGGGGTTCTTCAAGTAGCGCGCGAAGATGCGATGCGCGTGAATCGGGCGAGACGCACGTTCACGGTCGCGATTATCGTTGCTGCTTCTATCGCTTTGCCGTGCGCCATCTTCGCCGCGATGTGCGTGCCCATCATGTAGATGACACGCACGTCACGCGTGTATCAATTGAACGAACCGATGCGCCGCAGGTTGCTGAAGTTCATCCAGATGAAGAACGCGCGGCCCACGATGTTGGCGTCGGGCACGAAGCCCCAGTAGCGGCTGTCCGCGCTGTTGTCGCGGTTGTCGCCCATCATGAAGTAATTGCCCGGCGGCACCTTGCAGATCACGCCGCGCGCGTTGTACTGGCAGTTGTCGCGATACGGATAGTCCTCCGCGCCCACGATGAACGGCGGCACCGCGGGGTTGTTGAGGATATTGTTCTTGCGGCCGAAAAGGTCCTGCGTGAACTGCTTCGCGTAACCGATGCGCTCTTCGTCGAAGTAATCCCCCACCGGCGTTTCGGGCACGGGCTTGCCGTTGATCGTGAGCTGCTTGTCCTGATAGGCGACCACGTCGCCCGGCAGTCCGATCACGCGCTTGATGTAGTCGACCGACTCGTCTTTCGGATAACGGAACACGACCACGTCGCCGCGCTCGAGCGGGCGGCCCCGGGTGATCTTCGTGTTCGTGATCGGCAGGCGGATACCGTAGTCGAACTTGTTCACGAGGATGAAGTCGCCCACGAGCAGCGTCGGCACCATCGAGCCCGACGGAATCTTGAACGGCTCCACGACGAACGAGCGCACGAAGAACACGATCAGGATGACGGGAAAGAAGCTCGCCGTGTACTCGAGCCACCACGGCTGGCGCAGCTTTTCGTTGCGCAGGTGCTGACGCGTGGCAGGCGCGTTTTCATCGGCGAAGCGCTCGCCGATACGTTCCTGCTGCCGGTCGAACTCCTCGACCGCCGCATCGGCGGCGAGGCGCCGGCGCGGCATGAAAACCAGTTTGTCTGCAACCCACGCAACGCCCGTCAAAATGACGAGCACAAAAAGAATCAGCGCAAAATTCATGTAGAGGTCCGTTGTTCTGGCTTATTTGTCTTCGACGCGCAGAATCGCGAGGAAGGCCTCCTGCGGAATTTCCACGGAACCGACCTGCTTCATCCGCTTCTTGCCTTCTTTCTGCTTTTCGAGCAGTTTCTTCTTGCGCGTGATGTCGCCGCCGTAGCACTTGGCGAGCACGTTCTTGCGCAGCGCCTTGATGTTCTCGCGCGCGATGATGTGCGCACCGATCGCGGCCTGAATGGCCACGTCGTACATCTGGCGCGGAATGATCTCGCGCATCTTCGCCGCCACTTCGCGGCCGCGGTACTGCGACTGCGAACGGTGCACGATGATCGACAGCGCATCGACCTTGTCGCCGTTGATGAGCATGTCGACCTTCACGACGTCCGAGCTGCGGTACTCCTTGAACTCGTAGTCCATCGACGCATAGCCGCGCGACACCGACTTTAGCCGATCGAAGAAGTCCAGCACGATTTCCGCCATCGGAATTTCGTACGTGAGCTGCACCTGGCGGCCGTGGTACTGCATGTTGATCTGGTTGCCACGCTTCTGCGTACAGAGCGTAATAACCGAACCCACGTACTCTTGCGGCATGTACAGGTTCACGGTCACGATCGGCTCGCGGACCTCTGCGATCTTCGAGGGCTCCGGCATCTTCGCCGGGTTCTCGACCTTGATCGTGCTGCCGTCCGCCTGCACGACCTCGTACACTACGGTCGGCGCCGTGGTGATGAGGTCCATGTCGAACTCGCGCTCCAGACGCTCCTGCACGATTTCCATGTGCAGCAGGCCGAGGAAGCCGCAGCGGAAGCCGAAGCCCAGCGCCTGCGAAACTTCCGGCTCGTATTGCAGCGAGGCGTCGTTGAGCTTGAGCTTTTCGAGCGACTCGCGCAGCGCGTCGTACTGGTTCGCCTCGACCGGATAGAGGCCCGCGAACACCTGCGGCTTCACTTCCTTGAAGCCCGGCAGCGGCTCGGGCGCCGGCCTCGTGGCGAGCGTGACGGTGTCGCCCACCTTCGTCGCAGCGAGTTCCTTGATGCCCGCGATGATGAAGCCCACCTGCCCCGCCGAGAGCTGGTCGAGGTTGCGCGACTTCGGCGAGAACACGCCGACATGCTCGACCGGATACTGCGCGCCGGTGGCCATCAGCTTGATCTTGTCCTTCGGACGCAGCGTGCCGTTGACGATACGCACGAGCATGACGACGCCGACGTAGTTGTCGAACCACGAATCGATGATCAGTGCCTGCAGCGGCGCTTCCGGGTCGCCCTTGGGCGGGGGCACCCTGGCGATGAGCGCTTCGAGCACGTCATCCACGCCGAGACCGGTCTTCGCGCTGCAGCGCGTGGCGTCGGTCGCGTCGATGCCAATCACGTCCTCGATCTCTTCGATGGCGTTTTCGGGGTTCGCGGCGGGCAGGTCGATCTTGTTGAGCACCGGCACGACTTCCACGCCGAGTTCGATCGCCGTGTAGCAGTTCGCCACCGTCTGCGCCTCGACGCCCTGGCTCGCGTCCACCACGAGCAGCGCGCCTTCGCACGCGGAGAGCGAACGGCTGACTTCGTACGAGAAGTCGACGTGCCCCGGCGTGTCGATCAGGTTCAGGTTGTAGACCTTGCCGTCTCGCGCCTTGTAGGAAAGCGCAGCGGTCTGCGCCTTGATGGTGATGCCGCGCTCGCGCTCGAGATCCATCGAGTCGAGCACCTGCGATTCCATCTCGCGGTCGGACAGGCCACCGCAGAGCTGGATGATGCGATCGGCGAGCGTCGACTTGCCATGGTCGATGTGCGCAATGATCGAGAAATTACGAATATGATCCATTCAGTGCCGATCAAGCGAAAAAGGCGCGCCCCAACGATAGCTGGGCACGCCTCGTAAATAGATGAAAAACCGAACTATTTTAGCCGAAAAGGGGTCCCACGGGCGAACCGTCCGCTGATCCAACGGATGTGTCATGCCGTGCGGGTGGCGCCTGGCGGCGTGCCGGGCAACGGTTTCACGCTGCAGCCGGCGGAGTCGGCGATAGATTCGGTGCGTCGATACCGAGACCGAGCATGGCACGCACGCGCGCTTCGTCGAGCCGGTAGTGACACACCTCGACGCCATCGCACAGGAGCACCGGCACGAGTTCGTCGTAGCGCGCCTGCAGTTCGGGGGCGGTATCGATATCGACGATGTCGAGCCGCGCGCCCGCCGCGGCGGCGAGCGGTTCGAGCGCCGCGCGCATTTCCTCGCACAGGTGGCACCACGCGCGGCCGTACAGAACGAAATGGGCACTGGCGCGGGCCAGCGCGCCGTCAGCCGCTCCCGAAGTCCGCATGGGTCCCGGCATCGGCGTTACTTCTGGCCCTGCGCGCGCGGGCGCACCGGAACGAACTGTGTGTTGTCGCCGCGCCGCACGAGCACCGCCACCATCTTTTGCGGGTCGAGGTGCGCGGTCACTTCCTGGAACTGCTTCGCGCTCGTGATATCCGTGTCGCCCACGCGCAGGATGATGTCGCCCTTCTGGAGGCCAGCGCGCGCCGCCGGACCGTCCACCGAATCGACCATCGCGCCACCCTTGATCTTCATCTGGGCGAGCTGGTCGGCCGGGATATCGACCACCGCGAGACCGAGCGAGTTCGATGCGCGCGGCTTGGGCTCGGGCGCCTTCTTCAGGTCGGCCTTCGTGCTCTTGTCGGTCTGCATTTCGGCGATCGTGATCGGCAGTTCACGCGTCGCGCCCTTGCGCCAGATCGTGATGGTCGCCTTGGTGCCCGGCTTCGTGTCACCGACCATGCGTGGCAGGTCGGTCGCTGCCTCGACATTCGCGCCGTTGAACTTCTGGATGATGTCGCCCGGCTGGATGCCCGCCTTGTCGGCGGGGCCGCCCGGCTCGACGCTGGACACGAGCGCGCCTTGCGCCTTCGGCAAGCCCAGCGAGTCGGCCACGTCCTTCGTCACCTCGCCGATCGCCACGGCGATGCGGCCGCGCGTGACCTTGCCCGTCGACTTCAGCTGATCCGCCACGCGCATCGCTTCGTCGATCGGAATCGCGAACGAGATGCCCATGAAGCCGCCCGTGCGGCTGTAGATCTGCGAGTTGATGCCGATCACCTCGCCTTGCATGTTGATGAGCGGACCGCCCGAGTTGCCGGGATTCACGGCCACGTCGGTCTGGATGAAGGGCAAATAGTCGCCGGTGTCGCGGCCCTTGGCGCTCACGATGCCGGCCGTCACGGTATTTTCGAGGCCGAACGGCGAGCCGATCGCCACGACCCACTCGCCCACGCGCACCTTGTTCGAATCGCCCATCGTCACCGCCGGGAGATTCGAGGCCTGGATCTTCACGACAGCCACGTCGGTGCGATCATCCACGCCGATCAGCTTCGCCTTGAACTCGCGCTTGTCGGTGAGCGTGACGTAGATGCTGTCCGCGTCGTCGATCACGTGTGCATTGGTCATGACATAACCGTCGCTCGACAGGATGAACCCGGAGCCAACGCCGCTGTTCTGTTCGGAGTCGTTGCCGCTGTCCGGGCCGGAGTCCGATCCGCCGCCCTGGCCACCTTGTCCGCCGCCGCCCTGCCCCCCCTGGCCGCCACGCGGCGACTGGCCGCCCTGCGGCCCCTGCGGAAGTGGAATGCCAAAGAAGCGGCGGAAGAACTCCGACATGTCGCCGTTATCCATGCCCGGCGGGAGGCCTCGCTGGGCTGTCGACACGCGCGTGGTGGTGCGGATATTGACGACCGACGGCCCCACCTTGTCCACGAGGTCGGCGAAGTCGGGCAAATTCGCGGCCGGCGCCGCCGATGCCACGTGCGGCGTGAACGGCAGGCAAACCGCCACGACCGCGGCCGCGAAAAATTTGCGCAGCGGGAGAATCGTCATATCGAAGTCAGCCGAAGGAAAGTTACCTGGGAGCCTTGTATTCTATGGCAGACGCGAACTGCTGCAACGTGCTCTGGGGCACTTCCCCGAGCAACGTGATGAAGTAGTCGCCATTGCGCTTCACGAGCACATGAGTGGCGCCGCTGCTGCCCGAGCCTTCCTTGCGGCTGTTGTTCTTGACCGGTTCGACGAAAACCGAAAGCGTGGAAAGTCCATCGGAGAACACGGCCTGATCGACGGCGATAGGCGGATCGCTCGCGTCGCGTGCCGCCATGGGCCGGCGCACTTCGCGAATTCTGGCGAATCCCGGCACGGCCTGCCCGAACGACCAGCCCGCCGCTTCCATATCGACCGTCTGGAGCGGCGGACGCACCACGGTCCAGCCCGCGATGTTGCGCATGCCGTTCACGATGGGGGTCTTGTCGACGGGGCCGCCAATGCGGACCTGCGTAAACGCCAGTTGCTGAAGCACCTGGCCATTCGACGGATCGAGCATCTGGGAACGCAGCAGCAGACCGGTTTTGGCGTCGGCCCACAGCTTGTAGGCGAAGCGGAAATTGTCCTTCGGATCGAGTTCGACCACCTGGCTGTCGAGGCCCGCCACCCGATCGGTGCCGAGCATCTTCGGCTCGTAGACGGTCAGCACCTGGTCGCCGCTCGTGGAAAGCAGCGCCGGGAAAGCATCCTTGTTCTGGCGCTTTTCCACGACGAGCAATTTGCGCTCGGGCACGAACGTGAAGAGATCGTCGTTGTGACGCAGCATCGTGCGGGGCTTGCCGTCGAGGCTCTCCAGTTTCTCGAATTCGCCGTCCGTCTTCGACGCGTAGTGCATGATGCGCGAAGACTGCACGAACTCGCCGCGCTGGTAGACGAAAGTGCCTTCGTAATTCTGTTGCTGGGAGGCTTGCTGGATGCGGTCGAGCCACTGCGCGGCAGCCCGGCGCGCCCCGGCGGCATCGGCCGCCGACGCGCCTTGCGCGTGGGCGCGCGGGGCGACAGACAGAGCGGTGAACATCATGGCTGCGCAGCACAGGAAAGCCGGCAACCGCCCCCAGATCGTGTTGTTATTCAACCGCAATGTCTGCATCAAACTTATTGGCCTTGCGTGGTGAGAGCGGCCGAACGGATATATGGCGTGGAATCCGAAATGACCGGCTGCTGAGCGAATTGCTGATGTGCCTGAAGATATTCGTCGAGGCGTGCGTCGCGGATGATATTGCCGTCCTGACCGCCCGTGGCCACCGCCGGCGTGGCGTTCATCGCCACGCGCTGCATGGCGTCGCCCTGCGACTGCACGGCGGCGATTTGCGGCGCGCCTGCCATGCCCACACCGCGCATTTGCGGCATGACGATCCACGTGAGCGTGGCGGCTGCGGCAGCCACGGCCAACGAAGGCATCACGCGGCGGCGCAGCGCCAGAATGCGGCCCACCCGCTCATTGCGCCCAGCCCTCGCGCCTTGCGGCTGCGCAAGCGCGGCAGGCGCGAGCAGATGCGGCTCGGCGTCGAAGCGCGCGGCGAAACCCGTCATGAAGGCGCGGCTCGCGGCCTGACTGAGGGCCAGATCGTCCGAACGCAGCACGTCGCCGATCAGGTGGTACTCCGACCAGGCGGCGCGGCCTTCGCCGTCGAGTTCAAGAAAATTTCCGTTCAGATGCTCCCCGGCCGACCCTTCGCCGTCGACGAAGGCGGACAGACGCTCGCCGCGCGAGCTTGATACCGATTGCATCGAGACCGAACCCATGATGCTCCCCATTCCCTAAACAGACGTCCCTGGTGACACCAACATTATCTGGTGAATCGCGTCGCCGCCCGGGGCGGAGCTGGTGGTTGTTCTTACCAGCGCTTGCCTTCCGGAGTGTCCAGCAGCGGACGCAATTTTGCCGCAATGGCTTCCCGTGCGCGGAAAATTCTCGATCTGACCGTGCCGATGGGGCAACCCATCATCTCGGCAATTTCCTCGTAGCTCAGGCCTTCAATTTCCCGAAGCGTAATGGCGGTGCGCAACTCTTCCGGTAAAACCGCCATCGCAGCATTGACCGTCTGCGCGATCTGCTTGCTCATCAACATCGACTCGGGCGTGTTGATATCCCTTAGTTGATCGGCGTCCGAGAAAGTTTCCGCTTCTTCTGCGTCCGCTTCGGTGGAAGTTGGGGCGCGTCTTCCCTGCGTCGCAAGGTAGTTCTTTGCCGTATTGACGGCAATCCGGTACAACCACGTATAGAAAGCCGATTCGCCACGAAACTGCGGAAGCGCCCGGTAAGCCTTGATGAAGGCGTCCTGGGCCACGTCCTCGACCTCGGCGGGGTCCCGCACGAGGCGCGAGATCAGCCGGATGATCTTGCGGTGGTATTTCGAGACCAGGAGCTCGAACGCGGCTTTGTCGCCTTTTTGCACGCGCTCGACCAGAACCTGATCAATTTCTTTTTCGCTCACCTGAAAAATCCGTTAGCACATGGAGTAGACGTGGGGGCACCATTGTAGCGTCCTCGCCACGGTCCCACGTTACACGAGTAACAGCCGTTACAAGCGTTACAGCAAGGCACCTTCAGCGGCCGGCCGCGCTGCGGGCGCGCACGGCGAGCGCGCGAAAGGCTCCTCGCGCAATGGCGTCGGCAGCGATGAGCACTGTCGTGCGACGGGCGCCCTGCTCCACGACGAGGGCCAACAGCCATGCACCCCATTGCGAGGCACCGGCAAGACGGCCCGTTGCGAGGCAGGCGCCGTCGCGGGCATAAGCCGCAAGAAAATCCGGCCCGATTTCGAGGAACGCGGGCTGACTGCGACGCCACGCCGCAGCCGCGAGCGCGCCGGTCGCGAAGAACGCCAACGTGAGCGGCAAGGCGCGCCAGGCGCCGAGCCATGGGGCAAGCGCCGTCTGGACGGCGGCCGTGGCCAGGCCCAGGCTCGCGGCAACAAGCACTTGCAGCGCGAGGGAAGGACGCAGGGGAAGAAGCGGCGCGCTCGTGCGCCGCGAGGGGAAACCAGGAGGAAGGCGGCCGGCCGGAGAATCCGGCGCGGCCGCTGTCGCGTCGTACGCGATCAAGCGTGGCGCTTGAAAACGAGCGTGCCGTTGGTGCCGCCGAACCCGAACGAGTTCTTCAGCGCGACGTCGATCTTCATGTCCCGCGCGGTGTTCGCGCAGTAGTCCAGGTCACACTCGGGATCCTGGTTGAAGATGTTGATCGTCGGCGGCGAGACCTGGTTGTGCACGGCGAGTACCGTGAACACCGACTCCAGACCACCCGCGCCACCCAGCAGGTGGCCCGTCATCGACTTGGTCGAGTTCACGACGATGTCCTTCGCGTGATCGCCGAATGCGCGCTTGATCGCCGTGGTTTCGGCGATGTCGCCGAGCGGCGTCGAGGTGCCGTGAGCGTTGACCCAGTTCACTTCGTTCGCGTTGACGCCGGCGTTGCGCATTGCGTACTGCATGCAGCGGCGCGCGCCGTCGCCGTCTTCGAGCGGAGCAGTCATGTGGTACGCATCGCCGCTCATGCCATAGCCGCCGATTTCCGCGTAGATCCTGGCGCCGCGCGCCTTCGCGTGCTCGTACTCTTCGAGGACCATGACGCCTGCGCCCTCACCCAGCACGAAGCCGTCGCGATCCTTGTCCCAGGGACGGCTGGCCGTTGCGGGATCGTCATTGCGCTGCGAGAGCGCACGCGCGGCAGCAAAGCCACCGATGCCGAGCGGCGAGACGGTCGATTCCGCGCCGCCGGCGATCATCACGTCGCAGTCGCCGTATTCGATCAGACGCGAAGCTTCGCCGATGCAGTGCAGGCCGGTCGTGCAGGCCGTGACCATGGCGAGGTTCGGGCCCTTGAGGCCGTACTTGATCGACAGATGGCCCGAGATCATGTTGATGATCGAGGCCGGCACGAAGAACGGCGAAATACGGCGCGGACCGCGGTTGAGCAGTTCGGTTTGCGTGACTTCGATCATCGGCAGCCCGCCGATGCCCGAGCCGACGTTCACGCCGATCCGCTCGGCGTTCGCTTCAGTGACCTCGAGGCCGCTGTCCTTGATCGCCTGCATGCCCGCGGCAATGCCGTAATGGATGAACGTATCCATATGGCGCGCTTCTTTCGCCGGCATGTAGTCTTCGACGTTGAAGCCCTTCACCTCGCCGGCGAAGCGAGTCGAGAAGTTCGTAGCGTCGAACTTCGTGATGTTTGCGATGCCGGACTTCCCGGCGACCAGATTGGCCCAGCCGTCGGCAACATTATTGCCAACAGGCGAAATCAGCCCCAGGCCTGTAACAACAACTCGTCGACGGCTCACGGTAACCCCTTTTCCATAGATGACAAAAACAAAAGCCACAGAGGCCACAGGAAATGCTCCTGTGAGCCCTGTGGCTAGTTGACCGGCAAATGCCCCGCAGCGACTGCGGCAGGCGTACGCGGTTTCACGGGCGAGCCTCCTCGCGGGCCGTCAGCGCGCACGCGGCGTGCGCGGCCCGGGCAGGAAACAGGCTTAGGCCTTGACGTTCGCGCGAGCGTAGTCGATCGCTTGCTGGACCGTCGTGATCTTCTCGGCTTCCTCGTCCGGGATTTCCATGCCGAATTCGTCTTCGAGGGCCATCACCAGTTCGACGGTGTCGAGCGAGTCGGCGCCCAGGTCGTTCACGAACGAAGCCTCGTTCTTGATTTCAGCTTCGGCGACGCCCAGTTGTTCGGCGACGATCTTCTTGACGCGCTGTTCGATGTTGTCCATTACCCCTCCAAGGGAAAAAAGTTAGCTCATGAATGCGAGTGCGCGCATTTTATCAGGTTTGACCTGGCAGAAAAGCGGCGCTCAAAGTTCCGGAATAGCTCTCGCGCGAAGGCGTCCGTGCAAGGTTTTGCATCAAACGCATCAAGGCGCGGATAGTACCTGAATCCGGTTAAGACATGTACATGCCGCCGTTCACGTGCAGCGTCGTGCCCGTGATATAGGCCGCCTGGGGCGACGCGAGAAACGCGACCGCATGCGCGATGTCGTCCGGGCTGCCGAGACGGCCCAGCGGAATCTGCTGCTTGAGTGCGGCCTGCTGTTCGGCCGGCAGGTCCTTCGTCATGTCGGTGTCGATGAAGCCCGGCGCGACGCAGTTCACGGTGATGCCGCGGCTGCCAATCTCGCGTGCCAGCGCGCGCGTCATGCCCGCCACGCCGGCCTTCGCGGCGGCATAGTTGGCCTGGCCCGGGTTGCCCGAGGAGCCCACCACCGAGGTGATGTTGATGATGCGGCCCGTGCGCGCCTTCATCATCGGGCGTAGCACGGCGCGAGAGAGGCGAAACACCGACTTCAGGTTCGTGTCGATGACCGAATCCCACTCGTCGTCCTTCATGCGCATCGCCAGGTTGTCCTGCGTGATGCCCGCATTGTTGACGAGGATCGCGAGACCGCCAAATTCCTTGACCGTTGCGTCGATGAGCGCTTCTGCCGCAGCGGCATCGTTCACGTTGAGAACGGCGCCGCGGCCCTTCACGCCCGCTTCTTCGAAGGCGGCCGAGATGGCTTGCGCGCCGGCTTCGCTCGTCGCGGTGCCGATCACCGTCGCACCCTGGCGCGCCAGTTCGAGCGCAATCGCACGGCCGATGCCGCGCGACGCGCCGGTCACGATCGCGGCTTGATTGTCGAGAGTCTTTTCCATCGTTCGAATCCGTTAGCGGTAGTGGCTTATGCGCTTATGCGTTCAGAAGCGCGAGCGTTTCTTCGAGCGACTTCGGGTCGAGCACCGAGGCGCCCGCGAGATTGCCGTCGATACGCTTGGTGAGGCCCGCAAGCACCTTGCCCGGACCGCATTCGATCACATGCGAGGCGCCCTGCGCCGCAATCGCCTTCACGCATTCGACCCAGCGCACGGGGCCGGCGGCCTGGCGCACCAGCGCGTCGCGAATCTTTGCGGGATCGGTTTCGAAGGCCACGTCGACGTTGTTCACCACCGGAATCTGCGGCGCATTGAGCGTAACGCCCGCGAGGTACTCGCGCAGCTGGTCCGAGGCGGGCTTGAGCAGCGACGAATGAAACGGCGCGGAAACCGGCAGCGGCAGCGCGCGCTTGGCGCCCTTGCCCTTGGCGATTTCGCAGGCCTTCTCGACCGCGCCCTTGTGACCCGCGATCACGACCTGCGCCGGCGCGTTGAAGTTCACGGCTTCGACCACGCCGCCGCTCGCCGCGGCCGCTTCGACGCAAACGGCGCGCACGGCGTCGTCGTCGAGGCCGAGCACGGCAGCCATGCCGCCTTCGCCGACCGGCACCGCGCCTTGCATCGCCTGCGCGCGAAAGCGCACGAGCGGCACGGCGTCGCGGAACGCGAGCACGCCAGCGGCGACGAGCGCCGTATATTCACCGAGGCTGTGGCCCGCGACGATCGCCGGCGCCGGGCCGCCCGCCTGTTGCCACGCGCGGTACACGGCGTAGGCGGCCGTGAGCATGACCGGCTGCGTGTTGGTGGTGAGATTGAGCTCTTCTGCCGGGCCCTCGGCGATCAGCTTGCCAAGATCCTGGTCGAGCGCGTCGGACGCTTCTTGCAGCGTCTCGCGCACGACGGCGTTATCGGCGAAAGCGTCGAGCATGCCGACGGCCTGGGAGCCCTGCCCGGGAAAAACGAACGCGAATTTCATAACGTCCCCAAATTCGATTAAAACCGGCGGGCGATGCGCTCGGATGGACCGCTGCCGGCCGCGCACATACCGAATGTCATGTGCGTGCGGCCTGACCGCGGGAGCGCGAAAGCCCGCTCCGGAAGATTAGAAGCGGATGACCGAGGCGCCCCAGGTGAAGCCGCCGCCCACGCCTTCGATCAGCACGTTGTGGCCGCGCTTGATGCGGCCGTCGCGCACAGCGATGTCCAAAGCGAGCGGAATCGAAGCCGCCGACGTGTTGCCGTGCTCGCCAACCGTCACCACCATGCGCTCGGCGGGCAGGCCGAGCTTGCGGCAGGTGCCCTGCATGATGCGGATGTTGGCCTGGTGCGGAATGAGCCAGTCGATCTGGTCGGCGGTGAGCTGCGCCTTCTCGATTGCCTCGATCGCGACCTTTTCGAGCACGTTCACGGCGAGCTTGAACACGGCCTGGCCGTCCATGTGCAGGAACGCGTTGCCCGCGATCACACCGCCGTTGACGTGACCCGGCGTGCACAGGATATGCGCGTAGCTGCCGTCGGCGTGCAGCGCGCTCGAGAGCACGCCCGGTTCGTCCGACGCCTGGAGCACGACCGCGCCCGCGCCGTCGCCGAACAGCACGCAGGTGGTGCGGTCGTTGAAATCGAGAATGCGCGAGAAGGTTTCCGCGCCGACCACGAGCGCCGTGCGGTGCTGGCCGCTGCGGATCAGGCTGTCGGCCACCGAAACGGCGTACGCGAAGCCCGCGCACACGGCCTGCACGTCGAACGCCGCGCCGTGATTGCGGATGCCGAGCTTGTTCTGCAACAGGCAAGCCGTGCTCGGAAACACGAAATCGGGCGTGGAAGTGGCGACGATGATGAGGTCGATCGTCTGGGGATCGACATCGGCGGCCGCGATCGCGCGCTGCGACGCCGCAAGCGCGAGGTCGCTCGTCGTGACGTCGGGTGCGGCGAAGTGGCGCGCGTGGATGCCCGTGCGGGCCACGATCCACTCGTCGCTCGTCTCGACGCCTTTCGCGGCGAGCCGCGTGGCCAGTTCCTGGTTGGTGACGCGATCAGGCGGCAGGTAGCTGCCCGTGCCGATCACGCGGGAATAGAGAGTCGATTGAGCCATTATGCCTTCGAGGATGATGCGGCGCCGGGCGGTAAATCGCCCGCCGCCTGGCTGGGCGCGCTGGTCGCCGCCCCGGCTTGTGCGGCTTGCATGTTCTGGGCGCCGCCGGACTCGCCTGCCGCCTGTTCGAGCGAACCGGCGTTTTCTTCCATGGCGCGCGCGAGGCGCTCCAGGACGCCATTTTTGACGGCATCATACCCGCGATTGATCGCACACTCAAACGCGTAGGCATCGGCCGAGCCGTGGCTCTTGATGACGAGACTCTTCAAGCCGAGCAGCGCGGCGCCGTTGTACTGGCGATGATCGACGCGCTTTTTGAAGCGCATGAGCACGGGCAGCGCGGCGAGCGCCATGAGCTTCGTGAGCCACGAGCGGCCGAACTCTTCCTTGATCATGTCGTTGAGCATCTGCGCGAGGCCCTCCGACGTCTTGAGCGCGACATTCCCAACGAAACCGTCACAGACGATGACGTCGACGGTGCCCTTGTAAATGTCGTTGCCTTCGACGTTGCCGCGGAAATTCAGCGTGCTCGCGCGCAGGAGTTCCCCCGCGCGCTTGATGGTCTCGTTGCCTTTGATGACTTCTTCGCCGATGTTCAGGAGCCCGATCGTTGGACGATCTTTGCCCTCGAGCGCGGCCACGAGCGCGTGCCCCATCTCCGCGAACTGCAGCAGATGCTGCGGCTCGCAGTCGACGTTCGCGCCAAGGTCGAGCATCGTCGTGTAGCCGCGCGGGTTCGGAAGTGCGAACGCGATGGCGGGGCGTTCGATGCCGGGAAGCGTCTTGAGCACATAGCGCGACACGGCCATGAGCGCGCCCGTGTTGCCGGCGGAAATGCAGGCTTGCGCCTCGCCCTCTTTCACGCGATTGAGTGCGACACGCATGGACGAGTCTTTCTTCTTTCGCAGGGCGACTTCGACCGGATCGTCCATCTCGACGACCTCGGTGGCGGGCACGACGGTAAGCGCGGGATGGTCCGCCGCCTTCAGCTTCTTCAACTGGGCGCGGACCGCCGACTCGACGCCCACGAGCATGAGATGCGCGTCGGGGTGCGAGCGGACGAAATGGACTGCGGCAGGCACCGTCACGGACGGGCCGTGGTCGCCTCCCATGCAATCTATCGTGAGCTTAACAGTCATGGAATGCGACGAATTTCAGGCACAAAAAAGCGGCAGTAGAATGCCGCCTTTTTTGCCGAGCCGAAATATGGTCAAGCGAACGGAATCGTCAGATGTTGCGCGGTGTCGCCCCTTGCGGGTCGATACTGCGCCACACGCTGAAACGATTAATCGTTCTTGGTCTTGACGACTTTCTTGCCGCGGTAGTAGCCGTTCGGGCTGATGTGGTGACGCAGATGCACTTCACCGGTGCTCGGCTCGACGGCCAGCGGCGCGCCCGTGAGGAAATCGTGCGAGCGGTGCATACCGCGCTTCGACGGCGACTTCTTGTTTTGTTGAACTGCCATGATAACTCCTGAAAATTTTCCGAATTCTAACACAGCCCGATCCGGCCGCCGCCACCCTGGGGGTGGCCGGACTCCGGGCTCAGGCCCACGCGTCTGGTACTGCCCGCCCCGTACAGTTGCCTAACGTTACGAACCAGGTTACGAACCAGGTTTCCCGTTAGTGCTTGTTGCCGGGACCGTCCTTCCTGAGCGATTCGAGCGCCGCAAACGGGTTCACGCGCTCTTCCGACTCGATTTCCTGCTCTGGCACGTCATCCACGGAATCCACGCCGTCTGCGCCATCGGCACCCGAGGCGAGACTTTCGTGCACTTCCGGACAGACTTCGTGCTTCGGCACCAGCGGCAGCGAGAGCAACAGCTCCTCTTCGATCAAGTCGACGAGATCGAAATGGCGCGAGCCCACGATCACTTCGACTTCATCGTCGTCGAGCGGAAACTCGTCCGCCTCTTCTTCCGTCTGGACGATACGGAAGGTCGCATCCGCATTGAATGCCTGCTCGTAGGGAGCGAGGCACCGTTGGCAGTTCAACCATGCGCTGCCGTGAACCACGAGCTGCAGGTATGGTTGCGGCGCCTCGGCGCCGTCGTCCTGCAATTCTTGCCGCGTCGAACCCGCAGCCTGCCAGGTGAACGCAGTGTCGCGATCTGGCGCCTCGACCGGGACTTCGTTTAACATGCGCGGCAGTTGCGAGAGACGCACGGCACCCGCTGCCTCGCGCCCGCTGCGCGCGAATTCGAAGATATCGAGGTCGCGCGGATTCAGACCAGCGCCAGCAGACTTGTCCAGATGTTCGGTCATGTGCGCTCTCCTGCTTCAAGTCATGCTTCAAGGCTTGCGGCCGGAATGCGGCGCGAAAGCCGGGATGGCTCCCAGCGAACCAGCCCGATCCAACCCTTTACCGGCCATCGGCACGCAGCACCGCCAGCAAGGTCTTCCGAACCGCGGCGCCGCAAAAACGGCGCGCAGACAAAAGACGTGCGACGAGAGCGTACCAATGAAAAGCCCAAAATCATATCGCCTTTATCTTTGCGAGTCAAACACTTAAGCTCGCGTACGAAAGTGCCTGTATGGTGCCTGTTCAGCCGGGGTTTCGCGCCCTTCTCATGAAGCGCTGCGGCGAATCCGCTCCGTTCCACAGCCGCTATCAACACGGGCCTTCCCGCGCCACAGCCACCATCACCACCGATTCCCCTATTGCCAATCGACCATGCAGGATTCCCCTTCACAGGCCCCGCGTACGGGCCGCCCCGCTCTCATCCTCGCCTCGAGCTCGCGGTACCGGCGCGAGTTGCTTGAACGTCTGCGCGTTCCGTTTGACACGGTCGTGCCCGACATCGAAGAAACACCGCTGCCCGGCGAAACGCCCGAGGCGACCGCGCTGCGCCTCGCCGCCGCGAAAGCGTGTGCCGCAGCCGCTGCGCTTCCCGCTGGCGCTAGCCGCGCGCTGGTGATTGGCTCAGATCAAGTAGCCACTTTCGATGGCCAGCAGATCGGCAAGCCCGGCACGCACGAGCGCGCGCTCGCCCAGTTGCAGGCCATGCGCGGCCGCGAAGTGTTGTTCCATAGTGCCCTGAGCCTGCTCGACACCGCTACTGGCCAAACGGATACCGTCGACGTCGTCACGAAAGTGCGCTTTCGCGAGCTGCCCGACGCCGCGCTCGAAGCCTATCTGCGCGCCGAAACGCCGTATGACTGCGCGGGCAGCGCGAAATCGGAAGGCCTCGGCATCGCGCTGCTGGAGGCGATCGAGTCGGACGACCCCACCGCCCTGATCGGCCTGCCGCTCATCGCGCTCACGCGCATGCTGCTCGCCGCGGGCTATCCGCTTCTGGAGGCACACGCATGACGACCGGCACGCTCTATCTGGTCCCGAACACGCTCGGCGAAGGCGACGACGACGCGCTCAACGCCGTGCTCCCCGCGCCGGTGCGCGAACGCGCGGGCACGCTTGCAAGTTATATCGGCGAAAACGCGAAAACGACGCGCGCCTTTCTCAAGCGCGTGGGCACCACGCGGCCGATTCAGGAAATCGAGATCCGCGAACTGAATGTGAATACGCCGGCGGGCGAAATCGACAAGCTGCTGGCGCCGCTGCTCGCGGGCGTCGACACAGGACTCGTTTCCGAAGCGGGCGTGCCCGCTGTCGCCGATCCAGGGGCCCTGCTCGTGCGGCGCGCGCATGAACGCGGCATCAAGGTCGTGCCGCTCGTGGGCCCGAGCTCGATCCTGCTGGCGCTCATGGCGTCGGGCCTCAACGGCCAGAGTTTCGCGTTTCACGGTTATCTGCCCGTCGATGCCAACGAGCGCGTGAAGAAGCTGCGCGATCTGGAGCAGACTTCGCGCAAGGCCAGGCAGACGCAGATCTTTATCGAAACGCCCTACCGTAACCGCACGCTGCTCGACGCGTTACTCGCGACCTGCGCGCCGTCCACGCTGGTTTGCGTCGCCGCCGATCTCACGTTGCCCACGGAGACGATCGTGAGCCGCGCCGTGTCCGACTGGAAAAGAAAGCCTGCGCCCGAGCTGCACAAGCGGCCGGCGATTTTCCTTCTGCTCGCGAACTAAGCATCGATCGCCGGCCAGCAAACCGGCCGCTGCGCGTTCACGCAGCGGTCGGTTTTTCCTTGGCGAGCATCAACCCGCAAACGTGCCAGACGTGTTGCCGTTCAGTGAACCGCCAGCTTCGCGCCCATCAACAGCGAACGCACGGCCGCCGAGCCGATATTCGCGCCGACACGCTTCGCGACGCGGTCGGTAAGGCTTTGCTTGACGGTGTAATCGACGACGTTCGACGCCTTGATCACCTCGCGCGCCACGTAGTCGGTATCGCCGTAACCATCCGCGAGACCCAGTTCCACGCTCTTCTGACCGGTCCAGAAGAGGCCCGAGAAGAGCTCTGGCGAGTCCTTCAGACGCTTGCCGCGGCCGGCTTTCACGGCATCGATGAACTGCTGGTGGATCTGGTCGAGCATGGCCTGGGCATGCGCGTCCATTTTCGGCGTGTCGGGCGAGAAGGGATCGAAAAAGCCCTTGTTTTCGCCCGAGGTACGCAGGCGACGCTGGATGCCGAGCTTGTCCATGAGCCCGGTGAAGCCGAAGCCGTCCATCAGCACGCCGATCGACCCCACGATGCTCGCCTTGTTGACGTAGATCTTGTCGGCGGCGGCCGCGACGTAATAACCGCCCGACGCGCACATGTCACCAACCACCACATACAGCGGGATGGCCGGGTACTTCGTGCGCAGACGGCGAATCTCGTCGTTGATAATGCCAGCCTGCACCGGGCTGCCGCCGGGGCTGTCGATGTGGAGGATCACGCCCGCGGTGCCGTCGTCGTCGAACGCGCTATCGAGCGCGCTGATGATGTCGTCGGCGTTGGCCTGGGTGTCGGAGCCGATTTCGCCGTCGAGCGTAACGAGCGCCGTGTGACGTCCTTCGCTCTCCAGGCGAGCGCCCGAAATATCGAGAACGGCCCACGCGATCACCACGAAGACGGCGAGAAATGCGAAGCGGAAGAAGATCCGCCAGCGCCGCGCCGCGCGCTGCTCGGTGATCGCCGCAAGCGCGATGCGCTCCAGCGCCTCGCGCTCCCAGCCGGGCGCAGGCGCGCGAGGGTCTGACGAAGCCGCGCGAGGCGCTTCGTTTGGATCAGGGGTCAGATTGTCGGCCATGCGAGCGGAAGAATGGTCAAGAGACGGAGGAGCCTGGATGGGGACGCAGATCGTCGTCCGGCAGCCAGAATACCGCACGCCCCTCCGGCGTGTCGCGTTCCTCGACGCGAACGGGGCGCAAACGCCCGCCGCGGCACGGTCCGCCCACGCACTTGCCCGTGTCGGGCTGGTAGATCGCGCCGTGCGTGGCGCACATCAGATAGAGCCCCGACGACTCGAAGAACTGGCCCTCGACCCAGTCGAGCTCCATCGGCACGTGCGCGCATCGGTTCAGGTAGCCATATACCTCGCCGCCATAGCGCACGAAGAACACCACGGCGTCACCGCCCGCGTAGGTCGCGTTCATGCGCCAACCCGCGCCGCCCTCGGCGAGTTCGGCGGCCCCGCACACGCGCACCGGCTCGTGCGTCGACGCTACCGGCGCCGTGCTCATGCGTTCACCCGCAGCCAGCCGGCGAGCGCGGCGACGTCCTGCGCGACGAAGCGCGGCTCGAGCTTTTCGAGTGCGCCAAGGGCATGTGCGCCATACGCCACGCCGATGGCGGCCGCGCCCGCATTGATCGCCATCTGCAGGTCGTGCGTCGTGTCACCGATCATCACCGTGCGGCCAAGATCCTGCCCCAGCTCGCGTGTGAGCTCCTGGAGCATGGCCGGGTGCGGCTTCGAAAAGGTCTCGTCGGCGCAGCGGGTGCCGTCGAAGAGGCTCGTGAGCCGCGCATCCGCCAGCGCGCGGTTCAGCCCCACGCGGCTCTTGCCCGTCGCAACGGCCAGCAGGTAGCCGGTGTCGCGCAGCTCCGTCAGCATCTCGCGCACGCCCGCGAAAAGCTCGGTTTGCTGGTCCTTCAGCAGGTAGTGAATGCGGTAGCGCTCGACTAGCCGCGGGTAATCCGCGGGATCGAGCGTCGGTGCGGCGATCTGCAGCGCATCCCGCAGCCCGAGGCCGATTACATAGCTGGCCGCCTCGTCGCCGGGCACGGGCAGGCCGAGGTCGCGGCACGCCGCCTGGATGCTGCGCGTGATGTGGGCGGTCGAGTCCATCAAGGTGCCGTCCCAGTCGAACACAATCAGGTCAAATAACTCTCGAGCCATGCAGGACTTCTCCAAACGCTGTTGTATTCGGTGTTAGTCGGGTCGGGCCGCGTCAGGTCGGGCCGCGTCAGGTCGGGTCCCGCTGGGTGAGGCCGCGTCGGCTGACGCGCCTTCCTCGCGCTGAGCGCGCAGCGCCTCGACAAAGGCGCGGCAGTCGGCCGGCAACGGTGCCTCGAACTGCAACGGCACGCCCGTAATCGGATGAGCGAGCTTGAGCCGATGCGCATGCAAAAACATGCGCTTGATGCCCGGTTGCGCCCCATTGCGCGCCAGCGCCTTGTTGAGCGCGAAGTCGCCGTACTTGGCATCGCCGACGATCGGCAGCCCGAGGTGCGCGAGGTGCACGCGGATCTGATGGGTTCGGCCCGTCTTGAGTTCGGCCTCGAGCAGCGCGTAGCCTGGCCAGCGCTCGACAAGATTGAACACGGTATGCGACGCCAGGCCATCGGGCTGCACCCGCACGCGGCGCTCGCCTTCCGGGGTCAGATACTTGTGAAGCGGCTCCTTCACGGCGCGCCGGCGGCCCCAGTCGCTCGCCCATTCGCCGTGGACGCAGGCGAAATAGCGCTTGTCCGTCTGGCTGTCGCGCATCTGCGCATGTAGCCCGACGAGCGCCGCGCGTTTCTTGGCGAGCATGAGCACGCCCGAGGTTTCGCGATCGAGGCGGTGCACGAGTTCTAGAAAGCGGCCTTGGGGGCGCGCCTCGCGCAGTTGCTCGATCACGCCGAACGCCACGCCGCTGCCGCCGTGCACGGCTACGCCGGCGGGCTTGTCGATGACGAGCAGCGCGTCGTCCTCATAAAGCACGGGAAACTGGGCGGCCGGCACAGGCGCAGCGCCGGCCGGGGCATTCGACTGCGAGGTGCGAATGGGCGGCACGCGCACGACGTCGCCTTCCACGAGCCGGTATTGCGCGTCGATTCGGCCCTTGTTCACCCGCACTTCCCCGCTGCGCAAGATGCGGTAGATGTGACTCTTCGGCACGCCTTTGCAGACGCGCACAAGGAAATTGTCGATGCGCTGACCGGCCGCGCCCTCGTCGATTTCGACGAACGAAACCTGGTCGCTTGCGACCTGATTCTGGGATGTTTTGCCTAACCCTTTCATTCTGAATATAATTTGCCCAGCGCCGACGCAATGGTAGGCCGAATGGCCCTGACCAGACAGCCAGATGTTCTGTGAACCACCCTATGGACACCAAGGGGGTTATCCTGGACTTGGACCACGCGGCGAGCGCAGGCTGCAAGCGATAAACCATTATTTTACTTGCGCCCGGGGCTGGTTGCTCACCCCGCCTGATGAGAAGCAACGAGTTGCACGCACGGAATCCCGCACCGGCAGGGACGGCGCCCACAGGCACGTTCGGTTAGGGACGGTTCCGACGGTTAAGGAACATTGGTATAAAGAATTTATCCGGCGCGTCCCGCCGCGCGGTCGAAGTGACCGCCGCGGGAGGCGCTGGTGGCGAAAATACGGCGAGCGCCCGAAGCGTCCCGGCAACGTGCGGGACACGGCGACGTCAAAAGTGACGAGACACCCGAGGGGGAAGACGGGCGTTCCTGAGAAGCTTCCCGTGCGCGGCCCTGATTTCATGCTTGAGGCCGCAAACCTGATCCAGTCGCAAGCGCGCGCGGTTCGCCGCTGCGGCCGGCGCCTGTTGCGGCCGTTGCCGTGGCACAGCCATCAGGTGGTTCGGAAGCGCAGGAAAACCGTGCCCTCCGCGGCACGTCTCTTCGCTCATTGAAGACGTATTTCGCATGTGCCCACGCGGCCCGTCCATGGCAACGCAACGCCGGACCGGTGCCCAAAAAAGGCAATTCTCCCCGCCATCGTTCCTGCTCCAGCGTGCTTGTGACAACACAATAAGGCGCGGCTCGCCGCTGCCCGTACCGTGCTGCCTGGCGTCGTCGCCGCGCACCGTGCGGCTCGCGCGTGAACGCACTGGAGTCGTTCAATGAAACGAATGCTGTTCAACGCGACACAGCAGGAAGAACTGCGTGTCGCTATTGTCGATGGACAGAAGCTGATCGACATCGACATCGAAACCGCCGGGCGCGAACAGCGCAAAGGCAATATCTACAAAGGGATCGTCACCCGCATCGAGCCTTCGCTCGAAGCGTGTTTCGTCAACTACGGCGAAGACCGCCACGGCTTCCTGCCGTTCAAGGAAGTCGCGCGCCAGTACTTCCGCGAAGGCGTGGACATGCGCGGCGCGCGCATCCAGGACGCCCTCAAGGAAGGCCAGGAACTCATCGTCCAGGTCGAGAAGGAAGAGCGCGGCAACAAGGGTGCCGCGCTCACCACCTTCATCTCGCTCGCCGGCCGCTACCTCGTCCTCATGCCGAACAACCCGCGCGGCGGCGGCGTCTCGCGCCGCATCGAGGGCGACGACCGTCAGGAGCTGCGCGAAACCATGGCGCAGCTGCAACTGCCGGACGGCATGAGCATCATCGCGCGCACGGCCGGCATCGGCCGCTCCGCCGAAGAGCTCCAGTGGGACTTGAACTACCTGCTGCAACTGTGGCACGCCATCGAAGCCGCGTCGCAGGCCGGCCAGTCCGGTCAGCCAATGCTGATCTACCTGGAATCGAGCCTCGTCATTCGCGCGATTCGCGACTACTTCCAGCCCGACATCGGCGAAATCCTCATCGACACCACCGAGATCTATGACCAGGCACGCGCCTTCATGGATATCGTGATGCCGGACAATGTCAACAAGGTGAAGCGGTATCACGACGACGTACCGCTCTTCTCGCGCTTCCAGATCGAGCACCAGATCGAGACCGCGTACTCGCGCACGGTGCCGCTGCCTTCGGGCGGCGCGATCGTGATCGACCACACCGAGGCGCTCGTCGCCATCGACGTGAACTCGGCGCGCGCCACCAAGGGCGCCGACATCGAGGAAACCGCCGCGCGCACCAACCTCGAAGCCGCCGACGAAGTGGCACGCCAGCTGCGTCTGCGCGACCTGGGCGGCCTGATCGTGATCGATTTCATCGACATGGAGTCGGCCAAGAGCCAGCGCGAAGTCGAGCAGCGCCTCAAAGACGCGCTGCGTCACGACCGCGCGCGCGTGCAGATGGGCAAGATCTCGCGCTTCGGCCTGATGGAGCTGTCGCGCCAGCGCCTGCGCCCGGCGCTCTCCGAAGGCAGCCACGTCACCTGCCCGCGCTGCAACGGCACGGGTCATATCCGCGATACCGAATCGTCGGCGCTTCAGGTCCTGCGCATCATTCAGGAAGAGGCGATGAAGGAACACACCGCGGCCATTCATTGCCAGGTGCCGGTCGAAGTGACCGCCTTCCTGCTCAACGAGAAGCGCGCGGAAATCAACAAGATCGAGTCGCGCTTCAAGGTCGGCGTCGTGCTGATCCCCAACAAGCACCTCGAAACGCCGCACTACAAGCTCGAGCGCCTGCGCCACGACGACGCGCGCCTCGACGACCCGCGCGCCTCGTGGAAGATGGCCGAGGAAGCGGCTCGCGAGCTCGAATCGGAAACCGGCTACAGCAAGCGCAGCGCCGAAGCCAAGCCCAAGCAGGAAGCCGCGGTGAAGGGCATCACGCCCGAGCGTCCGGCCCCGAGCGCACCGGTCAAGCCCGCGGAGAGCGCGCCCGTCGCTTCGCAAGTGGCCGTCACGCCCGCGGGCGGCGGCTTCTTCGGCTGGATCAAGCGCCTCTTTGGCGGCGCGCCCGCCGAGGCGCCCGTACCGGCACCGGTCGCACAGCCCGAAAAGACGGCTCGCCCGACCCGCGAAGCGCGCACCGAGCGCGGTGAAAAGACCGGCGGCGACCGCAACCGCAATCGCCGCCCCGGCGGCCGCGACGCCGCAGGCCGCGGCGAAGGCGCCGGCGGCACACGCACCGGCCAGCCAGCTGGCCGCCGCGAAGACCGCGAACCGCGCGAGCAACGTGAGCCGCGCGAACCTCGCGAGGCGCGCGAACCTCGCGAGGCGCGCGAACCCCGTGAGGCGCGCGAAGGCCGTGGCGCCCGCGAACCGCGCGAGCAACGTGAACCGCGTGAGGCCCGTGAAGCACGCGCCGAGCGCGAGCCGCGCGAGCAGCGTATCGAACGCGTCGAGCGCGGTCAGGACCGCAGCGAAGTGACGGCGGAAGGCGGTGCGGCGCGTGGCGAACGTCAGGAGCGCCAGGAACGCGGCGAGCGCCGCGAGCGTGGTGAGCGCGGCGAGCGCGGTGAACAGCGCCGCCGCCCGCAGGCCGAGGCCGCCGAAGCCCAGGAAGCGCGTCTCGACGCTGCATCGGCAGCCGCCGAAGGCGTGGAAGCCCCGCTGACGGAGTTGCCCGAAGGCGTGAGCGCCGGTGCCGATGAAGAAGGCGCACCGCGCGAAGGTGAGGAACGCCGCCGTCGCCGTCGCGGCCGCCGCGGCGGTCGCCGCGAGCGCGAGACGGAAGTCGCAGGCCTGACGCCGGATGAGCAGGCGCCGGCAGGCGACGAAGAAGCCGCGCCCGTGCAACCGGCCATCGAGCAGCCGGCTGTCGCGGCTCAGGTGCATGCAGCACCCGCCGTGCAAGCGCGCACCGAGGCAGTCGTCGAGCCCGCTGCCGTGACCACGCCGCCGGCGGCAGACGTCGTCGCCGAAGCGGGTCAGGTGAGCGCCGCAGCCGCAGCGACCACGCAGGTCGAAACGGCGGCGCCGGAAGCCACGCAAGCCGAGGCTCCGGCCGAGCCGGCCCCCGAAGCTGCGCCGGCGCCGGTCGAAACCGCGCCTGTAGTCGAGGCGAAGGCCGAGCAACCGGCTGAGCCTGCTGCCGCTGCAGAACCGACGGCACCTGCGGCTCCGGCCGAACCTGGCCGGACCGAACCTGACCGGACCGAACCTGACCGGACCGAAACCGCGCCCGTCGTGCGTGAAGACCGCGTGGAAGCCGCCGTGAGCCACGAGCCGGCGGCAACGCCAGTGGCTCATCCGGAGCCGGCACAGGCCGCACAGCCTGCAGTCGCGGCTGCCCCGGCGGTCGTCGCGATCACCGAACCGGCCGCCCAGCGCCCGGTTCAGGCCGCTCCGGCTTCTGACGACGCCCTCCGCGCGACGCTGGAATCGGTAGGCCTCGTCTGGGTCAACACCGACTCCGACAAGCTGCGTGCGGCCCAGCAAGCCTCCGCGCAGGTGTCGAAGCCCGCGCGCGTGCCGCGCGAGCGCAAGTCGCTGCCGCCTGTCGACAGCACGCCGATGCAGCAGGTCGAAACCACGCGCCAACCGTAAGCCCCGCTTGCGGCACAGGCCGCGCAGCCGGGCCTCGCGCCCGGCTGCCCCCCGAAAGCCCGCCCCTACCGGCGGGCTTTTTTTGATATATCAGCGTTGTCCCTTGTCTGTAGGCGATCGCCGGTTCGGCTAAAATCGAATCAACGCGAGAATGAAGAGTCCATGACACGACGCATCATCCCTGTTGCAGACGTCCGTTCGTTGCCGCCCGACATCCCCCGGCCGGCAACGGCGTCCGTACGCGCGCCTTCTGGTGCGCTCGCCGATGCGCTCGGGCGGCCGCTGCGCGACCTGCGCATCTCGGTCACGGACCGCTGCAATTTCCGTTGCGTCTACTGCATGCCGCGCGCCGTGTTCGACAAGGATTACCCTTTCCTGCCGCATTCCGCGCTTCTTTCGCTGGAAGAAATCGAGCGGGTCGCGCGGCTTTTCGTCGCGCAAGGCGTCACCAAGATCCGGCTAACGGGTGGTGAGCCGCTGCTGCGCAAGAACATCGAATTCCTGATCGAGCGGCTCGCCGCGCTGCGCACGCCCGAGGGCGAGGCGCTCGACATCACGCTCACTACCAATGGCTCGCTGCTTGCACGGAAGGCGCGCGCGCTGCGCGACGCGGGCCTCACGCGCGTGACGGTGAGCCTCGACGCCCTCGACGACGCCCTCTTTCGCCGCATGAACGACGCCGACTTCGCCGTGGCCGACGTGCTCGACGGCATCGCCGCGGCGCAGGCCGTCGGTCTCGCGCCGATCAAGGTGAACATGGTCGTCAAGCGCGGCACGAACGACGGCGAGATCGTCCCGCTCGCGCGGCATTTCCGCGGCACGGACGTGACCCTGCGCTTCATCGAGTACATGGACGTGGGCACCTCAAACGGCTGGAACATGGCCGAAGTGCTGCCGTCGGCGGAGGTCGTCGCGCGCATTTCCGAACACTGGCCACTCGTGCCGCTGGAGCCGCACAACGCCGCCGAAACGGCGCAGCGCTGGGGCTACGCGGATGGCGCAGGCGAGATCGGCGCGATTTCCAGCGTGACGCGCGCGTTCTGCGGCGACTGCACGCGCGCGCGCCTCTCGACGGAGGGGAAGCTGTATCTGTGTCTCTTCGCCTCGATGGGCTACGACCTGCGCGCGCTGCTGCGCAACGGCGCGACTGACATGGCGATCAGCGACGCGATCGCGCGAATCTGGCAAGGCCGTGCGGACCGCTACTCGCAGTTGCGCGGCAGCGCCCAGGCAAGCGCCACCACCGACGAGCGCCGCATCGAAATGTCCTATATCGGCGGCTGAGAAGCCATGAAGCCGATGAGCGCCGTCTCCATTCCAGCTGCATCGATTACCGGCCTCGTCCTCGCGGGCGGCCGCGGCCAGCGCATGGGCGGCGCGGACAAGGGCCTGCAGATACTGCACGGCAAGCCGCTCGTGGCGCTCGTTCTCGCGCGCCTCGCGCCGCAGGTGGACAGGGTCGTCATCAGTGCAAATCGCAACTGCGACGCCTATGCGGCGCTCGGCGCGCCATGGCAAGCGGATGTATGCGCCGATACGCTGCCTGACTTCCCCGGCCCGCTCGCCGGGCTCCTCGCCGGCCTGCGCGCGGCGCGCACGGAGTGGCTGCTCACGGCGCCGTGCGACTCGCCGTGGCTGCCTGCCGACCTCGCAGAGCGGCTGGGCACTGCCGCGCTCGCCGAACGCGCCGACATCGTGACGGCCACCACGACGAACGCCGAAGGCGTCGTCTCGATGCATCCCGTATTCGCGCTCGTTCGCACTTCACTCGCGGACGATCTCGCCGCTTACCTCGACGCCGGCGGACGCAAGGTGCGTGCGTGGTACGCGCGCCACACGGCCGCCGAAGTCGCCTTTGCCGATGAACGCGCGTTTTACAATATCAATTCCTTACAGGAACTGGCCGAACTCGAACGCGCCTGAACCGCAATCGGGTGGCGCCCGGCCAGCCGCCATTCCCGGCACGCGGCCGGCATACCCGCCTGGACGATCGCCGCACACGCCGTGCGGGCGCGACGCTTCCCCCACTCGATGACCACGCTTAACCATCCGTCCGGCACCGCCGGGTGCATCAGCCAGTACGATCCGCAAGCTTTGCCCGTCAGCGCCGCACAGGCCATCGTGCTGCAGTGGGTGACGCCGCTCGCGGCGAGCGAGCGCGTGCCCCTGCGGCATGCGCTCGCTCGCGTGCTGGCCGAAGACGTGATCTCGCCCATCGACGTCCCCGCGCACGACAACGCCGCCATGGACGGCTACGCGTTCGACGGCGCGGCGCTGGCTGCGGCCGGCGCATCGGGCGACGGCGCCCCGGCCCGGCTCACGCTCGCGGTGTGCGGCAAGGCATTCGCCGGCCATCCCTACACGGGCGGCGTCGCCGCGGGTACTTGCGTGCGCATCATGACGGGCGCCCCGATGCCCGCGGGCTGCGACACCGTCGTGCCGCAAGAACGCGTCGAGACGCATGGCGAAGCGATCACGTTCGACGCCAACGCCGTCACGCGCGGCGCGAATGCCCGCCGCAAGGGCGAGGACCTCGCGTGCGGCGGCGTGGCGCTTGCGGCCGGCCGCTTGCTGCGCGCTTCCGACATCGGCTTGCTGGCCTCGCTCGGCCTCGTCGAGGCGAACGTCAGGCGGCGCCTGCGCGTCGCCTACTTCTCGACCGGCGACGAATTGCGCTCGCCCGGCGAGCCGCTCGACCCCGGCTGCATCTACGACAGCAACCGCTACGCGCTCGGCGCGATGCTCCAGCGCCTGAACGTCGAGCCGATCGACCTGGGCGTCGTGCGCGATGACCCTGCCGCGCTGGCCGCCACGCTGAAGCTCGCAGCCGAAACCGCCGATGTCGTGCTAACCTCCGGCGGCGTCTCGGTCGGCGAAGCCGATTTCACGCGCACCCAGTTGCAGGCGCTGGGCGACGTCTCCTTCTGGGGTCTCGCCATGCGCCCCGGCCGCCCGCTCGCGTTCGGCCGCATCTGGTCGGGCGGTCGCCCCGGCGCGGGCCGCGCGGCGCTCCTGTTCGGCCTGCCCGGCAACCCGGTCGCGACGATGGTCTCGTTCTATCAGATCGTGCGCCCCGCCCTCATGGCGATGGCGGGTGCGAGCCCTCAGCCAGTGCCGCTCGTGCCGGCGCTCTGCGATCAGTCGATCAGGAAGCGCCCTGGCCGCACCGAATTCCAGCGCGGCCTCGCGCGCCGTGACGCCAGCGGCCATTGGCGAGTCACGCCGACGGGCTCGCAAAGCTCGGGCGCGCTCAGCACGATGAGCGAGGCGAACTGCTTCATCGTGCTTGCCCACGAGGCCGGGGACCTCGATGCCGGCGACGCCGTCGACATCATGCTGTTCGATGGACTCGTCTAGCACAGCGGCGCGTCAGACGCCAACAATCGTATCCACACGTCCACACCTGCAAAACGGACCGACTACTATGAAAAAACAGATTTCGTTCATCGCTGCGGGACAGACCGCCAAGGCGCTCATCCTCGTCTATCTGACCTTCAGCGTGCCGATCGTGCTGCTCGGCGTGCTCGTGGCGTTCGTGCGCTATGGGTCGGTTGAGCTCTCCACCATCTTCAGCGCGCTGCTGCTCAATGCGATCGTCGGCTTCATCCTGCTGTGGATCGCGTGCCATGCCTATAACTGGGTCGCGTCGCGCTTCGGCGGCATCGAGATCCACCTCTCCGACGTACCCGAGGAAGCCTGATGGCCGCGACGATCCGCGCCGCCACGCCTGCCGACGTCGGCGCCATGCATGCGCTGATGTATGAGCTCGCCGAATTCGAGAAGCTCACGCATTTGTTCACGGGCACGGCCGAAGGGCTCGCCGATGCCCTCTTTGGCACGCGCCCCGCCGCCGAAGCGCTGGTGGCGGAAGATGCCGGCCGCATCGTCGGCTACGCGCTCTTCTTTCACAACTATTCGACTTTCCTGAGCCGCCGCGGCCTTTATCTCGAAGACCTCTACGTGCAACCCTCGCAACGCGGCAGCGGTCTCGGCACGGCGATGCTGCGCGCGCTCGCAGCCATTGCTGTCGAACGCGGCTGCGCCCGCTTCGAGTGGACCGTGCTCGATTGGAACACGCCGGCCATCGGCTTTTACGAGAAGCTCGGTGCCACCGTGCTGCCGGACTGGCGCGTCGTACGCATGACCGGCGATGCGCTCGAAAAGCTCGCCGCGCCCGGCGAGCCGGTGATCGGCTGAGCGCGGCCCGCACGCAACGCACAGGCTCCAACGCGAACGGGCCGCCTGCATATCATGCAGGCGGCCCGTTGTGCTTCAGCAAAGCAGCGCCAGTCACTCGTCGCCGAATCCTCCTTCGCTTCCGGCTTCACCACCGCTTTCACCGTTGCTCTGCACGTCGCCAAGCAGGGTTGCCGCGGCTTCCCCCGGCAACGCCTCCACGTCGCGCAGCTTGCGGTTCATCGCGCGCGTGCGCACTTGCGCCGCCTCGATCGAACGCGTGACGGTTTCGAGCTGCGACTTGGTGCGCGCGAGCACGTCGCCGAATTTGCCGAACTCCGTCTTCACGGCGCCGAGCACCTGCCACACTTCGCTCGAGCGCCGCTCGATCGCGAGCGTGCGGAAACCCATCTGCAGGCTGTTGAGGAGCGCCGTGAGCGTGGTCGGCCCCGCCACGCTCACCCGGCAGTCGCGCTGCAGGACATCGGTCAGGCCGGGACGGCGCAGGATCTCCGCGTAAAGCCCTTCGGTCGGCAGGAATAGCAACGCAAAGTCGGTCGTGTGCGGCGGCGCGATGTATTTCTCTGCGATCGTGCGCGCCTCCGCGCGAATGCGCAGTTCCAGCGCGCGCCCCGCTTCCTCGATCGCCAGCACGTCCGCGCGCTCCTGCGCATCGACGAGACGCTCGTAGTCCTCGCGCGGGAACTTGGCATCGATCGGCAGCCAGACCGGCTCCCCTCCTTCCGCGCCGCTTGCGCCCGTCATGCCGCGCCCGGGCAGACGAATCGCGAACTCCACGCGCTCGCTGCTCTTCGGCACCGTCGCCACGTTCTTCGCATACTGGTCAGGCGTGAGCATCTGTTCGAGCAACGCTTCGAGCTGCACCTCGCCCCACGTGCCGCGCGTTTTCACGTTCGTGAGCACCTTCTTCAGGTCTCCGACGCCCGCCGCCAGCGTCTGCATTTCGCCGAGCCCCCGATGCACCTGCTCCAGTCGATCGGAGACGAGCTTGAACGACTCGCCAAGCCGCTGTTCGAGCGTCGCGTGCAGCTTCTCGTCGACGGTGCGGCGCATTTCCTCGAGCTTCGCCGCATTGTTCGCTTCGATGTCCTTCAGGCGCTGCTCGAGCGTCGCGCGCACTTCGGCGAGGCGCCGGTCGTTGGCTTCGGTCAACTGCGCGAGCTGCTGCGTGAGCAAGGTGCCGAAGTGGCGCAGCGCGGCGCCCTGCTCGTCGCGCGCCTGCTGGGCCTGCAGATGCAGGCTTTGGCGTACGGCATCGAGCTGCTGCGTGTTGGTCGCCGTGAGCTTGGCGAGCTGCTGCGCGAAGCCGTCGATCTGGCCGTTCTGCACCGTGGCGATGCTGGCAAGCTGCGCCGCCAGCGCCTGCTGCACCTGCGCGAAGCCGCTGCCGAACTCGCTGCGCGAGCTCTGCGCCGTGCGCGCCATTTCATTGCGCAACTCGCGTTCGATGCGCTCGGCAGCACGTGCCTGCGTATCGGTCGAGGCCGCGAGACGGTCGCTCAGCTGATCGAGCGCGTCGAGCGTGGCCTCGCCGTCGCCGTCCCCACGACGGGCGCGCAGCAGCGCGACGAGCGTCACGACGAACGCGATCGCCAGCGCGGTGAGCGCCAGCGACATGACTGCGAGCTCACTCATGTACGCGCTTTCCCCTGCACCCCGGGGTTGATCGGATTGGGCGGCCGCCCCGCGCGCGGGCCTTCGCCGAGCGCGGCGATCAGGTTGTCGGCGGCGAGATTCGCCATGGCGCGGCGCGTGGCTTCGCTCGCGCTCGCGATGTGCGGCGTGAGCACGACGTTCTCCACTTCGAGCAGCGCCGGATGCACGCTGGGCTCGCCCTCGAATACGTCGAGCCCCGCCGAGGCGATCTGGCGCGTGCGCAGCGCATGCGCCAACGCCGCGTCGTCGACGATGCCGCCGCGCGCGATGTTGGTGAGCGTCGCGGTGGGCTTCATCTGCGCAAGCTCCGCGGCGCCGATCGTGTGATGGTTCTCCGGCGTGTAGGGCAGCACGAGCACGACGTGGTCGGCCGCCTTGAGCAGCGCTTCCTTGGAGAGATATTCGGCGTTCAGTTCGGCCTCGATCTCAGGCGCGACGCGCGAGCGGTTGTGATACACGACGCGCATGTCGAAGCCGCGTGCACGGCGCGCGAGCGCCTGGCCGATACGCCCCATGCCGATGATGCCGAGCGTCGAGCCATGGATGTCCGAGCCGAGAAACGCGTCGAACGACCATTTGCCCCACTTGCCCGCGCGCAGGAAGTGCTCGGATTCCGTTACGCGGCGCGCGGCCGCCATCATCAGCGCCCAGCCGAAGTCGGCCGTGGTCTCGTTGAGCACGTCGGGCGTGTTGGTGCCGAGCACATGGGCTGCGTTGAACGCGGCCATGTCGAAGTTGTTGTAGCCCACCGCCATGTTCGCAACCACACGCAGACGCGGCGCGGCCGCGAGCGTGGCCGCGCCGATCGGGTCGCCTGCCGTGAGGGCACCGTCCTTGTCGGCGAGACGCTCGTTGAGCGCCTCCGGCGACAGTGCGTCGCCGTTGTTCCAGTCCACGTCGAAATACTGCTTGAGCCGATCGATCACGTCGGGAAAGATCGGGCGCGCCACGAGAATCTTTTGCATTGTTGCTCTCCACACTTCAGTCGTTCTGTCCGGATGTCCGTCATTGTTGCGCTTGACGGGGGACTCGGGGAAGTCTTGCGAACGTCCCGCGGCTAGACGAAAAAGAGCCAGGTCGCCGCGAGAAAGACCGGCACGAGCAGCACCGCCGACCAGCCAAGATAGCCGAAGAAACCCGGCATGCGCACGCCGCGCGACTGCGCGATCGCCTTGACCATGAAGTTCGGCGCGTTGCCGATATAGGTGAGCGCGCCCATCCAGACCGCCCCTGCCGAGATCGCGGCCAGCGTTTTCGCGCCGCCCGACATGAGCGCTTCGGCGTCGCCGCCCGCGAGATTGAAGAACACGAGGTAGGTGGGCGCGTTATCGAGAAACGACGAGAGCAGACCCGTCGCCCAGAAGTACATCGCTTCGTTGGGACGGCCGGGCGCGTCGTTCACGAGCCGGATCAGCGCGGCGAACGCACCCGCGTCGCCCGCGCGCAGCATCGCGATGACGGGCGTGATCGTCACGAAAATGCCTGCGAAGAGCTTCGCCACCTCGACGATCGGCGCCCATTCGAAGCCGTTGTCGGCGCGCGCCGCTTTCGACGTGAAAGCGAGCGAAACCAGTGCGAGCGCAACGAGACCCGTATCGCGCACGAGGTTCTGCAACTGCAGATGCGCGCCCGCGACTTCGAACACGATGCCCGGACGCCACATGCCGCTCATCAGCACGAGCGCGACGAGCAGCGCGAGCAGCACGAAGTTCGCCTTGCCGCCGACCGATAGCGCGCCCGTGTCCGGCGTCGGGTCCAGACGCGCCGCGTGCGCCTCGCCGCGGCGGGTGAAGTACCAGGTGTCGAGCACGTAAAAGACCGCGAGCAGCAAGCCGCAGACGAACAGCATGGGGAGCGCGAGATGTTGCGCAGTCCAGAAGAATCCCACGCCATTGAGGAAGCCGAGGAAGAGCGGCGGGTCGCCGAGCGGCGTGAGAAGACCGCCCGCATTCGCGACGAGAAAGATGAAGAACACGACGACGTGCACGTTGTGCCGCCGGTTGTCGTTCGCGCGCAGCAGCGGGCGGATCAGCAGCATCGCAGCGCCCGTCGTGCCCATCACGCTCGCGAGCAACGTGCCCAGCGCGAGGATCGCCGTGTTGGTGCGCGGCGATCCGTGCAGATTCCCATATACGCAGATGCCGCCCGCGATCGTATAGAGCGCACCGAGCAAGACGATGAACGGGGCATATTCGTCGACGACGGCGTGCACGAAGAGCGGATACGCCGCGTCGAAACCATGCGTGGCCGCGAACGGCAGCAGGAATGCCAGCGCCCACGCCGCCGAAATCTTGCCGAAGTGGCGATGCCAGAATGCGCCCGCGAACATCGGGAAGAACGCAATCGAGAGCAGCATGCCGGCGAAGGGCAGCGCCCAGGCGGCGCTGAGCGAGGCGCCGTCGAAGCCCGCTGCGTGTGCGTTCGTGACGGGCAACGCCAGCGCGGCGAAGGCCGCCGCTGCGGGTTTGCTGACAAGTTTGACTACCACCGATCCCTTACGCGCCATGCACGACGATCACATGGACGCGATAGGGCCCGTGCGCCCCAAGAACGATGGTCTGTTCGATGTCGCCGGTGCGCGAAGGCCCGGAGACGAAATTGACCGCGCGTGGCAGCTCGCCGCGTTCGGCGCGCATCAGTGCAAAGGCGTCCTCGTGGCCCGCGACGATGCGCGAAGCGGGCACGACGGCGATGTGCGTCTCGGGCAGCAGCGCGCCCGATGCCCACGTTTGCGGACTGGAAAGCAGCACCAGCGTGCCGGTTTCGGCCGTGGCGCAAAAGCACCCTGTGAGGCCGACGAGATCGCGATCTTCGGGCTTGCGGCACTGAACGGCGAGGCCCGCGCCGGCCCAGTCGAAGGCTTCGAGCGTTTGCCATGCGACGGCCTGCATCGGCAAGCCGTGGCCGGCGAGATAGCGTTGCGCGGCAGCGGGAACGTCGGCGAACTGCTGGACTTCGTCGACGGTGCTCGACATCTTGCGCGCCTCGGCCACGAAGCGCGCAACGAGGTCGCCTTCGAGCGGCGGCCTCGGGCCTTCGGGATGCCGCGCGAGGTAGTCGGCAACGGCTTCCCGCTCGTGCGCCGCGGGCGTGGGCTCGCGTCCCTGCGCGGCGCGAATGCGCGCGAGTATGCTGCGGCGGGCGGCCGACGTGTCCATGAACGTCCTTGTCGAAAGAGAGGAAAGGCGACGCGCCGATTATACCGGCGCGTTACCCGGCACTTCGCGCGTGCACGGCACCTTCTTGATTGCCGGCACACTCTTCCTCAACGGGCTGCTCGATGCCGAACACCTGGCGCAGATAGGCAAGATACGCCCTGTCGTCGCACATGTTCTTGCCCGGCGAATCGGAGAGCTTGGCGACGGGCTGACCATTGCAGCGAACCATCTTGATGACGATCTGCAGCGGCTGATAGCCGAGATCGTTGGTGAGGTTCGTGCCCACGCCGAACGCGAGGCGGCAACGCCCGCGAAAGCGCTCGTAGAGGCTCAGCACCTTGGGAATATCGAGCGCGTCCGAGAAGATCATCGTCTTCGTGCGCGGGTCGCAGCGGTTGTCCTCGTAATGCTTGAGCAGGCGCTCGCCCCAGTCGAACGGATCGCCCGAGTCGTGGCGCGCGCCGTCGAAGAGCTTGCAGAAGTACATGTCGAAATCGCGCAGGAAGGCCCGCATGCCGTAGACATCCGAAAGCGCGATGCCGAGATCGCCGCGATACTCCTTCGCCCACACCTCGAAGCCGTAGATCTGCGAGTCGCGCAGACGCGGCCCGAGCGCCTGGCATGCCTGCAGGTACTCGTGCGCCATGGTGCCGAGCGGCGTGAGGTTGTGCTTCATCGCGTAGTACACGTTGCTCGTGCCGGCGAACTGCTCGCCCAGGTCTTCCTTGAGCGTGAGGATCACCTCCTCGTGCCAGCGCTTCGAGAAGCGGCGCCGCGTCCCGTAGTCGGCGATCTTGCAATCGGCGAATTCGGGCTTTGCGCCGAGCAGCTCGATCTTGTGGCGCAGGCGCTCACGCCCCTCCTCGTACTGCGGGTGATGCTGCGTGTTGCGGAAATACACCTCGTTGACGATGGCGAGCACGGGGATCTCGAAGAGAATCGTGTGCAGCCACGGCCCCTCGATTTCGATGTCGATCTCGCCGTTGCCCTTGGGCGATGGCGTGACCGAGATGTACTTTTCGTTCAGATGGAAGAGCGCGAGGAAGTCGATGAAGTCGCTCTTGATGAAGCGCATCTTGCGCAGATAGTCGAGCTCGGGCTCCGCGAAGCGCAGCCGGCAAAGCTTCTGGATCTCGCCGCGGATCTCGTCGACGTAGGGAACCAGATCGACGTTGGGCGTGCGGCAGCGGAAGCGGTACTCCACGTTGGCCGCGGGAAAATGATGCAGCACCACTTGCATCATCGTGAATTTGTACAGGTCGGTATCGAGCAGCGAAGTAATGATCATGATGAGCCAGCCGGACTGCGATCGGATAGCGCCCGCGAAATGGGAACCGGACGCGGCACAGGGTTCGGGCCTGACAGCGGCTTTCGGGTGGCGGGCACCAGCGGTGCGCCCATGTTACCCGAACACCTGCGCGCCCCGCGTGCCGGCCCGCACGCCCCTTGCGAGCAAAGGTGAAATGTCGCGGATCACCGGGTCTTATAAACTAATCACGAAACGATCTAAGGACGGGTGCGGGCGTCTGGTAGGGCGAATTCCTCATCAGTTACAATACCGCTTTTGGCGAATCGCCACCCACGATACAAAAGCTTGCAGGAGCTGCCTGAATGACTCACGTTGTGACCGAAAGCTGCATCAAGTGCCGCTATACCGACTGCGTCGATGTGTGCCCGGTGGACTGCTTTCGCGAAGGTCCCAACTTCCTCGCGATTGACCCGGACGAGTGCATCGACTGCGCCGTGTGCGTCGCCGAATGCCCGGTGAACGCCATCTACGCCGAAGAGGACGTGCCAGGCGACCAGCAAGCCTTCATCGAACTCAACGCCGACCTGGCGAAGGGCTGGCCGAGCATCACCAAGACCAAGGCCCCGCTGCCGGAAGCCGACGAGTTCAAGGACGTGAAAGACAAGCTCGCGCTTCTTGCACGTTAATTGCGCGCTAAGGGCTTGTTCGGGGTAGCGTTCTGTCACTTGGCGGACCAGTTCCCCAATCACCCCGCAGACAGCGAATTGCCCCTTGTGACATAGCGAGAGGGTGTTGACAGGCTCAGCCATACCCCATAGAATCTCGTTCTCTGCTTTTGTTGATCCCCGATAGCTCAGTCGGTAGAGCGCCGGACTGTTAATCCGTAGGTCCCTGGTTCGAGCCCAGGTCGGGGAGCCAAGATTCGCAAAAGCCCGTTCGTGTTGATCACCGCGCACAACGGGTTTTTTTATGACGTAAAGCGTTGTAGCTGTATTGCTGTTCCCCGATAGCTCAGTCGGTAGAGCGCCGGACTGTTAATCCGTAGGTCCCTGGTTCGAGCCCAGGTCGGGGAGCCAAAATATCGAGGGGTTGCGTGTCGCACGCAACCCCTTTTTCTTTTGCTGTGCACCTTTCGCACACCCCCTGTTCGGCGTCAGTCCAGCACGGGGCCTTGCGTCACGCCGGGCGCCCTGCTGGTGTAGTATCACCAGGTGATACCCAGCCGCAGGAACCGTCATGGCCACGTCCATCAAGCTCGACGAAGACCTCAAGGACCGCGTCCAGCACATCGCCGGTTTGCAGCACCGCTCGCCGCATGCCGTGATGCGGGAAGCCATCGCGCAGTACGTCGAACGCGAAGAGACACGCGAACGCTTCAAGCAGGAAGCGCTCGCTTCCTGGCAGCATTTCAGGGAAACCGGCCGCCACTTGAACGGTGACGAGGTGCGCACGTGGCTGGATAGCTGGGGAACGGACGACGAGAAGCCGGTGCCCGGGTGCCACGATTGATCGTCGCCGAGCGCGCCGTTGGAGGCTTGGAGCGCTGCCGGCGATTTCCCTCTCGCAAAACCCCTGAAGCTGCACGAAGCGCAGCTCAGGTCATCGCCGGGCAGTTCCTCCGTCTCGAAAAGACTCCCGCTATTGGACGCCCACTGGGCGGCTCGCCCGAACTGCGCGATCTTGTGATCCCCTTCGGAGATTCGGGTTACGTGGCACTGTACCTGCATGACGCTGAAGATGACGCCGTGTACGTTCTCGCGTTCCGTCATCAGCGGGAGGCCGGGTATTAGCCCTGCGAGCCCTGCGCATGACGTTTTCGCGGTCTTGCCGTCGCCTTCGCCTCCCTCCCCGATAATGTCGCTACGCCCATCTTTGGGAATCCGCATGAAATCCAACCGCCTTGCCGTCCTCCTTGCACGTCCGCTCCTCGGCTGCGCGAGCCTCGTTGCGTTCGTCGCCGGTGCCGCCGCCCATGCCGAGCAGATCGGCAGCGTGAATACCAACTTCCGCGTGACCGGCTCGGACAAGGTCGTCGTCGAGGCCTACGACGACCCACAGGTCCAAGGCGTCACCTGCTATGTGTCGCGCGCACGCACGGGCGGCGTAAAGGGCACGCTCGGCATTGCGGAAGACCCGACAGAGGCGTCGATCGCCTGCCGCCAGGTCGGGCCGATCTCGTTTTCCGGGCCGCTCAAGCAGCAGGCCGATGTCTTCAACGAGCGCATGTCGTTTCTCTTCAAGACGCTGCACGTCGTGCGCGTGGTCGACGCGAAACGCAACGCGCTCGTCTATTTGACCTACAGCGACCGCGTGGTGAGCGGCAGCGCGAAGAACAGCGTCACCGCGGTGCCGGTGCCGGCTGGCACGGCAATCCCGCTGCGCTAGACTGGGCGTCCTGCGCAGGATTTCTCGCCATGACCGACTCGCGTTTCCGGGATTCCGCCCGCTACTGGCGCACGCCGTTGCTGCCCGGCGCGGACCTCGTCACGGCCGAATACAACGAGCACGCATTCGCGCCCCACTGGCACGAGGCCTACACGATTCCTGTGATAGAGGGCGGCGCGGAGTGCTATCGCTATCGCGGCTCGCAGCATGTCGCCGCGGCGGGCACCGTGCCGGTCATCAATCCGGGCGAGCTGCATACGGGCTCGCGCGCCGTCGACGAAGGCTGGAGCTATCGGGTGATGTACGTGCCCGTCGATTTCCTGCATGAACTCGCCGTTGACATCGCCGGGCGCGCGCAGCCGCTGCCGTGGTTCGATACCGAGGTGATCCACGATCTCGATCTCGCGCACCGGCTCTCTCGTGCCCACCGCCTGCTCGAAGCCGACGCCGGGCGTCGACGCAACGTGGCCGTGGCGGAACCTGCCGTGGCCGCGCGGCCGAAAGACGTGGCGGCGCTTCACCCTTGCTCGCGCGCGGCCGCTCCAGCGGCGCGCTCAGCGCCTTGCCCTGATCTGCTCGCCGTGGAAGGCGCCCTGCTCGATGCCCTCTCCACGCTCCTGTCACGCTACGGCCGCACGCGCGAGGCGGCGCTCAGCCACGGCCCCGACGACCCGCGCATCGAGACGATGAAGGCACTGCTCGCCGCCGATCTCGCCACGCCGCTGCGCGTGGCCGATCTCGCACTGGCGGTCGGCCTCTCGCCGTTTCACGCCACACGGCTTTTCACGCAGGCGACCGGGCTGCCGCCGCACGCGTGGCGCACACAGTTGCGTCTGCAACGCGCATTGGGGCCGCTGCGAGAAGGCGCCACGGTCGCCGACGTCGCCGTGGCAAGCGGCTTCACCGACCAGAGTCATTTCACGCGACACTTTCGCCGCATGTTCGGCGTGCCGCCGGGGCGCTGGCAGTCGTCCTGACGCACGCCGCTCGCGCACGCCGCTCGCGCACGCCGTCTCGCGCACGCCGCTGGCGCGCAGCCGCAAGAACGTACAAGCCACGCGCACGGGCGCCCGCTATCCTGTCCCCTTGCATCAGGAGGACAGTTTGACCACGCAATCCAACGCGCGGCCCAGGCCGCATCCGAAGCGAGCCGCGGAATTCGTCGCCGGCGCGCGCGACACGATTCCCATGATGATCGGCGCCGCGCCCTTCGGCGTGATTTTCGGCACGCTCGTCACCTCGGGCCCGCTTTCGCCCTGGCACGGCCAGTTCATGTCGCTCGCCGTGTTCGCCGGCTCCGCGCAGTTCATCGCGCTCGGGCTCATCGCCTCGCACGCGAGCTTCGCCGTGATTCTCGCCACCACGTTCATCGTGAACCTGCGGCACGTGCTGTACAGCGCCACGCTCGCGCCTTACGTCGCGCACCTCCCGCTGCGCTGGCGCCTCGTGCTCGGCGGCGTGCTCACCGACGAGGTCTTCGCCGTCGCGTGGGCGCATTTTCGCCGCCACCCGCCCGGCAACGATGTCTCGCCGTGGCATTTCCTCGGCTCGGGCATTTCGATGTACCTGAACTGGCAGCTCTGGACCGCGGCCGGCCTGCTGTTCGGCGCGGCGTTCCCGGGCCTCCAGTCTCTCGGGCTCGATTTCGCGATGGTGGCGACCTTCATCGCCATCGTCGTGCCGCAGCTCGTCGCCCTGCGCTATCTCGCCGCCGCGGCGACGGCGGGCGCGCTCGCCTTCTTCTGGCAGGACTGGCCGTACAAGCTCGGGCTGCTCGGCGCGGTGCTCGCGGGCGTGGTCGTCGGTGTCGTCCTCTCGCGCCCCGGCTCGCCGCGCGGCGCCCGCGAGTCCGCTGAAAGCTCCCGCAAACCACCCACCGTTCGGCGCACAGCAGGAGCCAGGCAATGAACTACGTCGTCCTGATCCTCGGCATGGCCCTGATCACGTGGCTCGTGCGCACCGCCGTATTCGTGCTCGGCGAACGGCTCGTCTTCCCGCCGCTCGTGCGCACCGCGCTCGGCTTCGTGCCGGTCACCGTGCTCACGGCCATCATCGTGCCGATGGCCGTCTCGCCTCATGGTCACGGCGCCGAGCTGACGTGGCGCAACCCGCAGCTCGTCGGCGCGCTCGCGGCGATCGTCGTGAGCGCGCTCACGAAGCGCCCGCTCCTCACGATCGCGGTCGGGCTCGGCGTGTTTTTCCTCTGGCAAGGCGTCGTCCTGCGCTAGCGCCTCGCTGCCCCCCTCGGCCCTTGCGCTCAAGTTTTACCCCGCCCCGCCGATAAACCCGTCGAGGCCCGCTGTGGCAGGCCCGTGCTCGAACGGCGAGAGCGCGCGAGTAGGGATAAGGATTACACCGGGGCAACCACATGGGGCAAATCACCCTCAAACTGAAGGACGAAACGCTTGCGTCGCTGCGCAAGGACTTCGACGCGTTCCTGCGCGTCTCGCTCAAGCTCGACCCGCAGTTCGCCACGCCGGAATTCGAGGATTACCTGCGCGCGAAGCTGCTCGACAACATGACGCCGCTCACGGAGCACGCGGTGCAGCGGCTTCTGCAGGGCGGCCAGTACGCATGGGCGAAGCGCACGCTCGACAAGGAGTTTCCCGAGGTCGTCTCGATCCTGCTGTGTCAGGCCGGCGAATTCGGCTTCGGCTTCGCCTCGCGCCCCGAGTGGACGCCCGACGAGCTATCGAAGCAGTGCCGCGACTGGGCGGCGGCCATCGTGACGGAAGCCCAGGGCGAGGACTCGCTGATCGATCCGCTCGCGGCGCAGATCAAGTCGAGCGTGCAGGACATCCAGGCGCTCGAGGAATCGATGCAGACACCTGCGTGGCGGCTTGCGGAATCGCTGCGCCAGCGTGTGTACGAAGCGAAGATCGGCTGCGAGCAGGCGAGCGGCAGCGCGGCGCGCGAGCGTCTGGGCGAACTGCGCGGGCTGTTGCGGCTCGGCATCACGCATGGCGCGTTCCAGAAACAGGAAGCGCAGCAGATCATGGAGTATTTGCGGCTGCTCAAGCCCGAGATCTTCGTCGACGAACCCGACGACGTGTTCACGCGTCTTGCCGCCTGGCTGCGCAACTTCTTCACGCCGCCGCCGCGCAGCACCGCGCGCGAGCAGTCGCGCTGAGCGCCGGCGCGCCCGCGAGAAAAAGGCGGGCGCTCACTCCGGCGCCCCGCTGAACGTCCAGCACGGCGTGCCCCCGCGCGGCGCGCCGCCTCTCGTGCCCGCTTCGGCGGGCCCCCGCTAGTCCCACATCTTCCTGAGCTTCGCGGCGATCTCGACCTTCGCCTGTGCGGCGGCGGCAAGTCCCGCCGCGCTCGGCGCGCTCGCCACGGGCGCGGGCGGCCACGCGCGCGATTCGAACAGCGGCAGCATGGGCGTGGCGATGAAGCGCGTGCGCGACGCCCACACGTGCCGGTCGCCCGACGCCACCTGGTTGTGCACATAGAAACGCTGCGGCACGACGATGTGCAAATCCTCCTTCGCGCGTGTCATTGCGACATAGAGCAGACGCCGCTCCTCTTCCAGCTCCTCGTCGCTGCCCGCGCCGAGATCCGACGGAATGCAGCCGTCCACGCCGTTGAGCACGAACACGTTGCGCCACTCCTGCCCTTTCGCGGAGTGGATGGTCGAGAGGATCAGATAGTCCTCGTCGAGCAACGGGTCGGCGGATTCGGCGCTCGTGGCGTCGGGCGGATCGAGCGTGAGTTCGGTGAGAAAGCGCTCGCGCGAGGCATAAGTGCTCGCAATGCTCTCCATCTGCAGCAGATCGGCGTGGCGCACCTGGGCGTCTTCGTGATTGCGCTCCAGATGCGGCTCGTACCAGCGCCGCACGCGCTCGAACTCGGCGGGCCACGGCGTCGAGCGCATGCAAAGGCTGTCGATCAGCGCGGCGAACGCGGGCCAGTCCTCGGCCGCGCGCGGGGGCGGCGCGAAGGCGGCGAGCGCCTCGGCGGCGCGATATGCGCCCGTGCAGGCGGACACCTGGTCGAGCAGGCGCGCCGCGTTGGCGGGCCCGACGCCGGGCAGCAACTGTGTCACGCGAAAGCCCGCCACGCGGTCGAGCGGATTCTCGGCCCAGCGCAACACCGCCAGCACGTCCTTCACATGGGCGGCATCGAGAAAGCGCAGCCCGCCGAACTTCACGAACGGAATGTTGCGCCGCGCGAGCTCGATTTCCAGCGTCGCGCTGTGATGCGCGGCGCGAAACAGCACCGCCTGCTGCTTGAGCTTCATCCCCGCCTCGCGCGCTTCGAGAATCTGCTCGACGACGTAGCGCGCCTGGGTGGCCTCGTCGGCGACCGTGACGAGGCGCGGGCGCTGCTGCGAGGCGCGGTCGGTCCACAGGTTCTTCGTGAAGCGCTCGGCGGCGGCATCGATCACGGCGTTCGAGGCCGCGAGGATCGGCTCCGTCGAGCGATAGTTGCGCTCTAGCGTGACCTGGCGCGCGGGCGGATCGAACTGTGCCGGGAAGTCGAGGATGTTGCGCACGGTCGCGCCGCGAAACGAGTAGATCGCCTGAGCATCGTCGCCGACCACGGTGAGGCCCCGGCCATCGGGCTTGAGCGCAAGGAGAATCGAGGCCTGCAGGCGATTGGTGTCCTGGTATTCGTCGACGAGGATATGGTCGAAGCGGCCGGCCAGATCGGCGGCGATGGCCGGCTCGGCGGCCATGTGCGCCCAGTAGAGCAGCAAGTCGTCGTAGTCGAGGACATTCTGCTTCTGCTTGGCGCCCACGTAGGCGGCGAACAGCGCGCGCAGCTGCGGCTCCCATTCGAGGCACCACGAAAACGAGCGATTGAGCACGTTGGCGAGCGAGTCGCCCGTGTTGACCGCGCGCGAGTAGATCGCAAGACACGTCGATTTCGACGGAAAGCGCTTTTCCTTCGCCGAGAAACCCAGTTCGTGGCGCACGAGGTTCATGAGATCGGCGGAGTCCTCGCGATCGTTGATCGTGAACGCCGGCGAGAGGCCGATGTGATCCGCGTATTCGCGCAACAGGCGCGCTCCCACGCCGTGAAACGTGCCTGCCCAGGTGAGGCCCTGCGCGAGCGCGGCGGCCGCGCCCGGCGCACCGGCGGCAATGCGCGCCACGCGCCGCGTCATCTCCTGCGCGGCGCGGCGCGAGAACGTGAGGAGCAGGATGCGGTGCGGGTCGGCCCCGTTGACGATCAGATGCGCGACGCGGTGAGCCAGCGTATTCGTCTTGCCCGAGCCCGCGCCCGCGATCACGAGCAGCGGCCCCGGCAACGCCGAGCCCGGCGCATAGCCCGCTTCGCCGCCGTGCTCGACGGCCTCGCGCTGCGCTTCGTTGAGCTTTGCGAGCCATGCGGAAACGGCGTTGGCCGCATCGGCGCCCGATTGGACAACATCGTCCAGGGCGACGGAGACTGAGGAGGGATCGGCAACGGAAACAGTGGACACGGCGGACGCGGGGAGATGAACGTGGCGAATCGAAGGGGAGCGACGCATACTGTATATCCATACACCTCGGATCGGCAAGCGCCTGATTATGCAGCGATCTGGCGGGATTTAGGGACAGCGCGGCAGCGCCTGCTGCCCCCGACGCCGCCGCGCCAGGCTACCCGCAGAGCCCAGCGCCCGCGGTCGACGCCGCCAGTACCAGCAGCCGCGTATCGCGGGGGCTCGCCATCGCTTATGATGCTCACCGCTTCGCGCGCTTGCCGCGCGCCCGAATTTCCAGACCGCCATGCCCAACATCGATTTCACCCTGACCGGCGACTACGTCGAACTGCACAACCTCCTGAAGATCACAGGTCTCGCCGATAGCGGCGGCTCGGCCAAGCAGATCGTCGCCTCGGGCGCCGTGAAGGTCGACGGCGAAGTCGAGCTGCGCAAGACGTGCAAGATCCGCGCGGGCCAGGCCGTGCTGCTGGGCGATACTCGCATCGCCATCAAGGCGGCTGAGTGAGGCACCTACAGAGGCACCGCGGGAGCCTCGACCGGACTTGCGCCCAGACGCCAGCTATGCACCATATTTGAGCATTCGGATCGACAAGGCCGCTGTCTAGCAATAAGCTTTCACTTTCGACAGACAAACCAGGCCGTGCGGCGCGACCCATTCGCGCCGCTTGCTTTTCATGACTCGAGCCACGCTCTCCCGACGCGCCGTTTCCGCGCCCCCCACGCTGCGCCGCCACGCCGCCGACACCGCCCGCCTCGCCGCGCCCCTCGCGATCGCCCAGCTCTCGCAAATGGCGATGAGCGTCACCGACACGGTGCTGCTCGGCTCGCTCGGCGCCGACGCGCTCGCCGCGGGCGGCCTCGGCGCCAATCTGTTCTTCGTCGTGGTGACGGTGCTGCAAGGCGTGCTGACCTCGGTGAGCGTGAGCGTCGCGCAGGCGCGCGGCGCCGACAACGAAAGCCAGGTGCCGCACATCTACTGGACCGGCTTCGCGCTTTCCCTGCTGCTCTCGCTGCCGGCCTTCGCGCTGCTCTCGTTTGCCGAGCCGATCCTGCGCGCGCTCGGCGAGCCGACGCTGCTCGCCCACCACATCGGCGAATACACGGCCGTGCTGCGCTGGGGCGCGCCCGCGAGCCTGATCGGCGTGGGGCTCATGCGCTCGTTCCTGCCCGCCATCGGCGCGGCGCGACGGCTTCTCTGGGTGTCGGTTGCGTGCGTGTTCATCAACGGCTTTCTCAACTACGGGCTGATCCACGGCATGTGGAGCCTGCCGCGCCTCGGCTTTCTCGGCTCGGCGGTCGCGACGACGATCACGGTGTGGCTCACCGCCTTCGTGCTGATGGCGCTGCTGCACCTGCGGCCGTCGCACCAGCATTTCGTCATTGCGCGCCGGCCCACGGCGCCGCTGATGGGCGAGCTATTCACGATCGGCTGGCCGGTCGCGATCACCTACGCCGTGGAGGCGACGCTCTTTCTCGCCACCGGCCTGCTCGCCGGCCTGCTCGGAGAGACGCCGCTCGCCGCGCACCAGATCGCGCTTAACGTCGCCTCCGTCACCTTCATGGTGCCGCTCGCGATCGGTCAGGCGGCCAACGTGCGCGTGGGTTACTGGGCCGGCGCGGGCGCGCCGCGCGCCGCACGCCATGCGGGTTTCGTCGCGCTGGGGCTAGGCGTGGGTTTCATGTCGCTCTCGGCGCTCGTGATGGTGCTCGCGCCGCACTGGATCGTCGGGCTCTACCTGCATCTCGACGATCCGGCCAACGCCCACACGGTCGGGCTCGCCGCCACGCTGCTCGGCGTCGCGGCCATCTTCCAGATCGTCGACGGCGCGCAAACCGTGGGCTCGGGCTGCCTGCGCGGTCTGAAGGACACGCGCGTGCCCATGCTCGCGGCCACGCTCGGCTACTGGGGCATCGGCTTTCCGCTCGGTTACGCACTCGCGTTCCGCTTCGGTCTCGGTGCACTCGGACTCTGGTGGGGCCTTGCGGCGGGGCTCGCCAGCGTCGCCGTGCTCATGACGTGGCGCTTTCATCGCATGAGCCAGCACGTGCTGGCCCCCGCCGCCAATGCGAACCGCGTGGAGTGAAGCGTCCGCTCGGCGGCGCGCCCTGCCGGTTCGATAGTGCGCACGCAGAGCCAGGCCTCGGCGCGATGCCCGGCAAGCGCGAGTTCTTGCCGCTTGCCGCCCTGCCGGGCGTTGCCCCGGTTGGCAAAGCGGCGCGGCGTGCGCGATAAACACAGGCTCGAACTGCCTCCGCCATGCGTCCCCAGCGCGCCTTATCGCTTCGGCCCGAAAATTGCGGTAGCAGCATGTTCGCCTGCGCAAGTCCCGCGAGCGGCTTCCCGTAAATACTTCGTGAAGCCGTGCAATGAAAGCGAACCATAACGCCCCACGCGGCGTGCCGCTTTGGAGGATCCGCTTGCCCGTGCATCCTGCCCCGTCCGAAGCCGTTACCCGACGCTCGGCCTCGCCGCCGATGCTGGCCCGGTTCGCGCTCGCTTGCCTCGCGCTCGTCGCGGGCTGCGCAACACGGCCGCCCGCCACCGACTATCCGCGTGAAACGAGCGCCGCGCTGACTGCGGCCGAAGCGGCAGCCACGCCGCTCGGTGCCGCGCTAGCCGCACCCGAAGCCGCGCATCCCGGCCAATCCGGCTTTCGCCTGCTGGCCACCGGGACCGACTCGCTGCAAATGCGCGTCGCGCTCGGGCGCGCGGCGACGAAGACACTCGATATGCAGTACTACGTCGCCAACGAAGACACCACCGGCAAGCTGCTGCTCGGCTCGGCGCTTCACGCGGCCGATCGCGGCGTGCGCGTGCGCATGCTCGTCGACGACCTGAATTTCCACGACATCGACCGCCTGATGGCCGCGCTCAACAGCCATCCCAACATCCAGATCCGCGTGTTCAATCCGTACGGCAGCACGGGCGAGTCGATGTACCTGCGCACGCGCAACTTCTTCACGAACGTCGACCAGTTCACGCGCCGCATGCACAACAAGGCGACGATCGCGGACAACGAGATGGCGATCGTCGGCGGCCGCAATCTCGGCGACGAATATTTCAGCGCCAGCCCGACGATCGACTTCCGCGATCTCGACGTGCTCTCGGCCGGGCCGGTCGCGCAAAGCGTTTCGGCAAGCTTCGACGAGTACTGGAACAGCCCGGTCTCCTACCCCTTGAACGTGCTCAATCATCAGAAGTTCGCGCCGCACGATCTGGACACCGCGCGCGACGACCTGCGCAAGCACTGGCGCGAGAGCGCCGAGCCGTACAACGCCAAGCCGCTCAACGCCACGCCGCTCGCGCAGCAGATCGCGGAGAACGGCCTCGGGCTCGTCTGGGCGAAATGGACGTTCGTGGCCGACTCGCCCGGCAAGATCGCAGGCGCCGAGCAAGGCCAGCTCGGCGACGCCATGAAGGCGCTGCTCGAGCGCATCCATCAGGCTCACAGCAGCGTGCTGGTCTTTTCGCCCTACTTCGTGCCGCACGAGGCGGGCGTCGAGACGCTTCGGGCGCTGACCGCGCGCGGCGTGCGCGTGGCGATCCTGACCAACTCGCTCGCCGCCACCGACGCCGTGGCCGTCCAGGCAGGCTACAGCCCGTACCGGGTGCCGCTGCTCAGGGCCGGCGTCGAACTCTATGAGTTCGGGCCGCGACAGTTCGAGCACACGGACGAGCGGCCCTTAGGCGTTGTCGGTTCGCGCTCGCGCGCGAGCCTGCACGCAAAAGCTTATGTGATCGACGAGAGCACCCTCGTGATCGGCTCGCTCAACCTCGATCCGCGCTCGGCGAGGCTCAACACCGAACTCGCGCTCACGATCGAAAGCGCGGCCATCGCTCACGACGTGGCCGGCCTGTTCAAGCGCGCCACCTCGCCGGAAGTGAGCTACCGCGTGACGCTCGCGACGCCCGCGCAGCGCGCGCAACTCACCGGCACGCCCGTCAATTCGCCGCTCGTCTGGACCGACGAGGAGGACGGCATGCTCCGCACCTTCAACGTCGACCCTGGTGCGGGTTTCTACAGGAATGTCCTAACCGGGCTATTCTTGCTGTTGCCGGTCGACAGCCAGTTGTGAACGCGCCGTGAGCGCTGTCCGCCGCGCGAGCCGTCGGTGAGTCGTACCGTCCGCCGTCGGGCGAGCCGCGAAGCCGTCTTCATCGCTCTGTTGCCTTGCGGCAGCCGGGCATGCACTTTCATCGCGTTCGTCTCGTCTGGCGCCGCGCCGGCGAGCCCGGCCACCACGCGCAACCGAACCCGTCACGAAAGCGGCGCCTTCGCATGCCGTGCGAGAGCAGCGAAAGCACGAGCAAGCCGCGCCGCCTCAATCACCGGAGCATCAAATGACCGCAAGCAACGAAAACGTCCGCATGGAACGCGACACGTTCGGCGAAATCGCCGTGCCCGCCCAGCAGCTTTGGGGCGCGCAAACGCAGCGATCGCTGCAGAACTTCCGCATCTCCACCGAAAAGCAGTCGCCGGAACTCATCACCGCGCTCGCCACCATCAAGCGCGCCGCAGCCGAGGTGAACCTCTCGCTAGGCGTGCTCGACGAGACCAAAGCGCGCGCGATCGTGCAGGCCGCTGACGAGATCATCGCGGGCAAGCATCCGGGCGAATTCCCGCTCGCCGTGTGGCAAACGGGCTCCGGCACGCAGACCAACATGAACCTCAACGAGGTGATCGCCAACCGCGCGAGCGAGATTCTGGGCGGCGAGCGCGGCGAGGCGCGCAAGGTGCATCCGAACGACGACGTCAACCGCGGCCAGTCGTCCAACGACGTGTTCCCGACCGCGATGCACGTGGCGGCCGCCTACGGCATCGTCAAGCATCTGCTGCCCGCGCTGAAAACGCTGCGCGATACGCTCGACGGCAAGGCGAAGGCGTTCGCCGGCATCGTGAAGATCGGCCGCACGCACTTGCAGGACGCCACGCCGCTCACGCTGGGCCAGGAGTTCTCGGGCTACGTCGCACAGCTCGATCACGGTATCAGGCACGTGGAATCGGCGCTACCGCATCTCTACGAGCTCGCGCAAGGCGGTACGGCCGTGGGCACCGGGCTCAACGCGCATCCGCAGTTCGCGCAGAAGGTGGCGGAAACCATCGCGAAGCTCACGGGCTTGCCCTTCGTCACCGCGCCCAACAAGTTCGAGGTGATGGCCGCCGCCGACGCGCTGGTGTTCGCTCACGGCGCGCTCAAGACCGTGGCCGCGAGCCTCATGAAGATCGCCAACGATATTCGCTGGCTCGCGAGCGGCCCGCGCTGCGGCCTGGGCGAGCTGTCGATTCCCGAGAACGAGCCGGGCAGCTCGATCATGCCGGGCAAGGTGAATCCTACGCAGTCCGAAGCGGTGACGATGCTCTGCTGCCAGGTGTTCGGCAACGACGTGGCCGTGAACATGGGCGGCGCGAGCGGCAACTTCGAATTGAACGTATTCCGCCCGATGATCGCGCACAACGTGCTGCAGTCGATCCGTCTGCTCGCCGACGGCGCCCTCAGCTTCAACGATCACTGCGCCGTGGGCATCGAGCCGAACCGCGCGCGCATCGACACGCTCCTCAACGAGTCGCTCATGCTCGTGACGGCGCTCAATCCGCACATCGGCTACGACAAGGCCGCGCAGATCGCGAAGAAGGCGCACAAGGAAGGCACCACGCTCAAGGCCGCCGCGCTCGCGCTCGGTCACGTGACCGAACAGCAGTTCGACGAGTGGGTGAAGCCGGGCGACATGGTGGGCAACACCGGCAAACCAGCCTGATTCGAAAGACCGGAAAGCAGAACGGGCGGCGAGGTTCACACCTTCGCCGCCCGTTTGTTCACGCCGCCTGGAAATGAGGCATGCGCCTCACACCTGCCCTTTCGCCACTTCCTCGGGCTTGAGTTCGACGATGGCATCGAGCGCGTCGCGCACGTCGAGCGCGTATTTGGCAAGACGCTTCTGCTCGTCCGTTTCCGGCACGAACGGCGGCACGGGAATCGGGTTGCCGTTTTCGTCGACGGCCACGAACACGATCAGACAGTCGGTGGTGAGGCGCAGCTGGCCGCTCTTCGGGTCGCCGGCGTGCACGGTGATGTGGATGTGCATCGATGTGCGCCCCGTGGCGACCACGCGCGCGCGCAGTTCGACCATGTTGCCGACGAGTATCGGGCGGCGAAAGCGGATGTTGCCCACGCTCACCGTCACGCAATAGCGGCCGGACCAGACGGCGGCGCACGCATAGGCCGTTTCGTCGATCCATTTCATCAGCGCACCGCCGTGCACTTTGCCGCCGAAGTTGACCGAGGTCGGCTCGGCGAGAAAACGGAACGTCGTTTCCGAACGGTCCAGCGGCTGGGCAGGCATCTTCATCTCGGCTTGGCTCATGGCGATTCCCGCTTGGGCGGCTCGTTTCGTGGGGTATGGAGGCGTCGATTATACGAGGGCAATAAGACAAACGCTGGCGTCTGCAAACGGCCGTAACCGCCTCAGGAAAACAGCCTGACGCGCCTCGTCAATTCGCAGCGAACCGCGCCCGATAATCGAGCGGAAGCACGCCGTAGTGCCGCTCGAACGCGCGCCGCAGGTTCTGCTCGGTCCCGAAGCCGCAGTCGGCCGCGATGCGCTTGAGCGGCCGGCGCGACTGCACGAGGGCGTGCGCGGCGGCCTCCACGCGCATGGCCGAGACCGTGCGCGCCGGCGTGCGCCCCACCGCCTCGACATAGCGGCGCGCGAAGGTGCGCGGGCTCATGCGCGCTTCCTCGGCAAGACGCTCGACGTTCAGCTCGCCGCGCAGGTTCGCGGCCATCCAGCCATGCAGCGCGTCGAACTCGCCGCCGGCGGTGTCCTGCGCCGTTAGCGCCTCGCTGAACTGCGACTGGCCGCCCGGCCGCTTCATGAACACGACGAGGCGGCGCGCCGCCTGCATGGCAACGGCATGGCCGCAGTCCTCTTCGATCAGCGCGAGCGCGAGATCGATGCCCGCCGACACGCCCGCCGAGGTCCAGACCACGCGCGCGTCACGCTCGTCGCGAATGAAAATCGGCTCGGGATCGACCTCGACGCGCGGGAAGCGCCGCGCGAGCTGCGCCGCGTTGCGCCAGTGCGTGGCGGCGCGCCGGCCGTCGAGCATACCCGCTGCGGCGAGATAGAACGCGCCCGTGCAGACGGACGCGACGCGGCGCGCATATGGCGCGGCAGCCGCGATCCACGCGACGAGTTCCGGTTGCAGTTCGGTCGTGTCGCCGATGGGCACGCCCGGCACGATCAGCGTATCGATCGTGGCCGGATCGAGCGTGTCGAGCCGCTCGGTGACGACGGGCAGGCCCGCGAAGGTCGGCAGCACGCCGCCCGCCACCGAGGCGAGCGTCGTGCGGTAGGCGCATGGCGCGCTGGCTGGCGCGCGATTCGTGCTGCGCGAGCCGCAAACGCCGCTTGCTGCACGCATCGCCAGTTCCGCGCGCCAGAACGCCTCGACGGGGCCGCAGGCATCGAGCAGCACGAGTTCAGGGGCGACGGCGAACACGACATGGCGTGCGGCATGGCGTGCGGCAGCGGCATGGGGCGAAGTGTGAGATGACATGGCGGCAAAGTCGATGCGAACGGGACGTTTGCATGATTCCACGCGGGCGTCTGGCAGTCACGTCAAACCGGCATCAAATCCTGCCAGTCACTTGTGGAAGGCGACGCCCTCGTCGACCGTGCCGTACATCGTGATGCCGCTCGCGCCGCTCGACGGCGCCAAGCCGCCTTGCGCGCAGGCCACGCACAAGGACGCGAGCGCGGCGGCGACGAAAAGACCCAGGAAGCGTTTCATGAAGGGAAAGCAACGTGAAAGATCCGATTCTAGCGCGGCGCCGGGCGCGCCGCCGTACGGATGCAGGCGGATCACCTCCAGTGCCACGCGGCTGCAATCGACGCTTCATGCCAGGCTGAAACGTCGATGGCGCTGTTCCTCTACAGTAGCCGTGTGGGCGGCATCTGCTGCCATCGCAAGCCATGAAGGAGCCGCCATGAACCTCCCCGCCACTGATGCATCGAGTCACTTCCCGGGACTCGCTCGCGTTGCCGCGCTACTCGCCGATCCGGGGCGCGCCGCCATGCTGTGGGCGCTCATGGACGGCAGCGCGCGACCCGCCGGCGAACTCACGATGATCGCGGGCCTTTCGCCTTCGGCGGCGAGCGGCCACCTCGCGCGCCTCACCGAAGGCGGACTGCTCGCGCTCGACGTGCGCGGCCGGCATCGCTACTACCGGATCGCCACGCCCGAGGTCGCTGCGACGATCGAGGCGCTCATGAATGTCGCGCACGCCGCCAACGCCACCAGCGCTCAACGACCCGAGCCGCGTTCCGTGCGCACGGTGCCGCTTGAGATGCGCCATGCGCGTACATGCTACGACCACATGGCGGGCGAGGTTGCCGTGCAGGTGTTCGAGCGCCTCGTGGGAAGCGGCCTGCTCCTGCGTGACGGCGACACGCTCGAAGCCACGCCCGAGGGCGCGGCGCGCCTCGCGACCTGGGGCGTGGACGTCGCTGCGCTGCGCGCGCGCCGGCGGCGCTTCGCCTGCACCTGCCTCGACTGGAGCGAGCGCAGACCGCATCTGGGCGGCGCGCTCGGCGCGGCGCTGCTCGATTCGTGGACGCTCAGCGGCTGGATCGAACGCACCAACCGCCCGCGCGTGCTGCGCATCACCCCAAAGGGACAAGGCGAGTTCGACGCGCTCGCAGGCGTGTAGTGCGCTCGTCGAACCAGGCCAACCGGCTGACGAATACCCGCGAGGATCGCCGTTGCCGGGCGCAAAAAACCGGCGTTTCAATCGCAGTCACACGTTCTGTTACATATGGTGCATAAGCCCTAACAAATCCATGCGCATGGAAACAATCCCCGCAGATACAGTGCCCTGCATGGGACGCCGCAAATTCGCCGGCGCTCCGTGCCCTGCAAGGGTGGCCCGACCACACGCCAAAGCGCCTGGTCCCGCCGACAGGAGAACGAACATGACAACGCGCACGCCTACGATCACCCAGTTTCGCCGCACCTCCCGCCGCACACTGTTCGCGCTTGCCGCGCTCGCCGCGCTGAACCTCGCGGCCGCGCCCGCGATCTTTGCACAGGCCGCGCCGCCCGAAGGGGCGACCGCGACGGGCGGCGATCCACCGAGCCGCGTCGCGCGTCTGGACTACATGGCGGGGGCCGTGACCACGGAGCCGGCGGGCGCGAGCGACTGGTCGTACGCACAGCTCAATCGGCCGCTCACGACGGGCGACCAGCTCTGGAACGACGCGAACGGGCGCTCGGAACTGCACATCGGCTCGACGGCCGTGCGCCTCGGCGCGCAGACGAGCCTCGACGTCCTCAACCTCGACGATCAGACCGCCCAGCTCAAAGTCGCGCAAGGCACGCTTTCCACGCGCGTGCGCGACGTTCCGGCCGGCACCTCGTATGAAATCGACACGCCCAACCTCGCGCTCGGCGTGACGAGCCCCGGCGACTATCGCGTGGACGTCGCCCCTGACGGCAGCACCACGACGGTCACCGTGCGCAGCGGCAACGTGACTGTCTACGGCGAAAACGGCCAGATCCCAATGACGGCCGGCCAGCAAATCCGTTTTTCCGGCACCGATCTGCAGCAGGTGACGAGCGACGAAGCGCCGCCGCCGGACGCCTTCGATCAATGGGCGCTCGCGCGCGATGCGGCCGCGGACCGCTCGGTCTCGGCGCGCTATGTCTCGCGCGATGTGCCCGGCTACCAGGACCTAGACAACAACGGCACCTGGCGCAGCGACCCGCAGTACGGCGAAGTCTGGACGCCGAATTCGGTGCCCGCGGGCTGGGCGCCGTATCACGACGGCCACTGGGTCTGGCAGGCACCGTGGGGCTGGACCTGGGTCGATGACGCCCCATGGGGCTTCGCGCCTTACCACTATGGGCGCTGGGCCTACGTCGACGATTCGTGGGCGTGGGTGCCGGGACCGCTCGTCGAGAGCGCGCCGCCCGTCTATGCGCCGGCGCTGGTCGCGTTCGTGGGCGGCGGAGACGGCGGCCCCGACTGGAGCGTGAACCTCGCGGTGGGCGGCGTCGCGGCCGCGGGCGTCGCCTGGTTCGCGCTCGGGCCGGGAGAGCCGTGGCACCCGCACTGGGGCGGCTGGAGCCCGCACTACTACGACCGCGTGAACCAGACCGTCGTCATCAACAATTACCGGCGCGACGTCAACATCACGAACATCAACGTTCACAACACCACCTATGTGAACTATCGCGCGCCGGGCGCGGTGACGGCCGTGCCCGCTACCGCCTTCGTCCATGGCCAGCCGGTGTCGCGCTTCGCCCAGCGTGTGGATCCGCAGCAATGGCGCCATGCGCGCATCGAGCCCGGCACGCCGGGCATCGCACCGGTCAAGGGGAGCTTCGGGCCGAACATGCGGCGCGCCGACTACAGGCCGCCCGCAGTGCTCAATCAGCGCCAGGTCGTCGCCACGCGCGCGCCGGTCGCGCCGCCCGCATTCCACGACAACCTGGCGCAGCGGTTCGCCCATGCGGGCGGTACCGTGCCGGGCGCGGGGGCGCCCGTGGTGCGTGTCTCGTCGCCGTCGCACGCATCGTTTTCACCGTTCTCCCCGGCCTCGCGGGGTGTGGAACCCGTCCAGAACGTGCGCGTGGTACCGCCGCATTCGCCGGTCCTTGGCGCGGCTGGCAGGCCAGCTAACGACGCGCAGGCGCAGGCGGGCCGGACCGCTGGATTCCCCCGTTCGCCGGCCGGCGCGCCGCAATCCGCGGCACCGGCCGCCAATGCGATGCCGCGCGGCCCCGAACGTGGCCAGCCTGGCGCGCCGCCCGCCGCCGCGCAGGAACATGGTGTGCCTCGCCCACCGCAGTTCGCCGGCCGTCCGGAAGGCGGCATACCTGCCGCGGGCCAGCCCGCTCAGCAAGTGCTGAACGGCGCGCGCGGCGAAGCCCACCAGCCATCGTGGACGCAGCCGCACACGCCGATGGCTATGCGTGGCCAGCCGGGCGCTAATGAGGCGAGCCGCCCGCCCGCGATCGCGATGCAGCAGCCGCGTGATCTGGCACGCGCGCAAGCGCAACCTCAGGCGCAGCCGCAGCAACCGCAGCAACGGATGCCCGAGCCCGGCACCGCGCAACACGTTCCGCCGATGCCGCCGCAAGCGCAAGCCCGGCCGGCGCCGCAGGCCGAGGCGCGCGCCGGGTTCCGTCCCCAGGCGCAGCCCGATGCTCAGCCGCAACAGCGTGCGGAGTTCCACCCGCAACCGCAGCCACAGCCGCAGCAACGCGTCGAGGCTCGCCCGCAGCCTCAGCCGCAAGCTCAGCCGCAGCCACGCCCGGAATTCCACCCGCAGCCGCAACCGCAACCGCGCGCCGAGGTCCGCCCGCAGCCGCAACCGCAGCCACGCGCGGAATTCCATCCACAGCCGCAGCCCCAACCGCAGCCCCGTGCGGAATTCCATCCACAGCCGCAGCCCCAACCGCAGCCACGCCCGGAATTCCATCCACAGCCGCAACCCCAACCGCAGCCCCGTGCGGAATTCCACCCGCAGCCGCAACCCCAACCCCAACCGCGTCCGCAGCCGCAACCGCAACCTGCGGCTCATCCGCAGGAGCGCGCGAGCGGTGGCAATCACGACGATCGCCACCACGGCTGAGCTGATCGCCGCGCCAACAACGACAAAGCCCGCGAACGTCGCCGTTCGCGGGCTTTGTCATGGCGCCGACACTTCAAACGCCGACGGCTGCTGCCGCCTCACACCGCCATGGGTGCGGTGAGTGGCTCGTGATGCCGATAGTCGACGAGCGAGAAGTCGGAGGGCTCGACCTTGTCGAGCCACTCCGGCTCGTAGATTCCGGTCTTCGCGTACTCGGGCACACGCTCCGAGATGGCGAGGCGTGGGCTCTCGTAGGGCTCGCGGCGCAATTGCTCGTTGAGCATGTCGAGCTGGTTCTCGTAGATGTGCGCGTCGCCGATGAAATACGTGAACCAGCGCGGCGTATAGCCCGTCAGCCGGCCCACGAGATGGAGCAGGACCGCCCCCTCCGTGAGGTTGAACGGCGTGCCCAGACCCACGTCGTTGCTGCGGATGTAGAGGCACAGCGAGATTTCACGCTTCGTCGGATTCGGCAGGAACTGGTACAGCAGATGGCAGGCCGGCAGCGCAATCTCCTCGAGCACCGCCGGATTCCAGGCGTGAAACAAGATGCGTCGGTCAGCGGGGTTGCTCATGATCGTATCGAGACACTGGCGTAGCTGGTCGATCGCCTTATAGAGCAACACTTTTTGCCGGCCGTCCTCGCTGAACTGCGCCACTTGCGCGTAGCCGCGCGATTGCGCGTCGGCGAGCTGCGCCGCCGCATCTGCGTCCAGCACCTTGTAGGCGGGCCAGCGGCGCCACTGCACGCCGTAGACCTCGCCCAGGTCGTCCGTGCCCTCGCGGTACGGATTGGCGAGCCACTGGGCGTTCTCGTTCGCGTTGGCGTCCCACACCTTGCAGCCGAGCGCGCGGAAATCCGCGGCGCTGCGCGAGGCGCGCAAAAACCCGATCAGTTCGCCCACGGCCGATTTGAACGCCAGCTTCTTCGTCGTGACCGCCGGGAAGCCCGCTTGCAGATCGAAACGCAGCATTGCGCCCGGCTGGCTGATCGTGCGGATGCCGGTGCGGTTTTCCTGCCAGGTGCCGGTGTCGAGAATCGAGCGGACGAGCTCGAGATACTGTTTCATGCGCGCTTCCCTCGTCGGACGGCTGGCGCCCGGTTCGGATTCAGGATGGAAAAACAGGATTTTACCCGTCGCGCGCGACCTGGGTCGGACGCGCCAAAAGCGCGCGGTCATGCGGTCACGGGAACCCGGCGCGAACGCCCGCGGGACGGGCTATCGGCAGGCTGGAACGAGCTGGCGCAGAAGCGGAGGGAAGCGAAGCGAGGAACGAAGCGTGACAGCAAAACCCAGCGGAACCGGGCGGCGAGAGCGACGCCACGCGCTCAGTGCACGCCGCACTGATGCGCCGCCCCTGGCGCCCAGCGTCAACGGCCCGAGGCCAGGCCGCCCGGGTGCGGTGCGAGCGGCTCGCTTTCCATGTGGCGCATGCCGTGCGCGCAGAGAAGCCGGTAAAGGGTCACGCGCGAGATGCCGAGCTCGTGGGCGGCATCGCCAAGACGTCCGCGGTGACGCAGGAGCGCAAGCTCGATCGCCTGCCGCTCGGCGGCCTCGCGCGCCTGGGCAAGCGACACGGGCACCACCTCGACATAGTCGCCGAGTTCCAGATCGCGCGCCGTGATGGCGCGGCCTTCCGACATCACGATCGCGCGCCGCACGCGGTTGATGAGTTCACGCACGTTGCCGGGCCAGCTGTAGTTGTGCAGGGCCGCGATGGCGTCGGGCGAAAAGCCGCGAAGACGCCGGCCGCCGTCCTTCTTGAAGCGCTCGAGCATGTGCCGCGCGAGCAGTTCGATATCTTTTCCGCGCGCGCGCAGCGGCGGTTCGTCGATCTGCAATACGCACAGGCGGTGATACAAATCCTGGCGAAAGCGCCCTTCCACCATCGCCGCGCGCATATCGACGTGGGTGGCCGAAATGATGCGCACATCCACCGGAATCGACTGATGGCCGCCAAGGCGCTCGATCTTGCCTTCCTGCAGGAAGCGCAGCAGGCTCGCCTGGCTTTCCATGGGCAGGTCGCCGATCTCGTCGAGAAAGAGCGTGCCGCCGTTGGCCGCTTCGACGCGCCCGATCTTGCGCTGACTCGCGCCCGTGAACGCGCCGCGTTCGTAGCCGAACAGTTCGGATTGCAGCAGATGCGGCGGAATCGCGCCGCAGTTGATCGGCACGAAGGGTGCGTTGCGGCGCGACGACCGCTCGTGGATCGCCACGGCCGTGAGCTCCTTGCCCGTGCCCGACTCGCCCGAGATGAACACCGGTGCGTCGGTCATGGCGACCTTGCGGATCGAGCGGAAGAGCGCGAGCATCGCCTCGCACGAGCCGACCATTTCGCCTTCGGCGCCGCCCGTGGTGTCGTTGGAGGCCAGTTCGCCGAGCGAGACCATGCCATAAGCATGGCCGACCGAATCGACGATGCGGTCACCGTTCCACGGGACCGTTACGTAATCGAAACAGTAATCTCGCACGAGCCGGCGCAGCGTGGCATCCTGGAGCTGGCCGGTCGTGGTCGCCGCGACCCAGCCCACGTTGGGCAGCGTGAGGCACGGCTCGAACGAGCCGATCTCGTGCAGATGGAATTCACTGGAAAGGTCGAGCAGCCCCCCCGCGGGCATACCGGCACGGAACGCGCGCCGCGCGTCGCGTGCGTTACCGACGATCTCCACCTGCCAGCCACGCTCGTGGAACCGCTCGTTCAACACTTCGACCGGTTTTCGCGTCACGTACACCAATTGCCGCGTTGCAGGTTCCATTATTCAGATCCTCTTGCCAACACCATCGTTTGCGAATGACGGCACGCACCTGAATGTACAGACACGCAGCAAAAAGCGGCTTTCGCGTACCTGCAAAACAGTGAACGCGCATGCTTTTGCTGACAGTGAATCCCCGAGTTGTGGCGTGTGTGTCAACCTGCCCACGTGTGGGCCTTTTCTTATAGGTATTACGGCTTTTTCTGAAGCTTACTATAGCCTCATGGGAATTGGATAGGTTTTATGCGGATGGAATGACTCGGGGACGGATGGAAGTGTTTCCATCTCAATCCTGCCATTTTGTGAGCACAGAAATAATAACGAATGTTTCCATTCCGTGAATCTGCGACGCACCGGGCTCGCAAACGTTCTCGTTTGAAACCCTCCAGCATTGCCACGCAGGTTTAAACCTCCTGACGTTTCAGCACTGAAACATTTTGGCGAATATCTGCGATTCAAAATCTGCAGAAAATAGCGCGGCTCGAAGCGTATCAATGGATTGCGAGCGATGGCACACGTTTCGCTAAATGTCTCGCATCAGGAGATACGCCATGCGACTCATCACCCAGCAGGTCCGGCGCAGTGTCATTGGTTTGCGCAGCGCATGCGCCGCCATGCTCTTGCCCGCCGCCCTCTTCGTCGTTTCGCCCGCCGCGCTGGCGCAGTCGATCGACGAAGCGCCGGCCGCGCAGTTCGCTCGGGATTCCGCACCGCTCGCGCTCGCCAGCGTCTCGCGCACCGCCCCGGATGTCGTTCCTGCAACATCCGCCGCGCTCGTGCCGGCCACCCTCGAAACCAATGCGCAGACGAATACCCCGACGAATGTCCCGACTGCGGCCAGCACGCCCGACACGGACACGACGAACGCCGCGGAGGACAACGCCGCGCCAACCGCCAGCCTGCATGCGGCCGCCGACCCGGTTGCCTCTGGCGACGACGTTTCCTTCGCCGGCGCCGGACCGCTCGACGACCAGACGCTTGCGCGCCAGCGCGGCGGCGCGGTCGGAATGGTGATGGTGGCCGCCACGCCGCAACTGATGCGCGGCAACAACAGCGTGACGCTCTGGGACGAGATTGCGCCGCCTGCGCCGCTCCCGATTCCCGTCGACGCCACGCAGAACGCGCAGGGCAACGTCGCGAGCTACACGAGAAAGTAACGATGAGATAGCACCCGCGCCGCAGGGCGGCGCGGCGTCCGGTGCGCGGCACAACGACGCTGCGCCCGGACAAGGGACGGGCGGGGCGCCCATGCGCCGGCTTTCGTCCAGGAGGAGACCAGAATGACCGTACGGACCGTACGCAACGCGACGCGCGGCGCGAGCCGCCGCCCGCTCCAGGTGGCCGCCGCCCTGTGCGCACTCCTGGCCTCGGGCGTCACGGCTAGCGTGGCCGCCCAGCAGGTCACGAACCCGGGCGACATCATCGTCGAACGCGACATCACACCGCGCAGTGCTTTCGACAACGTGCCGAAGAGCCAGGACCCGGTGCTGGTGCGCGCCACCACCTTCCCCAAGAACAGTTACGACCCCGCAATCGCGACGCTCGTCAGCGATACGGACCTCACCAACGCGCACGGCTCGAGCGGCGTCAACGCGAACGGCGCGTTGAGCGCCCAAAACGCCGGCGTCCAAGCGCTCACGCGCATTCTCACCGGCAGCGCCACGGGCGCCAATACGGCGGCGGGACCGGGCGCGAGCGCGGGTGTCGGCGGCGGCATCGGCGGCACGATTTCCTCGACGGTCACTGGCGCGCTCGCTCCGCTCACGGGCGCCATGGGAGGCATGAAATGAGCCGTTCGATCCAGACGCCGCGCGCCTGGCGCGCTGCACTTCGCGCCGCACTTCCCGCGGCGCTCGCCTGCGCCGCAGCGCTTGGCTTTGCCGGCGTCGCGCACGCCCAGGCGACGGTAGGCGCGACGGCGGTCATTGCCCCGGGCGCCGCAACCTCGACAACCGGCGCGCTCGCGGTGAACGAAACGGCCGGCGTCGACAACGCGCAGGCCAACCAGCTGACGATCACGACGGGCACCGTGGCCATCAACCTGAACGGCGACCAGCAGCTCGCGAGCATCACAGCGCGGCTCAAGAACGCGAGCGCGACGATAGGTGCGGGAGCTTTTGCGAACACGAACGGCGCAATGATGGTGAATCAGTCGGCGGGCGTGGGCAATGTCCAGCGCAACACTGCTCTCATCGGCAGTGGTGCGATTGGTGTGGTGGCGGTCTCGGACGGCGAACTGTCCGCTGCCGCCGCCAGGAACGGCAGTCAGGGGCAATCGGCCCAGGTAGGGGGTATTCGTGAGGTACGCATCGACGGTGCGGCATTCAGGAATGCGACGGGCCTCGTGCAGGTGAACCAGACGGCCGGCGCCGGCAACGCTACGGCGAACAGTTTTGTGCTCCGTCCCCCGGCGGGCACTCTTTTTTAACTGACCACTCAGTATCGGAGCGAAATCATGAAGCGCACCCTAATAGCAGCGGCAGTTCTTGCGTCGGCGGCAGGTTCCGCTTACGCAGTTCCATCGAACATGGCGTATCTTTTCAACGCCACGAGCGTGCACGAAGGTGTCGGTGTCGAAGGGTTTGTCCTGCTGTTCGGCTGCGTCTCCGTGTCGAGCACGGCCGGCGCGGTCATCAACAACAACCAGACGACCAGCGGCGGCACGCTCCTTCCGCAAGCGCAGAGCTACACGAGCGGCAAGGTCACGACGACGTTCAACGACTACAACATCAGCGCAAAAGGGTCGGGCAACAATTCCTTCTGGAACTACTCGAACTCGCGCCACTCGAGCACGTCTTCCGAGTCGAGCAGTTCGTCCTACACGCATGACGTGAATGCCTCGACCACGAAGAGCTCGTCGAGCAATTCGAGCTTTGGCAAGACGTTCAATGCGGGCATCAGCGGCAACTATCACGTCGCGACCGACAGCGGCAACGCAAGCGCCTCGACGACCTCCAACACCTTTAGCGACACGGGCAGCGCCGGCATCTCGACGAGTTACAGCAGCCAGGGGAACAACACGTCCACGAAGTCGCAGAGCAGTAATGGCAACCTCCAGGGCAGCGCAACGTGGGCGCACAGCGGCGACTCCAAAAACGGCAGCGCAAGCTTCAGCCTCAGCGGCTCGGAAGGCACGTCGCACACCAGGACCAACACGCACAACAACACCGACACGACGAACGTCGGCGCCGCATGGAACGCGAACAACACGAAGAACACGAGCAGCACGTCGTCCAACGCCAATTCCGCCTATGCCGACGGCACGGGCAGCGCACAGCTCTCGGTTAGCGTGAACGGCACGAGCTCGAAGACGAAGAACTCGTCGGACACCTACGCGCATACGTACAGCACCACGACCACGAGCGCGGAAACGCATAGCCATTCGTCCTCGCACAGCTCGAGCTCGAGCAGCGGCTGGGGCTACAACGTGAACGACACGCTCAACACGGTCGACGAGCACACCACGGGCTCGGTCACGCAGCACATCAACACGCAGCAGGCGGGCACGCTCGATGCCAGGACGGGCAACGGCGCCGCAACCGGCGTGACGGGCAACCTCGGCGTGAACATCGCGGAAGGCATCAACAACGCGCAAAGCAACGATGTCGCGCTCGCTTCCGTCGATATGGGCAACGTCTTCGGCAACGCGCAGATCTTCAACACGCAGGCATCCACCGGTCATGCCCACGTGAAGAACTTCAATCTGAACGCGTCGGTCGGCGACGGCTCGCTCGCGAACGTCTCGGGCAACGTCGGCGTGAACGTCGCATCGGGTATCGGCAACGCGCAAAACAACAGCCTTGCCGGCTCGGTGACGACCGCGAAGCCGGGGTCCGCCTCGACGGTCGCGATGGTCGCGACGGATAACAACGTGCAAACCGCGGCAATGAGCGCCACCGGCCAGTTCCAGGGCACGGCCAGCCTCGGCGCCAATACGCTCACCGGCGCGCAAGGCAACATCGGCGTGAACATTGCCGGCGGCATCGGCAACCTGCAGCACAACGGCCTGGCCATCGCCGCAATGAACAACGGCCACTAGGCACGACTCGCAGCACAGCAGGAACTGGGCTCGTCCCAGCGGCTAGACAGGCAATACCTCGAGAAGTACCGCGCGCCGGCTGCACCGCCGCAGCCGGCGCGTCATCAGGAGCAGGAGACAACCATGTCCGGGCCCGTATCGACCCCGGCGTCAAGGATGTTTGCCGTCGCGCTGTTGCTCTCGGGCAGCGCGGCCCTCGTGCCTGCGCACGCGCAGTCGACGCTCGACGCGACCCACCTCATCGGCGTGCCGGTGAAGCTTCCGGTCCATTCGATGCGGGACCTTCGCTATCGCAGCATCGTCAGCCAGCAGTTCGACTACAGCTGCGGCGCCGCCGCGCTCGCCACGCTGCTCAAGTACGGCTACGGCATCGACATCCCCGAACCGGAGCTGATCCGCCAGATGATGGTGTTCTCCACGCCCGAGGTGGTCGTCAAGAACGGCTTCTCCATGCTCGACATGAAGAAGTTCGTCGAGACGATCGGCTTGCGCGGCCGCGGCTTTCGCGTCAACACCGACGCGCTCTACCACCTGCAGATTCCCGTGCTGGTGCTCATGAACATCAATGGCTATGAGCACTTCGTGATCGTCAAGCACGCCGAGAACGGCCGCATCTTCATCGCGGACCCCGCGCTCGGCAACCGTATCGTCGCCGAAGACGACTTTGCGAAGACATGGAACGGCCTCGTCTTCGCGGTGCTCGGCAAACCGTTCCTGGAGGACTCTCCGCTGTTGCAGAACAACGAGTCGCTCGCGCTCAAGCTGCGCGAAAACGCCTTGCTCAACGGCACGGCGGCGACACCCTTCTTCGAATACGGCCTCGATAAGGCCGTCATGTTCTGAAGTCCCAAGAGTCATGAACCGCAACCTCTCACAGTGTGGCATCGCGGTAGCTGTCTCCGCGCTCGCCTGCGCTTTATCGAGCGGTGCGCAAGCGGCCGAAAGCATCGGCTTGCCGCAGCCGGTGCCGGCGTTCCTCTCGAACGCCGATGGACAGGCGCAGGGCATCCGCTGCGAAGCCGTCGGCGACGACGTGCTCGCGCATCAGACCGGCAAATATGCCGGCAGCGACATGATTTCGGGGTTCGTTCTGAACCTGCTTTCTCAATGGCAATTGCCCAACGGCGCGACGGCAGTTGCGCAAGGCGCGCTCGCGGTCGCCCAGAACACAGCGAACCAGGTGAGCGCGCAGGTCAAGACGCTGGCAACCGTGATCGATCCGACGCCGGGCGGGACCCCGAGCGTCAGCCATGGCAGCAATGTCGGCAATGTCAGCAATGTCGGCAATGTCGGCAATGTCACCAATGTCGGCAATGCCGGCAATGCCGGCAATGTCGGCAATGTCGGCAATGGCACAGGCAGCGGCGCCAACCCGAATGCGACGGCCACCGGCGGCCAGAACGTCTCGGTCAACGGCGTCTCGCAGATCACCCAGGTGGCCGGCAATGGCAATGCGGGCGCCAACGCCGCGACCATCGCCTATGACAACAACGCGCCGCAGGTTCCCACCCTGCCGGGCGCCAGCAACCAGCCGAGTGCGTCGGCTTCGAACGTCAACGGCAGCATCAAGGCAGGGATCTCGTTCGGCAGTAACGGCGTCAACGTGAAGCTGCAAACGCCGGCGGGCATCGCCACGCAAAGCATCGTGCCGGGCAATGCGCAGCAGGCCGGCGCGATCGCCCAGCTACTCCAGGTCGCAGGCAATAACCAGCAGGTCGCCAACCAGTTGCAACTGAGTCTGCAAACGCAGCAGATGACGTCGCAAATGATCCGGCAGTCCGGCGTATTACAGGCTCTGCGAAATCTCCACTAACCGAGCGCTCATGTACGGGCGAGGAGACCACCACGCGGGCAACGGTCCCGCGAGAGAAGCAGCAAATCGAATGAGGAGCATCGACGTGCGCGGGTATGGAACCGGGGGGTTCCGCCAGGCGCACGAGCCGGGGGAAGAAGAATGAGGATGATGTCGAGGACGGCGGCGCCGCACGTGAGGCTGGCCGCTATTCCAGCAGCAGTCATGCTGTTCGCGCTCGCGCAATCCGCCCATGCGCAGGCGCTACAAAGCCAGTCAATCGAAGAACGGCTGAATACACTCATGCGCGTAGTCGACGAGCAGCAGCGGCAGATCCAGTCACTCGAGCGCCAGGTGACGAATCTCGAAATGGCGCAGCGCGGGCGCGGCATGCCAGGCGCGCTCGCGGCATCGGACCCAACGGTCGCCGAGCAGCCCGGCGCCGACGGTCTGCCGGTGCCCTTGCCGCCGCTCGCCCAGGCGCTGCCGGGCGCAACGGCGCCGGGCGCGCTCACCGGCACCGCCACGGGCGTGCCGGTGAACCCGCCCTCGCCCGAGGCTGGAACGACCAGCGGCGCGACCGGCACGGCGGCCGCGAGCGGCCCGCAGCAGGGCGCGCCCGTGGGCGTCAACGCGGGCGCCAATCCCAACGCCAGTCCGACCGTCGGCGAGACGCAGAAGAGCGCCGAGCCGAGCCGCACGCAAGCCGAAGAGGCCGTCGTGCAGCGCGAGCACGCGCCGCTCTTCGACCACCGGCTCACGCTGGACTGGGGTATCAGCGACACCTACTACGATCGCAGGCAGCTGCAGCTCTCGGGCTTCCTCGCGCTCGACGCGATTTTCCTCGGCAACATCAATCTGGGGCAGACCAAGTCGCACCAGATCACAGCCGACCTGGACACGCGCTACGGCCTCACCGACCGCATGAGCGTGGATGTGGACGTACCTTACGTGTACCGGCGCAGCAACTTCATCGTGGGCGGCGCGGGCGGCTCGGCGAGCACGCTTTCGGATGCCACGGTCACCTCGAACGACATCGGCGACGTGAACTTCGGGATCTACTATCAGTTCCTGAAGGAAACCAACAGCATGCCCGACGTGGTGGGCAGCCTGCGCGTGAAGACGCCGACCGGCACTTCGCCGTTCGGCATCAAGGTGCAGCAGATCACGCCCGACAACACCAATCTCGTCGCACCCAGCAAGCTGCCCACGGGCACGGGCTTCTGGAACGTCACGGCGGGCCTCTCGGTGCTCAAGACCTACGACCCGGTGGTGCTGTTCGGCAGCTTCTCGTACACGTACAACATTTCGCGCTCGTTCGCCGACATCTCCTCGGTGATCGGCCAGGTCGAGCCAGCCGAAGTGAAGCTCGGCGACATCATCCAGTTCGGCGGCGGCGTCGCGCTCGCGTTCTCGGACAAGGATTCGGCCAGCATCTCGTACACCATGGCGATCGAGCCGCAGTCGAAGACCAGGGCGCCGGGCGGTTCCTGGACCGGCGTGCCGGGCAGCGAGACGACCGCCTCGGTGCTCAACTTCGGCCTGAACCACGTGGTCAACAAACACCTGACGATCAACGGCGCGGTTTCCGTCGGCCTCACGCCCGACGCGCCGAACTTCGTCGTCGGTGTGCGTTTCCCTTACACCTTCTAATGACATGAGGCCGATCGTGCGCGAATCCTCTCATCTGGGCGCCACCGTGACACCGTTCGCCGGCGCAGGCCAGCGGCTCGCCGTGACCGGCCCCCCAGTTTCGGGCGACGCGCCCGACGCGGTTCGCGCGCGCGACGCGAAGCCCGAGGCCGCATTCGAGCGCACGCTGCTGTATATCGCACGCGCCCCGGACCCGCTGCTCGGCGCGTACCTGAAGAGCCGCGGCTGGGAACTCGCGGTAGCCCGCACGGCCCACGAGGCCTCGCGCCTCGTGAAGCCGGAGGCGGCGTATGCGGGCATCGTCGATCTCACGGGCTTCGCGCCGCGCGAGTTCGCGGGGCTCGAAGCGGTGCTGCGCCTGCAACAGGTGGGCTGGATCGCGCTCACCGACGACTCGCGCCTCGCCGACGCCGACGTGCGGCGCCTGATCCGCCACTACTGCTTCGACTACGTGCACGTGCCGGTCTCGCACGCCACGCTCGACTATCTCGTGGGCCACGCGTTCGGCATGGTGTCGCTGTGCGATCTCGGTGCATCGGGCGCCGGGGCCGCGAGCCCGGACGAAGACGAGATGGTGGGCACCTGCGAAGCGATGCAGCAGCTCTTTCGCACGATCCGCAAGGTGGCCAATACCGACGCCACCGTGTTCATCTCGGGCGAATCGGGCACCGGCAAGGAACTCACCGCGCTCGCGATCCACGAGCGCTCGCCGCGGCGCAAGGCGCCCTTCGTGCCGATCAATTGCGGCGCGATCCCGCACCATCTTCTGCAATCCGAACTATTCGGCTATGAGCGCGGCGCGTTCACGGGTGCGAACCAGCGCAAGATCGGGCGCGTCGAATCGGCCAACGGCGGCACGCTCTTTCTCGACGAAATCGGCGACCTGCCCATGGAAAGCCAGGCGAGCCTGCTGCGCTTTTTGCAGGAAGGCAAGATCGAGCGCCTTGGCGGCCACGAGCAGATTCCGGTGGACGTGCGCATCATCTCGGCCACCCACGTCGATCTCGAAGCGGCGATGCGCGACGGGCATTTTCGCGCCGACCTCTTTCACCGGCTGTGCGTGCTGCGCGTGGACGAGCCGCCGCTGCGCGCGCGCGGCAAGGACATCGAGATACTCGCGCACCACGTGCTCCACAAATTCAAGCAGGACAGCGCGCGCCGCATACGGGGATTCACGCCCGACGCGATCGAGGCCATGTACAACTACAACTGGCCGGGCAACGTGCGCGAGCTCATCAACCGCGTGCGGCGCGCGATCGTCATGGCCGAGAGCAAGCTGATCTCCGCCGAGGATCTCGATCTCGCGCACTTCACCGCGCAGCAGACGGTGACCCTCGCGCAGGCGCGCGAAGCCGCCGAGCGGCGCGCAATCGAGGCGGCGCTGCTGCGGCACCGGCACCGGCTCACCGAGGCCGCGGCCGATCTCGGCATCTCGCGCGTGACGCTCTACCGCCTCATGGGCACGCACGGCCTGCGCGACGAGAAGACGTTTTTTGGCGGCGAAGCGGAAAACCAGGCGGAATTGCCGCCGGAAGGGCGGGAGTGAAGCGCGCACTGCGCGAGAAGTGCGATGAGGAGGCGCGCCGGGGCGACCGGCGCGCTCAGGTAGAATCGCTGCAATCGGCTTGCAAGCTCGGCCCCCACTCCGCACCGCTAACCCATCGATGACGACGCTCACCCTCATCGTCGCTCGCGCCCGCAATGGCGTGATCGGCCGCGACAACACGCTGCCCTGGCGGCTCCCCGAAGATCTCGCGTTTTTCAAGCGCACCACCATGGGCGCCCCTATCATCATGGGCCGCAAGACGCACGAATCGATCGGCCGCGCCTTGCCGGGTCGTCGCAACATCGTCGTGACGCGCGACGCGGGCAAGCGCTTTCCCGGCTGCGACACGGCCACGAGCCTCGACGAGGCGCTCGCACTCGCCGCGCAGGATCAGGCGCCCGAGGCGTTCCTGATCGGCGGCGCGCAACTCTACGGCGAAGGGCTTGAGCTCGCACATGAACTCGTGGTGACGGAAATCGCCGCCGATTTCGAGGGCGACGCCACCTTCCCCGCGCCTGATCCCGCCGTCTGGCGCGAGACGTCGCGCGAGACGCTGCACGCGAATGCGCCGAACGACTTCGATTTCGCGTTCGTGCGCTACGTGCGACGGACCTGAGCAGCCTGTGTGAGCAAACAGCGCCCCAGAAGCAAAACGGCACGCGAGGCGTGCCGTTTTCATTTGAAGCGAACTACAGGAACGAAGCGAACTACAGGAACGGCGGCTTACTGCCCCGCCACCGTCATCCTCTCGATCAGCACCGAGCCCGTCTGACGCGTGCCGCGCGCGAGCGTATCCGCGCCCACGGCGACGATGTGGTGGAACATCTCCTGCAGCGTGGACGCCACCGTGATTTCCTCCACCGGGTACTGGATCTTGCCGTTCTCGACCCAGAAGCCCGACGCGCCGCGCGAATAGTCGCCCGTCACGAAGTTCACGCCCTGTCCCATCAGCTCGGTCAGCAGAAGCCCCGTGCCGAGCTTTCTGAGCATCGCCTCGAAGTCGTCCTCGGGCTTTGTCAGCGAGCTCTGCAACTGCAGATTGTGCGAGCCGCCCGCGTTGCCCGTCGTCTGCATGCCGAGCTTGCGCGCCGAATAGGACGAGAGGAAGTAGCCCTGCACGATGCCGTCTTTCACGACTTCGCGGCGCTGGGTGCGCACGCCCTCTTCGTCGAACGGCGCGCTGCCGGCCGCGCGCGGCACGTGCGGGTCCTCGACGATCTGGATGTGCGGCGCGAACACGGGCTTGCCGAGGCTGTCGACGAGGAACGAGGTCTTGCGATAGAGCGCGCCGCCGCTCACCGCCTGCACGAACGCGCCGAGCAGGCCGGCGGCGAGCGGCGCCTCGAACAGCACCGGCACCTTGCGCGTGTCGAGGCTGCGCGCGTTCAGGCGCGACAGCGCGCGCTCCGCGGCGTAGCGCCCGACCGCTTCGGGCGAGGCCAGCTCGGCCGCGCTGCGCCGCGACGTGTACCAGTCGTCGCGCTGCATGTTGCGGCCTTCGCCCGCGATGGGCGCGCACGAGACGTAGTGGCGGGAGTACGGGTAGCCGTGCAGGAAGCCGCCCGAAGTCGCGAGCACGAACTGCGAATGCTGCGCCGAGACGCTCGCGCCTTCGGAATTCTTCACGCGCGGATCGACGGCGAACGCGGCGTCCTCGGCGCGGCGCGCGATCTCCACGGCCTCGTCGGCAGAGAGATTCCACGGGTGGTAGAGATCGAGATCGCGCGGCGCGGTTTCGAGCAGCTCGCGCTCGGCGAGGCCCGCGCAGTCGTCGTCGGCAGTGAAGCGCGCGATGTTGTACGCCGCGGCCACGGTGTCCTTGAGCGCCTGCGGCGTAAAGTCGGAGGTGCTCGCGTTGCCGCGCTTGTTGCCGATATAGACGGTCACGCCGACCATCTTGTCGCGGTTGTGCTCGATCGTCTCGACTTCGCCGCGCCGCACCGAGACGGACAAGCCGTCGCCTTCGGAAATCTCGGTCGCGGCGTCGCTCGCGCCTAGCGTCCTGGCGTGCCGAAGGATGTCGGAGGCGATCTCCTTGAGTTCGTCCTGGGTATGCGGGAAAAAGCGTTGCCGGGCTTCGATGTCTGCTGCCATTGTCGTTACGGTCCGGTTCTGGGCCGGTTCGGCCCGCTGGTGTCGTGTTTCGCTGGTGCCGCCGCTGGTGCTGCTTCGGTTGTCACATCAGGTGCTTCGCAGCGCGCTGCGTTCGCGAAACGCATCCCGCGATCATAGCAAGGTATGCGAACGGGCATCACAGGCGCTTTCGTCGCTTGTGCGATGCGCCGAACATCCTTCCCGGGCGCCCAGGCGCGCCGCCTTGCAGCCCGAGCCGCACGCCCGCGCACGCTACAATACGCCCCATGAAACGTAAAACCCGCATTCAACCGATGAACGACGCTGTCGCCGACCAGGACGACAACGGTTACGACCGCCCGAGCAAGTCGCAGCTCAAGCGCGAAATGGAAGCGCTCCAGGAACTGGGCCAGGCGCTCGTGGAGCTGCCGAAGGACGCGCTCAAGCGCATGCCGATGACCGAAGACCTCGCCGACGCCGTGCACGAGTGCCGCCGCATCACCGACCACGAAGGCAAGCGCCGCCAGCTCCAGTACGTGGGTCGCATGATGCGCGGCCTGACGGAAGCGGAAGTCGCCGCGCTGCGCACGAAGCTCGACGAGCACCGCGGCGTGAACAAGGCCGCGACGGCGCGCCTGCACTGGATCGAGCGCACCCGTGAAAAGCTGCTCGCCAGCGACGACGCGCTCACCGAATTCATCCGCCAGCACCCCGCCGCCGATGCGCAGGAAGGCCGCACGCTGATCCGCAACGCGCGCCGCGAGCAGGAGCAAAGCAAGCCGCCCAGGTACTTCCGCGAGCTGTTCCAGTGGATCAAGGACACGAGCGCCCAGGGCCCCGGCGAAAGTGAAGACCACGAAAACGAGCGTGCCGACGAGGACCGCGAAGATGACGAAGCCTGAGCGCAGCCATCCCGACGAACTGGTGATCGGCCTCGTGTCGGTCAGCGACCGCGCGACGAGCGGGGTTTACGAGGACAAGGGCATTCCCTCGCTGATGGAGTGGCTGGCCAGCGTGCTGAAAACGCCCTGGCGCGCCGAAACACGCCTGATCCACGACGACGCGGCGACGATCTCCGCCACGCTGACCGCGCTCGTGGACGGCCTGGGCTGCGACCTCGTGCTGACCACGGGCGGCACCGGCCCCGCGCGCCGCGACGTCACGCCCGAGGCCACGCTCGCGGTGGCGACGAAGGAAATGCCGGGCTTCGGCGAGCAGATGCGCCAGATCAGCCTGAATTTCGTGCCGACGGCGATTTTGTCGCGCCAGGTGGCCGTGATCCGCGAAAACGACGACCACGCGGCGCTGATCATCAACCTGCCGGGGCAGCCGAAGTCGATCAAGGAAACGCTGGAAGGCCTGCGCGACGATCAGGGCGCGGTGAAGGTGCCGGGCATTTTCGCCGCCGTGCCGTATTGCATCGACCTGATCGGCGGGCCGTATATCGAAACCGATCCGAACGTCGTGGCGGCGTTCCGGCCAAAGAGCGCGCAGCGAGCGCCGCGCGCGTAACACTCAGATATCCCTGCTGCGATCCTGCAACACGGCGCCATCAGGCGCCGTCGCGCTTTGCGGCGCCGATCAGAGCGCCGGACCGGCCTCGCCCGCGCCCACGTCCGGCATGATGCCGGGCGCGGCCACGAGGAAGTGCTCGCGGTAGTACTTGAGCTCGTCGATCGACTCGTGAATATCGGCAAGCGCCGTGTGCATCGCGCGCTTCTGGAAGCCCTTGTAGATGGTCGGCTGCCAGCGGCGGCACAGTTCCTTGAGCGTGCTCACATCGAGATTGCGGTAATGGAAAAAACGCTCGAGCGTGGGCATCCAGCGCGCCATGAAGCGGCGGTCCTGACAGATCGAGTTGCCGCACATCGGCGACTTGCCGGGCGGCACGTATTGCGAAAGAAACGCGATGATCTGCTCGGTCGCGGATTCCTCGGTGACGGTCGAGGCGCGCACGCGTTCCGTGAGCCCCGAGCGGCCGTGCGTATTGCGATTCCATTCGTCCATGCGGTCGAGCACCGCCTCCGGCTGGTGAATTGCCAGCACCGGGCCTTCCACGAGCTTGTCGAGCGTCGAATTCGTCACCACCACGGCGATCTCGATGATGCGGTCGTTGTCGGGATCGAGCCCTGTCATTTCCATGTCGAGCCAGATCAGGTTCATGTCGGTGCGCTCGATAATCGGCGCGCCGCCGTTTTGGCCAGCCTGGCCCGTCTGGCCGGCAGAGGTGATGTCAGTCATGAAAGGCAACCCGGAGAGCGTTGGAAGCGCGGCGCGTGCGCGGCATCGAGAGGATGCGATGCCCGGCCGGCGAGAACATATAATTGTCGCATAGATACCACGGACCTCCTGGATGCCTAATCTGTCCCCCTCCCCGGCGCTGTACTTCAGCGCGCTGTTCGTCGTGGCCGTGCTTGCGATGGTTGCGACCAAGCTCTGGCTCGCGTCGCGCCAGATCCGCTTCGTGGCCGCCCACCGCGGCGCGGTGCCTGCGCAGTTCACCGCCACCATCCCGCTCGCCGCTCACCAGCGCGCCGCCGACTACACGATCGCCCGCACGCGTCTCGGCATGATCGAAATCGTGCTCGGCGCGGTCGTGCTGATCGGGCTCACGCTGCTCGGCGGCATTCAGGCCCTCGATCTCGGCATCTCGGACGCGCTCGGGCGCGACTACGTGGGCCAGATCGCGCTCGTCGGGGCCGTACTTGCGGTTTCCGGCGCGATCGAGTTGCCGCTCGACTACTACCGCCAGTTCGTGATCGAGGAGCGCTTCGGCTTCAACCGCATGACGAAGCGCATCTTCATCGTCGACCGCATCAAGGGGCTCCTGCTCGGCGCCGCGTTCGGCATCCCGCTCCTCTTCGTCGTGCTCTGGCTCATGAAGCAGGCGGGCAGCTTTTGGTGGCTCTGGACATGGGGCGTCTGGGTCGCGTTCCAGATGCTCGTGCTGGTGCTCTACCCCAGCTTCATCGCGCCGCTCTTCAACAAGTTCGAACCGCTGCGCGACGAAGCGCTGCGCTCGCGCATCGAGGCGCTCATGCAGCGCTGCGGCTTTGCGGCCAAGGGCCTCTTCGTGATGGACGGCAGCCGCCGCTCCGCGCACGGCAACGCCTACTTCACGGGCTTTGGCGCGTCCAAGCGCATCGTCTTCTTCGATACGCTGCTCGCGCGCCTCTCGGGCAGCGAGATCGAGGCCGTGCTCGCGCACGAGCTGGGCCACTTCAAGCGCCGCCATGTCATCAAGCGCATGCTCGTCACGTTCGCGATCAGCCTCGCGCTGCTGGCGCTGCTCGGCTGGCTCTCGCAGCGCGTGTGGTTCTATGAGGGCCTCGGCGTGCGTCCTTCGCTCCTCGGCGGTAACGAAGGGCTCGCGCTCGTGCTGTTCTTCCTCGCCGTACCCGTGTTCCTGTTCTTCGTCACGCCGCTTGGCAGCCTCTCCTCGCGCAAGCACGAGTTCGAGGCCGACGCCTTCGCCGCCACGCAGACCGACGCGCAGCATCTCGTCAATGCGCTCGTGAAGCTCTACGAGGACAACGCATCGACGCTCACGCCCGACCCGCTCTATACCGCGTTCTACTACTCGCATCCGCCGGCATCGCAGCGGATCGACCGACTGCTCGCCCACGCATGAACCGGCGTGCAACGAAAGCCGCCGGCGCTGCGAAGAGCGCGGGTGCCACGCTGCACGGCGTGGTGATCGCCGCGCACGGGCGCCACTATCTCGTCGCCCCCGACGGCGGCGGCGCACATCTGCAGTGCTTCCCGCGCGGCAAGAAGAGCGAAGTGGCGGTGGGCGATCGCGTCGAGTACCAGTCGACTTCCGCGGATCAGGGCGTGATCGTCGCGATCGGCGAGCGGCGCAACCTGCTCTATCGCTCCGATCAGTTCAAGTCGAAGCTCTTCGCGGCTAACCTCGACCAGCTGCTGATCGTGCTCGCCACCGAGCCCCACTTCAGCGAAGACCTGCTCGGGCGCGCGCTCGTGGCCGCCGAGGCCAACGATCTCAAGCCGCTCATCGTGCTCAACAAGATCGACGTCGAGGCCGCGTTGCCGCTCGCCCGGGCGCGGCTCGAACGGTATCGCGCGCTCGGCTATACGGTGCTGGAGCTTTCCGTGAAAGGCCGGCCGCAGGAAGCCCGCGAGACGCTCGCCGAGCATCTGCACGGGCATCAGACGATCCTGCTCGGCCAGTCGGGCATGGGCAAGTCGACGCTCGTGAACCTGCTGATCCCCGACGCCGAAGCGGCCACGCGCGAGATCTCCACGGCGCTCAACAGCGGCCGCCACACCACGACGTTCACGCGGCTCTACCGCTTGCCCGAGGGTGGCGCGCTGATCGATTCGCCGGGCTTCCAGGAGTTCGGCCTCTATCACCTCACCGAAGGCAAGCTCGAGCGCGCGTTCCCCGAGTTCCGGCCGCTGCTTGCGCACTGCCGCTTCTACAACTGCCATCATCTGCACGAGCCGGGCTGCGCGATTCTCGAAGCCATCGACGACGGCCGCATCGCGCCCGAACGCCAGGCGCTCTATGCGCAGCTCATGCATGAGATCAGCCAGGTCGTGCGCTGACGCGCCGCTCTCTCAGGCCCCACGCCCCATGCTCAAGCTCGTGCGCGCGCCAAACCTGCTGATCGCCCAGCACTGGATGAACATCCTCGCCACGGCGGGCGTGCCCTGCGAGCTGCACAACCGCTATCTGAGCGGCGCGATGGGCGAGATCCCCGCGGAGCAGTGCGCGCCCGAGCTATGGCTCGTGGACGAGCGCGACGAGAAGCTCGCGCGGCGCTTGCTCGACGAAGCGGTGAACGGACCGCCGCCCGGCGCGCCCGCGTGGCGCTGCGCGCGTTGCGGCGAGACGCTCGAAGCGCAGTTCACCGTGTGCTGGAATTGCGGACGCGAGCGCGACGTGCGCGACGAATGACACAGCGCATACGCCGTCGAATGCAAACGGGCCGCTAAAAGCGGCCCGTTTGCTTATGTGCGGCTCGGCGTTCCGGCGCTCAGAACCAGACGGCGATGGTCAGCATGAGCAGCAGGATCATCCACAGGATCACGGCGCGCCACACGAGGCCCACGGCCGATTGCAGCGTGCGCGGCGTGCAGTCGTCGCCAACCGTGTACGGATCGCCCTCGCCCGGCTGCGCGAGCACATCGACGCTCGACTGCTCGGCAAGCGGCCCCGAGAGACGCGCGCCCAGCGCGCCGCTGCCGGTGGCGAGCAGCACGCCTTCGTTGGTATTGGGCCACTCATTGGTGCGGTTGCGCCAAGCGTAGATCGCATCTTCGAAGTTGCCGACGATCGCAAAGCCCAGCGACGTGAGCCGCGCCGGCACCCAGTCGATTACGAAGAACACTTGCTGCGCGAAGTCGGAGAACGCCTCGGTGCGGTCCTCGGCGGGGCGCGCCCACTCGCGTGCGAGATATTCGGCAATGCGGTACAGCACGGCGCCTGCGGGCCCGATCGGCACGAGAAACCAGAAGAACACGCCGAACACATGCCGATGCGAGGCGACCACCGCGTGAATGAGCGTATGGCGCACGATCTCGCTCACGGGCATGTCGACGGCCTCGATGCCGGTCCATTCCTGGAGAATTTCACGTGCGCGCGGCACGTCGTCGTTGTTCAGCGCGAGATGAATGTCGGTGAAATAGTGGCTGAACTGGCGAAAACCGAGCGTGAAGTACACCACCACGACGTTCCACAGGAACGCCAGCACGAAGCTGATGTGGTAGAGCACGTAGTAGACGAGTGCCGTGGCGAGGGTCCACGGCAGCACGACCACGAGCCACGCGATGAGCCCATGCTTTTGCTTGCCGGCGTCGAAGCCGTGCGCGGCCCATTCCGCATTGAGGCGCACGAGCGCCATGACGGGATTATTGGGCGACAGCGCCCGCACCTGCTCGATGACGAGGGCCAGCAATACGGAGAAGAAGGTCATGCGACACGCCGTGCAAATCGGGTTGCGAAAGGGTTGAAGGCTTTTTCGAAAATTGTTGCAACGATATCACAGGGCCAGATGTGCCTGACCATCGGCGGCACTTTCGGCGGCAAACTCGCAACAGTGCATGACAGCGCTTGCACGCGGCGCCTGGGGTTGCCCTGGGGTTTTATGCGAGCAGGAAACGATAGAAGTTGCGCAGCATGCCGGCCGTCGCGCCCCAGATGAAGTGCGTGGCGCTCACGCCGGATGTGGCATCCCGGTCCAGCGCATCCCGGTCCAGCGCATTCCGGTCCGGCGCATTTCGGTCTGGCGCATTTCGGTCTGGATAGGGCATGGCGTAAAAGCGCCGCTCGCCGCCTTCCCAGCGGAACACCCTCACCTGGTGATGCACCGGGTTCATCAGAAAGCTCAGCGGCACCTCGAAGATGCTCGCGACTTCGAGCGAGTCGGCGGCGAGACTGAACGGCTCGTGGACGAGGCCGACCACGGGTGTCACCCTGAAGCCGGTTCCGGTCAGGTAGTCGGGCAATGCGCCCAGCACCTCGACACGCGCGGGGTCGAGGTTCACTTCTTCCTGCGCCTCGCGCAGCGCAGCGGCGATGGGCGTGGGGTCCGACGGCTCGCGGCTGCCGCCCGGAAAGCTGACCTGCCCCGCATGATTGCTGAGATTGTCGGCGCGCTGCGTGAGCAGGACGGTCAAACCGCTCTGACGCAGGGCGATGGGGATCAGCACGGCCGCCTCGCGCGGGTCGCGCAGGTCGGCCAGACGGGCTTCCTGCGGTTCGGGATCCCACGCCAGACGCTGCTCGAAGCGCATGCGCAGGCCGGCGGGAGTCAGGCGCTCCGCGGCGACCTGGGGAAGGTTCGCACCCGTCGATTCTATCGGCAGGCTTTCGGGTTCAAATACTGGACGGATCAACGGGCGTCTCGGATTGCACGTACACGAGATTATTTTGAGGCCAAAAAGCAAAAAAGCACCCCGAGGGGTGCTTTTTTCTTACAGCTTTTACGCCTGGTCGGCCGGAGCAGCTGCGCGGTCTTTCGACACGAGCTTTTCCTTGATACGTGCCTTCTTGCCCGACAGGTTGCGCAGGTAGTACAGCTTCGCGCGACGCACGTCGCCGCGACGCTTCACCACGATGCTGGCCAGCAGCGGCGAGTACGTCTGGAACGTACGCTCGACACCTTCGCCCGACGAGATCTTGCGCACGATGAACGACGAGTTCAGGCCGCGGTTACGCTTCGCGATCACGACGCCTTCGTATGCCTGAACGCGCTTGCGGTTACCTTCAACCACGTTCACGTTGACGATCACCGTATCGCCGGGGGCGAATTCGGGGATGGTCTTCTCGCCCAGCACGCGCTGGATTTCTTCCTGCTCGAGTTTTTCGATGAGATTCATGGATTGCTCCTTATGCCATCTTGTCGGCGTTCGTACCTGTGCCCGAGTTCGCTAGAAACCCGGCAACTACGGCCCCGATAGAGGATGGATTCACAACTGGCGCCGTTCACGCATGAAGCGGCACCGCCTTGACGCCCCGCGTCGCGCACGCCCGAAGCATTACGCTTCGTTCGCGCCCTTCGCGAGACTAGCGAGCCACGCCTCATCGGCACGGCTCAACATCTTGTTCTTTCTGGCCCGCTCGATCAGATCGGGCCGCTTGTTCCACGTGTTGCGCAACGCCTCGCGGCGGCGCCACTGCTCGATTTCCGCATGATGGCCGCCTAGCAGCACATCGGGCACCCGCACGCCATCGTATTCCTCAGGGCGCGTGTAATGCGGACAGTCGAGCAAACCGTCGACGAAGCTGTCCTGCACCGCCGAGAGCGCGTCGCCCAGCACACCGGGCAGATTGCGCACCACGGCGTCCATCAAGGCCATCGCGGGCAATTCGCCCCCCGAGAGCACGAAGTCGCCGAGGCTCACTTCTTCGTCCACGCAGCGGTCGACGAGACGCTGATCGATCGCTTCATAGCGGCCGCACAGCATCACGAGACCCGGCTCCTGCGCGAACCGCATGACGCGTTCGTGCGTGAGCGGCTTGCCTTGCGGCGACATCAGCAGCACGCGCGGGGCGCTGACGCCCTGCTCCGCCTGCGCGGCTTTCGCCGCGCCGATCGCCGCTTCGAGCGGCTTGGCCAGCATGACCATGCCAGGGCCGCCGCCGTAAGGACGGTCGTCGATCGTGCGATAGTTGTCGGTCGTGAAATCGCGCGGATTCCACGTGCGCAACGTGTAACGCTGCTGCTTCGCCGCCCGGCTCGTGATGCCCCAGTCGGTCAGCGCACGGAACATCTCGGGAAAGAGCGTAACGACATCGAATTGCATCGCTCTCTCCGTTCAGCGAAATTTAATCAAGGCGCGCGGCGTTCCCATAGTGCTGCCGCCGTGTTGCTCTAGTAGTCGGCTTCCCAGTCGACGACGATACGTTTCGCCGCCAGGTCCACCGTTTTCACGAACACGCCGACAAAGGGAATCAGACGCTCGCCGGTAGCCGGCTTGCCGTCCTTGTCCACCGACGGGTACGTCACGCGCAACACCGACTGCGCGCCGTTGTCGATCAGGTCGGCGACCTTGCCGAGCTCGATGCCCGCCTCGTTGGCGACGTCGAGGCCGATCAGGTCGACCCAGTAATACTCATCGGCGGCGGGCGCCGGGAATTCGGCCCGGCTCACGTACACGCGCGCGCCGCGCAACAGCAACGCGGCGTCGCGGTCGGCCACGCCCGAAAGCTGGCCGACGACGCTGTCGCCGTGAACCTTGGCGCTCACGCGCAGCGCGGAATGACGCTCGCGATGCGCCTGGCCTTCGCGGCCCTTGAGCAGCCACCAGCGTTTGGCCGAAAGCAGAGCCCTGCCGTCCTGCGCGTGCGGCGCGATCTTCAGCCAGCCCTTGAGGCCATAGGCGTCGATCACGGCGCCGACTTCGACGGCGTCGGCGGGCCAGCTCGACCCGGTTTCGGCGCGCAACCCTTCGGCGGCGCCGGCAACCTTCGCGGCGCTCTCGCGCGCGGGCTTGCGCACGAACGCGCCAAAGGAAGGCGCGCCGCGGGTCGCGGCCTTTCCGGCTTCGCCGGCCACAGCTTTGGGCGCCCCGCCTTCCGACGCGTCGTTCGCCTCTACGGCAGATTTGGCGTCATGCGCGGACATCGGCACCCCCTGCGACCAGCTTGATATCGCACACGCCGATCATGCAGCGCGTACGCGGTGACAACAGACTGAAAAGACGCTTGAAAAAACCGCTTGAAAAGACTTAAGCAGCCGGCGCAGCGGCGGCGGTCTTTTGCGCTTCCTTCACGAGGCGCTCGACGGCCGGCGACATTTGCGCGCCGTTTTCCTTCCAGTACGTCACGCGATCTTGAGCGATGCGCAGCGTTTCACCCTTCGTAGCGACCGGGTTGTAGAAGCCCACGCGCTCGATGAAACGGCCGTCGCGACGGTTGCGCGAATCGGTGGCGACGATGTTGTAGAACGGGCGCTTCTTCGAGCCGCCGCGTGCCAGACGGATGATGACCATACTAAAATCCTTGAAAACCGGGGGTTCGGGACTACTGAAACGTGCGATTATAGCCCGAAACTGGAGGCATAACAAACACTTAACGGGAAATTGCGCGCGCCCGCGCGGAAAGCGGCGGGAGACGACGGCAAACATGCGGTCCAACTGCGGCCCATGCCCAGCACGGGCGGGCCTTGGAGCGAATTTTGGCGACTTTTGGACAACTCGTGCAATGGCTGTGTCTCCGGAAGGGCGCGGGCGTGCCTGTTAGCGCTCCTTTTTCGGTACTCCCCGCCCCGGCCAGGCGGCAAGGCCTTGTCGCTGCATGGCTCGCCTTTACCGCCGTCCTGCTCGCTGCGCCGCTCGCCTATGCGGCGCTTCCCATCGACCGCATCAAGCTCCCGCCGGGCTTTCACATCGAAGTGCTCACCGCCGACGTGCCCGCCGCGCGCGAAATGGCGCTATCGGGCAACGGTATTCTCTATGTGGGGAGCTTTCAGGGCGACGTCTACGCGCTCGAGTTGAAGAACGGCAAGGTCGGCAAGCGCCATGTCGTAGCCTCCGGGCTCACGATGCCTGTCGGTGTGGCGTGGCACAACGGTGCGCTCTATATCTCGGCGGTTTCGTCGATCGTGCGCCTCGACGACATCGACCATCGCCTCGACAATCCGCCCAAGGCCGTCGTCGTCACGGATGCCCTGCCGGCCGAGCGCCACCACGGCTGGAAATTCATCGCGTTCGGCCCCGACGGCAAGCTCTATGTGCCGCAAGGCGCGCCGTGCAACGTCTGCCTCCCGGCAAGCGACCCCCAGCGCATGCATTTCGCGATGATCGGCCGCATGGATGCCGACGGCTCCCACTACGAGACTATCGCGCGCGGCGTGCGCAACTCGGTTGGCTTCGCCTGGCATCCGCAGACGCACGAGCTTTGGTTCACCGACAACGGCCGCGACCTGCTCGGCGACGACGTCCCCGACGACGAGCTCAATCGCCTCTCGCACACGGGCGAGGACTTCGGCTTTCCCTATTGCCACGGTGGCAATGTGGCCGACCCCGAGTTCGGCGCGGGCCATCCGTGCAGCGGCTTCACGCCCCCGGTCGCCCGGCTCGGCGCGCACGTCGCGTCGCTCGGCATGCGCTTCTATAGCGGCCCGATGTTCCCGGCCGACTACGCGAACAGCATCTTCATCGCCGAGCACGGCTCGTGGAATCGCAGCAAGAAGATCGGCTACCGCGTGGTGCGCGTGAGCGCCAACCCGGACGGCACGAACGCCCGGCAAGAAGTGTTCGCGCAAGGCTGGCTCAACGCCGACGAGACCCAGTGGGGCCGGCCCGCCGATGTACTGCCGCTGACCGACGGCTCGCTCCTGATCAGCGACGACTATGCAGGCGCGATCTATCGCGTGACTTACAGCAAATAAGGCCCGTGCGCGGCGGGGCGCTCAGGCACTGGTACTGGCACTGGTAGGGTGCCGTACATGAGCGAGCGCTCGTGCTGCAAGCGGGGCGTGCGGCATACAATGCGCGGCGGCCTGTGTGCGATGACGCTATGCGCCCATGACGGCCGAACGACCACGTCTCGCTCTTGCCCATGTCCAATCCAAAGAACCCAGCACGCTTTCGCTCCAAGACGCTCACGGCCGCGCTCGCCTTCCTGCTTGGCAGCCTCGGCGCACACCGCTTCTATTTGTATGGCCCGCGCGACGTGTGGGGATGGGCCCACCTGTTCGGCACGCTCATTGGCATTCCCGGCGTGATGTTGCTCGCCGCGACCGAACGCGCATCGATTCCCGGCTGGGTGCTCGCCATGATCGGCGCCGTGTCGGTGCTCTCGGCCTTTCTAGCGGCGATCGTCTACGGCCTGCGCCCCGACAACAGATGGGACGCACAGTTCAACGCATCGTTCGTGGAGAAAGGCCAGACGAGCCGCTCGGGCTGGACGGTGATCTTCGTCGTGATCTTCTCTTTGCTGATCGGCGCGTTCCTGTTGATGACGGGCCTCGCGCTCTCCTTCCAGACGTACTTCGAATCCCAGGTCGAAGCCGCGAAGGCGATATCGCAGTAAGCCTCGCGACCCACTCGCTCAGAACAAGTCGAGCTGCGGTTTTTCGCTCACCGCTTTCACCGCTCGAGCCTGCACGAACGCCGACATGTCGAGAATGCCGTGGCGCCGCTCGTTGAGCCCGAGCCGCCGCACGGCATTGTGAAAGCGCTGCTTGAGCAGATCGGCCCAGAGCCCCGTGCCCTTCATGCGCTGCGAGAACGCCGACTCGTAGTCCTTGCCGCCGCGCATGTCGCGCACGCGGCTCATCACGCGCTCGGCACGCTGCGCAAAGTGCGCCGCCAGCCAGTCCTGGAAGAGCGGCGCGACTTCCCATGGCAGGCGCAGCACGATGTAGCTAGCGCTCGTGGCGCCAGCCTCGGCGCAGGCTTCGAGCACGCGCTCCATGTCGGGCTCGGTCACGAACGGGATCACCGGCGCGATGCTCACGCCCACCGGCACGCCCGCTTCGGCCAATGTGCGGATCGTGCGCAGCCGTCGCGCCGGCGTGGCCGCGCGCGGTTCGAGCGAACGCGCGAGTTCGGCGTCGAGCGTGGTGATCGTGATCGCGGCCATGAACTGCTTGCGCGCGGCCATCGGCGCGAGCAGGTCGAGATCGCGCTCGATCAGCGAGGACTTCGTGATGGCCGCGAACGGATGCTGGCGCTCGGCCAGCACCTCGACCACGCGCCGCGTGATGCGCAGTTCTCGCTCGACGGGTTGCCAGGCATCGGTGTTCACGCCCAACGCGATCGGCTCAGGCTCGTAGGACGGCTTTGCGATCTCCCTTGCGAGCAGTTCGGGCGCGTTGACCTTCGCGTAGATGCGGCTTTCGAAGTCGAGCCCCGGCGAGAGGCCGAGATAACTGTGCGTGGGCCGCGCGAAACAGTAGATGCAGCCGTGCTCGCAACCGCGGTAGGGATTGAGCGAGACGTTGAACGGGATGTCCGGCGACTGGTTGCGCGTGAGGATGCTTTTCGCGCGTTCCTCGAAAACTTCGGTCCGCAGCGCGGGCTCGACGGTTTGCTCGCCATCGGGCGCCTCGCCGCCCGGGTGCTGCCATCCGTCGTCGAAGGCTACACGCTGGTCGACTTCGTAGCGCCCTTGCAGGTTCGTGACCGCACCGCGCCCCTTGCGTGCCGTGGGCGGCGCAATGGGGTACCAGGTAGCGGCATCGGGATCGGGGTGACGGGAATCGCTCACGGCAAAGGCGGAACAGACAGGGAAACGCGGCTCGATACTGTACAAATATACAGTATCGAGCCGCGTTGTCGAGTCCTAAAAACGGGGCGCTTTCAGTTGCCTCGCACGCCTCGTCATTCACCCACGGCGATCGTCAGCGTCTCCTTGATCTCTTCCATCACCACGTAGCTTTTCGACTGCACCGCGCCCGGCAGCTGCAGCAGGATGTCGCCGAGGAGCTTGCGATAGTCGGCCATCTCGCCAATGCGCGCCTTGATGAGATAGTCGAAGTCACCCGACACGAGGTGACATTCGAGCACCTCGGGGATCTTCTGCACCTCGCGACGAAACTGGTCGAACATGTTGCCGCTCTTGTGGTCGAGCGTGATTTCCACGAACACGAGCAGCGCGGCCCCCAGCACCGACGGATTCACGCGCGCGTAGTAGCCGGTGATGACACCGTCGCGCTCCATGCGCTTCACGCGCTCGATGCACGGCGTGACCGAAAGCCCGACCTGTTCCGCCAGGTCCTTCATGGCCATCCGGCCGTCTTCCTGGAGCAGCTTGAGGATGCGGTGATCGAGCCGGTCGAGCGCGCGGACCGGTTGGCGCTGCGTTCTCATGATTTAATCCTGAAAACCTGAAAAATACGATAACAAAACCTGGACGTACCGCAATAGTATAGCTGCAAATACTGGCTATACCCGGATTTTCGTGCCTTCCGCCCTATCGGTGCCACAACACCGCGCTTCGGGCTCCCGGCAACGCGGCATAGCCCCCACGAATCTATATGGAGCAGCTATGCGAGTCGTCATCCTGGGCAGTGGTGTGGTCGGTGTGGCCAGCGCCTGGTATCTCGCCCGCGCGGGCCACGATGTCACGGTGATCGACCGCGAGGCCGGTCCCGCGCTCGAAACCAGTTTCGCCAACGCCGGCCAGATCTCGCCGGGCTACGCCGCGCCGTGGGCCGCGCCGGGCGTGCCGCTCAAGGCGATCAAATGGATGTTCGAGAAGCACGCGCCGCTCGCCATCCGGCTCGACGGCACGAAATTCCAGTTGCAGTGGATGTGGCAGATGCTGCAGAACTGCACGACCGAACGCTATGCGCTCAACAAGGGCCGTATGGTGCGCCTCGCCGAATACAGCCGCGATTGCCTGCAGGCGCTACGCGCCGACACGGGCATCCAGTATGAAGGCCGCACGGGCGGCACGCTGCAGGTGTTCCGCACGCAGCAGCAATTCGAAGGCGCGGCGAAGGACATCGCCGTGCTGAAGGACGCCAACGTCCCGTACGAACTGCTCACCGCAGCCGAACTCGGCCGCGCCGAACCGGCGCTCGCCGCGGTTTCGGGCAAGCTCACGGGCGGCCTGCGCCTGCCGGGCGACGAAACCGGCGACTGCCAGATGTTCACCACGCGCCTCGCCGCGATGGCCGAACAACTGGGCGTCAAGTTCCGCTACAACACGCCGGTAGACGGCCTCGTCATGTCGGGCGATCGCATCGCGGGCGTGCAATGCGGCGCCGAACTCGTGCGCGCCGATTCGTATGTGGTCGCACTCGGTTCGTTCTCCACGAAGATGCTCGCAGGTCTCGTGAAGATCCCCGTGTATCCGCTCAAGGGTTACTCGATCACGGCGCCGATCGTCAACGCCGATGCCGCACCCGTCTCGACCGTGCTCGACGAAACCTACAAGATCGCGATCACGCGCTTTGACGACCGCATCCGCGTGGGCGGCATGGCCGAGATCGTCGGCTACGACAAGACGCTCAAGCAGGCGCGTCGCGAAACGCTCGAAATGTGCGTGAACGACCTGTTCCCGGGCGGCGGCGACACGACCCAGGCCACCTTCTGGACCGGTCTGCGCCCGATGACGCCGGACGGCACGCCGGTCGTAGGCCGCACGCCGATCCCGAACCTGTTCCTGAACACGGGCCACGGTACGCTCGGCTGGACGATGTCGTGCGGTTCGGGCCAACTGCTCGCCGACCTGATCTCGGGCAAGCAGCCCGCCATCCGCGCCGACGACCTTTCGGTGCACCGCTACCTCGGCGACACGCAGGGCGCGCATCGTCCGGCTTACGCCTGAGCCAGACTCTGTGCGTGAAAGAACACGGCGCCTCGAGGGCGCCGTGTTTCATTGGGCGCGCGAATGGGCGGACGTCGTCAGAACTGATCCTCCGCCAGCGCCAGCACGCCTTCGCTGCCGTTCGCGCTGACGATCGCCGCTTCGAGCGCCACCGCCTGGGGCAACACGTGCTGCGCGAAGAACTGCGCTGTGGCGATCTTAGCGCCGTGGAACTTCGGATCGTCGTGCATGAGGCGCTGCGAGGCGAGCATGGCGCGCGCCATCTGCCAGCCGCCCAGCACGATTCCCGCGAGCTCTAGATACGGCACGCTGCCCGCGAACACGGCGTTGGGATCGCGCTTCGCGTTCGCCAGCACGAAATCCACGGTCGAAGCCAGCGCGTCCTTGCCGAGCGCGAGGTGCTTGCGCATCGACTCGAACGCCGCGCCTTGCTGTGCGCCGAGCGCGTCCACGGTCTGCGAGATATCGGCGAGCAGGGCCTGCGCCGCCGCGCCGCCGTCGCGCAGCGTCTTGCGCCCGATGAGATCGTTGGCCTGAATCGCCGTCGTGCCTTCGTAGATCGGCAGGATGCGCGCATCGCGGTAGAACTGCGCCGCGCCGGTCTCCTCGATAAAGCCCATGCCGCCGTGCACCTGCACGCCGAGGCTCGTCACCTCCAGCGCAAGCTCGGTGCTCCATCCCTTCACGATTGGCACGAGGTACTCGTAACGCGCCTGATGCCGCGCGCGGGCCGCCTCATCGGGATCGCCGTGCGCGCGGTCGCTCTCCCCCGCCGCGACGTAGGCGAGCGCACGCGCGGCTTCGGTGAGCGCGCGCATGGTCGCGAGCATGCGCCGCACGTCGGGGTGATGGATGATGGTCACCGCCGCTTTCGCGGAACCGTCCACCGGGCGGCTTTGCACACGTTCCTTCGCATAGGCGAGCGCCTTCTGGTAGGCGCGATCCGAAATGGCCACGCCCTGCATGCCCACGGCGAAACGCGCCGCGTTCATCATGATGAACATGTACTCGAGGCCGCGGTTCTCCTCGCCGATCAACTGGCCGATCGCGCCGCCATGATCGCCGAACTGCAGCACGGCAGTCGGGCTCGCCTTGATGCCTAGCTTGTGCTCGATCGACACGCAATGCACATCGTTGCGCGCGCCGAGCGAGCCATCTTCGTTGACGAGGAACTTCGGCACGACGAAGAGCGAAATGCCCTTCACGCCTTCGGGCGCCGTGGGCGTGCGCGCGAGCACGAGATGGACGATGTTCTCCGCCATGTCGTGCTCGCCCCAGGTGATGAAGATCTTCGTGCCGAACAGCTTGTAGGTGCCGTCGGCTTGCGGCTCGGCGCGCGTGCGCACGGCGGCGAGGTCCGAACCGGCCTGAGGCTCCGTGAGATTCATCGTGCCGGTCCAGATGCCCGAGATGAGCCGCGGCACGAAGCGTTGCTTTTGCGCTTCGCTGCCGGCGGTGAGCAGCGCTTCGATCGCGCCGTCGGAAAGCAGCGGGCACAGTGCGAACGAGAGATTCGCCGCGTTGAGCATTTCCATGCACGGCGTACCGACGAGCTTCGGCAAGCCCTGTCCTTCGTATTCCTGAGGATGCTGCACGCCCTGCCAGCCGCCTTCCACGTATTGCCGGAACGCCTCCTTGAACCCTGGCGTCGCGTGCACGTTACCGCCTTCCCAGCGGCTCGGATTGCGATCGCCTTCGGCGTTCAGCGGCTCCAGCACTTCGCCGCATAGCTTCGCGGCCCCCTGCAGGACGGCTTCGACGGTTTCGGGCGTGGCATCCTCGCCGCCCGGCAACTTCGCGATCTCCTCGAGGCCGGCCAACTCCTTCATGACGAACAGCATGTCGCTCGTGGGCGCCTGGTACATGGCAGTCTCCTCGTGTGTCGACCGGACCGGGCGCTCGAGCGCTGGGTCCGCTCCCATGCAATGCACGGCCAGTGTTGACACCATGGTGCCTGGATCTGGCCACATCCAGCCTACGCCGTCCAAATGACAAAGGGGCGCCGCGGCGCCCCTTTGTAGCTTCGTCTCACGCCGCGAGGTCGTTCATCTTTCGCAGCGCCCGGTAGCGTATTTCACCGGCCAGCTTCAGCCGAGTTCGTTGACGAGTTCCGGCACGAGCGTGAACAGATCGCCGACGAGACCGTAATCGGCCACGCTGAAGATCGGCGCTTCTTCGTCCTTGTTGATCGCGACGATGACCTTGGAGTCCTTCATGCCTGCAAGGTGCTGGATCGCGCCCGAGATGCCCACGGCCACATACAGTTGCGGCGCGACGATCTTGCCGGTCTGGCCGACCTGGTAGTCGTTCGGCACGAAGCCCGCGTCCACGGCGGCGCGCGATGCGCCGAGTGCTGCATTGAGCTTGTCCGCGAGCGGCTCCAGCACCTTCGTGTAGTTCTCGCCGCTGCCCAGACCCCGGCCACCCGAGACGATGATCTTCGCGCTCGTGAGTTCCGGACGGTCGAGCTTCGTGACTTCACGGCCGACGAACTGCGAGAGGCCGCTGTCTGCTGCCGCTTCGAGCTTCTCGACCGCCGCACTGCCGCCTTCGGCCGCGACGGCATCGAACGCCGTCGTGCGGACCGTGATGACCTTGATTGCATCGGCCGATTGAACCGTTGCAATCGCGTTGCCCGCATAGATCGGACGCTCGAAGGTGTCCGGCGAATCGACTGCCGTGATGTCGCTGATCTGCGCGACGTCGAGCTTCGCGGCGATACGCGGCGTGACGTTCTTGCCCGCTGCCGTTGCCGGAGCCAGGATGTGCGAATAGTTCTTTGCGATGCTCAGGACCGTCGCTTCGACGTTCTCGGCGAGACCCTGTTCGAGTTGCGGCGCATCGGCGAGCAGCACCTTCGCAACGCCTGCGATCTTTGCTGCCGCGTCTGCTGCGGCCTGTGCGTTGTGGCCCGCGACCAGCACGTGCACGTCGCCGCCAATCTTCTGTGCTGCGGCAACCGTGTTCAGCGTTGCGGCCTTGATCGACTGATTGTCGTGTTCTGCAATAACCAGATTCGTCATTTTCGTCTGCTCTCCTTACAGCACCTTGGCTTCGGTCTTCAGCTTCTCGACCAGCGTCTTCACGTCCGGCACCTTCACGCCAGCCGAACGCTTGGGCGGCTCGGCAACCTTCAGCGTCTTCAGACGCGGCGTGACGTCGACGCCGAGGTCCTCGGGCTTGATCGTCTCGAGCGGCTTCTTCTTCGCCTTCATGATGTTCGGCAGCGTGACGTAGCGCGGCTCGTTCAGGCGCAGGTCGGTCGTGACGACTGCGGGGAGCTTCAAGGACAGCGTTTCCGCGCCGCCATCCACTTCGCGCGAAACCGTTGCCTTGCCGTCGGCGACCACGACCTTCGATGCGAACGTCGCCTGCGGCAGGTTCGCCAGCGCGGCGAGCATCTGGCCGGTCTGGTTCGAATCGTCGTCGATGGCCTGCTTGCCGAGGATCACGAGCTGCGGCTGTTCCTTGTCGACCAGCGCCTTCAGGAGCTTGGCCACGGCCAGCGGCTGGAGGTCTTCGTTCGACTCGATCAGGATCGCGCGATCGGCGCCGATCGCCAGCGCCGTGCGCAGCGTTTCCTGCGCTTGCGCGACACCCGCGGACACGGCGATCACTTCCGTCGCCACGCCCGCTTCCTTCAGGCGCACCGCCTCTTCCACGGCGATTTCGTCGAACGGGTTCATCGACATCTTCACGTTCGCAATGTCGACGCCCGTGCCATCCGACTTCACACGAACCTTTACGTTGTAATCGACTACGCGTTTCACTGGCACAAGGACTTTCATTCACATGCTCCGAAGTTACGAATACGTCAACCTGGCGGACATTATAGCGAGAGCCCCGCAGGGCAGATCTGCCACCAGCAATTTTCACGAACAACCGCTGCCGCAACCCGGCTGTCGGTAGCGAACGATCGTGCTATTTTACGTTGCAAAAAACCCGGGCATCAAGCCCGGGCGCCGAAAAATATCGCTGATTTCATGGCAAAAAAGGGGCGCTTACCATGAGGTGATGACCGCGCCACCGAACTTCGTTTCGATGTACTGCTTCACCTCCGGCGAGTGGTAGGCGGCCACCAGCTTCGCCACCCAGGGCTTGTTGCGATCGGCTTCGCGGATCGCGAGGATGTTCACGTACGGGCCCTTCGGATCCTCGATGGCGATCGCGTCCTGTTTCGGCTTCAGGCCGGCTTCCATCGCGAAGTTGGTATTGATCGCGGCGGCGTCCACGTCGTCGAGCGAGCGCGGAATCTGCGCGGCGTCCAGTTCGACGATCTTCAGCTTCCTGGGGTTTTCCACGATGTCGAGCGGCGTCGCCTTCAGGCCAGCCTCGCTGCGCAGCTTGATGAGGCCTTGTTTCTGCAGCAGCAGCAACGCCCGGCCACCGTTCGTCGGGTCATTGGGCACTGCGATACGCGAGCCCGGCTTCAGCTCGGCGAGCGACTTGATCTTCTTCGAGTAAATGCCCATCGGGAACGTGACCGTATCGGCGATCTTCACGAGCTTGTAGCCGCGATCCTTCACCTGCGCGTCGAGATACGGTGCGTGCTGGTAGCTGTTCGCGTCGAGGTCGCCGCCCGCGAGCGCCGCGTTCGGCTGCACGTAGTCGGAGAACTCGACGATCTTGATGTTCAGCCCGTTCTTCGCGGCCACGCTCTTCACGACTTCCATTACCTGCTCGTGCGGGCCGCCCGTCACGCCGACCTTGATGGTGTCGTCCGCGTGGGCCGCCAGCGGTGCGATGAACACAGCCGCACCCAGGGCGGCCGCGAACCGGATCACGAAACGTCGTTGCATATCCAAACCTTTGTTTTGTGGAGTTGTGTCGATCGAAAGAACGCTTGCTGCAGGGGCTTATTTGTGGCTCAAGCGCCGCACGAGCCAGTCGCCGAACGACTGCACGAGCTGCACGAACACGATCAGGATCACGACGACGATCAGCATGACTTCAGGCTCGAAGCGCTGATAGCCATAGCGGATGCCGAGGTCGCCCAGCCCGCCGCCGCCGATCGCGCCCGCCATCGCCGAATAGCCGACGAGCGAGATGAACGTGATGGTGAGCCCCGCCACGACGCCGGGCAGCGACTCGGGCAGCAGCACCTTGAAGACGATCTGGCTCGTGCTCGCGCCCATGGCCTGGGCGGCTTCGATGAGGCCGCGATCGACTTCGCGCAGCGCCGTTTCCACGAGCCGCGCGATGAACGGCGCAGCGGCGATGGTGAGCGGCACGATGGCGGCCGCCGTACCAATCGACGATCCCACCACCAGACGCGTGAACGGAATCACGGCGACGAGCAGGATGATGAACGGCGTCGAGCGCACGGCGTTGACGACCACGCCCATCACGCGATTCGCAGCGATGTTCTGCAGCACGCCATTGCGGTCGGTGAGATAGAGCAGCACGCCGAGCGGCAGGCCGATGGCCGCGCCCACGAGCCCCGAGATGCCCACCATGACGAGCGTCTCCCAGAACGACTGGACGAACATGTCGAACATTTCACTCCACATGGGACAGCTCCTCCACCACGACGCCTTGCTCGCGCAGCCATGCGATGGCCTGCGCCACCTTCACCGGATCGCCGCCCGCGAGCACCGCGAGCGAGCCGAACGCCTGCCCCTGGATCTCGTCGATCTGGCCGTGCAGGATGTTGAAATCGAGTTCGAAGCGGCGAATCGTCTCCGATAGCACGGGCTGATCGACGCCCGTGCCCTTGAACGCGAGACGCAGCAAGTGGCCGCTGCCTTTTGCGAGGTGCTCGGCCACGCGCGCCTTGAGCGCCGGCGGCAGCTCCTGGGCGATGACGTCGCCGAGCAGCGCACGCGTGACTTCATGGCGCGGCTGCAGAAACACGTCGATGACGGGACCGCTTTCCACCACACGGCCCGCATCGAGCACGGCCACACGGTCGCAGACCTGTTTGATCACTTCCATCTGGTGCGTGATCATCACGATGGTCAGGTTCAGCTCGCGATTGATCTTGCGCAGGAGGTCGAGAATGGCGCGCGTGGTTTCCGGGTCGAGCGCCGAGGTCGCTTCGTCGGAGAGCAGCACTTTCGGCTTGCTCGCGAGCGCGCGTGCGATGCCGACGCGCTGCTTCTGGCCGCCGCTGATCTGCGACGGATAGCGGTCCTTCTGCGCGCTCAAGCCGACGAGTTCGAGCAGGGGCAGCACCGTCGCTTCGATCTCGGCGCGCTTCACGCCGGCGAGTTCGAGCGGTAGCGCGACGTTGTCGAACACGGTGCGCGACGACAGCAGGTTGAAGTGCTGGAAGATCATGCCGATCTCGCGCCGCGCTTCGCGCAGGTCGCCGGACGAAAGCGACGTCAGCGCGCGACCGTTGACGACGATATCGCCTTCGGTTGGACGTGTGAGCAGATTGATGGTACGGACGAGCGTGCTCTTGCCGGCGCCGCTGCGCCCGATGATGCCGAACACTTCGCCCGGTGGAACCGTCAGATTGACGTTGTGCAGCGCTTCGATCCAGCCTTGTGGGCCGGCGAAGCGCTGGGACACGTTTCGAATTTCGATCATGGAAAAAACGAAACGGCGGGTGCGCCGCGCGCCGCTCACGTAGCCCGCCCTTTTGGGTTTCGGGAAACGCGTCGCGCCGGCAGACAGCCGCCGTTTGCTAGTTTGCTGGACTGGATTCAGGCCGGCATTTTACCCTGGCATGTAAAATTCCTTTTAATAATCAATTTCGATACTTTCATGACTTTGAGACATTAGAGGCCGCCGGCAGGCCGCCGGGGCTCAAGAGGCCGTACACTGCCTGGCCACGCACTGACGAACGATACCGACAATGAACGGCGAGCCTGGGAGGGAGATGGAGACCAGTCAGCAGAGCGGCCCAATACACGCCACCGGGTCCACCGAACCGGCGACATTGCGTACGCGTGACGGCGTCGAACTACCGCTTTACGTCTGGCGTTCGAACGCGCCGCCGCGTGCGGCGCTGGCGCTGGTTCATGGCCTCGCGGAACACGCGGGCCGTTACGCTTCGCTCGCCGCGCGACTGAACGCCGCTGGCATCGATGTCTATGCGATCGATCTGCGGGGCCACGGTCACGCTCCCGGCCGCCGCACGTGGGTCGCGCGCTTCGACGAATATCTCGACGACGTGGAGGCGCTCGTCGCCTACGCGAGCGCGCAGTGCGCCGCCGGTGCCGCGGGCGCCAGTGCGCGCACGCCGCTCTTCCTGATGGGCCACAGCATGGGCGGCGCGATCGCCGCGCTCTACGCGATCGAGCGCCTGCCGCAATCGCGTGTGCCGCTGGCGGGCCTTCTGCTTTCGAGCGCGGCGCTCGCGCCGGGCCGCGACGTTCCCGCGTGGATGATTGGCGCGAGCCGCATCATCAGTGCAATCTGGCCGCGCTTCCCGGCCATGAAGATCGACGCCGCGCTGCTCGCGCGCGACCCCGCGGTGGTCGAAGCGAATCGCGCCGATCCGCTCGTGCATCACGGCGCGATTCCCGCCCGCACGGGGGCGCAATTGCTCGAAGCGATGCAGCGCATCGAAGCGGGCCGCGCGCAATTGCGCGTGCCCGTGCTGGTCTGGCATGGCACCGCGGACAAACTCACCGAACCCGAAGGCAGCCGCGAATTCGGCGCGAACGTGGGATCGCCCGATCGCACGCTCACGCTGTATGAAGGCAGCTATCACGAAACGCTCAACGACCTCGATCGCGAACGCGTGATCCGCGCGCTGATCGACTGGATCGACCCGCGCTGCTGAGCGGCCGGACGCTGTTATCTTGCGCTGCGTTTTTCGATGAACGCCTGGACGCCGTCGAGGGCGGGGTCGGTCATCATGTTGCAGGCCATGGTCTGTCCGGCCAGCTGATATGCGGCTTCGATGCCCATTTCGAGCTGCCGGTAAAAGAGGCCCTTGCCGGCCGCGACCGCTTCGCGCGGCTTGGCGCAAATGCTCGTGGCCAGCGCCGTCACGGCGCCGTCGAGTTCGTCGGCGGGGACCACGCGGTTCACGAGGCCTTCGCGCTGCGCCTGCGCCGCGTCGATGAACTCGCCCGTCATCAGCATCTCGAAGGCCGCCTTGCGCGAGACATTGCGAGTGAGCGGCACGGCGGGCGTGGAGCAGAACAAGCCGAGGTTGATACCCGACACGGCGAAGCGCGCCGAATCGGCTGCGACCGCCAGATCGCACATCGCGACGAGCTGGCAGCCCGCCGCGGTCGCCACGCCCTGCACGCGCGCGATGACGGGCTGCGGCATCTTCTGGATCGCCAGCATCATCTTCGAGCAGCGCTCGAACAGCCTCGCGTAGTAGGCGTGCGAAGGTTCCGCGCGCATTTCCCTGAGATCGTGGCCCGCGCAGAACGCGCGGCCCGCCGCCGCGATCACGACGACGCGCGCATCGGAAGCGGCGAGCGCCGTGAGCTCGGCATGGAGCGCGTCGATGAGCGCCTCGGAAAGCGCGTTGAACGCGTCAGGGCGATTGAGCGTGAGGCACACGACGCCCGGCACCCCCCAGGCGTCATGCGCGATTTCGACGAGCGGCGCGCCCTCGGCCTGCGCTGGCGATGCGCTGGGATTTGCGCTCATGATGCGTGTCTCCTTCGTTCAGATGTGCGCGCCGCCTGGGGCACCGAGGGACGCCTAGATATCCGCCAGCACGCGCAGATGCGCGACCACGCTGCGCCCTAGCGCCGAGAGGTTGTAGCCGCCTTCGAGGCAGCTCACGATGCGCCCCTTCGCATAGCGGGCCGCAATCGTGCGGATCTGTTGCGTGATCCAGGCGAAGTCATCCTCCACGAGCCCCATGTTCCCCAGGTCGTCCTCACGGTGCGCGTCGAAGCCCGCCGAGACGAACACCATCTCGGGCTTGAACTCGTGCAGGCGCGGCAGCCACATGATGTCGATGGCCTCGCGCACTTCCATGCCCTTCGTGCGCGCCGCGATCGGCAGATTCACCATGTTCGGCGCCGGATTTTCGGCACCCGTATACGGATAGAACGGATGCTGGAAGAAGCTGCACATCAGCACGCGCGAGTCGCCCGCGAACGCCGCTTCGGTGCCGTTGCCGTGATGCACGTCGAAATCGATGATCGCCACGCGTTGCAGACCGTGGACTTCGAGCGCATGGCGCGCCGCGATCGCCACGTTGTTGAAGAAGCAAAAGCCCATCGCGCGCGCCGGTTCCGCGTGATGGCCGGGAGGCCGCACGCTGCAGAACGCGTTCTCGTAGCGGCCCGCGAGCACGGCATCGGTGGCGGCGATCGCCGCGCCCGCCGCGCGCAGCGCCGCCTGCCACGTGTGCGGATTCATCAGCGTGTCGGGGTCGATGCTCGCGTAGCCTTCCCTGGGCGCGGTGTTGCGGACGAAGTCGATGTGCGCCTGGGTATGCACGCGCAGCAGTTCTGCCTCAGCCGCGAGCGGCGCCGATTCGTCGCGCTCGATCAGCGCAGCGATGCGGCTGGCGATCAGCTGGTCTTCGATGGCCTGCAGACGCGCCGGACATTCGGGATGCCATTCGCCCATCTCGTGCAGCAGGAAGTCGGGGTGAGAGAAGAAACCGGTCGTCATGAGTCGCACTGGCCGCGGGCTTCTGGCGCGGCCGCGTGTCTCCTTGTGTCTTTTGTATGCCGGCGCGCCGGCTGGCGCGCCATCAGTCACCACGTTACCACAGCGACCCGACGCTCAGGCGCCGCCGCGCTCGCAGGGGTCCAATTCCCGCCAGGCGCTCGGTTATACTGCCCGGGTTCTTCCTGGCCCGCTCTCCCCCTCTTCGCTCATGACGCTCAACACTGCCCTGTCCGCCTCCGGCCGCCCACGCCGCACGACCCTCGCACTCGCGCTTTGCGTGGCGGCGTCGCTGTGCACCGGTGCCGTGCGTGCGCAATCCAACGCGCCGAAAACGCGACAGACGCCGCTTACGCTCGCGCAGGCACAGCCGCAAACGCCGACCCCGGGCCAGACGTTCGAAGAGGAAATCGTCCCGCAGCGCTACGCGAACAATCCCGACGTCGACGGCTTCATCAACGACATGGTGGCGCGCTACGACTTCGATCCCGCCGCGCTGCACGCACTGTTCGCGAGCGCCAACTATTCGGCGACGGCCGTGAAGCTCGTCACGCCCTCGCCCGTGCCGGGCATCAAGAACTGGCACGCGTATCAGGCGCGCTTCCTCGACCCGGTACGCATCAATGCGGGCGTGCGCTTCTGGCGCGCGAACCAGGCCACGCTGCAGCGCGCATCGGAAGAGTTCGGCGTGCCGCCGGAGGTGATCGTCGGCATCATCGGCGTCGAGACGATTTACGGGCGCTACATGGGCGATTTCCGCGTGCTCGACGCCCTCACGACACTCGCTTTCGACTACCCGAACACACCGAATCGCGCCGAGCGCATGGCAACGTTCCGCAAAAATCTCGAGGACTACCTCGTGTGGACGCGCGGCGCGCAGATCGATCCGTCGTCGGTGCTCGGCTCGTACACGGGCGCGATCGGCATTCCGCAATTCCTCCCGAGCAGCATCGTGCAGTACGCGGTCGACTACGAAGGCAACAACCATATCGACCTGCGCGGGAGCCAGGCCGACGCGATCGGCAGCGTGGCGAACTATCTGCGGCAGAACGGCTGGGAAACGGGACGCCCCGTCGTATGGAATATCGCCACCGATGCGGGTAGCCTGGGTATTGCGCAGGCTGCCGCGGACGGCAAGCCCGAACCGCGCTGGCCGCTCAGCCAGTTGCTGCGCTCAGGTCTCGTGCTGGACCAGCCGGACGTTGACATCGCCGCCGAGGCGAGCACGCCCGTCACGGTCATCGACCTGCCCACGCCGGGCCGCGGCACGGAGTACAAGCTCGGGCTCAAGAACTTCTATGTGCTCACGCGTTATAACCGCAGCTTCTTCTACGCGCTCGCCGTCTATCAGCTGGGCTTGCGCGTGAAGGCGCAGATGCTGGCGACGCAGCCGGGCGTGGGCGTGGGCCCGTCGAACGGTAATCGTGCCAGTGGTGGCAATGGTGGCAATGCCGGCAGTTCGAACGGTGCCAATGATGTCAATGGCGGCAACGCCAATGGCAATAGCAGCAACGGCACGAACAGCGGCGCAGGCAACGCAGGCGGCACGGGCGCGACGCCTGCGGGACAAGACCAATAACGCGACAGCGAGCCGAGCCGCACAAACGAAACGGCCTTCGGAACACCGAAGGCCGTTTTTGCATCGAGGCTTCGATCAGGCCGGGAACACGCCCGTCGACAGATACCGGTCGCCACGGTCGCAGACGATGAACACGATGGTCGCGTTCTCGACCTGGCGCGCGAGACGCATCGCCACCTCGCACGCGCCGCCCGACGAAATGCCGGCGAAGATGCCTTCGACCGAGGCCAGACGACGCGCCATGTTTTCAGCGGCAGCCTGGCTCACGTTCTCCACGCGATCCACACGGCTGCGATCGAAGATTTTGGGCATATACGCTTCGGGCCACTTGCGAATGCCCGGGATGCGCGAGCCCTCCTCCGGCTGCGCGCCGACGATCTCGATGGCCTGGTTCCTTTCCTTCAGGTACTGGGACGTACCCATGATCGTGCCGGTCGTTCCCATCGACGACACGAAGTGCGTGATGCGCCCTTCCGTGTCGCGCCAGATTTCCGGGCCGGTGCCCTCGTAATGCGCGAGCGGATTGTCGGGGTTGGCGAACTGATCGAGGATGATGCCCTTGCCGTCGCGCTGCATCTGCTCGGCGAGGTCGCGCGCATATTCCATGCCGCCCTTCACCGGCGTGAGCATGATTTCGGCGCCATACGCGGCCATGCTCTGGCGGCGCTCCACCGACAGATCCTCCGGCATGATGAGCACCATCTTGTAGCCACGGATCGCCGCCGCCATGGCGAGCGCGATGCCCGTGTTGCCACTCGTCGCCTCGATGAGCGTATCGCCCGGCTTGATGCGGCCGCGCTCTTCGGCCTTGCGGATCATCGAGACCGCCGGGCGGTCCTTCACCGATCCAGCCGGGTTGTTGCCTTCCAGCTTGGCCAGAATGACGTTGTTGCGGGCGCGGGTTTCATCGTCCGGCAAGCGGACGAGCTGCACGAGCGGGGTGTTGCCGATCGTGTCTTCAATGGTCTTGTAGGGCATGGGAATGGCGGTGAGGCGCGATGACGTGATCCGTCGATTCTAAACCACGCGGCCAGCGACCGCAGGGGACCCATGACGCCGGTATGGCCGCAGGCTGAAGCGCGAGGCGCCACGCAGGCAAAAAGCCCGCGGCCTGAGCCGCGGGTCGAAGTCGCGGGTGAAGTTCACCGAGGCGACACCTGAAGGAGACTGACGCCCCGTGACGCCGGTGCGCGAGGACGCACGACGCGCGGGGTAAAGCGCAAGAGGACGCCTACTTCTTGACGGCCACGGCAGGCGGCTGATGGGCAACCGGCTGCGCGGCCACCTTCCCAGACGTTGCCTGTGCAACTTTCGCCTGCGCCGCCTGGGCGTTCGCCGGGCCGACGGCCAATCCTTCGGCCTGCAAACGTTCGACAGTATGGCCGCCCATGCCCTTCACGCGCTTGCCGAGGTCGGCGGCATCCTTGTAAGGGCCGTGCGCACCGCGCTCGTCGAGAATGGCCTTGGCGCGCGCGGGCCCAATGCCCTTGATGCCGCGAAGCGCGTCTTCGTTCGCGGTGTTGACGTCGACGGCCGCTAGGGCGTGGCCGAACACGGCCAGGAGCGCGGCCGCCGCAAGGACTTTTCGGAACATGCTGGATCTCCCTGAAAACGCCGGCGACGATCGCCGGCGAGGAGAGTCCAGTTTAGGAAGTCGCGGCTTTGCGTTACACCTGGCCAGAAAGCCAACGTACGTAACGATCCACCCCTTCCTGCACCGTCAGGAACGGGGCGTCGTACCCCGCTGCGCGCAGCTTCGACTGGTCCGCCTGCGTGAAGCACTGATACTTGCCGCGCAGCGCATCGGGGAACGGAATGTATTCGATCAGCCCTTCCTTGACCTGCTCCGCGAGCGAGAGCGCGGGCTTGCCTTCCATCGCACGCAGTGTGTTCACCACGGTCGTCGCGATGTCGTTGAACGGCTGCGCGCGGCCGCTGCCCAGATTGAAGATGCCCGTTTTCTCCGGGTGATCGAAGAAGAACAGGTTGACCTTCACCACATCCTCGACCGAAACGAAGTCGCGCGTCTGCTCGCCGGGCGCATAGCCGTTGTACTCGCCGAACAGCTTCACGCGGCCTTCGGCGCGGAACTGGTTGAAGTTGTGGAACGCCACCGACGCCATGCGCGCCTTGTGCGTCTCGCGCGGGCCGTACACGTTGAAGTAGCGAAAGCCCGCAATCTGGCTTTGCGCCGTGGGCAGCACGCGGCGGATCACCTGGTCGAACAAGAACTTCGAATAGCCGTACACGTTCAGCGGCGCTTCCACTTCGCGTTCTTCGACAAAGCGCGTCGAGCCGCCATAGATCGCCGCCGACGACGCATACAGAAACTGCACGCGCTGCGCGAGGCATGCGTCGAGCACGGCGCGGCTGTAGCGGAAGTTGTTGTCCATCATGTAGCGGCCGTCGGTTTCCATCGTGTCCGAACAGGCGCCTTCGTGGAATACCGCGCGCACGTCGCCGAAATCGCCGCGCGCGAAGCGCTCGACGAACTCGGTCTTGTCGATGTAGTCGTCGATCTCGCAATCGACGAGATTCCTGAACTTGTCCGCGCGGGTCAGGTTGTCGACGGCGATGATGCGGTCTTCGCCGCGTTCGTTCAGCGCCTTGACGATGTTGCTGCCGATGAAGCCGGCCGCGCCGGTGACGATGAGGGTCATGATAGGTCTGCGGTGACGAGGTTCACACGAGGTTGATAGCCCGCCGGAATAACGCTCGGGAAATTCCGGCCGCGGCGCGAGCGCTGCGCGCTCGCGTGCACAACGTTATTGGAAGAGTTCGTCGTAGTCGACGGTGGCGGTACCCAGCTTGCCGACGACGATGCCAGCCGCGCGATTGGCGAGCGCGACACATTCGACGAGCGGCAGGCCCGCGCCCAGCATGACTGCGACGGTCGCGATCACCGTGTCGCCGGCGCCCGAGACATCATACACTTCGCGCGCGTCGGCCGCGGCGTGGAGCACGCCGGCGTCGGAAAAGAGCGTCATACCCTCTTCCGAGCGCGTGAGCAGCAGCGCATCGAACTGCAGTTCGCGGCGCAGCTTCGTCACGCGTGCATGGAGATCCTCCTCCGACTTCCACGTGCCCACCACTTCACGCAATTCCGCGCGATTCGGCGTAATGAGGCTCGCACCGCGATAACGCTCCCAGTCGTCGCCCTTGGGATCGACGAGCACTGCCTTGCCTGCGGCGCGCGCCTTCGCAATCATCTGCGTGACATGCGTGAGGCCGCCCTTCGCGTAGTCCGATAGCAGGATCACGTCGTACGTGGGCAGCAGCGCGTCGAAGCGGGCAAGGCCGGCGAGCAGGATTTCGTGCGCGGGTGTGTTCTCGAAGTCCACGCGCAGGAGTTGCTGCTGGCGCGAAAGCACGCGCAGCTTGATGGTCGTCGGCAACGCGGGATCGCGTTCGAGATACGCGTTCACGTTGCTCTCGCCCAGCAGCTCGATGATGCGCTCACCGGGTTCGTCGTGGCCCACCACGCATAGCAGGCCCGCATGAGCGCCGAGCGCGGCCGCGTTGCGCGCGACGTTTGCCGCGCCGCCAAGGCGGTCTTCCTTGCGTTGCACATGCACGACCGGCACCGGCGCTTCAGGCGAGATGCGATTGACGTCGCCGAACCAGTAGCGGTCGAGCATCACGTCACCAACGACCAGTACGCGCGAGGTAGCGAGTTTCTCGCGCGGCACGACGCGCACCTCTGGCGCGATCGGGGTTGCGAGCGCAGTCACAGCCGCGGCTTCAGGCTGCGGAGTTTGTGAAATTGACATGGGGCCGCCCAATCGAGTGATAGTCAATGCCGAGCTCCGCCATCGTGTCGGGCTCATAGAGATTGCGTCCGTCGAAGATCCGCGGCGCCTTGAGCACCTTCTTCAGGTGCGCAAAATCGGGCGCCTTGAACGCGGTCCATTCGGTGACGATCACGAGCGCGTCCGCGCCCATGAGCGCGTCGTCCTGGCTCGAAGCGAACGTGAGGCGCGCGTGTTGCTCGGGCGCGTGGGCCAGATCGAGCGCGAACACGCGCTGCGCCTCCTCGGCCGCCACCGGATCCCACGCTGCTACGGTCGCGCCGCGCGCAAGGAGGTCGGCGATCAGACGGCGGCTCGGCGCTTCGCGCATGTCGTCGGTATTCGGCTTGAACGCAAGGCCCCATACGGCGAAGTGCTTGCCGGTGAGGTCCGCGCCACACACCTTGGCGATCTTCTTAACGAGCACTTCCTTCTGGCTGTGATTGACCTCTTCGACGGCTTCGAGAACGCGCAGGTGCTGGCCCGACTCCGCGGCGGTGCGAATCAGCGCCTGCACGTCCTTCGGGAAGCACGAGCCGCCATAGCCACAGCCCGCATAGAGGAAGTGATAGCCGATGCGCGGATCGGAGCCGATGCCGCGCCGCACCGACTCGATGTCGGCGCCCACGCGGTCGGCGAGATTCGCCATCTCGTTCATGAACGAAATGCGCGTGGCGAGCATGGCGTTGGCCGCGTACTTCGTGAATTCGGCGGAGCGCACGTCCATGTAGATGGTGCGCTCGTGGTTGCGGTTGAACGGCGCGTACAGGCGTTTCATCTTCTCGCGCGCGGCGTTGCCGTGATCATCATCGTCGAGGCCGATGATGATGCGGTCGGGGCGCATGAAGTCGTCCACGGCCGCGCCCTCCTTCAGGAACTCGGGGTTCGAGACGACCGAGAAGCGATGGTCCGCGCTATGCGCGAGGCCGCGTTTCGCGAGCTCTTCGGCCAGCACGCCGTGCACGCGCTGGGCCGTGCCGACCGGCACCGTCGACTTGTCGACGACCACCTTGAAGCCGTTCATGTAGCGGCCAATGCTGCGCGCCGCTTCGAGCACGTACTGGAGATCGGCCGAGCCGTCTTCGTCGGGCGGCGTGCCCACGGCGATGAACTGCACTTCGCCGTGCTCGACGCTTGCCGGGACATCGGTGGAGAAGGTGATGCGACCCGCCGCGCGATTGCGCGCGATGAGCTCGAGGAGGCCCGGCTCGTGAATGGGCACGCCGCCGCCATTGAGGATGTCGATCTTGCGTGGATCGACGTCGAGGCAAAACACGTCGTGGCCGATTTCGGCAAGACACGCACCGGTAACGAGGCCGACGTAGCCGGTACCGACAATGGTGATCTTCATGGGCGCTCCGGTGACAGATGCTGGTGTTGAAATGACAATGCGGTACGGCCGGTTAGGTACGGCCGGTTAGCTACGGCCGGTCAGGTGCGGCCGGTCAGTGCGGCCGCTCAAGTACGTCCGGTCAGGTACGGCCGGTTAGGTACGGCCGGTTAGGCACGGCCGGCGAGCCGCGCGGCTCGGTGCGCGCGCCCGCGGGCTCAGCTCGACGCGGGAACCGGTTCGACGCGACGAGGCGCATAGGTTTCCCAGCCGCTGCAGCCCGGGCATTGCCAGTAAAAGAGGCGCGCCCGGAACCCGCAGTTCTGGCAGGTATAGCGTGGCAGATTTTTCGTGCGCTGCTGGAGCAGCTTGTGCATCAGTTCGAGTTCGCTGCGACGCGGCTCGTCGGCAGCGGCCTGCTGCGCCTCGAGCAGGCGCGACATGCCGGCGAGGTTCGGCGACTTCTGCATCTGCGCGCGGGCGAGCGCGTGTGCCGCATCGGCGCCGCGCAGCGCGGCGACGTACTTGTACGCGACGTCGAGCAGGTCGTTCGACGGATAGGCGTCGACCCACGTCGTGAGCAGTTCTGCGCCCTCTTCCGCACGCCCGAGCGCCTCGTAGGCCTTCATGACCTTTTCGGCAACGAGCGGCAGATAGGCCGGGTTTTGCGCCTCGACCTCGCGCCAGTGGCCGAGTGCCGTTGCGGAGTCGCCGCTTGCCGCATCGACGTCGCCCGCGAGGATCGTCGCGCGCACGTTCTGCGAATTGGCCTTGAGCGCGAGCGAAAGCTGGCGGCGCGCCTCATCGGGCTTCTTCTGCTGGAGCGCTTCCTGCGCGAGCTCGCAATGGAACTGCGCGATTTCGAGGTCGAGCGACGCCGCGCCCATGACTTCGAGTTGGCGCGCGGTGTCGATGCAGCGGTTCCAGTCCTTCTCGATCTCGTAGATCGCGAGCAGCGCGCGCTGCGCGCCGAGCGCGAAGTCGCCCGTCTTGAGCTTGCCGAACGTCTCCTCCGCGCGGTCGAGCAAGCCCGCCTTCAGGAAGTCCTGGCCGAGTTCATAGAGCGCGTGGTCGCGCTCGTTCACAGGCAGGTCGGAACGCGAAAGCAGATTCTGATGCACGCGGATCGCGCGGTCGGTCTCGCCGCGGCGGCGAAACAGATTGCCGAGCGCGAAGTGCAATTCCACCGTTTCGGGGTCGAGCTTGGCGACCTCGATGAACGCATCGATGGCCTTGTCCGGCTGTTCGTTGAGCAGAAAATTCAGGCCCCGGAAATAGGAGCGCGGCAAGTTTGCACTTTCGGAAAGCAGTGCCTTCAGGTCGTAGCGCGACGCCATCCAGCCGAGCGCGAAGGCAACGGGAATGACGAGGAGCCACCAGAAATCGAGATCCATGCGAGCGATGGTGAGAGCGGAAATTCAGCCGCACGCGTTTGGCGCGCGGCACGGCAATACGAATCAGATGAGCGGCGGCAGCGGCGGCTCGACGCTCGGCGTGGGCGTTTCACGCGCCACGCGCAGGTCGCGTTTGAGGCGGCCGTTTTCCATGCGCAGCCGGAACACGCCAGGCAGCGCCGAAAGCAGCCCCGCCAGCAGCCCGACAACGAAAAACGCGAGGCCGATCAGGATAAGCGGAGCCTGCCACGAATACCCGGCCAGAAAATTCAGCGTCGTGCTTTGCGTGTTGGCGAGTGCGAGTACGAGCAGCAGCACGAACACCAGCACACGGATCACCCAGGCGATCAATCTCATGAAGGATTCTCTTGGCAGTTGCAAAGACACCGGCCGCACCGGCGAAGCCGGCATGCTGCGCCGCAGCACCAGCCGGGCCGAAGTGTCCCGTATTGTAATTGAACGGCCCGCCCGCCGACACGTGCCAGCGTGCGGGGAGCCAGATCGAAACGCCATGGCGTGCAATCAGCGTCGAAAAGGCGCAGGCGAAAAAAAACGCCGGGGTTGTTCACCCCAGCGCCTTTTACCGGTCCATGCGTTCTGGCCATCTGGCATTGACCGCCGACGACCGCAATCGCCCGATCGAAAACGATCGCGCGCTTACAGGTCGTCGTCCGGCTCTTCCGCCTTCAGCGGCTCGCCCGAATGACGGTCCACGCGCTCGCGCAATTCCTTGCCCGGCTTGAAGTGCGGCACGAACTTCTCAGGCACCAGCACCTTTTCACCCGATTTCGGATTGCGGCCGACGCGCGACGGCCGACGATTCAGGCCGAAGCTGCCAAAGCCGCGAATTTCGATGCGATGACCCTTGGCAAGGGCCTCGGACATCGCATCGAGCATCGTCTTGACCGCGAAATCCGCATCCTTGAGAACAAGTTGCGGAAATCGCGTAGCCAGCTGCGCGACCAATTCAGATTTGGTCATACTTCAGCTTGCCCCCGTTTGAGGCTTACTGGTTCTGGCCGTCGAGCTTGGCCTTCAGCAGTGCGCCCAGGTTGGTCGTGCCGGTGGCAGCCGAACCCGTGTCCGACGACATGCTGCGCAGTGCTTCTTGCGTCTCAGCCGAGTCCTTAGCCTTGATCGACAGGTTGATGCCACGCGACTTGCGATCGATGTTGATGATCATCGCGTTGACCTTGTCGCCTTCCTTCAGCACGTTGCGAGCATCTTCCACGCGGTCTTGCGCGATTTCCGAAGCACGCAGATAGCCTTCGACGTCCGCGTTCAGCGTGATCACAGCGCCCTTGGCATCGACCGACTTGACCACGCCGTCGACGATCGAACCCTTGTCGTTGACAGCAACGAAGTTGCTGAACGGGTCGCCTTCGAGCTGCTTGATGCCGAGCGAGATACGCTCCTTCTCGACGTCGATGCCCAGAACCACGGCCTCGACTTCGTCGCCCTTCTTGTACTTGCGCACGGCTTCTTCGCCGGTTTCGCTCCACGACAGGTCGGAGAGGTGAACCAGACCGTCGATGCCGCCGGGCAGGCCGATGAACACGCCGAAGTCGGTGATCGACTTGATCGCGCCTTGCAGCTTGTCGCCCTTCTTGAAGTTGCGGCTGAAGTCATCCCACGGATTCGGCTTGCACTGCTTCATGCCGAGGCTGATACGGCGGCGGTCTTCGTCGATCTCGAGGACCATGACTTCGACTTCGTCGCCCAGCTGGACAACCTTCGAGGGGGCCACGTTCTTGTTGGTCCAGTCCATTTCCGAAACGTGGACGAGGCCTTCGATGCCCGACTCGACTTCGACGAACGCGCCGTAGTCGGTGATGTTCGTGACCTTGCCGAACAGGCGCGTGCCCGACGGGTAGCGGCGCGAGATGCCTTCCCACGGATCGTCGCCCAGTTGCTTGATACCGAGCGAAACGCGGTTCTTTTCCTGGTCGAACTTGAGGATCTTCGCGGTGACTTCCTGGCCAACCGAGAGAACTTCGCTCGGGTGACGCACGCGACGCCATGCGATGTCGGTGATGTGCAGCAGGCCGTCGATGCCGCCCAGGTCCACGAACGCGCCGTAGTCGGTGATGTTCTTGACCACGCCGTTGACGATCGCGCCTTCCTTCAGCGTTTCGAGCAGCTTTGCGCGCTCTTCGCCTTGCGTGGCTTCGATCACTGCGCGGCGCGACAGCACGACGTTGTTACGCTTGCGGTCGAGCTTGATCACGCGGAATTCGAGCGTCTTGCCTTCGTACGGCGTCGTGTCCTTGACCGGACGCGTGTCGACGAGCGAACCCGGCAGGAACGCGCGGATGCCGTTGACCATGACGGTCATGCCGCCCTTGACCTTGCCCGTGATCGTGCCGGTCACGAGTTCGTTGTTGTCGAGGGCCTTTTCCAGCGACAGCCACGAAGCAAGACGCTTCGCCTTGTCGCGCGACAGGATGGTGTCGCCGTAGCCGTTTTCCAGCGCGTCGATCGCGACGGAAACGAAATCACCCGCCTGAACCTCCACTTCGCCCTGGTCGTTCAGGAATTCCTCGATGGGAATGTAAGCCTCGGACTTCAGGCCAGCGTTCACGACCACGAAGTTGTGGTCGACGCGCACGACTTCAGCGGAGATGACTTCGCCGGCGCGCATGTCCTGGCGGGTCAGCGACTCTTCGAACAGAGCCGCAAAGGATTCGGTATTGGGGGTGGAGGTTTGCAGGTCGGACATAAAAATCTGGATTTGCATGGTTTTCGCTGCTCGACCAGCCAGTCTTGACTGCCGGGCGTTGAGGCCGGAACGCTTGGGTTCGCGGCACAGATGCAAAAGCCACACTGGGTTAAAGGGTTTAACACACGCCCCGGCGCCTTGACTGACGCTATACGGGGCACCTACTCGTACTGCCACTACGACTGCTGTTTTCTACTGCGCACTGCCGTGCTCAACTACTAGTGCTCAACGACTACCGGACAGCCGCAGTTGGCTCGATTCCTGATACCACCGCACGACCTGTTCGACCGCCTGGTCGACGGAGAGCGCCGAAGTATCGAGAAGCTGCGCATCCGCTGCGGGCTTGAGCGGCGCGGCCGCGCGGTTACTGTCGCGCGCGTCGCGTTCACGCAAATCCCGAAGCAAGTCATCCATATTAGCAGAAAAACCTTTTTGGATCAATTGCTTATGCCGGCGGGCCGCGCGGGCCTCCACGCTGGCCGTCAAGAACACCTTCAGGACGGCGTCCGGGAAGATCACCGTGCCCATATCGCGGCCGTCCGCGACGAGCCCCGGAAGCTTGCGAAACGCCCGCTGGCGCGCCACGAGCGCCGTGCGCACGGCCGGATGCGCGGCGATCATCGAGGCCCGGTTGCCCACTTCCTCGGCGCGGATTTCGTTCGAAACGTCAACGCCGTCGAGCTGCGCGAGCCCCTCGCGAAACGTGATATGGAGGTCATCGATCAATTTCGCAAGACGCTCGGCATCGTCCGCGGCAATCGCATAGCGCATGCTCGCGAGCGCCGCCAGACGGTAGAGCGCGCCGCTGTCGAGCAGGTGAAAGCCGAGATGCGCGGCAACCAGCGCCGCCACCGTGCCTTTGCCGGAAGCGGTGGGGCCGTCGATCGTGATGACGGGCGTCGGATAAAAGGGACGGGTCGATTTCATGCGGCAAACGTGCTTGGCTTCGTATCAATCAAGGTTGCGCGAGCGCCAGGAAGCGCTCGAAATAATCGGGGAACGTCTTGCCCACGCACTTCGGGTCGTTGATGCGCACCGGCACGCCGCCAAGGCTCACCAGCGAAAAGCACATCGCCATGCGGTGGTCGTCGTAGGTGTCGATCGCGGCGTTGGGCGTGAGCTTTTCGGGCGGGCGCACGATCAGGTAATCGGGGCCCTCCTCCACATTCGCACCCACCTTGCGCAGTTCCGTGGCCATCGCCGCGATGCGGTCGGTTTCCTTCACGCGCCAGCTTGCGATGTTGCGCAGCGTGGTCGCGCCGTCGGCAAAGAGCGCCGCCACGGCGATCGTCATGGCCGCGTCGGGGATCAGGTTGAAGTCCATGTCGATGGGATCGAGCTTGCCGTGATCGTTGCCGATGCCGCGCACTTCGATCCAGTCGTCGGCGACCGTGACGTTCGCGCCCATGCGCATGAGGGCCGCCGCAAACGCGACATCGCCCTGGATGCTGGAGCGGCCTACGCCTTCCACGCGCACCGGCCCGCCGCCGATCGCGCCCGCGGCGAGGAAGTACGACGCCGATGACGCATCGCCTTCCACCATGATCCTGCCCGGCGACTGGTAGCGCACGCCCGCGGGAATCTCGAAGCGATGCCAGCCGTGGCGCTCGACCTTCACGCCGAAGCGCTCCATCAGCTTGATCGTGATCTCGATGTAGGGCTTGGAAATCAGCTCGCCGTCCACCTCGACGATCGACACACCGTCCTTGGCGCGCACGAGCGGCAGCGTCATGAGGAGCGCCGTGAGGAACTGGCTCGACACGTCGCCGCGCACGCGGATGGGCGCCTCGACCGAAATCGGCGCCGGACGGATGCGCAACGGCGGATAGCCTTCGTTCTCCTCATAGTCGATCTTCGCGCCGATCTGGCGCAGCCCGTCCACCAGGTCGCCGATGGGCCGCTCGTGCATGCGCGGCACGCCGAAGATCCGGTAATCGCCGCCGTTCACGGCGAGCGCCGCCGTGAGCGGACGCACGGCCGTGCCCGCATTGCCGAGGAATAGATCCGCGCGCACTGCCTGAAACGCGCCGCGCGTGCCCTGCACGACGCAGGTGTCGTCCTCGCGCTTGAGCTTCACGCCGAGCTTTTCGAGCGCGTCGAGCATGACGCGCGTGTCGTCGGAGTCGAGCAGGTTCGTGATGGTCGTTTCGCCCTCGGCCAGCGCGGCGAGCAGCAGCACGCGGTTCGAGATGCTCTTCGAGCCGGGCAGACGGATCGTGCCGGACGCACGGGTGAACGGTCCGAGATCGAGGTGTTCCATGAGCGTGTCCTGAGAATGCCTTGTTGCGACCCTGGCGGCGTACGCGCCGCCTGGCGGATTCCTGCTTGCTTGTTTGCGTGCCTGCGTGTTGGTGTGCCTATTTGCCTGGCGCTGCTTCGATGGCCGCCGCGCCCTTGCCGCCGCGTTCCTGCCACGCCTCGCGCGCCGCGCGCGAGCGCGCGAACACGGTTTCGAGCGCGGCCCCGTCGCCGGCGTCGATGGCCGCACGCAGCTTCGCGAGCACCTCAGTGTAGCCGTCGAGCTCCGCCAGCAGCGCTGCGCGATTGGCGAGACACACGTCGCGCCACATTTCCGGGCTGGAGGCAGCGATACGCGTGAAATCGCGGAAACCGCCCGCTGCGAACGAGAACTTCAACTGGGCGTCGGGCGAGGCGAGAATCTGGTCGACGAGCGCGAACGACAGCAGGTGGGGCAGATGGCTTACCGAGGCGAAGACACGATCGTGCTGCGCGGCCGGCATCTCGCCGATCACGGCGCCGGTGGCGCGCCACATCGCGGCAACACGTTCGACCGCCGCAGGCGCGTTTTCCGCGAGCGGACACAGTACGACGTTGCGGCCCACGTAGAGGTCGGCCAGCGCGGCATCGACGCCGCTCGATTCGCGTCCGGCGATCGGGTGACCGGGAACGAACTGCGCGATGCGAGTGCCGAGCGCGGCGCGGGCCGCGGCGATCACGTCGCTCTTGGTGCTGCCGGCGTCGGTGACGATGGTCTCTTGTCCCAGATGCGGCGCGATGCGCTCGAGCAGCGCCTCTGTCTGCGCAACGGGCGCGGCGATCAGCACGATATCGGCGCCGGCGAGTGCGGCGGCTAGCGCAGCTTCGTCATCCAGCGTCGCGGCTGCGTCGATCACGCCCAGTTCGAGCGCGCGCGCGACCGAATGCGCGCTGCGCCCTACGCCGACCACCTGCGCACCGTCTTCGCCATGCGAATCGCGCTCGCGCAACGCGCGAGCAAGGGATCCGCCAATGAGGCCGACGCCGAAAATCACCAGCTTGTTAAACGAAAACGCACTCACGACGTCACCGAAAAAATAGGGATTGCGCGCTCATGGGGCTTCACGATGCGCCCTTCTTCAAACCCGTATTCGCGGGCGACTTTCGAAACCGGTTGTCGGCGACATAAGGGGCGATCGCGCGCACATACGAGGGGGCGAATTGCATGGTCATGCGTTTCTCCAAGGCTCAATGCGGGGCTGGGTTCGTTACCCCGTGCGGTGGCGCTGCGCGCGCCGTATCGCGGACCGGTCCAGACAGGAGGCGCCCGGTTCGGCGCCCTCCCTCCCAAACGCTTACCGTGCGCGCGGATACGAGCCGAGGATCTTCAGGTACGCGGCCTTCTTGCTGAGTTCGCCGAGCGCCGCGGCCACGGCCGCATCCTCGCGATGGCCTTCGAAGTCGATGTAGAAGTAGTACTCCCACGTGCTGCCAACGCGCGCCGGACGCGATTCGAAACGCGTCATCGAGACGCCGTGGCGCGCGAGCGGCTCAAGCAGCTTGTAGACCGCGCCCGGCTCGTTCTTCACCGAAACGATCATCGACGTCTGATCATGACCCGTCGCGCCCGCCGGCTGCTTGCCGATCATCACGAAGCGCGTGCGGTTGTGCGGATCGTCCTGGATCAGTGCACTGGCGATCAGGAGACCGTAATGCGTGGCGGCGCGTTCGCCGGCAATCGCGGCGATCGTCGGGTCGGCGGCGGCGAGACGCGCGGCCTCGGCATTGCTCGACACGCTCTGACGCTCCAGCTGCGGAGCGTTCGCGGTCAGCCAGTGCTGGCATTGTGCGAGCGCCTGCGGGTGCGCGCACACGCGCGTCACGCCCTTGAGGTTGCCGCTTTGCGTCAGCAGGTTGTGCTGGATCGGCAATGCGATCTCACCGCCGATGACCAGCTGCGTTTCCAGGAAGAGGTCGAGCGTGCGCGAAACGGCGCCCTCGGTCGAGTTCTCGACCGGTACGACGCCGAACTCGGCGGCGCCCGCTTCGACCGAGCGAAACACCTCGTCGATCGACGGGCACGGCAGGCCTTCGATCGACTGCCCGAAGTACTGGTACATCGCCTGCTCGCTGTAGGTGCCGACCGGCCCGAGGAACGCAGCGGAAATCGTCTTCTCGAGCGAGCGGCTCGCGGCCATGATCTCGCGCCAGATCGCGCTGATGTGATCGCCGCCGAGCGGGCCTTCGCTCATTGCCTGAAGGCGCTCGATTACCTGAAGCTCGCGCTCGGGGCGAAACACCGGCGCGTTGAAATGTTTCTTGACCTCGCCGACTTCGAGCGCGACGGATGCGCGCTGGTTCAGGAGCGCGATGAGCTGCGCGTCGATCGCGTCGATGCGTTCGCGCAGCGGCTTGAGTTGGGAGTTGAGTTCGTCGTCCATGCGTGAGACCGGCAATCTGAAAGGATGCGCGCGGCGCTCGGGGCTTCCCCCGGCGCTTACGCGTGCTTCGCCTCGAATTCCTTCATGTACTCGACCAGCGCCTTCACTGCCTCGAGCGGCACCGCGTTGTAAATCGATGCCCGCATGCCGCCGACGGACTTGTGGCCCTTCAGCTGCAACAGCCCGCGCTCCCTGGCGCCGGCGAGGAAATCTGCGTTACGTGTTTCGTCGGCGAGGAAGAACGGCACGTTCATCCGCGAGCGCGCGCGGCGCTCCACCTTGTTGATATAGAAGCTGCTTGCGTCGATCGTTTCGTAGAGCAGCTTCGCTTTTTCGACATTGCGCGCCTCGATGACTTCGAGACCGCCCTGGCGCTTCAACCACTTGAACACGAGCCCCGCGATATAGATCGCGTAGGTCGGCGGCGTGTTGTACATCGAGTTGTTCGCGGCCACGGTCTTCCATTCGAACGCCGAAGGGCAGATCGACATCGAGCGGTCGAGCAGGTCTTCGCGCACGATCACGACCGTCACGCCCGCCATGCCGATGTTCTTCTGCGCGCCACCATAAAGCACGCCGTACTTGGCGATGTCCATCGGGCGCGAAAGGATGTGCGACGAGGCGTCGGCCACGAGCGGAATATCGCCGAGATCGGGAATCTCGAACGTCTCGACGCCGTCGATCGTCTCGTTCGTGCACAGGTGCACGTAGGCCGGGTCGTCGGAGAGTTGCCACTCGCTCTTCGGCGGCGAATGCGTGAAGCCGGCCTCGGTGCGGCCCGTCGCGGCGATATGCGCTTCACCGTACTTGAGGGCTTCCTTCTGCGACTTCTGCGACCATGAGCCCGTGATCACGAAGTCCGCGCGCGGCTTCGTGCCGAACAGGTTGAGCGGCACGATGGCGTTCTCGCCAATGCCGCCGCCCTGCAGGAACAGGATCTGGTGACTCGCGGGCACCTGCATCAGCTCGCGCAGATCGAGCAGCGCCTCGCTATGGATCTGCATGAATTCCGGACCGCGATGGCTCATCTCCATCACGCCCATGCCGCTGCCGTGCCAGTCGAGCATTTCGTCGGCGGCCTGACGCAGGACCTCTTCGGGCAACGCTGCCGGTCCGGCTGAGAAGTTGTAGACGCGCATCGTAAAAGAGATCCCCGAGGCTGGCGCTGTCGCCACTGTGGCCGTTGTGGAAAAAACCACCGCCGGAACACACGCCAAAAAGAAAAATGGTCGCTTGCGCTCACGCGCAAACGACCATTATCGCATTGTCGCCAGGAACCCGCCAACGCGGGCCTTCCACGGCGCATTGCTACATCGGGCGCTACATCCGGCCCCGTTACCCTGCTGAAGGATCGGGGCCCAGGGAGCGCGCGATGCCAGAAGGCTTACTTGGCGACCTTGACCGAAGCGACTTCCTTGTCGGCCTGGTCGCGCGTTGCCTTGATCGACTGCGGCATGTACTTCTGCATCAGGCTGTTCACGACGTCGCGGCCAACCTGGTCTTGAACCTGAATGAACTTGCGGCCGGTCGGGCTGCGGTAGAACGTGGTCAGGTCCTTGATTTCCTGCGTGCTGTAGTACTTCGCGTAAGCGTCGTACTGAGCTTCCATGGCGTCCTGCTTGAACGAGTCGGTCGCGAAGACCTGGCCTGCCGAGTCAACCAGCTTCGGCACGGCGTTCTTTTGCAGCGACGGGACGGCAGCCTGCTTTTGCTTGTCCGTCATCGTCTTGTTTTCCGAGAGCGCGTCCGACAGGATGGCCGGGACGAGCTGCTTGGCTTGCATCTGGGCGCTGTTGCCGATCGCGCCGACGAGCTTCTGTGCGTCGATCGCGTCGAGCAGGTCCTTGATCGCGGCTTGCTTCGCCGGATCGACGGGTGCTGCTGCCGCGGCCGGTGCCTGGGCGGGCGCCTGGTTCTGGAGCGCCTGAGCCATGGCAAACGTCGGCACGAGAGCGGCCAGCAACATCACCTGCTTGAATCGTTTTTGCATCATTACTCCCTTTGAGAAATTAATCGAGTTGCGCTGCCGCGCGGACCGCGGGGCGCTGCTCGCCCGCCGCCCGATCCGCCCGGCACACCATTCATTTAGCTGACAGTAACAAGATTCACTGAAACCCACCTTAAAGGCACGCGCGTAAGGGGATCGCTTGAGCGCACACTACATGCTCGCGGGCACCCCCCGGCGCGTCACTCCTCGGCTTCGCCTTCGGCTGGCTCGCCCTCGCCCTCGGCGTCCGCCTCGGCGATCTGCTGCAGTCCTGAGAGCTTCGTACCTTCGTCAAGGCTGATGAGTGTAACACCTTGCGTTGCGCGTCCCATTTCGCGGATCTCCGATACGCGGGTGCGAATGAGCACGCCCGTGGTCGTGATCAGCATGATCTCCGCTTCGGGATCGACCAGTGTGGCCGCAACCACCTTGCCGTTGCGCTCCGAAGTCTGGATCGCGATCATGCCCTTCGTGCCGCGGCCATGGCGCGTGTACTCCGTGATCGGGGTGCGCTTGCCGTAACCGTTCTCGGTCGCGGTCAGCACCGATTGCTGCTCGTCACCCGCCACGAGGAGCGCGATGACCTGCTGGTTGTCTTCGAGCTGCATGCCGCGCACGCCGCGCGCTTCGCGGCCCATGGGTCGCACGTCGTTCTCGTCGAAGCGCACGGCCTTGCCGGCGTCGGAGAACAGCATCACATCGTGCTCGCCGTCGGTGATGGCAGCGCCGATCAGGTAATCGCCGTCGTCAAGACCGACCGCAATAATACCCTTGCGCAACGGACGGCTGAAGGCTTCGAGCGGGGTCTTCTTGACGGTACCCAGCGCCGTGGCCATGAAGACGAACTTGTCGGCCGAGAATTCCTTGACCGGCAGCACGACCGTGATCTTTTCGCCGTCCTGCAGCGGGAACATGTTGACGATCGGACGGCCACGCGAATTGCGCGAACCTTGCGGCACTTCGTACACCTTCACCCAGTACACACGGCCGCGATTGGAGAAGCACAGGATGTGATCGTGCGTGTTGGCGATGAAGAGCGTGTCGATCCAGTCGTCTTCCTTCATCTGGGTCGCCTGCTTGCCGCGACCTCCGCGCTTCTGCGCGCGATATTCCGACAACGGCTGCGATTTCACGTAACCCGAGTGCGACATGGTCACGACCATATCCTGCGGCGTGATCAAGTCCTCGGTATTGAGCTCGGTGGCGTTCAGTTCGATCTTCGAGCGGCGGGCGTCGCCGAATTCACCCTTGATCGAGGTGAGTTCCTCGGAGATCATGACAGTTACGCGCTCGGGGCGCGCAAGAATGTCGAGCAGGTCGGCGATCTGCGCCATGACTTCGCGGTACTCGCCGATGATCTTGTCCTGCTCCAGCCCGGTCAGGCGCTGCAGACGCATTTGCAGGATTTCCTGCGCCTGCGTGTCGGACAGACGGTAGAGGCCGTCGGCCTGCATACCATATTGCGGGTTCAGCCCTTCCGGACGGTAGGCTTCGCGACCGCCCACCGCCGAATTCTCCTGCTCCGCGCGCGTGAGCATCTCGCGCACGAGCGACGAATCCCACGAGCGGTTCATCAACTCCTGTTTCGCGATCGGCGGCGTGGGCGCGGCCTTGATGAGCTCGATGAATTCGTCGATGTTCGCGAGCGCCACGGCAAGGCCTTCGAGCACGTGGCCGCGCTCGCGCGCCTTGCGCAGTTCGTAGACCGTGCGCCGCGTGAGCACTTCGCGACGGTGCGAGAGGAAATGCTCGAGCATTTCCTTCAGGTTCAGCAGCTTCGGCTGATTGTCCACCAGCGCGACCATGTTCATGCCGAACGTGTCCTGGAGCTGCGTCGCCTTGTAAAGATTGTTGAGGATGACCTCGGGCACTTCGCCGCGCTTGAGCTCGATCACGACACGCATGCCGCTTTTGTCCGACTCGTCGCGAATATCAGAAATACCTTCGAGCTTCTTCTCGTTGACGAGCTCGGCGATGCGCTCGAGCAGCGAGCGCTTGTTCACCTGGTACGGCAGCTCGTCGACGATGATCGCCATGCGCTGGCCGCGATCGATTTCCTCGAAGTGCGTGGCTGCGCGCATCACCACGCGGCCGCGGCCGGTGCGATAGCCGTCGCGCACACCGGCGACGCCGTAGATGATGCCGGCGGTCGGGAAATCGGGGGCGGGAATGATCTCGATCAGCTCGTCGATCGTTGCCTGGGGATTTTTCAGCAGATGCTGACAGGCGTCGACAACTTCGTTGAGATTGTGCGGCGGGATATTCGTGGCCATGCCGACCGCGATCCCCGACGAACCGTTGATGAGCAGGTTCGGGATGCGCGCGGGCAGGATCTGCGGTTCGTTTTCGCTGCCGTCGTAGTTCGGCCCGAAGTCGACGGTTTCCTTGTCGATGTCGGCCAGGAGCTCATGGCCGATCTTCGCCATGCGGATTTCGGTGTATCGCATCGCTGCGGCGTTGTCGCCGTCGATCGAGCCGAAATTGCCCTGGCCGTCGACCAGCATGTAGCGCAGGGAGAAGTCCTGCGCCATCCGCACGATCGTGTCGTAGACAGCCGTATCGCCATGGGGATGGTACTTACCGATGACGTCGCCGACGATACGCGCCGACTTCTTGTAAGCACGGTTCCAGTCGTTGTTGAGCTCGTGCATCGCGTAGAGCACGCGCCGGTGCACGGGCTTCAGGCCGTCGCGAACATCCGGAAGTGCTCGCCCGACGATCACGCTCATCGCGTAATCGAGATACGAGCGGCGCATTTCCTCCTCGAGGGAGATTGGCAGAGTCTCTTTCGCGAATTGATCCATTATCGATGTCTTGTTTGGGCACGCGCAGGGCTAGCGCCCTGTCCCGGCAAGCGGGGCAGAGGTCACCAACGGCCACTGCCGAAAGCCCAGCTGTCGCATGGACGCCGCGGACGCAGCGCATCACGCGATTCTACCATGCGAGACACCCTCGCCCGCCGTCTACGTATACCTATTAGAGGGGCGCGCGCGAAGGGCTCAAAACCGCAAGGAGCGTGGCGCAAACGCCGCAGTGACGACGCGAATCAGATTCGCCGCGACTGATTTGGGTGACAATGTGGCACGCACACTCGACCCAGGCGCATTACCAGGTAAAATTGCGGGAACTTTTTGTTGCGGGCCCACCACATTCGGCGCGCCGCCGCCCAAAAGGGGCGGATTTTTTTATCGTCGGACGGGAACGATATGGCAAAATGCCAACGCACAAACTTAGACACTGCTCGAAGTCTACACAACGCAAACCGTGCCCCACAACCTGGCAATGTTATACTTCGAGCAATGTATGACTTGTCTTCGTCATATAGCTCGCAGTAAACCTGCGGTAATCTCAATTTCGAGAGGAGAAATATGAATAAACTTTCAAAGCTCGCGTTCATTGCAGCTACCGCAGTTGTGGCTGCATCCGCTCAGGCACAATCGGTGCCGGCGTCGCGACAAGCCGTCAATGACAACTGGGTGAATGGTACCGGCGAATACGTGTGGATGAACGGCACGAACGAGCTTTGCTGGCGCGATGCATTCTGGACGCCGGCCACCGCCAACGCCAAGTGCGATGGCGCCCTGGTCGCCCAGGCACCGCAACCGCCGGTCGCTCCGCCGCCGCCGGCCATCAGCAGCCAGAAGATCACGTACCAGGCTGATGCCCTGTTCGACTTCGACAAGGCTATCCTGAAGCCGGCTGGTAAGGAAAAGCTGGACGATCTGGCAGGCAAGATTCAGGCGCTGAACCTCGAAGTCGTCGTCGCAACGGGCCACACCGACCGTATCGGCTCGGCTGCCTACAACGACCGTCTGTCGCTGCGCCGCGCGCAAGCCGTCAAGTCGTACCTGGTTAGCAAGGGTGTTCCGGCCGACCGTATCTACACGGAAGGCAAGGGCAAGCGCAACCCGGTTACCACGGGCTGCAACCAGAAGAACCACAAGGCTCTCATCGCCTGCCTCGCACCGGACCGTCGCGTGGAAGTCGAAGTCGTCGGCACGCAAAAGCAGTAATCGCGAGCTTTCGACCGTAAGCCTCAAGAGCCCCGCTTCGGCGGGGCTTTTTTCATCCCGCCCCATCCCTTTATTCCCCTTTCATTTCGCCTGTTTCCGCCCGGCTTTATCGTTTTGGAAAGTTTTACGGCACGGCGTGGCATTTTGCCGCCCTGCTCACCCGCCTATATACTCGGGGTTTATTCTTTCCGACCCGCACCGCGCTTCAGGCTGCTACGACATGACGAATGCCGACCCCCACGAGTTGCAGAAATTCAGCGATCTTGCTCATCGCTGGTGGGATCCGAACGCCGAATTCAAGCCGCTGCACGACCTCAACCCCATTCGCCTAGGCTGGATCGATAGCCATGCGCATCTGCCGTCCAAACGCGTGCTCGACATCGGGTGCGGCGGGGGCATCCTGTCAGAATCGATGGCGGGACTTGGCGCCAGCGTCAAGGGCATCGACCTCTCGAACGAGGCGCTCGGCGTGGCCGACCTGCATAGTCTGGAAAGCGGCGTGACGGTCGACTACGAGTTGATCGCGGCCGAGGCGATCGCTGCGCGCGAGCCGGCGTCGTACGACGTCGTGACCTGCATGGAAATGCTCGAGCACGTGCCGCAGCCCGCCGAGGTCGTCAAAGCCTGCGCGACACTCGTGAAGCCGGGCGGCTGGGTGTTCTTCTCGACGCTCAATCGCAACGTGAAGTCGTACCTTCTCGCCGTGATCGGCGCGGAATACATCGCCAAGATGCTGCCCAAGGGCACGCACGACTACGCGCGATTCATCCGCCCCTCGGAGCTTGCCGCCTTCGTGCGTGACGCCGGACTGCGCGTCGCCGACATCAAGGGCATCACCTACAACCCGCTCACGCGGCAATTCGCGCTTTCGAACGATTCGAGCGTCAATTACATGATTGCCTGCCGGCGCGACGCCTGACGGGACTTCTGCGATCGGCGCCGCCGGATCATCGGCTCCGGCGGCAGTCCCTCTACATCGGCGCGCCGCGCCACTCCCTCCGTGACATGAACCCATCCACCCACGCCCAATCCGCGACGGACAGCGCCGCGCTGGCCGCCTGCGACGCCGTGCTGTTCGACTTCGACGGCACGCTCGCCGATACGGCCCCCGACCTGGCGGCCGCCGTCAACCAGATGCGCCACGCACGCGGCCTCGCGCCCGCCCCGCTCGAAAAACTGCGCCCGCTCGCTTCGGCCGGCGCACGTGGCCTCATCGGCGGCGCGTTCGGGATCGGCCCCGACGATCGCGAGTTCGCTGCCATGCGCGAAGAATTTCTCGCGAATTACGAAGCGAATCTGCGTATTGAGACGGCACTCTTTGCCGGAATAGACGCCGTCCTCGACGACCTGGACGCCCGCCGCGTGCGCTGGGGCATCGTGACCAACAAGGTTGCGCGCCTCACCGAGCCGCTCGTGAAACTCATGCATCTCGACACGCGCGCGAGTTGCGTGGTGAGCGGCGACACGACGCCCTACTCCAAGCCGCATCCCGCCCCGTTGCTGCACGCGGCCGAGGCGCTCGGCATGGCGCCGCAGCGCGTCGTGTATGTCGGCGACGACCTGCGCGACGTGCAGGCGGGCGCCGCGGCCGGCATGGCCACGATCGCCGCCGCTTATGGCTACTGCGGCAACGACGTGCCGCCTGCGCAATGGAATGCGCAATATCTGGCCGACACTACGGCAACGCTGTTCGCCCTGCTCCAGCACGTCGGCAAGCGGGACTGAGCGGTTTTTGCGCGGTGAAGGGTCCACGCGCCCTTGAACGGGTCGCGGTTCGCCTCATATGGCGAACTATGGGATAATTGTTCTTCCTCTGGGGCCGACCTGGTTTCGACAGGGGTTATGAAGTAATCAGGGCATGCCGAGGACCCGTCACCTCGTTAATCAATGGGAAAAACGTAACCGCAAACGACGATACGTTCGCACTGGCAGCCTAAGGGCCGCCGTCCTCTGCCTGGCTCACTGACGGGCTAGCGTCGCAAGACCGGTAGCAATACCGCCAGAGGTCATTTACGTCAGTTAAGCCTTGGTGGCGTCACGACGCCAAGGTCGAAAATCCAGTGAATCGCCGTAGCGCAGCGTGTTCGTCCGCGTCGCTGCGGTTAAATCAAATGACAGAACTACGCATGTAGAACTGGTTATGGACTGCTTCTGGACGCGGGTTCGATTCCCGCCGGCTCCACCAGATATTGCTGTTCGCCTCACGTACAAAGCCCCGGTGCCGCAAGGCCGCCGGGGCTTTTCGTATTCCGTCGATCAACTCGGTCGATCGACTCGACCAATAGACGCCAGCAAATCACTCGCGAAAGCCGCACAACTTTCGCGAGTGGTTCTTCCACGCGGCGAAACATCGCGCCGCGGCGCCGTTAATTCATCAATTGTCCTGCGGGCACTGCAGATTACAACCGTTCGGGTCGCCGAGGTCGCCGCGCTTGCGCGCCGCAGTCGGCTTTCCGTGCTGATACTTGCCCGACGGCGCCGAAGCGGCGAACTGCATTTGCGGATGCTCGTTGAACTTGAACTGATCGTCGAGGATGCCGCCGGGGACGCCCGGCGAGTTCTGCGCGAAAGCAAGGTTGAACGTGGCGAACAACGCCGCTGCCGTGACGGCTGCGGCACCAACTTTGAGAACAAATTTCATGGTCGATCGGCGCGGCGGGCGCGCATGGGGAGCCTGAGAACAAAAACGAACTGAAAGTATCACAAAAAGCACCAGAGTCTGCAGCCGGGCCAGAATTGACGATTGCTTTCGGTTACAAGGCCTGCGGCTCACCCTCACGCGAGCCGCCCCAAGCGGCGTCAAGCTCAATGACCTCACCGCAGGACGCAGGGTCATAGCCCTCGAGTTGCGCAACCGATGCACGGAATTCGCCGCCGCGGAGCAACGCCAATACCGTCGCAAGCGGTTCGTGCGCGAGGTGAGCACGATCGCACGCGAAATAGTAGTCTTCATCGGCGATTTCGATGAAATCGAGTCCGAAATGGTGCGCGGCCGGCTCGACACCGAAACCCACATCGGCCATGCCGCTCGCCACGAACGCGGCGATCGCCGAATGCGTGAGTTCCGAAGATGCGTACCCGTTGACGCGTTCGGGATCGACGCCGATCCGCGTGAGCAGCAGATCGATCAGCATGCGGGTGCCCGAGCCCGGCTGCCGGTTCACGAAGCGGATGTCACCGCGCGCCAGATCGGCGAGCCCGGTGACCTGCTTGGGGTTGCCCCGCCCGACGAACAGCCCCTGCTTGCGCTGCGTGAGATGGATGAGCACATGTCGCTGCGGGTCCAGCCAGCCGCGGTAGGCATTTGCGCACGCCGCCCGGAAGTCGCTGCGCGGCAGGTGAAAACCCGCAAGATCGCATTCGCCGCGCGCGAGCGCCGTGATCGCATCGACGCTGTCGCGGTACTTGATCTGCACCGGCACCTGGTCGGCGACGAGCGCCGTCACGAGAGCGGCCACCGCGTAGCCGTGCGAGGCATGGATGCGCAAATCCTGCGCGGCGGGCGCCAGCCAACGGTTCAGGTCGCTCGCCACTTCGCTCGCCAATGCGTCCAGGTTGCCCTGCAGTCGCTCCGCGCACAGGCGCTGCGAGCGCAGCACAGACTCGCCCAGTTCCGATAGCACGGAGCCACGGCCGCGCGCTTTGGCGATCAGTGCGCCCCCCAGGCGCGCTTCCACTTCACGCAAAACGCCCCACGCATGGCGATAGGACAAACCCTTACGCTGCGCGGCTTGCGCGATGCTTCCCTCTTCCGCGACGAGCGCAAGCAACGGCACAACGTCCGTCAGGCTTGCCTCGCGACCTTCCGCGTCGCGCACGACCAGCTGCGCATGGCACTCGACCTTGATCATTATGAAGTCTCCCTTCCTATTGCGTCTGCCTTTGCGGGGGCCTATTGTTCGGTCAGACAACAAGACAACCGCAGCATAGATGCACGCTTTATGAATAACAAGTGCATATATGCCCTGGAGAAGCCCCATGATGGAAGAGACAGCTGTTAGCGCGCCGGACGCTCTCGTCCAGCGTCACGTGCAACCGGGCCGCACACTGCTTGCGATCCTTCACGCGATCCAGGACGAAACCGGTTTCGTACCGCCGGACGCCGTCGTGCCGCTCGCGAAGGCGCTCAATCTTTCACGCGCCGAAGTGCACGGCGTGATCACCTACTACCACCACTTCCGCACTGCGCCGCCCGCGCCGGTCACCGTGCAGCTGTGCCGCGCCGAGGCTTGCCGCAGCATGGGGAGCGAGGCGCTTGCGCAGCACGTCGAGGCGCATACCGGCTGCCGTTTCGGCCAGCACGGCCACGACGCCGAACATGCTCACGCACACGACGGCCCGGTCGCGCTGGAGTCCGTTTATTGCCTCGGCCAATGTGCGCTCTCGCCCGCCATGATGATTAACGGCACTTTGCACGCAAAAGTGACCCCGCAGAAGTTCGACAAGCTCTTCGCCGCCGCGATGACGGTCGTTGCACGCGCTCAGGAGGCCGCATGACTCGCGTCTATGTCCCCCGCGATTCCTCGGCCCTCGCACTCGGCGCGGATGCCATCGCCGAAGCCATCGAATGCGAAGCCGCCGCGCGCGGCATCAGCATCGAACTCGTGCGCAACGGCTCGCGCGGCCTGCTTTATCTCGAACCGCTCGTCGAAGTGCAGACCGCCGAAGGCCGCGTAGGCTACGCGAACGTCGAAGCCGACGACGTCGGCGCGCTCTTCGACGCCGGCTTCCTGCAAGACGGCCAGCACCCGCGCAGCGTCGGCCTCGTCGAGCAGATTCCGTATCTGCGCAAGCAGCAGCGCCTCACCTTCGCACGCATCGGCATCACCGATCCGCTTTCCACCGACGACTACGTCGCCCACGGCGGCCTCGAAGGATTGCGCGAGGCGCTGAAGATGACCGGCGCCGAGGTCTGCGAAGCGCTCGTCGAGTCGGGCCTGCGTGGCCGCGGTGGCGCCGCGTTCCCGGCCGGCATCAAGTGGCGCACCGTGGCCAACGCGCAAGCCGACCAGAAGTACATCGTCTGCAATGCAGACGAAGGCGATTCGGGCACGTTCTCCGACCGCCTCGTGATGGAAAGCGACCCTTACGTGCTGATCGAGGGCATGACGATCGCCGGCATCGCGGTGGGCGCCACCGTCGGCCATATCTACGTGCGCAGCGAATATCCGCATTCGATCGCGGCGCTCGAGGAAGCCATCCGCCGCGCGCGCACCGCCGGCTGGCTCGGCGACGACGTGCTCGGCAGCGGCAAGCGCTTCGACCTGTTCGTCGCCAAGGGCGCGGGCGCTTATGTCTGCGGCGAGGAAACCGCGCTGCTCGAATCGCTCGAAGGCAAGCGCGGCATCGTGCGCGCGAAGCCGCCGTTGCCCGCGCTCGCCGGCCTCTACGGCAAGCCCACGGTCATCAACAACGTCATCACGCTCGCCACGGTGCCGATCATCTTCGCGAAGGGCGCGGCGTTCTACAAGGACTTCGGCATGGGCCGCTCACGCGGCACGCTGCCGTTCCAGCTCGCGGGCAATATCGCGCGCGGCGGCCTGGTCGAACTCGCGTTCGGCGTGACGCTGCGCGAGCTGATGGTCGACTACGGCGGCGGCACCGCCAGCGGCCGCCCCGCGCGCGCCGTGCAGGTGGGCGGCCCGCTCGGCACCTATCTGCCCGAGAGCCAGTGGGATATTCCCATGGACTACGAAGCTTATGCGGCCGTGGGCGCGGTCGTGGGCCACGGCGGCATCGTCGTGCACGACGACACCTCGAATCTCGCCGAACTCGCGCAGTACGCCATGGAGTTCTGCACACTCGAATCGTGCGGCAAATGCACGCCGTGCCGCATCGGCTCGACGCGCGGCGTCGAGGTGATCGCGAAGATCCGCAAGGGCGACAGGTCCGAAAAGCAGGTCACCTTGCTGCGTGACCTGTGCGACACGATGGTGTCCGGCTCGCTCTGCGCGATGGGCGGCATGACGCCCTACCCGGTGATCTCCGCACTCGATCATTTCCCTGAAGATTTCGGTCTCGAACCTGCTACTCAACCGGCGGCGGCCGCCTGAACGAGGAACCACCATGTCCGACACGCTCATGAATCAGGCCGGCGGTTGCGGTTCCGGCAATTGCGCCTGCAAATCGGCGGCAATGAACAAGGCAAACGCGCGCTCGCCCTTCGACGACACCGATTACGGCACGCCGCTGCGCCACGCCGATGTCGATGTCACGCTCGAAATCGACGGTCAAAGCGTCACGGTGCCCGCGGGCACCTCCGTGATGCGCGCCTCCATCGAGGCCGGCGTCAACGTGCCCAAGCTTTGCGCGACCGATTCGCTCGAACCGTTCGGTTCGTGCCGCCTGTGTCTCGTCGAAATCGAAGGCCGCCGCGGCTACCCCGCTTCGTGCACGACGCCCGTCGAAGCGGGCATGAAGGTGCGCACGCAGAGCGACCGCCTGCAGAAGCTGCGCCGCAACGTGATGGAGCTGTACATCTCCGATCACCCGCTCGACTGCCTCACCTGCCCCGCCAACGGCGACTGCGAGCTGCAGGACATGGCGGGCGTCACCGGCCTGCGCGAAGTGCGCTACGGCTTTGACGGCGCGAATCACCTCAAGGACAAGAAGGACGAATCGAACCCGTACTTCACCTACGACCCGTCGAAGTGCATCGTCTGCAATCGCTGCGTGCGCGCCTGCGAGGAAACGCAGGGCACGTTCGCGCTGACCATCGCCGGGCGCGGCTTCGAGTCGCGCGTCGCCGCGGGTGCGAACGAGCCGTTCATGGAGTCGGAGTGTGTGTCGTGCGGCGCGTGCGTGGCCGCCTGCCCGACCGCCACGCTGCAGGAAAAGACCGTCGTGATGCTGGGCCAGGCCGAGCACTCGGTCGTGACCACCTGCGCGTATTGCGGCGTGGGCTGCTCGTTCAAGGCCGAGATGAAGGGCAACGAAGTGGTGCGCATGGTGCCGCACAAGAACGGCCAGGCGAACGAAGGCCATGCCTGTGTGAAGGGCCGCTTCGCGTGGGGCTATGCCACGCACAAGGACCGCATCAAGAAGCCGATGATCCGCGCGAAGATCACCGATCCGTGGCGCGAAGTCAGCTGGGAAGAGGCGATCAACCACGCCGCGAGCGAGTTCCGCCGCATCCAGGCAAAGTATGGACGCGATTCGATCGGCGGCATCACGTCGTCGCGCTGCACGAACGAGGAAACGTATCTCGTGCAGAAGCTCGTGCGCGCCGCGTTCGGCAACAACAACGTCGACACCTGTGCACGCGTGTGCCACTCGCCCACGGGCTACGGCCTGAAGACGACGCTCGGCGAATCGGCGGGCACGCAAACCTTCGCCTCGGTCGACCACTCCGATGTGATCATGGTGATCGGCGCGAACCCCACCGACGGCCACCCCGTATTCGGCTCGCGCCTGAAGCGCCGCGTGCGCCAGGGCGCGAAGCTGATCGTCGTCGATCCGCGCCGCATCGACATCGTCGACACTGCGCACGTGAAGGCCGACCATCACCTGCAACTGCGCCCGGGCACCAACGTCGCGATGATCAACGCCATCGCGCACGTGATCGTCACCGAAGGGCTCGTCAATGAGTCGTTCGTCGCCGAGCGCTGCGAAACGCGCGCATTCGAGCAATGGCGCGATTTCGTCGCGCTGCCGGAGAACTCGCCCGAGGCCATGGCCGAAGTGACCGGCGTGCCGGCCGAACAGGTGCGCGCCGCCGCGCGTCTCTACGCAAAGCAAGGCAACTCGGCGATCTATTACGGCCTCGGCGTGACCGAACACGCGCAAGGCTCGACCATGGTCATGGGCATCGCCAACCTCGCCATGGCCACGGGCAACATCGGCCGCGAAGGCGTGGGCGTGAATCCGCTGCGAGGCCAGAACAACGTGCAGGGTTCATGCGACATGGGCTCGTTCCCGCACGAGCTGCCGGGCTATCGCCACGTGGGCGACTCCACGGTGCGCGGCCTTTTCGAGAGCGCCTGGAACGTCGCGCTGCAAAGCGAGCCCGGCCTGCGCATACCCAACATGTTCGACGCAGCGCTCGACGGCTCCTTCATGGGCCTTTACTGCCAGGGCGAGGACATCGTCCAGTCGGATCCGAACACGCAGCACGTCGCCGCGGCGCTCTCGTCGATGGAATGCATCGTCGTGCAGGACATCTTCCTGAACGAGACGGCGAAGTACGCCCACGTGCTGCTGCCCGGCTCATCGTTCCTCGAAAAGGACGGCACGTTCACCAACGCCGAGCGCCGCATCTCGCGCGTGCGCAAGGTCATGCCGCCGATCGCCGGCTATGCGGACTGGGAAGCGACGATCCTGCTCTCGCGCGCGCTCGGCTACGAGATGGACTACACGCATCCGTCGCAGATCATGGACGAGATCGCGCGCCTCACGCCCACTTTCCACGGCGTCTCGTACAAGAAGCTCGACGAGATGGGCAGCATCCAGTGGCCGTGCAACGAAGCGGCGCCCGATGGAACGCCGATCATGCACATCGATGCGTTCGTGCGCGGCAAGGGCAAGTTCGTCATCACGAAGTTCATCGCCTCGCCGGAAAAGGTCACGCGCCGCTTCCCGCTGCTGCTCACGACGGGCCGCATCCTCTCGCAGTACAACGTGGGCGCGCAGACGCGCCGCACCGAGAACTCGCGCTGGCACGAGGAGGACCGCCTCGAGATCCATCCGGTGGATGCCGAAGACCGTGGCATTCGCGACGGCGACTGGGTGGGCATCGAGTCGCGCGCCGGCAATACGGTGCTGCGCGCGAAGGTAAGCACGCGCATGCAGCCGGGCGTGGTCTACACGACGTTCCACTTCCCGGAATCGGGTGCGAACGTGATCACCACCGAAGCTTCGGATTGGGCCACGAACTGCCCCGAGTACAAGGTGACGGCCGTGCAGGTCAGCCACGTCCAGCAGCCGTCGGAATGGCAGCGCGAGTACTCGCGCTTCAACGCGACCCAGCTCGACCTGCTCCGCCAGCGCGAAGCGCTCACCACTTCGGGGAAATAAGGCGATGAAAGCAGATCACCTGATCGACATGGCGAACCAGATCGGCATGTTCTTCGAATCGCTGCCCGATCGCGAAGAGGCGCTCACGGGCATCGCGGAGCACATCCGCAAGTTCTGGGAGCCGCGCATGCGCCGCACGCTGCTCGCGGCGCTCGACAGCGAGGGAAAGGACGCGGGCTTCACCCAGATCGTGTTCGAGGCGCTCACGAAATATCGCGAGACCTTGATGCCCGTGGCAGCCTGAGCAAGACACGCCGGGCCTGCCCATCCGGTCGCGGGCCCGGCGCCGCACGTTCGAACGACATTCAGAGCGGCGGAGGCTGAACGAGGCCCGGTGCCGCGTACCATGTCTCACAGTGGCGCAGCAACGCATTGAGGTCCGAGACCGGGCGCCCCCGCGCACCGATATAGCCATCGGGACGCACGAGGTAGAACGCGGGCCGCGTGCGCCCGTACGATTCGTCTAGCGAGGGCGCCCCTTCGCCCGCCAACGGTGTCTCGCCGTTGGCGAGATCGGCGATCCACCAGACCCGCAGCGCCTGCGGAAAGAGCCGCTCGACAGCCTGGGCGAAACGCTCGAGCGTCGCGCCCACGTCTGCGCCGTTGTTCGTCGAAGCCGCATCGGCATCGCCCTCCACCAGCAGGAACAACGAGAAGCACGCCGGGTCGTGCAGATCGAAAATGCGCCCCTTATCGGGCGCCTTGCCCAGTGGACCGTCCACCACCCGCACGAAGGCGTCCGGGGCGCGTTCGCCGGCGCGCGGGCCACCGTCCAGCACGCGCTCGAGCGTGAGCGGGCTGCGGCGATACTGGATCGACAGCTCGCTCACCGCCTGGCGCGCGGCGTCGCGCAGCGGCCCCAGCGCGACGAGCGCCGGCATCACGCGCTCGCGCAGCAGCTTGAGCGGTCCGTGATCGGCTTCGACCAGCTGCGTCATGAAGCTCGTTTGCTGGAGCACGAGGCGCTCGATGGGATAGCGCTCGGCGTGATAGGTGTCGAGCAGGCGCTCGGGCCCGCCGCCCGCATGCACGCGCGCGATCTTCCAGCCCAGATTGAAGGCCTCCTGGATGCCCGTATTCATGCCCTGTGCGCCCGCGGGGCTGTGGACATGCGCGGCATCGCCGGCAAAAAAGGTGCGCTCGACGCGCAGTTGCCGAACCATCCGGCTGTTCACGCTGAAGTACGACGCCCAGCTCATGTCCGAGACGGAAACAGGATGATGCATGCGCTGCAGGACGATCTCGCGGCACTCTTCCAGCGTGGGCACGGGAATCGTGCCTTCGGGCGCGGCAGGCAGCATTGCCTTGTGGTCGGCGATCAGGCGGTAGCGGCCATGGCCGAACGGAAAAAGCGCAGCGAGACCCTCGCCCGAGGCGAAAACGTGAAACTCGTCGTCGGACCATGGCGTGCTCGCGCTCAGGTCGGCGAGCAGGAACGATTGCGCCATCGTCTCGCCGTCGAACTTCATGTCGAGCCGGTGGCGCACGGTGCTATGGGCGCCGTCGGCGGCGATCACCCAGGCGCAGCGCAGCGATTCGACGCGCCCGTCAGGGCGGCGCACTTCCGCGCTCACACCGGCCGAACCTTGGCTGAATTCGAGCAGTTCGGAGCCGCGCTCGATTTCCACGCCGAGCGTCGCGAGATGTTCGGTGAGAATGCGCTCGGTGACCGTTTGGTCGATGAAGAGCAGATAGGGATAACGCGTGAACAGCGGGTCGAAGTCGAGCCGCGCGCGGCGCTGGCCGTTCGAGTAGAGGTTCGCGATGTGCGCGCGATGACCGAGTTCGAGAAAGGGCTCGACGATGCGGTGCTGCTCGAACAGTTCGAGCGTGCGCGCCTGAATGCCAATCGCCCTCGAATGGCGGCCTGGCTGCGGCGCGCGATCGATCAGCCTGACCGGAATACGCGCGCGCGCAAGGCTCATCGCGGCGGCGAGCCCGGTGGGTCCCGCACCCACGATGAGCACGGGCGCGAGAGAAGAAGCCACGGCCATGCAGAACCTCCATGCGCTCGGTACCGCGTAGTGTATCGCCCGCGCCCCGACCGGTCGCGCGGCAGCGCATCAAATGCAGCGCGACTTGCCGCGCTTCAGCGTGAATGCGAATGCCCGTGTGCCTGCGTGCGCCCCTCTGCGCCGCCTGGCGACTCGAGCGCGCAGCGATGCTCGCTCGTGCCGAGATCCACCTGCAGCGTCGCGTGCCGCATTCCAAAGCGCGTGTTGAGCGATTCGACGATACGGTCGAGCGCGGCGTCACCGGGATGTCCCGCCGGCATCACGAGATGCGCGGTGAGTGCGCAACCCGTGGTGGAGAGCGCCCAGACGTGCAGGTCATGCACATCGATCACGCCCTCCTGCTGCGCGAGGAATGCCCGCACGCGCACGATGTCGACGTTGCCTGGCACCGCGGCGAGGGCGAGGCGCACCGACTCGCGCAGCAGCCCCCAGGTGCCGTACACGATCACCAGCACGACGGCGATGGACATGAGCGGATCGATCCAGTTCCAGCCGGTCGCGAGAATCACGAGACCGCTCACGGCCACGGCCGCGGAAACGGCCGCATCGGCGGCCATGTGCAGGAAAGCGCCGCGAATGTTCAGGTCGTCCTTTTGGCCACGCATGAAAAGCCATGCCGAAAACCCGTTGACCACCATGCCGACGGTCGCGACGACGAACACGTCGAAGCCCGCGACAGGCGCGGGATGAAACAGGCGCCCAAGCGCTTGCGCGAGGATCGCGCCGCACGCGAGCAGCAACAGTGCGGCGTTGGCCAGCGAAGCGAGAATCGACGAGCTGCCGAAGCCGAACGTGAAGCGCGCGGACGGGCGGCGCGTCGCGAGCCACGCGGCGCCCCAGGCGAGCAGCAGACCGAGCACGTCGGAGAGATTGTGGCCGGCGTCGGCCAGCAGCGCGGTGGAATGCGCCAGCAGGCCATAAGCCGTCTGAACGACGACGATGAGAACGTTCAGCGCAACGGCGATCGCGAACGCGCGGCCATGACCGGTGGCCGGCCCGTGATGATGGTGATGGTGATGGTGGCCGTGCCCGTGATCGTGCCCGTGCGGTGCCTGGGCGTCCTGCGCGCAGGCATCGTCGTGGTCGTGGTCGTGATTGTGATCGCGATGCTCACCCGGCTCGCCGTCTGGACGACGCGCATGCGCAGTCGTTGCATGCGGCGTCTGGCCGTGCGCCTCGTCGAACCACACCGGCGCGTGATCGTCCTCGCGCTCCTGCGCGCCCTTGAGGTCGTTCGCGCGATCAGCGGCCGTCATGCGCCCTCCTGCCATTGCGTGGAGGGCTCGGCCACGTGCTCCAGCATGCCGGCGAGCATTGCGCTGATATGCGCGTCCGCGGCCACATAGAACACCTGCTTGCCCTCTCGTTCCGCGCGCACGATGCGCGCTGCACGCAATAACCGCAGATGGTGGCTCACGAGCGACGGCGACAAATCCAGCGCATCGGCGATCGCACCGACGGCGAGCCGCTCCTGCACACAGGCGAGAACGATGCGCAGACGCGTGGCGTCGCCCAGCAGGCGAAAGAGGTCGGCGAGCGGCACTGCGCGCTCGTCGTCGGAAACTGGGGTCATGATGACGTGCAATACATATGAACAGATGTTCATATGTTAGTTCCACGACGGATCCTGGTCAAGTTCCCGTCAAACATCAGTCAACTTCGGGAGCGGATTCGCGACTGTGGGAAAATGCCGGCTTTGCGTCCCGAACGTTTGCTTTTCAGTCATGGAACCCGTTTTTGTCCGCGCGTACGCCGCACATCGCGACGGCCGGCTGGCTGACGCCGAGCGCGGCTACCGCGCGACGCTCGCCGCCGATCCCGTGCACGTCGATGCGCTGCATCTGCTCGGCGTGCTGCGGCACCAGCAGGGCCAGCACGCCGAGGCTGCGGATCTCGTGCGCCGCGCGGTCACCTTGCGCCCCGACGACGCTGCGCTCCAGCTGAACCTCGGCAACGCGCTGAAGGCGCTCGGCGAACTGGACGGCGCGATCGAACGCTTTCGCAACGCGCTCACGCTCGCGCCTGCCTTCGCGCTCGCGCACTACAACCTCGGCAACGCCTACGCTGCGATTGGGCGCCACGAGGACGCCATGTACGCGTTCAGCCACGCCGTGCGCCTGCAGCCCGGGGACGCCTCCTCGCACAACAATCTCGGCAACGCGCTGCACGCGCTCGGCCGCCACAGCGAGGCCGCCGACTCGTTTCGCCGGGCGCTCAAGATCCGGCCCGGCCACGGCGGCGCGCACAACAACCTCGGCATGGCGCTCAATGCGCTTGGCGACAGCGCGGGCGCGCTCGATCACTTCCGCAAGGCGCTGAGCGTGCAGCCGCGCTTCGTGGCCGCGCACTTCAATCTCGCGAATACGCTCGATGCGACCGGCCAGCACAGCGAAGCCGTGGGCGCCTTCGAAACCGCACTCGCGCTGCAGCCCCGCTTCGTGCCTGCCCTGTTCGGGCTCGGCAACGCGCTCTCCGCGCTCGGCCGCCACGACGAAGCGGTCGGGCCCTACGAACGAGCGATCGGCTTCGACCCGAAATTCGCCCTCGCGTGGCTCGCGCTCGGCAGCGCCCATCATGCGCAAGGCCGGCATGCGGCCGCACTGCGCGCCTTCGATCAGGCGCTGCGCGTGCGCCCCGATCTCGCCGCCGCGCATCTGAATCGCGCGCTCACGTGGCTGACCCTCGGCGACTTCCAGCGCGGACTGCCCGAGTACGAATGGCGGCTCGATCCCGCCGCCCGCGACGCAGCGCAAGCCAACGCGCCGCGCGGCGCAGGCTTTGCCTCGGCCCCGCCTGGGGCCATGCCGATGGCGTCGATCGGGCCGCGTACGATGGCAGGCGCACTGCCGCGCTGGCACGGCGAGCCTCTGAACGGCCGCACGATAGTCATCGAAGCCGAACAGGGTTTCGGCGACACGCTCCAGTTCGTTCGCTTTGTGCCCCTCGTTGCCGCAGCCGCGGCACGCGAAGGCAACGGGCGCGTCGTGCTGGAAGTGCAGCGCGCGCTCGTGCCGCTCATCGCGCCGGCAGCCCTTGCCTGGCGCGTCACGCTCATCGAACAGGGCGCGCCGCGCCCCGCCGCCGACCTGCACTGCCCGCTGCTTTCCCTGCCGCTCGCCCTCGGCATGACCATCGACACGTTGCCCGCGCGCACGCCTTACCTCAACGCCAGCGCCGCCTACCGGCGCAAATGGCGCGGCTCGCTGGGCGGCCAGGCGCGGCGCAAGATCGGCCTCGCGTGGTCGGGCCGCATCCAGAAGCACGAGAACCGCGCGATTGCACTATCCCTGCTCGAGCCGCTTTTCGCGCTCGACGGCATCGACTGGATCGTGCTGCAACCGGACCTGAGCGCGGCCGAACACGCGGCGCTCGACGCGCACCCGCGCGCGCGCTCGATCCATCGCCTCGGTGGCAAGTTCGAGGATTTTGCGGATACCGCGGCCGTGATCGAGCGTCTGGACGGCGTCGTGTCGATCGATACCTCGATCGCTCACCTGGCGGCGGCGCTCGGCACGAAGCTATGGGTCATGCTGCCGTTCGCCGCGGATTGGCGCTGGTTCACTGGCACCGACGACAGCCCCTGGTATCCGTGCGCGCGGCTCGTACGCCAGCCGCGGCCGCGCGCATGGGCAGAAGTCGTCGAAACGGTCGCGAGCGAATTGCGCGAAGCATGAGCCCTACCGCGGTAGGGAGCGAAACAAAAGCGGGGCGCCCGAGTGAACTCAGCGCCCCGTTTTCATTGATCGCGCCGGGCGGGCGATTCGATGATCAAGCCGCCTTTTACTGATCACGCGCTTCGGGCGTGCGATAGAGCACGAGCGTCGCGATGAGGCCGCACGTCGGCGGTTTCTTCCCTTTAAATTACATTACGTATTCTTCAATCTTTCGCTTTCCTGACTCCGCCGCGAGCGCTCCCGGATGCGGCACAATAGGCGCAGCAGGGCTCGGCGCGCGGCCCCAGACGCGCGCCTTGACTCACATGGCCCAGACGCCACCATTCTGCATGACCCAAGCCTCCGCCCTTACACTGCGCCCGGCCACCGTCGCCGATGCCGCCTTGCTCGCCTCCATGCACGCCGCAAGCTGGCAGGCTACTTATCACGCACTGCTGCCCGCCGCGTTTCTCGAGCACGATGTCGCAGCCGAGCGCGCCGCCTACTGGCGTGCGCGTATGGAAGCGCCTGGCGGCGACCGACGTCTCGTGCTGATCGCCGAACTCGACACGGGCGCTGCTGCGGGGTTCGTCTGCGCCGAGCGCCAGCCTGGATCGCCGTGGGGCGTGCTCCTCGACAATCTCCATGCGTTGCCGGCACATCAGGGCATTGGCGTCGGCAAGCGGCTCATGCGCGCCGCGCAGGACTGGGCCCGCGCGCAGGGCGAAGCCCAGCTCTACTTATATGTGCTCGACGGCAACACGCCCGCGATCTCGTTTTACGAGCGCCAGGGCTGGACCTACTCGGGCTCGGAGCCCGATCGCATGGGCGGCATCGACATCACGGCATTGCGCTACGTGTATCGCCTCGACCGTATGTGAGGCACGACTCCGCCGCTTGCCTGGCGATCTCGTCATCGCGGCCCACGGGCACTATCTTTTAGGACATCTCCGATAGAGCGTCGAAAAGGGGACTGTCATCATCTGTGGCATCCCCATTTTTTCCACGCGCCGCAGGCGACTCACTTTTCGCGCCGCCGATGATATTGCCTCCCGGCGCCGGCGCCACACCGGGCTGCGAGAGATCGATGTCAACATTCCCGTTCGTTCAGGTTCAAGGCGCGCTGGCCTTGCCGCACATTCGCCCGCTTGCCCGCTTGCCCGTGTCATTTGGGCGGGAATGGGCGCTCACGCCCCCTCATTCCAGCTTGCGGGCCGAACTGCGAGCGCTTTATGCGGCCATCCTGCGCACCGTCTGCCTGAGCGCCGAAGCGTTCCGCGCCGCCGCGCGATGGGACACCTGCCATAGCCCGGCGCCGCAGTCTCATCGCCCCGTTGCCGCGCCCATTGGGTCGCAAACTGACTGCGGGCCGACGGCCGCCCGCGCCGCATACGCGGTCAGCTCACCCGCGACGTCGCTCGGACACAAGCCACCGGCAGAGCAACACAGGCTCGCTGGCGGCGCAGTCGCGATTGGCGGTGCGGCGTTGCTCGCCTGGATCGTCGCCAGTCACGCGCCTCATGAAGCGGCAACCGAAACCGGCAGCGCGAATGCTCGCCCTGTTCCAGTCACGCATCAAGATGCTTCGCGTCATCTTGCCGAAGCGCGCGCGCAGCACGAGCCCCTCGTCACCGGCCCAGTCAGGCAGGCTGCGTTGCCACCATCTCCCCCTGCAACGTCCTTGCCGCGCGGTGCGGACTCAATGTCCGTCGAAGCGGCCGCGGTGCCAATGGCGGACAAACGGGCTCCCGTCGTTGCAGCTCCGGCGCCGGCACAGGTTCACCGGGCCGAAGCAGCAACCGGCCGCAGGCCTGCGCAAGCCAACCTGGCTGCGCGCACGAAACCCGATTTCAGTTTGCGCGCGCACTCGAAAACCGTTGCTCCCGCGCGACTAGTCCAGCGCGAGCCGCGCGGCGCCGAACGCATCGCCACGCAAACCGCGACGCAACGCAAGGTCACCGCGCATCACGATGTCCACGAATTCGCCCCCCATCGTGAAACGCGGCCGGTCACGACCCATCGCGCGCGAGGCGCCTACTCGGAAGCGTCGAGCTATTCACCCCGACAGACCGGCGCGAATCAGGCCGACGAATTCGCTTCCATCCTCGCTTATGCGAAAACGTACGCCCCGGCGCAAGCATCGACCCGGCCAGCCGTGCCGGCAGATAGCACGGAGTGGGTGAACCATGTTTCACAGCGTCGCCTCACCGAGGTCCCAGACCGGTTCGCAAAATAACGCACAATTTTCGCCACAAAAAAACCCGGCTTAAAACCGGGCTTTTTTGTGGGTCGCGTAAGAAGCAAGCCAGGCAACAAGGCGGACGACCGCTCCCGCATTCGCCGGCCGCTCCCTTCAGTGTCGCGCAGTGGGCAGGCCTGCCTCCGTCGCGCGCTGGAGCGCATCCACCTGGCGCTCCAGGTCTCGCAGTTGCGCCTGCGCCTGTGCCTTCTGCGCATTGAGCGCCGTGGCGTCGCCCTGCACTTGGCGCTGGTGGGCATCGACCCGCGCCTGTTGCGTGCGCGCGATGTCGAGGTCGGCCTGCAACCGGCGCGCGCGCGCTTCGGACAGCGCGATCACGCGCTCGATGAAGGTCTTTTGCGCCTCGAGCTGCGTGCGCCGTATCTCAACCTGGGCGAGTTGCTCGGTTTGACGCACGAAATCGGCATAGATCGCTTCCGAACGCGCTGCGTCCTGCGAACGGATCACGCGCCAGAAGTGCTTGTCCTGAAACAGCACGACGTAGTACGTCATCTCCGGCGGGTAGAAGAAGAGGCTCGCACCGTAGCTCGCGTTATAAGTCGTACGGAGTTCGACGAGTTGCGCGTCGTGAATCAGTTGCATCAGCGTGGCAACATCGCCTTGCGACGCGCCGGCGCTGGCCTGCTCATCAGGATTGCTCACGGCTGGCAGCACGCCGGCCGGCTGCGGCGTCAAGCTGCCGAGCGCCGGGCGGCTGCCCGCGAGCGGCGCCCTTTCTCCAGCCGCGGCGGGCGCGGAGCCCATGTTCGCCGCGTCGGCCGGCATGCCCGCCCATGCCGTTGCGCCCCGCTGCAGCAGTATGAGGGTCGCGGCGCTGAGCATCACACGGCGCAACGTGATCGAATGCTTCATACCTGCCTATTCCGTCCATGATTCTCAGTAACCCTTCATTATCGCCGCGGGAAAATCTCAAAAATGAGGTTTAATTTTAGATAGGCCGACGAATCGCAAGATTAGGACGATTCTTATGCGATAAGGACGCCCATCCCGTGCACAAGGGATGCAAGCTGCGTAGGACTCCGAGGCATGGACCCAAAAGACCATGGCCCAAGGAAGCGGAGCGCGCAGGCTGCGGGCGGCCGGTATGAGATGGCAATCGCCGTGGTCGGCGATCAAAAGCGCGTTTCGCGCGCCGAGCGAAGGAAGGTGTCGAGCAGCGGCGTGCAATCGAGCAGTTCCGGGCCACCCGCGCGGTGAAACTCCGGGTGCCACTGCACGCCCACGACGAACGGCGCTCGCCGGTAACGCACTGCCTCGATGAGCCCGTCGCCGGCCGATACGGCCTCTACCGTCAAGTCACGCCCGAGGTTTTTCACGGCTTGATGGTGGATCGAGTTGACGAGGGCTTCGCGCCTACCGGGGAACATGCTCGCGAACGTCGATCCTTCCGGGAACGAGATCGAATGGCGATGCTGGTCGTAATGCTCGCTCACGTGAACGCCGGCAGTCGGCACGTCGCTGGCGATGTCCTGATAAAGCGTGCCGCCGAATGCAACGTTGATGAGCTGGCAGCCGCGGCACACGCCGAGCACCGGCTTGCCCGACTCGACGAACTCATGAAGCAATTCGAGTTCGTACATATCGCGCACGCGGTCGCCCGGCCACTCGGGGCGCGGCGAGATTTCCGCGTAGGTCTGCGGCGAAACGTCGGCGCCGCCCTGGAGCAACAGGCCGTCGAGATGCTTCGCGTAATCGCGCAACCGGATGTTGCTCGGATGCAGCATGCCCTGGTGGCCGACCGTCGGGATCATGAACACGATGACGTCGCGCGACATCACCCAGTGCGCAATCGACTCTTCGAGGTATTGCAACGTTTTGCCGCGCAGCCCCTGTGCCCCCGGCTCCGGGTGGAAGATCCGCGCCGAGACGCCGATGCGCAGCGTGCGCTGCGTGATGCGCTGACCGGCGCGGTCGAACAGCTGCCGTGCACGCGCCGCAACGATGCGGCCGAACACCGCCCACGCCGAATCGCTCGGACGCAGATAGCGCGGCGGCTCGGGCGGAATGGCGCCGGGCGGCGGCGGATGATGGGCCGTGAAGTCGGGCGCCTGGCCAAACCCGGGGGGCGCCGCCCCAGGACGCGCCTGCGCGGCGGACCCCTCGCCAGTGCTCACCGGCTCCGTGTGCGCAGCGGGTGCGGGTGCAAACGCGCCTGCGGCACTGGTTTCGCCGATCGGGATGCGCGGCGACGCGCCGGCGGGCGCCCGCTCCGGCAGTTCGCCCGGCGTCGAAGCGGCGGAAGGCTGTGCGGCAGACGGCACGGCGCCTGGCGTGACGGTCGAGGCGCTGTCCGGCGAGTCGGTCGACGCGCGTTGCGCAGCTTCCCCGGAAGGCGAAGCGGTGGGCGACGATGGAGCGGGAGAACTGGAAGGGACGCCAGCGGAAGTGCCCGGCGATGGACCCGTTGCGCCTGTGGGAGCGGGAATCGAGGAGGACGGGGTGCCCGCAGGGCGGCTTGCACCGTCAGGGACGCCGGGGTGATCTGATTTGTTTTCGCTCATGACGTGGGGTCAGGCGCGCGGCGCGCGAACGAATGAACAGGGCTTGATTATCCGTCGCACCGCACGCCGCCGCCACCCCTGCGCACAATTGCTCACATTCCATCGTATGTGACAGGGTTGCCGGGACAAACGGCTGCGCGAGCGAGCGCAAGCCGTGCCGCCTGCCGATGCGGCCAGCTCAGGCATCCGGCCGTTCGTCGAAGGTCTCGCGCAACGCTATCTGCATCGACGCGTGAATCTTCACGCACCAGCGCCACAGCAGCATGGTGAGCGCCGCCGCGCACACCAGCACCCCGATGAGAAAACCCGTGGGCGGCAGGATCGTCCCGGAAAGCGCGGCCACGAGGAGAAACACGCCGAACATCGAGACCACGGGCAACAGTTCCGCTATCACATGACGGATGGCGCGCGTGAAGCGCCCAGCCTTCTCCGGGTGCACGCTCACCTCGGCGAGCAGTCGCGCGAGCGACTGCGTCTTGCGCCACACCGCAACGAGAAACGGCATCGCGAGCATGAGCGCCGCGCTCCAGAGCACGACACGCTGGACGCGCTCGTCGACGATCCAGTGCGCGAGCCAGGGCGCCGCGTAGCGCGCGCCATAAGAGACGCCGATGAAGATCGCCGAGACAAGCGCGAGATTCACGGCAATCTGGAGGACGATCGCTTCGTGAGCGAAAAGATCGTGGGCCCGTCCGAGCGCGGCACGAGGCAGCGCAGCCACTGGCTGTACATCCCGAACACGTTGGAGACGGCGGGCGGCATGGCGCGGGCGAGGCGCTGCGAGAGCGGATCGGCGATGCGGATGAGGTAAGGCGTAGTGAGCGTCGTGATCGCGGAGACGGTCACCGCGATGGGATAGAGAAAGCCGCTCGTCACCTTCAGCGTGAGGCCGAGCGAGGCGATGATGAACGAGAATTCGCCGATCTGGGAGACGGTCATCCCCACGCGCATCGCGGTGCGTCCGTCGCGGCCCGCGAGAAAGGTGCCGAGGCCGCACGACACGAGCTTGCCGAGCACGACGGCAAGCGAGATCACGGCGATCGGCCCGGCGTAGTCGACCAGCACGAGCGGGTTGAGCATGAGCCCGATCGTCACGAAGAAAATGGCCGAAAAGGCATCGCGCAGCGGCGCGACGAGATGCTCGATGCGATGCAGATGGCGCGACTCGGCCATGACCGCGCCGATCAGGAACGCACCGAGCGCGATCGAATAATCGAGCTTCACGACGAGCAGGCAAAAACCGAAGCAAAAGCCCAGCACCGAGACCAGCAGCATCTCGTCGCTACCTACGCGCGCGACGTAGCCGAGCGCGCGCGGCACGACGAGGATACCCGCGAGCAGCGAAACGACCATGAAGAGCAGCAGTTTGCCGAGCGTGATCAGCGCGATGCCCGGCGACAGTTCGCCCGTCTGCGCTATGCCGCCCAGCAGCACGAGCATCGCGATGCCGAGAATGTCCTCGACGATCAGGACGCCGAACACGAGCTGCGCGAACGGCTCGCGCTTCACGCCCAGGTCGGAGAGCGCCTTGACGATGATGGTCGTCGACGAAATGGCGAGGATCGCGCCGAGGAACAGCGAATCCATCGTGGCCCAGCCGAACGCGCGGCCGATCTCGTAGCCCACCCACAGCATCAGCACGATTTCCGAGAGCGCGGCGACGATGGCCGTTGCACCCACCTGAAAGAGCTTGCGCAGGCTGAATTCGAGGCCGAGCGAGAACATGAGGAACACCACGCCGAGCTCGCCCATCGTGTGGATGGTCGCTTCGTCGTGGATCAGGTGGAAGGGCGGCGTGTATGGCCCGATGATCACGCCCGCCGCGATATACCCGAGCACGACCGGCTGCTTCAGGCGATGAAACAGCACTGTGACGACGCCCGCGAGCGCCATCACGACTGCCAGATCCTGAATGAAGCCGATTCCATGGTGCATGAAGACTTTCCTTACGAATTGCTATCAATGCCTTGCATGTTACCCGATGCGCAGCCCGATCCAGATTGCACGCCAGGAAAAAAGCCGACCTACAATGATGCGACCCTTGCCGGCGCCGTTCCCGCGCCTGCCGCCTGCGCAAGCATTTGGCTGATAAGGCCACCGCCCGCGCCGCCGCGCACATCGACTGCGCATTAATGGATTGTTCCGCCGCCATGACTACTGCTTCCGCCGCCGTCACTCCCACGCTCGCCCCGTTTCCGCCCCTCGCCCAGCTCGCCGCCGATCTGGCGGCGGGCCGCACGACGAGCCGCGCGCTCGCAGAAGTCGCGCTCCAGCGCATCGCCGATCCGGCGGGCCAGGGCGCGACCGTCTTCACGCACGTCGACCCGGAGCGCGTGCGCGCCGCCGCCGACGCGCACGATCGCCTGCGCGCGGCCGGCACGGTGCTCTCGCCGCTCGCGGGCATTCCGGTCTCGGTGAAGGATCTGTTCGACGTGGCTGGGGAAGTCACGCGCGCCGGTTCCACCGCGCTCGCGAACG
>NZ_BBJJ01000016.1 GCF_000739815.1 Paraburkholderia mimosarum LMG 23256 = NBRC 106338
GGCGCCGCCATGGGCGCGCACCGCATCGACCTTCACTTGCGGCGTGGTGACGGGCACGCAGATCACGGCCTTCACGCCGAGCCTGGCCGCCGAAAGCGCCACGCCCTGCGCGTGATTGCCCGCCGAGGCGGTGATCACGCCGCGCTCGAGCTGCGCGGGCGTGAGATGCGCCATCTTGTTGTAGGCGCCGCGCAGCTTGAAGGAGAACACCGGCTGATTGTCCTCGCGCTTGAGGAACACCGCGTTGCGCAGGCGCGCCGAGAGGTTCGGGGCGCGTTCGAGTTCTGTCTCCCGGGCGACGTCGTAGACGCGGGCGGTGAGGATTTTCTTCAGGTAATCGTCGTGGGAGGCCATGCGAGGGCGCGCCGTGCGCGGGTTCAGTGCGGGAAAACGTCAATGATATCGCCAACGGCTCGCGCGCTGGCGGCGGGGCAGGCGAGCGGGGTTGGGCGTTTGATGGACATCGGGCCCCCCAGCCATGCCGGCCGCCGGTCGGCACAAGTGAATTTTTAGTGTCCGTAGGGCTTCCCGCGCTGCGTCAGCGCGGGTGCGGATCATGCGGTAAAATCCATTTTCGAAACAAGGATCGGAAGATGCACTGGCAACCCCGGACAGCCCATTTGATGCACGCGCGGCGCGAGACCCGCCCCGCGGCGCAGCGGCACGCCCGCCACGCACGATCGTGTCGCTAAGTCCGAGCGCCGGGGAACCATCGGCGTGAGTGTTGCCGCCATGTGCCTCCCCACCCCTTTCGTCCGCTGCCTGCCACAGGCGGATACGATTTCAGAATAGCGCCCCACGCGCCCCGTCGGCATTCGTCGCACCGGCAGAACGCCGTGCGTGGAGCTGGCTCAAAGAGTCGTCCAACCATGAACGCACCTCAAGTTTTCGATCCTCGCGGCGGCGCCGCCGCCGTGGCCGCCGACATCGAACCGCGCTTGCGCGAGATTCCCTATAACTACACGTCCTTTTCGGATCGCGAGATCGTCATCCGCCTGCTTGGCGAAGAGGCCTGGAACGCGCTCGCCGAGCTGCGCGCGGAGCGCCGCACCGGCCGCTCGGCGCGCATGCTTTACGAGGTGCTGGGCGACATCTGGGTCGTGCGCCGCAATCCCTATCTGCAGGACGACCTGCTCGACAACCCGAAGCGCCGCGCGCTGCTGATCGAGGCGCTCAACCACCGCCTTGCCGAAATCGAAAAGCGCCGCCGCGCCGACCTGGTCGAGCATGCCGACGAGGAAGGCGTGAGCCGCGCCGCGCGCGTCGAAACGCTGGTTGCCGCCACGCGCCGCGCCATCGACGCCTTCGCGGGCGAGTTCGACAAGATGGCGGACCTGCGCCGGCGCGCGACGAGGGTGCTCGGCAAGCGCACGGCCAAAGACAACATCCGCTTCGACGGTCTCGCGCGCGTCTCGCACGTGACCGACGCGACCGACTGGCGCGTCGAGTACCCGTTCGTCGTCCTCACGCCCGACACCGAAGCCGAAATCGCGGGCCTGATCAAGGCCTGCTTCGAGCTCGGCCTCACCGTGATTCCGCGCGGAGGCGGCACGGGCTACACGGGTGGCGCGGTGCCGCTCACGCCGTTCTCGGCCGTCATCAACACCGAAAAGCTCGAAGAGCTCGGCCCCGTCGAAATGACCGACCTGCCGGGCGTGAACCGCAAGGTGGCGACCATTTTCTCGGGCGCGGGCGTCGTCACCCGCCGCGTGACCGAGGCCGCCGACGCCGCGGGCTTCGTGTTCGCCGTCGACCCGACCTCGCTCGATGCGTCGTGCATCGGCGGCAACGTCGCGATGAACGCGGGCGGCAAGAAGGCCGTGCTGTGGGGCACGGCGCTCGACAATCTCGCCTGGTGGCGCATGGTCGATCCGCAGGGCAACTGGCTCGAAGTCACGCGCCTCGACCACAATCTCGGCAAGATCCATGACATTCCTGTCGCGCGCTTCGAGCTGAAGTGGTTCGACGGCGAGCACGCGCCGGGCGAAAAGCTGCTGCGCACCGAATGGCTCGATATCGAGGGCAAGCGTTTTCGCAAGGAAGGCCTCGGCAAGGACGTCACCGATAAATTCCTCGCGGGTCTGCCGGGCGTGCAGAAGGAAGGCTGCGACGGGCTCATCACGTCCGCGCGCTGGGTGCTGCACAAGATGCCCGCCCACACGCGCACGGTGTGCCTCGAATTCTTCGGCCAGGCGCGCGAGGCGATCCCGAGCATCGTCGAAATCAAGGACTATCTGTTCGAAACGTCGAAGCAGGGCGGCGCGATTCTCGCGGGTCTCGAGCACCTCGACGAACGCTATCTGCGTGCCGTGGGGTACGCGACCAAGAGCAAGCGCAACGCGTTCCCGAAGATGGTGCTGATCGGCGACATCGTCGGCGACGACGCCGATGCCGTGGCCACCGCGACCTCCGAAGTCATCCGCATGGCCAACGGCAAGAGCGGCGAGGGGTTCGTCGCGGTGTCCGCCGAGGCGCGCAAGCGCTTCTGGCTCGACCGCAGCCGCACGGCCGCCATCGCGAAGCACACCAACGCGTTCAAGATCAACGAAGACGTCGTGATCCCGCTCAATCGCATGGGCGAGTACACGGACGGCATCGAGCGCATCAACATCGAGCTGTCGATCAAGAACAAGCTGCAACTGGTCGACGCGCTCGAAGCGTTCTTCAAGGAAGGGAAGCTGCCGCTCGGCAAGACCGACGACGCGAACGAGATTCCCTCGGCGGAGCTGCTCGAAGACCGCGTGCAGCAGGCGCTCGATCTGCTCAAGCGCGTGCGCGAACGCTGGACCTTCGTGGGCGAAAAGCTCGACATGTCGCTGCGCGAGGCGCAGCACTATCTCGTGCAACTGGGCTACGAGGCGCTGGCGGAGAAGTTCGCCGACCGCGTCGACGCGCAGCCGGACGCCAGCGTCTTCCACGTGACCCAGGACCGCACGGTGCGCGTCTCGTGGAAAGAGGAGATTCGCGCGGAACTGCGCCAGATCTTCAACGGCGGCGCGTTCAAGCCGATCCTCGACGAAGCCCAGGCGATCCACAAGAAGGTGCTGCGCGGCCGCGTGTTCGTCGCGCTGCACATGCACGCCGGCGACGGCAACGTGCACACGAACCTGCCGGTCAACTCGGACAACTACGAGATGCTGCAGGACGCGCACCACGCGGTCGCGCGCATCATGAAGCTCGCGCGCTCGCTCGACGGCGTGATTTCGGGCGAGCATGGCATCGGCATCACGAAGCTCGAATTCCTCACCGATGACGAGATCGCCGAGTTCCGCGCCTACAAGCAGCGCGTCGATCCGCAAGGCCGCTTCAATGCGGGCAAGCTGCTCGAAGGCGCCGACCTGCGCAACGCCTACACACCTTCGTTCGGGCTGATGGGCTATGAATCGCTCATCATGCAGCAGTCCGACATCGGCGCGATCGCCGAATCGGTGAAGGACTGCCTGCGCTGCGGCAAGTGCAAGCCGGTATGCGCCACGCACGTGCCGCGCGCGAACCTGCTCTACAGCCCGCGCAACAAGATTCTCGCGACCTCGCTGCTGGTCGAGGCGTTCCTGTACGAAGAGCAGACGCGCCGCGGCGTGTCGATCAAGCACTGGGACGAGTTCAACGACGTGGCCGATCACTGCACGGTCTGCCACAAGTGCGTGACGCCGTGCCCGGTCAAGATCGACTTCGGCGACGTGACGATGAACATGCGCAACCTGCTGCGCAAGATGGGCAAGAAGAAGTTCAACGCGGGCAACGCGGCGGGCATGTTCTTCCTGAACGCCACTAATCCGCAGACCATCAATCTCGCGCGCGAAGTGATGATGGGCGTGGGCTACAAGGCGCAGCGCCTCGGCAACGATCTGCTCAAGAAGGTCGTGAAGAAGCAGACGGCGCATCCGCCCGCCACGACCGGCAAGCCGCCCGTGGTCGAGCAGGTGATCCACTTCGTCAACAAGAAGATGCCGGGCAACCTGCCGAAGAAGACGGCGCGCGCGCTGCTCGACATCGAGGACAACAAGATCGTGCCGATCATCCGCAACCCGAAGACGACGAGCGTCGATTCGGAAGCGGTGTTCTACTTCCCGGGCTGCGGCTCGGAGCGTCTGTTCTCGCAGGTGGGCCTCGCCACCCAGGCCATGCTGTGGGAGGCGGGCGTGCAGACCGTGCTGCCGCCGGGCTACCTGTGCTGCGGCTATCCGCAGCGCGGCTCGGGCCAGTACGACAAGGCCGAGAAGATCGTGACCGACAACCGCGTGCTGTTCCATCGGGTCGCGAACACGCTCAACTACCTCGACATCAAGACGGTGGTCGTGTCGTGCGGCACCTGCTACGACCAGCTGGCCGGTTATGAATTCGACAAGATCTTCCCGGGATGCCGCATCATCGACATCCACGAGTTCCTGCTGGAAAAGGGCATCAAGCTCGATGGCGTGACGGGCACGCGCTACATGTACCACGACCCGTGCCACACGCCGATCAAGACGATGGACCCGGTCAAGCTCGTCAATGAACTGATGGGCTCGGAGAAGGACGGCTACCGCATCGAGAAGAACGATCGCTGCTGCGGCGAATCGGGCACGCTGGCCGTCACGCGCCCGGACATTTCGACGCAGGTGCGCTTCCGCAAGGAAGAGGAAATCCGCAAGGGCGCGGCGAAGCTGCGCGGCATTCCGGTCACAGGCAACGGCGCGAACGGGGTGCAGCCGGCTACGCAGCAGGAAGCGGGCGGGCAGGGTACGGCGCAGGACGTCAAGATTCTGACGAGCTGCCCGTCGTGCCTCCAGGGTCTGTCGCGGTACAACGAAGACGCCAACATCGAAGCCGATTACATCGTGGTGGAAATCGCCCGACACGTACTTGGCGAAAACTGGATGGCGGACTACGTTCAGAGCGCGAACAATGGCGGAATCGAGCGCGTGCTGGTCTAATGGCAGCGCTCAATTTTCCGTGAAACCGGTTCGGGGACGACGATGAAATGCGTATTCTGCAATGAGGAAGGCGGCGATGTGCTGTGGCAGGACGAACGCATGCGCGTCGTGCTCGCGACCGCCGAAGCCGACTATCCCGGCTTCTGCCGGGTCATCTGGAATGAGCATGTCGCCGAGTTCTCGGACCTGGGCGCGGAAGACCGGGAGCATCTGATGCGCGTGGTGTATGCGGTCGAGCGCGCGCTGCGCCGCGTCATGCAGCCTTCGAAGGTGAATCTCGCGAGCCTTGGCAATCAGGTGCCGCATATGCACTGGCATGTGATTCCGCGCTTCACGAACGACGCGCATTTCCCGCTGCCCGTGTGGGCGCCGCGCCAACGCACGGTTTCGGAAGCGATGCTGGGCCAGCGCCGCGCGCAGGCTACGCTGCTGCGCGACGCGGTGCGCCAGGAGATGGACCAGGCCTGAGCAGGCGGCCGGCGGTGGACGGCCAACATGCGCTGATGGTGCGGTCAACACGCGGTCAAACGCAGGAACGAACATGAGTGGACTGAAATCCGATACGCCGGTGCCGACCGGCGTCGTGGTGCACGCCGTCTCGCACGTGCTCGAACTCCAGTATGCGAATGGCGAGAGCTATCGCGTGCCGTTCGAGCTGATGCGGGTCTATTCGCCTTCGGCGGAGGTGCGCGGCCATGGGCCCGGCCAGGAAACGCTGCAGACCGGCAAGCGCGAGGTGACCATCACGGCGCTCGAGGGTGTCGGCAACTACGCGCTGCAGCCGACGTTTTCGGACGGCCACAACACCGGCATCTATTCGTGGGACCAGCTCTACGAGCTCGCCACGCGGCAGGACGAACTCTGGGCCGATTATTTCGCCAGGTTGAAGGCGGCGGGCGTCGAGCGCGACGCCCCCATGGCGCCGCCGCCTGCAGCGCATGGCCACTGCCACTGACGCTTCCTGTTACGATCCTGCCCCGCCGCTCGTCTGACAGACACGGCGCACCCATCACAATAGAACACCCTTCCGCGAAAGGACGAGCGCGATGAGCAAAACCCACTTCGGCTATCAGACAGTCGACGAACAGGACAAGGCGAAGAAGGTGGCCGGCGTGTTTCACTCGGTCGCCTCGAACTACGACCTGATGAACGACCTGATGTCGGGCGGACTGCACCGCGCGTGGAAGGCCTTCACGATCGCGCAGGCGAACATCCGGCCGGGCGCGAAGGTGCTCGATATCGCGGGCGGCACCGGCGATCTGTCGATGGCGTTCGCGAAGAAGGCGGGCCCGACCGGCGAGGTCTGGCATACCGACATCAACGAGTCGATGCTGCGCGTGGGCCGCGACCGTCTCATCGACCGCGGCGTGATCACGCCGGCGCTGTTGTGCGACGCCGAGAAAATTCCCTTCCCCGACAACTACTTCGACGTGGTGACCGTGGCCTTCGGCCTGCGCAACATGACGCACAAGGACGTCGCGCTCGCCGAAATGCGCCGCGTGCTCAAGCCGGGCGGGCGCGTGCTCGTGCTCGAATTCTCGAAGGTCTGGGAGCCGCTCAAGAAGGCGTACGACGTTTATTCGTTCAAGGTGCTGCCGTGGCTGGGCCAGCGTTTCGCCCAGGACGCGGAGAGTTACCAGTACCTCGCGGAGTCGATCCGCATGCATCCCGATCAGGAAACACTCAAGACGATGATGGAACAAGTCGGCCTCGATGCCGTCAAATATTACAATTTGTCAGCTGGCGTGGTAGCCTTACACGTCGGTACAAAGTATTAGTGTTCCCAACTCTCTGTCTTTAAAGGAATTTCCGCTATGTCTGAGCCCCGCATCATTGCTTCCAAAAAGCTTTCAGTCTCGTGGGCCAGACGAATCGGCGTTCTGGCCATCGTCGGCGTGATAGTCGCCGGCAGCCTCGCGTCGTTCGACGCCGAGGCTCGCCGCATGGGTGGCGGCCGCAGCTTCGGCAAGCAGTCGTCAACGGCCACGCAGCGCAGCACGACGCCGCCGCCCGCGCAGCCCAGCTCGACGAATCCCGCGCAGCAAGCGGGCGCCCAGCGCGCGCCGGGCACGCCGGCTCCCACGCCCGCACCCGCACCGGCGCGCAATCGCTGGCTCGGGCCCATCGCGGGCCTCGCGGCCGGTCTCGGCATCGCGGCGCTGCTCTCGCACTTCGGTCTTGGCGAAGCGTTCGCGGGCATGATGGCCAACATGATCGTCATCGCGCTGATCGCCTTCATCGCGATCTGGCTGATCCGCAAGTTCATGAGCCGCCGCCGCGCCGCGGAACCCGCGTACCAGACCGGTGGCGGATATGCCTCGTCGAGCAACCTGAGCCAGTCGTCCGGTGGGTATCAACCGCAGGAGCCGCGCTATACCGCGCCGCCTACGGGGCAGTACCTCGCGCCTGAAGCCAATCCGCTCAGCACGCCGCATATCGATACGCCGCCGGCTGCAGGTGCGTCGATTCCCGCGGGCTTCGACACCGAAGCCTTCCTGCGCAACGCGAAGGTCTACTTCGTGCGTCTGCAGGCCGCGTGGGACGCGGGCAACATGGACGACATCCGCGAGTTCACGACGCCCGAGATGTTCGCCGAAATCCGCGTCGATCTCGCGGGCCGCGGCGCGCAGCCCAACCAGACCGACGTCGTGCAGCTCAACGCGGACCTTCTCGGTGTGGAAGATCGCGGCAGCGAATATCTCGCAAGCGTGCGCTTCTCCGGCCTGATCCGCGAAAGCGCGGGCGCGCCGGCCGATCCGTTCGTCGAAATCTGGAATCTCTCGAAGTCGCGCACGTCGGGCGAAGGCTGGCTCCTCGCGGGCATTCAGCAGGTCGAGTCGCACTGAGTCCGCAGGGCGGCCGCGCGCTTCGTGAATTGATTCGGATCATGGAGTGCGGCGTCTGCACGTTGTCCGCCCGTTGTCTACCCGTCACGCCGCCGCCGCGCCACGTCGTATCGGGCAGGGCGGCGGCGCGATCCTGCGGCTCGAACGTTACGCTCGAACGTTACAATAGGAACCCGCCCGGGCTGGTGCCCGTGCGGGTTTTCTTATTTCATGCCGATGACTCTCGCCGCCAAGCCCTTCGCTGCTGCCGTCAATCACCTGCTCGCGCGCGAAACGTGGGCGCGTGAGCGCCTCGCTCCCTATGCCGGCAAGACCGCGCGCCTCACGTGTGAGCCCGTCGTGCTCACGCTGCTGGTGCTGCCGGACGGGTATCTGGGCGCGGTCGAGGACCACGATGCCGGCGGTGTCGATGTCACGCTATCGGTGCCCGCGGGCGCGCTCTCCTCGTTCGTGCAAGGCGGCCAGGCGGCCGTCATGAAGCACGTGAAGATCGAGGGCGATGCCGAGTTCGCGCAAGTCATCGGCAAGCTTGCCGAGCATTTGCGCTGGGAACCCGAAGAGGATCTCGCGAACCTGATTGGCGACGCCCCGGCTTCCCGCATCGCCGCGCTTGCGCGCGCCGCGGGCGAGCAGGCCTGGCGCACGGGGCGCAACGTGCTCGGCTCGGTCACGGAATATCTGCTCGACGAGAATCCGCAACTGGTGCGGCGCGTCGAGCTGGAAGGCTTCAACGAGGAGCTGTCGCGCGCACGCGATGCGTTGGCGCGCGTCGAAAAGCGCATCGAGCGGATCGAACAAAAATCACAGGCCAGGGGCGCGAGCCAGAGCGCTGCGCCGCGCGGCTCGCGCTAGTCAACAGGCTTCCCAGACATGCGTTTTCTGCGTTTTCTCAAGATTTTCTTCACCGTCATCCGCTTCGGCCTCGACGAGATGATGTTGAGCCGGATCAACGACCGGCGCGTCGCGCTGCTCCTGCGCATCACGACGATCGGTCGGCGCTTCGACGATCCGCCCGGCGTGCGTCTGCGTCTTGCACTGGAAAGCCTCGGCCCGATCTTCGTCAAGTTCGGCCAGGTGCTGTCTACGCGCCGCGACCTGCTGCCGCCCGACATCGCCAACGAACTCGCCAAGCTGCAGGACCAGGTGCCGCCGTTCGATTCGAACGTGGCGATCGGCCTGATCGAGAAATCGCTGGGCGCGCATGTCGATAAGATTTTCGACGAGTTCGAGCGGGTGCCGGTGGCGAGCGCCTCGATCGCGCAGGTGCACTTCGCGAAGGTGAAGTCGGGCCAGCACGCGGGCAAGCCCGTGGCGGTCAAGGTGCTGCGCCCCAACATGCGCCCGGTGATCGATTCCGACCTCGCGCTCCTGCGCGACCTCGCCGTGTGGGCCGAGCGTCTGTGGGCAGACGGCAAGCGCCTGAAGCCGCGCGAGGTGGTCGCGGAGTTCGACAAGTACCTGCACGACGAGCTCGATCTGATGCGCGAGGCCGCCAACGGCAGCCAGTTGCGCCGCAACTTCGCGGGCCTCGATCTGCTGCTCGTGCCGGAGATGTACTGGGAGTACAGCACACCCAACGTCCTCGTGATGGAGCGCATGGTCGGCGTGCCGATCAGCCAGGTGGACAAGCTGCGCGCGGCCGGGGTGGACATTCCGAAGCTCGCGCGCGAGGGCGTCGAGATCTTCTTCACGCAGGTGTTTCGCGACGGCTTCTTCCACGCGGACATGCACCCCGGCAACATCCAGGTGAGCCTCGATCCCGCGCATTTCGGCCGCTATATCGCGCTCGACTTCGGCATCGTCGGCGCGTTGTCGGACTTCGACAAGAACTACCTCGCGCAGAACTTCCTCGCCTTCTTCAAGCGCGACTATCACCGCGTGGCGACCCTCCACATCGAGTCGGGCTGGGTGCCGCCCCATACGCGCGTGGAAGAGCTGGAAAGCGCGATTCGCGCCGTGTGCGAGCCGTATTTCGACCGCGCACTGAAGGACATTTCGCTCGGCCAGGTGCTGCTGCGACTGTTCCAGACTTCGCGACGCTTCAACGTGGAAATCCAGCCGCAGCTCGTGCTGCTGCAAAAGACCATGCTCAACGTCGAGGGCCTCGGGCGCTCGCTCGATCCGGAGCTGGATCTGTGGAAAACGGCGAAGCCTTACCTCGAACGCTGGATGACCGAGCAGATCGGCCTGCGCGGCTGGTACGAGCGCTTCAAGATCGAGGCGCCCCAGTGGAGCAAGACGCTGCCGCAACTGCCACGCCTCGTGCATCAGATGCTGCTGCATCGCCAGGAACCGGGCGGACTCGCCAATGACGAGACAATCCGCCAGATGCTCGCCGAGCAACGGCGCACAAATCGGCTGCTGCAGGGCTTGCTGGTGTTCGGCGCAGCGGTGGGCGTGGGCATGGTGGCGGCGCGCGTGTGGCTGGCCTTTGCCTACGGTGGCTGAAATGCGCCGCCAGGACAGCGTACGAGACGAGGAGTGAGACGATGAGCGACCCGACCCTGCCGCCGCAACCGGGCGACGCGCCCGAGTTCGAAACCCGCGATCCGGCGTCGCCCTCGTTCTGGGACGAGCGCTTCGCACGCGGCTTCACGCCGTGGGACCAGGCGGGCGTGCAGCGCGAGTTCGAGGCCTTCGCCGCCGCGCACCCCGAGGCCGCCGTGCTGATTCCGGGCTGCGGCAACGCCTGGGAGGCGCGCTGGCTCGCCGAGCGCGGCCGCGCGGTGCGCGCCATCGACTTCGCGCCGGCCGCGGTCGCGAGCGCGCGCGCGGCGCTGGGCCAGTACGCAGACGTGGTCGAAGAGGCGGACTTTTACACCTACCAGCCGCCATTCACACCAGCCTGGGTGTTCGAGCGTGCCTTCCTGTGCGCATTGCCCAAAGCGCAGCGCGCAGCGTACGCGAGGCGCATGGCCGATCTGCTGCAACCGGGCGCGCTGCTCGCGGGCTACTTCTTCATTGGCGAGACACCCAACGGGCCGCCGTTCGCCATCGCGCGTGACGAGCTCGACGCCTTGCTCACGCCGTTCTTCACACTGGTGGACGATCGACCCGTGGCCGACTCGCTGCCCATCTTCGCAGGGCGCGAGCGCTGGCTCGTGTGGCGCCGTCACGACGACGCGCCGCCACGCGCTTGAGCGCTGAGAGGCGCTGGCGAGCGCCTTGCCCGGCAGGCGCGCGGGGCATTAGCCTCCCGGCAGAGCCGCGCGTGCTCTTGATGCGCGCGCGACCCGCCCTCATCTGAACCCGGGCGGCCGCAACCTCCGACGCTTCCCGCTGGACAGCCAACCCCCGGTAAATGCCAGGGGCGATCCTGGTTTGCGGCTATAATTCAAGGCTTTGCAAGCAATTATCAGATTTTCATCAGGATAGAGATCATGCCGATCTACGCTTATCGCTGCGAGTCGTGCGGCTTCGACAAGGACGTGCTGCAAAAGATTAGCGATGCGCCCCTGACGCAGTGCCCGAGCTGCGGCGCGGACACCTTTCGCAAACAGGTCACGGCCGCCGGCTTTCAGCTGAAAGGTTCGGGCTGGTACGTCACCGATTTCCGTGGCGGCAACAGCGGCGGCAAGAGCGCTGCGGCGACGGGTGCAAAGGACAATGCGGCGGGCGAGAGCGCGGCGTCGTCCGAGAGCGGCAAGCCGGCGGGCGAGAGCGCTGCCAACGGATCAGGCGCAGCGGCTCCCGCGGCGGCGAGCGGCACGGCCAGCAGTGCGCCGAGCGCGCCGAGCCCGGCGGCCTCGACCTGAAAACCCGCGGCGCGATTCCTGCGGATCGCGCCGCGCCATTGCCACGCCGGCATAACCGATGCCGTGCGCGGCCCGCTTGGCGGTGTACATGACGATCAAGAAAGCGACGTTCAAATCGGTATTTCTGACTGGCCTTCTCGTGCTGGTGCCGTTGGCCATCACGCTGTGGGTGCTGAACCTCGTCATCGGCACGATGGATCAGACGCTGCTGCTGCTGCCCGAGTCGTGGCGGCCGGAGCGCATGTTCCACATGCGCCTGCCGGGCCTCGGCGCGGTGCTCACGCTCGCGTTCATCTTCGGCGTGGGTCTGCTCACGCACAACTTCATCGGGCAGAAGCTGGTGGAGTGGTGGAACGTGCTGGTGCGGCGCATTCCCATCGTCGGGCCGCTGTACGGCAGTATCCAGCAGGTTTCCGATACACTGCTTTCGAGCAACGGCAACGCATTTCGCAAGGCACTCCTGATCGAATACCCGCGCAAGGGTTCGTGGACGATCGCGTTTCTCACCGGCATTCCGGGCGGCGACGTGGTCAACCACCTGCAGGAAGATCACGTGAGCGTGTATGTGCCGACTACGCCGAATCCCACGTCGGGCTTTTTCCTGATGGTGCCGAAGAGCGAGGTCGTCGAGCTGGACATGACCGTCGACGCCGCGCTCAAGTATATTGTTTCGATGGGCGTGGTCGCGCCGGCTACCTCTCCACGCCGCCATATCGATCCTCCGCTTTAATACCGGACGACGCGCGCCGCGCGCCGCTCCCGTTCATTCATGCATAACGAAAGACGAACATCATGTCGATGAGATCTGAATACTGCGGTCTGGTGACCGAACAGCTGCTGGGCCAAACTGTTTCGCTGTGCGGATGGGTGCATCGCCGCCGTGACCATGGCGGCGTCATCTTCATCGACCTGCGCGACCGCGAGGGCCTCGTTCAGGTCGTCTGCGATCCCGATCGCGCGGAGATGTTCAAGATCGCCGAAGGCGTGCGCAACGAATTCTGCGTGCAAGTGAAGGGCGTCGTTCGCAATCGTCCGGAAGGCACGGTCAACGCGAACCTCACGAGCGGCAAGATCGAAGTGCTGTGCCACGAGCTCGTGGTGCTCAACGCATCGGTCACGCCGCCGTTCCAGCTCGACGACGACAACCTCTCGGAAACCACGCGTCTCACGCACCGCGTGCTCGACCTGCGCCGTCCGCAGATGCAGCACAACCTGCGCCTGCGCTATCGCGTGACGATGGCCGTGCGCAAGTATCTCGACGCGCTCGGCTTCATCGACATCGAAACGCCGATGCTCACGAAGAGCACGCCGGAAGGCGCGCGCGACTACCTCGTGCCGTCGCGCGTGAACGCGGGGCAGTTCTTCGCACTGCCGCAGTCGCCGCAGCTCTTCAAGCAGCTGCTGATGGTCGCCAACTTCGATCGCTACTATCAGATCGTCAAGTGCTTCCGCGACGAAGACCTGCGCGCCGATCGTCAGCCCGAATTCACGCAGATCGACTGCGAAACGTCGTTCCTCGGCGAGCAGGAAATCCGCGACCTGTTCGAAGACATGGCGCGTCACGTGTTCAAGGAAACGATCGGCGTCGAGCTCGATGCGAAGTTCCCGATCATGCCGTACTCGGAAGCCATGAGCCGCTTCGGCTCGGACAAGCCGGACCTGCGCGTGAAGCTCGAATTCACCGAGCTGACCGACGCCATGAGGGACGTCGATTTCAAGGTGTTCAGCACGCCGGCCAACACGAAGGACGGCCGCGTCGCGGCGCTGCGCGTGCCGAAGGGCGGCGAGCTTTCGCGCGGCGACATCGACGGCTACACCGAGTTCGTGCGGATCTACGGCGCGAAGGGTCTCGCGTGGATCAAGGTCAACGAAGCCGCCAAGGGCCGTGACGGTCTGCAAAGCCCGATCGTCAAGAACCTGCACGACGCCGCGATCGCCGCGATCCTCGAGCGCACCGGCGCGCAGGATGGCGACATCATCTTCTTCGCGGCGGACCGCGCGAAGGTCGTGAACGACAGCCTCGGCGCACTGCGCCTGAAGATCGGCCACTCGGAGTTCGGCAAGGCCAACGGTCTCGTCGAGAAGGGCTGGAAGCCGCTGTGGGTCATCGACTTCCCGATGTTCGAGTACGACGAGGAAGAGAACCGCTACGTGGCCGCGCATCACCCGTTCACGAGCCCGAAGGACGAGCACCTCGAATACCTCGAAACGGATCCGGGCCGCTGCCTCGCCAAGGCCTACGACATGGTGCTGAACGGCTGGGAAATCGGCGGCGGCTCGGTGCGTATCTATCAGGAAGACGTGCAGAGCAAGGTGTTCCGCGCACTCAAGATCGGTCCCGATGAGGCGCGCGCGAAGTTCGGCTTCCTGCTCGACGCGCTGCAGTACGGCGCGCCGCCGCACGGCGGTATCGCTTTCGGTCTCGACCGCATCGTCACGATGATGGCCGGCGCCGACTCGATCCGCGACGTGATCGCGTTCCCGAAGACGCAACGCGCGCAGTGTCTGCTCACGCAGGCGCCGAGCGCGGTGGACGAGAAGCAGCTTCGCGAACTGCACATCCGTCTGCGTCAGCCCGAGCAGAAGACGGCGCAGTAAGCAGCGCAGCGCCGGGCGCTCCGCCCCGGTGCCCCCCGCGAGCTTTTGCATCGCAACGACAAAAAAGGCGCATCGTGCGCCTTTTTTGCTTTTTGCGTTAAATTACCTTTAGACGCGCCGCAAGCGCGCAGCGCGCGTTCCTCCCCACGCTCCATCGCCATGCAGAAGCCGCCGAAGATTCCGGAATCCGTACTCGTCGTCATCCACACGCCGCAGTTGGAGGTCCTGATCATCGAACGCGCCGACCGGCCCGGCTTCTGGCAGTCCGTCACCGGCTCGAAGGATCGCCTCGACGAGCCATTCGCCGAAACCGCCGTGCGCGAAGTGGCCGAGGAGACGGGGATTGCCGTCGGCACCGATGGTGTGCCGCAGGCGGCGCTGCTCGACTGGCGTCACGAGATCGAGTACGAAATCTATCCCGTCTGGCGGCATCGCTATGCGCCCGGCGTCACGCGCAACACCGAGCACTGGTTCAGCCTGGAAGTGCCCACGGGCACAGTCGTCACGCTCGCGCCGCGCGAGCATACGGCGTATCTGTGGCTGCCTTACGAGGAAGCGGCGGCGAAGTGCTTCTCGTGGTCGAACCGCGAGGCCATCCTTCAGCTACCGTCCCGGCTGCGCGAGGGGCGCGAGGGGCGCAAGCGGCGCGACGGAGATGAAGCGACTCAAGTGAGCGGAACATGAGCGAGACGAGCACCGATCCGGGCATCGAATCGCAGCGCGTCGTGAGGCTGCGCGAGGCGCTCCTCGGTCGGCGCTATCGTTCGCGTTACCGCTTCACCAGCGGCAATGACGTGCGGCTGTTCGGCTCCAGCGCGGATCTCTTCGGCGCGATGATCGCGCGCATCGACGCAGCCACGCGCGACGTCGCCCTCGAAACTTATATCTTCTGCGACGACGCCATCGGCCGCTCGCTCTCCGACGCGCTCCTGCGCGCGGCGGCGCGTGGGGTGCGCGTGCGCGTCATCACCGACGGCATCGGCTCGCCGCGCATCGGGCTGTTCGAGGTGTGGCTCGGTGCGGGCGTCGAGCATCGCGTCTACAACCCGCATATCTTCGGGCGGTTCGGCTTTTCGCGCACGCACCGCAAGCTCGCCGTGATCGACGACCAGTTTGCGTATTGTGGCGGCATCAACGTGATCGACGATATCGAGCAGGATGGCCGCAAGCTGCCGTATCCACGCTGGGATTTCGCCGTCGAACTGCACGGCCCCGTGGTCGTCGATGTCCGACTCGCGATCGAACAGCAGTGGCGGCGCATCCGGCTCGGCTACCGCCCGCCGCTGCCGCAGGCGCTCTCGCCCGGCGTGCCCGCGAGCGCGGGCTTCATGGCGCCGCATCCGACCGGTCACACGGTGGGTCGCCCAACACAGATCGTGGACGACGCGCTGCGCGCGCTAACGCCCACCGTGCGCTCGCCTCGCACGAGACACTTGTTCACGCGCCTGCGCGAACGGCTGCGCGCGAGCGTGCGCGACCCGCGCTCGGCGCAGGTGCCGTGCGTGGCCTTCGTCGCGCGCGACAACGTGGTGAACCGGCGCGCCATCGAGAAGGCCTATCTCGACGCCATCGGCGAGGCGCGCAAGGAAGTGCTGCTCGCCAATCCGTACTTCATGCCGGGACGGCGGCTGCGGCGCGCGCTCGTTTCGGCCGCCGAGCGCGGCGTGGCGATCAGGCTTCTCGTCGGACGAAAGGAATTCAAGGTGCTCGACTACGGGGTGCCGTTCCTCTACCACTCGCTGCTCAGTGCGGGCGTGCAGATCGCCGAATACGAGAAAACGATGCTGCACGGCAAGGTGGCCGTCGTCGATTCGAGTTGGGCCACCGTGGGGTCGTCCAACCTCGACGCGCTCAGCCTCGTGCTCAACAACGAGGCGAACGTGCTGCTGGTCGAGCATCCCCAGATCGAGCAACTGCGCGGCGAGATTCTCGCCGCCTTCGGCGACTCCGTGGAAATCGACCGCGCGAGTTACGAGGCGCGGCCCTGGCAAGTGCGCGCCGTGAACTGGCTCGCGTGGGCGTTTTATCGAGCGCTCATGAAGCTCATCACCGTGGGCAGCTACGACTAGAACGGCGAGACGCGAGAAAGTCGCCGGAAAGCGTCGTCCGAACGATGCGCCTGCCATACGAGTCCCTGCACGTGCAATCGAGAGAATGTCGGCTTGCGCCCGGTGTACGAACCCCGAAAATTAGCGTACCGGTTAGAAATCGGTTTCTAATAAAGTCCTTGTTTCGCGGACGGCCGTCCTCAACAATAGTACGGCCGTTCGATTTAATTCAGGCCCCGATGCAAGCGGTTGACTAGCCGTCGACAGCGACATCGCGGCCGCATCGTTACGGTAAAGAAAGCTATGCGAAAAGGCGAACAGACACGAGCCGCCATTCTGGATGCAGCACTCGATCTCGCAGGACGCGACGGACTGGAAGGACTGACCATCGGCCTGCTCGCCGAGCGCATGCAGATGAGCAAGAGTGGCGTCTTCGCCCACTTCGGTTCGCGGGAAGACCTGCAGGTCGAGGTGGTGCGCGAGTACCACCGTCGATTCGAGGAAGAAGTCTTCTTTCCGAGTTTGCGCGAGCCGCGTGGTTTGCCGCGCCTGCGTGCGATGCTGTCGCGATGGATCGAGAAGCGCATTCACGAAGTCACGACCGGCTGCATCTACATCAGCGGCGCGGTCGAGTACGACGACCGCGCGGACAGCCAGGTGCGCGAGACGCTCGTGGCGAGCGTGTCGATGTGGCGCGCGGCGCTCATGAGGGCCATTTCGCAGGCAATCGAGGAAGGGCATTTGCGTAAGGACACCGATCCCGCGCTGATGCTCTTCGAACTGTATAGCGTGACGCTCGGCCTGCATCATGACGGCCGCTTCCTGCATCTGCCGGACGCGGTCGAGCATACGTGGGCCGCGTTCGAGAGGTTGATCGTTTCGTATCAGAGCGGAACCCAGTAGCGTCTTGCCGCACCATCGAAGTTGCGGCGGCGCGAGGGACCCGAAGCTCACATTCTGGAGAGAAGACATGGGACAGTACACCGCGCCGCTGCGCGACATGCAGTTCGTGCTGCACGAGCTGCTGAACGTGGAAGGCGAAGTGAAGCAGATGCCGAAGCACGCCGACCTCGATGCCGACACCATCAATCAGGTGCTCGAAGAAGCCGGCAAGTTCTGCTCCGAGGTGCTGTTTCCGCTGAATCAGGTCGGCGACCGCGAGGGCTGCACCTACGCCGGTGACGGCGTCGTCACCACGCCGACGGGTTTCAAGGAAGCGTACAGGCAGTATGTCGAAGCGGGCTGGCCGGCGCTCGGCTGCGATCCCGAATACGGTGGCCAGGGCCTGCCCGCGTTCGTCAACAACGCCCTCTACGAAATGCTGAACTCGGCGAACCAGGCGTGGACCATGTATCCGGGTCTCTCGCATGGCGCCTACGAGTGTCTGCACGCGCACGGTACGCCCGAACTCCAGAAAACCTACCTGCCGAAGCTGGTCGAAGGCGTGTGGACCGGCACGATGTGCCTGACCGAGCCGCATTGCGGCACCGACCTCGGCATCCTGCGCACGAAGGCCGAGCCCAACGGCGACGGCTCGTATGCGATCACCGGCACGAAGATCTTCATCTCGAGCGGTGAGCACGACATGGCCGAGAACATCATCCACCTCGTGCTCGCACGGCTGCCGGACGCGCCGCCGGGAACGAAGGGCATCTCGCTCTTCGTGGTGCCGAAGTTCATTCCCACGGCGGCGGGCGCGATCGGCGAGCGCAACGGCATCAAGTGCGGCTCGATCGAGCACAAGATGGGCATTCACGGCAACGCCACCTGCGTGATGAACCTCGACGGCGCGAAGGGCTGGCTCGTCGGCGAGCCGAACAAGGGCTTGAACGCCATGTTCGTGATGATGAACGCCGCACGCCTCGGCGTCGGCATGCAGGGCCTCGGCCTCACCGAAGTCGCTTATCAGAACTCGCTCGCGTACGCGAAGGAGCGTCTGCAGATGCGCGCGCTGACCGGCCCGAAGGCGCCCGAAAAGGCCGCCGACCCGATCATCGTGCATCCCGACGTGCGCCGCATGCTGCTCACGCAGAAGGCATGGGCCGAGGGCGCGCGCGCGTTCACGTACTGGTCCGCGCTGCAGATCGACAAGGAGCTCTCGCACGGCGACGAAGCCGAGCGCAAGGAAGCCGCCGATCTCGTCGCGCTGCTCACGCCGATCATCAAGGCCTTTCTCACCGACAACGCCTTCGAGAGCACCAACCTCGGCATGCAGGTGTACGGCGGGCACGGCTTCATCTCCGAGTGGGGCATGGAGCAGTACGTGCGCGACGCGCGTATCAACCAGATCTACGAAGGCACGAACACGATCCAGTCGCTCGACCTGCTGGGCCGCAAGGTGCTGGGCGACATGGGCGCGAAGCTCAAGAAGTTCGGCAAGCTCGTGACGGATTTCGTCGAAGCCGAAGGCATCAAGCCGGAGATGCAGGAGTTTGTGAATCCGCTCGCCGACATCGGCGACAAGATGCAGAAGCTCACGATGGAAATCGGCATGAAGGCCATGCAGAACCCCGACGAAGTGGGCGCGGCCGCGGTGCCGTACCTGCGCACGGCAGGCCACCTCGTATTCGCGTACTTCTGGGCGCGCATGGCGCGCATCGCGCTCGACAAGGAAAGCTCGGGCGATCCGTTCTACAAGTCGAAGCTGGCAACGGCGCGCTTCTATTTTGCGAAGCTGCTGCCTGAAACGGCCACGTCGATCCGCCAGGCGCGCGCGGGTTCGAAGACGCTGATGGAAGTCGACGAAGCGCTGTTCTAAGCGCTCAAGCTGCGCGCTGCTTGCTTTGCTCGCGAGCGCGCGCGGCGCTGAAACACCGAATGCCCGGAAGCGGCGCCTCGGCAAGAATAACAACAGGCCGGTCCGCGCCGCAAACCATCCCAAATCCGCTCGACATTGCATATCCGCTGGAGGAACAACGTGAGCAATCTCAATATTCGCAAGGTAGCCGTGCTCGGCGCCGGCGTGATGGGCGCGCAGATCGCCGCGCACCTCATCAACGCCCGCGTGCCCGTGCTGCTGTTCGATCTGCCCGCGAAGGAAGGCCCGAAGAACGCGATCGCGCTCAAGGCGATCGACACGCTCAAGAAGCTCTCGCCCGCGCCGTTCGGCGTGAAGGACGACGCGCAATACATCACGCCCGCGAACTACGAGGACGACATCGCGAAGCTCGCGGAATGCGACGTGGTGATCGAGGCGATCGCCGAGCGCATGGACTGGAAGCACGACCTCTACAAGAAGGTCGCGCCGCACCTCGCTCCGAACGCGATTTTCGCGAGCAACACTTCGGGCCTGTCGATCACCGAACTTTCGCATGGGTTCGACGACGCCTTGAAGGCGCGTTTTTGCGGCGTGCACTTCTTCAATCCGCCGCGCTACATGCACCTCGTCGAGCTGATCCCGACGACGCACACGAAGCCCGAAATCCTCGACCAGCTCGAATCGTTCCTCACGAGCGTCGTCGGCAAGGGTGTGGTGCGCGCGAAGGACACGCCGAACTTCATCGCGAACCGCGTGGGCGTGTTCTCGATTCTCGCGGTGATCGCCGAGGCGAAGAAGTTCGGTTTGCGCTTCGACGAAGTCGACGACCTCACGGGCGCGCGCCTTGGCCGCGCCAAATCGGCGACGTTCCGTACCGCCGATGTCGTCGGTCTCGACACAATGGCGCATGTCATCAAGACGATGCAGGACAACCTGAAGGACGATCCGTTCTTCCCCGTCTACGAGACGCCGGCCGTGCTCGCGGGTCTCGTGGCGAAGGGCGCGCTCGGCCAGAAGACGGGCGCAGGTTTCTATCGCAAGGAAGGCCGTGCGATCAAGGTGCTCGACCCCAGCACGGGCGAGTACGTCGACGGCGGCGGCAAGGCCGACGAGCTGGTGGGCCGCATCCTCAAGCGCCCGCCTGCCGAGCGCCTGAAGCTCCTGCGCGAAACCCAGCATCCGCAGGCGCAGTTCCTGTGGGCGATCTTCCGCGACGTGTTCCATTACATCGGCGTGCATCTGCAGTCGATCGCGGACAACGCGCGCGACGTGGATCTCGCGATCCGCTGGGGCTTCGGCTGGAACGAAGGCCCGTTCGAGGGCTGGCAGGCCGCGGGCTGGAAGCAGGTCGCCGAGTGGGTGAAGGAAGACATCGAAGCGGGCAAGGCGCTCTCGAATGCGCCGCTCCCCGCCTGGGTGTTCGACGGCCCGGTGGCCGCGAACGGCGGCGTGCACGCTGCTGACGGCTCGTGGTCGCCGGCCGCGCAACGCTTCGAGCCGCGCTCGAATCTGCCCGTGTACGAGCGCCAGGTGTTCCGCGCGGCGCTCTTCGGTGAAACCGGGGCGCGCGATCCGAAGACCTACGGCAAGACGCTGTTCGAAAACGAGCACCTGCGCGCATGGGTGGACGACCGTGCGGGCGAGGACGATGTCGTCATCGTCTCGTACAAGAGCAAGATGAACACGATGGGCCCGGGCCTGCTCGACTCGCTCGTGAAGGCTATCGACATCGCCGAAGACGGCTACAAGGGCGTCGTGATCTGGCAGCCGACTTCGCTCAAGCTCGGTACGCCGGGCGGCCCGTTCTCGGCGGGTGCGAACCTCGAAGAGGCGATGCCCGCGTTCATGATGGGCGGCGCGAAGGGCATCGAGCCCTTCGTGAAGAAGTTCCAGGACACGATGTTGCGCGTGAAGTACGCCAACGTGCCCGTCATCACGGCGGTGTCCGGCATCGCGCTCGGCGGCGGCTGCGAAATCATGCTGCAAAGCGCGAAGCGCGTCGCGCATATCGAGAGCTACGTCGGCCTCGTCGAAGTTGGCGTGGGTCTCGTGCCGGCTGGCGGAGGCCTGAAGGAAGCGGCCATTCGTGCGGCCGAAGGCGCGCAGGCGATCGGTGCGGCGCCGAGCGATTTGCTCAGGTTCCTGCAGAAGTCGTTCGAAAACGCGGCGATGGCCAAGGTCTCGGGCTCGGCGCACGAAGCGCGCGCCATGGGCTATCTGAAGCCGTCGGACACGATCGTCTTCAACGTCTTCGAGCTGCTCGACACGGCGAAGAAGGAAGCGCGCGCACTCTCGGCGGCGGGCTATCGTCCGCCGCTGCGCGCAACGCAGATTCCGGTGGCGGGCCGCTCGGCGATCTCGACGATCAAGGCGTCGCTCGTGAACATGCGCGACGGCCGCTTCATCAGCGATCACGACTTCCTGATTGCGAGCCGCATCGCCGAAGCGATCTGCGGCGGCGACGTCGAGGCGGGCAGCCTCGTCGACGAAGAGTGGCTGCTCAAGCTCGAGCGCCGCGCGTTCGTCGAGCTGCTCGGCACGCAAAAGACACAGGAACGCATCATGGGCATGCTGCAAACCGGCAAGCCGGTGCGCAACTAAAGCGGCACGAGACAACGGACTGGAGTAAGAGATGAGCAAACAGTTGCAGGACGCATACATCGTCGCCGCGAGCCGCACGCCCATCGGCAAGGCGCCGCGCGGTGTGTTCAGGAACACCCGCCCCGACGAGCTGCTCGTTCACGCGATCAGGTCGGCCGTGGCGCAGGTCCCCGGCCTCGACACGAGCGTGATCGAAGACGCCATCGTCGGCTGCGCGATTCCCGAGGCCGAGCAGGGACTGAACGTGGCGCGCATGGGCGCGCTGCTCGCGGGGCTGCCGCAGAGCGTGGGCGGCGTGACCGTCAACCGCTTCTGCGCGTCGGGTCTCACGGCGCTCGCCATGGCGGCGGACCGCGTCCGCGTGGGCGAGTCCGACGCGATCATCGCGGGCGGCTGCGAGTCGATGAGCATGGTGCCGATGATGGGCAACAAGCCGTCGCTCTCGCCGCACATCTTCGATCGCAGCGAAGACGTCGGCATTGCTTACGGCATGGGCTTGACCGCAGAGAAAGTGGCGGAGCGCTGGAAGGTGAGCCGCGAGGCGCAGGACGCGTTCTCGGTGGAATCGCACCGCCGCGCGCTCGTCGCGCAACAGGCGGGCGAGTTCAAGGACGAGATCGCGCCATACACGATCGTCGAGCGCTATCCTGATCTCGCCTCGGGCGAGGTGAAAGTGAAGGAACGCCTGATCGAGCTCGACGAAGGCCCGCGTGCCGACACCACGCTCGAAGGTCTCGCGAAGCTGCGCGCCGTGTTCGCGAACAAGGGCTCGGTCACGGCGGGCAACAGCTCGCAGACGTCCGACGGCGCTGGCGCGCTGATCGTCGTCTCCGAGAAGGTCCTCAAGCAGTTCAACCTCACGCCGCTCGCGCGCTTCGTGAGCTTCGCGGTGCGCGGCGTGCCGCCGGAGATCATGGGCATCGGCCCGAAGGAAGCAATTCCGGCCGCGCTCAAGGCCGCGGGCCTCAAGCAGGACGATCTCGACTGGATCGAGCTGAACGAGGCGTTTGCCGCGCAGTCGCTGGCGGTGATCCAGGACCTCGGCCTCGATCCTTCGAAGATCAACCCGCTCGGCGGCGCCATCGCATTGGGCCACCCGCTCGGCGCGACGGGCGCGATCCGCGCCTCGACGGTCGTGCACGGCCTGCGCCGCCGCAACTACAAGTACGGCATGGTGACGATGTGCGTCGGCACCGGCATGGGTGCGGCCGGCATCATCGAGCGGCTGTAAGCGCTCCGGCCGAAACGCCCAGGCGTTGATCGACACGGTTCGCAGACTTCGCGGTTTGCGGGCCGTTTTTTGTTATCGGATGTGTGGACTTTGCGAGGAGACTCCCGCATGAGCAACGAAATCCTGACCGCACGCGAAAACGGCGTGCTCACGATCACCATCGACCGGCCCGCGCGCAAGAACGCGCTCACGCCCGCAATGTATCTGGCGATGATCGACGCGTTCGCGGCCGCGCGCGAGGATGCGTCGGTGCGCGCGGTGCTGGTGCGCGGCGGCGCCGAAATCTTCACGGCGGGCAACGACATCGAAGACTTCCTGAAGTCGCCGCCCACTGGCGCCGATTCGCCCGTGGTCCGCTTTCTCGACGCCATCTCGACGTTCGAGAAGCCGCTCGTCGCGGCGGTGAAAGGACCGGCCATCGGCGTGGGCACGACGCTGCTGCTGCATTGCGATATGGTCTACGCCGCCGACAACGCGCGCTTCGCCGTGCCGTTCGCGCAGCTCGGGCTGTGCCCGGAGGCGGCTTCGTCGCTGCTGCTGCCTCGCATTGCGGGGTATCAGGGCGCGGCGGAGATGCTGATGCTCGGCGAGATCGTCGACGCGGAGCAGGCGCATCGCATGGGCTTCGTGAACCGAGTGCTGCCAGCCGCCGAGCTCGATGCGTTCGTTGCCGCGCAACTGGCGAAGCTCGTCGCGCTGCCTGCTTCGTCGCTGCGCATGACGAAGTCGCTCATGAAGCACGCGAGCGAGCACGAGATCAAGACGCGTATCAGCGAGGAGTGCGTGCACTTCGGCAAGATGCTGCTCTCGCCCGAGGCGCGCGAGGCGTTCACTGCGTTCCTCGAAAAGCGCAAGCCGGATTTCCGGCAGTTCGATTGAGGCGCCGGGCCGGGCGTCACGAATTACGGAGTGTGCTTCACGCCGTTTCGTAATCGACGTAGCCCGACTCGCGGCAAAAGCTCACGAGCCGCAGGCCGGCGCGCTTGGCGATGGCGATGGCGAGCGAGGAGGGCGCCGAGATCGTCGCGACCATCGGAATGCCCACGCGCGCGGCCTTACGCACGAGCTCGTAGCTTGCGCGGCTGGAGAGGAAGACGAAGCCCTGCTGCGTGTCGGCGCGCTCGATCACGAGCTGACCGATGAGCTTGTCGAGCGCGTTGTGGCGGCCCACGTCCTCGAAGGCGCGCAGGATCGTGCCGTTTTCGTCGCACCACGCGGCCGCGTGCAGGCCGCCCGTGAGCTTCGTGAGCGCCTGGTGCTGCGGCAGCTCCCGGGCGGCGCGCGCGATGGCGTCGGGCGCGAGCCGCGCAACGAAGCCGGTGTCGGGCACCTGCTCCGGTTCGAGATCGAGCAGATCGATGCTCTCGATGCCGCATACGCCGCAGCCGCTACGACCGGCGAGCGCGCGGCGCTTTTCCTTCAGCGCGACGAACGCCTGCTGGACCACCGTGAGATGGACTTCGGCATGCGGCAGGTCGACCGAAGGCTCTGCGTGCCAGTAGACCTCGATGTCCTGGATGTCGGCATTGCGCCCGACGATGCCTTCCGAGATCGCAAAGCCCACTGCGAACGCTTCGAGGTCGCGCGGCGTGCACATCATGACCGCATGCGAAATGCCGTTGAAGACGAGCGCGACGGGCCATTCCTGGCCCACGTGGTCGACATGCGTTTCTACCGTGCCGCTGCGGTGACGGTGCACACGCAGCTCGATGGCGCCGGGCTGGCCTTCGGATTCGAGGGGTGGCGCCGCCAGGGTCGGCGTGAGAGCGGGGGAACGGGGCGGTGTGGCCAAGCGGGAACTCCATCAGTCCTTATGCAGCGGCGGCGCGGTACCGCAGCGCTGCCGGTGGATGGCGGCCCTGCGCCGCGCGCGGAAGGTTCTAAAATACCTCAAGCGGGCCGCCCGCGCTTGTCGCGCCCACGCCCGCCTCGCGAGGATACCGTCATGGCATTGAACGAAGCTCCGCTGCTCTTCCGGTTCGAGGTCGACTCGTCGGAAAATCTCACCTTTATTCCGATGTGCGTGCGCTTCAACCTGGATCGTTTTGGTCTGCGCATTTCCCTCGCGCAATGGCAGTTGCTGCCCTACGAGGACCGCCGGCTGCTGGCGTGTTTTCCCGTGGACGAGGACACGCAGATCGAGCCCAATTTCGATCACGCGCTGTTCGAGATGATCCGCACGCATGCCAACGTCGAACCCGAATGGTTCGCGCCCGACGAAGCGCCGGCCTGGCGCGACGTGAGTGCGGTGCCGGCCGGCATTGCGCTGCAGGCGGAGCTCGCCAATCTGCGGCCACCCGGCCTCGAAGACTGGGCGCAACTCGCCCCGTTCCAGCGTTATGTGCTTGCCAAGCTCGCGCGCAAACCGGAGGGCAACCACGACTTCCTGCCGGCCATGCGAGAGTTCGGGCTGGCGGTGCCGCGTTGATGCTTACCTGCTGATTTTTCCCGCTCGATCGTTATCCTGATTCCGCTGGCGGAGGCCGCCTCGCGCGCGCCGCCGGGCTTTTTTTTCGCCGCTTTCAGCGATTTTTCCCTCAAGACAAGCCGAGGCGTGCCGTTATTTCGGGTTGGCGCGTCAGGCGCCGACCGGTCGCGCGCAGTCGTGACCCATCATCCCGCGTCCACGGCGCGGGCGCGAACGACGCTCGGCATTCATGAACTTTCTCTTTTCGAAGCGCCAACTTATCAATCTCGCCGTCGTTGCGGCGGCCGTCGGCGCAAACGCCTTTGTCGCGTGGACGCAGATCGACGGTCAGCGCGAGATCGATCTGCGCGCCGGCCAGGCGGCGACGATCCGCCACGACCTCGACCGCTATCGCGACGCGTTCGGCAGCGGCTTGAGCGCGCTGAGCCGTCTCGCGGTGCAGGGGCAGGCCGAGTCCGCCGGCGCACGCGAGGCGCGTGCCGCCCTGCTCGATGAAACCGGCCGCGTACTGCGGGCTGAGCTGGCCGGCGATGCCAACCTCGCAGCCCGCTTCGATGCGACGGCGGCCGATGCCGCCGCCATTGCGAGGGAGATCGATGAGACGCTCGCGCGCGCCGGGCAGCGCGTGGCCGACGAGCGCGGACAGGCCGTGGCGGGGGCGAGCGCGGCGCCATTGGATGATCCCGCGGCAGGCGGCGCGACCGGCCAGCAGGCCGGCGCGGCAACGCCACCCAATGCGGCGCGCGCGCCCGCGGCGCAGCTTGCCGCGCGCGAGGCGCTTGCCCGCAACGGCGTCGCGGCACCGGCGGCTCACTCGCCGAGCGTACCGAATGCGCGCGCGGACGGGCATATCGTGACCGGCGCGATACTGCCGCTGCACGCCGCGGCCCCGGAGGCGGCGAGCGCCGTCACGCCGGATTCGCCAGCAGCCGCGCCGCTTGCCGCGCATGCCGCGGCAAGCACCGGTGGGAACGTCACGACCGGCATCGCGGCAAGCACCGTCCAGACGCCCGCGACGCCAAACGCCAAGACGCTCCTGCCCGCAACCGCCGCGCCCACCGCGGAGGGCGTGTCGCCCGCCACTGCCGCCTGGCTCTCCGGCGAATACCTCCGCTTCGATTCCCTCGTCGACCGGCTCGACATGCGCCTCGCGGCGCTGCAACGCACGCAGGACCAGGCGCTTGCTGCCGCGCTCGCCGATTCGGCGCGTTCGGGTGGCCGCGCCCTCGTGCTCCTGATCGTGACGATGCTCGCGGGGGCGACGCTGCTCATCTACACGTTCGGCGCGCGCGAGAGCGCCGCCCGCGAGAAGCTGCGCGCGGTGAGCGGCATGCGCCTGCGCAGCGAGCGCTTCCAGGGGCTGTTCGACGCCCACCCGGTGCCCATGTATGTGTTCGACCGCGAGACGATGCGTTTTCTCGCCGTGAACACGGCCGCGATCCAGCAGTACGGCTACAGCGAGGAAGAGTTCCTCGCGATGACGATCCGCGACATCCGTCCGCCCGAGGAAGTCGCGCGACTCGAGCAGCACCTTGCCCGCTCGGACACGCTCACGCGGAACCTGCGCACGATGGCCGGCATCTGGCACCACCGCCGGCGCGACGGCTCGCTCGTCAGTGTGGACATTTCGCATCACTCGCTCACTTTCCTCGGCCGCGACGCCGTGTTCGTGCTCGCCGACGACGTGACCGAGCAGATCAAGGCGGAAGCGGAAGCGCAGCGCTCGAACCAGATGCTCGAGACGGTGATCGATAACATTCCGCAGCGCATCTTCTGGAAGGATGCCGAGTCGCGCTATCTCGGCTGCAACATGACTTTCGCGCGCGACGCAGGTCTCGCGTACCCCGAGCAGATCATCGGCAAGTCCGACGACGACCTGCCGTGGCGCGCCTATGCCGACGCGATGCGCGAACAGGACCGCGAGGTGATCGACTCCGGCCTGCCGCGCATCAACTACGAGGACGACCTCACGATCGACGGGCTGCACCGCACGACGCTCACGAGCAAGCTGCCGATGCTCGACGGCGACGGCCGCGTGATCGGCGTGCTCGGCTCCTACACGGACACGACCGAAAGCAAGCGCGCCGACCTCGCGCTGCGCCTGCAAAGCCGCGCGCTCGACGCGTGCACCAACGCGATTCTCATCACCGCGCCGGGGCCGGGCGGCAGCAACCTGATCGAGTACGCGAATCCGGCGTTCGGCCGCATCACGGGCTTCGATCCCAGCGAGGTGATCGGCCAGGACTGCCGCTTCCTGCAGCGCGACGACCGCGAGCAGGACGGCCTCATCGCGATCCGCAAGGCGCTGCTCTCGAACCGCGAGGTGAGCGCCGTGCTGCGCAATTACCGCAAGGACGGCGCGCTCTTCTGGAACCAGTTGCTGATCGCGCCGGTGCCCGATCTCGATGGGCGCATCACGCACCACATCGGCATCATCAACGACGTGACCGAGCTGATTCGCTACCAGGAGCAACTCGAATACCAGGCGAACTACGACAGCCTCACGCTGCTGCCCAACCGCAATCTGCTGCGCGACCGGCTTCAGCATGCGCTGCTCGCGGCGCAGCGGCACGACACCGGCGTGGCCGTGGTGTTCATCGATCTCGACGGCTTCAAGAACGTCAACGACAGCCTGGGCCACAGCGTGGGCGACCGGCTGCTGGGCGTAGTGGCCGAGCGGCTCCAGCGCTGCACGCGCACGACCGAGACGGTCGCGCGCCACGGTGGCGACGAGTTCGTGATCGTGCTCACCGACGCCATCGACGAGAAGGCGCTGATCGGCTGGATGGAGCGGGCGCGCGCGCTGATCTCGGAGCCGGTATGGATCGACGGCACCGAGCTTTACGTGGGCTGCAGCATGGGCGCGAGCGTGTACCCGCAGGACGGCAGCGACGCGGAGACGCTGCTCAAGAAGGCCGACGTCGCGATGTACCGCGCGAAGGACATGGGCCGCAATACGTTCCAGTTCTTCCAGCCGGAGATGAATGCGAACGTGGGCGCGCGCCTGAATCTCGAAAGGCGACTGCGTCGCGCGCTGCGCGACGGCGAGTTCCTGCTGCACTACCAGCCCCAGGTGGAGATCGAGGGCGGGCGCATTATCGGCATGGAGGCGCTCGTGCGCTGGCGCGATCCCGAGGTGGGGCTCGTTTCGCCTGCGCAGTTCATTCCGGTGGCCGAGGAAAGCGGCCTCATCGGCCCGCTCTCCGACTGGGTGCTGCGCGAGGCGTGCCGGCAGAATCGCGAGTGGCAACTCGCGGGGCTGCCGCCCGTGCGCGTTTCCGTGAACTTCTCGGCGAGGACCTTCCACCAGCGCGACATTGCGCAACTCGTGAAGGATGTGCTCCAGGAAACCGGGCTCGAAGCCTGCTGGCTCGAAATCGAACTGACCGAGAGCACGCTCATGCGCAACGCCGAGGAAGCCGTGTCGATGCTCAACGAGCTGCACGCGCTTGGCATCGGCATCGCCATCGACGACTTCGGCACCGGTTATTCGAGCCTGAGCTACCTGAAGCGTCTGCCCGTGGACCGGCTCAAGATCGACCGCTCGTTCGTCGCCGACATCGGCACGAGCAGCGACGACGAAACGATCACGGCGGCCATCATCGCGCTCGCGCACGAGTTGCAATTGCAGGTGATCGCGGAAGGGGTGGAGACGTCGGCGCAGTTCGCCTTCCTGCGCGAGCGCGCGTGCGACGAACTGCAAGGGTACTTCTTCGCGCCGCCGCTGCCCGGCGACGAGGCGGCGGCGCTGCTGCGCGCGAGCGCCGCTTACGAGGAAGCGCCCGGGCTTGCGTGGACGGTTTGAGCCCGGCGCACGCGCCGGGCGTTCGCGGTTGCGTTCGTGGTTGCGTTCGCAGTTGTGTTATTCAATTGCGGGCAGTGGGCGCGGACGGCGGTCCGCGCCGGTCGCCACGTAAGTGAGCGTTGCTTCGGTGACCTTGACGACTTCCTCCTGGAGGCGCATGCGCTGGGCGTACACCTCGACCTCAACGGTCACGGAGGTGTTGCCCGTCTTGACGATTTCGGCGTAGAAGCTCAGCAGATCGCCCACGAACACCGGTTGCTTGAACACGAACGAGTTCACCGCGACGGTCGCGACGCGCCCGTTGGCGCGGCGGCTCGCCGGAATCGAGCCGGCAATGTCGACCTGCGCCATGATCCAGCCGCCGAAGACGTCGCCGTGGACGTTCGCATCCGAGGGTTGCGGCACGACGCGCAGCGCGGGCGATTTTTGGGGGAGCGGGAACGAATCGGTCATCGGGCTTCCATGAAAAGGGATCGAACGGCGGGCGGCGCAGCGGCGCTGGCCCTGGTGCTGACATGCGCTGTTGGGCAGGCATGAGCGCGTCCAGCGGGGCGCGCCGCCTTCTGCGACAATACGTCGATCAGGAATTGTACGGGAAAGCATGAGGCGCGGCGGGCGGGTCGATAAGTACCTTCCACCCTCGCGAAACCCGTCGCCGATTGCCCCACAGGACTCGTCGTGCCGCTTGCGCCGCGCCCGGCTCCGGTCTTCGAACCGGCCTTCGCACTACGCATTCGCGCGGCGTTCGCAGCGCATTCTCACCGCGCTTCTACCCACACTTCTCACCACACTTCGCACCGCACTTTCCGCCGCGCTTCCCGCCGCAATCCCACCGAATTTCGCACACTCATATCGCCGCCCCGCCATGCGCCGCTTTCCCGCTTCCAACGAACCCGCGCTGCCCGCCACCGGGCCGCGCAACGACTGGCAGACGATCGTTTCCCTGCTGCCTTACCTGACCGCGTACAAATGGCGCGTGGCGTTCGCGCTCTGCTGTCTGATCGGCGCGAAGGTGGCCAACCTCGGCGTGCCGATCGTGATGAAGCACATCGTCGATGGCCTCGCCTCGGTGCGTCATCTCGAAGCGCTCGGGCGCGCGGAGCACGCCCCGGGCATCGTGCTCGCGGGCGGCGTCGGGCTGCTCGTCGTGGCATACGCCGTGGTGCGCCTCTCGACATCGCTCTTCACCGAACTGCGCGAAATCCTTTTTTCGAAGGTGACCGAGAGCGCCGTGCGCCAGCTCGCGCTTAAGGTCTTCCGCCATCTGCATTCGCTGTCGCTGCGCTTTCATCTCGAACGGCAGACGGGCGGCATGTCGCGCGACATCGAGCGCGGCACGCGCGGCATCACGCAGCTCATTTCGTACTCGCTCTACAGCATCCTGCCGACGCTCGTCGAAGTGGGCCTCGTGCTCGGCTTTTTCGTGGTCAAGTACGAGGCGTATTACGCGATCGTCACGCTCGTCGCACTGGTTGCGTACATCGTCTTCACGGTGAAGGTGACCGAGTGGCGCACGCATTTCCGCCGCACGATGAACGAGCTCGATTCGCGCGCCAACTCGCGCGCGATCGATTCGCTCATCAACTACGAGACCGTGAAGTATTTCGGCAACGAAGAGTGGGAAACGACGCGCTACGACGAGAACCTGCGCCGCTACAGGAAGGCCGCGATCAAGTCGCAGCAGTCGCTCTCGGCGCTCAACTTCGGGCAGCAGGCGATCATCGGCACGGGGCTCGTGTTCATACTCTGGCGCGCCACGCAGGGCGTGATGGCGGGACGGCTGACTCTTGGCGACCTCGTGCTCATCAACACGTTCATGCTTCAGCTTTACATTCCGCTGAATTTTCTCGGCGTCGTCTATCGTGAACTGAAGCAGAGCCTCACGGACATGGACCGCATGTTCACGCTGCTCACCGTCGAGCGCGAAGTGCCCGACGCGCCCGGCGCGCTGCCGCTCGCGGTGCGCGGCGGCGAGGTGCGCTTTTCGCGCGTGAACTTCGCGTACGAGCCTTCACGCCAGATCCTGCACGACCTGAGCTTCACGATTGCGGCGGGCACGACCACGGCCGTGGTGGGGCACAGCGGCTCGGGCAAGTCCACGCTCGCGCGGCTGATGTTCCGTTTCTACGATCTCGATCGCACGACGGGTGGCGCAATCACGATCGATGGTCAGGATATTCGCGACGTCACGCAGGATTCGCTGCGCGCCTCGATCGGCATCGTGCCGCAGGACACGGTGCTGTTCAACGATTCGATCTACTACAACATCGCTTATGGCCGCCCCACGGCGAGCCGCGAAGAGGTGATCGCGGCCGCGCGCGCGGCGCACATTCACGCGTTCATCGAAAGCCTGCCCAGGGGCTACGACACGCCCGTGGGCGAGCGCGGCCTCAAGCTCTCGGGCGGCGAGAAACAGCGCGTGGCGATCGCGCGCACGCTGCTCAAGAATCCGCCGATCCTTTTGTTCGACGAGGCGACGTCGGCGCTCGACTCGCGCTCCGAGCGCGCCATCCAGCACGAGCTCGATCTGATCGCGCGCGAGCGCACGACGCTCGTCATCGCGCACCGGCTCTCGACCGTGGTGCACGCGCAGCAGATCATCGTGATGGATCATGGGCGCATCGTGGAGCGCGGCACGCATGCGCAACTGCTCGCCGCGGGCGGGCATTATGCGCAGATGTGGGCGCTGCAGCAGCAGAAGGCGAGCGAGGCGCCCCAGGCACCGGAAGGACAGATCGAAGCGCCGGCAGCGGGCGGGCACTGAAGCGAGCCGCGCGCCGGCGCTTTTGCGTTGCGCACGGCGTGCTTCAGCCCTGCCGGGCGTTGGCGCGCAGCGCGGTGTCGAGCGCTTCGAGTTGCGCGGGCGTGCCGACGTTCTCCCATACGCCCTCGTACAGTTCGCCGCTCGCGCGACCCTGGGCGATCGCCTCGCGATAGTACGGTGTGAGCGCGCGCTTCGTGCCCGGCGCGAGATCGCGGAACATGCGCGTGTCGTAAAGGCCGAAATTGCCGAACGTATAGCGCGGCGCGCCTTCGAGCGCGAGGTGGCCGTCTGAGCCCAGCGCGAAGTCGCCGTTCGGATGGAACGCCGGGTTCGGCACCATTACGAGATGCATGCCTGGCGCTTCGCGCGCGGCGAGCGCCTCGGTGCGCGCCGCGAGCCGCGCGAAATCGTACTCGCTATAGACGTCGCCGCTCACCGCGAGGAAGACCTCGGCCGCGCCGTCTGGCGCGATGAGCGGGAGCGCCTGCGCAATGCCGCCCGCGGTTTCGAGCGCGTCGCTTTCAGGCGAGTAGAAGAGCGCCACGCCAAAGCGCGAGCCGTCGCCGAGCGCGGCTTCGATCTGCGCGCCAAGCCACGCATGATTGATGACGATGCGCGTGTAGCCCGCCGCCGCGAGCCGCTCGATCTGCCACACGATGAGCGGCTTGCCGCCCACTTCGAGGAGCGGCTTCGGGCAGGTGTCGGTGAGCGGACGCATGCGCTCGCCGCGCCCGGCGGCGAAGATCATCGCGGTGCGACCGCGGGCCGCCGTCGCCGGCGCGTGATTCGATTGGGTCATGGCGGCCCGTTTCAGAAGGTGTAAGCGACTTCGACGGCGCTGCCCTGCAGGTCGTCGATGAGGCGCGCGAATGGAGCCAGCGGGCGGTAGCGGTGCGCGACCTTGCTCGCGTAGGCGAGAAAGCGCGGCAGGTCGTTCATGTAATGCGGTTTGCCGTCGCGATAGTGGATGCGGCAAAAGAGGCCGAGCACCTTGATGTGGCGCTGCAGGCCCATCCATTCGAGCTGGCGGTAGAACTCGCCGAAGTCCTGGTCGACGGGCAGTCCCGCTTTCTTCGCGCGCTCCCAGTAGTGCGCGAAGCAATCAAGCTCGAACTCCTCGTCCCAGCTCAGGAACGCGTCACGCAGCAGCGAGACGACGTCGTAAGTGATCGGGCCGTACACGGCGTCCTGGAAGTCGAGCACGCCGGGGTTGGGCGTGGCGATCATCAGGTTGCGGGGCATGAAGTCGCGCAGCATGAAGGTCTGCGGCTGGGTGCGCGCGCTCGTCACGAGCAGCGCGAAGGTGCGATCGAGCACGCCGCGCGTGGCCTCGTCGACCTTGCGGCCCAGATGGCGCTCGAGATACCACTCGGGCATCAGCTCCATCTCGCGGCGCATGAAGGCTTCGTCGAAGTCCGGCAGCACGCCCGCGCGCGAACTCAGCTGCCAGCGGATCAGCGCGTCGATCGCGTCGCGCATCAGTTCGCGCGAGCGCGGGCCGGGGCCGGCTTCCTGCAGCGTTTTCAGGTAGGGCGCGGTGCCGAGATCGGTCACGAGCATCAAGCCCGCGTCGAAATCCGCTTCGAGCACGCGCGGCACATGCACGCCCGCTGCTTCGAGCAACTGCGCGATCTGGGCGAATTCGCGGCATTTTTCGGGGGGCGGGGCGTCGACCGCGATTAGCGTCTCGCCATGCGTACCCGCGCTCGCGAGGCGGAAGTAGCGGCGAAAGCTCGCGTCGGCGGAGGCGGGCGCTAGCGTCGCGAGGTCGAGGGCGTAGCGTTCGGCGTGGCTGCCGAGCCAGGCGGCGAGCAGATCGCGGCGGCTGTCGGCTGGGGAAGCGGCGGGGGAATGCGCGGCAGAAAAGGTCATGAAAGCCAGAGGCAAAATCAGTGGATCAACGTCTTGCCATATAATACCCCACGACTTTTTTGACGCGACTCGCGCCAAAGCCCGCATGACGGTAGGTTCGCCGCATTCATCGCCGGTCCATCGTTCGATGAAATGTAATTGATTGTGTGCAGTCCGGCCTCGATCCGGTTCATCGGAAGGGCGGTGCGCAGGCGGGCCGCCATGACGGAGTGGGCGGCGGCCGGGCCGATTCGCCAAAACCATACATGCCGCCCAGACAGTTTTTCCAGACGATCTCCCTCAGTGACGACGGCGTGCCGGGCAAGCGGCGGCTCATCGCGGCACTCATGGCCGTACCGGGTCTGGTGCCTGCGCTCGCGCACGCCCAGCTCACGGGCGACGCCGCTCAGCCGCAGCAGCTGGACGGCCCGTGGAGCCTGCGGCTCGCGCCGCAACTCGAGGACCACATCAACGCGCCGGGTCAGCGCCCGGCGACTTTCGTGCTCGGCGATTCGACCACCGGCACCGTGGACACCGACCTCGCCGTGCGAGGCGCCGCGGAGCTGCGCCAGGGCTCGAACGTGGTGAAAGGCGACGCTCTTCACTACGACCAGGACACCGACATGGCCAACGCGTATGGCAATGTCGTGGTGTCGCAAAAGGGCACGACGTTCGTGGGGCCCGAGGCGCATCTGAAGGTCGAGGCGAACGAGGGCTTCATGCCCGCGCCGAAATACCATTTCACGCTCACGGGCGGCTCGGGCAGCGCCGCGCGCGCCGATCTGCTGGACAGCGAACGCTCGGTGCTCACGAACGGCACCTACACCGCGTGCCAGTGTTCGACCAATCCGGCCTGGTACATCAAGGGCAGCGAATTCGACTTCGACACGGGCAGCGACGAAGGCGTGGCGCACAACGGCGTGCTGTTCTTCCAGAACGTGCCGATCTTCGCGAGCCCGTGGCTGTCGTTCCCGCTTTCGGGCGAGCGGCGCAGCGGCCTGTTGCCGCCGACGTTCTCGATCAGCTCGACGAACGGCTACGAAATTTCGTTGCCGTACTATTTCAACATCGCGCCGAACCGCGACTTGACGTTCACGCCCGAGATCATCTCGAAGCGGGGCGTGTTCCTGCAGGGCAATTACCGGTATCTCTCGACGAACTACTCGGGCTCGATCACGGGAACGTTCCTGCCGGACGACGCGATCACGAAGACGAACCGCTACGCGCTGTTCATCCAGCACAACCAGAACTTCGGCAACGGGTTCGGCGGTTACGTCTACTACAACAAGGTCTCGGACAATACCTACTCGTCCGACCTGTCGTCTCCGGCCAACCAGTTCCTGAACGGCACGCAGACGCTCTATCAGCAGGAAGCCGGCCTCACGTACAACAACGGGCCGTGGTCGGTGCTGGGTCGCTGGCAGCACTGGCAGACGGTCGAGTCGTCGACGCCGCCATACGGCCGAGAGCCGCAGTTGAACGTGAAGTACGCGAAGTACAACGTCGGCGGCTTCGACTACGGCATGGAAGCCGACTATTCGCGCTTCCGCATCACGGAAGCCAACGCGACCGAAGGCGACCGCGTCGTCTTCAATCCGTACCTGTCGTACTCCTTGATGGGGCCGGGTTATTTCGTCACGCCGAAGGTGCAATGGCACTTCGCGTCGTACAACCTGAGCAACATCGGCGCGCCGGGCACGACCTTCGGTTCGCCCGTCGGCACGCCGAAGAGCTTCACCGAATCGATCCCCACGTTCAGCTTCGACACGGGGCTCGTGTTCGACCGCTCGGTGCACCTGTTCGGCCAGGATTACATCCAGACGCTGGAACCCCGCCTGTACTACGTGTACACGCCGTACCACAACCAGCAGTTCGCGCCCCTTTTCGATACCGCCGAGTCGGACTTCGGGCTCGCGGAAATTTTCACGCCGAACACCTTCGTCGGTAACGACCGCATCGCCGACGCGAACCGCATCACGGCCGCGATCACCACGCGCTTCATCGACCCGGCCTCGGGCGACGAGCGCGCGCGCTTCGTGCTGGCGCAGCAGTATTTCTTCCAGGACCAGCGCGTCACGCTCATTCCCGGCGAGACTAACGCGCAGGCGACGCATTCGGATCTGATCGCGGGCGCATCGCTGAAAATCGGGGGCGGTTTCGCTTCGGAAACGGCGTTCCAATATAATGCCGACAACAACGCGTTCACCAAGGCGAGCATCGGGTTCGGGTACAGCCCGGGACCGAGCCGCGTGCTGAACGTGGCGTATCGCTACACGCGCGCCAACACGACGCTCGAAAACACGCCGATCAACCAGATCCTGATCTCGGCTCAATGGCCGTTCTCGCATCGGGTGTACGCCGTGGGCCGCTTCAACTACGATCTGGACGGTCATCGGATCGTCGACGGCCTGGTCGGCATGCAGTACGACGCCGACTGCTGGGTTCTCGGTGTCGGCCTGCAGCGTTACGCGAACGGGGTCAATACGTCGGGCAGCCCGAGTTCGTCAACGCGCTTTCTCGCGCAGCTCACGCTCAAGGGGCTGTCGAACGTCGACAACGGACTCGTGGCGGCGTTCCGGTCCGCAGTGCCGGGGTACACGCAACTGCCGGGTGTGGCGCCGTCGCCGTCGCGCTTCACTGATTATCAATAACGCGTGACCCGGAGCGCATGGCTTGCGCGAGGCGCCTCGGGGCAACGCGGTGTCGGTTGCATAGAGACGGGCTGAGCGGGCCCGCCAACATTGGAGTATCTGTGGGAATCATGAAAAAGCTTCGCCTGGCAGCGTACGCTGCGAGTCTCTTCGCCGTCGCAGGCGTGTTGCCTGCCGTGTCGGCGCAAGCTCAAGGTCTCCCGGCCGGCAATGGCCAGGCAGTGGACACGATCGCCGCAGTGGTCAATGACGGCGTGATCACGCAGCGCGAACTCGACGGCCGCGTCGAACTCATCTCGCACCGTTTGCAGCAGCAAAACGCGCCGATCCCGCCCATCGACCAGTTGCGCTCGCAGGTGCTCAACCAGATGGTGCTGGAGCGCATCCAGCTCCAGAAGGCGAAGGAAGACGGCATCATCGTCGACGACGCCGCCGTGCAACGCACGCTCGAGCGCCTCGCCCAGGCGAACGGCATGGACCTCGCCACCTACCGCACGCGCATCGAGGCGGCCGGGGTGCCGTGGAGCACGTTCATGCGCGACGCGCGCACGGAACTCACGCTCTCGAAGCTGCGCGAGAAGGAAGTGGACAGCCGGATCACGGTTTCCGACGCCGAAGTCGCGAACTACATCGCGAGCCAGCGCGGGCCGAACGCAGGCCAGACGAGCGACCTGCATTTCCAGCACATCTTCATCAAGGCGCCGCTGAACGCTTCTGAGACCGACATCGAAGCCGCGCAGGCGAAGGCCAACGCGCTGCTCAAGGAGGCGCAGTCGGGCAGCAAGTTCGAGAGCCTTGCCAAGTCGAACTCGCAGGCGAGCGACGCAGGCAAGGGCGGTGACATGGGCTTCCAGCCGCAATCGAAGCTGCCGCCCGAGTTCGTGACCGCAGCTTCCACGCTGCGACCGGGCGAAGTGAATCCCTCGGTGATTCGCACCAACGACGGCTTCGAAATCGTGCGGCTCGTCGAGCGCCGCCAGGGCCAAGGCACGGCCGCCGACGCACCCAAGCTCGTGCAAACACACGTGCGCCACATTCTGCTGCGCGTGGGCGACGGCATGTCCGAGCCGCAGGCGCGTCAGAAGCTGCTCGAAATCCGCCAGGAGATCGGGGCGGGCGGCGACTTCGCCAAGTTCGCGCGCACCTATTCTCAGGACGGCTCCGCCTCGCAGGGCGGCGACCTTGGCTGGATCAGCCCGGGCGAAACCGTGCCCGAATTCGAGCGCGCGATGAACACGCTGCAGGACAATCAGCTCAGCGAGCCCGTGCGCACCGAGTATGGCTACCACCTGATCCAGGTGCTGGGCCGCCGCGACGCCGAAGGCTCGATCGCCCAGCAGATGGATCTCGCACGCCAGGCCATCGGCCAGCGCAAGGCCGAGCAGGCCTACGCCGACTGGCTGCGCCAGTTGCGTGACAGTGCCTACGTCGATTACAAGATCGCGGGCATGACGCCGCCGCACAACTGATCGCTTTGGAAAGGATTCGAGCCATGAACACCTCCGCAACGTCGTCGCCGGCTCCGCGGAGGGCGGGCCCGATCCGCATTGCCATCACCACCGGCGAACCGGCGGGCGTCGGCCCCGAGCTGACCGCCGCCGCGCTGGCGGGCGCCTCGGTGCACTGGCCCGATGCGCAGTTCGTCGTGCTCGGCGACAGCGCGCTCATCGAGACCCGCGCGCAAGCCGCTAACGTCGACTGGGCCGCCGTGCTGGCCAGTCAGCCCGTGCAGGTCGAGCATGTCGGGCTGGCGGCGCCCGCGAAGCCGGGCAAGCTCGACGCCGCTAACGGCCGTTATGTGCTCGCACTGCTCGACCGCGCCATTGACGGCGCGGTGTCCGGCGAGTTCGACGCGATCGTCACCGCGCCGCTGCAAAAGAGCACCATCAACGACGCCGGCGTGCCGTTCACCGGCCACACCGAATACCTGGCCGAACGCACCCACACGCCGCGAGTGGTCATGATGCTGGCGGGCACGGGAGCCCGGCCGTTGCGCGTGGCGCTCGCCACCACGCATTTGCCGCTCAAGGACGTATCGGCGGCGCTGACCGTCGACGGGCTCGTCGAAACGCTGCGCATCATCGACCATGATCTGCGGCACCATTTCGGTGTGCCGCTGCCGCGCATCCTCGTGACCGGCCTGAACCCGCACGCGGGCGAGAACGGCTACCTGGGGCGCGAGGAAATCGACACGATTTCGCCGGCGCTGACGGCCGCCGCCGCCGAGGGCATTGACGCTCGCGGCCCGTATCCCGCCGACACGCTGTTCCAGCCGCGCTACCTCAAGGACGCAGACTGCGTGCTGGCGATGTACCACGACCAGGGCCTGCCGGTCCTGAAATACGCGACGTTCGGCGAGGGCATCAACGTCACGCTCGGCTTGCCGATCGTGCGCACCTCGGTCGATCACGGCACCGCGCTCGACCTCGCCGGCACGGGCCGCGCGGACGCCGGCAGCCTGATCGCCGCCCTCGACACAGCCGTTTCGATGGCCCGCCACCGGCGCGCCATCTGATTGATTCCAGAGAAGATGTCCAACAGCAGCAGACAGCACCAGGGCCACTTTGCGCGCAAGCGCTTCGGCCAGAACTTCCTCGTCGACACGGGCGTGATCGACTCGATCGTCGACGTCATTCGCCCGCAGCGCGGTGAGCGCATGGTCGAGATCGGGCCGGGCCTCGGCGCCCTCACCGAGCCGCTCATCGAACGCCTCGCCACGCCAGAGTCGCCGTTGCACGCGGTCGAACTGGACCGCGACCTGATCGCGCGCCTCACTAAAAAGTTCGGCCCGCTCCTCGAGTTGCACGCGGGCGACGCGCTCGCGTTCGACTTCGGCTCGCTCGCGGCGCCTGGCGAGAAGCCATCGCTGCGCATCGTCGGCAACTTGCCGTACAACATTTCGAGCCCGCTGCTGTTTCATCTCGCCACGTTCGCCGATCGCGTGATCGACCAGCACTTCATGCTGCAGAACGAGGTGGTCGAGCGGATGGTGGCAGAGCCGGGCAGCAAGGCGTTCGGCCGCCTTTCGGTGATGCTTCAGTATCGCTACGTGATGGACAAGATGCTGGACGTGCCGCCCGAATCGTTCCAGCCGCCGCCGAAGGTGGATTCGGCGATCGTGCGCATGATTCCGTACGCGCCGCACGAACTGCCGAAGCTCAACGAAGCCCTGCTCGGCGAACTCGTGACGGCCGCCTTCTCGCAGCGGCGCAAGATGCTGCGCAATACGCTCGGCGACTATCGCGATCGCCTCGATTTCGACGCGCTCGGTTTCGATCTCGCCCGCCGCGCGGAGGAAGTGCCGGTGGACGAGTACGTGCGCCTCGCTCAGGCGCTGGACGAGGCAAGCGGCGCCTGACGTGCCGCGCCGCGTTGCCGGTGCGTTGCCGCTCGCTCAGGCTGCCTCGCTGCGTTGTGCTTCATAGGCCTTGAGCTGGCTATAGACGATGCGCAGCACCGAAAGGTCGTTCGACGTTTGCCGCGCCGTGCCGCCGCGCCGGATCAGGTCGCCGAGCACATGATCGGCCTCGATGCGCGAACCGTTCTGCACGTCGCGCAACATCGAAGCGGTGAGCGGCGAACCCTCGGCGAACAGCATGGCGCGCGAGCGCTCGAGGAAGCTGTCGCGCACGGCGTGGCCGTGCCCGGCGGCAATCGCGCGGCATTCGGCGAACAGACGCTCGACGGTTGCGGCGCCGTCGGGTGTGGCCAGAATGACGCCAACGGGCGCCCGGAAAAGACAGGTGCTGCCCGCAAGCGACGCGAGGAACACCCACTTCTCCCACATCTCCTGAAGAATCTTGTCGCTCGCCTTCGCGTGGAAACCGGCGTTGCCGAACTCGTCCGCCACGGCTTGCACGCGCGCTGAGACACCGCCACCGAGCTCGCCGAAGGTGATGGCCTGCACGTCGTTGAGATGCACGATTTCGCGCTTGTCATTGAGCGTGGACGCAATCAGGCAGACGCCGCCCAGCACCGCCTGCGTGCCGAAGCGCGCCTGCAGCGCCTCCAGATGGCGCATGCCGTTGAGCAGCGGCAGGATCAGCGTGTTCGGACCGACGGCTGCGGCGAACGAATCGATTGCGTTGTCGAGGTCGTAAGCCTTGCAGCTCAGCAGGACGAGATCGAACGGTTGGCCGCCTTGCGCCTCTAGCGCTTTGCGGGTGACCGTCTTGATGTCGCGCAGGGTGAGATCGCCAGCCGGACTGCGGATCACGAGGCCGGATTCGCGCAATTGCGCGGCGCGCGCCTCGCGCACCAGAAACGTCACGTCGCGCCCTGCGGCAGCGAGCCGGCCACCGAAATAGCCGCCCGTCGCACCCGCACCGACTACCAGAATCCGCATGTTCACCCCTCGTTCCTTACGTTCTTTGCTTACATCCCGTCAGCGAACTTGCCCTGGCAAATTCGGGAATGGCGTTCATGCTAGAGCAAATCGGCACATCTTGCCGGCGCCGGCAGGGGCGGTGGGTTTTTGGTACAGTCCGGCTTTTGACGACGGCAAAACGGAGTTCACGATGCGCCTGCTACACACGATGATCCGGGTCGGCGACCTCGATCGCTCGATCAAGTTCTACACCGAACTGCTCGGCATGAAACTGCTGCGCCGCGAAGACTATCCCGATGGCAAGTTCACGCTGGCCTTCGTCGGGTACACGGACGAGCGCGACGGCACCGTGATCGAGTTGACGCACAACTGGGACACGGCTTCTTATGATCTCGGCACCGGGTTCGGGCATCTGGCCGTCGAGGTGGAAGATGCGTATGCGGCCTGCGCGAAGATCAAGGAGCAAGGCGGCACGGTGGTGCGCGAAGCCGGCCCGATGAAGCATGGGACCACGGTGATCGCGTTCGTGACCGATCCGGATGGGTACAAGATCGAGTTTATTCAGAAGAAGAAGTGAGATTTCTTCTCGCGACGGCCTCGGCGTATTCATACGCCCGTTTCGAGAACTGGATAAAACTTTAAATTGAATTGACACTCCGCCCAAAAATGAAAAGAAGAATAACGGGCGGCAGTGAATTCACATATCCTGTTCAAGCTCAAATCTGAGCATCTATAGCTTGTGCGAGGCTGCTGATCCGCCAGGATTTATTTATTTCGCATTACTGATTTATGGATGGGTGATCCCGGGATTGTCTGGGTCCGATTGACTGCAGACCTGATATCGAGATGCATTGCCCGCATCGCAGGAGAGCGTTTCAGACTCTTCCTATATACGCGACGCGTCTGTCAGTTGAGACTTCCATTCCTGGTCATTAGCCAGGCCGCGACCTGGCGATTCAGCCCCGCGCGTGCAATTCAGTATCCGGGGTATTCATCGCGATTCTCCCGGATTCGCATCCTCGTCGTACGTGCGAACGTCTTCGACTTCACTGGGAAATGGCGTGACGTGCAGACAACGTATCGATTCTCTCTTGATTCATCTCTTTCTGATTGTGGATTCAGGGCGTGGCTGGAACGTTCCCGGATGAACTTGCGGTAAGCAGTGATGGCTGGTCTGCGGCTGTCTTGAAGAGCCGTGTCGGTGGCGACGCGGCCAACTATTCATTCGTGGAAGATTTCATGCGCCTGCCTTGTCAAGCCTGTGAAGGAACGTCGCGACGTCGCGGCAACCTGTCCTCTCGTTTGCTCGATATCGCCGTGATCGCGTTTGGCGCTTCTTTCGCCTCGCGCTTCGAGGCGAGCGGCAGTCAACCCGGTTATGACAGTGCACTCGTGGCGTTTGCGCTGCTCGGGTCCGTGTTTCTTTTTCCGGCGTTCGGTCTGTATCGGGTCGCGCACCGGCATTCATTCTGGCATTGCGTTTGTGTTCCCACGCTCGCGTGGATCATTGCGCTCGCAGCGGCGCTACTGTTCGCTATCGCTTCCCTCGAGCCTTACCGGCCGTCCGGCGATTGGGTTGCGCGATGGGCGCTCTTCTCCGGACTCGGCCTCGTAGTTTGCCGTTTTGTCGAGCGCGCCCGCAGCGTGCGACGCGTGGAGCGAGCCGCACGCACGCGCGCCGTGGCAATCGTCGGCAGCGGGGCGCACTGCCGTCACCTGCTGCGCAAGGTTGAAGCGGCAAAGGACTCGACGTATCTCGTCGCGACGATCTTCGACACCGGTCCTGCGACCGGCGTGGCGCCGGGCATCGTGCCGGCATTTCGCGATCGCGAAGGGTTCGCCGGCTTCGTGCGGCGGCATCACGTGGAAGAAATCTGGCTGGCTTTGCCAGTCTCGGAAGAGAAGACGATTCTCGACTTCATCGAGCTTTTTCGCAACGACCTCCTGAACATCCGCTTCATTCCTGACGTGAGCGGGCTCGCGCTGTTCGAAGGCGAAGTGATCGATCTCGACGGCACGTCTGCTATCAACCTCGTCGGTTCGCCGCTGTCGTCGGATGCCCTTGTCGCGAAGGACATTTTCGATCGCGTGTTTGCGCTGGCCGCCGTGACGGTGCTCATGCCGCTGCTCCTGATCATCGCGATTGCCGTGAAGCTCTCATCGCCAGGACCAGCGCTCTTCACGCAGCGACGCAAGGGCGCGAACGGCAAGGTCTTCAACATCTACAAGTTTCGCAGCATGCGCTTGCACGCCGCGGCGCGTGGCGTCGTCGAGCAGGCAACGCGTAACGACCCGCGCATCACACGCGTGGGAGCTTTCCTGCGCCGCACGAGCCTCGACGAGTTGCCACAGTTTTTCAATGTGCTGCGCGGCGAAATGTCGGTCGTCGGGCCGCGGCCGCACGCGATCGAGCATGACGCGCTCTATCAAAACATCGTGGATGGCTATATCCACCGCTATCGCATCAAGCCGGGCATCACCGGCTGGGCACAGGTTAACGGCTTCCGCGGCGAGACCGATCGCATCGAGAAGATGCGGGGACGCGTCGAACACGACTTGTATTACCTCAGCAACTGGTCCTTCTGGCTCGATATGCGAATTGTCTTCGCAACGGTCTTCAAGGGACTAGTGCACCGAAACGCCTATTGATTTGCTGGAACGTAGAAGTGGTGAAACGATCGATGAAACCGTTTGCTCATGCCGGGCGCCGGACGCCGCGCGACGTCGCCGGGCGCATTGCGGGTGCAAGTGCGGCTATTGCGCTTTGTGCCGCGCTCGGTGGTTGCGCGATCGCGCCTGGCATGCGCATGTCTCTGTCGAACGCTGCCACCCTGACGGAGGCGCCGAGCGGGCCCGATACCAGGACCGAGGCCGATGAGTCGATGGGCGGCGGCGGAGGTGTCGCCGGGGTGGGGAGCGGTGCGCTAGTCGCCAATGCGACCTCCGCTACACCCGAAGTGCCTGTTACCGAACTCAATGTCGAGACGGTGAAGCGCTTCCAGGAGGCGCGCCTGAGACAGCAGCAGCAGCAGGCCGAACTGCTTTCGGCGGCTCCGCAACCGTATGCGGTCGGCGCTGGCGACGTGTTGCAGATCGTCGTTTGGGATCACCCGGAACTGGCGGCGGCCATGGGCCCGACGCAGTCGCAGGCGTCCACGCGCCCCGGCGATCCGTTTTCCGGCTTCGTCGTCGACCAGTCCGGCAATCTCACGTTTCCCTACGCCGGCACGATGCACGTTGCGGGACTTCGCACAGAGGAAATTCAACGTTTGCTGACGGCGTCGCTTGCGCGCTATTTCGTCAAGCCGCAGGTCACCGTGCGTATGGCCTCGTACCGCGCCCACGAGGTGTACGTAGACGGCGAGGTGCGCAGCCCCGGTGTGGTCGCGGTGAATGACGTACCTATGTCGCTGTACGAAGCGATTTCGCGCGCTGGCGGATTCGCTGAGACAGCCGATCAAAGCGACCTCGTACTCGTGCGTGGGAACACATCTCACCGTATCAACCTGACGCAAATGGTGGCGAGCGGCTTGAGTCCGTCGCGGCTGTACCTCAAGCCCGGGGACATGCTGCGCGTCGTCGCCCGCGACGAAAACGACGTCTACGTAATGGGCGAAGTCAGCAAGCCGATTGCTGCGATTCCACGCCGCACAGGTCGTATCACGCTCGCGGACGCCATCGCGCAGGCGGGCAGTGTGAATTCGTCGACAGCGGACGCTGCGCAAATGTTCGTGATCCGCGGTGCGCTGAACGGCAAGCCGGAAGTCTTCCACCTCGACGGACGTTCGCCCGTGGCCATGCTCGTGGCAAAGGAGTTCGACCTGCAGCCGAAGGACGTCGTGTACGTCGATGGCAACGGCCTTGTCCGCTTCAACCGCGTGCTGACGTTGCTGATTCCCGCAATCAATGCCGGTTTGACCGCCGGGCTGGTGGCGAAATGATCGAGAGCGTTCTGGTCGTTTGCGAGGGCAACATCTGTCGCAGTCCGTTGGCGTGCGCGATGCTCGCGCGTTCGTTGCCCGGCATCGCCTTCAGTTCGGCGGGAACGCGCGCGCTGGTGGGTGAAAGCGCCGATCCCACCATCGTGGAATTGGCACGCGAACGTGGCGTGCCTCTGGAAGCACACATGGCATCGCAACTCACCGATGCGCAGGTTCGTGGCGCCGATCTGATCCTCACGATGACGAAGGGGCAACGCGAACAGATCGAACGCAACTGGCCATTCGCGCGCGGCAAGGTGTTCCGTCTGATCGAAGTAGAGGGCGTGGACGTCGTCGATCCGTACGGTCGACATCGCGCAACGTTCGATCTGGCCGTGGCACAGATCGAACACGGCGTCGCGCATTGGCGCCGCGTCCTGCAGGACAGCAAGATCCATTGAATCATGACTCTTCTTAAGAACGATCCGCATGCCAACGCCGCGGATGATGATGAAATCGACCTCTCGGAGCTCATTGCGGTGCTTCGCGAGAACCTCACCCTGATTGGCATCGTCATGGCGATCGTGTTCGCCCTCGGAGCGGCTTATGCCTTTCTCGGAGCACCTGTTTATCGCGCTGACGCGATGATCCAGGTGGACGACGACTCGGGCGCGGGTTCGATCAACGACAAACTGGGCGATCTTGCGTCGCTGTTCCAATCGAAGGCCACCGCCGACGCGGAGATCGAACTGATTCGCTCGCGCACCGCGATGGCCGAAACGGTCGACCGGCTTCATGTCGATATCGACGCGCGGCCCCACTATTTCCCGCTGATCGGTGCGCCTGTTGCGCGCTATCGTGCTCAAGACAGCGACAAACTGCTTTCGCCATTGCTCGGAATGAAGCGCTACGCGTGGGGCGGAGAGCGTATTGGCGTGACCCGGTTCGACGTCCCGCGAGAGCTGTATCAGAAGAAGTTTGAACTGACGGCAATTGACGCAGAGCGATATGAACTGAAAGACCCATCCGGCGACGTTGTCCTCCACGGGCGTGTCGGTGCGGTCGCGAGCGCAAGGACGCAATACGGACCCGTCACGCTCGAGGTGACGTCTTTGCTGGCACATGCCGGAACGCGCTTCGACCTGAAGCGTTTGTCGACTCAACTGACCGTTGCCGAGTTGCAGAAGAAGCTTGATATCGCGGAGAAGACGAAACAGTCGGGAATCATCGGCATGAAGCTGGATGGCCCGGACGCGGAGCGCGTGACGGCTATTGTCAATATGGTCGCGAGCCTTTATGTACAGCGCAACGTCGATCGCAAGTCGGCGCAAGCGCAACAGATGCTCGATTTTCTCGGCGAGCAGTTGCCCCAGCTGCGCGCCGCCCTCGACCAGGCTGAAGCCCGCTATAACGCATTTCGCGCGAAGTCTGGGGCGATCGATCTCGATGCCCAGGGCAAGCTGCTGCTGCAATCGGTTGTCGATTCAAAGACTCGCCTCACCGAACTCCAGCAACAACGTGCAGATCTCGTGCAGCGCTTCACGGCGTCGCATTCCAGTGTTGCGGCGGTAGATGCGCGCATTGCCGAGCTAGAAGATCAACAAGATCAATACGAGAAGCAGGTAGCAGCGTTGCCCGAGACGCAGCAGCAGGCACTGCGGCTCATGCGCGACGTGAAGGTCAACACCGACCTTTATATGAAATTGCTCGATAGTACCCAGCAGTTGCGCGTGTTGAAGGCGGGGCAGCTCGGCAACGTCCGCACGGTCGACTATGCAGTCGTGCCGGAGGAGCCGGTGAGGCCGCGGAAAAGTCTGGTACTGCCGCTGGCCTTGGTATCCGGGCTGTTAATTGGATGTGGGATTGCGCTCGCGCGCCGCATGTTCAACCGCGGGCTCGAGACCCCATCGGAAATAGAGCGCGCAGTCGATCTTCCGGTACACGCAATCATTTCACACAGCGACAAGGAATTGGCGCTGCGTCAATCTGTGCGCCGCAACCCCACTAGGCCTGCCGTTCTTGCGGCTGTGTATCCCGATGATGTAGCGGTGGAGGGGATGCGCAGTCTGCGTACGGCAATGCAGTTTGGCGTGCTGAAACCTGAAAACAACATTGTGATGCTCACGGGGCCGCGGCCGGGCGTCGGCAAGTCGTTTGTGTCCGTGAATCTGGCAACGGTTCTGGCGGCTACGGGCAAGCGCATTCTGCTGATCGACGCCGATATGCGGCGCGGCGATGTTCACTTCTACTTCTCGATTGCACGCAAGCGGGGGTTCTCGGATCTCTTGACTGGTTGTGAACAGAGAGATGCTATCCACCGCGAAGTGCTACCGAATCTCGATGTCATTACGTCGGGCTCCATACCTGACCGCCCGGCCGAACTCCTCACGCGGGAGCGGCTTGGAGAAGTGCTGAAGGCGTTGGCGTTGAGTTACGACGTGGTGATTATCGACTCACCGCCCGTGCTCGCGGTCACGGACGCCGTTCTGATCGGTAAGCACGCAGGCGCCACTCTGATGGTCGTGCGCCATGGACGCCATTCCGCCGCCGAATTGCGCGAATGTACGCGCCAACTCACGAGCGCCGGTGTCGAGATCGATGGCCTGCTGCTCACGGATGTACCGGAGCGTGGCGCTTCCTACGGCGCGTATTCGAACTACAGCAAGAAGCCCGATTGAGGTCCGAAGTCCCACGCGGGCGCGAACTGCCTAAGGTTGTGTCGATGGAAAAAACTGTACTACTAACGTTTGGAACCCGGCCGGAAGCGATCAAGATGGCGCCTCTGGTCAAGCGCCTGCAACGCGAGCCGGGCGTACGGTGTCGGGTATGCGTCACCGGGCAGCATCGCGAGATGTTGGACCAGGTGCTCAGCCTGTTCTCGATTCGACCTGACTTCGACCTGAACATCATGAAGCGCGGTCAGGATCTCTACGACGTCACATCGACCATCCTGGCGGGTATGCGCGGCGTGCTTTCACAAGAGCAACCCGATCTGGTGCTCGTGCATGGCGATACGACCACGACGATGGCGGCAACCCTGGCCGCGTACTACAACCGCACGCCGATCGCTCATATTGAAGCCGGATTGCGGACTGGCAACCTGCTCTCGCCTTGGCCAGAAGAAGCGAACCGGAGGCTGACCGGCGTCCTGGCTTCGCTGCATCTGGCACCCACCGAAGTCGCCAGGGAAAACCTCCTGCGTGAAGGTGTTTCCGCCAAGTCGATTGCTGTCACAGGCAACACCGTTGTCGATGCGCTGCTGCACGTGCGAGGCCGACTGGCCGCGGAGGCAACGCTGCGTGAGCAAGCACAACGCGTGCTTCCGAGGCTCGACCCGAAGCGCCGGCTCGTTCTGGTCACGGGCCACCGCAGAGAGAGTTTCGGTGACGGCTTCGAACGCATCTGCACGGCGCTCGCGCAAGTTGCAGGGGCATGGCCGGAGGTGGACATCGTCTATCCCGTTCATCTCAACCCGAGCGTGCGTGAACCTGTCAATCGCCTGCTCACCGGCATTGCGAACGTGCATTTGATCGAGCCACTCGACTATCTGCCGTTCGTAAGCCTCATGGATCGCGCTCATTTGATCCTGACGGACTCGGGCGGCATTCAGGAAGAGGCGCCCTCGCTTCAAAAGCCCGTGCTCGTCATGCGCGATACGACCGAGCGGCAGGAAGCCGTTGATGCGGGGGTGGTGCGGCTCGTTGGGACGGAAGTCAGCGCGATCGTGCAGGGCGTGGCGCGCTTGCTGGAGGACGACAAGGCTTACGGGGCGATGAGCCGCGGCAAAAACCCGTATGGGGATGGACACGCGTGCGAGCGCATTACGGCTGCGCTGAATGACTGGTGGGGCACCGCAGTTCGCGCGGGTCGGGGACAAGGAGAATAAGGGCTTGGCTACTATGAACTTCGAAACGATTTCGGTTGTTGGACTGGGCTATATCGGACTTCCCACGGCGGCCGCGTTCGCCGCGCGCCGCAAGAAGGTCATTGGCGTTGACGTGAACCAGCACGCCGTCGATACGATCAACCGCGGCGCCATTCATATTGTCGAGCCGGAACTCGACATGCTCGTTCACGCAGCGGTATCGCAGGGTTATCTGCGTGCAACGACGAACCCGGAACCTGCCGATGCATTTCTTATCGCAGTTCCGACGCCATTTGCGGATGGCCACAAACCGGACCTTTCATACATCGAAGCGGCGAGCCGCGCCGTGGCGCCGGTATTGAAAAAGGGCGACCTGGTGGTGCTCGAATCGACTTCACCCGTTGGTGCTACTGCGAGAATGTCCGAGTGGATGGCGGAGATGCGACCGGACCTCACTTTTCCGCAGCAAATGGGAGATGCGTCCGACGTGCGCGTTGCCCATTGTCCCGAGCGCGTATTGCCCGGGCACGTGATTCGCGAACTGGTCGAAAACGATCGTGTGATTGGCGGCATGACAGCGCGCTGCAGCGAGGCGGCGCGCGAACTCTACCAGGTATTTGTGCGTGGCGAGTGCATCATCACGGACGCTCGAACGGCTGAGATGTGCAAGCTGACCGAGAACTCGTTCCGCGACGTGAATATTGCATTTGCCAATGAGCTTTCGCTGATTTGTGACCGGCTGGAGATCAACGTGTGGGAATTGATCAAGCTGGCAAACCGGCATCCACGCGTGGATATCCTCCAGCCGGGGCCGGGCGTGGGCGGGCATTGCATCGCCGTTGACCCGTGGTTCATCGTGGACTCGGCGCCAGAGCAGGCTCGACTCATTCGTGCGGCGCGTACGGTGAACGATGACAAACCAAATTGGGTTGTCGAGCGTGTGGAGCGAGCAGCGAAGCGCTTCAGGGAGCCGTTGATTGCGTGTCTCGGTCTCGCATTCAAGGCGAACATCGATGATTTGCGTGAGAGCCCTGCGGTTGAGATTGCGAACGAACTGGCCGACCGGTTCCCGGCGCAAGTTGTTGCTGTTGAGCCGAATATTCAAAAACTTCCGCCAGACCTGGAAGGACGTATCGGGCTTTGCGATCTACGTACCGCGATGGCTGAAGCCGATGTGATCGTTATTCTTGTTGATCACGCGCAATTCAAGCAAGTCGATCCGATTCGGTTGCAGACGAAGGTGGTGATTGATACGCGCGGGGTGCTCGCGTGAGCGAAGCATTTGTTACTCCATCGCTCAGTCGAGCCGCAAGTGGATAAATTCGTATGCTCGCGACGAGTTCCTGGTGAAACGGGGAGTGCGGCGCGAGCGCCGCGGCTTGGCCGTAACCTGTTCGCGATGATCGCTTGGCAGGTCGGCAATTACCTCGTGCCGCTGGCGACGTTCCCGTATCTCACGCGCATTCTTGGGCCGTCGAATTTCGGCATCCTGGGTTATGCGTCTGCTATCGCCGTCTATGGCGTGCTCTGGACGGATTGGGGCTTCAACCTCAGCGGGCCGCGCGCGATCGTCGAACGTCGCGGCGATAAGGATGCCGTCAACGATCTGATCTGGTCAGTCATTTTTGCGAAGGCGCTGCTTTGTCTTGTTTCCCTGCTCGCTTTGGGTGTCGCGATGCGCTTCGATAGACACGCCGCCACGGCAATACCTGTCGTACTGGTGTCGTGGATTGCCGTCGTCAGCAATGTGTTCACGCTCAATTGGGTTTTGCAGGGACTGGAGCGCTTCTCCCTGTTTGCGGTCGTATCGCTGGCGGGCCGCTTCGCGACGCTGCCGCTGATCTTCGCGTTTGTCAAATCAGCTGATGACATCGCGCTCGCTGCAGCGATCCAGGCATTTGCCCCGTGCATGACGGGGCTCTTCTCGCTGCTGATGGTACAAAGGCTCGGGCTTCTGGGTCGTCCGGGACGAGCCTGGCGCTCGGCGGCGCGTCGCCTGAGAGAGGGTGTCGATATGTTCTTGTCGACGATTTCGGTCAGTCTGTTCGGAGTGACCAATACCGTGCTTCTCGGTGCGCTAGGCGATCCTTACCAGGTGGGACTCTACGCGGCCGCTGATCGCCTCAAAACGGTGGGAAACATGGTGCCTGCCCAGATCAATTCGGTGCTGTATCCGCGTGTGTCGGCGCTAATGCTCGACAGGCCTATGTCGGCGGCCAGGCTCACGGCGCTTGGTGCTGTCGCGACACTCGCCATCACGGGCGTGGGCGTGCTTGCTGTCACTGCGCTCTCTCATTACGTGACTAGCGTGCTTCTCGGGCCCGACTTCGGCGCGGCGGCGCCTGTGTTGACGCTGCTTTGCATCGCGACCATTTTCGGCAATCTCGCCTATCTGCTCGGCCTCCAGGTGCTGGTTCCATTCGCGAACGGTAAGTTAAGGTCGGTCGTCATGCTGCTCGCGGGCGTGCTCAACATCGGATTGTCATTCGCGCTGATTCCTCGCTTCGGTGCGCGCGGCGCCGGGTGGGCGTTTCTAACCGCCGAGGCGGTGATCCTCGCGGTGTTCGTCATGGTCATCGTGGGGTCGCCCCGTATGCGGGCGCATTTCACTCAATTGCTGAGGGCATGAATGTCAGCGAGATTTCCGGTCATGATTGTTTCGTTGAAGCGCTCGGGGCGACGAGAGCGCATCGCGGAAGCGATGTCGACGCATGGCGCGCATTTTTCCTTTATTGACGCGATCGACGCACGATGTTTCGGGAACGGCGAACTCGCGCGTCTCTACGATGACGCCGCGGCGCGCGCACGCTATGGCAGATCGCTGAGCTGCGGCGAGGTGGCATGTTTCCTCAGTCATCGACGGCTTTGGCAGGACATCGCGAGTGGCGGCAGGAGCACAATCGTGCTCGAAGATGACGCCCTGATGGATCCTGCGTTCTTCACGAAGGTGCTGAATTGGCGCGAAGACATGCTCGCAGACATGGCTGACGTCGTGCTGTTGGGCCAATCGAAGCTTAGCCGCTCGCGCGAGGCACGAGAGTATCTCTACGAGCCGCTGAAACGCTCCCGTCAAATCGACGGCATGCGCATCGGTACTCCGTTTAAGCAATGGACATCGGGTGCGGTCGGCTACTGGATTTCCCCGCATGGCGCCATGCTCGCACTGGCTCATACGGAGGGGCCAGTGCGGGCGCTGCTCGACGATTGGCCGTGGCATCGTGACGACGGTGCCATGCGCATCAAGGAACTGCGGCCTTACGTGGTGTGGGAGGCGTTCGAATCCATAGCGAGCGACCTCGAAGGCGAGCGCAGCCAACTTACCCCATCGAGAGTACGATGGCGCGATTGCTTGCTGGAGCCCATCCGCGTTGGGCGGCTCATCGCGCGCTGGAGTGTCGCGGCCACGATTCGCGCCGCCGAGTCGATCGGCAGTGGTGGCAAGAAGCAGGACTGCACGCGATGAGTGCCTCGGCAATCCAGATTCGCGAATCACGTACGGGTACATGGGACAGTTCATCGAGATCGATGATCTGGCTCGTCCTTGTGGTCGGTATCGCGCTGTCGCCGCTTGCTGACTTCCTTTCGGCATACACGCTGAAAGGGCAGGTCGGTGGTGACATGGGCGCGCGCTATTCGCTCTACGTACGAGGCGCGATGGTCGCTGGTCTGGTTGCCGCGATGTTGCTCAGCGGTCGGATACGGCTCTCCAGCTGGCGCATTTGCCTCCTCGCGTTGGTGACGGTCGTCATGTCGTTCGCCTCGCTGGCGCTCGACGGAATGACCAGTGGGGAATTCATTGAGCAAGTTATTGCAATTGCCAAGGTCTTTTCCCTCTTCGTCTATGTCGCGGCATTCTCTGAACTTAAGGACACGCAGCTGGAAAAGGTCGAAGCCCTGATGCGCCTGACCCTGTTGGTGTACGGCGTCGCGATACTCGCAGGCGCTGTGTTCTCGATCGATATGTTTCGCAGCTATCGGGGCGAGACCCACATCCGCGCGGGCTACAAAGGCATCATCTACGCGCAGAACGAAGCGTCGGCATTGCTGCTCTCAGGGCTGGCCATGGCCTACCTACAAGTTCTCCGGCATGGCTGGAGTTCAGGGCGGGTCGGGTTGGTCGCGACACTGATCGCGGCGGCGTTCCTGCTCGGTACGAAGGGCGCGCTGGCTGCTGGTTTTAGTGTCATCGCGGCATATTCCTACTCGCGATACGGTGTCGTCAAGGCAACGGCCCGGCTCGCCCTCGTTGTCGCGCTGATGCTAGTGGCGGCGGTCTCAGTCTATTTTATCGTGCCGTCCGTGCGCCAAGCGGTCGATCTCAGCATTCAGTATTTCAGCTATCAAAACGATCATGCGGGCAGCGGCAGAATTGCGACGGTGATTATGTCTGGCCGTAACATGAAGTTCTCGAACGTATGGGATGAGCTCGCCAGTCGAGACTTCCTGCCTCTGCTCACGGGCGGTTACCCAGCTGTTCGATACCTCATTGAAATAGACGGGCCAGATCTTGCGCTAATAATGGGAATTCCTGTCTTCTGCTTGTACGTGCGGGATCTTCTCGGGTTGTACGTACGGTCCGGCGACGGACCTATCGCGCATTACGGAAGATATTTCTTCGTCTTGCTGGTTCTGATCGCCTGCTCCGCTGGTCATGTGCTGACTTCCGCAATCGTCGCACCTTTTCTCGCCATGATCTCGGACCTCGTCCGGCGATGGTCCGACGTGGAGTGCGGGTCGGTTGCAGAAAGCGATGAACGAAAGAAAACGGAGCGCGTGTCATGACCAAAGCAATTTGCGTACTGCATGTTGGTCCGGGATACGGGCAGCGAGGCGGTGTCGCCTCCGTGCTCGAGGAGTTGCGGGCAGCGAAGACGATGTTCGAAGAGAACTCGATTCGGGTCGCATTCTTCGAGACCCGTGGCTTTAAGACGACAAAGGACAGACTGTTGTTCCTTCTGTTGGATCTGCCGCGATTTTTTCTGCGTGTGTGGAATGATGTTGACGTCATCCACTTTCACGTGTCTGCGCGCGGTTCGGCGCTGAGAAACCTGATGCTATTTCGGGCCACGCGCATGCTGCGACGAAAGGTGATATTTCACTGGCACTCGAACAACCTGACCGAATGCATTGAGCGGTCGAACGGATGGTTCAAGGCAGCTCTGCGGGAGTTTATAGAGTCGTCCGATGACGCCATTGGTGTATCGACAGAAATGGCCACGGACATCCGCCAATTCAGAAAGGGAGCGAGTGTTCGTGTGATCGGCAATTGCGCGCGCAATGCGGAGCAGGTTGCATTGCAAGGGCCGGCGAGAGCGATTGACGCGCGTCATTTACAGCCATACGTTGCGTTCTCTGGTCGTTTCGTCGAGGAGAAGGGGTTGCGTGACATGTTTGCCGCTATCGCCATCCTCAAGAAGAAGCAGCGGCACATCCATGTGAAACTCGCGGGGGCAGGTGAAAAGGATCGGTGGGTAGACCTGGCGCAGCAGCTTGACATCGTGGACTGCGTTTCGTTTGCAGGCTGGCTGACCGGCGACGGTCTGATGGACTTCTACCGTAATGCGCGGGCGTTCTGCCTGCCTAGCCACGGCGAGTCGTTCGGCCTATCGACGCTCGAAGCGATGCTTTGCGGTCTTGCGGTCGTCGGAACAAGGACGGGTGGATTCCTCGATCTTGTCAAGGAAGGGGAGACGGGATATCTGGTTGAAACGGGTAATGCAGCGAAACTTGCCGAAGCGCTGGAGCGGGTTCACGACGACCCAGGGGCGGCTTGGCGGATGGGTGAGGCGGGGCGCCAGTACGGCCTCGCGCGTTACTCGTTCAAAAGCGTGTGCGCGCAGTACATTTCTTGCTATCGAGAACTGCGATCGCCTTGAATGATCGGTGAATTTAGTTTGAACTACACATGAATTTTACGTCGTTTTGTTTATCGCGCTTTAGTCTGTGCGGAAGGACGCTATTCGCGTGCGCGCTGGCGATGCCGGGCTTCGTGAGCGCCACGCCGCCGACAGACGACTCTAAATGGAGACAAATGGCTGAAGTCGACTGGCGCGACGGATTGAGCGGCGCGGTGTCGCCTCAAGCGAATCCCGGCGACATCGAGACCGTGCCCGATCCGGACGATGCGCCGCGGCAGGTCTTGAGAGCGACGATCGCGCGTCACGAAAGCTTCACGAATGTTGCTAATGGCACGCCGCGGGCCGAAGTGCTGTTCCGCGAGCCAGCGACGTTCGCGCAGCGCTCCGATTATCTCGTGCGCTGGAGTACCTACATTCCGCGAGGTTTCGAGTTCGATGCGAAGCAAATGGTGATCATTTCTCAGATTCACCAATCGGCGAGGCAGGGTGGGCCGACGGTTGCACTGGCTTTGCTCGGGACAAGCTATTACGTATCGACGCGTGGCGGAATGCAGGTGCAGAAGATAACCGCCAGAGAAAAAATATGCTGCGCCGATGATGACAGGGGGAAGTGGGTCCACTGGACCCTTCGTTATATCCCGGACGACTCCGGAAAACAGTCGCTAACTCAGCTATGGAAGAACGATGAGCTTGTTTTTGGTTCCGAGAAGATCGCCAATGCCTATCCAGGCGACCAGAATGCCTATTTGAAAATAGGTTTGTATAAGGCCGGCTGGCAAAGAGAGCCATCCGACGCGGAAGTGCAAACCTTGTTCTATGGTCCTGTATCAATTCGCAAGCGCCAGGTTGAATTTTTGGAACACGCAAAGCATGAGTGATCGTTTTGAACCGAAAGAAGAAAGAAGTATCTGCCGCGATCGACCGATTGTAGCGGGCAGCAAAATAACCTATGAGGAGGAAGCGGATCAGGTTAGGGCGATCTGTGACGTGCTCCTGCATGGAATCAGAAGTGAGGACTACCGCGGTTACGATCCCTACGACGCGCTAAACAGCGCCGTGTTTGCGTCACTCGGAGGCAAGCGCTTTCGGTTTGCGATGATTGCCTGGCAGCAGTTGCATAGACGTAGTCCGGTCAATTTCAGGCCACTCTGCGGAATCAGAAAAGAGCGGAATCCAAAGGGAATTGCATTGATGGTTCTCGGATTGATCGAACGCTTCCAGCAGACTACGAGCGGTCGCGATCTCGACGAGGCAGTCAGGTTGGGCGATTGGTTGTTGTCCCGGCGGGCTGATCGACAGGAATGGCCGTACAGCTCGTGGGGCTACCACTTCCACTGGGCCGCGCGAGCGTTCGACGTACCGCTCGGCAAGCCGAATGCTATTACGACTTGCTATGTCGTGCGAGCGCTTCTCGCGCTGTGGCGTGCCACTGGCGAGCACCGGTTTATCGACAGTGCTGTAGACGCGGGAAAATTTCTGCAAACGCTGTACACGGTTCAGCAAGACACGGCGTTCTACCGCTATGTGCCCGGTGAGGGTGCGATGGTTCACAACGCCAATCTTTGGTCAGCTGCGATTGTCGCATCGACGGCCAGTCTTGAGGGCGATGTTGCCGCATGCGAGCAGGCGTTGCTCGCAGCGCGTCATTCGGCCCGTGCGCAGGCCGCGGACGGCGCGTGGCGGTACGGGGAGCGCAGTCACCACGCGTTCGTCGACGGATTCCATACGGGCTATAACCTGGAGGCACTTTCCGCTCTGCAGGGTGCATTGAACACGCGCGAGTTCGATCAGGTCGTGGATCGAGGCATTGGGTTCTATCGGCAGGCATTTTTTGAGGCGACCGGCGACGTGAAGTACTACGCCAACCGGATGTATCCGCTCGACATGCATTCGGTTGCGCAAGCTCTTATTACGCTACTGCGCGTCGGAGGAACGGACGAAGATCATGAGCTTGCGCGGCGGGTCATCCATCGTTCGATCGAACGTCTCTATCTGCGAAACAAGGGACGCTTCGTCTATCAAAGGGGCCGCTATTTTTCCAATACGGTGGATTACATGAGATGGACTCAGGCGTGGGCCTTCTACGCACTGAGTCTTTACAGCGCCGACGTTGCGCGGCGCGGGCGAGACGCGCAATGAAAAGAATAGAGCTCTTTTCCTGTCCGATGGACGTGGCGACCGGACGCGAGACTGTTGAGCTGGTCAAGAACCGCGTCGAGGCCAGACGGTTCACTCAACACGTCGTTGTCAACGTAGCGAAGGTTGTACACATGCAACACGATGTCGTCCTTGCGGCGTCGATTCGTGCGTGCGACATCATCAATATTGACGGCATGGGTGTAGTCTGGGCCGCGCGCTTGCTCGGCGTTGAAGTACCGGAACGGGTCGCCGGCGTGGATCTTTTTGACGACCTGCTCGCCATGGCAGCAGAACGCGGCCTTCCGGTCTTCCTCCTCGGCGCCACGCCCGAGGTTGTGCAGGCGACCGCCGAGATCGTTGCGCAGCGCTATCACCGCCTGATCGTAGCGGGCTATCACCACGGCTACTTCTGGGACGATGAACATGCGATCGTTGAGAAGATCCAGGCGTCGGGGGCGCGGCTTTTGTTTGTCGCGATCACATCGCCAAAGAAGGAGAACTTCATCAATCGCTGGCGCGATCAGCTTGGCGTGGATTTCGTGATGGGCGTGGGCGGCACTTTTGACGTCGTCGCTGGGAAAGTACGCCGGGCGCCAGTTTGGATGCAGCGTAGCGGCCTCGAATGGCTATATCGTGTCATTCAAGAGCCGGGTCGCATGTGGCGCAGATACTTGACTACGAACTTGCAATTCGCGGGCCTGGTATTCAAGGCAGTTCTACGCACGCCGCCTTCGCAGACGCGCTAGCCGGAATCCAGGGAGCCGTCGATGTGCCGCGTTGAAATAACAGCCAGCTTTCGGTGAGTCGTGACACTACCTATTGCCCCCTCACACCTCCGCCTACATCTCCACCGGACACTGCTTAAGCTGTTTCCGCGCCTCCCGAAACTCCGGAAAGATCGACTCCACAGTCCGCCAGAACCGCGGACTATGATTCATCTCCCTGAGATGCGCGAGCTCGTGCGCCACCACATAGTCCACAACCGAAAGCGGAAAATGAATCAACCGCCAGTTCAAGCGAATCCTGCCTTCGCTTGAACAGCTGCCCCACCGCGTAGCTGCCGAAGAAAGCGCATAAGACCGGAACGAAACGCCAAGCTTCTCTGCATACACCACGAGCCGCTCGCCAAAGATCCGCGTCGCTTCGCCCTGCAGCCACCCAGTCACGCGGTCCTTGATCTGCTGCGCCTCGGCATGCGGCGGCAATGGCAACGCAAGCACACGAGTTGCTTCATCAAACGCAAGCAAAGAAGCGCCAAGCTTCACCGCAATGGGCTTGCCGAGAAAAGGCAGTTCGGCCCCATCGCTCCATTCCACGCGCGGCAATACACGTTGTTCCGTGCGGGTTTTCCACTCGGCGAGCTTCGCAAAGATCCACCGCTGCTTCTCGGCAATCGCGTTCTCGATATCGGCGATCGCCACCCACCGGGGCGCAGTGATGCAAAGCCCGGTACCGTCGATCACGAACCCAATCGATTTGCGCGACGAGCGCTTGAGCCGGTAATGCAGCGTGCGCACGCCAAGCTCGACGGTGCGCATCCGTGTGCCGTCCGGCGCAAGCGGCGCTTTGCCCGGCTTCCCGGGCGAAGCCGCAGGCGGTGGTGTGAGAGGGAGGGAGGACGCATCCGGCGCAACGACAGGCGCCGGGTCCGCAAAGAGCGGCAGGTCGAGTTGCCGGTTGTCGAGTGCCGCGCTCGGGTGCGGCGTGGGGGACTTCTGCATCGTCTGGCCTGGTGCGGGTGGGCGTGCGCGTTTCCTCGCAGGGCGTTCGTGCGCGTCGTCTCGTGGCGCGCTTAGCCGCGCGCCAAGGCGCACAAGTCGTGCAAACAGCCTGCGCGCCAGCGCAACGGTCGTCCGCGGGAAAAGCGGCGACACCCTCCGCGCCTCAAATCCGCGCCGCTTTCGCCGCCGCGCCATCCGCTTCGCGATACGCCTCGGGATCAATGCGCCGCATTTCCGCCTCGATCCACTTTTCCACGCGCGTGTTCACTTCGTCGGGCGTGAGTCCGGTCGTCTCGATCGGCTTGCCGATCGACACCGTGACTATACCCGGATATTTGATGAACGAATTTCGGGGCCAGACGTGTCCCGCGTTGTGCGCGATCGGCACCACGGGCGCGCCCGTTTCAATGGCGAAGCGCGGGCCGCCCGTCTTGTATTTGCCCTGCTTGCCCACGGGAATGCGCGTGCCTTCGGGAAACATGATCACCCATGCGCCTTCGGCCATGCGCAGCTTGCCCTGGCGTATGACCGAGGTGAACGCGTTTTTCCCTTCCTTACGGTTAATGTGAATCATCTTCAGCATGCCGAGCGCCCAGCCGAAGAACGGCACGAACAGCAGTTCACGCTTGAACACGTAGCACAGCGGCCGCGGCATGAGCGCGGGAAACGCCAGCGTCTCCCATGCGGACTGGTGCTTCGAGAGCAGCACCGCCGGTCCGTTCGGCAGGTTCTCCATGCCCTCCACGCGGTAGCGGATGCCGTTGAGATGCCGCACGACGAAGAGCGTCGAGCGGCACCAGCCCACGGCCATCCAGTAGCGGCGCGCCGCGTTCATGAACGGGAACGCGATGAAGCACGCCGTTGCGTACGGAACCGTGTAGACGATGAGGTAGATGAACAGTAGCAGGGAGCGTATGAAGCGCATCAGTCGAGCAGGTGGGCGTGTTATGCGTGCGTGTTCACGCAGATTCGTTCGCGAGAAAGTCGAGCGCGAACGCGCGCAGGTCGTCGTGGACCTTCGTGCCTTCGGGCAGGCCGCCCGCGGCGAGCGTCTTCTCGCCCTTGCCCGAGCGCACGAGGTGCGTGGGAAAGCCGAGCACCGCACCCGCCTGCAGGTCGCGCAGCGCGTCGCCTACCACTGGGGTGTCGGCCGGGTCGATCTCGAAGCGTTCCGCGATCATCTTGAGCATGCCCGGCTGCGGCTTGCGGCACTCGCAGTGGTCCTGCGCCGTATGCGGGCAGAAGAACACGGCGTCGATGCGCCCGCCCACGGCGGCCGCCTGGCGGTGCATCTTCGCGTGCATGGCATTGAGCGCGGCCATGTCGAAGAGTCCGCGCCCGATGCCCGACTGGTTCGACGCCACCGCCACGCGATAGCCCGCCTGGTTCAGGCGCGCGATCGCTTCGAGGCTGCCGGGAATCGCGACCCATTCGTCCGGCGACTTGATGAACGCATCGGAGTCGAGGTTGATCACGCCGTCGCGGTCGAGGATCACGAGTTTTCTGGTAGTGCTGGTCGGCATGGCGTCTCGCTTTGTCCTGCTCAGGCGGCGAGCCGCGAGATGTCCGCGACGCTGTTCATCTGGCGATGCAGCGCCTTCAGCAGCGCGAGGCGGTTCGCACGCAGCGCCGGGTCTTCCGCGTTCACCATGACGTCGTTGAAGAACGTGTCCACCGTTTCGCGCAGCGCCGCAAGCGCGGAGAGGGCGCCCGTGTACTCGCGTGCGGCGAGTTGCGTTTCCACGCGCGGCGCGACCTGTTCGAGCTTGGCGAAGAGCGCCTTCTCGGCGGCTTCGACGAAGAGAGTGATCTGCACGCCCGCGTCTTGCGCATCCTCGGACTTCTTGAGGATGTTCGAGATGCGCTTGTTCGCTGCCGCCAGCGCTGCCGCTTCCGCGAGCGCCGCGAATTCGCGCACGGCTTCCAGGCGCGAAACGATGTCATCGAGGCGCGTGGGGTTCAGCGCGAGCACCGCGTCGATTTCGGTGGCCGCAAAGCCGCGTTCGCGCAGCATGCCGCGCAGGCGGTCCATGCAGAATTCGTAGATGGCCTGCGTCGATTCCGTGACGGCCTCGATGCCGGCAAACTGTGCGTAAGTGGCGCGCAGCAGTTCGACGAGGTCGAGCGGCAACTGCTTTTCGACGAGAATGCGCAGCACGCCCAGCGCGTGGCGGCGCAGCGCGAACGGATCCTTCTCGCCGGTCGGCGCGAGTCCGATGCCCCAGATGCCGACCAGCGTCTCGAGCTTGTCCGCGAGCGCGACGATCGTGCCCGTCGTGGTGGCGGGCAGCGCATCGCCGGAGAAGCGCGGCTGGTAGTGCTCGGAGCACGCAATCGCCACTTCTTCGGGCTCGCCGTCGTGGCGCGCGTAGTAGGTGCCCATCGTGCCTTGCAGCTCGGGGAACTCGCCCACCATGTCGGTCAAGAGGTCGGCCTTCGCGAGGCGCGCCCCCCGTTCCGCGAGCGCGATATTGGCGCTGCACATCAGGGCGATCTGGCCCGCGAGCGCTTCGAGGCGCTCCACGCGCTGCAGCTGCGAGCCGAGCTTGTTGTGATAGACCACGTTCGCGAGCAGCGGCACGCGGTCGGCCAGCGGCTTCTTCTTGTCCTGCTCGAAGAAGAACTTCGCGTCGGCGAGACGCGGGCGCACCACGCGTTCGTTGCCCTCGACGATCTCGTCGGGCGTTTGCGTCGCGATGTTCGAGACGATCAGAAAGCGCGAGCGCAGACGGCCTTGATCGTCGGTGAGCGCGAAGTATTTCTGGTTGGTCTGCATCGTGAGGATCAGGCATTCCTGGGGCACTTGCAGGAACTCGTCCTCGAAGCGGCACGCGTAGACCACAGGCCATTCGACGAGCGCGTTCACTTCGTCGAGCAGCGAATCGGGCATCACGACCTTGTCGCTGCCTGCCTGCTCGCTGAGTTGCGCGCGGATCGATTCGCGGCGGTCCGCGTAGCTGGCGATCACGAAGCCCTTGTGCTGGAGCGTGTGCGCGTAGTCGTCGGCGTGCGTGATGGCGATGAGGCCTTCGGAAAGGAAGCGATGGCCGCGCGTGGTGTCGTTCGCGTCGATGCCGAATGCCGTGACCGGCACGATCTGGTCGCCGTGCAGCACCGTGAGGCGATGCACGGGGCGCACGAACTGCACGTTGCTGCCGTCCGGGCGCTGGTAGCTCATGACCTTCGGAATCGGCAGCTTGCCGAGCACTTCGTCGAGCACGGCTTGCAGGCCGTCGGCGAGCGTGGCGCCGGGCGCCGAGTAGCGCAGGAAGAAGGCTTCGTTCTTGCCGTCGCTCGCGCGCTCGAGGTCGCTCACGGGGAAGTCGGGGAAGCCGAGCGCGGCGAGCTTCTTCACGAGCGGCGCGGTGGGCTGGCCGTTGGCGTCGAGCGCGACCGAAACGGGCAGCACTTTTTCGCGCACCTGCTTTTCAGGCGCGACGCTGCGCACGTTCTTGATCGTCACGCCAAGGCGGCGCGGCGTGGCGAAACGTTCGAACGAGAGGTCGCCTTCGATCAGGTCGCGCGCGGCGAGGCGCTGCGCGATGGCTTCGGCGAACGCGTCGCCAAGGCGTGCGAGGGCCTTCGGCGGCAGTTCCTCGGTCAGCAGTTCGACGAGGAGGGTGGCGTGATGAGCTTGCGTCATTGTTCTTGAGATCCGGTCATGCCTCGTCGAACTTGCGTTCGACCTTCAGCGGCGGCGCCCAGGCGGGCATCGCGGCGTCCTGTTCGTCGGTGGTCAGGCCGGGCACGCCGTGCACGGGGTTGCCGAGCATCGGGAAGCCGAGCTTCTCGCGCGACTCGTAGTACGACTGCGCCACGCTGCGCGAAAGCGCGCGAATGCGGCCGATGTACGCCGCGCGCTCCGTCACGGAGATCGCGCCGCGCGCGTCGAGCAGGTTGAAGGTGTGCGCGGCCTTGAGCACGAGTTCATAGGCGGGCAGCGCGAGCTGGTGCTCCATCATGCGCTTCGCTTCGCCTTCGTACGCGTTGAAGAACGTGAACAGCAGGTCGACGTTCGCGTGCTCGAAGTTGTACGTCGATTGCTCGACTTCGTTCTGATGGTAGACATCGCCGTAGGTGAGGCGGCGCAGTTCGGGGCCGTTCGGGCCTTGCTCTTCCCACTCGGTCCAGACGAGGTCGTAGACGTTCTCGACCTTCTGCAGATACATCGCGAGACGCTCGAGGCCGTAGGTGATCTCGCCGAGCACCGGTTTGCAGTCGAGGCCGCCCACCTGCTGGAAGTAGGTGAACTGCGTCACTTCCATGCCGTTGAGCCACACTTCCCAGCCAAGACCCCACGCGCCGAGCGTGGGGTTCTCCCAGTCGTCTTCCACGAAGCGCACGTCGTTCTGCTTCAGGTCGAAGCCGAGCGCCTCGAGCGAGCCGAGGTACAGGTCGAGAATGTTTTCCGGCGCCGGCTTGAGCACCACCTGGTACTGGTAGTAATGCTGCAGGCGGTTCGGGTTCTCGCCGTAGCGGCCATCCTTCGGGCGGCGCGACGGCTGCACATAGGCTGCTCGCCACGGCTCGGGGCCGATCGCGCGCAGGAAGGTGTGGACGTGCGAGGTGCCGGCGCCGACTTCCATGTCGATCGGCTGGAGCAGTGCGCAGCCCTGCTTGTCCCAGTAAGACTGGAGCGTCAGGATGATTTGCTGAAACGTGAGCATGTATGCCTGCAGTGTCTATCGGGCCTTCGGGGCTTTCGGGGGCGGAATGCGGCGGCCCCACCAGGCGAGCGCGCGGGCGGGGCGGCGATTCGCGGCCTTGCCCCTTTCCTCGCGTGGCCCGGGCCGGGAGGCGGCCAGGTGCTAAAACCTTGAATTTTACCGGATTGCCGGGGCATTGAGACCTGGGCGGGGTTCGGGCGACGGGAAGAGGCCGCAGCGGGTCGTCGCGCGCGTGGTTTCGTGGCCCGCTTCGTGGTGGTTTCGTGGTCGCTCCGTGGTCGCCCCGCGTGCTTATTTCGTGCTTGCCTGCGTGCGTTCCTTCTTGCTCTTGAATGCCGGTCCAAACGCAAATCCGAGCGCGAGCAACAGGAGTGAAACGGCGATCACCGTGTTGTTGCCGCTCTTCACGTAGGGCGTGAAGCCTGTCGTGCCTTCCACCTGGAGGTCGAGCGAGCCCACCGTGAAGGTGGGCAGGCGCGCGATCACGCGGCCTTTCGCATCGATGGCGGCCGTCGCGCCCGTGTTGGTGGCGCGCAGCATCGGCCGGCCCGTTTCGAGCGAGCGCATGCGCGCGATCTGCAGATGCTGGTCGAGCGCGATGGTGTCGCCGAACCAGGCGAGGTTCGTCGAATTGATGAGAATGCCGGGCGAGGTCGGATTCTCGCGCACGGTGCGCGCGATTTCCTCGCCGAAGATGTCCTCGTAGCAGATGTTCACGGCCACGAGTTCGCCGCGCACGGGGAACGGCGGCTGCACGGGCGCGCCGCGCGCGAAGTCCCCTAGCGGAATGTTCATGAGGTTCACGAACCAGCGGAAGCCCCAGGGCACGAATTCGCCGAAGGGCACGAGATGGTGCTTGTCGTAGCGGTAAAGACCGTTCTGGCCCGGCGTGATGCCGAACAGGCTGTTGGTGTAGTCGGTCACGCGTCCTTCGGGCGTGATCGTGCCGCCCACCGCGCCGAACAGGATGGCGGTGTGGGTGCCGTCCGCGAAGGCGCGGATATCGCGGCCGAACTTCTCGGGGATCTCCTGCACGAGCACGGGAACGGCCGTTTCCGGCGTGATGACGAGATCGGCCGGCTTTTCGGTGATGAGCTTCTGGAACTCGTTGAGCGCGTCGACCATGCCCGACTCCGAGAACTTCATCTCCTGCTTGACGTTGCCTTGCAGCAGACGCACGTTGAGCGGCGTGCCGGAAGGCTGGGTCCACGAGACGAGCGAGAGCAGCAGGCCGGCTGCGATCACGGCGACGGCGAGGAGCGCGGGCGTCGCGATCGCACCGCGCGGCGGCGTGGTGTGGACTTGTGCGGTGCTGCCTTGCTTCAAGTTGCGCGCGCGCAGCAGCGCCTGGACGATGAGCGCCGCAACGAGCGCGAGCACCCAGCCCACGCCGTAGACGCCCACGATCGGCGCAAAGCCGGCGAGCGGACCGTCGACCTGTGCGTAGCCGCTCGATAGCCACGGAAAGCCTGTGAAGACGTAGCCGCGCGCCCACTCGCCGAGCGCCCACGCGCTAGCGAACGCGAACGCGCCGTGCCATGTGGGCGAGAAGGGCAAGTCGCCACTGCGTCCGTTCTTCGCATGTCCCGCGCAGAACGACCAGACGAGCGCGGCGAGCGCCGGATAGAGGCCCAGATAGAGCGAGAACAGCGCGAGCGCCGCGCCCGCGAGCACCGCGTGCATGCCGCCATAGAAGTGCATGCTCACATAGAGCCACCACACCCCGGTCACGAAGTTGCCGAAGCCGAAGGCCCAGCCCGTGAACATCGCGCTCTTCCAGCCGGTCGTGCGCGTGAGCCAGAAGTAGAAGAGCGCGAAGATCGCGATGGCGAGCCAGCCGCCATGCGGCGTGGGGGCGAACGAAAGCGTGTTGAGCGCCCCGCACGCGGCGGCGGCGAGATAGTGCCAGAGCGGCAGCGCGCGGCGTGCGGCGCCGTTGCTGGCGGCGGTGCCGTTGGCTTCGGGCGCGCGCGGTTCGCTGCGCGTGCGGGTATCGATCGGTTCGGCCATGTGAAGCGGTGAAATTCGGCTGTGAAGTACGGGAAAAGCGACGAATAAAAGCGACGAATGAAAAGCGATGGCGTAACAAGCACGAGGGCGGATTGCGCGACGAGCGCAACGATAGCACTTTCGTGCGTCATTGCCGGGGCGCGCCTCTCGAATGCCTTGGGGCCCGATCGCGATAGCGAACCATTGGAGGCAAAACGCCAGCCCGAAGGCTGGCGTTTAGACGTGTCCGCAGGAGCCAGGCGGGCTGTGCGCTCAGGTGCCGGGCGGCTGCAGTGCGGCTTCGCGCTGGCCGGCCATCGGGTCGCGGCGCACGAGCAGCATGTGAAGCTGCCGGGCGTCGGCGCGCAGCACCTCGAAGATCAGGTCGTCGATGCGCACCTTCTCGCCGCGATGCGGCAAGTGCCCGAAATGATGGGTCACGAAGCCGCCGATCGTATCGACTTCCTCATCGGAGTAATGGGTGCCGAATACCTCGTTGAACTGCTCGATCTCGGTGAGCGCGCGCACGCGAAAGCGCCCGTCGGGCGAGGCGATGATGTTCCCGCTTTCCTCGTCGAAGTCGTACTCGTCCTCGATGTCGCCGACGATCTGCTCCAGCACGTCCTCGATCGTGATGAGGCCGGCTACGCCGCCGTATTCGTCCACGACGATGGCGATGTGATTGCGGTTCTGGCGAAAGTCGTGCAGCAGCACATTGAGGCGCTTGGATTCGGGGATGAACACCGCGGGGCGGAGCATGCCGCGCACGTCGAATTCCTCTTCGGCGTAGTAGCGCAGCAGATCTTTCGCGAGCAGCACGCCGATCACGTTGTCGCGGTTGCCGTCGTACACGGGGTAGCGCGAGTGCGCCTTCTCCAGCACGTACGGAATGAATTCGTCAGGACTTTCGGCGATGTTGATCGCGTCCATCTGGGCGCGCGGGATCATGATGTCGCGTGCGCAGAGTTCGGACACCTGGAACACGCCTTCGATCATCGAAAGCGAATCGGCGTCGATCAGATTGCGCGCGTGCGCGTCCTGGAGGATTTCGAGAAGTTCGCTGCGCGAGTCGGGCTCGGGCGAGATGAAGTCGGTCAGCCGCTCGAGCAGGGAGCGCTTTTCTTGCGGTTTGTCGGTCTGGCGTCGACTGGGATAAGAGTCGTTCATGGTGGTGCGCCCTTTGCCGCTTGGGGGCGGGGCGCGCTGTTGCGGAGGGTTAAGGATACAACATGCCTGTGGCGCCACCGTGTAATGGCACACGCATGACATACACCGGCAGATCAATCCTAACGCAGATGACGGGCGGCCGCGCTGCGGACAAAAAACGGCGCGGCTTTTCGCTATGCGCAGCGCGCCAGCAGCCGCTCCAGCACCCGGTCGCGCATGCCGCTCTCGCGCAGCGCGTCTACGGTGCGCTGCACATAGTCGAGCGTGGTGCCATAGCGGCCCGACGCGCAGCCGAACACGGTGCGCACGGTCGCTTCGGAAAGCTTGCCGGTGTAGGAGGCGACGTCGCGGCGCATGACGAACGCGAGCGCCGCGACGCGGCGGCCGTCGGCGAGCACGCAGGGCAGCCACGCGGGGCGGTAGGAGCCCATGGGCATCTCGCGGCGCCAGAGCGCTTCGAGGTGCGGCATAACGCCCTGGCCCGCTAGCCGGAACGCGACGCCGGCGCACGAGCCGCCGCGATCCAGCGCCAGCACGAGGCCGGGCTGCTCGGGCGTGCCGCGGTTGACGCGCGACCACATGTACAGCCCGCGATGGTAGCCATGCACGCGCGAACGCACGTTCTCGACCGTTGGGAGCCCCGGGTTCCAGATCAGCGAGCCATAGCCGAAGAGCCAGATGTCGCTCTTACCGTCCCAGTTTTCGAGCGTGCAGGCGAGCGAAGCGCGCAATTCATCTTCGGTGAGGAGCCGCGACTCGCCGAGCGCCGGGGGGTAGCCCGGGCAGGGCGCGCTCGCGCCGCCTGTCTCGGGCAGTCCGGAGGGTTCGGCGACATCGGGCGCGCGCTTGTCGTTCATGGCCGGAGCCTACTTGTACGGATCGGGAAAGCCGAGGGAGTTGAGCACCTCGGTCTCGATGCCCTCCATTTCCTCGGCTTCGGCCTCGTCCTCGTGGTCGTAGCCCTGGGCGTGCAGCGCGCCGTGCACGAACAGATGCGCGTAGTGCGCGGCGAGCGGCTTGCCCTGCTCGGCGGCTTCCTTTTCCACGACGGGGCAGCACAGGATCAGGTCGCCCGTGACCGGATCGTCTTCACTTTCCGCGTAAGCGAAGGTGAGCACGTTGGTCGCGTAGTCCTTGCCGCGATAAGCGCGGTTGAGCGAGCGGCCTTCTTCGGCGTCGACGAAGCGCACGGTCAGTTCCGCGTCCGCGAATAGCGCGGCCTTGAGCCACGCCGCGACGGTGGCGCGCGGCAGCGTGGCCTTGTGCTCGGGGAACGCCTTCGCGGCGGGGAACTGCACGGTCAGTTTGAGTTTCGGTGCGCGGGGCATGGGCTGGAGCAAGGGAGCGAGGCAGACCGCGTCAGCGTGCGTCGCCAACGCTTTCGTCCTTTTTCGAATGCGCGTCGTAGGCCTCGACGATACGCGCGACGAGCGGATGGCGCACGACGTCGGCGCTCGTGAAGCGCGTGAGCGCGATGCCGCGCACGTCCGCGAGCACCTGCTGCGCCTCGATCAAGCCGCTCTTGTGGCCGCGCGGCAGGTCCACCTGGGTGGTGTCGCCGGTCACGACGGCCTTCGAGCCGAAGCCGATACGCGTGAGGAACATCTTCATCTGCTCGGGCGTGGTGTTCTGCGCCTCGTCGAGGATGATGAACGCGTGATTGAGCGTGCGCCCGCGCATGTAGGCGAGCGGCGCGATCTCGATCATCTGGCGCTCGAACATCTTCGCGGTCTTGTCGAAGCCGAGCAGGTCGTAGAGCGCGTCATAGAGCGGACGCAGGTACGGATCGACCTTCTGCGCGAGGTCGCCCGGCAGGAAGCCGAGACGCTCGCCCGCTTCCACGGCCGGACGCGTGAGCACGATGCGCTTGACCTGGTCGCGCTCGAGCGCGTCCACCGCGCAGGCCACGGCGAGATAGGTCTTGCCGGTGCCCGCGGGCCCGACGCCGAACGTCACGTCGTGCGAGATGATCTGCTTGAGGTACTCGCGCTGCGCCGGCGTGCGGCCGCGCAGATCGGCGCGGCGCGTGTAGAGCTTCGGGCCGGGTTCTTCGGCTTCGAAGCCTTCGCGCGCGGGCTGGTCGAACGGATGATCGGGGTCGCCGCGAAAACGGGGATCGATTTCCGTGGCGTCGCCGGCGATCTCGCCGCTGCCGGTGCCATTGGCGTTGCCGCGCACGACGCCGTTGCCATTGCCGCGCGGGTCGTTCGCCGCCTGACGCGCTTCGACGAGCGCGAGCTGGATATCGTCGACGGAGAGCGGATCACGCGCCTGGTTGTAGAAGTTCTCGAGCGCCGTGAGCGCGAGCTTCGCGCCGCGCCCCCGAATGCTGATGCGATGGCCGCGCCGCGCGAGCGTCACGTCGAGCGCCTGCTCGATCTGCCGCAGGTTTTCGTCGAGCGGGCCGCAGAGGTTGGCGAGGCGCGCGTTGTCGTCGCGCGGCGCGGTGAATTCCAGATGCTGCTGATTGGGCTTCAAGGTGTCTCTGAACTCCTGAATTCCGATGCCTTGTGCCGCGCGGTGGGCGCGGAACAGGCGCGTAATGGGCTCGTAGGGGGCTCGTATTCGGCTCGTGGCGTACTGACCGATCAGTGCGCGAGCGTCGAAGCGTCCTCGTGCGCGAGCACGAGTTCGCCGCGCAGCGAGTGCGGGTACGCGTGGTTGATCTTCACGTCGATCATCTGGCCGATCAGGCGCGCATGCGAGGCAAGCGGCGCCGGAAAGTTCACGACACGATTGTTCTCGGTGCGGCCCGACAGCTCGCCCGGATCCTTGCGCGAGGGGCCTTCCACGAGAATGCGCTCCACGCGGCCGACCATCGACTCGCTGACGCGCTTCACGTTCTCTTCGATCGTGGCCTGCAGGTGCTGCAGGCGCTTGAGCTTCACCTCGCGCGGCGTGTCGTCGGAGAGGTTCGCGGCGGGCGTGCCCGGACGCGGGCTGTAGATGAACGAGAAGCTCGTGTCGTAGCTCATCTCCTCGACGAGCGCCATCATCTTCTGGAAGTCCTCTTCCGTCTCGCCGGGGAAGCCCACGATGAAGTCCGTGGAGAGCGACAGGTCCGGACGGATCGCGCGCAGCTTGCGGATGATCGACTTGTATTCGAGCACGGTGTAGCCGCGCTTCATCGCCATGAGCACGCGGTCCGAGCCGTGCTGGACCGGCAGATGCAGATGGCTCACGAGCTTGGGCACCTTCGCGTAGGTATCGATGAGGCGCTGCGTGAACTCCTTCGGGTGCGAAGTCGTGTAGCGGATGCGCTCGATCCCGGGAATCTCGGCGACGTATTCGATCAGCGTCGCGAAGTCCGCGACGTCGGGCGCGCCGGCCGTCAACGCGCCTCGGTAGGCGTTCACGTTCTGGCCGAGCAGCGTGACTTCACGCACGCCCTGATCGGCGAGGCCGGCGATTTCGGTGAGCACGTCGTCGAGCGGACGCGAGACTTCCTCGCCGCGCGTGTAGGGCACGACGCAGTAGCTGCAGTACTTGCTGCAGCCTTCCATGATCGAGACGAACGCGCTCGGGCCTTCCACGCGCGCGGGCGGCAGATGGTCGAACTTCTCGATTTCGGGGAAGGTGATGTCCACCTGCGCGCGGCCCGAGGCGCGGCGCGCGTCGATCATCTGCGGCAGGCGGTGCAGCGTTTGCGGGCCGAACACGAGGTCCACATAGGGCGCGCGCGCGACAATTGCCGCGCCTTCCTGGCTCGCCACGCAGCCGCCCACGCCGATCAGCAGGTTCGGGTTCGCTTCCTTGAGTTCGCGCACGCGGCCGAGGTCGGAGAAGACCTTTTCCTGCGCCTTCTCGCGCACCGAGCAGGTGTTGAAGAGAATGACGTCCGCGTCTTCGGGGGTGTCGGTCTTCACGAGGCCTTCGGCGGCGCCGAGTACGTCGACCATCTTGTCGGAGTCGTACTCGTTCATCTGGCAGCCAAAGGTCTTTACATAAACTTTCTTGGTCATCGGGGTTCGCCGTTCGCAGTGGTTGACCTGGGGGCGTCGTCCGCTTGATGCACGCGCGGGGTGCGCGGGATGCACGTCAGGACTACGGTGTTTTAAGGGGGGCCGAATCGGGGGGCTGCTTTTGCAGCCCTCGTCTGGCGATGCGCGTCTGGTGATGCCGTCCCGTGACACCGTCTGGTGACATCGTTTCGTGACACATCAGGGACGTTCCGCTTTGCTTTTCGCTTCTTTTTGCCGGTTTTTGAGGCTGCGGATCGCTTTCTGCGCAATCGGACATTATAGCCGTTTGCGCCTTCGGCTTTGCGTCGCAACGCCCGGTTCCGTGCAGGGCACGAGCGCCTCCAGCTCGCCCGACGTCTGCGCGAAGCGCTCACTGAGAAAGTCGAGCAGCGCACGCACACGCGGCGCGAGAAAGCGGTTGCGGTGATAGAGCGCGTGCAGCGGCGCGTCCGGGTAGCGCCACTCGGGCATCACGGTCTTGAGCCGCCCGGCGCGCAGATCGTCCGCGACATCCCAGATCGACTTCACCGCGAGGCCGTACCCGCACAGCGCCCACTGGCGCGCCACTTCGCCATCCGTTGACTCGAGCGCGCGGTCGAGCGGCACCGTGTACGTCTGCGTTTCGTCGCCGCGCGCGAAGCGCCATTCGTTCACCGGTCCCGCTGCCGAGCCGATCACGATGCAGTCGAAACGGGCCAGATCATTCGGCTCATGCGGCTCGCCGCAGCGCGCGAGGTACTCGGGCGAGGCGCACAGCACGCGGCGGTTCGGTGCGAGCCAGCGCGCCACGAGCGAGCTGTCCTGCGGCGTGCCGAAGCGGATCGCGAGATCGATGTCTTCGAGTACGAGATTCGAGAGCGAGTCGGTCAGCATCAGCGCGAAACGCACGTCGGGATAGCGGGCGCGGAATTCGTCGAGCCACGTCATCAGCAAATTGCGGCCGAAATCCGAGGTCGCCGAAATCCGCACCTTGCCACGCACCGCGTTCTGGCCCTCCTGCAAGGCCGCTTTGGCGTCGTCGAGCGAGCGCAGCGCGTGTTCGCTACAGGTGAGGTAGAGGCGGCCTTCGTCGGTGAGCCGTAGCTGGCGTGTCGTGCGGTCGAACAGACGCGCACGAAGTTCGGCTTCGAGCCGCGCGAGCCGGGCGCTGGCCGCCGCGGGCGTGAGGCCGAGCTTGCGGCCCGCCGCGGAAAGGCTGCCGAGGCGGGCCGCCTCCACGAACAGGCGCACGTCGCCGAGATTGTCCATCGCGTGATTATTAGAAAGCCGTTGAAAATGCTTCAAATGCTACGCCAATTATCAAATTTGAGCGTAGCCCCGACAATGCGCGTGTTTTCAGCACAACCGCCGCGCCTCGGACCTGCCCGACCCGGCCCGCACGCCATGCAACTCGATCACGTCACCCTCGTCACGCCCGACCTCGAAGGCGCATGCCGCTTCTTTCGCGACATCGTCGGCCTCGACGAAGGTCCGCGTCCGCCGTTTCGCGTGGACGGCCACTGGCTCTACGCGAACGGCCGCCCGGTCATCCACCTCGTCGATGCGACCGTGCCCGCGCAATCGCCGGGTTCATCGGGTCCGCTCGTCGCGCCCCGCATCGACCACGTGGCGTTTCGCGTCGCGCCCGGCGACGCGTGGCGCGCGCTGCTCGAACGGCTCGCCGCGCACCGCGTGCTGCACCAGCGCGCCGAGGTGCCCGTGTGTGCGGAAATCCAGCTTTTCGTTGCGCTCGCGCCGGGCGTCGTCGTCGAGTTCGTGACGTCGACGGCGGGCGGCGCGGCGGCATGAGGCCAACCGCTGCCGACCGCGACCAACCGCAGCCAACCGCGGCCGACTGAACCCGATTGAATCCAGGCTCGTTGACGGAGATTTCGATGCCCATTCCCTTGCTCGCGCTGGCCATCAGCGCCTTTGCCATCGGCACCACTGAGTTCCTCATCATGGGCCTGTTGCCCGACGTCGCGCGCGATCTGAACGTGACGATTCCCGCCGCGGGCCTGCTCGTGACCGGCTATGCGCTCGGCGTGGCGGCCGGCGCGCCGCTTCTTGCCGCGCTGACCAGCCGCATGCCGCGCAAGCTCGCGCTGCAATTGCTGATGGGCGTGTTCATCGTCGGTAACGTGATGTGCGCGCTCGCCTCGACCTACGCGCTGCTGATGGTCGCACGCGTCGTGGCCTCGTTTGCGCACGGCTCGTTCTTCGGCATCGGCGCCGTGGTGGCCGCCTCGCTCGTGCCGCAGGAAAAGCGGGCGAGCGCCATTGCGCTGATGTTCACCGGCCTCACGCTTGCCACCGTGCTCGGCGTGCCGTTCGGCACAGCCATTGGCCAGCAGTTCGGCTGGCGCATGGCGTTCTGGATCGTGAGCGGCCTGGGCGTGCTCTCGCTCATTGGCGTGACGGCCCTGGTTCCCAACCATCACGACAGCGGCCCATCCGGTCTCGGCCACGAAGTGCGCGTGCTGCGCGACCCGCAGGTGTGGCTCGCGCTCGGCATGACGGTGCTGGGCTTTGGCGGCGTGTTCGTCGTGTTCACCTACATTGCGCCGATTCTCGAACAGGTGGGCGGCTTCTCGCCGCGCGGCGTGACGCTGATGCTGGTGCTGTTCGGCGTGGGCCTGACGCTCGGCAACACCTTGGGCGGCAAGCTCGCGGACCGCGCGCTGATGCCTTCGCTCATGGGCATTCTCGTGGTGCTCGCCGTGGTGATGGCCATCTTTACGAGGACGAGCCATGCGATGTGGCCGGCTGCCGTCACCGTGTTCGTCTGGGGGATCGCCGCGTTCGCGACCGTGCCGCCGCTGCAGATGCGCGTGGTCGCGAAGGCCGCGGCGGCGCCGAATCTCGCCTCGACGCTGAACATCGGTGCGTTCAACGTGGGCAATGCAATGGGCGCCTGGATGGGCGGGCTCGCCATTGCACACGGCGTGGCACTCGACTCGCTGCCTTGGGTGGCTGCGGCCGTCTCGGTGGCAGCGCTCGTGCTCACATGGGCGGCGGCGCGGCTCGATGCGCGCGCCGTACCGCTGCGCGACGCGCACGTGGCGGCGCGGCAGAATACGTGAGCGCCCGACGAGGGCAATGCGCAAGGCCGCGCCTTATGCGCAGGGCGCGAAAGCAATCCCCGAATCCCGCTCTGCAATGCTGATAACAGTGTGAAGATAACTTCGTTGGGCGCGGCAAATCGCGATGCTAGTCTTGCCTCCATTCACGCTCATGCGCTGCTTCCACGCGGCGCGCCAGGAGGCAGCCATGCATTCCCCTCTCGCGCTCGTGCGCGATGCGCAGCCCAATATTGCGCAGACCGAAGGATCCGGATACGCGCCCGACACGTTCGACACGCTCGAGCATCTCGTGGGCGTGAATCTCGCGCGGTTGCGCGCCGAACGCCAGCTTTCTCTCGACGCGCTTGCGCGCGCCTCGGGTGTCTCGCGCGCGATGCTGGCCCAGGTCGAGTCGGCGCGCAGCGTGCCGTCGATCAAGGTGCTGTGCAAGGTGGCGGCGGCGCTGAAGGTATCGGTTGCGGCGTTCTTGCGGCGCCATGCCGTGAACGGTTTCGAGCATCTGCCCGCCGAGCGCGCGCCGCGACTCGTTTCCGCCGACGGCCGCTACTCGGCGCGCGCACTCTACCCGGAAGGCGAGCGCACCGCCGTCGAATTCCACGAACTGCGCGTGGCGGCGCTGCATACGGAGCCCGGCGTGCGTCGGCCGCCCGGCACCACGATGAATCTCGTGGTGAGCGAGGGCACGCTCGAAGTGCGCGTGAACGATCGGCGCCAACTGCTCGCAACGGGCGACGCGATTCAGTTCGACGCCGACCAGCCGCACAGCCTGCGTAATCCCGGCGACACCGAAGCGCGCGTGTTCCGCGTGACGCTGAACGCCGAGACACCGCCGCGTTGGGGCGTGCCTGCCCCGGCGTCCGCCGGCGAGCCGGGATCGACGGTCGATGCGGCCGATCCAGTCGATGCGAGCGATGCGGTCGAGACGGCCCATGAAATCGCCGAAGTGGCCGCGCGGCCGGTATGAACGGCGCTGCGCCCCACCAGGCGGACCTTGCGCCGATGCGGGAATGCACAAGACCCGTTTCGGTAGCCTTGTCTAATCGAGCTTTTTCGCGCTGCACGATCGCGCGGCCTGTTATATTCTTTGCCCGCCGGCTAATTCAGCTAATGAGCCGGTAATCAGTGCGTCTTCAGGGCGGGGTGCAATTCCCCACCGGCGGTATGCCGGCCGCGCCGCAAGGCAAGGCCTGCGAGCCCGCGAGCGCCTGCGCGAGCCTCGTTGTTTGCGCGCAGGGTCAGCAGATCTGGTGCGAAGCCAGAGCCGACGGTCATAGTCCGGATGGAAGAAGATGTGCAGATGGTCATGTTTGCCCATCCGCCGCGGCGTTTCGGCCGACACGCGTGCGTTCCTCGTTGTGTTCGAGGCACGCGGCATGTCTGCCGAACGGCGCGCGCCGGGGATTCCTGTCTGTTTGCAATGCCCTGAAACGTTTTTCGCCTAACTCTCGCGAGGAGCGTTTCACATGTCTCTTACTGCCAGTTCCACCTTCGCATCGTCCCAAGGCGCGCCGCTCGACGCCGCTGCCGATCTCCCGTTTCTCGAATCGGAACCGATGCCGCCGCGCATCGCCGCCGCGCTGCAAGCCATGCGTGAAGGCCGCCCGGTCGTCCTGCAGGACGACCACGACCGCGAGGACGAAGCCGATCTGATCGTCGCCGCCGAGCGCCTCACGACCGAAACGATGGCGCTCTTCATCCGCGAATGCAGCGGCATCGTCTGCCTGTGCCTCTCGGAAGAAAAGGTGCGCGCGCTCGAACTTCCGCCCATGGTGTCGCACAACGAAAGCCGCAACCGCACCGCGTTCACGGTCTCGATCGAGGCGCGCGAGGGCGTGAGCACGGGCGTTTCGGCCGCCGACCGGGCGACGACGATCCGCGCCGCGATCGCCCCGAACGCGAAGCCGGCCGATATCGTGCGCCCCGGTCATGTGTTCCCGCTGCGTGCCCAGCAAGGCGGCGTGCTGGCGCGCCGCGGCCACACCGAAGGCACCGTGGACCTGGCGGTGCTCGCGGGCCTCGCGCCTGCGGGCGTGCTCTGCGAACTGATGAACCCCGACGGCACGATGGCGCGCGGCAAGCAGATCGACGACTTCGCGAAACTCCACAACCTGCCGATGCTGACGATTGCCGAACTCGTGGCGTTTCGCGAGTCGCTCGCCGTGGCGCGCGAGCGCTGCGCCGAGCCGGCCTGACGCGGGCTGGCCGAAGTAGCGGGTCGAGCGACGTGGCGCTGTTGGGCGCTGCGTCGCGCGTCTTCCGCGGGCGCGCAGCCGGATTTTACGACTGCACGTCGCCGAACTCGCCGCGCACGCCGGCCTCGACGAGCGCGGGCAGCTCTTCCATGTGCGCCATGATGCGCGTGATGCCCATCTCGCGCAGCACATCGGCGTAGCCAGAAGGAATATGGCTCGCGCCGACGAACGCGATCGTCTTCATGCCGGCCGCGCGCGCGGCATTCAACCCAGAAATGCTGTCCTCCACGACGACGCAGCGCGCCGGCTCCACGCCGAGTTGCCGCGCCGCGTGCAGATAGACGTCCGGGTAAGGCTTGGGACGCGCGACCTGCTCGGCGCTGAAGATCCGCTCGCCGAAGATCGTGTCGAGCCCGGCGCGCCGCACCGAGGCGTGCACGCGCGTGATCCGGCTGTTCGAGACGACGGCGGCAGGCAGCGTGACCTTGTGCAAGGCATCGCGTACGCCGTTGATCGGGCTCACCGATTCCGCAATGGCGGCTTCGCAGCGATGCTCGATCGTCTCGAGAAAGTCGTCGGGCAGCGTGAGGTTAAAGCGCGCGGCGACGTCGGCGAGAAAGCGCGAGGTCTGCTGGCCGAACGCCGCATTCACGGCGGCGTGGAAATCGATGCCGGGGAAGGTGCTGCTGAGCGTTTCGAAAAGCACGCGGTCGGCGATGACTTCGCTGTCGACGAGCACGCCGTCACAGTCGCAGATGAGATGGTCGATCATGCGTGAAACGAGAGGCCGGGCGACGCTTGGCCAAGGGCCGATGCGCGCTGCGGCCAGGCAGGCGAGAAGGTGGAAACCCCCCATCATACGTGCTTTTGCTTTTTGCACGGAGTGGGCTCAGGGGCCACGACGTCATCCGCTTCCCTCGCCCCGGCGGACCGTCCAGATGTGGCTCGCGCGGCTCGGTGCGACAATGGCGGCGTCGGGACGCCACTGTTCCAACCGTCGAAAAAACTGCAACGAGGCAATCATGCGTGGAATAGCGATGATCGGTGCGGCCATACTGGTCGCGGGGTGCGTTGGCGCGCCGCCGGGGCCCGAGGGAGGGGGGCGCGCGCCTTCGCTCGCCGCCTTGCAGCAGATGTGCGGCCAAACGGCGGACTTCGGCGCGTACGCGCCGGGCGTCTACTCGGCGATTCTCGACGCCTGGGTCGCCAATCGACGCGGCAGGTTGCCTCAGGACCAGTTTTGCGGTTTTCAGGTGGCGCTCGCGCAGCAGTACGCCGCGCTCGGCAAAAGCACCGAGCCCGAGGCGCATAGCCAGTGGGTGAAGTTCCTCAACGCCCAGCGCGCGCAGGCGCTGAGCTGGCGTGCAGCAGCCGACCCCACGCTGCGGGCGGGCTAGACGGGCAATTCAGTGGCAAGGCGCTCGTGAGCGCAGGAAATCCGCTCCCGGACGAGAGCACGCAACAGTGCGCAAAAAAATGGTCACGCGGGCATGAAGCGCGCGGGTCCGCGTGACCATGCACTGCAGGCGCGTACGTCTACTGCCGTGCGCCTGCATCGGGGACGTGCCCGACAAGTCGGGCTGGCGGACGACCTCGCGTCCGCGCAAATCGGTAAAGGGCAATGGGGCCTGTGGCTGGGCGGGCGCCTGACCCGCAGGCTCAGGCTACGAACACCGTTTGATGGCGCGCAACGCAGAGTCGCCGATTTCGGTTAGTCGCCATTGCTGGAGGCCGGAAGCGAGGCGCTCCAGTTGGACGAGCTGTCGTTCGAGCAAGGCGTCCAGTTCTTCTCGCTCCATGTCGAGCTGATTGGGGGCGTCCTTCACTAGCAGCAGGGTGGCGAATTCATGCGGACTCAGCATCGTTCTCTCTCCGTGTTGCCGCATCAGAGGTCGCCCGTTGCGGCCCGCAGGGCGGCGCGGCGACAAAAATGCGGTGGTGTGAGCGAAAGCCTGCAACGACGCAGATCGAATGACTGGAGGGACCGGCCGCCCGAACCGCCTCTGCGCGGCCAAAACGGCATCCAGCCCGGGATCTGCCTCGGGGAACTGGAGTGTAGTCAACACCGCCGCGTTGTACAAACCACACCCCGAAAATTTTCCCTTTGACATTCGAGGCCACGCGCAGCGGTAGTGCGAGCCGCCCCGATTCGCGAAATCACTTGAGGTTCTTACCGCACTGCGGCAAGGGCACGGCCTCTGCATCGCAACTGGCGTCGCGGGACATGCGCTTTCGCGCTTGCCCCCGACAGCTCGATGAGTCGACCAGCACGGCAACGTGGCAAGCGGGCATGGCCACCCGCGCCGCATCCCGACTCACGATGTAGTGCAAACGAGGTGTTTGTTCCCGGAACTGTAGGCAACGGGTACGGTCTGTGCTGAATAACTGCAGCTACGCGAAACAACAGCTAAGATGCAATAGGGATGGCTGATAACCTTTCACTGCGCGACAGACACGACATGCCGAGCCTCGGGGGGCGCCGGTCATGCGCCGCGCGCCGTGAGCGTAGCGACCGCTTCGGGAGTACGACACAATGCGTAACGACAACGAGCCTCGCCATGAGATGCCCTGGCGCATCGAAGACATCGATCTCACCCGTATCGACCGTCGACGGGCCGCCGCCAACGAAGATCTGATGCTGCTCCTGTGCGCCTCTTCGTTCATCGAAAGCGGCTCCGACCTTTACACCAGCAACCTGAGCGTGTTTTTCAACGGCGACCCCGAAGTCTCGGAGTGGCTCAATCGCGAATGGGAGCCCGAGGAGCTTCAGCATGGCCGTGCGCTGAAGACCTACATTCAACACGTATGGCCCGACTTCGACTGGGATACGGCGTTCCGAAATTTCATCGACGAGTATTCGAAGACCTGTTCGTTCGAGGAGTTCGAGAGGACCCGCGCGCTTGAAATGGTGGCGCGCTGCGTGGTGGAAACCGGCACGGCGACGCTCTACCGTGCGATCGGCGAATGCTCGAACGACCCCGTGCTCAAGGAAATCACCGACAACATCCGCAGCGACGAAGTGCGCCACTACAAGCACTTTTTCCGCTATTTCAAGAAGTACAACCAGATAGAAGGCCATGGGCGTCTGGCCGTGCTCGGTGCGCTCATGCGCCGCGTGATGGAGATCAAGAACGAGGATTCCGAGATCGCGCTGCGTCATGTATTCGCGGGCCGCTATCCCGACCGCGTACGCGACGAGGCCTATAGCCGCGAGTTGACCGCACGCGTGAACAAGCTCGTGCGCCGCAATCTTTCCGCCGACATGTGCGTGAAGATGCTGCTCAAGCCGCTCAACCTGCCCGCGAAGATTCAGCCGGGTGTGCACTATCCGCTCGCGAAGATCACGCAGCACGTTTTCTTCCGCTAGCGCTGGCGCGCCGCGAAAAAAAAGCCCGCTGGAAAGCGGGCTTTTTTGTCTGCAGTAGCGCCCGCCGCACAACGACCGACGCACGGCCGACTGAGGGGCGGGAGCGCGGGAGATCAGCGATCGCGCTGGCCGTTGCCGTCGCGCCGATTGCTGCCGCCCGGGCGGCCGCCGAGCAGCGCGCCGGGGTTGGATTGCGGCTTGCGTTGCGGGCGGCCAAGCGCGCTCTCGTGCGAGACGCCGCGCTGACTTTCGCGGCGCGTGTGCTCGCCGCGCTGACTTTCGCGGCGCGTGTGCTCGCCGCGCGCGCCTTGTGCGCCGTGATTCGCGCCTTGCTTGACGGGTTTTGCCGTGCGCACGCCGCCGCCGTTCGAGGCCGGCTTGGCCTGGCGCTGACCGCCATTGCCGCCGCTATTGGATGCCTGCGCGCGGTTGCTTTCACGGCCACCGTCACGATTACCTTCGCGGCCGCCTTCGCGCCCACCTTCGCGCCCACCTTCGCGCCCACCTTCGCGATTACCGCCGCGCGATTCGCGCGGCTCGCGTGCTTCACGCGCTTGCGCTGGGCGGCCGCTGTTGGCGCCATTCGACGCCCCGCGGCCCTGACCTTGCCCCTGGCGCGGCGAGCGGCCTTGCGGCTGGCTACGGCGCTGGATCGGCTCCGGCTTCGCGTTCGGGTCCGGCTCGAAGCCCGGAATGACCTCTTGCGGCACTGCGCGCTTGATCAGCTTCTCGATGTCCTTGAGCAGCTGATGCTCGTCCACGCACACGAGCGACACCGCCTCGCCCGTCGCGCCCGCGCGGCCGGTGCGGCCGATGCGGTGCACATAGTCCTCGGGCACGTTCGGCAGGTCGTAGTTCACCACGTGCGGGAGCTGGTCGATATCGATGCCGCGCGCGGCGATGTCGGTGGCGACCAGGACCTGCAGCGTGCCGTCCTTGAACTCGCTCAACGCGCGCGTGCGCGCCGATTGGCTCTTGTTGCCGTGAATCGCGAGCGCGCTGATGCCGTCCTTCGTGAGTTGCTCGGCAAGGCGGTTCGCGCCGTGCTTCGTGCGCGTGAACACGAGCACCTGGAACCAGTTGTGCTGGCGGATGAGGTGCGTGAGCAGGTCGCGCTTGCGGTCGCGGTCGACGGGATAGATCTTCTGCGCAACGGTTTCGGCCGTGGTGTTGCGGCGCGCGACTTCGATGAGCGCCGGCGAGTCGAGCAGGTTGTCGGCGAGCGCCTTGATCTCGTCGGCGAACGTGGCCGAGAAGAGCAAGTTCTGGCGCTTGGGCGGCAGCTTCGCGAGCACGCGCTTGATGTCGTGGATGAAGCCCATGTCGAGCATGCGATCGGCTTCGTCGAGCACGAGAATCTCGAGCTGAGAAAGGTCGATCGTCTTCTGCTGCATGTGATCGAGCAGGCGCCCTGGCGTCGCGACCACGATGTCCACGCCGCGCCTGAGCGCGTCGATCTGCGGATTGATGCCCACGCCGCCGAACATCACCGTGGACTTGAGCTTCAGATACTTGCCGTAGGCGCGCACGCTCTCTTCGACCTGTGCGGCGAGTTCACGCGTGGGCGTGAGGATCAGCGCCCGCACCACGCGCTTGCCATTCGCGCCCGGTGGCATGTCCGAGAGGCGTTGCAGGATCGGCAGCGTGAAGCCGGCGGTCTTGCCTGTGCCGGTTTGCGCGCCGGCGAGCAGGTCGCCGCCGCCGAGCACGGCGGGAATCGCTTGCGCCTGGATCGGCGTGGGCGTGCTGTAGCCAAGTTCGTTGACGGCGCGGACCAGCGGTTCGGACAAGCCGAGAGAATCGAAAGACATAAACACCTGTTGTATTGCATCAGCGCTGGCGTCGCTTCGCGGCCCATGGAGGCGCGCTGCGCAGCCAAACCAGCGTTCCCGGGTTCGAATGCGCCCGGTGAAGCCGCTCTCATGCGTTGTTCGGACGGCGCGCCAGTGCGCGCGCCGCATTTTTTCTTAATGGAACGGACGGTCGATCAAGACACGTCGTCTGGCGTTAAGTTGCGTCGCCCGGTCGCGGACACTGCGGCGACCGGGCGATGCCTTCACATTGACGCGTCACGCGACGTAGCGCGCGACGCTCACGAATTGACAGACGCTCCCGGCGAGCACGAACAGATGCCAGATTCCATGTCCGTGCCGGATGCGTTCGTCATTGACGAAAAAATAAATGCCGGCGCTGTAGATGAGGCCGCCGGCGAGTAGCCACGCCGTGCCTGCCGTCGGCAGGGCCTTGACGAGCGGGCGAACCGCCACCACCGCGAGCCAGCCCATCACCACGTACAGCACCATCGAAAACGCCCTGGTGCGCCGCCCGAGCGTGAGCTCCTGGACGATGCCGAGGGCCGCGAGCCCCCAACTCACGCCGAAGAGCGACCAGCCCCAAGGCCCGCGCAGGGTCACGAGCGAGAACGGAGTATAGCTTCCCGCGATGAGCAGATAGATCGCGGCATGGTCGCACTTCTGCAGCACGGCTTTCAGGCGCACGCCGCGCACGCCGTGATACAGCGTCGAGATCGTGTACAGCGCACACAACATTGCCCCGTATACCGCAAAGCTCACGACCTTGTACGCGTCGTGATCCAGCGCGGCGAGCGTCACGAGCGAGACCAGCCCCGCTACCGACAACATCGCGCCCACGAGGTGAGTCATGCTGTTCAGACGCTCACCGGCGTGCATGACGACCACTCCTTGTTCTTTTCGCCCGTAGTGCGCAGGGGAAACAGATCCCCCCTGCGCGGTCCGCAGTGCTCGACCACAGCGCCCAAACCCATGCCTGACGGGCCACGGAGCGGGCTGCACCGCGCGGCCGGCGACAAATGGCGAAGGGCGCAGCCCGCGGTTTCCGCGGATTGCGCCCTGGCAGGCAAACGCCACTATAGCAGTAACGGCCTGCGGGGGCCGTCGCGCTCGGCGTGGGACCCGAGCGAGCGCTGAAGCGCCAACCCCGGTCGACGCCGGCGCCGGTCAGTCGAGCGGCGACGAGCGCAGATCGGCGACCTGTTGCGGGGACACCGGCATGCCCTTGTTGCCCCACGACATACGGATGAACGTCACGACCGCCGCCACCTCCTGATTCGAGAGCGACTGTGCGAACGGCGGCATGCCGTAAGGGCGCGGGTTGCCCTCCGTGCTCGGCGGATAACCGCCGTTGAGCACCATGCGGATCGGATTCACGGCCGAATGCATCTGGATAGACTGATTGTTCGCAAGCGGCGGGAAGTTCGGCGGCATGCCGAGACCGTTGTCCGCGTGGCACTTGGCACACTGGTCATGGTAGATCTTCTGACCTTGCTGCAAGAGTTCGCCACCAAACGCTTCCGATGTCTCCATTTGCATCGTTTCGGGCGCTTCCTTCTTCTGCGGGATGGTCTTCAGGTACGTGGCCATCGCGTGGATGTCGTCATCCGAGAGATATTGCAGACTGTTGTGGATCACGTCCGCCATCGGGCCGAACACGGCGCCGCGCTCGGAAACGCCGGTCTTCAGGAGACTCGAGATGTCCCTGATGTCCCAGTCGCCGAGGCCGCCTTCGCTGCCCGTGAGCGACGGCGCGTACCAGTTCTGCAGCGGGATCAGACCGCCCGCGAAAGCCGCCGAGTTGACCGGACCGCCCATCGCGTTGATCGAGGTATGGCACATGCCGCAGTGGCCGAGGCCTTCCACGAGATACGCGCCGCGATTCCATTCGACCGATTTGGTCGGATCGGGCTTGTATTCGCCCTCGCGGAAGAACAGCGTGCGCCAGCCGATCAGCAGGTTGCGGTTGTTGAACGGGAACTTGAGTTCGTGCGGCCGGCTCGGCACGTTCACCGGCGGTACCGAGCGCAGATAGGCGAAGATCGCGTCCGAGTCGGCGCGCGTGACCCTGGTGTAGCTCGTGAACGGGAAGGCCGGATAGAGCAGGCTGCCGTCCTTCGAGCGACCCGTGTGCATGGCGCGGTAGAAGTCGTTGGCGCTCCACTTGCCGATGCCGTACTGGTCGTCGGGCGTGATGTTGGGCGTGTAGAGCGTGCCGAACGGCGTGGCCATCGGCAAGCCGCCCGCGAACATCTGGCCGCCGCGCACCGTGTGGCAGGCAATGCAGTCGCCGGCGCGGGCGAGGTATTCGCCCTTCTTGATGAGGTCGGCCTGGTCGGCGGGCGTCGCGGCCTGCACGGCGCCATTGCGCAGCCAGTCGGTGCCCGACCAGAGCACCGGTACGAGGGCCGCGGCGGCGGCCACGACGACGGCGGAAAGTGCGAACAGGGACTTTCGGTTCATATCGGCTGTCTCCCCCGGCGCCTTATTGCGGTTCGCTGCCGCAGGCAAGCGGCGTCTTCAGTGAGCCAGCGGGCGCCGGCACGGGGTTCTGCGGCGCGCTCTGCGTGGAGAGCCAGGCCGCGACCGCATTCACGTCATTGTCGGTGAGGCGCGTGGCGATCTCATGCATGCAGTCCGGTGCCTTCGCATGCCGCGAGCCCGAGCGCCAGGCGCCGATCTGCGCGCTGATATAGTCCGCATGCAAACCGACGAGGCCAGGAATGGCCGGCTCCATGCCCGTGAGCTTCGCGCCATGGCACGCCGCGCAGGCGGGCACCTGCTTGGCCGGATCGCCGTGCAGCACGATGGCCTGACCGCGCGCGAGCGTGTCACTGCCGACCGAAGGCTTCGCGGGCGGCGGATAGGGCGGTCGCTGCTGCGAGAAGTATGTCGCGATCTCGTGCAGGTAATCGTCGGAGAGATAGGTGACCAGATAATTCATCGGAGGGTACTTGCGGCGACCCTCGCGGAAGTTCATTAGCTGGTTGAACAGGTACTCGGCCGGTTTGCCCGCGAGACGCGGGAAGTAATCGTTGTCGGTGCCCTGGCCGTGCGTGCCGTGGCACGCGGTACAACCCTGCACGCGGGAAGCGATGGTGTCGGGGGCTTTGGGCTGTGGGGCTGACGCCGCCGTTTGGGCGTATGCAGCGCTGAGAACGCTGGTCGCCCCGAGCAAAAGTGCTGCTCCCAGAGGCGCGACGAGCGGAATGAGCGGTCGGAAGATACGTCTTGGGGACACGCGTAACTCCATCTTTATCGTGGACCTGACCAGGCTTCGAACGGCCCGGCTTGTAGGCTGCGCGCGATGAAAGCAGAAGACCCGTGCGCGCTGCGGCGACGCAGCAGATTCTAGCATCCGGGACTAATAGTGACCATTTGCCACATGCGCCACAAGCGTCTCGCGATGCCCTCGAGCCGCCGCGCGACGCGCTTGCGGCCGAGGGTCGCGGCGCCGGTTATGATTCTGCACCTGTTCGCCAATCGGTGACACGGGGTTGTCCCTCACCGGCGCCCCATCCGGCGAGCACCGGATGCCGTTCGCATGACTGAGGATGACGCTGCACGAGCGTGCTGCTTCGGTTCCCCTTCGTGACTCGATGCTCGTGCATTGAACTGGCGTTGACGGCGCATCGAATCGGCGACGTGGGTGCATCGAACCGCGCATTGAACCGCGCATTGAACCGATTCATGCGGCAGCTATCGAAGCAGGCACCGCTGCGGGACGCGCGACGTGCTGCGCGCGCGGCGGCTGCTGTTTTCATGTTGTTTTCATGTTGTTTCCTTGCCACTCGTCTCGATGACTCCTATTGCACTTTCCCTATCGTTGCTGCAAGCCACCTGTTCCGCTTCGCGCGCCGTTCGCGCGAGCCTCACGCGGGAGGGCGAAGTCCGATGAACGCTGACTGGCTCTCGATCGGGCAGGTCGCCATGGCGGCCATCGTCAACATGGCCTATGCGTTCGCGCTAGGGTCGGCGTTCTATGGCGCCTGGCTCGACAAGGACGGCCGCACGCCGGTCGCACCCGCGCGCCTTGCATGGCTGCGCGCGCAACGCTCGTTGCGTGCCTCGGCGTTCGTGCTCGTGGTCGCGCTCGTCATGTGGATGCTTTACGAGAGCGCGTCGGTGAGCGGCGAATCGTTGCCCGGCGCGTTCGGCGTGGTGCGCACCGTGCTCTCGCAAACGCGCGTTGGCCACGCATGGTCCGTCGCGCTCGCGGGGGCGCTCGTGCTGTTCGGCTGCGCGTTCGCGACCGCCAGCGTGGCGCGCGATGGCGTGCTGTGGCTCGCGCTCGTCGCCATCGCTGCGGGTCGCGCGGGCCTCGGCCATGCCGCCGATGCCGGCCTCGCTTCGGCGGCGCTCGGGCTGCATACGCTGCACTTGCTCAGCGCCAGCGCGTGGAGCGGCATCGTCATGGCGGGCGGCCTCGCCGTGCTGCCGGCGCTCGGCGCTTCGACCGCGCGCGGCGTGCTGATCCGCACCGCGGGCCAGGTCTCGAACGTGGCGTTCTTCGCCGTGGGCTTCGTGATCGCGACGGGCGTGTTCGACGCGCTGCGCGGCAGCGGCGGTTCGATCGACGCCATCGTGAACAGCACGTGGGGTCGTGTGCTTCTCATCAAGGTGGCGCTCGTTCTGATCGCACTCGTGATGGGCGGCTTCAACCGGCTGGTGGCGATGCCGGAACTGCGGCGCTCCGCGTCGACGGCGGCGGCGCGCCGCTTCGTCAACGTGATCCATCTCGAAGCGATCGTCATGATCGGCGTGCTGGTGACGGCGGCCGTGCTCGCGCACAGCGTGCCGGGCTACGTGTTGCAGGGCTGAAATGTCGTCGCAGCGGCTTGCTCGTCGCTTCCTGGCAGCTTATTCGTAGCCGAGCCGGTGACTGAGGATCGGCGCGAAGAAGAGGGCGATGGCGCAGCCGGTGGCGTTGCCTTCGAGTCCCGCGAGCGCGGCAACCGATGAAGGATTCGCGATCAGTGCGACCAGTTGCGGCGCGCACCATAGCGCCGCGGCGCCAATCGCGGCGTACTCCACACAGCCAATGCGCCAGCCGCGCGCGCAGGCGATGGCGCCGGCGAGCACGCGCAGAAAGCCGAAGAGGACGAGCGCGCCCACGGCGGCTTGTTCGCGGATCAGATAGTCGGGAAGCGACGCATCCATGGAAATCCCTTGCAACGCAGAGGTTGGGTTGCAGGGAAATCAGCAAGGAGCAGGCCAGTGGGAAGCGTCGGCCCGTGCAGGCTGCGTTCGCTGATGGCAGCGCCATGAGCGGCGCGGGTTTGCGTGAACTCGCTGTGTGTGCAAACGACATAGGCCGTTCGAGCGAATCGCAAGCGCGCGTGCAGGAGCACGCAAAGCCTCGGGAAACGTTACATCGCCGAAACGCGCGGAATTGACCGCGCCGCGTCACCGTGGCTGCCGCGCGTTTGGCGTTTCATCTGTGCATCACCATTCGGCGACGCTGCCGTCCTCGTGACGCCACACCGGATTGCGCCAGCGGTGCCCGGTTTTCGCCATCTCGCGCACTTTCTCTTCGTTCACGTCGATGCCGAGCCCTGGGCCCTGCGGAATCGACACGAAGCCGTCCTCGTACCTGAAAACCTCGGGATTCCTGATGTAGTCGAGCAGGTCGTTGCCCTTGTTGTAGTGAATGCCGAGGCTCTGTTCCTGGATGAACGCGTTGTAGCTCACCGCGTCGATCTGCAGGCAGGTGGCGAGCGCGATCGGACCGAGCGGGCAGTGCAGCGCGAGCGCGACGTCGTACGCCTCGGCCATCGCGGCGATCTTGCGGCACTCGGTGATGCCGCCCGCGTGCGAGGCGTCGGGCTGGATGATGTCGACGTAGCCGCCCGCGAGAATGTGCTTGAAGTCCCAGCGCGAGTAGAGGCGCTCACCCAGCGCGATCGGCGTGCTGGTCTGGTTGACGATGTCGCGCAGCGCCTCGACGTTCTCGGAAAGCACCGGCTCTTCGATGAACATCAGCTTGAACGGATCGAGTTCCTTCGCGAGCACCTTGGCCATCGGCTTGTGCACACGTCCATGGAAGTCCACGCCAATGCCGACGTTCGGGCCCACGGCTTCGCGCACAGCCGCGACGTTGTTGATGACGCCTTGGACCTTGTCGAACGTGTCGATGATCTGCAGTTCTTCGGAGCCGTTCATCTTCACGGCCTTGAAGCCGCGCTCGACCACGGCGCGCGCGTTGTTGGCGACGTCGCTCGGACGGTCGCCGCCGATCCACGAATACACCTTGATCTTGTCGCGCACCTGGCCGCCGAGCAGCGCATGCACGGGCACGCCGTGGTGCTTGCCCAGGATGTCCCATAGCGCCTGGTCGACGCCTGCAATGGCGCTCATCGAGATCGGGCCGCCACGGTAGAAGCCCGCGCGGTACATCACCTGCCAATGGTCTTCGATGAGGAGCGGGTCCTTGCCGATCAGATAGTCGGCGAGTTCTTCGACGGCGGCTGCGACCGTGTGGGCGCGACCCTCGACGACCGGCTCGCCCCAGCCGACGATGCCCTCGTCCGTTTCGATCTTGAGAAAGAGCCAGCGCGGCGGAACGACGAAGGTTTCGAGCCTGGTGATTTTCATGCGGTGTCTCCTGTGCAGGGCGGTAGGGCGGCGCGGCGCACAACGCGCGCGGCACGTGTTCAGGCGCACATACTACTGCAAAATTCGCCTTTAAGTGCTATTAATAGTATTATTTCGTGTCGATTCCCAGTATCTGGACTGGATTCGCATCGTCCGTTCCTCGAGGAGAAAGCCGATTCAACGCGATCTGCATGGCACCGTGGCCTACGAACTCGGCAGCGCAATCCTGCGTGGCGACTATCCGCCCGCGACGGTGCTGCCGCGCGAGGCCGAACTGATGGAAACCTTCGATGTGAGCCGCACGGTGCTGCGCGAGGCGCTGCGCACGCTCACTTCGAAGGGGCTCGTGGAATCGCGCCCGCGCGTGGGCACCCGGGTGCGCGCGCGTGACGCCTGGAACCTGCTGGATGCCGACGTGCTCGACTGGTACGCGCGTGTGGCACCGCCGCTGGCCTTTGCGCTCAAGCTCCAGGAAATGCGCGAGATGATCGAGCCGTTCGCGGCGGGCCTGGCCGCCAGTGCGCACGATGCCGACGCGCTTGCGTCGCTCGCCAGCGCGCATGATGCGATGGCGCAGGCGCGCAATGTAGACGAATGGGTGCGCGCGGACCTGCGCTTTCATCTTGCCGTGCTCGGCGCTTGCCGCAATGAATTGCTGGTGCCGCTCGGTACGCTGATCGAGCGGACGCTGGAAGGCCAGTTGCGCGTGAACGCGAAGCGCGCGGAAGTCTTCAACGCGGCGTTGCCGGATCACACTGCCGTGTACGAGGCGATTGCTCGTCGCGACGCGCAGGCAGCGAGCCACGCGATGGCGGCGTTGTTGCAGGTGACGCGCGAGCGCATCGAGAGTTGAGCGTTTGTGCCAGATGGGTGTGCGCGCAACGAATCGCAAACGGGCGCCGCAAGTGAGGACGTGAAACGTGTCCCTGGCCTCCGATGCGGTCCGGAAGGATTCAGGGTTTACCCCAATCAAAACCTTCCAAGGCGAGGCCGTTACCAAGTCAATCGCAATGATGTCCGGGGTTCGTTCGGAATGAAGAAGCAAACGATTGCGCAATATCTGCGGCTGTCATTCCGTTTGAGCCGATTTCCGGGGGCGATATATGGCTCTTGTGTCAGGCGCGTCGATCGAGCCTGGCTTCAGGTTTTCGCGGTGCGGCAGAGCCTGCTCGGGCAACCGCTGCTAGATGGCCTGCCTGCGCGTGATCGTGAAAGCGGCGTCCAGGTCAGATCCGTGCCCCGCAGTTATGCGCCTGGGTCGATCTCTGTATCAGCCCGTTGAGGAACGCTAGACATGTTCGACGCCGAAATTGCTGCGAGACTGCTTAACCGGTGGAATCGCAATCGCGCACAACCAGAACGCCATTCGGCGCTTGCCGTCCTGCAGGAGGGCAATCTCCACTTCAAGCAGGGAAGCGGCGACGTCCGTGCCGCCGACCCTGCCGCGGACTGGCGCCTCAGCATTGAATGGCTCACGTTCTCCGACGGCTCTCATGCCCTACGTGTCGCCGTCCCGAATGAGCAAGGCGATTGGTCGCCGTGGACCGCGACCGAGCCGATCGCAAAGCACGAAATGTGTGCATCGGCAGACAATGCCGATGTCGCTTAGCGTCCTGTTGCAGGATTTTCGTCGCAGCAAGCGGCCACGGGCTGCTCCTCTTCTTCGCAGTCGATTGGTAGTGCGTCTCACGTAGGACCACTAACTGCCGTTACAGCGACGCGATTTGGCATGAACAGACGCGATGTCATTGCCGGAAGATCGCGGCTGTGGAGTCAGGACCGCAGATTTGAAATTCGATGCTTTCGCAAAACACACAAGGAAGCGACCGTGAACATGGCGAAGACCGAGATCGAACAACTGGAGAGCGCGTTGAATGCGTTGGTGCACCGCCCGCAGCTCATCCGCTTTGACTATTGGGCGTCCAGGATAGAGGGTCTGCTGGAGCAGACTGGCCTGTCTCCACGAGATCGACAACGCCTGCACGCCCTGCGCGATTTGCTCGGTCTTGTGCCGCGTGAGTGTACCGTCGTATCGCCGTAGTGCCGGTCACGCAGTGCGCGTCGCGACCCAGGCGATACGCCGCAATCCACGCTACTCGAACGGCAAGCGGGCTGTTTGCATTGGCAAGCCGGCACGGCGACCTCATGGCGCGGAACTACGTGTGCGTGGGGTTGTGACCTGATTCGCACTTGAAGCGTCCCGAAAGACAAAAGGCCGCTGCCCTTGCGGGACAGCGGCCTTCTTACAACTGGTGGCGAATCAGGGATTCGAACCCCGGACCTGCGGATTATGATTCCGTCGCTCTAACCGACTGAGCTAATTCGCCGAAGAAGACGAATTATGGCGATACACCCGGAGGGTGTCAACCCCCTTCGCCATCTTTTTCAAACCGGCGCTTGCGGCCCGACCGGTCCCGCCTGCAAGCGCCTCCGCCAAACCATCAATCCTGCGCGTAAATATCCGAGTCCTTGGTTTCCTTCACGAACAGCATGCCGATCACGAAGGTCCCCAGTGCGATGACGATCGGATACCAGAGGCCCGAGTAGATATCGCCGCGTGCCGCCACGATCGCGAAGGCCGTCGCCGGCAGGAAGCCGCCGAACCAGCCGTTGCCGATGTGATAGGGCAGCGACATCGACGTGTAGCGGATGCGCGTCGGGAACATCTCGACCAGCATCGCCGCGATCGGCCCGTACACCATCGTCACGAAGATCACGAGGATCGTCAGCATCACCACGGTCATCGGCCAGTTGAGCTGCGACGGGTCGGCCTTGAGCGGATAACCCGCCGCCTTCAATGCAGCCGCAAGCGTCTTGTCGAACACCGCACCCGCCTCCTTCGCGCCGGGTGCACGGCCGTCGAACGTGTCGACGGTCGTGTCGCCCACCTTGATCTGCGCGAGCGTGCCCGCCGGGGCGGCCACGTTCTCGTAGTTCAGGCCGGCCTTGGAGAGCGCGCTCTTGGCGATGTCGCACGAGCTCGTGAACTTCGAGGTGCCCACCGGGTTGAACTGGAACGAGCACTCGGCCGGGTCCGCGATCACGACGATCGGCGCGCGCTGCGTGGCGGCTTCGAGCGCCGGGTTCGCGTAGTGCGTGATGGCCTTGAAGATCGGGAAGTAGGTGAGCGCCGCGATCAGGCAGCCGGCCATGATGATGGGCTTGCGGCCGATCTTGTCCGAGAGCGCGCCGAAGAACACGAAGAACGGCGTGCCGATCAGGAGCGCGAGCGCGATCAGGATGTTGGCGCTGGCGCCGTCCACCTTGAGCGTCTGCGTGAGGAAGAAGAGCGCATAGAACTGGCCCGTGTACCAGACCACGGCCTGGCCGGCCGTGACGCCGAAGAGGGCGAGCAGCACGACCTTGAGGTTCTTCCACTGGCCGAATGCTTCCGTGAGCGGGGCCTTCGAGACCTTGCCTTCGGCCTTGATGCGCTTGAACGCCGGCGATTCGTCGAGTTGCAGGCGAATCCACACCGAAACGGCGAGCAACAGGATCGATGCGACGAACGGAATGCGCCAGGCCCACGCAGCAAACTGCTCTTCGCCGGTGAAGGTGCGCACACCGAGGATCACGAGCAGCGAGAGGAACAGGCCGAGCGTGGCCGTCGTCTGGATCCACGAGGTATAGAAGCCGCGGCGGCCGGCAGGCGCGTGCTCCGCGACGTAGGTCGCGGCGCCGCCGTATTCGCCGCCGAGCGCGAGGCCCTGCAGAAGGCGCATGGCGATGAAGATCACCGGCGACGCAATGCCGATCGACGCGTAGCCAGGCAGGAAGCCCACCACGAAGGTCGAAAGGCCCATGATGACGATCGTGATGAGGAACGTGTGCTTGCGGCCCACGAGGTCGCCGAGCCGGCCGAACACGAGCGCGCCGAACGGGCGCACGGCAAAGCCGGCGGCGAAGCCGAGCAGCGTGAAGATGAAGCCGGCGGTCGGATTGACGCCGGAGAAGAAGCTCTTGCTGATGAAGGCCGCAAGCGATCCGGCCAGATAGAAGTCGTACCACTCGAACACGGTGCCGAGCGACGACGCGAAGATCACGCGTTTTTCGTCGCGGGTCATCGGCGCGTGCGAGACTTGTCCGCCAACGGTTGCCATAAATGTCTCCAGTATTTTGATATGCGTGTGGTCCGTCGGGCGGCGAAGTGCGGCACGCTGCCCGCAGCGGTCCTGCGGAGCATTATTGGAATGGAAACTTACTGGTTTCTGACGCGAGTAGGGGTTTGCTGGCAACGTGTCGGAATGGGGTTCGATCGCTCATCATCGCCTAATTACGCGGCAACTGCTCATAGTCGTGCGCCAACGTCTCCTAACATCGTCTTGCTGCGGCGGGCTGGACGCGTTGGGTAAGGGTAAGTCCCATCCCGGATTTCACAGTCGATTGGTCAGATTCGCCGCTCTGACGGCGAGCGCACGGCTCAAACCCGCCCGCGCAGCCGCAGCGTCACGCGCACGAGCGTCCCGGCGAGACGTGGCGATTCCTGATAGACATGGTCTTCGATCGCGAGCGTGCCGCCGTGCATCGTGGCGATCTCGCGCACGATCGCGAGCCCGAGCCCGCTGCCTTCGCCGTCGCGGCCGAGAATGCGGTAGAAGCGTTCGATCACGCGCTCGCGCTCGGCGGCCGGAATGCCCATGCCCGTATCTTCCACTTCGAGATGGACCACGCCCGCCGCGGGCTCGGGCCGCACGCGCACGGTGATGCGTCCGCCCGCTGGCGTGTAGCGGATCGCGTTGTCGATGAGATTCGAGAGCATCTCGCGCAACATCACGGGGTTGCCGTCCACTTCCACGCGCGTCGGCGCTTCATCGTCACCTCCGCCGTCTTCCCCGCCGTAGTCCTTTTCCGGGCCTTCGTAGCCGAGATCCATCTGCTTGGCGAGCGCCGGCTGCACCCAGTCGCGCACGGCGTGGCGCGCCACGTCCGCGACGTCGACCGGCGTGAAGATCTGCCCGGACATGCGGTTTTCCGCGCGGGCCAGCGCTAGCAGTTGCGTGACGAGCCGCGCGGCGTGCTCGGAGCTCGTCGCGATCTGCTCGAGCGAGCGGTGCACTTCGGCCGGCGCGTCCTGGCGCAAGGCAAGCTCGGCCTGGGTGCGCAGGCCCGCGAGCGGCGTCTTCATCTGATGCGCGGCGTCGGCGATGAAGCGCTTTTGCAGCTCCATGTTCTGTTCGAGCCGCGTGAGCAGATCGTTGAACGAGGTGACGAGCGGCTCGATCTCGGGCGGCGCGCGGCGCGCTTCGAGCGGCGAGAGGTCGTCGGGGCGGCGCATGCGGATGTTCGATTGCAGCGCGTGCAACGGCGCGAGACCGCGCGAGAGGCCGAACCACACCAGCAGGATCGCGAGCGGCAAGATCACGAACTGCGGCAGGATCACGCCCTTGATGATGTCGTTGGCGAGCTGGCGGCGCTTGTCGAGCGTCTCCGCGACCTGCACGAGCACGGGCTGATCTTGCGGACCGGCGGCGGCGAGGTGCCCCGGATCGACGGTCGTATAGGCGACGCGGATATCGATGCCGTGCAGCGTGTCGTCGCGGAACTCGACCACGCCCGGCGGCGGGCGGTCGTCGTCGTGCGGCAGCGGCATGTCCCGGTCGCCGCCCACCAGTTCGCCGCGCGTTCCGAGCACCTGGTAGTACACGCTGTCGACGTTGTCGGCGCGCAGGAAATCGCGCGTGGAGGCGGGCAATGTCAGCTCGGCCACGCCGTTCACGGGCTGGATCTGGCGGGCGAGCACATAGGCGTCGGTTTCGAGCGCACGGTCGAAGGGCCCGTTGGCGATGGATTTCGCGACGAGATACGTGACCGCGATGCTCATCGGCCAGAGCAGCAGCAGTGGCGCGAGCATCCAGTCGAGAATTTCGCCGAAGAGCGAGCGCGGGCGTGCCTCGGCGGCGGCTTCGGCTTCGTCGGGCGGGGCGAACGGATTGGCGTAGCGGGCGTCGCGTGCGTCGTCGTCGAGGGCGTCCGCGGCGGATGCGGACGCGCCCGACGGGTTCTCCGCGGCGACGCCTCGCGCGCCTTTGGGCGACGCGCCGCGCACGATGGAGGGACGCCCGGCCATCGTCGCTCCCGCTTACTTGAAGTAGTGGCTGGCGGGCATCGCCGGCGGGGCGCCGGGGGCGCCGGCCTGCGCGTCCTTCGATTCCTTCGCCTCCTTTTCGAGGCAATAGCCGAGCCCGCGCACGGTCACGATGCGCACGCCGCCCGCTTCGAGTTTCTTGCGCAGCCGGTGCACGTAGACTTCGATCGCGTTGTTGCTGACCTCTTCGCCCCACTCGCACAGGTGATCGACGAGCTGTTCCTTCGAGACCAGCCGCCCTAGCCGCTGCAGCAGCACTTCGAGCACGCCCAGCTCGCGCGCCGACAGGTCGAGCACCTGGTCGTTGATGCGCGCAATGCGCCCCACCTGGTCGAACGAGAGCGCGCCGTGACGCACCACGGTCGGGCCGCCGCCCGCGCCGCGCCGCGTGAGCGCGCGCACGCGCGCTTCGAGCTCGTTGAGCGCGAACGGCTTGGCCATGTAGTCATCGGCGCCGAGGTCGAGGCCTTTCACGCGCTCGTCCACGCTGTCGGCGGCCGTGAGGATCAGCACGGGCAGGTTGGAATTGCGCGCGCGCAAGCGGCGCAGCACTTCGAGGCCCGGCATTTTGGGCAGGCCGAGATCGAGGATCAAAAGGTCGAACGACTGCATCGACAGCGCCGTATCGGCGTCTACGCCGTTACGCACGTGATCGACGGCATAGCCCGATTGGCGGAGTGATCTCACGAGTCCGTCCGCGAGTATGCTGTCGTCTTCGGCAATGAGGATTCGCATGTTGCGCCAGCGTCGACTTCGAGGCCTTGAGCCTCGTAGCGCCCGCGCCGCGCCGCGTCCTTGAAGGCGCGGCCACGCGACGCGCGGCGGTCTCCGAAAATCGAGGTTCTGGTTAGCCGTAAAGACTTGCCAAAACCACTGTTTTTTTATACAGTGTCTGCGTTCGTGTGCATTAGCCCGAATGAGGCGTGCGCAATGAGGTGTGCACATGGTCACGAGACGCCGTTCATCATAGCAAAGGACGATTCATGGAAGATAGCAAGAAAGGCTCGGCTGGACTGACTGCTGAAAAGAGCAAGGCGCTGGCCGCCGCGCTCGCGCAGATCGAAAAGCAGTTCGGCAAGGGGTCGATCATGCGACTCGGCGACGGCGAGGCGGTCGAGGACATCCAGGTAGTCTCCACCGGCTCGCTCGGCCTCGACATCGCGCTCGGCGTGGGCGGCCTGCCGCGCGGCCGGGTGGTCGAGATCTACGGTCCGGAATCGTCGGGCAAGACCACGCTCACGCTCCAGGTGATCGCCGAACTGCAGAAGCTCGGCGGCACGGCAGCGTTCATCGACGCGGAACACGCGCTCGACGTGCAGTACGCCGCCAAGCTCGGCGTGAACGTGCCGGAACTGCTCATCTCGCAGCCGGACACGGGCGAGCAGGCGCTCGAAATCACCGACGCGCTCGTGCGCTCGGGCTCGATCGACATGATCGTGATCGACTCGGTCGCGGCGCTCGTGCCGAAGGCCGAAATCGAAGGTGAAATGGGCGACTCGCTGCCGGGTCTGCAGGCGCGTCTGATGTCGCAGGCACTGCGCAAGCTCACCGGCACGATCAAGAAGACGAACTGCATGGTGATCTTCATCAACCAGATCCGCATGAAGATCGGTGTGATGTTCGGCAACCCGGAAACCACCACGGGCGGCAACGCGCTCAAGTTCTACGCGTCGGTGCGTCTGGACATTCGCCGTATCGGCTCGATCAAGAAGAACGACGAGGTGATCGGTAGCGAAACGCGCGTGAAGGTCGTGAAGAACAAGGTCTCGCCGCCGTTCCGCGAAGCCGTGTTCGACATCCTCTATGGCGAAGGCATCTCGCGTCAGGGCGAAATCATCGACCTCGGCGTGCAGGCCAAGATCGTCGACAAGGCGGGTGCGTGGTACAGCTATAGCGGCGAGCGCATCGGCCAGGGCAAGGACAACGCGCGCGAATTCCTGCGCGAGAATCCGGACATTGCTCGCGAGATCGAAAACCGCATCCGTGAATCGCTCGGCGTCAACACGATGCCGGTCGGCGCCAATGATGGCGGCGAAGTCGAGATCGCCGACGAAGAATAAGCCCTCGTCACTAAGGCAAGCCGATGCGCAAGGGCGGGTCCGCTTCGATGCCGCCGTCTCGGGCGGCGTCCACGATGTCTTCCGAGCAGGCGAACTTGCGCACGGATTTGTCCGCGAGTTTGCCTGCGGATTCGCTGCGCGACCCACGCATGCGCTCTTCGAGCCGCGATGCCCAGGCGGGCGATCGCGGCTTTGCGCATTCTGGCGGGGACTATTCTTCGCCGGCCGGTATCGGTGACGATGGCGGCGCGGTTTTCGAAGTGCCGTTCGAGGCGTTCTTCGGCGCGCAAGGTGAGGCTTCGCCGAACGCGAGGTCCGAACCGTCATCCAAAGCGGCGTCCGGCTCGCGATCCCGGCGGGCACCGATGGACGAGCCAGACGAGGCCACCACACCCCAAGCAGACACCTACGAGCGCAGCTCGACCACGCGCGCTGCACGAGCGGGCGCGCGCGACAAATCGCCCGCGGAAAAGCAGCGTCCCGAGCGCTCGCTCAAAGGCCGCGCGCTCGGCTATCTTTCGCGCCGCGAATACAGCCGTGCCGAACTCTCGCGCAAGCTCATGCCGTACACCGACGACGCCGACGCGCTCGAGGCGCTGCTCGATTCGCTCGAACGCGAGGGCTGGCTCTCCGATGCCCGCTTTGCCGAAAGCGTCGTGCACCGGCGCGCGGCGCGCGTGGGGGCAGGACGCATCGTCAGCGAACTGAAGCGCCACGCCGTGGGCGACGCGCTCATCGAAGAGGTGAGCACGCAGTTGCGCGAGACCGAACTCGTGCGCGCCCGCGCCGTCTGGCAGAAGAAGTATGGTCAGTTGCCCGAAACGCCGGCTGAGCGCGCGCGCCAGGCGCGTTTTCTCGCGGCGCGCGGCTTCTCGATGTCGATCATCGGCAAGATCCTCAAGGGTCTCGAGGAAGACTGCTCCGGCAATTGAGCCGGTCGTCCCGAAAACCGGCGCGCGCAAACCCGCGCCGGGCCTGTGAGCCGGCCCTGTGTATCCGCGGCTGTCCCAAATACCCGGTATGTTAAAATCGCGAGGTTTTCCCATCCGGTCTTAGCTTTAGCATGCCGCTTTCCCCGCCCGTGCCCCGCCAGTTGCGCCATCAGCGCGCCATCCGGGCGGTTGCCTATGAGCGCGAAGACGGCCTGTGGGACATCGACGCGTGCCTGACCGACCACAAGCCACGCGACGTGCCGCTCGCCGCCGGTGTCCGGCCCAACGGTTTGCCGATCCATGAACTCTGGCTGCGCATTACGATCGATCGCAAGCTCAATGTCGTCGACGCCCAGGCGTCGTCCGACTGGGTGCCTTATGACGGTCAGTGCCAGAACGCTAACCCCGCCTATCGGGCCCTCATCGGGCTCAATCTCCTCCAGAACTTCCGCCGCGAAGCGGGCCGGCTCGTCGCCGGCACGGCTGGCTGCACGCATCTCACAGAAATGTTGGGCGTACTGCCGACCGTCGCGATCCAGGCGTTCGTCGGAGAGGTGTGGGACACATCGAATGGCTCGCCGGGCGAAGAGCCCGGACCGGAACTCGGCAAGACCGCCGGAGGCAACGAGGCCGCCGGCGAGAAGCCGCCTTTCCAGCTTGGCCGCTGCCACGCGCTGCGGTTGGACTCAGAGGCGGTGAAGCAGTTTTATCCGCGCTGGTATGGCCATGTGCCGCGTTCCATAGAGCGCGGCGCGGACGCCGCCGGCGTGCGCGACGACAGCAGCCCGGGCCGAGAGGGCAGGGCCGGCGACGTCACGCATGAATAACAACAGCGGAATCGAAGTTCACTCCAACTCTCAGACTGAAGGAATCACGCATGAAGATTCACGAGTACCAGGGTAAGGAAATCCTGCGGAAATTCGGAGTCGCGGTCCCGCGCGGCATCCCGGTGTTTTCGGTGGATGACGCGGTCAAGGCCGCTGAAGAGCTGGGCGGTCCGGTTTGGGTCGTCAAGGCACAGATCCACGCGGGTGGCCGCGGCAAGGGCGGCGGCGTGAAGGTTGCCAAGTCGCTCGAGCAGGTGCGCGAGTACGCGAACCAGATCCTCGGCATGCAGCTCGTCACGCACCAGACCGGTCCGGAAGGCCAGAAGGTCAACCGCCTGCTGATCGAAGAAGGCGCCGACATCAAGCAAGAACTGTATGTCAGCCTCGTCGTCGATCGCGTGTCGCAAAAGGTCGTTCTGATGGGTTCGAGCGAAGGCGGCATGGACATCGAAGAAGTCGCCGAAAAGCACCCGGAACTGATCCACAAGGTCATCGTCGAGCCGTCGACGGGTCTGCTCGACGCGCAGGCCGACGACCTCGCCGCGAAGATCGGCGTGCCCGCGGCTTCGATTCCGCAAGCGCGCGACATCCTGAAGGGTCTGTACAAGGCGTTCTGGGAAACCGATGCGTCGCTGGCCGAAATCAACCCGCTGAACGTCTCCAGCAACGGCACCGTGACGGCGCTCGACGCGAAGTTCAACTTCGATTCGAACGCGCTTGCACGCCACCCCGAAATCGTGGCTTACCGCGATCTGGACGAAGAAGATCCGGCTGAAATCGAAGCCTCGAAGTTCGACCTCGCTTACATCTCGCTCGACGGCAACATCGGCTGTCTCGTGAACGGCGCAGGCCTCGCGATGGCGACGATGGACACCATCAAGCTGTTCGGCGGCGAGCCGGCCAACTTCCTCGACGTCGGCGGCGGTGCCACGACCGAGAAGGTGACCGAAGCGTTCAAGCTCATGCTCAAGAACCCGGGCCTGAAGGCGATCCTCGTGAACATCTTCGGCGGCATCATGCGCTGCGACGTGATCGCGGAAGGCGTGATCGCCGGTTCGAAGGCCGTGAACCTGAACGTGCCGCTCGTCGTGCGCATGAAGGGCACGAACGAGGACCTCGGCAAGAAGATGCTGGCCGAATCGGGCCTGCCGATCATCTCGGCAGACAGCATGGAAGAGGCCGCGCAGAAGGTCGTCGCGGCTGCCGAAGGCAAGTAATTTTCACCGGATACGAATGGCGTAGTGTTCGGCGCGAACTCCGCATCCGTGCGGGCGACGCGACGAATTGCGCCAAACGAACAGAGGTCAATACATGTCGATTCTGATCAACAAAGACACCAAGGTCATCACGCAGGGCATCACCGGCAAGACCGGTCAGTTCCACACCCGCGCCTGCCGTGAGTACGCCAACGGCCGCGAAGCGTTCGTCGCGGGCGTGAACCCGAAGAAGGCCGGCGAGGACTTCGAGGGCATTCCCATCTACGCGAACGTGCGTGAAGCGAAGGAAGCCACCGGCGCGACCGTTTCGGTCATCTACGTGCCGCCCGCAGGCGCAGCCGCTGCGATCTGGGAAGCCGTCGAGGCCGACCTCGATCTCGCAATCTGCATCACGGAAGGCATTCCCGTGCGCGACATGATCGAGGTCAAGGACCGTATGCGCCGCGAAGGCCGCAAGACGCTGCTGCTCGGCCCGAACTGCCCCGGCACGATCACGCCGGACGAGCTGAAGATCGGCATCATGCCGGGTCACATCCACCGCAAGGGCCGCATCGGTGTCGTGTCGCGCTCGGGCACGCTGACGTATGAAGCCGTGGCCCAGCTCACCGCGCTCGGCCTCGGCCAGTCGTCGGCAGTCGGTATCGGCGGCGACCCGATCAACGGTCTGAAGCACATCGACGTCATGAAGATGTTCAACGACGATCCGGATACGGACGCCGTGATCATGATCGGCGAGATCGGCGGTCCGGACGAAGCGAACGCCGCTTACTGGATCAAGGACAACATGAAGAAGCCGGTGGTCGGCTTCATCGCGGGCGTCACGGCGCCTCCGGGCAAGCGCATGGGCCACGCCGGCGCGCTGATCTCGGGCGGTGCGGACACGGCCGACGCGAAGCTGGAAATCATGGACGGCTGCGGCATCAAGGTGACGCGCAACCCGTCGGAAATGGGCCGTCTGCTGAAGTCGGTGCTGTAAATCCAGATTCGCGGGCGCTCGCGCGTCATGAATGCGCGAGCAGCCAGCGATTTTTGATATCCTTGCGGAATCCTTTCACGAGGTTTCCGGACAAAAGCGAGGGAGCCAGTCATGGCTTCCTCGCTTTTTTATTTGGCTCGCCGCGTGAACCGCCAATCCTGAGTCACTTCTGAGTCTCCCGTTTTCATGTTCGAGTTTTTCGCGTCGCTCCACTGGGGCGCAGTCATCCAGATCATCGTCATCGACATCCTGCTCGGCGGCGACAACGCCGTGGTGATCGCGCTCGCCTGCCGCGACCTGCCTTCGCAGCAGCGCTTGCGCGGCATCCTCTGGGGCACCGCGGGCGCAATCGCGCTGCGTGTCGTGCTGATCGCCTTCGCGGTGATGCTGCTCAACGTGCCGTTCCTGAAGTTCACGGGCGGACTGCTGCTGCTGTGGATCGGCGTGCGGCTGCTTGCGCCCAGTCATATCGAGCACGCCAATGTGAAGCCCGCCGACAAGCTGATCGGGGCGATCAAGACGATCATCGTCGCCGACGCGGTGATGAGCCTCGACAACGTGGTGGCGATTGCGGGCGCAGCCGAAGCCGCCGATCCTCGCCATCGCATCGCGCTCGTGATCTTCGGGCTGCTGGTGAGCATTCCGCTCATTGTGTGGGGCAGCCAGCTCGTGCTGAAGCTGCTCGACCGCTATCCCGTGATCGTGACGTTCGGCGCGGCGCTGCTCGGCTGGATCGCGGGTGGGCTCATCGTCAACGATCCCGCCGGCGACCGCTGGCCGCTGCTCGATACGCCGGTGGCGGAGTACGGCATGTGCGTGGCGGGGGCGGTGTTCGTCGTCGGGCTCGGCTCCTGGCTCAGGCGCCGCAACGCGCGGCGCGCACAAACTTAAGGGCATTCAATCGCACTGGGGCGCAGTCGCCCGCGCTGTCGCTGCATCCAGGCCACTGGTCCTGTTCGTTTGGCCTCGGCCATCCGGTCGACTGCCCGATGAGCGTGGCCGTCGATACGATCAAGACGCCTGACCACGACTGTGGCCGGGCGTTTCTTGTTTCAGGAGCCCTGAAGATGATCGTATCCGTACCTGCCTTGACCCGCTTGGCACGTAGCGACGCGCACGCCATGAGCGCGCGCGATGGCCCCTTCGCGCGTTTTGCGAGACTGGCGTGCCTCGCTTCGCGCTGGACCGCGCGCGGTTTCACGCTGATCGAACTGATGATCGTGCTTGCGATCGTCGGCGTGATCGCCGCCTACGCGATTCCCGCGTACCAGGACTACCTTGCGCGCAGCCGCGTGGGCGAGGGCCTTTCGCTCGCGGCTTCGGCGCGGCTCGCCGTGGCGGAGAACGCCGCGAGCGGCAACGAATTTAGCGCGGGCTATGCGGTGCCCCCCGCGACGCGCAACGTGGATTCCCTGCACATCGACGACACGACCGGGCAGATCACGGTCGCGTTCACATCGCGCGTGGCGCCCGCGGGCAGCAACACGATCGTGCTCGTGCCCTCGGTGCCCGACAACACCGATCAGCCCACCGCGCGCGTCGCGCTCGCGAAGGGCAGCGCGCAGGGCGGCACGCTCACGTGGGAGTGCTTCGCAGCCGGCAAGACGGCTTCGTCGCTGGGGCCGCCCGGCTCGGGCCCATCGCCCGTGAACGCCGCAACGCTGGCCGGCAATCTCGCGCCGCCGGACTGTCGCGCGTAGGCCTCGCGCTTCGATGCTCTGGCAACGATGGGCCCGCTGCGCGTGAAGCATGCGCAGCGGACACGTCGCTGGCGCGAGCCGGCAATGTCACTGTTCGCGCAGTTCATGCGGGTGCGACCGGGCAGCAGCCGCGCATGCTGAGCCGGCAGTACCGGGCCGCACCCGCACAGCGGGGGAAAAGTTTTGTATAGTGCCCCGTTGCTGACGCCTGCCGCCTAGTCCATGCCTTCCAAATTTGCGCGTTACCTTACGTTCGTCTTGCTGGCCCTCGCGTTGACGCTGCCTTATGCCGTCGTCAACCACACCTATCCGATTCCCACGTTCTATGCGGAATTCGTTGCGCTGACACTTTATGTGCTGGTCGCCGCAGCGACGCTGATGCTCGTTCGCCCGGCGCGCTCGGGCGGCGGTTTCGCGTCGCCCACGGTTGCGCTGGTGCCGCTTTTCTTCGGCCTGCTGCTGATCGTCCAGACCTTCGCGCTGCCGCTCGCCGAGCCGTCGATGAACTGGCTGGGCGCGGGCTACCTGCTCGCCGCCTTTCTGGCGACGCACGCGGGTTACACCATCTCTCGCGCGCGCCTCATGCAGTCGGCGCTCGTGTGGGGCGCGTTCGCGTTGCAGATCGGGGGGCTCTTCGCCGTGTTCAGCCAGGTGATCCAGCTCTTTCACCTGGAAACGAAAGTCACGCCGCTCGTGGTCGCGTACAACATCACGGTCGATCGGCGGCCGTTCGGCAACATGGCGCAGGCCAATCACCTCGCGTCGTATATCGCTTTCGCCATGGCCGGCGCGATGTACCTCGTGCAGACGCGCCGCCTGAACCCCTTGCTCTGGGGCGTGCTGACCGCGATCTATTCGGGCGGCCTCGCGCTCACGGTGTCGCGCGGGCCGTGGCTGCAGATGGGGGTGATCTTCGTCGCGGGGCTGTGGATCGCGCTGACGGGCTGCCGCACTGAAGCGGGCGAGGGGCGCGGCGCGAGTGCCGACGGACTCGCGTCCGCGGCGCTCTCGGGCCGCAAGGCGGCCGGCTTGCGCGCCTGGCTCATTCCGGTCCTGCTGTTGGTGCTCTTCTTCGGCATGAATGCGTTCGTGCGGTGGGCCAACATTCGCTACAACCTCGACCTGGCCCAGTCGGCCGCCGAACGCATGAAGGACGCCAGCCAGATCGCGCCACGACTCGCGCTGTGGCGCTACGGCTGGACGATGTTCAAGTCGCATCCTGTGCTAGGCGTCGGCTGGGGCGATTTCCCGGTGCATCAATTCGAGCTCGTGCGCTCGCTGGGCGGCGTCGAGATCGCCAACAACGCGCACGACATCTTCCTCGACCTGCTAGCCAAGACCGGCCTCGTGGGGCTCGGCATCGTCGTGATCGGGCTCGTCACCTGGTTCGTGCGGGCGCTGCGCGTGCCGCATACCGCCGAGCGCGTGTTCGGCTTCATGCTGATCGGCGTGCTCGTCATGCACGCGCTCGTCGAATATCCGCAGCAGTACATGTTCTTCCTGCTGCCCGCGATGTTCGTGTTCGGCCTGCTGGAGACGAAGCCGCTCTCCGTCGTGCCGCCGCACGTGGCGCTCGGCGTGTATGCGGTGGTCGTGTTCGGCGCCATCGCGGCGCTGTACCCGGTGCTGCGCGACTACAACCGCGCGGAGGTGCTGTACTACGGCCAGCATCCGGCGCGCGATTATGGCGCCGATCCGTCGCGTCTGTTCGGCGCCTGGGGCGACTACGGCATGGCTACGCTGTTGCCGATGAACGCCGCGAGTCTTTCGAGCAAGCTCTACGCGCACCAGCGTGCCATTGCGCTGCTGCCCGGCGAGACAGTGCTGCGCCGCTATGCGGTCTTGCAGGCGCTGGATGGCGACACGGTGGGTGCATTCGATACGGTGGAGCGCCTGCGCATTTTCGCCACCGAGTTGCACGACTGGCCGACGCAGCTTGCTTCGCTCTACGGACTGCTCGACGAGCAGGACACGCTCAAGGACTTCAAGGCGCAACTGGTGAAGAAGTACGGCGTTCCGCCGAAAGCGGCCGAGCCCGACGACGAGGACGATTCGGAGGACTGAGTCTCGCGGCCTGTCTACAAAGCGGCGGTGCGGCTTGCCGCGATCAAAGCTCGGAGTATTTCGCGGCGCTGCCCTTCGCTTTCTCGACCGGATAGCGCCGCGCGTTCAGCGCGAGCTTCTCTGCCGCCGCATCGACGAGACTGAATCCCGCCGTGTTGGCGACCAGCATGAGATAGATGAACACATCGGCGCACTCGTGCCGGAGGTTCTTCAATTGCTCGGGGTCGGCGAGCAAGGCTTCGATCTCGGCATCGTTCTTCCACTGCACGGTTTCCAGCAGCTCGCCGGCCTCGATGCTCGTAGAGACGATCAGATTGCGCAGCGTGTGAAACTGCTTCCAGTCGCGCGCGTCGCGGAAGGCCAGCACCTGCTCGAGCAGCTCGTCGATCGTCATAGCCCTATCCTCGATGGAGCCCGTGGGCTCAACGCTCAGCCACCCAATCCCCCGACTTCCCGCCGTGCTTCTCCAGCACGCGCACATCGGTGATCGTCATGCCGCGGTCCACGGCCTTGCACATGTCGTAGACCGTCAGCAGACCGACCTGCACGGCGGTCAGCGCTTCCATCTCCACGCCTGTGCGGCCGAGCGTCTCCACCTGCGCGGTGCAGTGCACGCCCGGCAGCGCTTCGTCGAGCGTGAAGTCCACCTTCACGCGCGTGATCGCGAGCGGGTGGCAAAGCGGAATCAGGTCCGACGTGCGCTTCGCGCCCTGGATCGCCGCGATGCGCGCGACGCCGATCACGTCGCCTTTCTTTGCGTGGCCGTCGCGGATCAGCGCGAAGGTCTCCGGCAGCATGCGAATCGTGCCGCTCGCTAGCGCGATGCGCTTCGTCTCGGCCTTGCCGCCGACGTCGACCATGTGGGCGTCGCCGGCTGCGTCAAAATGCGTGAGTTCGGGCATGGTGGGTTCTTCCTCGAGGGGTGCCTATCTTATCAGCGCGGCGTGCGGCGGCAGGCGGGCTACAATCGACCGGTCGGCGCAGGCGGCGCGCACCGGATTCGCCGCCGCGCCCGTGCCCGCGTTCTCCGATCCTGTCATCAATGCGTCTGAAACGGCTGCTTGCTGCGTGGTTGTGCGCGTCGCTCGCGGTTCACCCGCAAGCGTACGCGCAGGCGTCGAATGGCGCCGTGCTCAGTCTCGGCTCGGGCCCGGCTGCGACCGCCGGCGCGACCTCGACAACGGCAGCGCCAGCAACGGCCCACAAGTCCGTCACCGCCGCATCGGGCCATGCGCCGGACGCATCCACTGCGCCCGTTACCGCGGCGCCCGCGCTCGTCAACGGCCCGCTCGACGACTCGGCGGACCCCGTGGTCCCCGCCTCGATCGCGCAGGGCGTGTTCGGCACCTATGGCGGCGCGCAGAGCCGCTTCGCGGCCCAGAGCCAGTCCGGTCCGCTTTACCCGGGCAGCAATGCCAGTGTGCGCGCCCCCACCTGGGTGCCGCAACTGCCCGACCTCGGCGATGGCTCCGGCGGCGCGCTCACGCCGCAGGCCGAGCGCCGCATCGGCGAGCGCGTGATGCGCGAAATTCGGCGCGACCCCGACTATATCGGCGACTGGCTCGTGCTCGATTATCTCGACTCGGTCGCCGCGCGCCTCGCGGCCGCGGCGAGCGCACAGTTTATCGGCGGCTATCGGCCCGACTTCGAGATCTTCGCGATCCGCGATGGCCAGATCAACGCGTTTTCGCTGCCCGGCGGGTTTATCGGCGTCAACACGGGCCTGATCGTCGCCACGCAAACGGAATCCGAACTCGCCTCCGTGATCGGTCACGAGATGGGCCACGTGTTGCAGCGGCACATCGCGCGCATGCTTTCGCAAAACGTGCGCACCGGCCTCGCTGCGCTCGCGGGCGTACTGTTCGGCATTCTCGCGGGCGTGCTCGCGCACAGCGGCGACCTCGGCAGCGCGATTGCACTGGGCAGCCAGGCCTACGCGGTGGATACCCAGTTGCGCTTCTCGCGCGCCGCCGAGCATGAAGCCGATCGCGTGGGTTTCAAGCTGCTGACGGGCGCGGGCTACGACTCATGGGGCATGGTGGCGTTTTTCGAACGGCTCGAGCGCGACTCGATGGGCGACACAGGCGTGCCGGCGTACGCGCGCACGCATCCGCTCACCGGCGAGCGCATCGCCGACATGCAGGACCGCGCCCGCCGCGCCGACTACCGTCAGCCGCACCAGGCGCCCGAGTATGGCTTCGTGCGCGCACGCGTGCGCGTGCTTCAGAACCGCACGCGTGGCGACTACATCGACGAGGTTTCGCGTCTGCGTTCGGAGCTCGAAGACCGCACGGCGCTCAACGTCGCCGCGAACTGGTATGGCATTGCGTACGCGCAGATGCTGCTCGAGCGCTACGCAGACGCCACGGCCTCGCTCGCGAACTCGCGCGCCGCGTTCGCGCAGTTCGAGGCCGCGGATGGCGGCAAGACACGAAACTCGCCGAGTCTCGATGTGCTCGCCATCGAGATTGCGCGGCGCTCGGGCCGCACCGACGACGCCGTGCGGCTAGGTGAGGCCGCGCACAAGGCTTGGCCCGCTTCGCACGCGGCCACCGATTCGCTGATGCAGGCGCTGCTTTCGGCGCACCGGTTCAAGGATGCGCAGGCGCTCGCGCGCAGCGAGACGGAAGCCGAGCCGCAGCAAGGCGCGTGGTGGCTTTATCTCGCGCAGGCGAGCGCGGGGCTCGGCGACACGCTTACGCAACATCGCGCGATGGCGGAAAAGCTCGCGCTAGACGGCGCGTGGCCCTCGGCCATACGCCAGCTCAAGGAGGCGCGCGACATGAAATCGGTGGGCTACTACGACCTGTCGACCATCGATGCGCGCCTGCACGACTTCGAAGCGCGCTACAAGCAGGAGCGCGAGGACGCGAAGGACGAGGGCCGCGGCTGAGGCGCCTGGCCTTCGCGCTCGGGCGACGGGTCGTCGGCGTGCGCGGCGCCTTGCGCTTCGCGTTCCGCGAGCGCCGGGCTCGGCACGAAGGCAAAGCGCGCGGACACGTCGGCGCGCTTGATCGGCTGCAGCGGCAGCGCCGCGTCGGCGCGCCAGTGGAACGTGCCGCTGTGGGCGTCGTCGGCGAGCGTCGCGTGGTCGGAGAACAGATCCAGGTCGTGATCGTGCAGCAACGCGGCGCGCGGCGGCGTGCCGCCATCGGCGAAGATCACGCTGCCCGCTTCGTCGAGATAGGCGGCCACAGGCTCGAACGGCTGGCCGGCCTGGTCGGTGAGCGTCAGCGCGCCCTCGCCACCGTCGTGGCCTGCCGCGAGACGGGCGATCCACGGCGTGTATTCGAGTTCGACGTACACGCGCTGCGGCCCGTTCTGGAAGTACCACTGCCCCTGTTCATCGCGCTCGTAGTTGCGGTTGATGAAGCCGAGCAGGGCTTCGTGACGGATCGCGGTGCCGGGCGCGTTCTGCGCCTGGGCGGCCTCGTCGCGCATGCGCCAGTTGCCGCGCGCGTCGAGCAGCAGCCAGCCCGTGCAATGCGGGACGTTGGGCCAGCGCGCGAGCGCCTGTTTGACGATGTCATCCATGAGAGACGAAAGACGAGAGATAAGCGAACACGCGCTGCGCGAGCCAGTCGCTGCGGCCGGGGAACGGGCCCGTCATGAAGCCGACGTGGCCGCCGTGTTCGGGCTGGTCGAGCTCGACTGCGGCGCTCACTTCGTGGCGCGCGGGCAGCACGCGATCGGGCAGGAACGGATCGTTGCGCGCGTTCAGAACGAGCGTGGGGACGACGATCTCGCCGAGCTTCGGACGGATCGTCGCCTGGGTGTAGTAGTCGTGGGTGTTGCGAAAGCCGTGCAGGGGCGCGGTCACGACGTTGTCGAATTCGTACATCGTGCGGCTGGCTAGCACGCGCTGCGCGTCGAAGAGGCCGGGGTACTGTTCGAGCTTCTGGAGCGCCTTGACCTTCAGCGTCTTCAGGAAGCTGCGCGTGTAGACCATGCCGAAGCCTTGCGCGAGCATCTCGCCGCCCGCGTGCACGTCGAGCGGCGCCGAGATCGCTGCGGCGGCCGCGACGATCGCGGCATCTTCGCGGCGCTGCGCGAGCCAGTGCAGGAGCACGTTGCCGCCGAGCGACACCCCCGCGACGACGAGCGGCCCCGCGTGGCGGGCGGCGAAGCGGCGCAGGACCCAGTCGGCCTCGTCGGAATCGGCGAGATGGTAAAAGCGCGGCAGCAGATTCAACGGCCCGCTGCAACTGCGAAAGTGCGGAATCGCCGCGTGCCAGCCGCGCGCGTGCGCGGCCGCGGCGAGCGCGCGCGCGTAGTGCGAGCCCGAGCCGCCTTCCAGGCCGTGGAACAGGATGAAAAGCGGTGCGTCGTGTGAACCCGGGCCGGTCCTTTTGCCGTCAACCCAGTCAACGTCGATGAAATCGCCATCGGGCGTGTCCCAGCGCTCGCGACGGTAGGCGGGCGCGGGCAGGCGCGAGAAGAGCGCCGGCACGATGGTCTGGATATGTGCGCCGGGCAGCCAGAAGGGCGCACGGTAGCGGGAGTCGTAGCTGGCGCCGAGCACGGCAGCCTGGGCCTCGAGCGCGGCGGCGACGCGGGCTGCCTCGCTGGGCTTGCTGGTGTCGTCGGTCGTGCTCATGACTGCCCCCTGCTTGCGCTCGTCTGTCAGTGCAGCGCGCCCTGGCCGTGGCGCAATCTGGCCGAAAACTGGGTGGCTGCGTCGTCCGGCATGCGGCTCGCGTGAATGTGCGCGATGCGCCACTCGCCGCGCTCGTGAACCATCACGTAGGTCGTGAAGACCATGGCGGGAATCGCGCCGGGATCGACCGGGCGGTGCGCCTCCACGATCGCGTAGACCACGGTGCCGAGGCTGTCGTACACACGGATGTCGAGCGGCTCGATCGACACGGGCGCCGCTTCGAGCTGCGCGGAGAGGCCCGCGCGGATGTTCGGCAGGCCATGCAGATGCGCGCCTTCCGCCGTGATGCAGCTCACGAATTCTTCATCGATCCACAGACCCATCAAGCTGTCGATGTTGACTTCCGCGACGGCCTGGTAGTACGTGTTGAGGGTGTCCGCGGCGGCTTCGAAGATGTGGGCAAAACGTGGCATGGCTCGTTAGTCTGGTGTGCTCAGAGTTGCACTCGGCGTGTACCTGGGCGCGGGTTGGCGATTGATCGGTTGCGTCGGCTCATGTGCCGATCGCGGCGTTTCGCGCGTTTGCCGGCCGCGCGCGCCGCATTCCGGCGGGCGGCGCCGTTGCAACGAGACGCCGCCTTTGCCGCGAGCATGCCGCCCTCGCGAGACAGGCCTGTGACGTCGTGCTCCGATGCGGCGCTTTGGTCTCTCTCGTGCTTCTATTGGGCGCGCGCAACGCGCGTGGCGTCCGTTGCGTGGCGCACATCCACTCGCGTGCGCCATGGCTTCGGCGTTGAGTGGCGCACCGCCACCCAACGCCGCCTGGAGCTTGCTATCGCTGCCCGAGCAGCATGCCGCGCAGATCGCCGAAAACCTGCTCCGGACTCAGTTCGCGCAGGCAGTTCAGATGCCCGAGCGGACACTCGCGCGCAAAGCAGGGACTACATTCGAGATGCAGCCATTGTACCTTTGCAAGCTCGGACAAGGGCGGCGTGTGGCGCGGATCCGTCGATCCGTAGAGCGCGACGAGCGGACGGCGCAGTGCGGCCGCCACGTGCATCAGGCCCGAATCGTTGGTGACCACGGCGTTCGCGCGCGAGATCAGCGCGCACGCTTCGCCGAGCGCCGTCTGCCCGCACAGGTTGCGTACGTTCGGCGCACGATCGGCGATGGCCTGGGCGAGCGGCGCGTCCTTCGGCGAGCCGAGCGCGACGATCTGCGTGTACGGGAACGACTGGCCCACCATCTTCGCGAGCGCCGCGAAATGCTCGGGCGGCCAGCGCTTGGCGGGGCCGTATTCGGCGCCGGGGCAGAACACGAGCAGCGGCACGCGCGTATCGAGGTTGAAGCGCGCCGAGACGCGCGAGGCCTCGTTCGGGTCCGACTCGAGGCGCGGCATCGGCAGATCGTCGGGCACGGTGGCGCCCGGCGCGTAAGCGAGCGCGGCGTAGTGCCCGACCATCGGTGGCCGCTCGTTCTTCGGGGGATTCGCGTGGCGCACGTTCAGCAGGCCGTAGCGGTTCTCCCCCGTGTAGCCAATGCGCAGCGGCACGTTGGCGAGCCACGGAATCAGCGCGGACTTGAGCGAATTGGGCAGCACATAGGCGGCGTCGTAGCGCTCGGCACGCAGATCGCCGGCCAGTTGCCAGCGGCGCAGCAACTGCAGCTTGCCGTGGCCGAGGTCGGTGGCGTAGACGTCGCGGATCTCGGGCATGCGCTCGAGCACGGGCGCAACCCAGGTCGGCGCGAGCGCATCGATCTGAATGCGGGGGTGCAGTTTAACGAGCCGCGATAATAGCGGCTGCGCCATCAGTGCGTCACCGATCCAGTTCGGTGCGATTACCAGCGCGCGGCGCATCGGGAGTCAGGGTCCGGAGAGGGTAAAGGTTGCGCGCGGCTTGCCCGCTTCGGGGCGGCGCGCGAAACACGGTTATGAATTCGACGAAGCGTTTGCGTGACGTCCCGCCGGCGTGCCGGTGGGCGAAAGCGCAAGATTCGGCGTATGGCTTCGTGGCGATGTGCGCACGGCCCGCAGCGCACCGCCGTCTTGCTGGCGGCACGCTGCGGGCAGTGATGCATGGGGAATGCCGGGCGAGCGCGATGCTTTCACTCGGCGGCACGCGCTCACGGACGACAATGCCAACGCGCCGTTCGGGCGCGATCGGCACGTTTGGGCGCAACGCGTCAGTGGCCGTGGACGACCTCGCCCTCGCGCAGCTTGTAACGCGTGCTGCAGTATGGGCACTTCGCTTCGCCGTGCGTCACGTCGAGGAACACGCGCGGATGGTTGCTCCAGCGCGGCATCGACGGGTTCGGGCAGTAAGCGGGCAGATCCTTGGCCGAAAGTTCGACCAGCGGCATTTCCTTGATTTCGCTCATGAGGACGATTCTCTGTGTAGCTGTGGGGGCAAGCGTTCGCTGCTTAGACCTTCGCGAGCCAGCTTGCGTATTTTTCGCTCTTGCCCGAGACCACGTCGAAGAAGGCCGATTGCAGCTTCTCCGTGATCGGGCCGCGCGAGCCGCTGCCGATCGTGCGGTTGTCGAGCTCGCGGATCGGCGTGACTTCGGCGGCGGTGCCGGTGAAGAACGCTTCGTCGCAGGTGTACACCTCGTCGCGCGTGATGCGCTTCTCGATCACCGGAATACCCATGTCGCGCGCGAGCGTGATGACCGTGTCGCGCGTGATGCCGTCGAGGCATGACGCGAGGTCCGGCGTGTACAGCTTGCCGTTGTTGACGAGGAAGAAGTTCTCGCCCGAGCCTTCCGACACGTAGCCGTCGACGTCGAGCAGCAGCGCTTCGTCGTAGCCGTCGGCGGTGGCTTCCTGGTTGGCGAGGATCGAGTTCACGTACCAGCCCGAAGCCTTCGCGCGCACCATCGAGACATTCACGTGATGGCGCGTGAACGACGAAGTCTTCACGCGGATGCCCTTGGCAAGGCCGTCTTCGCCCAGATAGGCGCCCCACGGCCATGCGGCGATGGCCACGTGAATCGTGTTGCCTCGCGCCGAAACGCCGAGCTTCTCCGAGCCGACCCAGATGATCGGACGGATGTAGCACGAGGCGAGCTTGTTCGCGCGCACGACTTCGAGCTGTGCCTCGGCGAGCGTCTTCGCGTCGAACGGCACGTCCATCTGGAAAATCTTGGCCGAGTTGAGCAGGCGCTTCGTGTGCTCGGCGAGGCGGAAGATGGCGGTGCTGCCGCTGGCGGTCTGGTAGGCACGTACGCCTTCGAAAACGCCCATGCCGTAGTGCAGCGTGTGGGTCAGCACGTGAATCTTGGCGTCGCGCCAGTCAATCAGCTTGCCGTCCATCCAGATCTTGCCGTCGCGGTCGGCCATTGACATACGATTCTCCAGACAAGTGCAGTAAATATCGGGCTTGTTAAGCGGGCTTTCGCCGCATGCCGCGCGGCTGCGGGTGGCAAAGACGGCTATTTTAGCGTCATTTGCCGCCTCCCAGCGCGCCTGCGGGCACGTGGGGCGGGGTTTGCGGGCAATTCGGGTGTGGCAAGCACCCCTCGCGGTTTTTTTTGAGCCGCCGCGCATGCTGCGGCGCAGCAGTCCGCGCCCAATGCCCGCTGGGCGTGCAGCGCCTTCCCAAATACGCGAGATTCGCCAGGGCACGTCTCAGATCGTCCTGGCTATCGGCTAAAATACCGATCTCGCAATTCGATGCCGGCTCGTGCCAGCGACGAGCCGCGACCCGGAGCCCTGACCGGAAAGCCAGTCAGATCCGGATCCCGCGCCGTGCCCTGCAGCACGTCCTGGCCGCCCGCCACTGAGACTGGCCCGCGGCGCCCGCATCGCCTTGCCACCGCCTTCCCACCATCAAGATGACATGTCCATGAACAAGGTTCTGCGTCTTTCCGATCTGATCTCCGAAGGCAAGTTGAAAGGCAAGCGCGTATTCATCCGCGCCGACCTGAACGTGCCACAGGACGACAACGGCAACATCACCGAAGACACCCGCGTGCGCGCCTCCGTGCCGGCCATCAAGGCCGCACTCGACGCTGGCGCGGCCGTCATGGTCACCTCGCACCTGGGCCGCCCGACCGAAGGCGAGTTCAAGCCCGAAGACTCGCTCGCGCCGGTCGCGAAGCGTCTCGCCGAACTGCTCGGCCGCGACGTACCGCTGGTTGCGAACTGGGTTGAGAACGGCGTGAACGTCGAGCCGGGCAACGTCGTGCTGCTCGAGAACTGCCGCGTGAACAAGGGCGAGAAGAAGAACTCGGACGAGCTTTCGCAAAAGATGGCGAAGCTCTGCGATATCTACGTGAACGACGCGTTCGGCACCGCCCACCGCGCCGAAGCGACCACGTACGGCATCGCGAAGTATGCGGGCGTCGCCTGCGCGGGCCCGCTGCTCGCGGCCGAACTCGACGCGCTCGGCAAGGCGCTCGGCGCGCCCAAGCGCCCGCTGGTGGCGATCGTGGCAGGCTCCAAGGTCTCGACCAAGCTCACCATCCTCAAGTCGCTGGCCGAAAAGGTCGACCAGCTGATCGTGGGCGGCGGCATCGCCAACACGTTCATGCTGGCTGCGGGCCTGAAGATCGGCAAGTCGCTTGCCGAAGCCGATCTCGTGGACGAAGCGAAGGCCATCATCGAAGCGGCGCGCGCGCGCGGCGCCTCGGTGCCGATCCCGACCGACGTCGTGACGGCCAAGGAGTTCGCGCCGACGGCGAAGGCCGAAACGAAGAAGGTGGCCGACGTGGCCGACGACGAGATGATCCTCGACATCGGCCCCGTCACCGCCAACGCGCTCGCCGCACAGCTCGCGCAGGCCGGCACGATCGTGTGGAACGGCCCGGTCGGCGTGTTCGAGTTCGATCAGTTCGGCAACGGCACGAAGACGCTCGCGGATGCGATCGCCAACTCGGGCGCATTCTCGATCGCAGGCGGCGGCGACACGCTCGCGGCCATCGCGAAGTACAACATCGCCGACAAGGTCAGCTACATCTCGACGGGCGGCGGCGCCTTCCTCGAGTTCCTCGAAGGCAAGAAGCTGCCGGCAGTCGAAGTGCTCGAAACGCGGGCGGCCGGTTAAGTGGCGCCGCGGGCCCCGGGCGCGAAGTCGGCAAGAGCCGCCGCCATGAGCAAACTTCCTCGCGCTGGCGCACAGAAGTCGCGCAGCGCAGCCGGGGCCGCAAAGAAGGGGGGCGCAGCGCCCCAGCCAGATCCGGCACGGGCGGGCGCGACGCCCGTTGCCGCAATGGCAGACGTCGCAGACGAGGCGGCAAGACAGTCGACTGCTGAATCGACAGCCGCGCAGAATCCGACAGGGCGCACAGCCACGCCCGCATCGAATCCAGTTACGCATGTAAAAGACGCCGCAGCGGCTCAAGTGAGCCCCGCGGCGACCTCCAAGAAAGCGACGCCGGGCTCACCCGGTGCGCGTTCCGGTGCGTCCGCTGCCGCGGCACGACCGGCCAGCACGTCTCGCAGCAGCGGTTTTCCCAGCGATCCTATCCAGACGAGGAGACTCATGCATCGCGCCACCAAGATTGTCGCCACCATCGGTCCGGCTTCCAGCACGCCGGACATCCTGCAGAAAATGATCCGCGCAGGGCTGGACGTGGTGCGCCTCAACTTCTCGCACGGCACCGCCGACGACCACCGTCAGCGCGCTGAAATGGTGCGGGATTGCGCCCGCCAGGCCGGCCGCGAAGTCGCGATCATGGCGGACCTGCAAGGGCCGAAGATCCGCGTCGGCAAATTCGAGAATGGCAAGACGGTGCTCGAGCCGGGTCAACCTTTCATCCTCGACGCCGAATGCGAGCTGGGCAATGACGAACGCGTCGGCCTCGACTACAAGGATCTGCCGCGCGACCTGAAGCCCGGCGACGTCCTGCTGCTCAACGACGGCCTCATCGTGCTCGACGTCTCGCGCGTGATCGGCAGCGAGATTCATACGGTCGTGCGCGTGGGCGGCGACCTGTCGAACAACAAGGGCATCAACCGCCAGGGCGGCGGCCTCACGGCGCCCGCGCTGACCGCGAAGGACATGGAAGACATCCGCACGGCCATGTCGCTCGGCGCGGACTTCGTTGCCGTGTCGTTCCCGAAGAACGCGACCGACATGGAAATGGCGCGTCAGCTCGCGAACATCGCGGGCGCGCCGTACGGCATCAAGCCGAAGATGATCGCGAAGATCGAGCGCGCCGAAGCGATTCCGGCGCTCCAGGAGATTCTTGATTCGTCGGACGGCATCATGGTCGCGCGCGGCGACCTCGCCGTGGAAGTGGGCAACGCGGCGGTGCCGGCGCTGCAAAAGCGCATGATCCGCATGGCGCGCGACTCGAACAAGCTCGTCATCACGGCCACGCAGATGATGGAGTCGATGATCCACGCGCCGGTGCCCACGCGCGCCGAAGTCTCGGACGTCGCCAACGCCGTGCTGGACGGCACCGACGCAGTGATGCTCTCGGCCGAATCTGCGGCGGGCAAGTACCCGGTGCAGACCATCGAGGCGATGGCCGCGATTTGTCTGGAAGCCGAGAAGTCGGAGCAGAGCGAACTCGACAAGGACTTCCTCGACCGTACGTTCACGCGCATCGACCAGTCGATCGCCATGGGCGCGCTCTTCACGGCCTACCACCTGGGCGCCAAGGCGATCGTCGCGCTCACCGAGTCGGGCTCGACGGCGCTCTGGATGTCGCGCCACTGGACTCACGTGCCGATCTTCGCGCTCACGCCGCGCGCGGCCAGCGAGCGCGCGATGTCGCTCTACCGCAATGTGACGCCGCTGCATCTGGACACCAGCAGCGACCGCGATACGGCCCTCCAGCAAGCGATCGAAGTGGTGGTGAGCAAGGGCTATGCGGCGCGCGGGGACATGGTCGTGCTGACCGTGGGTGAGCCGATGGGTCAGCCGGGCGGCACGAACACGCTGAAGATCGTGCGCGTGGGCGACGTGCTGTGAGTGCCGTCTTGTAGTTTCTCGCCGTGATTTTTGCGAGGCTCCCTAAGATAAACCGCGCTGGCGCCGACTGGTATCAGACTGGTATCGGATCGGCGCCAAATCGGTGTTGATTGATGGCTTTTGCCCGTAAATCCCGGTACGTACTCCGTAGAAACGCCGCACGGCCTGTCAACCGTTTTTGCATCTTCTCGCTGATTTGACGTCTCGATACGCCAGTTTCATGCCCGTTGCGTGCCTCGCGCCGGGAGGGGACGCGCTTCGCGATAAAATCACGGCATCGAGCCCGCTGCGAGCACGCGGGCGGCGGCTGCCAGGCCGCCTTCGACCGGCTGCGCAAGATAGCCGGCGGCACGAAGCCATTCGTTTCAAATCAAAGGAGTAGCAACAATGCCTCTCGTTTCAATGCGTCAACTGCTCGATCACGCGGCTGAACACGGCTATGGCCTGCCGGCGTTCAACGTGAACAACCTGGAACAGGTCCAGGCGATCATGGAAGCCGCGAACCAGGTGGGTTCGCCGGTGATCATGCAAGCCTCGGCCGGCGCGCGCAAGTATGCGGGCGAGCCGTTCCTGCGTCACCTGATCGAAGCCGCGGTCGAGTCGTATCCGCATATTCCGGTCGTGATGCACCAGGACCACGGCCAGTCGCCGGCGGTCTGCATGGCCGCGATCCGCAGCGGTTTCACCAGCGTGATGATGGACGGCTCGCTCGAAGCCGACGGCAAGACGGTCGCTTCCTACGAGTACAACGTCGATGTGTCGCGCAAGGTCGTCGAAATGGCGCACTCGATCGGCGTGACGGTCGAAGCCGAACTGGGCGTGCTCGGTTCGCTGGAAACGATGAAGGGCGACAAGGAAGACGGTCACGGCGCCGAAGGCACCATGACGCGCGAGCAGCTCCTGACCGATCCGGAGCAGGCCGCCGACTTCGTGAAGCTCACCCAGTGCGATGCGCTGGCCATCGCCATCGGCACGTCGCATGGCGCGTACAAGTTCTCCAAGAAGCCCACGGGCGACATCCTGTCGATCCAGCGCATCAAGGAAATCCACGCGCGCATTCCGAACACGCACCTCGTGATGCACGGTTCGTCGTCGGTGCCGCAGGAGCTGCTCGCGGAAATCCGCGAGTTCGGCGGCGACATGAAGGAAACGTATGGCGTGCCGGTGGAGGAAATCCAGGAAGGCATCCGTCACGGCGTGCGCAAGATCAACATCGACACCGACCTGCGCCTGGCGATCACGGGCGCGATCCGTCGCTATATGTATCAAAACCCGTCGAAGTTCGACCCGCGCGACTACCTGAAGCCGGCCCGCGAAGCCGCGAAGAAGGTTTGCGTGGATCGCTTCCTCGCGTTCGGCTGCGAAGGCCAGGCCGGCAAGATCAAGCCGGTCTCGCTCGACAAGATCGCGGAGAAGTACAAGTCGGGTGAACTCGCGCAGATCGTCCGCTAACGGCGCCTGATGCGCCGGGCGCGCGGGCCCGGTCCGGCTCGGAGGTTCCGCCGGGAAGGTCCGCCACGCGCCTGTTGTCGTAAAAACATCGCCGTTTCCGCCTGTTTCGGGGGAGCGGCGATGGGCTTTTCTGGGAATTTTGGTTTACCCTCGCAATACCTTCAGGATTCCGGTCTTCTTGCGCCGTTCACGGGCGCGAATCTGACCAGACCCGCTTTTCGTTCCGATTGTTCTTTTAGCGAATCACGACGATGTCTACCCTCTACGAATCCACGCTCCGCTCGCTGCCGCTCCTCGGCCGCGGCAAGGTCCGCGACAACTATGCCGTGGGCAACGACAAGCTGCTGATCGTCACCACCGACCGTCTGTCGGCGTTCGACGTCATCATGGGCGAGCCGATTCCGCGCAAGGGCGAGGTGCTCAACCAGATGGCCGACTTCTGGTTCGAGAAGCTCAAGCACGTCGTGCCGAACCACCTCACGGGCGTGGCGCCCGAGACCGTGGTCGCCGCCGACGAAGTCGATCAGGTCAAGGGCCGCGCCGTGGTGGTGAAGCGCCTCGAGCCGATCCTCGTGGAAGCCGTGGTGCGCGGCTATCTGGCTGGCAGCGGCTGGAAGGACTACCAGGCAACGGGCGCCGTGTGCGGCGTCGAGCTGCCGCCGGGCCTGCAGAACGCGCAGAAGCTGCCCGAGCCGATCTTCACGCCGGCAGCGAAGGCCGAAATGGGCCACCACGACGAGAACATCACCTACGAAGAGATGGAGCGCCGCATCGGCACGGAGCTCTCGCGCACCATCAAGGAAATCTCGATCAAGCTGTACAAGGAAGCCGCCGACTACGCGGCCACGCGCGGCATCATCATCGCCGACACGAAGTTCGAATTCGGTCTCGACAACCACGGCCAGCTGTACCTGATGGACGAGGCGCTCACGGCCGACTCGTCGCGTTTCTGGCCCGCGGATCAATACCAGGTCGGCTCGAACCCGCCGTCCTTCGACAAGCAGTTCGTGCGCGACTGGCTCGAAACGCAGGACTGGAAGAAAGAGCCGCCGGCGCCGAAGCTGCCCGATGAGGTAATTGAGAAGACATCGGCGAAGTATCAGGAGGCGCTCGAGCGTCTCACGGGTCAGAAGCTCGCTTAAGGCAATCAAGCAAGCGCAAAGAGGGAAGAAGGAAGCACAATGAGCGAAGTTCAGACGGCTCACCAGCACGCGGCGCCGCTCGTCGGCGTGTTGATGGGCTCCAGCTCCGACTGGGAAACGATGAAGCACGCGGTCGCGATCCTGCAGGAGTTCGGCGTCGCCTACGAGGCCAGGGTCGTTTCGGCGCACCGTATGCCCGACGAAATGTTCGAGTACGCGGAAAAGGCGCGCGAGCGCGGCCTGCGCGCGATCATCGCGGGCGCGGGCGGCGCGGCGCATCTGCCGGGCATGCTGGCGGCCAAGACCACGGTGCCCGTGCTCGGCGTGCCGGCGGTCAGCAAGTATCTGAAGGGCGTGGATTCGCTCCACTCGATCGTGCAGATGCCCAAGGGCGTGCCGGTCGCGACCTTCGCTATCGGCGAGGCGGGCGCGGCCAATGCGGCGCTCTTCGCCGTGTCGATCCTGAGCGTCACCGATACGGAATACGCGAACAAGCTCGCGGCCTTCCGCGTGCGCCAGAACGAAGCGGCGCACGCCATGGTGCTGCCCCCGCTGTAATCTGGCATTCGATCGATCCGGGCGACGCCGCCCGACAGAAGTATCACCGTCCAGGCCGCGCCGCGAGCGCAGCGCCCGGACGTTAAACACCGGCCTGGCCCGCGCGACGTCCCCACATGCGCGGCCAGCCGCGACCGACCACGAAGATGACTCCTGACAACTCTCCGGTTTCACCGATCCTGCCCGGCGCCTGGCTGGGCATGGTGGGTGGCGGCCAGCTCGGCCGCATGTTCTGCTTTGCCGCCCAGGCGATGGGCTATCGCGTCGCCGTGCTCGATCCCGACGCGACGAGCCCAGCGGGCACCGTAGCCGACCGCCACATCTGCGCGGCCTACGACGACGAATCCGCGCTCACCGAACTCGCGCGCCTGTGCGCGGCGATCTCGACCGAGTTCGAGAACGTGCCCGCGGCCAGCCTCGACGCGCTGGCGAAGTCGACCTTCGTGAGCCCGGCCGGGCGCTGCGTGGCGGTGGCGCAGGACCGCATCGCCGAGAAGCGCTTTATCGCGGCGGCCGGCGTGCCGGTCGCGCCCCACGTGGTGATCGAGTCGTCGCAGGCGCTCGCCGGCATCGACGACACCGCGCTCTCTGCCGTGCTTCCGGGCATCCTCAAGACCGCGCGCATGGGCTACGACGGCAAAGGCCAGGTTCGCGTGGGCAACGCCGAGGAAGTGCGCGAAGCGCATGCCTCGCTCGGCGGCGTGCCGTGCGTGCTCGAAAAGCGTCTGCCGCTCAAGTTCGAGGTGAGCGCGCTGATCGCGCGCGGCACGAACGGCGCGGCCGTGGTCTATCCGCTCGCGCAGAACACGCATCGCAACGGCGTGCTCTCGCACACCATCGTGCCCGCGCCCGACGCGAGCCCGGCGCTCGTGCAGCAGGCCCAGCAGGCGGCGATCCAGATCGCGGCCAAGCTTGGCTATGTGGGCGTGCTGTGCGTCGAATTCTTCATCCTCGAAGACGGCACGCTCGTCGCCAATGAAATGGCGCCGCGCCCGCACAACTCCGGCCACTACACGACCGACGCCTGCGCGACGAGCCAGTTCGAGCAGCAGGTGCGCGCGATGACGGGCATGCCGCTCGGCGACACGCGCCAGCACTCGCCGGCCGTGATGCTGAACATTCTCGGCGATGTCTGGTTCCCCTGTGCCGTGGGCGAGGCGAAGCCCCAGAAGGGCGCCGCGCCCGTCACGCCGCCGTGGGACCAGGTGGCCGCAATGCCGGCCGCGCGCCTGCATCTGTACGGCAAGGAAGAAGCGCGCCCGGGCCGCAAGATGGGCCACGTGAACTTCACCGCGCCCACGCTCGACGAAGCGCGCACGGCCGCCCGCGACTGCGCGCGCCTGTTGCACATCGCCACGAGCTGAGGTTGGGCCGCATCATGTCCGATCAGCAGAACGCGCCGCCCGCTGGCACGCCGCATCCGACCGAACCGCAGCCGTCCGCCGCGGAGATCGAGCAGGCCGCAGCGCTGCTCGACGCGGGCGAACTGGTCGCGTTCCCGACCGAGACCGTCTATGGCCTCGGCGGCGATGCGGCGAGCCCCGAAGCCGTCGCGCGCATCTACGCGGCCAAGGGGCGGCCGGCGAATCACCCGGTGATCGTGCATCTGCCGCCGGGCGGCGACCCGACGTACTGGGCCGCGGAGTGGCCCGAGGCGGCGCAAAAGCTCGCCCAAGCCTTCTGGCCCGGCCCGCTCACGCTGATCGTCAAGCGCCACGAGCGCATTCCCGACGCCGTGAGCGGTGGGCAGGATTCCGTGGGGTTGCGCTGCCCGTCGCATCCGGTCGCGCAGAAGCTGCTCGCGGCGTTTTCGCAGCGCCGCGGCGGCCATGGCGGCGTGGCGGCGCCATCGGCGAACCGCTTCGGCCACGTGAGCCCCACCACGGCGCAGCACGTGCGCGACGAATTCGGCGGCACGGTGCACGTGCTCGATGGCGGCGCGTGCGATGTGGGAATCGAATCGACGATTCTCGATTTGTCGCGCGGCTTTCCCGCGTTGCTGCGTCCCGGCCACGTGACGCCGCACGATATCGCGCGCGTGCTCGGTGAGGCGCCGCGCCTGCCCGACGGCTCGGACGCCACTGCGCCGCGCGCCTCTGGCACGCTCAAGGCCCATTACGCGCCGCGCACGCCGCTCGCGCTGCTGCCGTTCGAAGCGCTGGAGCCGCTGCTCTCGGCGGCGCGCGATACCGGTGAAACGGTGGCGCTCGTGGCGCGCGCCTCGCGCGCGCACGCCTGGACGCAGGCGCCGCATGTGCATTTCGTTGCCGCACCGGAAGAGCCGCAAGAATATGCTCGCGAGCTTTATGGTTTGCTGCGCGCGCTCGATCGCGCGAATGTCTCGCGCATCCTCATCGAGAAGCTGCCGGAGACGATCGAGTGGATTGCGGTCAATGACCGGTTGGGGCGTGCCGCGGCGGCGTTCGAAGCGCAGCAACGCTGAGCACGGCTTTTCGCGCTGTCGAAAAAAACACCCCACGAGCCTGATGGTCCGTGGGGTGTTTTCTTTGCACCAGAGGACCGGTGAGTGAGGCGCTATTACGGTGCCTTGCCGATACCTGCGGCAGCCAGCTGCGTTTCGACGAACGTGGCGAACTGCGCGTGCAGCGCCGTGGTCGGATGGAACTGATCCGCGAACATGTAGGTCGTCGGCGCGTTGGCCGCCTTCAGCGTCTGCGGCGAGCAGAACAGTGCGCTGCCGAAGCTCGTACCGTATGCCTGCGCCGCTGCGTTGATCGTTGCCTGCGGCGTCGTGGCCGGGTCCAGACCCAACGTTGCCTTCGGATTGGCCAGCGCATAGTTGGTCGCGCTGGTTGTCATCTGCGTGAGATTGCAGGCGGTGTCCGTGTTCGTCACGGTGAAGCCGAGGCTGGCCGCGTTCTGGATCGACTGGTCTAGCCACGAGAACACGTCGACCACGACGACCTTTTTGGCGGCCACCGACGGCCCGATTCCCTTCAGCAGCGTGAGGTTGTACATGGCCGAGACGAGCGAGAGCGCCTGATCGGGCGAGCTCGACGAACCGGGAGTTGCGCCCGTGCTCGCATCGGCTTCCAGCGCTGCCGGCGTCTTGCCGATATCGGGCACCGTCGCGACGGCAACCTTAGGCGTGCCGGCAATCTGCGTGCTGACGAGGTTCGCCAGCGTTTGAGCGGCAGTGAGAACCGGCAGAATCGACGTGAAGCTGGCAGCGTAGGCCGGGTTGGTGACAATCTGGAGCGCGATGGCTGCCGGCACCAGGGCCGTGGCCTGTGCTTGCGTGAAGCCGGCGTTCATCAGGCTCGCAACCGTGCTCTGTTGCGTCGCGGGATCGGTGACGAGCGTCGAGAACGGCGTGGCCGCGAGTGCCGTGCCGAATGCCGTCAGACCTGCGCCTTTGTTGTCCAGCAGGTTGAGAATCTCGTTCGCGCCGCCTTCCACGAGCACGAGCTGATTCGCATTGAAGCCGCCGTGCTGCGCCAGATACTGCTGGAGCTGCCACGTCACCGGCTGCTCGCTGGCGGCCGGGATCACAGCGCTCGTATTCGCGACGCCGCCGCCGGTAACCAGTGCGCCGCCCTGCGCGTAATCGAGCCCGCCGGTCGCCGTGAGCGGCAGGCCGAAGCCGCCTTCGAAGGCCGGCGAAAGCGTGCTGCCGAAATACTCGGAAACTTTCTGCGCCCAGACTTCGCCCGGGTTGGTCGTGAAGCGGCCACCGCCGAAGCCCGGCAGAATCTGCTCGGAATACGTGCCCGCGTCGGTCAGGCTCGTGCCGAACGCCACCACCTGCAAGCTGACGCCCGACGGCGGCGGCGTGCTCGCGTTGTTGTTCCCCCCGCTGCCGCCGCCGCAGGCGGCGAGCAGCGCGAAAGCCGCGCTCGCGACAGCGATCTGGGTGGCGCGCAACAGCGTACGGTGTCTCGGTCCTTGATGCTTCATGTTCACTTCATCTCCTCTGTGTGTGGCCTTTGGTGCCATGTCTCATTGCTCTTGCTATAGGTGCTCGCGCTGCGAGTTGCTGTTGTTCTCGATCGCGGGCCGTGCATGCAACCCCCTGCATGCTGCTGGCCCCGGGTCGGCGCCAAGGTCAAAAGGATCAGGCAATCTCTCAGGGATTGCGCGACCCGAACTCGGCCTCAGTATCGTTTTCGGGCACGACGTGCCGTGCATGCGCCGCCGCCGTTACCGGTGCGAGGCCCAGCGCGTCGTGTCGCTCGCACCAGTCGGGCGGCGCGAACAGCGCGGCGGCGCGTGAACGCCAGCCGGACATGCGTGCGAAGTCGCGGGCCATGGCGAGCCATTCGTGAAACGTCGCCTTGAGCGGATTGCACGACGCTAGCGGCTTGACGATGCCGTAATCGGGCGCTTCCCGAGCGTCTTCCTCGACGTAGCTGCCGAACATGCGGTCCCAGATCGCGAGCACGCCAGCGAAGTTGCGATCGATATAGCGTGCGTTGCGCGCGTGGTGGACGCGGTGCATCGACGGTGTGTTGAGCACGTATTCCAGCCAGCCGAGCTTGCCGATAGCCTGCGTATGAACGAAGAACTGAAACGCGAGGTTGACGAGCACGATTGCGACGACCTGTTCCGGCGTGAACCCAAGCAGGGCAAGCGGAATCCAGAACATCCACATGCCCGCGACGGGATACATGAGGCTCTGGCGGAACGCGGTCGAAAGGTTCAGGCATTCCGACGAGTGATGGACGACGTGCGCAGCCCAGAGCCAACGCACGCGATGGCTCGCGCGATGAAAAGCGTAATAGAGCAGGTCCTGCGCGACAAAGAGCGCGAACCAGGCGACGAATCCCGGCTGCCATGAAACGAGCCGGAAATGACGGTAGACATAAGCGTAGACGGGAACCGCAACGAGCCACGCGAGCTTGTCGGCGCCCTGATGCATGAGCGCGAGCGCGGCGTTGCAGAGCGTGTCGGGCCACGTGTAGCGTGCATTATCGGCGGCGGCGTCGTTCGGTGCGGTGCGCGGCCGCGTGCGGGAGAGATGCCACGCTTCCCAGCCGATGCAGGCGAGAAACACGGGGGCGAGGGCGAGCAGCAGCCATTGCGCATCGAACTGCACGAACGTCGTCCTCCTTGTCTCGTGAGCGCGCTGTGGGTCAGCGCGGCAGATGTATTCTCGTGTCGTTTTTGGCCGTCTTGCCGCCTTCGAAGGGCGGGCGGCTCGATGGCTGCGCGTTTGTCGGATCGATATGACGCGCTTTGGCCTGTGCCCGCCAGAGTACACGCCTCGCACGCTGGACGGGCGGCGCTTTGCTAGAGGAAAACTTCGAGCCCGGCGCGAGGCGGCGGGCTCCGAGGAGACGGGCGCGCGAGCGCGTTGGAGCGCCGCGTCAATGTGCGCCGCGCCGTTTGACTTCTGCCCTGTGCGTGGCCTTCGATGCCTTCGCCGCACGCTTGGGATGGGGCTCGACGTACACGGGCTTTTCTTCGGGCATACCCTTGTAGACCCACTCCAGCAGCGCGTCATGCGCGGCACGCGCGGCCTCGGCGTGCGGGTCGTTGATGAGGCTCACCACGATCCAGCTCTCGCCGTTCTCAGCCGCCACGTAGCCGGCAATGGCGCGCACGTCGCGCAGCGTGCCCGTCTTGATGTGCGCATTGCCGCCCACGCCCGCGTTGGTCAGGCGGTTGCGCATCGTGCCGTCCACGCCGGCCACGGGCAGCGAATCAATGAAGACCTGCGCGACCGGGCTCGCGTTCGCGTTCTGCAACAGGTTCGCGAGCGAAAGCGCACTGATGTGCTCTTCGCGCGAGAGGCCGCAGCCGTTGTCGAGCACCAGCTCGGGCATGGAAAGACCGCTGCGCCGCAAGAACGCATTGACGGCGGCGCCGGCCTTCGCGGTAGTCGAAGGCGGCTTGCCGGCGACTGCGCCGAGCGTAAGGAAGAGATTGCGCGCCATCACGTTGTTGCTGAACTTGTTGATGTCGTGCACGACGTCCGAGAGCGGCGGGCTCTGATGCACAGCGAGCAGACGCGCGTGCGGCGGCACGACGCCTTCGCGCACCGCGCCGCCCGGATTGGCGAAGAGGCTGCTGCCCGCTTGCTGCCAAAGGGCGAGAAAGCCGTCCGCGAAGAACGTGCTGTGGTCGACGGGCGCGGCCATGTTGAGCGTGCGGTCGCCGCAGCCCATGGCGTAGCTGCCCGCGAAGCTCGCGGTCACGACGCCGTTGCCGCCGGGCGAGACCTGCGGGCTCGGCAGCATGCCGCCGCACGCGCCGCGGCGCTCGCGGATCTGGTTGTCGATCTGCCACTGCGCGACGGGCGGCACGACGTCGATCGACACGCCCTCGCGCGAGGGCGAGAACGTGAACGAGACCGCCTTGAACGCGTACATCAGCGGATCGGGGCCGACGTTGTAGGGCGCGCTGTCGTCGCCGTCGAACGAGGGGAGGTCGCGCGTGGACGCGTCGAACTCGCTCTTGTCGAGCACCAGCGCGCCGTCGATGCGCGCGACGCCCGCCGTGCGAATCTTCTGCACGAGGTCGATGAGTTCTTCGGGCACGAGCTTCGGGTCGCCCGTGCCCTTGATGTAGAGATTGCCGTGCAGCGTGCCGCTCGCATCGATCTCTCCGTCGGTGTAGGCGCTCGTCTTCCAGCGATAGTCGGGACCGAGCATCGAGAGACCGCTCCACGTCGTGACGAGCTTCATCGTCGACGCGGGCATCATCGGCTGGCCGGCATTCACGGCGACGCTCGGCAGGCGGTCGCCCACCTTTTCGATCACCACGCTCACCGACGAGAGCGGCACGTGCGCGCGCTCGAGGCCCGCCATCACGGTGGGCGGCAGCACGGTGGTCACGTTGACCGTGGGCACGCGTGCGCCTTCGGGCTGCGCTTGCGCGGCCGGCGCGGCAACGAAGCCCGCGGCGAGCGCCGCGCAGGCCAAGGCGAGCGCGGGCGGCAGGGCACTGCGATGAGCGCAGGCGCCTTGCGCCCGGTCGGTGCGCGAGGCGGGCAGTCTGAACAAGGAGCGTAGGCGGGACAGCGAGGCGAGCGGCATGAAAACGTTAGGGCGAGTGCGTGCGGTGCGCTTCCCGTGCGCGGCGAACCGCGAGAGGGTCCCACCGGCGCTGCGCGCGGACGCGAAATTCGGGCGGCGCGCTTTGCGCGATGCGCATGCCGTAGCGTGCCGTGCAGGCCGGCTCGCGCGCATCGCGGCGTTGCGCCGCAAAAGCGCTCATTGTAAAGACCTCGCGTGGCTCGCGCGCATTGCGCGCGAGAAAAGCCGGGGAAAAGCGCGCAATATGAGCAACGCGGGCGGCGCGGCTCGCGGCGGCCACGCATCCCATGCGGAGCGCCGTCCCTGTTCAGGCGCTAGAATGCACGCATCGCCATCTTTCACTCAGCGCGGCGCCGCGTTGCCGCCTTGCCAATTCATTACGATGCGCATACTGCTAGTCGAAGATGACCGCATGATCGCCGAGGGCGTGCGCAAGGCGCTGCGCGGCGAAGGCTTTGCGGTCGACTGGGTCGAGGACGGCGACGCCGCGCTCTCGGCTGCGAGCGCCGATTCTTACGATCTCATGCTGCTCGATCTCGGCTTGCCGCGGCGTGACGGCATCGACGTATTGCGCACGCTGCGCGCGCGCGGCGCGGCGCTGCCCGTGCTGATCCTCACGGCGCGCGACGCCGTGGCCGATCGCGTGAAAGGGCTCGACGCCGGCGCCGACGACTATCTCATCAAGCCCTTCGATCTCGACGAACTGGGCGCCCGCATGCGCGCGCTGATCCGCCGCCAGTCGGGGCGCAGCGATTCGACGATCCGTCACGGCTCGCTCACGCTCGATCCGGCTTCGCACCAGGTCACCCAGGACGGCGCGCCCGTCGCACTCTCGGCGCGCGAATTCGCGCTGCTCGAAGCGCTGCTCGCGCGCCCGGGCGCGGTGCTCTCGAAAACCCAGCTCGAAGAGAAGATGTATGGCTGGGGCGAGGAGATCGGCAGCAATACCGTCGAGGTCTATATTCACGCGCTGCGCAAGAAGCTTGGCGCGGATCTGATCCGCAACGTGCGCGGCCTCGGCTACATGATCGCCAAGGATGCATGAAGTCTGCCGTGAAGCGCCGCATGAATCGAACGACAACGCCAGGCACGATGCGAGAAACGACGCGCACGGGAGACCCGTTTAGCCGATGAGTTCCATCCGACGACAACTGCTGTTCTGGCTGCTCGCGATCGTCGTTGCGGGCGTGGGGCTCGCGGGCTGGCTGATCTATCGCCAGGCGCTCGCCGAAGCCAACGAGCTGTTCGACTACCAGTTGCAGGAAATCGCCGCGGCGCTGCCCTCCGAGTCGTTCAACGAGATCCTCAGCTCGCGCGACACCGGCAACGAAGGCATCGTGCTGCAGATCTGGAACCGCAACGGCGTGCTCATGTACTACTCGCATCCGCGCGCACCGCTCGCGCCGCGCGCGGAGCTCGGCTTTTCGACCGAGCGCACCGATCGCGGCGACTGGCGCGTGTATGGCGCCATCGTCGGCGACAACGTCGTGCAGCTCGCACAGCCCGTATCGGTGCGCAACCGGCTCGCTGCGAACGTCGCGCTGCGCACGCTCTGGCCGCTCATCGTGGTGCTGCCGTTTCTCGGGCTCGCAGTGTGGGTGGTGGTGGGGCGCGGGCTCAAGCCGCTTTCGCGCGTGGCGCGCGCGCTCGACACACGCCGTCCCGAGGCGCTCGATCCGCTGCCCGAAGAGCGCCTGCCGCGCGAAGTCACGCCGCTCGTGCACGCGTTGAACGCGCTGCTCGAACGCCTCGCACAGGCGCTAGACACGCAAAAGGCCTTCGTTGCCGATGCCGCGCACGAATTGCGCACGCCGCTCGCGGCCGTGCAGATCCAGGCGCAGCTCGTTGCGCGCGCAAGGAATGACGAAGCGCGCAGCGAAGCGATTGCCGATCTTCAGGCGGGCGTGACGCGCGCCACGCGTCTCGCCGAACAGCTGCTCGCGCTCGCGCGCTCGGAGCCCGATGCTCATGCGCGGGCCCAGACCGTCGATCTCCATGCGCTGCTCGACGATTGCGTGCTCAACTATGCGCCGCTCGCGCAGCAGCGCGGCGTCGATCTCGGCATCGAGCAGAGCGCGGCCGCGACCGTGCACGGCGACGCCGATGCGTTGCGCGTGATGTTCAACAATCTGCTCGACAACGCAACCAAATACACGCCGGCTGGCGGCCGCGTGGATGTGAGCCTCGTCGTCGAGGAGGGACATCCCCGCGTGCGCATCGCGGACAGCGGGCCGGGCATTCCCGTGGACGAGCGCGCCCGGGTGTTCGATCGCTTTTATCGCGTGGGCGCGGGCGTCAACCGCGCGCGCACCGACATCGCGGGCACGGGGCTGGGCCTCGCGATCGTGCAACGGATTGCGGATCAGCATGACGCCACGATCACGCTTGGCGATTCGCCTGCCGGCGGCCTGCTCGTGGATCTGCGGTTCTGATCCGGCAGTGCCTGCAAACGCCCGCACGACGGGCGTTTGGCAGATTTCTGCAAATTGCGCGTACTTAAGACTCCTTTAAGTGACACGGCTTACGCTTCGGTACGTCGAGATGAGTACCCGCGCAAGGAGTCCGCAATGAATACGAAAGTGCTTTCCCGTAGTGCCGTGGCAGTCGCCGTGGCCGTCGCGTTGTCGGCGGGCTACGTGGCGGGACACCGCGACGTGCCGGCCCCGCAGGTCATCTCGCAGGCGCAGGCCGCGATGATGCCGGCCGAAGCGGCGGCCAAGACTGGCATCCCCGACTTTTCGGGCCTCGTTGAAACGTATGGGCCCGCAGTCGTCAACATCAGCGCGAAGCACGTCGTGAAGCAGACGGCCATGCGCAGCGGCGGCAGGGGCTCGCAGCAACTGCCGATCGATCCGAGCGATCCGTTCTACCAGTTCTTCAAGCACTTCTACGGCGGCGTCCCGGGCATGGGCGGCGGCGATGGCGGCGCGCAGCCCGACACGCCGAGCGCGAGCCTCGGCTCGGGCTTCATCGTCAGCGCGGACGGCTACATTCTCACGAACGCGCACGTCGTGGACGGCGCCAACGTCGTGACGGTGAAGCTCACCGACAAGCGCGAATTCAAGGCGAAGGTCGTGGGCGCGGACAAGCAGTCCGACGTCGCGGTGCTCAAGATCGACGCGAAGGATCTGCCGACCGTGAAGATCGGCGACCCGCGCCAGAGCAAGGTCGGCCAGTGGGTGGTGGCGATCGGCTCGCCTTACGGCTTCGACAACACGGTGACCTCGGGCATCATCAGCGCGAAGTCGCGCACGCTGCCCGACGAGAACTACACGCCGTTCATCCAGACCGACGTGCCGGTGAACCCGGGCAACTCGGGTGGCCCGCTCTTCAATCTGCAGGGCGAAGTGATCGGCATCAACTCGATGATCTACTCGCAGACGGGCGGCTTCCAGGGCCTTTCGTTCGCAATCCCGATCAATGAGGCGATCAAGGTCAAGGACGAACTCGTCAAGACGGGCCACGTGAGCCGCGGGCGCCTCGGCGTCGCGGTGCAGGCGATGAACCAGACGCTGGCCGATTCGTTTGGCATGGACAAGCCGCGTGGCGCGCTGGTGAGCTCGGTGGACGCGAGCGGCCCCGCTGCGAAGGCGGGTTTGAAGCCCGGCGACGTGATCCTGTCCGTGAACGGCCAGGCGGTGGACGAGTCGTCCGATCTGCCTTCGTTGATCGCCGGCATGAAGCCGGGCACGAAGGCCGACATCCAGGTGTGGCGCGACAAGGGCACGAAGAACCTCACGGCGACCATCGGCGCGCTCGGCGACGCGAAGGTGGCCTCGAACGACGGGCCGCAATCGCAGATGCAGGGACGCCTCGGCGTCGCGGTGCGTCCGCTCACGCCGGACGAGAAGAGCAACAACTCGCTCGATCACGGCCTCGTCGTCGAGCAGGCGGGCGGCGCCGCGGCGAACGCCGGCGTTCAGCCTGGTGACGTCATCCTCGCCGTGAATGGCCGCCCGGTGACGAGCGCCGACCAGCTCAAGCAAATGATTTCGCATGCCGGCAACAGCATTGCGCTCCTGATCCAGCGAGACGACGCACAGATTTTCGTGCCCGTCGATCTCGGCTGATCCCTGCTGTCGCGAATCCGGCTCCGTGCGCCGGATTCGCGGCGAGAGCAGGATATTCGAAGTAGTCGTCCGTTCGTTGTGCTTCTGCTGCCGCCGTTGGCCTCGCGCCCGGCGGCAGCGGCGTTTCTGGACATGCAACGCGCTCTTCGCTTCGAGATCGCCTATCTCTCCTGATGATGTCGTCGGCGTTCCCAAGCGCCGGCAGGGCACCTGGGCATGCACCTTGCGTAAAGCTTCACGCAGGAGCCAACCTGAAAGGAGGCGATCGATGATGAATATGGTTCCCAACTCGCGCCCCGTCCACTCCACCGCTTGTGCAACCTTTCTCGCGGCCACTTTGGCGTTCGGCTACGCGGGCGGTGCGGCAGCGCAGCAAGCCGATGCATCGGGCACGGTCGGCGGCTCCACCGCCGACAACACGAGCGCAGGCAACACCAACGGCACCGGCATGCCGCAAGTGCAGCAACAGGGCGACGTGTCGTTCGTCTCGGGCGGCGTCGGCCTCGACGAATCGAGGGCGTTGCTCGGCGCGCAGTCCGACTGGCCGCTCTCCTTGCGTTTCACCCAGCGCAGCGGCGAGTATGTGGCGGATGTGCGCGTGCAGATCACCGATTCGCATGGCGCGAGCGTGCTCGATACGACGTCGCGCGGCCCTTATATGCTCGTCAGGGTGCGGCCGGGCCGCTACAACGTGCATGTGAGCCATGCGGGCGTCGACAAGACGAGCACGGTGACGGTCAGCTCGAACGGCAGCGCGCGCGCGTCGTTCGTGTGGTAGGCCGCCGGGCTATGCCCGTGTGCGCGCATGGCGCACTGCCGCACGCACGCGGCCCATAACAACCACGCAGGGCGGCCCAGTTTGGCCGATAATGACGTGAAGGGGGAGGCCTCGGTCAATTCGGCGGATCGCGTGCAAGGCGAGCGTCCTGACTGTCGCCATCGATCCGGCGATTGACGCAGCGGTCGCCGAGCGGCCAACCCGCGGAATTGCACGCGCGCGTGCGCGCTACGCCAGCCGGCGCGGCGTGCCGCCCGGTGAGGGCATGGCGCCGCAAGGCGCCGCCAACCAGGAGGGGGCCGAACATGGCGGTCGAACCGGATGCGGCACATCGCATCGACATCGTGGCTAACCGTCACCGTGTACGCGTAATCCACGGCGGCATCACCGTTGCCGATACGCTGCACGCCGTTACCCTGCGCGAGACCGGGTACCCCGACGTCTTCTATTTCCCGCGCGCCGACGTGAACATGGCGCGGCTCGAACGCTCCACACGTACCTCGCATTGCCCCTACAAGGGCGAGGCCTCGTACTACCATTTGCGCACCGAAGACGGGCGCGTCGACGACGCCGCCTGGAGTTACGAAGCGCCGCTCGACGAAGCAAGCGCGATCAAGGGCTATCTGGCCTTCTACGGGTCCCGCGTGGACCGGATCGACCAGACATCCTGAAAAGGCCAGTTCGCGCGCAAAGGGGAAGCCGCCATGGAACTGAACGATGCGTTGAGGATTCCGCTCGAACCGTCCGCCGTATGGGCGGCGTTGCAGGACGTCGCGCTCGTGCGCGCGAGCATGGAGCATTGCGAGTCCTTCCGCCGGCTCGGGCCCGGCGAATACGCGATTACGCTCACCGTGCCGCTCGGGCCGCTGCGTGCGCGTTACGAAGTGCGCGCTCACATCGCGAACGACACCGCTCAAGTGCCGCTCACACCGCGCCGCGTGCTGAGCTTTCGTGCGCGCGCCGATGGCATCGGCTCGTTGCGCGGACAGATCGACGTGGCGTTGCGCCCGGAAGAGCGCGGCGCGAGCAAGGAGACGCCTGCGGGCCAGGACGCGAGCACGCGCATCGATTACTCGGTATGGGCCACCCTGACGGGTCCGCTTTCCGAGTTGCCGTCGCGCCAGATCGAGAACGCGCTGCATGAACTTGCCGACGACTTCTTCACGGAATTCTGCGCCGTGGTTGCCGCGAAGCACGGGCAGGCGCCGAACCGCGTGGCGGGCGAGCCGCCGCGCCGGCAGCACGTGTTCCTGCGGCCGATCAATCTCGCCGGCCTCGCCCGGCGCGCGCACATCCTCCCGCAGCACGCCGGAGGAACGCTATCCGGCCGGGCGGCGAGCGCGCTGCATCACGAGCCGTCTCCGCACGCCATGCCGTACTGGGCATGGGCCGCTATGATCTTTTTCGTGGCGGTGCTGCTTTATGCGGCGCGCTGGTTCACTGCCACCTGAACACGCCGGCGCGGCGTTCGCCGCCCGGCGTTGCACTCCCATCCGCGCGCAAGCGCTCACGATCCCCGAAACTCGCGCCGCCATGCGGACGGCGTAGTCCTGAACCTGTCCACGAAATGCTGGCGCAGCGACGCCGCCGAGCCAAAGCCCGCCCGCTGCGCGATGGCGTCGATCGGCTGATCGGTGGTCTCGAGCAACTGCTGCGCGCGGGCGAGGCGCTCGCCTAGCAGCCAGGCGCTCACGGTCGAGCCCGTCGTCGAGCGAAACTGGCGCGTGAACGTGCGGCGGCTCATCAGTGCGCGCTGCGCGAGCGTATCGAGCGTGTGGGGCGTATCGAGATGCGCCCGAATCCAGTCGAGCAGGCCAGCCAGGCGGTCGCCGCGCCCAGCTGCAGCGAGCGGCTGCTGCACGTACTGCGCCTGATTGCCCTGCCGATGCGGCGGTACGACGAGCCGGCGCGCGACGTAGTTCGCGGCGCTCGCGCCGCACAGGCGCCGCATGAGGTGCAGGCAGCAGTCGAGCCCCGCCGCCGTGCCCGCAGAAGTGAGCAGATCGCCGTCGTCGATGTAGAGCACCTCCGGATCGAAGCGCACGGCGGGGAAGCGCCGGGCGAAGTCGTCGGCGGCGGCCCAGTGCGTCGTGCCCGGACGGCCGTCGAGCAGGCCCGCATGCGCGAGTACGTAAGCACCCAGGCAAAGGCCGACGAGTATCGCGCCGCGCGCATGCGCGTCGCGCAAGGCTTCGCACAGCGCGGCAGGCGGCGCTTCGCGGGTGTCCCGCCAGCTCGGGACGACGATCACGTCTGCGCCCCGCAGCGCGTCGAGGCCTTGTGTCGCGCCAATCGTGAAGCCCGCCGTGGTCGTGAGCGTACCCGGTTCCGCGGCACATACGGCCAGTTCGAACGGCGGCACGCCGCCTTCGCTACGGTCCTCGCCGAACACGACGCAAGGCACGGAGAGATGGAAAGGGCTGATGCGATCGAATGCGATCACGGCGACGCGCAGCCGGACAGGCGCGGTCGCGGCTGGCTCGACGCGCGCATCGGCGGCTGCAGCACGGCTCGGGCGGGCGGAATCGGTCATGGCGATCCTGGGACGAATGGCCCGATTCTAGCGAATCTTGTCGTTCGGGCCACTGTCGCGCGTGCGCAAGCGGCGCAACAATCCCGCCATCGACTTCGCGTCCTTCCGACCGGTCGATTCTCCCTGATATCAGCACCCACACACCCACGCCAGGAGGCAATGCCATGTCCGCGAATCCGCGCCGGGCGCTCGTCGTCATCGACGTGCAGAACGAATATGTGAGCGGCGACCTGCCGATCGAGTTTCCCCCCATCGACACCTCGCTCGCCAACATCGGCCGCGCGATGGACGCCGCGCGCGTGGCCGGCGTGCCGGTCGTGGTGGTGCAGAACTTCGCGCCCGCCAACTCCCCGCTCTTCGCGCGCGGCAGCGTGGGCGCCGAGTTGCATCCGGTCGTGGCCTCGCGAGAACGCGATCACTACGTCGAAAAATCGCTGCCCAGCGCGTTCGCAGGGACCGATTTGAAGGCCTGGCTGGCCGGGCGCGGCATCGACACGATCGCGGTGGCCGGCTTCATGACGCACAACTGCGACGCTTCCACGGTGTTCGAGGCGACCCACGCGGGTCTCGCCGTGGAGTTTCTCGCCGACGCAACGGGCTCGGTGCCGTACGCGAACGACGCAGGCTCGGCGAGCGCGGCGGACATCCACCGCGTGTTCAGCGTGGTGATGCACTCGCGCTTCGCCGCGGTCGCGAGCACCGATGCATGGCTTGCCGCCGTCGAGGCAGGCGTGCCGCTCGCGCGCGACACCATCTACGCGTCGAACCAGCGGGCCCGCGCGAACCGCGTGCCGGCTTGAACCGCGGGCTGCGCGATGCCTTCGGTGGCGGCCCCGCCGACAGGCCGCCTCGATAAAGGGCGGCAGTAGGGCAGGGCGGCGTCAGTCGTCCTGCTCGCCCGCGCCGAGGCGCAGCGCCGGGCTGTAGCGCAGCGCGTCGAGCATCGCATCGACGTGCCGTTCGGCGTTGCTCGCCACGTCGAACACGTCGGGCAGGATCGCCATGTCTCGCAGCGCGCCGCCGATGAACGAATGCAGCACGCGCGAGGCGCGCCTGGGAGCGAGGTCGGCGGGCAACTGGCCCTTCGATATCGCATTGCGCAAGCCTTGCTCGATGCTCGCGAGGCCTTCGCGCATGTCCGTCTGATGTCGCGCCATGACGGGCCCCATCTCCTCGACGAACTCGCACTTCAGGAACAGGATCTCGAACACGCGGCGGCGGCGCACGTCGGTTGCCGTGTTGCGCAGGCACAGAATGCAGAGCTCGCGCATCCGCCCGAGCGGATCGGGCTCGCCGGGGTCCGTCGATGCCACCTTCAGCTCGTCGAGCGGCAGCACCACGCGGTCGAACATGGCCGTGAAAAGGTCACCCTTGTTCTCGAAATGCCAGTAGATCGCACCGCGCGTGACGCCCGCTGCCTGGGCGATATCCGCAAGCGAAGTGCGCGACACGCCCTTCTCGTAAAAGACATATTCGGCGGCATCGAGGATACGGTTGCGCGTCTCCTGCGCTTCCTCTTTCGTTCGGCGGACCATGTTGTAAACGAATGTGTGGATTTGATGGGGGTCAAAAAAGTATTTAGGGCTCGAACCGCAATATATTGATTTTTAATGCATGCCCTGCGCAGGATCGCTCCTGAAGCGGGCTTCAGCGGTTACATAACGTCCTTTTACATTCGTTCGCGAATGTATCTATAATAGCACCCCACCACCTGTATGCCTCAAGGGGTGATGTGCGGTTAATATCCGTGACTGGCCTGGTGGTCGTAGAAACCCCAATGCCGAGACGCCGCTCGGGCGGCGCGCGGCCGTATCGCCCGGACGGATTTGCAGACCGGATCGCGCCTTCGAGAAGAAGTACCGGGTTTATCCGTCAGGTATTTGCCAGATGTTGGCGTGCGTGGTCGTCCCCCTCGTCGCGGGACGCCGCACGCTTTTATTGTCAGTTATAGACAGAGGTCGCTCCATGCGCGTCGAACGGGTTCCATTCCGCCTAATCAGTGTCGCGACGGCTGCCATCGTGCTCGCAGCCTGCGGGCAAAAGCAGTCGGCGCCCCCGCCGCAAACTCCCGAAGTCGGTATCGTCACCCTCCAGCCGACCGCCGTGCCGGTCGTCTCCGAACTTCCCGGCCGCACCAGCGCCTACCTCGTCGCGCAAGTGCGCGCGCGGGTGGACGGTATCGTCCTGCGCCGCGAATTCACCGAAGGCGCGCTCGTGAAGGCCGGCCAGCGGCTTTACAAGATCGACCCGGCGCCGTACATCGCCGCGCTCAACAACGCCAAGGCCACGCTCGCCAAGGCGCAGGCGAACCTCGTCACGCAGAACGCATTGGTGGCGCGCTACAAGGTGCTGGTGCAGGCCAACGCGGTGAGCAAGCAGGACTACGACAACGCGGTTTCCGCGCAAGGCCAGGCGGTGGCCGACGTCGCTGCCGGCAAGGCCGCGGTCGACACCGCGCAGATCAACCTCGGCTACACCGATGTCGTTTCTCCGGTCACGGGCCAGGTCGGCATCTCGCAGGTCACGCCGGGCGCCTTCGTGCAGGCGAGCGCGGCGACGCTGATGTCGACGGTGCAGCAGCTCGACCCGATGTACGTCGACGTCACCCAATCGAGCCTCGATGGGCTCAAGCTGCGCCGCCAGATCCAGGAAGGGCGCCTGAAGACGAGCGGCCCGAACGCCACGAAGGTCGCGCTCGTCCTCGAAGACGGCCGCACCTACGTGGAAAAGGGCAAGCTCCAGTTCAGCGACGTCACGGTCGACCAGACCACGGGCTCCGTCACGGTACGCGCGATCTTCCCGAACCCCGACCGCGTGCTGCTGCCCGGCATGTTCGTGCGCGCGCGCATCGAGGAAGGTATCGACAACAACGCGTTCCTCGTGCCGCAGGTCGGCGTGCAGCACGATCAGAAGGGTCAGGCATCGGTGTATGTCGTGAACAAGGAAGACAAGGTCGTGTCGACGCCGGTCACGATCGGGTCCGCGCAGGGTCAGGACTGGGTCGTCCAGAGCGGGTTGAACCCGGGCGACCGCGTGATCGTGCAGGGCACCGACAAGGTCAAGCCGGGCTTGCAGGTCAAGCCCGTCCCCGCGCAGTTGCCGCCGCCGCCGGTGGCGGGCGCGCCTTCGGCCGACATGGCGACGGCCTCGGGCAATACCAACGCTGCCAGCGCGGCATCGGCCGCGCACGGCGCCTCGGCTGCGCCTGCCGCTTCCGCAGCGCAATAACCGGGAGCCTGCTTCATGGCAAAGTTCTTTATCGATCGCCCGATCTTTGCATGGGTGATCGCCATCATCCTGATGCTGGCGGGCGTGGCGTCGGTCTTCACGCTGCCGGTCGCGCAGTATCCGACCATTGCACCGCCGTCCATCCAGATCAGCGCGAACTACCCGGGCGCCTCGGCCAAGACGGTGGAAAACACGGTCACGCAGGTGATCGAGCAGCAGATGAGCGGTCTCGACCACCTGCTGTACATCTCGTCGACTTCCGATGACTCCGGCACGGCCACCATCACGCTGACCTTCGCCGCGGGCACCAACCCGGACATCGCGCAGGTGCAGGTGCAGAACAAGCTGCAGCTCGCCACGCCGGTCCTCCCGCAGGTGGTGCAGCAGCTCGGTATCAGCGTGACGAAGTCGAGCAGCAGCTTCCTGCTCGTGCTCGCGTTCGTGTCCGAAGACGGCAGCATGACCAAGTACGACCTCGCGAACTACGTGGCGTCGAACGTGAAGGACCCGATCAGCCGTATCGACGGCGTGGGTACGGTCACGCTGTTCGGCTCGCAATACGCGATGCGTGTCTGGCTCGATCCGCACAAGCTCACGAACTTCCAGCTCACGCCCTCCGACGTCACGGCTGCGATCACCGCGCAGAACGTGCAGATCGCGGGCGGCCAGCTGGGCGGCACGCCGGCGGTGGCGGGGCAGTCGTTCCAGGCGACCATCACCGAATCGACGCTGCTGCAGACGCCCGAGCAGTTCGGCAACATCCTGCTGAAGGTGAACCAGGACGGCTCGCAGGTGCGGCTGAAGGACGTGGCGCGCATCGGTCTCGGCGGCGAGAACTACAACTTCGACACGAAGTACAACGGTTCGCCGACAGCCGGCCTCGGCATCCAGCTCGCGACGGGCGCCAACGCCTTGCAAACGGCGAAGCTCGTGCGCCAGAAGATCGACGACCTCTCGCGGTACTTCCCGCACGGCCTCGTCGTGAAGTACCCGTATGACACGACGCCGTTCGTGCGCCTGTCGATCGAGGAAGTGATCAAGACGCTGCTGGAAGGCATCGTGCTGGTGTTCCTCGTGATGTATCTGTTCCTGCAGAACCTGCGCGCGACGCTGATTCCGACGATCGCCGTGCCGGTGGTGCTGCTGGGCACGTTCGCGATCATGGCGATGGTGGGCTTCTCCATCAACACGCTCTCGATGTTCGGCCTCGTGCTCGCCATCGGTCTGCTAGTCGACGACGCGATCGTCGTCGTGGAGAACGTCGAGCGGGTGATGGCGGAAGAGGGGCTGGGACCGAAGGAAGCCACGCGCAAGGCCATGGGCCAGATCACGGGCGCCCTGGTGGGCGTGGCGCTCGTGCTCTCGGCGGTGTTCGTGCCGGTGGCGTTCTCGGGCGGTTCGGTCGGCGCGATCTACCGGCAGTTCTCACTCACGATCGTGGCGGCGATGGTGCTGTCCGTGCTCGTCGCGTTGATTCTCACACCCGCGCTGTGCGCGACCATCCTCAAGCCGATTCCGAAGGGTCATCACGAGCAGAAGAAGGGCTTTTTCGGCTGGTTCAACCGCACGTTCGAGAAGAGCCGCGACAAGTATCACAGCGGCGTGTACCACGTGATCAAGCGCTCGGGCCGCTGGCTCATCATCTATCTCGCGGTGATCGTCGCGGTCGGCATGCTGTTCGTGCGCCTGCCGAAGTCGTTCCTGCCCGATGAGGACCAGGGCACGATGTTCGTGATCGTGCAGACGCCCGTGGGCTCGACCCAGGAAACCACGGCGCGCACGCTCGCCAACATCCAGAACTGGCTGCTCAAGGATGAAGGCAGCATCGTCGAATCGGTGTTCACGGTGAACGGCTTCAGCTTCGCGGGCCGCGGCCAGAACTCGGGTCTCGTGTTCGTGCGGATGAAGGACTACAAGCAGCGTCAGCACGCGGACCAGAAGGTTCAGGCGCTGGTGCGGCGCATGTTCATGCACTACGCGAGCTACAAGGACGCGATGGTGTTCCCGGTGAATCCGCCTTCGATTCCCGAACTCGGCACCGCATCCGGCTTCGACTTCGAGTTGCAGGACCGCGGCGGCGTCGGCCACGCAAAGCTGATGGAAGCGCGCAACATGCTGCTCGGCATGGCTGCGAAGGATCCGGCGCTCGCCGTCGTGCGCCCGAACGGCCTGAACGACACGCCGCAGTTCACGGTGAACATCGACCGTGAAAAGGCCAACGCGCTCGGCGTGACGTCGGCGGCGGTCGACCAGACCTTTTCGATTGCCTGGGCGTCGGCGTACGTGAACAACTTCCTCGATACGGATGGCCGTATCAAGAAGGTCTACGTCATGTCCGATGCGCCGTTCCGCATGACGCCGGACGACATGAACAACTGGTACGTGCGCAATAGTTCGGGCGGGATGACGCCGTTCGGCTCGGTCGCGAGCGGCCACTGGTCGTTCGGTTCCCCGAAGCTCGAGCGCTACAACGGCATTTCGTCGATGGAAATCCAGGGCCAGGCGGGGCAGGGCAAATCGACGGGCCAAGCCATGACGGCCATGGAGCAGATCGCGGCGAAGCTGCCCCCGGGCATCGGGTACGAATGGACCGGTCTGTCGTACCAGGAACGCCAGTCGGGTTCGCAGGCGCCGATCCTCTACGGCATCTCGATCCTCGTCGTGTTCCTGTGTCTCGCGGCGCTGTATGAAAGCTGGTCGATTCCGTTCGCGGTCATCATGGTGGTACCGCTCGGCGTGCTCGGCGCACTGCTCGCGGTGACCTTGCGCGGCCTCGAGAACGACGTGTTCTTCCAGGTGGGGCTGTTGACCACCGTGGGTCTCTCGGCGAAGAACGCGATTCTGATCGTGGAGTTCGCGCGCGACCTGCAAGCCGAAGGGAAGATGGGGCCGATCGAGGCGGCACTCGAAGCTTCGCGACTGCGTCTGCGGCCGATTCTCATGACGTCGATGGCGTTCATTCTCGGCGTGCTGCCGCTCGCGATCAGCAACGGCGCGGGTTCGGCTTCGCAGCACGCCATCGGCACGGGTGTGATCGGCGGCATGATCACGGCCACGTTCCTCGCCATCTTCATGATCCCGATGTTCTTCGTCGTGATTCGCGCGAAGTTCGCCGGCGAGAAGGAAGACGCGGACGTCGCGCTCCAGCACTACGAAGAGCACCACGCTCACGACAATGACGACGAAAACGGCGCGAATGGCGATGGCGCCGGCGGTCAGGGCGGCACGGGCGGTGGCAACGGCGGCAACGGCGGCGACGGCCCGGGCAAGGAAGGACATTGAGATGCATAAACTATCCGTAATTGCAGTGGCCACCGCAGTGGCCACCACCGTCCTCGCGGGTTGCACGATGGAGCCGTGGTACCACCGGCCCGAGGCGCCGGTCTCGCAGACCTTCCCGCAGGGCGGCGTCTATGCGACGCAACCCGGCGCGACCGGCCAGAACGGTCAGGCCGCCCAGAGCGCCAATGGTGCCCCGGCGACCGACATCGGCTGGCGCGAGTTCTTCATCGATCCGCGCCTGCAGCAACTGGTCGCCATCGCGCTGAAGAACAACCGCGATCTGCGCGTCTCGGTGCTCAACGTCGATGCGGCGCGCGCGCAGTATCAGATCACGCGCGCCGAGTTGTTCCCCGCGATCAACGGTGTGGCAACGGACACGCGCACGCGCGTGCCGAGGAAATTTCAGACCACGGTGGACAATCCGTACAGCGTCTACAACGTGGGCGTGCAGGCGTCGTGGGAAATCGACTTCTGGGGGCGCATCCGCAGCCTGAAAGACCAGGCGTTGGCGCAGTATCTCTCCACGGCGTATGCGCGCAAGTCGGCCGAGATCACGCTCGTTTCGGAAGTCGCGGACCAATATCTGACGATGCTCTCCGACGACGACCTGCTCAAGATCACGCAGCAAACGCTGAAGACGGCGCAGGACTCGTACAACATCACGAAGGCGCAGTTCGAAACGGGCACCGGCACCGAACTCGATTTGCGCCAGGCGCAGACCGTGGTCGAGGATGCGCAGGCCAACCTGCAGGCGCAAATGCGCGCCCGCGCGCAGGCCGAGAACGCGCTGGTGCTGCTGATCGGCGAGCCGCTGCCGGCGGATTTGCCGCAAGGCCTGCCGCTCGACGGCCAGGCCCTGCTCAACGACATTCCGGCAGGACTGCCTTCGGACATGCTCACGCGGCGTCCCGACATCATGCAGGCCGAGGAGTCGCTGCTCGCGGCAAACGCCAATATTGGCGCGGCGCGTGCGGCGTTCTTCCCGAAGATCTCGCTCACGGCGGCGTTCGGCACCGAAAGCCTCTCGCTTGGCGGGCTCTTCAAGGCAGGCACGGCGGCGTGGAGTTTCGTGCCGCAGATCACGCTGCCGATCTTCGAGGGCGGTTCGAACATCGCGAACCTGCAACTCGCCAATGTCGAGAAGCGCATCGAAATCGCCAATTACGAGAAGTCGATCCAGTCGGCTTTCCGCGAAGTGGCCGATGGCCTCGCTGCTCGCGGCACTTACGATGAGCAGATCGCAGCGCTCGAGCGCAGCACCTTTGCGAACCAGCGCTCTCTCTCGCTCTCGGAACTGCGCTACAAGAACGGCGTGGACAGCTATCTCCCCGTGCTCACCGCGCAGACGAGTCTCTACAATGCGCAAAAAGCGCTCATCACGGCGCGGCTCGCGCGGCTGACCAACCTCGTCGATCTCTATCGTGCGCTCGGCGGCGGCTGGATCGAGCACGCGGGCGAGACGCCGCGCCCGGCCGATGCGCCGGTCGATTACGGCGCGGCCAGCGCGCCGGTGGCCGCTTCGGCCGCGACGGCGGGGTAACGCTACGGCTTGAACAGCGCGAAGCGAGAACGCCACGGGAGACTGTGGCGTTTTTTTATGCGCGTGTGAGCGAAGAGAGGGGCATCGAAAAAAAAGCGCCACGGTTTCCCATGGCGCCGAACCAGCAAAAGACCCCGCCCGCCTGAGACACCTGCGAGCGGGTACCTCTCGCGTCAACTCAATACGATCGAACTGGTCGAACCCATACGGTCCGCTTAGTGCGCGGCCGAACGGGGCATTTCGTGGCGCGCATCGGGCCCGTGCGGCACTTGCTCCGCGCCATGGCGGCTTTCGAGATCGTGCCCGGCGCGGCGGATGGCGCGCTCGCCGGCCCCTTCGCTCTTCGCGCTCTTTGCGCCGTTGAAGATCAGGTTCAGCACCACCGCAGAAACCGAAGCGAGCAGGATGCCGCTATGGAGCAGCGGCGAGAGCGCGGGCGGCAGCTTTGCGAAGAAGTGCGGCGACACCACCGGCACGAGGCCGAAGCCCACGCTCACGGCCACGATGAAGAGGTTGTGCTGGTTCTTCACGAAATCCACGCGCGAGAGCACCTTGATGCCGTTCGCCGCGACCATGCCGAACATCACGATCCCCGCGCCGCCCAGCACGAAGGAGGGGACCGAGGCGACCATCTGCGCCATCTTCGGAAAGAGGCCGAGCAGCACGAGAATCACGCCGCCCATGGCGCACACGTAGCGGCTCTTCACGCCCGTCACGCCGATGAGGCCGACGTTCTGCGAAAACGACGTATGCGGGAACGAGTTGAAGATGCCGCCGATCATCGTGCCGAGACCATCCACACGCAGACCGCGCACGAGCGTGGCCCGATCGACGGGGCGCTCGACCATGTCGCCCACGGCGAGGAACATGCCCGTCGATTCGATGAAAGTCACGAACATCACGATCACCATCGTCGCGATCGGCAGGATGTGGAACTGCGGCATGCCGAAGTGGAACGGCATGACGATGCCGACCCACGGCGCGCTTGCCATGCCGGCGAGATTCACGCGGCCGAGCGCAAGCGCGATCGCGAAGCCTGCGACGATGCCCAGCAGCACCGAGATATTGGCGATGAAGCCGCGCCCGAACTTGTTGATGAGCAGGATCAGCGTCAGGACCAGCAGCGAGAGGCCGAGATAGACGGGGTTACCGTAGTCGGGGTTGCCCACGCCGCCTGCGGCCCAGTTGATGCCGACTTCCATGAGCGAGAGGCCGATCACCGCGATCACGGTGCCGACCACCACGGGCGGGAAAAAGCGCAGGAGCTTGCCGATCGTCGGCGCGATCACGATGCCGATCGCGCCCGCGGCGATGGTCGAGCCGAAGATGTCGAGGATGCCGAGCGAGGGGTTGGTCCCGATGGCGATCATCGGGCCGACCGAGGCGAACGTGCAGCCCATGATGACGGGCAGGCGGATGCCGAAGATCCACAGGCCGAGCGTCTGGATCAGCGTGGCGATGCCGCAGGCGAACAGGTCGGCGCTGATGAGGAACGCGATCTGGTCCTTCGGCAGGCCGATCGCGCCGCCGACGATGAGCGGCACCGCGACCGCGCCCGCGTACATCACTAGCACGTGCTGGATGCCGAGTGTCAGCAACTGGCCGAACGGCAGGCGCTCGTCGCAGGGGTGGACCCGCCGTTGGCCGGATCGCTGGGCGGCCTGGTCCTCGATGCCGTTCGCTTGCATGTCGTCTGTCTCCGTCTCTTTGTTGAAGAATGTGGCCTCCAAGGTATGCGGTACGAAAACATGCAACAAGACCGCTGGTGGCTATTCCGTGCTTTCCGGCGACGATATGCGCACGCCCCGGCGGAGGGGCCGCATAAGGGGGCGATCAGCCCCGGCGGACCGCGCGCGACGGCGTTCCGCTGGCTGCCGCGCGCGGTGCTTGCGGCCGCGCGAGAGGCGGCGCAGGGCGCGAAGGCCCCTGTTTAAAGCTGTCGAAGGGGTTTGCCCGGTAGCGCGACGCGGCGCGAGCCCGGCAGCGTCGAGCCGTGATGACGGGTCCGTGCGCGGATTCGCCATCGCGACAAGATGCGCGCCTGTCATTCCGCATATGGCGGAGTCCTTATGCTCGCCATTTCGGAGACGGTATGTGAGCGTTTTTCCGTTGCGCATTCATCCATCGGGTTAACCCGCGAATACGTGCTTTTCGCATCGAAATCGGCTGCGTTGCGAGCGGATTCGCGGCATGCTCGAAATCTGCCTTTGACGGCGAATTCAACTCGATTCGCGTCGCGCCTCCTGTCGGTATGATGGCTTGCCCTCAACCCCGCATCGCGTACGTCTCCCATGAGCTCAACTGAAACACGCTTCCTCGGCATCGATCTCGGCACCGGCTCGCTCAAGCTCGGCATCTTCGATGGCGACGGCGTCGAGCGCGCCGCCGCGAGCGTTGCCTACGCCCTCGAAACGCCGCAGCCCGGCTGGGCCGAGATCGCTGTCGAACGCTGGTGGGAAGCGCTCGTCGCGGCCTGCGCGCAACTGCCGGGCAGCGAACGCGCCGCCGTGCGCGCGATCGGCTTTTCCGGGCAGATGCATGGCGTGGTGCTGACCGATGAAACGGGGCGCGCCCTGCGTCCCGCGATGCTCTGGCCCGACACGCGCGCGCATGCGCTGCTCGATGCATGGCCCGATGAGCCCGCGCATCCGCAACCCAATCCCGTTGCGCCCGGCATGGCTGGGCCGTTGCTGCGCTGGGTCGCGCAGCACGAGCGGCAAGTCGCGCAGTCCGCGCGCTGGGCGCTGCAGCCGAAAGACTGGCTGCGTGTGGCGCTTGGCGGCGCGTTCGTCGCCGACCCGTCGGACGCGTGCGCGACAGCGCTCGCCGCGCCCGATGGTGCGTGGGATTTGGCGTTGATCGAGCAACTGGAATTGCCATCGCGCTGGTTCGCGCCGCTCGCCGCATCGTGCGAGGCGAGCGGCACGCTGGATCCGGCGGCCGCGCGGCTGCTGGGCCTGCCCACCGGCGCGGTGCTCGCGACGGGCGCGGGCGACACGCCTTGCGCCGCGCTCGGCAGCGGTCTTGCTCAAGACGCCGAGGGCGACGCACTCCTCACCACGGGCACCGGCGGCCAGATCGTCGTGACCGCGGCCAGCGAACCGCATGCGCGGCGCGGCCTGCATCGTTACCGTTCGGCCACGGGCGGCTGGTACACGATGGCTGCGATGCAAAACGTGGGCGTGGCGCTCGAAGCGGTGCGCGGATGGCTGGCCTACGACTGGGCGCGCGCGTACGCCGATGCGTTCGCCGTCCCGCCATCCGCCACGCTCGCGTTCCTGCCTTACCTGAGCGGCGAGCGCTCGCCGTGGCTCGACCCGGCGGCGCGCGGCGGCTGGCTCGGTGCCTCGATTGGCGATTCGCGCGGCACGCTCATGCGGGCGGCGTTCGAAGGCGTGGCATTCGCGTTGCGTGCGGGTCTCGACGCCGTGCGCAGTACGCAGGAAGGCACGGGCGACGGGCACCCTGTGGCGAGCCTCAAGCTCGCGGGCGGCGGTTCCGTCGACCCGCGCTGGCGGCAGTTGCTCGCCGACGCGCTCGGCGCGGACCTCTATGCGATCGACTGCCCGAACGCGGCCGCGCGCGGTGCCGCGCTGCTGGGGGGCCTCGCTTGCGGGCACTGGCGCATGAGCGATCTCGCCGCGCTCGCGCCGGCGGCGATCCATGTCGCGTCGCCGCGCGAGGACGCCGCGCTCGCACAGCGTTACGCGCGCTTCATCGATCTCTATGGTCGCGTGAGGACCTGGTTCGCACCGGCATCGCGCTGATTTCGCCCGATGCGAAACCCGGGCGGTGCAAACCCGCTGGGCGGCCATCCTGCGTGCCGTAGAAGCGCAAAAGGCGTTGCCACCGTCAGGAGGCAACGCCTTTTTCGATGCGCGCGCAACGACCTAGCGCCGCCCGATCAAACTCGCCCCATAGACGAGCGCAGCGAGCGCGGTAATCCAGAAGCTGGTCGGCCAGTCGGTGTAGAAGGCGAGCGTCACGCCGAGCCACGCTTGCGCTAGCGCGAGCAGCGCGGCGAGCACGAGGCCGGTGGAAAGGCGCGTGGTGAGATTCTGCGCGGCGGCGGCGGGGCCGACCATCAATGTGAAGACGAGCAGCACGCCGACGATCTGCGTGCACGCTGCCACCGCGAGCGCGGCGATGGCGAGGAACAGCATCGAGACCGCGCGCAGCGACACGCCCTTCGCTTCGGCGAGTTCGGGCTGCAGCGAGGCGAACAGCAGCGGACGCATGATGGCCGCGAGCGCGACGAGGCTCGCCACGGCGAGCGCGGCGAGCACGCCGAGCGTCTCGCGGTTCACGCCCAGCACGTTGCCGAACAGCAGCGCCGTGACTTGCGTGGCGTACGCCGTGAAGAAGTGCAGAAACAAGAGCCCGAAGCCGAGCGCGAGCGAGAGGATCACGCCGATCGCGACGTCGCGGCCCGCGAGCTTTTCGCCGAGCGCGCCCATCGAAACGCCCGCGGCGAGCGTGAAGCCCACCATGCCCCACATCGGCGAAATGCCGAGCAGCACGGCGCCCGTGGCGCCCGTGAAGCCCACGTGCGAGAGCGCGTGGCCCGCAAAGGTCTGTCCGCGCATCACGAGGAAATAGCCCACCACGCCCGCGAGCACCGCGACGATGCCCGACGCCGCGAAGGCGTTCACCATGAAATCGTATTCAAGCATCGTGTGTGTGGCCGTGTGCGTTGTCGTTGTTGCCGTGGTCGTGTCCGTGCCCGTGATCGTGCCCATGGCCGTGGCCGCCATGGTCATGCTCATGCTCGTGGTCGTGCTTTTCGACTTCCACGTCGCCGGACATCACGAAGATGCGGCCCTTCATGCGCATGACCTCGATGGGCGAGCCGTAGAGACGCGAGAGCATGGGCGCGGTGATGACTTCGTCCACGCTGCCGAGCGCCGCCACGCCATTGCCGAGGTAGAGCACGCGGTCGAGCGCGTTGAGGAGCGGATTGAGTTCGTGCGCGGAGAACAGCACCGCGATGCCAAGCTCGCGCTGCACGCGGCGCACGAGTTCGACCACGCCGCGCTGATGATTCGGGTCGAGGCTGATGAGCGGCTCGTCGAGCAGCAGCAGCTTCGGGTCGCCGAGCAGGCATTGCGCGAGCAGCAGGCGCTGGCGCTCGCCGCCCGAGAGTTCCGAGAGCGGGCGATCCGCAAGCGCGCTCGCACCGACGAGGTCGAGCACGCGGGCGACGTCGGCGCGCGTGGCGGCGTCGGCGCGCGGCAGGCCCCAGCGGTGGCCGTCCGCTGCCATCGCCACGAAGTCGCGGCCGCGCACCCTGCGGCTCGCGAGTGCGGTGCGCGTTTGCGGCATGTAGCCGATCTTCGCGTTGCCGCGCGCGACCGGCTCGCCCAGCACGCGGATCGCGCCGCGCGCGGCGGGCACGAGGCCGAGAATCGCGCGCATGAGCGTGGTCTTGCCGGCGCCGTTCGGCCCGAGCACGCCGATGAATTCGCCCTGGTTCACCGCAAAGTTCGCATCGCGCAGGATCGTGCGCTCGCCAAGGGCGAGCGTCACGCCCGCGACGGTGAGCACGGGCACCGGCGCATGGTGAGCGGCGCCGGGCTGTGCGTGATGCGTGGGCGAAGGGCCGGCCCCTGTCATGAAATGTCCTTGCTGAGTACGGTTAATGTTGCGCCGGCTTTTGCGCGCGAGCGCTCGCCGCGAGCGCCTTGTCGAGCGCATCGAGCTGCGCGAGCATCCATTGCTGGAAATTCACGCCGGCCGGCTGCGTTTCGGTCACGCTCACCGACGGCACGTTCGACTGGCTCGCCAACGCCAGCATGCGCCGCGTGAGCGCTTCGGTCGCCTGGCTGTTGTAGATCAGCACGCGCACGCGGCGCTCGCGCAGGTCGCGCTCGAACGCGGCGATGTCGGAGGCGCTCGGCTCCGTGTCGTTCATCGCCGCGAGCTGGAAGCGCTGGTTGCGCATGTCGAGGCCAATCGCATCAGCCATATAGCCGAACACCGGCTCCGTGGCCGTGACGGGCTGGCCCCGGTAGCGCGCGCGCAGTGCCGCGACCCTGGCGTCGACCGGCTGCAGCGAGGCGAGGAACGCCGCCAGGTTGGCATCGTACACGCTCTTGTGCGCCGGATCGGCGGTGCCGAGCGCGGCGCTCACGGCGCGCGCCACGGCGGGCATGGTCTTCGGGTCGTACCAGAGGTGCGGATTGTCGCCCGCTTTCCTGCCGACCAGGTCCGCCGCGACGATCGTCGTGCGGTCCTTGCCCTGTGTGGCGCCGAGCAGCTTCGTCATCCACGGGTCGTAGTCGGCGCCGTTGTAGACCACGAGGCGCGCGCTCTGGAGCGCTCGCGCCGTCTTCGGGCTCGCTTCGAAGAGGTGCGGGTCCTGGTCGGGGTTGCTCAGGATGCTCGTCACATCCACGTAGCTGCCGCCGATCTGCTTGACGACGTCGCCATAGAAGTTCTCTGCCGCGACCACGGGAATCGCCGCGTTGCCCGCTTGCGCCGCGAGGGCGGCGCTCGCGCCGCCAAACGTCGCGCCAAGCGCAAGGGCGACGCCCGCCGCCAGGCGGGCGAGAGCCGGCGCCAGGCGATGGCGCGCCGCCGCGATAGCGGGACAGCGGGTGAAATTCGCGCGGGTGAACGTCAGCATGGTTCTATCCTTGTCTTGAGCCGAAGCGAGAGGAGACCGCGAATGCATCGGTGTCGCGAAGGCGCGATGATATAACGTATCACTCGGATTGGCGAGTCGTGCCGCGATCCGGCCATTCAGTCAGGGGCCGTTGGGAGACCACAGCCACAGGAGGATTGCGCATCGCACCATTGAAATGTCGGCCGATCGCGTTTGTTCGCCTTGACAGGCTCCTACTCGTATCCGATCATTCGATCAACGACAGAGCAAATGCTCACGCGTCGGGCGAACGCTCAGATATATCCCAAAGTGTTTCCGCGCGCGCCCGAACGAGCGAAATTGGAGACAAACCTGTGGCACATCCCGCGACCCCGGTGGCAGGACGATTGCAAGACAAGGTAGCCGTGCTGACTGGCGCGGCGAGCGGTATTGGCGAGGCGGTCGCACGGCGCTATCTGGACGAAGGCGCGCGCTGCGTGCTCGTCGACGTGAAGCCCGCCGGGTCCATCGCACCTGCGCTGGCCGCCGCGTACCCGGAGCGCGTGCTCGCGCTCACGGCCGACGTCACGCGCCGCGAGGACATCGACCGTATCGTGCTGAGCGCGGTCGAGCGCTTTGGCCGCATCGACATCCTCTTCAACAACGCGGCGCTCTTCGACATGCGCCCGCTCCTCGACGAATCGTGGGACGTGTACGACCGCCTCTTCGCGGTGAACGTGAAGGGCATGTTCTTCCTCATGCAGGCCGTGGCGCGCCGCATGGTCGAGCAGGGGCAGGGCGGCAAGATCATCAACATGTCTTCGCAGGCGGGCCGCCGCGGCGAGGCGCTCGTTTCCCACTACTGTGCAACCAAGGCCGCGGTGCTGAGCTACACGCAGTCGGCGGCGCTCGCGCTCGCGCCGCATCGCATCAACGTGAACGGCATTGCGCCGGGCGTGGTCGACACGCCGATGTGGGAGCAGGTGGACGCGCTCTTCGCGCGCTACGAGCACCGGCAGCCCGGCGAAAAAAAGCGCCTCGTGGGCGAGGCCGTGCCGCTAGGGCGCATGGGTCTGCCCGAAGATCTCACGGGCGCCGCGCTCTTTCTCGCATCGGCCGACGCCGATTACATCACCGCGCAGACACTCAACGTGGACGGCGGAAACTGGATGAGCTGACCTTTCCCGCAACGCCTGCCCGGTGCGACACGACAGCTCGACTGCAGCACGACATAACGCAACGAACAAGGAGACATCGCCATGAAACCTGCTTTCAAGACCGCAGCAACGTGCATAAGCCGCGCCGTGAGCGTCGGCGCGCTCGTCGCCGCGGCTAGCGCAGCGCACGCGCAGACGGTCACGATCGCCATGTTGAACAACCCGGACATGATCGAGCTGAAGAAGCTCTCGCCGGCTTTCGAAAAGGCGAATCCGGGCATCAAGCTGAACTGGGTGATCCTCGAAGAGAACGTGCTGCGTCAGCGCGCGACCACCGACATCACGACCAACAGCGGCCAGTTCGACGTGATGATGATCGGCACCTACGAGGCGCCGCAGTGGGGCAAGCGCGGCTGGATCGTGCCGATGACCAACCTGCCTGCCAGCTACGACCTCGAAGACGTGGTGAAAACCGCGCGCGACGGCCTCTCGTACAACGGCACGCTCTATGCGTTGCCGTTCTACGTGGAAAGCTCGATGACGTATTACCGCAAGGACCTGTTCGACAAGAAGGGCCTCAAGATGCCCGAGCAGCCGACCTATGACCAGATCAGGGACTTCGCCGACAAGCTCACCGACAAGTCCGCCGGCACCTACGGCATCTGCCTGCGTGGCAAGGCCGGCTGGGGCGAGAACATGGCGTATGTGACGACGGTCGCGAACACCTTCGGCGGCCGCTGGTTCGACGACAAGTGGCACGCGCAGCTCACCTCCCCCGAGTGGAAGAAGGCGGTGAACTTCTATGTGGATATGCTGAAGAAGGACGGCCCTCCGGGAGCCAGTTCGAACGGCTTCAACGAGAACCTCACGCTGATGTCGTCGGGCAAGTGCGCGATGTGGATCGACGCCACGGTGGCCGCGGGCATTCTCTACAACAAGCAGCAGTCGCAGGTGGCCGACAAGATCGGCTTCGCGGCGGCCCCCACCCAGGCCACGCCCAATGGCGCGCACTGGCTGTGGTCATGGGCGCTCGCGATTCCCAAGTCTTCGAAGTCGCAGGACGCCGCGAAGAAGTTCATCGAATGGGCCACCTCGAAGGAGTACGTCGAGATGGTCGCGAAGGACGAAGGCTGGGCTTCGGTGCCGTCGGGTACGCGCATTTCGACGTATCAGAATCCCGAGTACAAGAAGGCCGCGCCGTTCTCGGACTTCGTGCTGAAGGCGATTCAGACCGCCGATCCGACTCATCCCACCGCGAAGCCGGTACCGTACACGGGTATCCAGTTCGTTGGGATTCCTGAGTTCCAGTCGTTCGGCACAGTGGTGGGCCAGGGCATCGCCGGCGCGGTGGCCGGGCAGATGAGCGTCGATCAAGCGCTCACCGCGGGCAACGCGGCTGCCGATCGCGCCGTGGCGCAGGCCGGGTACCAGAAGTAACCGCAACGCCGCAAAGCGAAGCGGCAAGCGTAGTACCGCGAGCGCGCGCCGGGCCATCCGTCGCGCGCACCCTCGCGAAGCCGATGCGGCGCCGTGCTCCGGCAGGCGCTCAACAGAGAAGGGTGGTCCTCATGCGTCATCTCCATCTCCCCATGCCTCTATTCAATCGAGCGCGCACGCCACAGAAACCGCAGCAGGTCGAAGCGCGCCGCTCGGCGTCACGCTGGCTCGTGTCGCCGTCCGTCGCGGTGCTGCTGCTGTGGATGACGATTCCGCTCGCCATGACGATCTGGTTTTCGTTCACGCGCTACAACCTGCTGAACCCCGACCTCAAGGGTTTCGCGGGCTTCGACAACTACCGGTTCCTCGCCACCGATCCCTCGTTCGTGCCGTCGATCCTGCACACCATCGAACTGATCGCGGCGGTGCTCGTGATCACCGTGGTCGGCGGCGTGCTGATGGCGGTGCTGTTCGACCGCAAATTCGTCGGCCAGGGCGTGGCGCGGCTCTTCGCGATCGCGCCGTTCTTCGTGATGCCCACGGTGAGCGCGCTGATCTGGAAGAACATGATCCTGCATCCCGTGTATGGCCTCGTGGCGGTCGCGATGCGCTCGCTGGGGATGACGCCCATCGACTGGTTCGCCGTGTATCCGCTCACCGCGGTCATCATGATCGTGGCGTGGCAGTGGCTGCCGTTCGCATTCCTCATTCTCTTCACGGCGATCCAGTCGCTCGACCAGGAGCAGAAGGAGGCGGCGAAGATCGACGGTGCGGGCCCGATCGCCTTGTTTTTCTACATCACGCTGCCGCACTTGCGGCGCGCGATTGCCGTTGTCGTGATGATGGAATCCATTTTCCTGCTCTCGATCTTCGCCGAGATCTACACGACCACGGGCGGCGGTCCCGGCAACGCGACCACCAACCTCACTTACCTGATCTACTCGTTGGGCCTGCAGCAGTTCGACGTGGGCATCGCCTCGGCGGGCGGCATTCTCGCCGTCGTGCTCGCGAACATCGTGTCGTTCTTCCTCGTGCGCATGCTCGCGCGCAACCTCAAAGGGGAGTACGAAAAATGAGCCAGATTACCGCTACACCCGTGCAATCGGCCGACGCAGTCCACCATTCCTCGCCGATGCAGTTCATCGGCCGCGTGCTGCCCGGGCTGCTCGCGTGGCTTATTGCGATCGCGCTGTTCTTCCCGATCTTCTGGATGACGATCACGGCCTTCAAGACCGAGCAGCAGGCCTATATCCCGACGATCTTCTTCGCGCCGACGATCGACAGCTTCCGCGAGGTGTTCGCGCGCAGCAACTACTTCGCGTTCGCCTGGAATTCGGTGATGATTTCGGCCGGCGTGACGATCGTGTGCCTGATCTTTGCCGTGCCCGCGGCCTACGCCATGGCGTTCTTCCCGAACCATCGCACGCAGAAGATCCTGCTGTGGATGCTCTCCACGAAGATGATGCCTTCGGTGGGCGTGCTCGTTCCGATCTACCTGCTGTGGAAGAACACGGGGCTGCTCGACACCGTGAGCGGGCTGATCATCGTCTATACGCTCATCAACCTCCCAATTGCGGTATGGATGGCCTACACGTACTTCAACGAGATTCCACGCGATATTCTCGAAGCCGGCCGCATGGACGGCGCGGCCACGTGGCAGGAAATCGTCTATCTGCTCATGCCGATGGCCGTTCCCGGGCTCGCTTCCACGGCGCTGCTCCTGATCATTCTTTCGTGGAACGAAGCATTCTGGAGCATCAACCTCTCGAGCTCGAACGCCGCGCCGCTCACCGTGTTCATCGCCTCGTACTCCAGTCCGGAAGGGCTCTTCTGGGCGAAGCTCTCCGCGGCGTCGCTGCTCGCGGTGGCCCCGGTGTTGATCGTCGGCTGGCTTTCGCAGAAGCAGCTGGTGCGCGGCCTTACGTTCGGGGCGGTCAAGTAAGCCGACAAAGGGAATTGAACCCAGCGAAATGGACGAATCCATGCCCATTCGAGCCCTGATCTGCGACTGCGACGGCGTGTTGATCGACAGCGAAGCCGTGGCGGCCGGCGTGCTGGTGCGCGAACTCGAAACGCGATGGCCAGGCGTGGCGGCGGCGCCCGTCGTGATGCCGCTGCTCGGTTTGCGCATCGAGCGCGTGCTGAGCGGCGCGGGCGCGGCGCTCGGGCGCAGCCTCACGCCAGCCGATATCGATGCGATCCGCACCGTGGCCGAGGCGAATGCGCGCGAGGCGCCGCTTTTTCCGGGCGTGCTCGCCGCGCTGGAAGCCGTGGCGCTCACGAAGGCCTGTGCGAGCAACAGCTACACCGCTGTGGTGCGCGAAGTGCTGGCGCGCAACGGGCTCACGCGTTTCTTCGGTGAGCGCGTGTATTGCGCCGATATGGTCGCGAAGCCCAAACCCGCGCCCGATGTCTACCTCGCTGCGGCGCAGGGCATGAGCCTCGCACCCGCCGCATGCCTCGTGGTGGAGGACAGCGTGGCGGGCGTGAGTGCGGCGCGCGCGGCGGGCATGACGGTGCTCGGCTTCGTGGGCGGTACGCACGTCGGTGGCGACGCGCACGCGCACGAGTTGCGCGAAGCGGGCGCGATCGAAATCTTCGACGACATGACGACGCTGCCCGCGCGGGTGGCGCAACGAATCAACCAGGCGCAAGCGCGCTCTTACTGAGCGGTGCTGCGCAAATCCGCGGCAACGGAACGGAGACATATCATGGCAAGCGTGATCCTCAGAGACGTCCTCAAGCGCTACGACGACAACGAAGTGCTGCGCGACGTGAATCTCGACATCGGCGACGGCGAGTTCGTCGTGTTCGTGGGCCCGAGCGGCTGCGGCAAGACCACGCTCATGCGTATGATCGCGGGACTGGAGGACATCAGCGGTGGCGACTTGCTGATCGACGGCACGCGCATGAACGACGTGCCGCCCGCCAAGCGCGGCATTGCGATGGTGTTCCAGTCGTACGCGCTCTATCCGCACATGACGCTCTACGACAACATGGCGTTCGGGCTCAAGCTCGCGGGCGCGAAGAAGCCCGAGATCGATGCGGCCGTGAAAAACGCCGCGAAGATCCTGCACATCGACCACTTGCTCGACCGCAAGCCGAAGCAGCTTTCCGGCGGCCAGCGCCAGCGCGTGGCGATCGGGCGCGCGATCACGCGCAAGCCGAAGGTGTTCCTGTTCGACGAGCCGCTCTCGAACCTCGACGCCGCGCTGCGCGTCAAGATGCGCCTCGAATTCGCGCGGCTGCACGACGACCTGAAGACGACGATGATCTACGTGACGCACGACCAGGTCGAGGCGATGACGCTTGCGGACAAGATCGTCGTGCTTTCGGCCGGCAATGTCGAACAGGTCGGCAGTCCGAACCGTTTGTATCATGCGCCCGCGAACCGTTTCGTGGCGGGCTTCATCGGCTCGCCGAAGATGAACTTTCTCGACGGCACGGTGCAGCAGGTCGGGAGCGACGGCATCGTCGTGCGCTACGCGACGGGCGATACGCAGAAGGTGGGCGTCGAGCCGGGCAACGCTCGCGAAGGCGACAAGGTGACGGTGGGCATCCGTCCCGAGCACCTGCACATCATGACGGGCGAGGAAGGCGTGAGCGCGAAAGCGATGACGGTGGAGTCGCTCGGCGACGCCGCTTATCTTTACGCAGAATGTCCGGTCGCCCCCGACGGCCTGATCGCGCGCGTTCCGCCACTCGAGCAGCACGCGCGTGGCGAGGCGTTCAAGGTCGGATCGACGCCCGATCATTGCCATCTCTTCGACGCGAACGGCCAGGCGTTCGAGCGTCGCTTCGCGCAGCAACTGGCTGCGTGATTTCACTGGCTCGCTGGACGCACCGCCTCGATGGTGAGGCGGTGTGGTGAGGCGAGGTACCGGAAGTTGCCTTTGTCAGCCCGCTGCGCGGGCTTTTTTTTTCGGCTCTTCGCAGATTTGCCGGTAGGGCTCAGTTCGACCCAAAACGGTCCGAGGGAATTTGGGTAAGCGGACCTTCGACGTGGAGCTTACGGCAACCGTAAAGTCGCGAAGCCGTGGGTAGGGCTCAATGTTAAGCACAGGGTTTGCATCACACACTCGGAGCGTGTTGTCTTGGTCCACGCCACTTAAATGACGACAAAACTGCTTCCAGAATTTCCTTTAAACGCAGCATTGACTCAGGTGATACATCGATCTCGCCATAATGACCGTCTGACATTGTAGAACCATACTTTGAGCCGTTAAGACAGTTCAGTACAAGAACGCCGCCCCTTGGCGCATTGATGAACCCGTTTTCAATTGGTTTAAGCTCAAGGGGTTGAGGGTTCCGGCCTGCGCCTAAACCCCGGGCACGATCTTCAAGGTGTTGAGCTGTGTTGCGAACACCGCGAAGATGAGGGAAAGCATCTGCGATCTTCTCATGATGAGTTGCCACTTCCTCAGGGACATTTTCTTCCTTCGCAAGAACGCCGAGGAATTTGTCGAAAGCATCAAGTGCATACAAAAATGCGCGGGCATAGATGAACGGCAAGTTATGTTCGAACTCGCGCGGCACACCTCCGGCCGCCCACTTTTCTCGCTTGAAGCGCACTTCGGTTTCAAACCGAATTTCGTCAAAATTTTCGCAAGGCTGACGCCAGCCTCTTGCTCAATGATGCGCCAAATTTCAGACCGACGCTGCGAATCGCGCTCCCAGTTTTCACGATCTGCAAACGACGGGCGAATCGACTGTGCACCAATAAACAGGTTTAACGCCGCATTGGCTTCGAAAAATTGCGATTCAAGCGATCGAAGCTGCCCCTGAATTCGCCATGCCCAGTTCCTATCTTCGCAGTCGAGCCACGTGCCTGGGGTAGCTATTTCAAATACGATCATGGTCGTCCTTCAACGCATAGTTTTTGTCTTTAATCCATCTCGCAATGCAATCAACAAACTGGACGACGTCGACCTTACCCGGGCCCCGATGCCAAAGCAATAGCTGCGTTGCGAACGTCACACTGGCGACTCGCACGAGAGTCCGGTTCGGGGCGTTGCTGGAAATGACCGCACCTGGGCCGACTACAGCCTGTCCACAAAGCGTCTCCCCGGGAAACCCGCGATCAATTTTTCCCGCCCTCAACGAGAGTCTTCAGGCGCTCAGCGTTCGATTGCCGCGCGCGCGCAGAGCTCGTCGGTGACGAGCCCGGAGAGCCAGCCGCCGTTGAGCGCCGCAATGACCGCTTCGCGTTTGCGTGCCCCACCGGCGAAGCCGATGGTCGGGCGGCGCGGCGGCGAGTCGAGGTGCACGCTCGTCACGCGGCGGCCAGTGGGCGAATCCACGCGCTTGCCGGCCGCGTCGATGGGCAGGCCGAGCATCTCGGCCACGGCGCCCTGGCTCATCAGTTCGCGCACTTCCTCCGAGGTGATGAAGCCATCCTCATGGAGCGGGCAATGTTCGCCGATATTGCCGATGCCCACGAACGCGACATCGGCCTCGCCCGACAGCGATTCGACGATGCGGTAGAGCCGGTGATTGCACCATTGCGCGCGCTCGGCCTCGCTGTCGGCGATGAGCGGTGCGGGCAGCAGAAAGTGCTTGCCGCCGGTCTTCTCGGAGATGTGCAGCGCGACGTCGTAGCGGTTCGAGGAGCCGTCCTGCGCGATGGCGCCCACCATCGAAACGAGCCGGTGCTGCGGCCGCTCCAGCTGCGCGATCTGGTCGACAGCGGCCTTGAGTGTGCGGCCGCTGCTCACGGCCACCACCATCGGCCGCTCTTCGGTCAGATAGCGCTCCATGACCTGCGCGCCCGCCACCGCGAGCTTGCGGTCGATCTCCTCGCGCGTGTCGTTGTCCACGGGCACCACTTCGCAGACCGAAAGGCCGTAGCGCTTCGAGAGCTTATCGGCGAGCGCGAGGCAATCGGCGAGCCGGTGATCGACACGCACGCGTATCAGGTTCTTCTCGACCGCGAACGCGACGAGACGCTGCGCGACCGGGCGCGAGACCTGCAATTTCTCGGCGATTTCGTTCTGGGTGTTGCCGGCCACGTAGTAGAGCCAGGCGGCGCGGGTCGCGAGATCGAGTTTTTCGGTGGACTTGGGCACGGTGGTGTTCGAGGCGGGATCGGGGCCGAAGTGTACTGCACGCCTCACGCGAGACGTTCGCGCGAGGGTTCGAACAGCGGGCGCACGTGGCGGTACAGCGCGCGGTAGGCGGTGAGCCGCTCGCGCAGCGCCGCATGGCGCGCGGCGTTCGGCGTGTACTCGGCCACGACGGGCGGCTTGCTCAGCACGTCGCTCGCGGCGCCGCCCGCCGCCAGCCAGCCGAGTCGCGCCGCGCCGAGCGCGGCACCGGTCTCGCCGCCGCCGTGCTGGCGCGTGGGCGTATTGAATGCGTCGGCAACCAGTTGCGCCCAGTAGCCGCTGCGCGCGCCGCCGCCCAGCATCGAGAGCGCGCCGACTTCGGTGCCCGCGGCCGCGAGCGCGTCGAGGCCGTCGGTGAGCGCGAGCGTCACGCCTTCGAGCACGCCGTAGCCGAGCAGCGCGCGATCGGTCGCGTGCGTCATGCCGAAGAAGACGCCCTGCGCATAGGGGTCGTTGTGCGGTGTGCGCTCCCCCGAGAGATACGGCAGGAAGAGCGGCGCTTCGGCCAGCGCTTCGGCGCTGAGCCGTTCGACTTCGGCGAGCAGCGTGGGCTCGTCCGTGCCCGTGAGTTTGCAGACCCAGCGCAGACAGCTGGCAGCCGAAAGCACGACGCTCATCTGATGCCAGCGGTCCGGAATCGCATGGCAGAACGCGTGGACTGCCGAGGCGGGATTGGGCCGGAAGCGGTCGCCGACCACGCAGAGCACGCCAGACGTGCCGAGCGAGACGAAGCCGTCGCCGGGCTGCGTTGCGCCTATGCCGATCGCGCTCGTCGCGTTGTCGCCGCCGCCGGCCGCGACGACCACGTCGTCGCGCAAACCGAGTTCGCGCGCCAGTTCGGGCAGCAGCGTGCCGGAGGGCGCGCTGCCTTCGGCAAGCGAGGGCATTTGCGCGCGCGTCAGGTTGCAGGCGTCGAGGAGCGCGTCGGACCAGTCGCGTTTGGCCACGTCGAGCCAGAGCGTGCCTGCTGCGTCGGAAGGATCGGACACCTTGCCGCCCGTGAGGCACAGGCGCAGGTAGTCCTTTGGCAACAGCACGCAGGCCGTATCGCGAAAGACCTGCGGCTCATGGCGCGCGACCCACAGCAGCTTGGGCGCGGTGAAGCCCGGCATGGCGAGATTGCCCGCGATGCGATGCAGCTGCGGCGCGCGCGCGGTGAGTTCCGCGCATTCCTGGACGGCGCGCATGTCGTTCCAGAGGATCGCGGGGCGCAGCACGTTGTCGTGGCGATCGAGCAGCACGGCGCCGTGCATCTGCCCGGAGAGGCCGATGCCGCGCACCTGCGCGAATTCGTGCGGGTGCGCCTCGCGCAGCGCCGCGAGCGCGCGGCGGGTGCCGTCCCACCAGTCGGCGGGATTCTGCTCGGACCAGCGCGGATGCGGACGCGACACCGTGAAGGGTGAGCCGGCGGTGCCGATCGCGCGGCCATCGGGCGCGAGCAGCAGGACTTTCACTTCGGAGGTGCCGAGGTCGATGCCGAGATACATGGGCGCGCGCAAGTGGTGATGGGGGTTGCGCTACTTTAGCCGCGCGCCGGGCGCGACGCCATGCGCGCCGACCCGGACGGCGCGTGGCGCAGGTGTCGAGCGCCCTTCTTTGTGCGCTTCGATGCCTTGCTTCAAACGCTGCACCCGCGCGAGGCGAGCCACGCATCGACACGCGCGAGCGCGCCGCGCACGGCGCCTGCGAGTGCAGGATTGCCGGCGAGACCGCCCCACAGCAGCTTGTCGTCGAGAAACGCCGCGACGGGGTCGCCGCTTTCGAACATGCGATGCACGGCCGCTTCGTCCATCACGCCGTCCTGATAGCGGTAGGGCAGCGTGCCCTTGTGCCAGCGTTCGAGAAAGCGCAGGAAGAGCGCGGGCAGCATGGCCGTGGCGCCCGGCGTCGCACCCCCGGCGATGCGTTGCGCCAGCGTGGGCGTGATGAAGCCGGGGATCTTCGAGTAGCCATCTGCGGCCACGCGCTGGTTCGTGTCCTGGATGTACGGATTGCTGAAGCGTTCGAGCACGACGTCGCGATACGTCGCGAGATCGAGCGGGCTCGGCGTGAGGCAGGGAATCACGTCTTCGCTCACGTACTCGCGTGCGAAGGTGCGAATGTCGGCGTCGTTCGTGCCTTCGTGGATGAAGTCGAGCCCGACGAGCGTACCGGCCCACGCAATGCAGCTGTGCGTAGCGTTGAGGATGCGGATTTTCGCCTCCTCATAAGGCATCACCGATTCGACCATCTCGGCGCCCGCGCGCTCCCAGGCGGGCCGCCCCGCGCAGAAGTGATCCTCGATCACCCACTGGATGAACGCCTCGCCCATCACGGGGCAGGCGTCGTCCACGCCGGTCGCTGCTTTCACGCGCTCGCGCACGTCCGGTGTGGGGCGCGGCGTGATGCGGTCGACCATGGAGTCGGGGCAGGCCGTGTTCGCGTCGAACCAGTCTCGCAGATCCATCGCGCCACGCAGCGCGAGGAATTCGCGCATGCCCGCATGAAAGCGCTTGCCGTTGCTGCGCAGGTTGTCGCAGGTTTGCAGCGTGACGGGGCTGCCGTTGCGCGCCATCCGCGCTTCGAGGATCGCGGCGAGCGCGCCGTAGATCGTCGTGCGGCCGCCATTGAGATCGGCGGCGAGATCGGGGTTCGCGGTGTCGAGACGGTCGTGCTCGTCGAGGTAATAGCCGCCTTCGGTCACCGTGAAGGCGATGATCTTGCACGATGCGTGCGCACCCGCATCGATGAGGCCCGCAAGATCCGCGGACCACGGCAGCACGCGCGTGATCGAGTGGATCGCCTCGTAGGCGCGCTCGCCCTTGGGCGTCACGGTTTCCAGCGTATAGACGCCGTTTTGGGCGGCGAGCGCGTCGAGCACGGCGTTCATGTCGGAGCGGATGTTGCCGACGGTGAGCGCCCAGGCGGCCTCGTTGGCCTTGCGCGCGAGGTTTACGCGGTGCAGATACCACGCCTGATGCGCCCGGTGAAACGAGCCGGCGCCGATGTGCAGGATCACGTTCGCATCGCTGCGTTCGGTGTTCATTCGGTGTCTCCTTGCTCGAACCGGCCGACCGGCTCGAGATTGAGCAATTGCTCTATTGATGAACGAATGATCGTATCCGGTCGACCGAAAGTCAAGCGGACGGCGGCCGTTTTCCGTGGCGCGTTGCGGCGGGCGGGAAGGGGCGCGCGGCGCTCAAACGCGCGGCGCGCGAACGTCAATGGGGAATGTTGTGGCGCACAAGGCGCCGGGGGAATTCGACGAAGGGCTAGCCGCCCTGGTCGCCGCCTGGCTCCACGACGCGCTCGACCGCCGCAACCGCCCGCGCGGTCGCATCCGCCGCGCAGCAATCCACGACGATGCGCTCCGGCATCGCCCGCAGCCAGGTGAGCTGCCGCTTGCAGAGCTGGCGCGTGGCGAACACGCCTTTGTCGCGCATGGTGTCGTAGTCGATCTCGCCGTCGAGGTATTCCCACACCTGACGGTAGCCCACGCAGCGCATGGACGGCAGGTTGGCGTTCAGGTCGCCGCGCGCGCGCAGTGCCTTGACCTCGTCGATGAGCCCGCCCGCGAGCATCGCGTCGAAGCGTGCTTCGATGCGCGCGTGGAGCACGCCGCGATCCGACGGTTCGAGCGCGACCGGCACGAAGCGGTAGCGCGCGGCTTCGTCCTCGCGCGTGGACGGCGTGGCGAGCAGCACCGACATCGGTTGCCCGCTCAGCATGAAGATTTCGAGCGCGCGCTGGATGCGCTGCGAGTCGTTGGGCGCGAGGCGCGCCGCCGTGGCCGGATCGACGAGCGCGAGGCGCGCATGCATGGCGGGCCAGCCGTCGCGCGCGGCTTCGGCGTCGAGTTGCGCGCGCACCGCGGGATCGGCCGAGGGCAGATCGTTGAGGCCTTGCGTGAGCGCCTTGTAGTAGAGCATCGTGCCGCCCACGAGCAGGGGCACGTTGCCCCGCGCGACGATCTCGCCGGTTACGCGCAATGCGTCGGCGCGAAAATCGGCGGCTGAGTACGCATCCAGCGGATCGACGATGTCGATCAGGTGATGCGCGGCCGCCGCGCGCTCCGCAGCGGTCGGCTTGGCCGTGCCGATATCCATCTCGCGATAGACGAGCGCCGAATCCACGCTCACGATCTCCACCGTGCGACCGCGCGCCGCCGACTGCGCGGCATAGGCGAGCGCGGCCGCCGTCTTGCCCGAGGCCGTGGGCCCGAGCAGGCACGCGACGGGCAACGCGTTGCCTTCTGCGCCGCTTCCGTGTTTCGTGGACTGCGTCATTGACCGCGCATGAAGAGCCGATCGAGATCGGCGAGCGTGAGCTGGTACCAGGTCGGCCGGCCATGATTGCACTGGTCGGCGCGCTCGGTCGCTTCCATCTGGCGCAGCAGCGCGTTCATCTCGTCGAGCGTGAGACGCCGGTTTGCACGCACCGCATGGTGGCAGGCGAGCGTGCCGAGCATTTCATGCTGGCGCTCGGTCAGCACGCGCGAGCCGCCGTACTCGTGGAGGTCGGCCAGCACGGCGCGCGCGAGCGCCTGGAGGTCGGCGTCCTTGAGCAGCGCGGGCACCGCGCGGATCGCGATCGAGGTGGGCGAGAGCACGGCGAGGTCGAAGCCCAGCGCTTCGAGCGTCGCCTTTTCTTCCTCGACGGTGCCAGTCTCGACGGGATCCGCCGTCATCGAAATCGGGATCAGCAAGGGCTGCACGGCGAGCGAGCGTTCGGCCAGCGCCTGTTTGAACTGCTCGTAGAGAATGCGCTCGTGCGCGGCATGCATGTCGACGATCACGAGGCCGCGCGCGTTTTGCGCGAGCACGTAGATGCCGTGGACCTGGCCGAGCGCGAAGCCGAGCGGGTGGTCTTCGCCCGCTGCGAAGGCGGGCTGCGGCGCACCCGGGTCCGCTGCGTCCTCCGCCTGCGCCACCGTTGCGCCTTGCGCCGTGCCCGCGCCTACGTCCTTGCGGCCGAAGAGGGCGTCGTAAAGTGCAAGCGGCTGCGCGACGGGCAGGCTGCCTTGAGTCATGCGCGACTGGCGCAGCCAGGTGTTGCCGCTGCCCGCGCCGGCGCTGCCGCCTGCCGGGCCGAAACCGGACGCGCGCGAACTTGCGCCGCCCGCGCCGCCAAAGCTGCTCGCGACGCTCGCGGTGCCGAACCTGCCGTCCGCGCCGAAGCCGCCGCTCGCGCCGGACACGCTGTGCGAACCGCCGGAACGCGCGTAGTCTGCCGCGCCGGAGCTGCCGCCAGCGCCCGAAGCCAGCCCGGCCGAGGCGCCGAGCACGCCCGCGCCCGGCAAGGGCCGCGGCTCGATGAGCGCGGCATGTCCACCCGCGGTCGTTTCCGGCGAGGCGCCCGCGTGGCGCGCGAGCGCGCGCTGCACGGCATGGAACACGAACTGGTGGATCGAGCGCGAGTCGCGAAAACGCACTTCGATCTTCGAGGGATGCACGTTCACGTCGACGGCCTCGGGCGGCAGGTCGAGGAACAGCACGTACGACGGGTAGCGGTCGCCGTGCAGCACGTCCTCGTAGGCCGAGCGCACCGCATGCGTGAGCAGCTTGTCGCGCACGAAGCGGCCGTTCACGAAGAAGTATTGCTGGTCCGCCCGGTTGCGGCTCGCCGTGGGCAGGCCCGCGCAGCCGTAGACGGCGAGCGGCCCCGCGCGTTCGTCGAGCGGCAGGTGGGCCGTCGCGAAGACTTCGCCAAGGATCTTCGAGACACGGGTGGCGGGGTCGCTCGCATTCCAGTGCTCGACGGCGCGGCCGTTGTGCAGCACGGAGATCGCCACGTCGGGGCGCGCGAGCGCGCTGCGGCGGATCATTTCGAGGCAATGGCCGAGCTCGGTCTGCTCGCTCTTCAGGAACTTGCGGCGCGCGGGCGTGTTGAAGTACAGCTCGCGCACCTCGATGGTCGTGCCTTGTCCGCCAGCTGCGGGCGAGATCGCGCCCGTGTGTGCGTCGATCTTCACGGCGTGCGCCGCGTCGGCACTGCGGCTCGTGATCGACATTTCGGCCACCGAGGCGATCGACGCCAGCGCCTCGCCGCGGAACCCGAGCGTCGCGACGCTCTCGAGTTCGGCGAGGGAGCGGATCTTGCTGGTGGCATGGCGCATGAGCGCAAGCGGCAGTTCCGTTTCGGGAATGCCGCAGCCGTCGTCGGCGATGGAAATGCGCTTCACGCCGCCTTCGTCCAGCAGGATGCGCAGCGTGCTTGCGCCCGCGTCGAGCGCGTTTTCGAGCAGTTCCTTGACGACGGAGGCGGGCCGCTCGACCACCTCGCCCGCGGCGATCTGGCTGATGAGCTGATCGGGCAGCGCCTGGATCGCCCGCGCGGGCTGCGCGGCGCGCTGTGCGGCCGCGTTGAGGACAGCGGTCGCGGCTTCGGCGGCGCGAACGGAATCGGGCGTGCCGCCGGTGGATTCGGGATTCGAAGACATGCGCGCAATTATAGCGAGTCGGCGTGGCGAGCCCGGCGTGCGTCTCTCTCGCGCGAAACGCCCATCTCGGGGTGCTTTGTGCGTGAAATCACCGAATTTGGCGGGATTTTTTCGTGACGGCCGGGCACTTTCGGTATCATGGCGCGGTCAATTTGCCTTCTCGCGCAACACCGGGCGAACGCGCCTTTTCAGGTCCGCGACCCACGTTCAATAAGGGACACCTTTGGATACGCTTCTGCAGTTCGCCAACCTTGTCTTGCACATCGACACGTTTCTTGGCGTCTTCATCCACCAGTACGGGGCCTGGGTCTACGCGGTGCTGTTCCTGATCGTGTTCAGCGAAACGGGCCTCGTCATCCTGCCGTTCCTGCCGGGCGACTCGCTGCTTTTCATCGGCGGCGCGTTCGCCGCCACGCACGAGATGCATCTCGGGCTGCTGATTTTCCTTCTGGTTCTCGCGGCGGTTTCCGGCAACACGGTCAACTACCTTATCGGCCGCGCCATTGGGCCCAAGGTGTTCAACACGCACATCCCCGTGCTCGAGCGCTTCCTCGATCGCGCCGCGCTGCAGAAAACCCATGACTTCTATGAGCGTCACGGCGGCAAGACCATCGTGCTGGCGCGCTTCATTCCTGTCGTGCGCACGTTCGCGCCGTTCGTCGCCGGCGTCTCGCAAATGAGCATGCAGCGCTTTCAGGTCTTCAACTTCGCGGGCGCGTTCTTCTGGGTGCTGCTGCTCGTGCTGCTCGGCTTCTTCTTCGGCAACATCCCGTTCATTCGCCAGTATCTGAACGTGATCGTGCTGGTCGGCATAGGCGCGGCGGTCGTGCCGGTCGTGCTGGGCGGCGTATGGAAGATGATGCGCAAGAACTCGCGCGCCGCTACGGTGCGCAAGCCGAACGGCGGCTGAACGCTGCGCCCGAACATCGTTAGTGCATGAAAAAACGGCATCGCCTGCGAAGGCGATGCCGTTTTGTCTGGTGCGTCTCTGGTGCGCCGATATGCCGATGCGAGGGGCGATTCAGCCGACGCGGCGAACGATCGATGGCGTCTCGGGCGTTGGATAGCCGGCGTCCTTGAAGGTCTCGACGATCGCGCGATTGGTGTCGAAGTAGACCTGCCAGTAGCTTTCGTTGTTCGTGTAGGGACGCACGGCGAGCAATGGGCCTTCCGGCGTGAACGAGAGGATCTCGACGTCGGGCGGCGGCTCCTGCGAGACGTTCGGAATTTTCGCGATGGCCGCGCGCAGGCGCCGGGTTGCATCGACGGCATCGACGCCGTTGGCGATCTTTGCGGTTAGCTCTACGCGGCGCCAGGGCGTCGCGCTGTAGTTCGAGATGGTGTCCGAAAAGATCTTGTTGTTGCCGACGATGTTGACCACGTTGTCCGGCGAGATGATGGTCGTGCCGAAAATTCCCAGCTCCTTCACCGTGCCCGTAACGCCGCCCGCCGTGACGAAGTCGCCCACCTTGAACGGCCGCAGAACCTGCATGAACACGCCTGCCGCGAAATGCGCGAGCAGGCCGCCCCACGCGGTGCCGATGGCGAGACCGAGACCGGCGAGCAGCGCGGCGAACGAGGTGGTCTGCACGCCGAACACCTGGAGGATCGCGAGGACCAGCAGCAGGTTCAGCACGGCGGCGAGAATCGAGCTGAGGTAATGCGCGAGCGTCGGGTCGACGCGCTCGTTGCGCGCGAGCACCTTGCGCAGGAGGCCGGCGATGAAGTTGATAGCCCAGCGTCCGATGATCCACAGGACGATCGCCGCCAGGACCTTGGTCCCGAAGTCGATGCCTCGGGTCATGACGAATGTACGGATGGTTTCGAGATCCAAGATGCCCTCGCTTGTGCCGTTGATTGAGCCGGTAGGAACGTACAACTGACATTGGCGGGGAGTCCGGCGCGCGTCGTGGCCGGCGTCTATCCCTCGGTGCCTATTTATAGGCGAAGTGGCGGAAGCGCGCATCGAACGTGCCCGATCGCCTCCGCGTGGACCCTGGGCGCCGCGCGATGCGCAGGCGCGCAATACTGCACGCATAGCCCTTCGCCACTTTCGTTGCGCAAAGCGGCACGGATACGAACCGGGAAGCCGCCATGAACCTTCACAACACCGGGCTCAATGCCAACACCGAGAAGCTGGATGAACTGCGCTCCACGCAGATCGCGGTCGGCTGTCGCGAAGTCGGCGCCAGGCGCGCGCACTGGAATACGCTCGGCAAGAGGAGCCGCGCAAAACGTTCGTAAGACCGCCAAGGGCAAGAAAGGCCGACGAGGGATCGGCGCGATACGCGGCCTGCGCCTCACATCGGCAGCGTCGATTTGCTGTAGGCAGACGTTTCGATTTCGAGTTCGCCGGGGCGTGCGCGTGCCTTGCGCGCTTTCCGCCGGCGCGTCCGCCACGCCAGAAGTAGGGCGAGCAATGCGGCGAGCGCGTAGGAGAGGGCGCGTTCCGGGTAAGTTTCGCTCGGGTTGTGCGCTTGCCAGTTGCCGCCTGCGTCGGCGAAGACGAGGAAGGTGACTGCCGTATCGAACGCGAGGGCAATCGCCATCAAACCGGCAAAGACGCGTGTGCCATTGAGCGTGACATCGGGGCGCGCGCGTCGGACGAGCCAGCAGCCGAAGCGGACGACGACGAGCAGGGCGAGATTCCAGATCAGAAAGCAGACGAAGTTGACCATGACGCGAGATGACCGGCGAGTGACGCAAGGCTCGCGCGGGGCAGCGGGGCTCGCGATCGTTGCGCGCACCGGCCCCGGGCGACGGGTGGCGCGATCCTGGCACGGAGATGCATCTCGATAAATGCGGGCGCACCGCATCCGCTGGCGCACGGTCGGGGCGCGTGGCCGCGCGAGCGCGGCCGGACGCGGCTTGCGCGGGTTTGTGAAGCTTTGTCAGGTGTGCACACGGGTTGCGTTCGCACAACTCTCTCGCGCCCGGGCGCGCAGCGCAGCTTCAGCCCGCATCGGGCAAGGGCGATTCCAGCGGCGTGCCTTGTGTCAGGTAATGTCCGAGCCATTCGCTCGCCGGGCCTCTTGCCGCATCCGTGCGGTGAATCAGCGAGACGTGGTAGTTCACCGAGCGCCGGTCGGCGAGCGCGACGCACACGAGCCGTCCGGCATCGAGATCGGCTTGCACGAGATGCCTCGGCATGGACCCCCAGCCGAGGCCCGCGAGCAACAGCCTGTGTTTTGCGCCGAGGTCGCCGAGCTTCCACGCGCGATTGCTGTACACGCCGAAGGTTTGCCCTTCGGTCAGGCGGCTGCGGTCGGTCAGGACGAGCTGCGTGTGCTCGCGCGCATCCGAAATGCGCACCGGCTGATCCGCCTGGGCAAGCGGATGACAGGGGGCGGCCACGAGCACGAGTTCCACGGTGCCGATGGACTGCGCCTCGATCACATGCGGCCAGTTGTCATTCGGCCCGCTGATGCCGAATGCGCAGTCGCCGTCGAGCACGAGCTTGAGCACGCCGCCGAGCGCTTCCATCGTCAGATTGAGCGCGACGGTGGGGAACGCGAGCGCGAACGCCTGCAGCGCCTCGACGAGGCGTTGCGACGGAAACATCACGTCCACGGCCAGCGAGACCTCACCCTCGAGCCCGCGCTGCAGGCCGGCCGCCTTGGCGTTAAGCTGGCCCATGAGCAGATCGAGACGGCGCGCGTCGGCGAGGATCGCGCGGCCCGCGGCCGTGAGCGCCGGCTTGCGCTTGCCGCGCTCGAAGAGCGCGACGCCCAGCAGCGCTTCGAGATTGGCAATCGTGTAGCTGACGACCGACTGCGCGCGGTCGAGCTGCCGCGCCGCCGCCGAGAAGCTGCCGGTTTCGGCAACGGCGATCAGCGCGCGCAACTGTTCGAGGCTCGGGGAGCGGTCCATCGTCAATCTATCGAAAAAGTGGATGGTAACGATCCATTGTAGACGATTGTTTGAATAGGATTGACCGGGTAAAGTGCCCCCTTTGAATATTGGAGCCGTATGTCGATGAACCCTACCGTCAAGCCCGTCGGCCGTTATAACGGCGTCGCCATGCTGCTGCACTGGCTGATTGCCGCATTGATCGTCTGGGGCTTCGCGCTCGGCTGGGTCATGACCGACATTCCCGGCATCACGCCCACCAAGCTGCGGTATTTCTCGTGGCACAAGTGGATCGGCGTGACCGTGCTTGCGCTCGTGCTCGTGCGCGTCCTGTGGCGCGCCACGCACACCGCGCCGGCGCTGCCCGGCTCCATGCATGGCTGGGAGAAGTTCGCCGCGCACGTGGGCCACTTTGCGCTCTATGTGCTGATGGTCGCCATTCCGGTGACGGGCTACCTCTACAGTTCGGCAGCCGGCATTCAGGTGGTGTACCTCGGCATCTGGCCGATGCCCGTGCTGATCGACCCCGATACCCAGCTCAAGGGCGTGCTGCGCATCGTGCATGTCGCGCTCAACTACGCCTTGCTCATCCTGGTCGTGCTGCACGTGCTCGCGGTCATCAAGCATCAGTTGATCGACCGCCAGAACATCCTCTCGCGCATGCTGCCGTTCGGCGCGCCGCGCGACTGATCGCCCGGCGCACCCCGTTCCGATACCCAATCCCGATGCCTCCCACCCTGGACTGAACGCCCATGATCCAACGTCTTGCCCATACCGCTTCCGTCGTCGCGCTCGGCGCGGCGCTCGCCGCCGGCGCGGTTTTCGCGACGAACGCCGATGCTGCCGCCGAAGCCGCGAAGAATTCCGTGACCGCCGTCTTCAAGCAGATGAACGTGCCGGTGGAAGGGCGCTTCAACCGTTTCAGCGCCGACGTGCGCTTCGATCCGGCCAACATCGCGGCATCGAGCGCGAAGCTCGACGTCGAAGTGGCGAGCTTCGACATCGGGGCGCCCGAGTACAACAAGGAAGTCGCCGGCGACGAGTGGTTCGATGCCGCCCGCTTCCCGCACGCGACTTTCGTCTCGACGCAGATCAAGCCGGGCGCGAACGGTGCATTCAGCGTGGCCGGCAAACTGACGATCAAGGGCAAGACGACCGACGTCGTCGTGCCGGTCCAGTACCGCAAGGACGGCGCCAACCAGGTGTTCGACGGCACGTTGCCCATCAAGCGCCTCGCGTACAACATCGGCGCGGGCGAGTGGAAGGACACCTCGGTCGTTGCCGACGACGTCCAGATCAAGTTTCACATCGTGTCCGCCGCGCACTGACGCGCCCGGGACATCGCTTTTTCACGCAGTTTCTCTCGCACCAGGAATCGCCATATGAAGATCACGTTTATCGCCGCGGCCGTTGCCGCTTCGCTCGCTGCTGTCGTCGCCACGCCGGCGCTGGCAGCCGCCACGACCTACAACCTCGATCCGATGCACACGTACCCGAGCTTCCAGGCCGATCACTTCGGCGGCGTCTCGGTGTGGCGCGGCAAGTTCACGAAGAGTTCGGGCACGGTCACGCTCGATCGCGAAGCGAAGACGGGCACCGTGGACGTGACGATCGATGCATCGTCGATCGATACCGGCAACGCGAAGCTGGACAAGCACGTGAGCTCGGCCGAATTCCTCGACATCGCAAAGTACCCGACGGCCACCTACAAGGGCACGTCGATCCGTTTTGAAGGCGACAAGCCGGTGGAAGTGATCGGCACGTTCACGCTGCACGGCGTGACCAAGCCGCTGAACCTGAAGATCGATTCGTTCAAGTGCTTCCAGAACCCGATGCTCAAGCGCGAAGTGTGCGGCGCCGACGCATCCGCGCAATTCGACCGTGCGGACTACGGCGTGAACTGGGGCCAGTCGTATGGCTTCAAGACGGCCACGACGCTGCAGATCCAGGTCGAAGGCGTCAAGGCAGACTGAGTTTGCGCGCGGCAGAGGCCGCGCCCGGCTTGATTTGGAGCCCGTGCGCTGTCAGGCGTACGGGCTTTTTTGCAGATGCGGTGGATGTACGCAACAACGCTTCGAGTCTATCGTCGTCCAGAACGAAATTGACGGTCGCATCGCCAAACGTAACGACGTCGAAGCGTCGTTGTGTTATCGGCGTCGGCAGATCAAATATGTCGCCCTGGAGCGCATGAATATGGCTGTGATTTACGGACGCATTGAAGCGATCAATGGCGACGGGAGAGATGTCGATGCCAAAACTCTCCTCCAACAAAATTTTTTTGGCGAGGTGCAGGAGCAGGCGACCATCACCGCAGCCCAGATCAAGAATATTGTGCCCATCGCGGACAATGGATTCCGCGGCGGAAAAATCCCATGTCGCACGGACTGTCGTCAATTCATACTCGTCGAATAGCGGTTCGTCGAAGTAGTAGTGGCTGACTCTGAGATCCGCCATGCCCGATGTCACGATGCGATCCAAAGGGGCTTGCAGTTTGATTGATCTCGGATCTTTTGGCTTCGATCCGAAGCGTCCTATGCCATCCATCATTAAGCTCCTTTGGGAACCATGCCTGGTCGGTTTTTGACATTCAGTGCGATGCCGCATGCGCCGATGATCGCCGTTGCGACTCCAACAGCCATGAGGGCCATGCTCACGTGGGCCGTACTAATCATGCCGGCGCTCAGGAATCCGAGAAATACCGAAGTCTGGATGCAAAATATGTAGGCCGGCATCAGGTCGATACGCCGCTGCGGATTGATTGCCTTCATCATGAAACTTGCTGTGAGCGCGTTCTGGATGCCGTTTGCCGATCCGATCAGAAACGTGGCGCACATGATGATCCATGCCGCGTCGCTCAATGCGAGCCCCAAGATGCCGAAGCCGATGATAGTTGCGGCAATGGAGGCGCCGGCAGCGTCGCCGAATTTCGCAAACATTCCGGCAAAAGCCATGGGACCGACGATCAGCCCCATACTCAACGCGCTGACGACGAACCCGTAGGTCTCGGCACTGAACTGCAGTTCGGTGCGAATTCGAAATATCAACAGCACATTGAGCGTGGATGTCAGCACGATCGTGATCAATACCGGCACTACCGCACGGATCACGCCTGCTGTGCGAAAGAGATCGAGCAGGTCGAATCGTCCCTTCTGCTTTACTTGCGTGGGCGCCTGAACGGATTTTTGATTGAAAGAATCCAGTACCTTGAAACCTAGCGCGGTAACAGGCGCGGCGACCAACACCAACAATGCCAGCAGCAACAGCCCCCGTGAACGCTCGGCCATGCCATACAGCAGCCCGCCGAGAGCCGGGCCGCCCACGTAACCCATGTTCCGCACCGATTGCGTAATCCGGTTTACGCGATCGATGTACCGATCGTCGTTTGTATAGCCTGGAATGGCGACCATGATTGCTGCCCAAAGAACGGACCCCGTGGATCCGAGCGCCATTGACACGACGACGTAGCTCCAGAACTGATCGGCCGAGGACGCGACCGTTATCAGAATCGACTGTAGGAGAAATACCGCGGGAATCGTTTTGCGGGGCTCGATTCGCCGGAGGATCATCGGTGAGATCGGGCTGGAAAGCATGCCTCCGATGAGGCCGGCGGCGAGCAATATCGATACCCTGGAAGTCTGGTCAGCCAGCCTCAGGGCAAAGGTCACTTGAGCCGCTTCATCGACGAAGCTGCCAAACGACAGGGAGATACAAATAAGAGCAAACGCCCATCGACCTTTGATGCCCATCAAAGTGCTCCCCACCGCGTCAGCGTTGCGGCGACACTCAAGAGATCATCGTTCAGCAGCTCGTCTTTCCCGCTCGATAAATCCGAAATGTTCACTTGCTGACCGGCCGACAGGCAATTCAGAAATTCATGCAATGCGTCGCTGTATCTGAAGCTGCCGCAATGGCCGTTGGCCGCGACCAGCACCTCGCCCGCCTGCATTACTGGCGTCCACTGCAGGGTGCTGACGGCGTTGAGGGCGATGACATCGTCCAACTCTTCGACTTCGACGATTGGACGGCCGACATTCATACGGCTGCTGGTGTCCGAGATCAGTTGAGAAATGATCATGCGTCTTTTCAGAAACGCACCGTCAAGCAAGATCTTCAGGGATGAAAGCAGAAGCTCGCCATCAGGGTTCAGCTTTGCGATGCCCGAGGAGCGTACGTCATGGCGGGTACGATTGGGTGCCTGAAGCAGGCCCTTCAGGTAGTTCACATTTTGCTGGGAATCGTTACCGGTCTCCCAAAAAGCGATATTCACGTTTACCGAAACATCCGATTTAGTTTCTGCAACGTGCAGCCAGTCATGGGGGAAATAGGTTACACGATTGATTTTGTTCTCAAGCGGACTTCCTTCAGACTTGAATGATTCATAATAGGGAAATCGCACGCCAAGGAGATCCGACCGGTTTCCGGGCCAAGTGAACATTGTTTTCCCATCTCGCAGGGTGAACCCGAAATTATGTGCATGATCCGCATGGATACCGATATATGTGGATGAATATCGACCGATAAAGCAATCAATATCCACGCGGCCGCCAGGCCGATAGCCTAATGACAAGGCGAGCTGGTCGGAAAACGCTTTTGCAACATCCCAGATAATGGGGCTTGCCGTATGAAGCCCGTAGTACATGACCATCCATTCGTCGTCGCCGGCAAGACTTCCAATTCTCGATACATAATCATCGAGTGTGTTATCGGGCGGAAGCGCAAGAAAATCATGACGCGGTACTGATGTGCGCTTTCCATTGAAAGCGGTTATGGCTTCGGACCGGGAGTTGCACGATCGAATGTCGTTCGCGCACACCGCATATTCCTTGAGCGCACCCAGCACGTCTTTATCCTTGAATGGGATCCGCGATATATCCAGCTCCGCCGCTTGCCTACCCCATAATTCTTTTGCAAATTGCGTTGACAATAATGCGACCATATTCGACTCTTCGTTCGGAAAAATATGGAGAATTGAGCAAGGGGCAAAGCCCTTGCTCCGGGAGTGGAACAGCAATGCAGAGCATTACCGCAGCGTTCAGGCAGCCTCGGCGACAGCCATGACTTCTTCATCATTACGCTGCGCGTATTTGACATTGGCCACAACCGGCTCTACCTCGACATCATTGCGCTGTGCGTATTTGACGTTGGCCACGGCGGGCTCGACCTCGTCAGCGGTCAATTCATGAATTATCTTTACCTTTTCCAGGGAAATCGTCATTTTGATGCTCCTTTTTAACCGAATTGCATTTATGGCAGGTGATGCGCACTTCCTTGATCGACTTGCAGCGTAGACGAAATCGGGATCTATTCAATCGTCCTGGCCCTGCCCTGATTAGACGGGCCAGGCAAGAACATTTTTCCTGTTTCGATGTGTCGTATTGATTGGAAGCACGTCTTCAGTCTAGACAATAAATTTGAAAATAAAACGTGATCTATCATTTTTAGGAGTTTTCCTAAATCTTAGCGCTCTTGCCTAACGCTTTAGGCGATGTGGAACTCACCATACATTGCGCAAAAATTGCCATATGTGTCGTCTTCAATTCGCGCGACATTATGATTTTCGGATAGCTCAATCATTTAGCTTTCGCGCGCTGGATATCGCGCTAACAGGCGGGTTTTGCACGGACGGCACGCATACTTGTTAGCGCCGATGTAAAAATGACGC
>NZ_BBJJ01000015.1 GCF_000739815.1 Paraburkholderia mimosarum LMG 23256 = NBRC 106338
GCGAATTCACCGGGCAGCACCGCGACGATCCCGCCGCCCACGCCGCTCTTCGCGGGCAAACCCACGCGGTAGACGAAGTCGCCCGCGGCGTCGTAGGTCCCGCAGGTCAGCATCAGCGCGGAGAGGCGCTTGGTCGAACTCGCGTCGAGCACGCGCTCGCCGCTCGCGGGCGAGACACCGCCGTTCGCGAGGAAGAGCGCCGCGCGCGCGAGCTCTACGCAACTCATCGAAATGGCGCACTGCCGGCAATACGCGTCTATGACGGCATCGGCGGGCATCTCCAGATTGCCGAAGCTCGCGATGAAATGGGCCATCGCGCGGTTGCGCTCGGCATGCGTGAGCTCCGACTGCGCGACGCGCAGGTCATAGCCGATGCCGGGCTCGCCCGAGAGCCGCCGCACGAAATCGACGAGCGCGGTTTCCGCCTGTACGAAGCGGCGGCACAGCACGTCGGTGACGACGAGCGCGCCCGCATTGATGAACGGATTGCGCGGCTTGCCCGCTTCGAATTCGAGCTGCACGAGCGAGTTGAACGCCGTGCCCGAAGGCTCGCGGCCCACGCGTTGCCACAGCGCGTCGCCGAGGAGCTGGAACGCGAGCGTGCAGGCGAAGAGCTTGGAAATGCTCTGGATGGAAAAGCGCATGTCGGCGTCGCCGGTGCGGTAGACATGGCCGTCCACCGTCACGATCGCCATGCCGAAGTGATCGGCGCGCACGTGGGCAAGCTCGGGAATGTAGTCGGCCACGCGGCCCGTGCCGAAATGCGGTTGCAGGTCGCGATGGATCGCTTCGAGGATGGGGGCGTAGTTGAATGTGTGATTCATGGGCGGCGCGGTGAAGTCGCGGCGGAGCGCCCGCCGCGGTCCACGCGATTGTAGCGGCTCCCTTCGCGTGCCGCGATCGTGGCCCTGCTGCGTACGAGCGCACAGTGCGCAGGCGCGTGCGTCGTGCGCTATTCGGCGTCCGCCTTTATCTCGCGCAAATGCTTGTACACCGTCGCGCGCCCCATGCCGAGCACCTTCGCCACGTAGTTGGCCGAGCTCTTGCCCTTGAACGCGCCTTCGGCATGAAGCGCCTCGACCAGTTCGCGCCGGTGCTCGCGCGTGAGCGAGTTGAGCGCGATCTGGCGTTCGCGCAGCCAGCCGTGCAGGAAGGTGTTGATGCGCTCCTGCCAGTCGTCCCTGAAAAGCTCCTCGGGCTGCGCGATCACGCCCGCGCCGCGCAGGAAGAGGTTGAGCGTGGCCTGCACGTCCTCGAAGGCGGCGATGTTGAAGTTGATGCACATGACGCCCGCGGCTCGCCCTTCGTCGTCGAAGAGCGCCGTGCTCACGCAGCGCATGCGCCGCCCGTCCCAGTTCACCTTTTCGTAGGGGCCGAGCAGCTTGTTGCGCGTGGTTTCCTCGACATCTTCGAGCGCCGAGTCGTCGCCGATCTCGCGCTTCGACAGGTTGTTCGAGATGTACGCCACCGTCTGGTCCGAGAGGTCGTGAATCACGACTTCCGCGAACGGGAAAAAGAGCGTCGTGATGCTGTCCGCCACGTGAGCGTAGCGCGCGAGCAGCATCTCGCGCGACGTTTTCGGGCTGGCGGACGGCTTCGCTTTCTCGTTGGCTCGTTTGTGCATCGGACTTTGACCGTGTTGCGGCGGGAAGGACGTCGATGATACTGCGTTCGGCTTTGTTAGCGGCTTTCGCGCAGATGCGCGTACAGCGCGTGCGCGACGGCGATATCTTCGAGGCCGAGGCCGATCGAGCGGAAGAACGCGTGGCGCGCATAGGCGGGCCGCGGGCACGCGTCGTTCGCGAGTTCCGCGAGATCGCCCACGATCGCTTGCGGCGACCAGCCATGCTCGCGCGCGGCCAGCACCATCTCGCCCGCGCTTTGCGGCGTGGTGTGGCGATAGTCGCAGTAGACGTCGAGCGAGGGCAGCGCGGCCGGATCGATCTCGTGCGCCAGGGCGACGTTCGTGCTGATCGACGTGATGAGCGCGGGTTTCGTGAGGGCGTCCAGCGCGAGCACGGGTTTGCCCGAGGAGGTGCACAGCATTACGACGTCGGCGTCCTGCACGCAGGCTTCGGCCGTCGCGGCCACGCTCGCGCGTGCGTCGAGCGCGCGGATTTCGGCCTGCCGCCGTGCGTCTTCGGCCAGTTTCGGCGAGTACACGCGAATGCTTTCCCACGCGCGCAGCGGCGCCACATGGCGAAGGTGCGCGAGCGCGACGGCGCCCGAGCCGATCACGGCAAGGCGGCGCGCCTCGCGCGGCGCGAGCTGGTCGACGGCGAGCGCCGTGGTGCCCGCGGTGCGCTCGGTGGTGAGCAGCGCCGAGTCGCACCACATGAGCGGCTGGCCCGTTTGCATCGACATCAGCGCGGTCCATGCGGTGATGACGGGCGGCTCGCCAGCGGCGCCAGCGATGTACGGCGAGAGCTTCGCGCCGAACACGCCGGCCTCGGCGAGCACGCCGAGATAGGTGATGAAGTCGCCGGCCTGCTTCGGGAACAGCGCGAGCGTCTGCGGCGGCTGGACGGCGTCGCCGCGGCCGAGCGAGGCGAACATGCGCGCAAGTTCGCCTCGCACATCGAGAGCGGGCAGGGCCGCGCGCACCTGCGCGGCTTCGACGACGAACGGTGCAGCGGCGGGTTGGGACGTCTCGTTCATGTTGGGGCTCCAGAGTCGTGCTGTAGACATTTTTGTCCATTCTAGACTTTATTTTTATTTTTCGTCTATAGTGCTCCTGCGGCCGCGGCTCTCGGGAGAGGGCGCCGCAAAAAGCGCATGGCGCTCGAACGGATACTTATTACGAAACAAGGTGACGACGATGAACAGGAAGACGATTCGCTTCGCGGCTGCGGCCAGCCTCGCTTGCTTTGCGGCGATGACGGCGGGCGCGGCCCACGCGCAGGACCCGAAAACGCTGCGTTTCGGCGTGGAGGCATCCTATCCGCCGTTCGAGAGCAAGACGCCCTCGGGCGATCTGCAGGGCTTCGACATCGACATCGGCAATGCCGTGTGCCAGAAGCTGCAGATGAAGTGCGTGTGGGTGGAGAACAGCTTCGATGGCCTGATCGCCGCGCTCGAGGCGCGCAAGTTCGACGTCATCAACTCGGCGATGAACATCACCGACAAGCGGCGCCAGCAAATCGCCTTCACGCCCGCCATCTACGTGATGCCGATCCAGATGGTCGCGAAGCGCGGCTCGGGCCTCGAGCCCACGGCCGCGAGCCTGAAGGGCAAGTCGGTCGGCGTGCTGCAGGGCTCGACGCAGGAAGACTACGTGCGCAAGCACTGGGGCACGCAGGGCGTGAACATCGTCACCTACGAGAACCAGGACCAGATTTTCGCGGACCTCGCGGCCGGCCGTCTGGACGCCGCCGTGCAGGAAGTGCAAACGGCCACCGACGGCTTCCTTTCGAAGCCCCAGGGCAAGGGCTTCGATTTCGCGGGCGCGCCGCTCAAGGACCCTGCCACGCTCGGCGAAGGCACGGGCTTCGGCATGCGCAAGGACGACGCGGCGCTCAAGGCCAGGGTGGTCGCGGCGATCGATTCGCTGCGCCAGGACGGCACGCTCACGAAGCTGTCGATGAAGTACTTCGGCCGCGATATCGTCGCGAAGTGATTTTGCTTACTTCGGCATCCAGAGTAAATCTATGACAAGGAGCGCGATCGTTCTCGGCGCGGGCATCGTGGGCGTGAGCGTCGCGCTGCATCTGCAGGCGCGCGGCGTGCAGGTCACGCTCGTCGACCGGCGCGGGCCCGGAGAGGAAACGAGCCATGGCAATGCGGGGCTGATCGAGTCGTCGTCGGTCGTGCCGTACGGCTTTCCGCGCGACTGGCGCACGTTGCTGCGCCTCGTGCGCAACGACTCGACCGTGCTGCGCTACGACGTGCGCTCGCTGCCCGCGTACGCGCGCTGGCTCGCGTCGTTCTGGCGCGAGTCGTCGCCGGCGCGGCTCGCGCTTGCCGCGCGCGACATGCTGCCCCTCATCGAGCGCAGCGTGGCCGAGCACGACGCGCTGATCGCGCGCGCGGGTTTGCGCGAGATCGTGCGGCCCACGGGCTGGCTCGAAGCGTGGCGGTCGTCCGCTGGCTTCGAGCGCGAAATGCGCACGGCGCAGGGCGTGGCCGACGCGCACGGCCTGCACGTGCGGATGTTCGACGCGCCGGGCTTGCGCACGCTGGAGCCGTCACTGGCCGCAGGCTACGCGGGCGCGATCCACTGGGTCGATCCCGCGAGCGTGGCCGATCCCGGCGCTTTGACGAAGGGTTATGCCGCGCTGTTCCTGCGCGAAGGCGGCGCGCTCGCGCGCGGCGATGCGCGCACGCTTGCGCGCGAAGGCAAGGGCTGGCGGGTGCAGACCGACGCTGGCCCCGTGAGCGCCGAACTCGCGGTCGTGGCGCTCGGGCCGTGGTCCGATTGTGTGACGCAGCCGCTCGGCTACCGCGTGCCGCTCATGGTCAAGCGCGGCTATCACATGCACTACGCGAGCGAGGCGTCTGCGCCGCTCGTGCGCCCGGTGGTCGACATCGAGGGCGGCTATGTGGTCGCGCCGATGCGCCGCGGTTTGCGTCTCACCACGGGGGTGGAGCTTGCCACGCGCGAGCGTCCGCCCAACTATGCGCAGCTCGATGCGGCCGAGCGCGAGGCGCGCCCCGTGTTCGGCCTCGGCGCGCGGCTGGACGATACGCCGTGGATGGGCCTGCGCCCCTGCACGCCCGACATGCGCCCGCTGCTCGGGCCCGCGCCGCGCCATGCGGGGCTGTGGTTCGCCTTCGGCCATAACCATCACGGGCTCACGCTCGGGCCGGTCACGGCGCGCCTCGTTGCCGAGCAGATCGTCGGCGAAACCCCGTTCGTCGATCCCACGCCATATTTGCCCGCGCGTTTTGGCTGACACATCGATACGCCATCGACGCGACACCGAGGCGAGGCGGGTCAATGCGCGCCCGCCGCGCCGCCTGCGCCGCCCCTCGTCGACTTCGTGATCCAGATGAGCGGAATGATCATGAGAAAGATGATCGCCGAGATATAGAAGATGTCGTTCAGTCCCATCATCGCGGCCTGCGTCGTGAGCTGAAAATCGAAGAGCGCGCGCGCGGAGGGCTCGCTCAGGTGCAGCACCTTCTGGGTCTGGTCGATTGCCTGGACGAAGGTCGGATTGTTGACCGATGCCTGCTCGGTGAGCCGCGCGTGATGGAGGATCGTGCGGTTGTTCCACGCGTTCGTGGCGATCGACGTCCCCACCGCCCCGCAGAACACGCGCACGAAATTCGAGAGGCCCGCTGCCGCCGGCACGCGGCTCGGCGGCTGCCCTGCAAGAATGATCGCCGTGAGCGGCACGAAGAAGAGCGCCATCGGGACGCCTTGCAGCAGCGTGGGCAGCACGAGGTGGAAAGTGTCGATCTCGATCACGTACTTCGATCGCATGTAGAACACCAGCGCGAACAGCACGAACGCGATCGTCGCGATGATGCGCGCGTCGGAGCGCGGCAGCAGCCGGCCCACCACGGGCGAGAGCAGCAGCGCGAAGACGCCGAGCGGGGCGGTGACGAGGCCCGCATCCACCGAGCGGTAGTTGAGGTACTCCTGCATCCACTGCGGCAGCAGCACCAGATTGCCGAAGAACACCGCATACGCCACCGAGATCGCGATCGTCCCGCCGAGGAAGTTGCGCTGCCCGAAGAGCCGCAGATCGACGATCGGATGCGCCTCGGTCAACTCCCACACGAGAAAGAACGCGAAGCTCACGAGCGCGACGATGCCGAGCGTGACGATCACGGGCGAGTTGAACCAGTCGAGGTCCTTGCCCTTGTCGAGCATGATCTGCAGCGAGGCGACCCAGGCAACGAGCAGAGCGAGCCCCACCACGTCGATGGGCGGCTTGCGCGTGGCCGATTCGCGATGGCGGTAGATCGACCACGTCACGAAGGCCGCGAAAAAGCCCACCGGTATGTTGATATAGAAGATCCACGCCCAGTTGTAGCTGTCGGTGATCCAGCCGCCGAGCGCGGGCCCCGCGATCGGCCCGACGGTCGTCGTCATGGCCCAGAAGGCGAGTGCGCTGGCCGATTTGTCCTTCGGCCAGGAGCCGAGCAGAATGGCCTGCGAGAGCGGAATCAGCGGGCCGGCCACGGCGCCTTGCAACACGCGCGCGACGAGCAGGAAAGGCAGGCTCGGGGCGATGCCGCAAAGCCACGAGGCGAGCACGAACGAGAGGATCGAGGTGACGAAGAGGCGCACCTGCCCGAAGCGCTGCGTGAGCCAGCCGGTGAGCGGAATGGACACGGCGTTGGCCGCCGCGAACACGGTGATGACCCACGTGCCTTCATCCACGGAAACACCGAGATCGCCGGAGATGGTCGGAATCGCGACGTTGGCGATCGACGTGTCGAGCACGTTCATGAAAGTCGCGAGCGAGACCGCGACGGTACCGAGGATCAACTGGCCTCCGTGGAGCGGAGGCGGCGGCGCGGGCGGCGCGGATGACGCTGCGGGCTGGCTCAAGCTTGTTCTCCGTGGGTCCGGTTTGAGGCACAGAATACCTGCATTCGCCCGCGGCGAAACGGGCGCCTGGAAGCATCCCCATGCCGCGCAGGGTCATCGCGACAGCGAACTGGCACCCGGTGGAGGGGCTTTACGTAACGTGAGGAAATGCAGTCTTTCATACACGCGGCGGGGGGCGCGCGTATCCTTGCGCCTGCCGCACCGCGCATAATGCGAGCGCTGGACACACAATACTCACAATTCGACAACGCCCTCGAGGGGAGACCCGACCATGAGCTGGGAAGCATTCGAAGGAGGCTGGCGTCTTGCGCCCGCCGCAGGCGCCGCGCGCGCACTCGTCGTGCTGCTGCACGGCGTGGGCAGCAATGCCCGGGACCTGACGCCGCTCGCCGATGTCTGGCGCGACGCGCTGCCCGACGTCGCGTTCGTTTCGCTCGATGGCAGCGAGCCGTTCGATGGGGGCTTTGGCGGCCGACAGTGGTTCAGTCTGCGCGATATCAGCGAGAGCAATCGGGAGGCGCGCGTGATTGCCGCCTCTCAGGTGTTCGAGCGCCGGCTCGGCGCCGAACTCGCCCACTGGGGCCTCGGCTCTGACGCGCTCGCGCTCGTCGGCTTCTCGCAAGGCTCCATCATGTCGCTCTATCACGTGGCCACGCAGCCCTCGGGCGCCGCGGCCGTGGTCGCCTATGCGGGCCGGCTCGTCACGCCCGTGGTCGCGAAGAGCCGCACCGTGCTCACGCTCGTGCACGGCGAGGACGACGAAGTGATTCCGGCCAGCGAACTCGAGCGCGCGGCCTCGGCGTTCAGCGACGCGGGATTTGCGGTCACTGCCTTCGCTCTGCCGGGCGTCGGCCATACGATCACGCCCCAGGGCGTCATGCTCGGGCGCGACGCGTTGGTTCGCGCGCTCGATCACGCTTAGCCGAGGCGGCGTCGACACGAGGTCGGACCCCGTTAATCGGCGCAAATCGGCACAAACGAGGCATCCGCTGCGTGGGCGGGTGTCTTATTTCGGCCACTTTTGCCGGCTAATCTATGCAGTTTTTCTGGGCACGGTTAAAGTTCGCGCCGGTCGCGGCCGTTAAAACGGGGAGTCGCCGCGAACCTATGGGCCGCGTCGGCCCGTTCCGCCCGGCGCGCGGTGACTTCGCGCTGGATAGACGAGGACGCCATCGGGAATGCCATCCGGCGGTGTTTCGTCTGCCGGGCTGCTAAAAAAACGCACATCAGACCAATATGGCCCGAGCCAAGCCGCATTCCCTCTTTTCCAAAAGCCTGTTCCGCCAGGACGTGGCGCTCGATCTTGGCACGGCCAACACGCTGATCTATACCGCCGACAAAGGCATCGTGCTGAACGAGCCCTCCGTGGTCTGCTTCGAGCGCCGCGTCGGCGCGAGCGAGACGACGGTCGCCGCCGTGGGCAGCGAGGCCAAAGATCTTCTTGGACGCACGCCGGGCAACCTCGAGACGGTGCGTCCGCTTTCGCACGGCGTGATCGCCGACTTTTCCGCCGCCGAGCACATGATGCGCCGCTTCGTGGCGATGGCGCAGCCGCGCCGCCTGCTCGGGCGGCGCGCGGCGTTCACGGTGTGCGTGCCGGCCGGCGCGACTCGCGTCGAGCGCCGCGCCGTTCGAGAGGCGGCCTTCGCGGCGGGGGCGGCGAGCGTGAACCTGATCGGCGAGTCGCTGGCTTCGGCGCTGGGTGCGGGCCTGCCGGTGCACGCGGCGACGGGTTCGATGGTCGTGGACATCGGCGGCGGCACGACGGAAGTGGGTATCGTCGCGCTCGGCGGCGTGGCGTGCAGCGGTTCGGTGCGCGTGGGCGGCGACCAGTTCGACCGCGCCATCGTCGATTACGTGCGCGCGCTGTACGGTGTCGTGCTCGGCGATCAGACCGCCGAGCATGTGAAGAAGACGATTGGCTGTGCGCTCTACGGCGAGCCGATCGAACGCATGCGCGCGACCGGGCGCAGCATGGAAGACGGTCTGCCGCGCACCATCGAGATCACGAGTCACGACGTGGTGGACGCACTGGCCGCGCCGTTGCGCGTGGTGATCGGCGCGGTGCGCCAGGTGCTCGAGACGGCGCCCGCCGAACTCGTCACCGATATCGCCGACAGCGGCATCGTGCTCACGGGCGGCGGCGCGCTGCTCGGCAGGCTCGACCAATGCCTCGCGGCGGAGCTTGGCGTGGCCGTGCGCGTGGCCGACGAGCCGCTCACCTGCGCGGTGCGCGGCGCGGGCGCGGCGGCGTCGCTCATGAGTGAGCACGCTTTCGAGATGGTCGAGTAAGCGGCCGCCCGCCGCCTGCATAAAGACGCTGGCGGGCGCATGAGGCAGCACCCTCAGCGCACCGGCATTTCGCGGCGCGGGCATGGGACAATACGCCACTTTGCCGGCGTGCGCCGCGACGGGCCTCCCTTTGCCGCGCGCCGCCGATCCGTTGTTTCCTTATCGTCCAGCCGTGAACCCAGCCGCTTTTCCGGCCCCCGGTACGTTCATCGAATTGCCCGGCGGCTTGCCCATGCCCTATGTCGAACGCGGCGAGGGCGAACTCCTTCTCTTCGTGCACGGCTCGCTTTGCGATTACCGCTACTGGCAGCCGCAGCTTGCGGGTCTCGCGCGGCAGTATCGCTGTGTCAGCGTGAGTCTCACGCACTACTGGCCTGCCGGCGACGCGGCGCGTGGGCAACCCTTCAGCTGGCGCAGCCATGTCGACGAACTGGCGGTGTTCGTCGATGCCCTCGGCGCGGGGCCGGCCCACGTGATCGGCCATTCGCGCGGCGGCAGTGTCGCGTTCCAGTTCGCGCGGCGCCATCCGCGGCATGTGCGCACGCTCACGCTCGCCGATCCAGGCGGCCCGGTGCAACAGCCGGGACAGACGCTCGCCACGCTGCCGGAGACCGTCAACGCCCTGCGCGCGCGCGCGGTGACGCTGATCGAGTCGGGGCAGGTGGATGCGGGGCTGGAGTTGTTCGTCGATTCGGTGAGCCGTCCGGGCTTCTGGGCAAAGAGCACGCGCGCGTTCCGCCGCATGGCCACCGATAACGCGCACACGCTCGGGCCGCAGTTCAAGGATCCGCTGCCTGCGTATACGCGCGAGAGCGCCGCCGAGGTGCAATGTCCGGTTCAGCTGATCGATGGCGCGTTGAGTCCCGAAGTGTTTCACCGGGCCGTGGCCGCACTCGACGCGTGGCTACCCGACGCGCGGCGCGCCAGCGTGGCGGGCGCATCGCACGGGATGAATCTGGCGCGGCCCGCGGCCTTCAACGAATTGATCGATCGATTCGTGAGCGGCCACGGGCGCTGAAGCGGGAAGGGCGGGCCCTTCCGTCGGTTCCTTTGATGCGTGAAATGTCGTAGTCCGAACGACTTCCGCTCAATCGCGGCCGTGCGCGTGGGCGTCGAGCTTGTGCTCGGCAGCTTCGCCCACGAGGCCCGCGTAGTAGAGATGGACGCCGATCGCGAGCGAATCGTTGCGGATTTCGTGGAAGGCCTTCCATGCCTTCACGGGATCCTTGAACACGAGATAGTGCGCTTCCTGCGCAACCAGGCGGGCCACCTGATGCAGGCCGTGACCGTGCAGCGCGTCCACGAGGGCGTCGAGGCTGCGGTGCGTGCGCGCGTCGGTACGCGGATACAGCATGTGCAGCACGGCGACGCGTTCGCTGGCGAGCGCCGCCGAAAGCGCGACCACGATGTCCTGGTGATTGAGTGCCGTGACGACGGCGCCCGCTGCTTGTTCGTCTTCCGCGAACAGGGTGTCGACCGAAATGTTCATCTGTTGCTTCCTTACGTTTTTGCTTTAAGCGTGCGTGGTGATGAAAAGCCCGCGAATGAGAACGGGTTCATTACAAAATGCAAGTAATGGAAAACCCTTGCATGTCAAGCAGTATCGCAAAGGTGGGGTGCGACATGTTGCGCTGCAGAGCAAAATATTGTTGCGGGAATCGACGTTAAGGAAGCCGCAAGGTTCGCAGTGTTGCGGGGTGGAGGAGGGATTGTTGCGAGCTGCGCTATCAATCGATGCTGCACCGCGCCTTAGAATGCGGCGAGCGGTCGCGGCAACGCCGGCCCGGACGATGAAAGACCGGCGGCTGCGTCCTGTTGCGAAATGACAGCAATTCAAGGACATCAAATGATCGATTCGAAGACACACGCCACGCTCACGATCCCCGGCTTCGCTGAAGGCGTTCAGTTGCCGGTCTACAAGGGCGCCATGGGCCCGGAAGTGATCGACATCCGCAAGCTGTACGGCCAGACCGGCATGTTCACGTATGACCCGGGCTTCATGTCCACGGCGTCGTGCAACTCGGCGATCACCTATATCGACGGCGACAAGGGCGAGCTGCTCTATCGCGGCTACCCCATCGACAATCTCGCGCAGAACGCGGACTTCCTCGAGAGCTGCTACCTGCTGCTCAAGGGCGAGCTGCCCACGCAGCAGCAGAAGGACGAATTCGTGGCCTCGGTGAAGAACCACACGATGGTTCACGAGCAAATGCACTTCTTTTTCCGGGGGTTCCGCCGTGACGCACATCCGATGGCGATTCTGGTGGCGGCGGTCGGCGCGCTGTCCGCGTTCTATCACGACTCGCTCGACATCAACGACCCGCGGCATCGCGAGGTGTCGGCGATCCGCATGATCGCGAAGCTGCCGACGCTCGTGGCCATGGCGTACAAGTATTCGATCGGCCAGCCCTTCGTGTATCCGCAAAACGACCTCTCATACAGCGCGAATTTCATGCGCATGATGTTCGCCGCGCCCACCGAAGAGTACAAGGTCAACGACGTGTTAGTGCGCGCGCTCGACCGCATCCTGATCCTGCACGCCGACCACGAGCAGAACGCTTCGACGTCGACTGTGCGTCTCGCGGGTTCGTCGGGTGCGAATCCGTTCGCGTGTATCGCCGCGGGTATCGCGTGTCTGTGGGGTCCGGCGCACGGTGGCGCGAACGAAGCCGCGCTGAACATGCTGGAAGAAATCGGCTCGCCGGACAAGATTCCCGAGTTCATCAGGCAGGTTAAGGACAAGAACTCGGGCGTGAAGCTGATGGGTTTCGGCCACCGCGTGTACAAGAATTACGACCCGCGCGCGAAGCTCATGCGCGAGACTTGCTACGAAGTCCTGAACGAACTCGGCCTGCACGACGACCCGCTGTTCAAGCTCGCCATGCAGCTCGAAAAGATCGCACTCGAAGACGAATATTTCGTGTCGCGCAAGCTCTACCCGAACGTCGACTTTTACTCGGGCATCGTGCAGCGCGCGCTGGGCATCCCGACCTCGATGTTCACCTGCATCTTCGCGATGGCGCGTACGGTGGGCTGGATCGCGCAGTGGAACGAGATGATCGCCGACCCCGAGCAGAAGATCGGCCGTCCGCGTCAGCTCTTCGTCGGCGAAACGCCGCGCGCAGCGTTGCCGATCGCACAGCGCTGAAGCTTGCGGCGCGCCGCTAAAGGCGTGCTGCGCGTACATTGAACGATATTGCCTCCACGGGCGCCCGCACGTCATACCGTGCCGGCGCCCGCAATTTTTTCCGCGCACGTTCCTTGCAGACGCCGCGCATCGCGTCGGTTTCGATGCCTGCGTCATGCATTCATCGCCAACGCATCCGCCGAAGCCACTACAATCGAGCGGAAGCGAATGTACCGTAACTCACCTTGATGTGACCGGAGGCATGCAATGCAGGATCCTGAAACACTCGGTGGCGTCACACGCTCGAGCGGCGTGGATCATCCCGTGCAAGACGCCCGGGAAGCCGATAGCGCATTCATCGCGCCCGAAACCCCCGAACTCGCGAGCGCCGACCAGCACGTGCTGAAGTCGGGCGGCACTTTCATCGTCAACGATCCGCTCGGCGACATCACGGGCATCGACGACGGCCTCTTCGTCAATGACACGCGCGTGCTCTCGTCGCTGCGCCTCACGTTTGGCGGGCGCGTGCCTTCGCTGCTCTCGGGCAGCGTGAGCAGCGACAACGCCGTGTTCACCGCCCACCTCACGAATCGTCCGCTGCCGCCGCTCGGCGGCGCGACCACGCCGGAAGGCGTGATTCACGTGGAGCGCGAGCGCGTGCTCTCGGGCACGATGTTGACCGAAGCCATCGAACTCACGAACTACGGCACGCAAGACGCCGTGGTGCCGCTTTCGATCTCGTTTGCAAGCGACTTTCGCGACATGTTCGAAGTGCGGGGCCTGAAGCGCGAGAAACGCGGCACGCTCATGCCGCCGCGCGTGGAGGACGGCGAGGTGCGGCTCGAGTACATCGGGCTCGACAAGGTGGCCCGGCGCGTGCGCATCGAGTTCTCGCCCGCCCCCAGCAAGCTGTTCGCCGACCGCGCCGATTTCACGGTGGATCTCCCTCCGCAGGCCTGCGTCTCGATCTATCTCACGGTGGCGATCGAAGTCGAGGCGCTGCCCGGTGCCGCGCCGGGCACGCAGAGCGCGGGCATCTTCCAGCCCGCGCATTGCCTCGCAAACTCGAAGGAGCAGCGCGTGGGCCGCGCGGCCGTGCGCGCCGCGCTGGTCGATTCGCATATCGTCATGCGCGAACGCCGCCGCGCCGCAGGGCGCCTGCGCTCCAGCAATCCGCTTTTCAACGCGTGGATCAACCGCTCGATTGCCGACCTGGGCCTGCTGACCACCGATCTGCCGACCGGCCCGTATCCTTACGCGGGCATTCCGTGGTTCTCCACGCCGTTCGGCCGCGATGCCGTCATTACTTCGCTGCAGACGCTGTGGCTCACGCCCGAACTCGCGCGCGGCGTGCTGCGTTTTCTCGCGGAGCACCAGGCGCGCGAGGACTCGGCGTTCCGCGACGCGGCGGTCGGCAAGATCATGCACGAGATGCGCAAGAGCGAGATGGCGGCCACGGGCGAAGTGCCGTTCGCGCTCTACTACGGCGGGGTGGACACCACGCCGCTCTTCGTCGTGCTGGCGGGTGCCTACGTCGAGCGCACGGGCGACCTCTCGCTCATCGACGAACTGTGGCCCTCGCTCGAACTGGCAACGGCCTGGGTCGCGGGTGTGTGCGACCGCAACAAACTCGGCCTGCTCGACTATCGGCGCGAATCGGAGGGCGGGCTGGCGAACCAGGGATGGAAGGACAGCCACGATTCGGTGTTCCACGCAGACGGCCGTTTCCCCGATGGCCCGATCTCGCTCGTCGAAGTGCAGGCGTATGCGAGCGCGGCGTTCGAGACGATGTCGCGCTTCGCCACGCATCGCGGCCAGGTGGAAGACGCGGCCCGCTATGCCGCGCGCGCCGCGAAGATCCGTCAATGCGTGGAAGAGAAGTTCTGGATGCCGGAGTCGGAGTTCTACGGCATTGCGCTCGACGGTCATGGCGAACTGTGCCGCGTGCTGGCGTCGAACGCGGGGCATCTGCTCGCGTTCGGCCTGCCGCAGGAGGAGCGCGGCCGCGCCGTGGCGGAAATACTCGAATCGGCGCTCTTTCACACGGGCTGGGGCGTGCGCACGCTGGCGGCGAGCCAGGCCCGCTTCAATCCCATGGCCTACCACAACGGCTCGGTGTGGCCGCACGACAACGCACTGTGCGCGCGCGGCCTCGCACGCTATGGCCGCAAGGCCGCGGCGGTGCGTCTCCTGCAGGCGCTGTTCGAGGCCGCGGTGACGTTCGACATGCGTCTGCCCGAGCTTTTCTGCGGCTTTCCGCGCCGCCGTGGCGAGCCGCCCACCGCGTATCCCGTCGCTTGTCTGCCGCAAGCCTGGGCCGCGGGCTCGCCGTTCATGATGCTCGAAGCATGTCTGGGCGTGACCATCGACGCGGCGCGCAACGAAGTGCGTGTCGAGCAGCCGATGCTGCCCGAAGGCATCGACTGGATGGAGGTGGGGGATCTGCGCGTGGGCAAGAATACGGTGACGCTCATGTTCCGCCGCGTGGACGGCAAGGTCGTGGCGTCCGCCGATCGCAGCGACGTGAAGGTGGTGGCGCTGCTTTGAGCGTCAGCGCGGGCGCCGCATTCCATTGGCGGCCCGCGTCAGCGCTTCATTCTTGCTTGCCAGGCGGGTGATCGACGCGCTCCAGTGCGAACCGGGGCGCAACGCGACCCGTCTCGACGCCCATCGTGTTGACGATGGGCGGGGCGTCAAATTTGCTTAGTCCTGCGATCTGTTCCGTGGTGCCGATGCCCAGTTGCCTGAGCACCGCCACGACGGTTGTATAAAGCGCGGTCTGATCGCCGTCTTCGATCTTGATCGCGATACCCAGAGCGGGGCCGCCCGTGTGCCGAGCGGTCGCTGCGCTTGCGCGCACGCCGATCGCATAGCTGCCCGCCGCGCCCACCTTGCCGACGAGCGCGCCTTCGAACGCGCGCATGAGCGCCGTGCAGAAGCGGCCTTCGCCTGCCACGAGTTCGGGGTATGACGTCATCGCGCGATAGATGTGCGCGAGCGCCTGCGTGCGCGTGTCGGTCGGTGCGCTTGCGGCATCCGCGCGATCCTGCGCATCGGCGAGCTTCACGAAGAGCCGCGCGAGCCGCTCCAGCGGGAACGCGGGCGTGGGCAGATTGCAGCCGTCGATGGCCCACTCGACGCCCGTCTCCGGAAGATCGCAGACCTCGGCCACGACACGCTTCACATGCTGCTGCAAGGGGTGCGACGGGAGATGGTAATCGGCCAGCGCGGCGCCGATGGAACGCGCGCCGGCCAGCATGCCCGCGTGCTTGCCCGAGCAGTTGCTGCACACCGCGCCCGGCGTGAAGTCGCGTTTGATCCACGCCCTGTACACGGCGTCGGAGAGCGGCGCGTGGCCGCCGCAACGCAGGTCCGCTTCTGAGGCGGCAACCTTGGCCAGCATCGCGCGCACGCGTTCGATATGGCGGTCCTCGCTGCTGTGCGAGGCGCACATGAGCGCGAGATCGGCGTCGTCGAAGCCGAAGCGCGCGAGCGCGCCGGTCTCGGCGACAGCGAGCGCCTGCGCGGGCTTGGCCGCCGAGCGCACGAGCGTCATGCGATGCGGATTGCCGAGCGCGTAGAGGAGGCGGCCATGGGCGTCGACCACGGCGATGTGGGCGACATGCGTGGTTTCGATCACGTCGCCGCGCAGGACTTTTATGGCGGGTTGGGAGGCGCTCGTCGTCATCGCTGAATTACCTTTGATCTCGGGTTTCGATCTCGCTTGCCGCCTCAGGAACGGCGGCGAAAGCGCGCGTTGCGCGCGGTCGCCGTGCGATTCTAATCCGTGCGCGCGGACGGTGGACGCGCCCGCATCCTCTCAGCGCATTTGCCGTGCGACGCGGCAAGCCGCGAGATCCCACGCGCCGCTGCCTACCGTCTTCAGCAGCACGGGACTGTCGTAACGTGCCGCGCCGGCTGCCACGGCGGCGCCGATCGAGCGCACGTTCGCCCAGTCGATGCCGGCCTGAAGCAGGTCGCCGGCTTCTTCGCGCGCGGCCGCCAGGTCGTCGACGAACAGGCGGCTCGCGCGCACCGTTTCCTGCGCGATCTCGGCGGCGTCCGGGGTGAAGGAGCCGACGCCGATCACCAGCCGGTCCTTGCGCGCCGGGCACTCGTACACGGGCGTCTTGCTCGTCGTCGCGGCGATGACCGTATCGACCTCGTCGGGCACCGCGCCGCGCGCGGGCGTCAAGCGCACGCCGGATTGCGCCATGCGGGCGCGGAATGCTTCTTCGGAAGCCTCGGTCCTGCCTTTTACGTAGAGCATTGCTTCAGGATGCAACTGGCCGATCGCCTCGGCATGAAACCGCGCCTGCTGTCCCGTGCCGATCAGGAGAAACGCGCGCGGCTTGCCGGCGTGCAGCAGGCGCACGCCCAGCATGGAGAGCGCAGCGGTGCGCCGGCCGGTCACCGTCGGGCCGTCGAGGATGAACTCGGGCTGGCCCGTCGCGCCATTGCATACCGTCACTGCGCCGAAGATCGTCGGCATACCCAGCGCCACGTTGGCCGGGCACACGCTCACGAGCTTGTGGATGGCGATGTCGTCGGCGCTGGCGGGCATCGAGAGCATGACGCCGTTGCCCTTGAGCGGCACGCCCGTGCGCACGGGGGCGTGAATGCGGCCCGCGTCGTGTTCCTGCGCGGCCGTGGCGAGGGCGTCGATCAGCACGCCGAAGTCGAGCAGGCGCGCCGTGGCGGCTGCGTCGTAGATTGCGATGGGCTCCATCCAGTGTTCTCTCCTGACGAATGTTGCGGTTGCGGTGTGGCTTCCGCCCACCGGCTTCGAAGCCGAGCCTCAAAACCGGTCGATGCGAAACGGCGCGAGATCGATGGCGGGCGCGACGCGCGCCATCAATTGTGCGACGAGTTCGCCGGTGAGCGGCCCGAGCGTGAGGCCCAGATGCTGATGGCCGGTCGCCACGAACGCGTTACGCACGCCGGGCATCTCGCCGATCACCGGCAGATAGTCGGGCAGCGTCGGGCGCTCGCCGTACCAGCGGCTCGCGACCTGCGGTGCGCTCGCGCCGGGAAAAAGCGTTTGAAACTGCGTGGCGAGCAGATCGGCGCGGTGCCAGTCGGGCGCGCCGCGCGCGCCGAGTTCGACGGTTCCGGCAAGACGAATGCCTTGCGCCATGGGATTGCAGGTGAAGCCGCGCTCGACGAAGCTCACGGGCACGCGCAGCGTGTCTTGCGAGGGGGCGGCGAGCTGCACGTGATAGCCGCGTTCGTTGGTCAGCGCAATGTTTGCGCCGAGCTGGCTCGCAAGTTCGGCGCTGCGCGAGCCGGCCGCGATCAGCACCTTGGCGACGGTGCGAGTCTCCCCATTCAGCATGACGCCGATGCGGCCATCGGGGAGGGCGCGCAACGATTCGACGGCGGCGCGCGTGAAGCTCGCACCCGCCGCGAGCGCCGCTTCGAAAATACGCTCGACGACCTGCTGCGGATGCGTGACCGAAGCCATGCCCGGAAAATAGCGCGCATGGCTGATATGCGGCGTGAGCGACGGCAAATAGTCGCGCCGCACCTGCTCAGCCGTGAGATTCTCGTAGCGCACGCCATGCCGTTCGAGCAGATCGAGCTGCGCGCGTTCCGTTGCGCTCGCAACGGGACGCTCGTACACATAGAGCGAGCCGATGTCGCGAAAGAGTCCCGTGGCGATGTGTCTGTCGAGCAGACGGCGCCAGGCGTGCGCCGCCACCGTGACCAGGCTCGCGAGCGCGCGCGTGTTGCGCCGAAAGCGCGGGCGCTGCGCCTGGGCGACGAACTCCAGCAACCAGGGCGCCATGCGCGGGACGCTGCGCTTGTGCAGACGCAACGGGCTGTCGCGGCGCAGCAGCATGCGGGGCAGGCCGGCGATCGTATCGGGGCTCGCGAGGGGCGCGACGTGGTCCACCGCGATCAGTCCCGCATTGCCGGACGAGCAGCCTGAACCGGGCGGCGCGCTGTCGACGATATGCACGCGCATGCCGCGCTGCGCCAGGTTCAGTGCGGCGCATGCCCCGATGATGCCCGCACCGATGACGACGACGTCTTCCATGCCAGTCTCGCGACGAAGAAGTGGTTTGGTCCGATGCTAACCCAACTATTTCCGATAAGAAACTTTTTTCTTATCGTATGTTGCGCGGTGGGCTACCGGGATCAGGCACGACCTTGCGAGGCGTTATAGGCGCTCGCGTGCTCGAGCAGCCATGCGCGAAAGAGTTCCAGCGGCTTGCCGTGGCTGAGCTCCGTGGGATAGACGAAGTAATAGCCGCCATCGGCCACGGCCGCGGTGTCGAACGGAATGACGACGCCAAACCGTTCGAGCTGGCCTTCGACGAAGAACTTCGGCACCAGTGCGATGCCGAGCCCGGCCGCTGCTGCGGCGATCAGCATCGTATGCAGTTCATAGCGCACGCCATGCATGGTGGCGCTGTCTTCCACGCCGAGATCGGAGAACCAGCGCGTCCAGGCGTCGGGCCGTGTGGTGGAATGCAGCAGCGGGTAGGCGAGCAGTTCATGCGCTTTCTTGATGGGACGCGCGAGCAGCGATGGCGAGCAGACGGGCACGACCTCCTCGCCGAACAGATAGTCGGCCGAGGTGCCGGGCCAGGTTGGCTTGCCGTAGTGGATGGCGGCTTCGAAATGCGATTCCTCGAACGAAAACGTCTCGGTGCGCACGCCCATGTTCACGCGCACGTCGGGCGTGCGGTCGTAGAAGTCCTTGAGGCGTGGAATCAGCCACTCGGAGGCGAAAGTCGGCAGGACGGCCAGTTCCAGGTAGCCGCCGCCACTGCCGTGCGCAATGATGGAAAGCGTGTCGCGGTCCAGATTCTCAAGCGCACGGCGCACCTGCGTGCTATAGAGCCGGCCCGCACGCGTGAGCACGACCCGCTGCTTGGCGCGCACGAACAGGCGCACGCCGAGGTTCGATTCGAGCGTGGCGATCTGGCGCGACACCGCGCTTTCGGTGAGGAACAACTCCCTCGCGGCGTGCGTAAAGCTCTCGTGCCGCGCCGAGGCCTCGAACGCCGTGAGCGCACCGATGTTCGGGATCTTGAACTTGCGCATGTTGATTCCATAAACTCATCAAGTGACAATTTAATCTCGCTTTACGCGGCGTGCAACCATTCGAATAATTCATTTTACGTATACCCGGCCACGACACATGGCCGGTGGCCTGTTTGATCACCGCTCTTCGGCGGTCGTTTCCTGTGAGACTAGCGATGCACAATTCGAACGTAGAACGCTTGTTGTCGGCGCTGCTCGGCCACGAGAAAACCGAAGCCCTTTTTTCGACGCTCAACTTCCCTTCGATTCTCGAAGACTGGGAAGCCGGCACCGTCACGCGCGCCGAGCTCGCGCAGGCAATGAACATGGCGCTGTTCGAAGGCCTGCTCGCGCGTTCGCCCAATGGCCGCACCTACACGAACGACGCGGTGGCGCAAGGCGGCACGGTGTATTTCGATCACGGGGCGCTGCGCACGGTGCGCTGGGCCCATAACGGCGCGCTGCCTCCGGGCGAAGCGGCGTTCACGCGCATCCTGCGTCCGCTCGGTTTTCGCTTGAACGGCCGCTATCCGCTCGACAAGCTCGGCATGACGGGCCGCGCCTATGCCCACGAAGACGCGCCCGACGAGATCGCGCAATTCTTCGTGAGCGAACTGCACCCCGAACGCTTTTCTGCTGCGTTCCAGCAGGCGGTGACGAACGTGGTGGGCGCGTCGAAGGATCCGCTCACGCCGCTGGCCATCGCACAGCTTTCCGAACTGGAGCGCGATGGCTCTCTGCCGCTCGATGCGGCGCTGCAACTGCTGCCCGTGATCGTCAGTGCGTTCGCCCGTCAGCACGAGGCGCCATTTATTTCGGATTACGAGACGTTGCTGCGTGAATCGGCGGAGATGGCCTGGATCGCGACGGAAGGCAATGCCTTCAATCACGCGACCGACCGCGTGGAAGACGTCTTCAAACTGTCCGACGACGAGAAGGCCAAAGGCCGCCCGATGAAGCCCGAGGTCGAGCGCTCGCGCTCGGGCCGCGTGTTTCAGACGGCGTATCGCGCTGACACCGTGGTGCGCGAGTTCCGCGCGGCCGACGGCCAGCGCGTGACGCGCGAGGTGCCGGGCTCGTTCTATGAGTTCATCACGCGCAAGCGGACGTTCGATCAGGTCACGCGCCGCTGGCAGACCGATTTGCGCTTCGACGCGGGCAATGCCACCGGCATCTTCAAGATGACCGCGAACGCGGCATAGAACGTGGCCTGACCGTGCCGGATCAAATGCCCGGCGCGCCGCGATCGCCATCGCGCGTGTCCGGGTGCGGCTCGTTGATGAGCCAGAGGACTTCGGCGTCTTCGTCGCTCGTGGAAACGGCCGCATGCCCCGTGCGGCTGTCGAAATAGATGCTGTCGCCCGCTTCGAGGTGGGTCGGCGCGTAAAGCTCCGAGTAGAGGCAAACCGAGCCGCTCAGCACGTAGAGAAATTCCTCACCCTCGTGCCGGCCCCATTCCGTGAACTCGTCCAGCGAGTGCGCCGTGACGCGGATGCGAAACGGGTGCATCGACTTGTGCGCGAGTTCCGTTGCCAGCAGTTCCATCTGATAGCAGCCCGCCGAATGCTGCTGGCCGCCGCCCTTGCGCGTGAGTGCGCGCCGTCCGCTCGCGCGTGGTTTCGGCACCGAACCGAACAGCTCGCCCAGATCGATCTTCAGGCCGTGAACGATCTTCTGGAGGACGTCGAATGTCGGCGACATCACGCCGTTTTCCACTTTCGAGAGCGTGGAGCGCGACACGCCGCACGCGCGGCTGGCCGCTTCGAGTGTGTAGTCGTGCTTCAGACGGGCCGCCTTGACGCGCTTGCCCAGTTCCACCGATGCGTTTTCTGCGGGCTTGAGAGATGGGGTTTCCATGCGGGAAGTGGGGAGGTGTTCGCCGGTTGTTCGTATCTTACTCTTTGTTTCCGATCATAGCATTCGCGTTTCGAGTGGCGTTCATCGGTACCGCGTTGTTATGAATAGCATGACGCAGCAAGCGGCGAGGATGATGATTCTGATGCGAACCGCGATTGCACGAGGCATGGAATCCGCCGCTCCATGAAGTCAACGCACAATCCGGTGTATCCGCGCAACCGGGTATCTCCCAATGCCTGCGAGGTGACGCTTCATATCGGCGCACCACGCGTGAGCATGGGGCTTGATGAGAAAAACGAATCATGTGGTGATTAGATTTCGTTTGATGCGCCTCAACGGGCTGCCGACAATCCGCTTACGTCCCGCCCCCTGGCAGCGCGCGGCGAGAGACGAACGCCGTGCGCCGAAGGTCCGTGCGACTGACGGGACGCATCGAGTGCCGATTTCCCATACCGAAGGAATATCCTATGCATCCCCGTTTCCTTGCTTCTCGTCGTGGCTGCGCGATCGCAGCGTCGTTGATGTTGGTTGCCGGCGCCGTGAGCGCGCAGGAACGGGTCGTGAAAATCGGTGTGGCCAGCCCGCTCACGGGCGGGGGCGCGGCGTATGGCAAGGACATCGAGAACGGCGTGCGTCTCGCCGTGGACGAAGCCAACGCGAAGCATCCCACCATCGGCGGGAAGCCGGTCAAGTTCGTGATCGATTCGCAGGATGACCAGAGCGACCCGCGCATTGGCGTGCAGGTCGCGCAGCAACTCGTGGACGACAACGTGGCCGTGGTGATCGGCCATTTCAATTCGGGCACGACGCTGCCGGCCTCGAAAATCTACGCGAAGGCCGGCATTCCGATGATCACGCCGGCGGCGACCAACCCGGCCATCACGCAGGGCGGCTTTCCGAGCCTCTATCGCGTGATCGCCACCGATGCGCAGAACGCGGGCAACGCGGGCAACTATGCGGCGACGGTGACGAAGGCGAAGCGTATTGCCATCATCGACGACCGCACGGCCTTCGGCCAGGGCGAAGCCGACGAGTTCGAGAAGGCCGTGAAGGCGGGTGGCGGCACGATCGTGGCGCGCGAGTTCACGAACGACAAGGCCGTCGATTTCAGCGCACAACTCACGAGCATCAAGCGCACGAATCCCGACCTCGTGTTTTTCGGCGGCCTCGACGCGCAGGCGGCCATGATCGTCAAGCGCATGCGCCAGCTCGGCCTGAAGGCGCAGTTCCTCGCGGGCGGCGGCGTCATGGATGCGAACTTCATCAAGCTCGCGGGCGATTCCGCCGAAGGTGCCTCGGTGTGGGAATACGGCCAGCCGCTCGACACGCTGCCCAAGGGCCGGGACTTCGCTGTGAAGTTCAAGCAAAAGTACGGCATCGACATGCTCGCCTACGCGCCGTTCGCCTATGACGCGACGTGGGTCGCCATCACGGCGATAGAGAAGGCGGGTTCCACGAGCCCGGCCGACTTCAACGCCGCGCTGAAGGCGACGAGCTATGACGGCATCACGGGCAAGATCGCCTTTACCGCCCAGGGCGATCTGAAGGGGCCGAGTTCGACGCTCTATCAGGTCAAGAACGTGGCGTGGGTGCCGGTCACGACGCGCACCGCCGACTAAACCCGGGAACCGGTGCCCCCCGGCTGACGCCCGCCTGGTCGGGCGTCAGCAGTCTGTTTCCGATAGGAAATGCATCATGCGCCCGCGCTGCGGGCGTATGGTTTGGCAACAGGCGCGGTGCGGCCCGAAGCTCCGCCCATGCAATGCGCGTAAGATGGCTAAATTGCCGTAATTTTCGTATTGTCGCCGCCCCATTGCGCGTGTATAGTTTCCGAAAGTAGCAATGTTTCGTATCGGAAATTCTTTTGAGGGATTGTACCTATGAAAGCTTCCACCATCCTGTCGGATCTCGGTATTTCCCACCTCACGGAAGCGGGCGACATCGCCGTGCATTCGCCGATCAACGGCGAGCTGATCGGCCGCGTCGCGAGCCAGTCGGCGGCCGACGTCGACGCCGTGCTCGCGAAGGCGCAGGAGGCGTTCAAGACCTGGCGCAATGTGCCGGCGCCGCGCCGCGGCGAACTCGTGCGCCTGCTCGGCAACAAGCTGCGCGAACAGAAGCGCGCGCTCGGCAGCCTCGTCACGCTGGAGACCGGCAAGATCTTCCAGGAAGGATTGGGCGAAGTGCAGGAGATGATCGACATCTGCGATTTCGCCGTTGGCCTCTCGCGTCAGCTTTACGGTCTCACCATCGCTTCGGAGCGTCCTGGCCACCGCATGGCCGAGACCTGGCATCCGATGGGCGTGTGCACCGTGATCTCGGCTTTCAACTTTCCCGTTGCCGTGTGGTCGTGGAACGCCGCGCTCGCGCTCGTGTGCGGTAACGCCGTCGTCTGGAAGCCCTCGGAAAAAACGCCGCTCACCGCGCTCGCCGTCAACAAGCTTCTGCAGGACGTGCTCAAGGAATTCGGGGATGCGCCTGAGGGCCTGACGAGCCTCGTCATCGGTGGCCGCGAAGTGGGGGCGAAGCTCGTTGCGGACCCGCGCTCGAGCATCGTGAGCGCCACGGGCAGCACGGAAATGGGCCGCACGGTCGGCGTGGAAGTTGCGCGCCGCTTCGGCCGCTCGCTGCTCGAACTGGGCGGCAACAACGCGGGCATCATCTCGGCGACCGCCGATCTCGAACTCGCGTTGCGCGGCATCCTTTTCTCGGCCGTGGGCACGGCGGGACAGCGCTGCACGTCGCTGCGCCGCCTCTTCGTGCACGAGAGCGTGTACGACAAGGTGACCGAGCGCCTCAAGACGCTGTACGGCAAGGTTGCGATCGGCAATCCGCTCGAACAGGGCACGCTGATGGGGCCGCTCATCGACGAGCAGTCGTTCACTCGCATGCAGGCGGCGCTCGAGCAGGCGAAGCGCGAGGGCGGCAAGGTGTTCGGCGGCGAGCGTCATACCGTGGCGGGCAACGAAAAGGGCTTCTACGTGCGTCCGGCAATCGTCGAAATGCCTTCGCAAACCGAAGTCGTCCTGAAGGAAACCTTCGCGCCCATTCTCTACGTGCTCAAGTACCGCGACTTCAACGACGCCATCGAGGCGAACAACGCGGCCCACCATGGCCTCTCGTCGTGCGTGTTCACGACGGACCTGCGCGAGAGCGAGCGTTTTCTCTCGGCCTCGGGCAGCGATTGCGGCATTGCGAACGTGAACATCGGGCCGAGCGGCGCGGAAATTGGCGGCGCGTTCGGCGGGGAGAAGGAAACGGGGGGCGGGCGCGAGTCGGGCTCCGATGCGTGGAAGGCCTATATGCGCCGCGCGACCAACACGGTCAACTATTCGTCGGCGCTGCCGCTCGCGCAGGGCATCGATTTCAACGTCGAATAAGCGCGTTTGGCGTGGAGGTCCGGGCGCATCGCGCGCCCGGACCCTGCACTGATTCACTCGATGTCGTCTGGCGCACGCGCGCAGCACTTACCCGTTCTGGAGCAAGTCGTGAGTTCTCAAGTCGTTATCGTTGGCGGCGGAGTCATCGGTAGTTCTATTGCTTACTTTCTGCGCGCAACCGACCCAACGGTTTCGGTGACCGTGTTCGAGCGCGACCCGAGTTATGCGCGCTCGTCTTCGGCGCTTTCGGCCGCGTCGATCCGGCAGCAGTTTTCCACGCCGCTCTCGATCCAGATGTCGCTCTTCGGCATCGAGTTCCTGCGCGGCATTGGCGAGCGGCTCGAAGTCAACGGCAGCCGTCCGTCGATCGATCTGCACGAGGGCGGCTATCTTTTCCTCGCCACCGAGGCGGGCGATGCGACGCTGCGCGAAAATCACGCGCTGCAGACGCGCCTCGGCGCAGACATCGAACTCATGTCGCGCGACGCGTTGCAGGCGAAGTTTCCATGGCTCAACGTCGAGGATCTCGCAAGCGGCGCGTATGGCCGCAGCGGCGAGGGCTGGTTCGACGGCTACGGCCTCGTGCAGGCGCTGCGCAAGAAGGCGCAGTCGCTCGGCGCGCGCTATGTGGCGGCGGATGTGACAGGCGTCGTGCGTAGTGGCCGCAAGGTCACGCACGTGATCGCGAGCGACGGCGAACGCCATGCGTGCGACACGCTCGTGAACGCGGCAGGCGCGTGGGCACGCAAGCTCGCCGTGATGATGGACATCGACATTCCGGTTTACGCGCGCCGCCGCAGCATTTTCAATGTGTCGTCACCGGCGCGGCTGACCCATTGCCCGTTACTGATCGATCCGTCCGGCGTGTATTTCCGCCCCGAGGGCAACACGTACATTACCGGCACGTCGCCGAGCCCGGAAAACGATCCCGATGACCTGCCGCTCGACGAGGTCGATCACGCCATTTTCGACGACGTGATCTGGCCCACGCTGGCGCACCGCGTGCCGGAGTTCGAGGCGCTGCGCGTGGAGAATTGCTGGTCCGGCTACTACGAGTACAACGTGCTCGACCAGAACGCCATCATCGGGTATCACCCGGCAATCGACAATTGCGTGTTCGCCAACGGCTTCAGCGGGCACGGTCTGCAGCAAGGGCCGGCAACGGGGCGCGGTGTGAGCGAACTGATTCTGAATGGCAGGTACACCACGCTCGATCTTTCTTCGCTCGACTGGTCGCGCGTGCTGGAAAATCGTCCTATCGTCGAGAAGAACGTGGTGTGATGCCGCAGTGACGATCGAGTCAGGCGACGCAAACTTGAGGCCCGTATCACGGGCCTCTTTCGTTTGACCCGCCGCCTCGCCATGAACGAAGGCGCGCGGGACGCTTGATGAGCAAACCGCAAGATGTGGTGATTAGATTTCGTTTGATGCGCGCAGGCGGCCCGACCACAATCGAAGCTTATCCGGCCACCGCCATTGACGACATGTACGACTTCACCGCACCTTTCCAGCATCCGGCCGGTTCGCCGATTCGAGAGCTTTTCAGGTACCTGGCACAACCAGGCATGATTTCCTTCGCCGGCGGCTATCCCGCCAGCGATCTTTTCGACGAGGAAGGGTTGCAGGCGGCTGCCGCGCGCGCATGGCAGGCCCCCACACAATGCCTTCAGTATGGTCCGACCGACGGCTTGCCGGAGCTGAAGGCCCAGATCCTCGCACTCATGGCGCGGCGCGGCGCGATATGCGCGCCCGAGGAAATGCTGATCACCACGGGCTCGCAGCAAGGGCTCGATCTCTTGTTGCGTGTGCTGCTCGATCCGGGCGACACGGCGTTGACGGAGCAGCCTGCCTATCCGGCCACGCTGCAGGCCCTCAGGCTCCAGCAGGCGCGTGTCGTGACGGTGCCGGTGGACGGTGACGGCATCGACGTCGATGTGCTCGCCGCCCGGCTCGCATCGGGCGTCATTGCGCGGCCGAAATTGCTGTACACCGTGCCGACCTTCGCAAACCCTACCGGGGCCACGCTCACGCGTGAACGTCGCCTCGCGTTGCTGCGCCTCGCCGTTCAATACCGCTTTGTGATCGTCGAGGACGATCCCTATGGCGATCTGCGTTTCGCCGGCCAGGCCATGCCCTCCCTGCTCGCGCTGGCGAGCGAAGTGGAGGGTGCGCGCGCCTGGGTCGTGCATTTTTCGAGTCTTTCGAAAGTCGTCGCGCCCGGCTTGCGCGTGGGCTGGACGATCGCCCCCGCCGAAATCGCGCGGCGCTGCGTGATCGCCAAGCAGACCGTCGACCTGTGCAGCACACCGTGGACGCAGGCGATCGCCGCGCACTATCTGGAAGCGGGCTCGCTCGAACAGCATCTGCCGCGTATCACACAAGCGTATCGGCGCAAATGCGAGGCGCTCTGCGATGGCCTGCGCGCGGAATTCGAGGGCGAAATCGCGTTTCATCAGCCCGAAGGCGGCATGTTCGTGTGGGCGCGCATGCCGGGCCTGGCGATCGATGCGCTTTTGCCGAACGCGATCGCCAGCAACGTAATATTCGTGCCGGGCAAGGCGTTTTTCGCCGACCATCCGGATAGCGCCTCGCTGCGCCTTTCGTTTGCCGCGCCGAACGTTGACGAGATTCGCGAAGGGGTGGCGCGTCTGAAGCAGGCGGCGCAGGCTACGCGCGCGGCGCAGGTCGCGTCGGCGCGTGCGTGAAGTGCATTGAATCGCGGCGTTGCCCCTCCAGGGGCGTGTCACGCGGCAGACCGGCTTACCGAACGAGGAAGCCGTAAGTCAGCGGGTCACGCTCGTCTACGATCCACGTTGCGAAGCCGCACACGAACGCGTTGCCTTCGACTTCCGGAATGACTGCACGGAAGCCGCCGACCGTCGTTTCGCCGAGCACACGTCCCTTGAAGACGGTGCCGATGATGGATTCGTTCACAAGGGTCTCGTCCTTGCCGAGTTCGCCTCGCAGATACAATTGGGCGACGCGCCCGCCGGTTCCGGAGCCGGTCGGCGAGCGGTCCACCTCGCGGTCCGCAAACACGCAGCAGTTCGCTTGCGTCGAGCCCGGGTGTCGCGGTGCGCCGGCAATGATGGTTCCGTATATGTGATTGATCTCCGGAATCTCGGGATGGACGACAGGGTACGCCTTGTTGGCGGCTTCCTTGACTTCGGCGCCGAAGCGGATGAGCGCCTCGGCCGACGACTCGCGAACTTCAAGACCATGCGGGTGACCGTCTGTATAAAAATAGAACGCGCCACCGAAGGCGATATCGCCCTTGACGGTGCCAAAGGAAGGCGTCTCGACGGTCACATCCCGCTTCCAGATGAAGGACGGGACGTTCACGAACCGCACATTGCCGGCGTGCTCGCCATCCCACTGAACGTATGCCTCGATGAAGCCGCAGGGAGCGTCGATGCCGACCCGCGTTTCCGGCACCTGGCGCTGCACCCAGCCAAGCTCGACCGCGGCGGTGGACAGTGCGATGACGCCGTGTCCGCAGTGATCGCTATAGCCCTCGTTGTGGAGGAAGATGATGCCGAAGTCGGCGCTCGGGCTGACCGGTTCGGTCAGATAGCCGCCGTACATGTCGGCATGGCCGCGCGGCTCGAACATCAACGCGGTGCGGATTTCGTCGGCGTTTTCCTTGAGCCACGCACGACGCTTGACGATGGTGTCGCCAGGGAGGCGGGGGAGGCCGCTGGTGACGATGCGGAAGGCTTCGCCGCCGGTATGGACTTCGACTGTCGAAATGGTACGCGTAGTTTTCATGGTGTTTTCACGTGCGATGCGTGGTTGTAACGACATCCGTCTGGCTCGTCCTGCGCGGGTGAAACATAGGCGCCGGGCGCGGGCTTCCAATGCGCGAGGACAGGCAAGCAAGCGTCAACGGAGAAAGCGCCATAAACTGTAGCGGAAATCGCGAGCGGAAAGGCTTCAGCATGGCGACATGCGTTTGTGCATACGCTCGACGCACCGTGGTCTCCGTCAACGACAGCAGGGAGGCGCAATCGTGGAACTGACCGACTTCGACCGGCTGACCTTTGACTGTCATGGCACCCTGTTTGACCGGAAGAGCGGCATTTTCGATGGCCCAAAGACCCTGCTCGAACACGCCAGGGCGCCGCTCGCACGCGACCAGGTGCTTGACGCACGTGCACGCCACGAACCATGACCACGCCTTCGGGACAAGATTCGCTGATAGCACGTCTTGCGCAGGCTCGGCGGCTGCTCGCACTCGCGCAAACGGGTTTGCACTACGCAACGAGCCCCTTCGACACGGAAAGATACGCCGAGATCGCACGCATCGCGCATCTTCAACTTGCAGAGATGGCTTCCATGCAAGCATGCGATGTCGCCGCGCTCTTCGCGTCGGAAACGGGCTATGCCAACCCCAAGCTCGATGTCAGATGTGCCGCCTTCAACGAGGCCGGGCAAATCCTGCTCGTGCGGGAGGCCGTGGATGGCTTGTGGTCCCTGCCCGGCGGGTGGGCCGATGTGGGCGTCTCGCCCGCCGAGAATGCGGCGAAGGAAGCCCGCGAAGAAAGCGGCTATACGGTGAACATCGTCCGGCTGCTTGCCGTGTGGGATATGCTCAAGCACGGTCATCCGCCTTCCGTGTTTCACATCTGGAAGCTGGTTTTTCTTGGGGAAATCGTGCAGGCGGGCGAGATATGCGGCGCTGAAACCGACGCAGTCCAGTTTTTCGACGTCGATGACCTTCCCGCTCTATCGCAGGGGCGAATTCTCCCTGAACAGATTCGACGCCTGCATGCGTTGCGCAACAGCGGCGATGTCGAATTCGACTAGGACCAGCGGCGCAGTACGGCCGTTTCGTTAGAACGCTACATTTGTGTCGACCTTATCGAATGCAAAGCGAACCGCAAGTCAGTGTGATCCGGCAGATTCCGCGCAGTGTCTGGGTGCTCGGGTGTGTCAGTCTGTTCATGGACATTTCGTCCGAAATCATTCACAGCCTGCTGCCGATGTTCCTGGTGGCAAGCCTCGGCGCGAGTGCCGGCGCGATCGGCATCATCGAAGGCGTCGCCGAGGCAACGGCCCAGATCGTCAAGGTGTTTTCGGGCACGCTGAGCGACTATCTGCACAACCGCAAATGGCTCGCAGTGGCCGGCTATTCGCTCGGCGCGTTGAGCAAGCCCATTTTCGCCATTGCGCCGACGGTTGGGGTCGTGGTCACGGCTCGTGTCATGGACCGGGTCGGGAAGGGTATCCGGGGTGCGCCTCGCGATGCGCTCATCGCCGATGTCACGCCGCCGCAACTGCGCGGTGCGGCCTTTGGCCTGCGTCAGGCGCTCGACACGGTCGGCGCGTTGCTCGGGCCGCTGCTGGGCGTCGCCATCATGCTGGTGTCGGGAAACAACTTTCGGCTCGCATTCTGGATTGCCGTCATTCCCGCAGTGCTCACCGTCACACTGCTGACATTCGGTGTCAGGGAGCCCGTGCATGAGGCTTCCGTCAAGAAGGGCAATCCCGTGACCTGGACGCGCCTCAGGCAGCTCGGCACGAACTATTGGTGGGTGGTCGGCGTGGGCGCTGTTTTCGCGCTGGCGCGATTCAGCGAGGCGTTCCTGGTGCTTCGCGCAATGGGCAGCGGCGTATCGATCGCGCTGGTTCCGCTCGTCATGGTGGCGATGAATTTCATCTACGCACTCTCGGCATATCCGTTTGGCAAGCTCGCGGACACGATGAGCCACACCCGGTTGCTGATAGCCGGCCTCGTCGTATTGATCGGCTCCGATATCGTGCTCGCGCACGGCGCGCACTGGAGCCTGGTCCTCGTGGGAGTTGCACTGTGGGGGCTGCACATGGGCATGACCCAGGGTCTGTTTTCCGCGATGGTCGCCCACACGGCGCCGCCAGATCTGCGGGGCACCGCGTTCGGCTTCTTCAATCTGCTGAGCGGTGTGATGACGCTGGCGTCGAGCGTCGTCGCGGGCCAGTTGTGGGAACGTTTCGGCGCAGCCACTACGTTCTACGCAGGCGCCGCATTCTGTGCGGTTACCGTTGTGCTGCTCCTGGTCCATCCGACGCCGATCGCCAGCGAGGGGCGCTAAGTCAAGGACGTAGCCACCTTTCGATCGGGAATCACGTGGCTGGCTTCTGGGAACGGGCGGCCTCGTGCTGCGCGGCCCGTTCCTCTGCATGGGCCTTCGCAAGGTGATGTCCGACGATGCAGCCGCCTACCGCGCCCGCGACTGCGTGGTGACCCGCATAGTGTCCCGCGACACCGCCGACGACCGCGCCCTTCAGGCAGCCGGCGGCGTGGGCCGATCCGGCTGCCGCCAGTGCCAGACCAGCAGCCGCGGCAAGTGTCCTGATACGGTTATTGAAGTTCATGTGCTCAGCTACTGATGTGAAGGTTCAGCGGTGAAATCGGCTCAATAGCCCCAGCGATCATGGTCGCGCCAGGCTCGCTCACGCCATTGGTGCTCGCGCCGTTCGTGTTCTCGCCATTCGCGTTCGCGCCACTCACGCGCACGCCAGTCGTCGTCGCCGCGCCAGGCGACCGCGACCGGTGGAGGCGCATACTCAGCGGGCGGCGGAGCGACATAAACAGGCTGGGCCGGGGCGTAGGCCACGCCAGGTACTTCAACGCCCAGTGCTACATCTACGTGGGCGAACGCTGCGCTCGACGCTGCCAGCGCCGCCGCACCCAATACCACGCCGAGAATCGTCCTTTTCATTTCGCTGCTCCTGCGCACTTGATGTGCGTTGCTGGTGGGTACGGTTCGCAGTGTAGGCGGCGGACCCGGACACAGGTGCAACGGCGATGCTAGATTCGTAACGTTGCATTATCGGGTCTGCGCGTTCGGTTTTGCAGCCACGAATCCTGCAAAGGCGTTGGCTTGTGATAAGCACCCCGCGAGCTAACGCGGACAAAAAGAAACGCCAACCTGAAGCGGTTGGCGTTTTGCGTGGGGTATTGCGAGTATCAGAACTGGTTCATGGTGTTGTCTTTACCCGCCGCTTTCAGGGCTGCTTCGCCGCTGAAATACTCCTTGTGGTCGTCGCCGATGTCCGAGCCGGACATGTTCTGGTGCTTGACGCATGCGATGCCCTGGCGGATTTCCTTGCGCTGCACGCCAGCCACATAACCGAGCATGCCCTGGTCGCCGAAGTATTCGCGGGCCAGGTTGTCGGTCGACAGTGCCGCGGTGTGGTAAGTCGGCAGCGTGATCAGGTGATGGAAGATGCCGGCTTCGCGCGCCGCATCGGCCTGGAAGGTGCGGATCTTTTCGTCGGCGGCGAGCGCCAGTTCGCTTTGGTCGTATTCCGCGCTCATCAGTTGGGCGCGATCGTATGCCGACACATCCTTGCCTGCGGCTTTCATCGCGTCGTACGCCTGCTGACGGAAGTTCAGGGTCCAGTTGAACGACGGGCTGTTGTTGTACACCAGCTTGGCATTCGGGATGACCTTGCGGATCTCGTTCACCATGCCGGCGATCTGGCCGATATGCGGCTTTTCGGTTTCGATCCACAACAGGTCGGCGCCGTTTTGCAGCGCGGTGATGCAATCGAGCACGCAGCGCGCTTCGCCCGTGCCGGTGCGGAACTGGAACAGGTTGCTGGGCAGGCGCTTGGGACGCAGCAGCTTGCCGTCGCGCTTGATGACGACGTCACCATTGCCCAGTGCGTCGGCCGAAATTTCGTCGCAGTCGAGGAACGAATTGTATTGGTCGCCCAGGTCGCCCGGCGCGTGGGTCACGGCGATCTGCTTGGTCAGACCGGCGCCCAGCGAGTCGGTACGGGCCACGATGATGCCGTCGTCCACGCCCAGCTCGAGGAAGGCGTAGCGGATGGCGCGGATCTTGGCGAGGAAGTCCTCATGCGGCACGGTGACCTTGCCATCCTGGTGGCCGCACTGCTTTTCGTCGGACACCTGATTTTCGATCTGGATGCAGCATGCGCCTGCTTCGATGAACTGCTTGGCCAGCAGGTAGGTGGCTTCGGCGTTGCCAAAACCCGCGTCGATGTCGGCGATGATGGGGACGACGTGGGTGATGTGGTTGTCGATTTTTTCCTGGATGGCGGCTTTGGCAGCGCCTTCGGCCGCGTCCAGCTGGCGGAACAGGCCACCCAGTTCACGGGCGTCGGCCTGGCGCAGGAAGGTATACAGCTCGCGGATCAGTGCGCTGACGGCGGTCTTTTCGTGCATCGACTGGTCCGGCAGCGGGCCGAACTCGGAGCGCAGCGCGGCCACCATCCAGCCGGACAGGTAAAGGTAGCGGCGCTCGGTGCTGTTGAAATGCTTCTTGATGGAGATCATCTTCTGCTGGCCGATGAAGCCATGCCAGCAGCCCAGCGACTGGGTGTACTTCGACGGGTCGGCATCGTAGGCGGCCATGTCGGCGCGCATGATCTTCGCGGTGTACTTTGCGATGTCGAGGCCCGTTTTGAACTTGTTCTGGGCGCGCATGCGGGCCGCAGACTCGGGATTGATGGCATTCCACGCGCTGCCTTGTTTCTCTTTCAACGCAGCAACTGCCTTGATGTCGTCTTGATATTGGGCCATTTGGTTCTTCCAGGAGTGAGCGAGTTTGAAAAATGGCTGAATGTCCCGTTGTGGCTGCCGGAACACACTGCATGAGTGAATTGTAGGCTCCTTCCGCGTCCAAGAGTTATGTCTTATATAAGACATATGACTTAATTTTGTGGTTATTTTTCAATCGGTTATAGGTAGCATATCGTGATGTGAAACGGTATTTTGGTAAATGGAAAGGATGCGTTTGGAGAAATCGGGCGGAATCTCACAATGTGAAATCCGCTTTCGAGGATCGGAAAAACGCCAGGCATGGAGGGGAGGTCGCAGAAGGAAAGGGCTCGAGCCTGACCGCGACCCGGCGCGGCTGCGCCGCGTGAGCGCTGGAACCGGCGGCGCGCTTTCGACTGGGCTAGCCGTGCGCCCGACGGGCTGCGGGAACAAGTTGCGCAGTCACTGCAAGAAGTCACTGTATGAACGCCGGCGGGCTCCCGTGTAGCTCCGACGCGCATGGCTTCAGGGTTGTCTGCCGATGGCGGTGCTGCGGACCTGCGTTGCCGCGTGGCGCATTGCGCGCCTGACGCGCGGCTGAAGGCGCGCGAGCTCGAGGTCTTCTGCGATGTCAGCGCGATACGACGACTATGCCGTAGCCGCGAAGATGGAGCGTATCGGGATCGCGCCGCGGCGGCATTGGGCAAGCGAAACCGGGAATCCGCCGTGTTTCGTCCACACAAGAGCGACGGCGCGTATCTACCGCCGCGGGATGAACAGGGTCGGTCATCGGCCTTGTGACACGTAGCCTTCCGAATGGATCAGGTCGGACTTTGCACCGAGCGCTTTCGCCTGGGCGGCGCAGGCCTCGGTGAAGTCCGGGCTGCCCGCAATGAACACGCTATAGGCGCTGAGATCCGGAAACAGTGCTGGCAGCAGGGCTGGAATGCGCCCGCTCCTGAAGCCCGGGGCCTCGCTACGGGTCAGCGTCGGAATGTAGCGGAAATTCCGGTAGAGACTCTGCCAGTAGCCGAGCACGCCGCTGCCGTAAACGTCGCCAGGCGTTCTTGCCGAAAACAGCAACGTTACGGGTTGTTTGTAGCCTCGACGTAAGGCGGCCTCGGTCAACGACAGGATGGGCGCCAGGCCCGAGCCGGCCGCCATGCACAACACCGGAGTCTCGGAAGACGGATCACCGATGAACGTGCCGTACGGGCCCGAAAGCCTGACGACATCGCCGACCTTGAGTTGCTCGTGGATCCAGACAGACGTCGCGCCACCATCCAGTCGGGTTACCTGCAATGCGATCTCGCCATCGGGCCGTGGTGCATTCGCAATGGAATAACAACGGGCTGGCGCCCCCGAAAAGTGATCGCCTAGCGTCACATATTGCCCGGGCCAGAAGCGCATGACCGGCTCGACGGGCCGCAGGCGGAGTTCGACGATACGCTCGGTCCGACGGATGCGGTCGACGAGGATGTAGGTCATGGCCTCCTTCGGCGGAAAGAGTCGGGGTCTCGAGCCGTCGAAGTCCCATTCGATCTCGAGCGTCTTCGACAGGGGCTTGGCCATGCACATGAGGCCATAGCCTTGCTGGCGCTCTTCCTGGGACAAGGCCATGTCGAGCACCAAACCCTGATCGAACTCGCCCGAGCGCACCTTGACCTTGCATTCGCCGCACGCGCCGGCGCGGCAGTTGTTGGGCAGCGCGTAGCCTTTGCGCTCCAGGGCCTGCAATACGGTGTCGCCGGGCAGGCAGTCGACGGTCTTGCCCGATGGCATCAGACGGATTTCGCTCATTCTTGAGTTCGCAGATAAGAAAGGGACTGCAGCCGCGGGGCGGCTGCAGCGTCGCTCAGAGGGTCGCGCGACTCAGAACACCGGGATGATGTCCTTCATGTCGATATCCCGGATCTCCTGGCCGGTGATGCCCACTTCGGGAATCGCCGGGAAGGGGATGCCGTAACGGTCGAGTACGCTCTTGAGGTTGAGCATCGCATTGCGCCAGTTCTCTTTTTTCGTTTCGTACTCCGGAATCTGGAAGCCGGCCTTGCGAGCCACCGTTTCGCCTGCGCGCTGGTTGGCGATGAAGTCTTCGGGCAGATCCCAGAAGTCCATCGGTGGCTCGAACAGCACGGCGGACAGAAAGAGGTACCCGGCGCGGACCTGCTTGGTGATGAGCGCTTTGTTCTCCAGTTCCATTTTCGGGTAGTCGCGCTCCATCAGTGCCATGCAGATGGCCATGTGGCGGCCTTCGTCCCGGCCGATGTTCCGGAAAGCTTCCTTGAAAACGGGCTCGGTGCAGCCGGCGGCCATCTGATGAAAGATGGTGGCCGCAGCGATTTCGCCCATCAAAAATGAGCTGAACAGGACGGCCAGCGGATACTTCGGCACGGCGGCCTTGTAGCCCGTCCAGTAACGTCCGCCGTTGTAGTAGAGCCACTTCGCATTCTTCTGCAGGCGTTTGCCGAGCTCGGTTTTGGGCGAATACGTCAGCGGGTCGGGGTGCTCCAGCAGGCGCGTGATCGCCGCGCCGCACATCTGCTCGTGGTTCTGCTCATCGCGGGTCACCGAAAAGAAACAACGGCGTACCGCGTCTTCTTCATGCACCTCGTAGGTCTTGATGAATGCCTCCGCGAAGACCGGCGGCGCGGAAGCATCGAACACGGACAGCAGGGTCCACCAGTATGCGATGGCCTCGCGCTCTTCCCAGTTGTAGCGGGCCGGGTCGAACGTCGCCCAGGGGAGCTTCTTCACATCCCAGTATTCACGCTGTGACGCGTCCCAGACTTCTTCCAGCTTGGCAGTGCCTGCGTGCCAGCTCAACGGGTAGACGTTGGGCTGTTCGGTGGCGGGCGGGAACTCCATGGTGCGGGCGAGTTTCTCGTTGTGACTCACAGACGTGTCTCCTTGAGGCGAAAGCGACGCTTGACAAGAGGGCCCGCCGAAGAGGGGCGGGCAAAGGTAATTAATTAACCGACCGGACGGTAAATTAATGTATCGCATCGAACGTCGTTTTTTATTGATTTAAATCAACTCGGCGGAGGCCGCACCGGTGAGGACGTGACGAAGCAATGCGGGCCTCACGCAAGCATGCACAAGGGCACGTTTCTCTGCATGAGCGCGCAAATCTGGAATCAGGAGTCGGCAAACCTGCGTCGCATTACCACTGAAAACCTGCAACGCGGCGAGTGGTCGAGGGACCAGGTTCGCGAGGGAATCCGCGATCTGCTGGGACAGATGCCGCGCCTTGCTCGCTTGCCAGGCTCCTCTCACTCTCATGGCGGAGACCAGGAGAAAGTATGGACACCTGCAAGGCGCGGGGAACGTCGCGGACGGCCGCTTCCGCGGATGAAAGTTCGCTTCAGTTCTATCCCGCCTCGGTAATCGCGCGGTAGATCGATCGTTTGGGCGCTTTCATCACCCGCCGCACGATCGGCTCGAATACCTCGATTGGACACGTCCTGGCAGTGGCGTCGAACGCCGGATCGTCGTACCGATCCACGAACTCGAGCGTGCGTTGATAGTGGGGATGCTCGCTGAGCTGATCGCGCATATGGCGGTCCATGCCGATGTGGTGAAAGAAGTTGTGCCCCTGAACGATTCCATGGTGCTCGATCATCCAGAGGTTAGCCTCGGAGACAAATGGTTTCAGTATGGCGGCCGCGATTTCAGGATGGTTGTACGAGCCGGTCGTGTCGCCGATATCGTGCAGCAGCGCGCAGACCACGTACTCATCGTCGCGGCCATCCCTTAGTGCCAGCGTGGCGGCCTGCAGGCAGTGTTGGTAGCGGTCGATCGGGAAGCCGCTGAACTCCCCGTCGAGCAGTCTCAGGTGCGCAAGAACTCGCTCGGGCAGTCGGGAGAAATACTCGGCAGCTTGAGGCTTGATGATCTCCCAGTCTTCGCGGGTACTGTCTTGCATGCGTGTGAACGTTGCGCGTTTCGGTTTCATCGGTGAGGTAGTGAGTGTGGTGGTGTAGAGGGATTCAGGCGATCGACGGAACAGCGCGAGCGCCGCCGACGATTCACTCAATCGATTCACTCAATCGATTCATTCAAGCCCGATTCCCGCGCGCCGTAATCGGGACGCGCCTGGTGCGGCGGCCGCTCATATCACCGCGCCGCCATTGGGGCTGATGACCTGGCCGACGAAGTAGTGATCGCCGGCGAGGAACGTCGCGACCGCCGCATATTCGTCCATGGTGCCAAAGCGCCCCGCGGGTATGAGCTGCCAGAAGCGGTTGCGTGCCTCCTCGCCGATCGAGTCGAGGTATTGTTCGAAGAACGGTGTCTGCACGCCGCCAGGCGCGAGCGCATTGACGAGAATGTTTCCGCCGGCAACTTCGGCAGCCACGGTCCTGGTGAAGGCGATCACCGCCCCCTTCGACGCGCTGTAGTGCGGACTATGCGCGCTAATGGTCGAAAACCCGGCGACCGATGCGAGATTCACGATGCGCCCGTAACCTTGGGCCTGCATCAGCTTGAGCGCTTCGCGCGTGCAATAGAACATGCCGTGCACGTTGACGTCCCAATAGCGGTGCCAATCCTCGTCCGTGATCTCGCTCGTGAAGCCGAGCGCCTGCCTGGGTTGCGGGGTCGTGATATACGCGTAATGCCTGTTGCGGCGCATCTCGTCTGCTGCCGCTGTCGGGCCCAGCGCCGCGTTATTCACGAGGATGTGCAGGGTGCCAAAGCGCTCCACGATCGTTGCGAACATCTCGCGGACCCTGGCGCTCGAAGTGATGTCGCAAGCGAGCGCGATACAGCGCGCCCCGATGGCTTCGACCGCTTCCCGCGTTTCTTCGAGGGCCGGCTGGTCGACATCGCAGATGACGATGTCCGCGCCCGCTCGCGCGAAATGCCGTGCGATCACGCCGCCGAGGCCGCGACCGGCGCCGGTGATGAGTGCGACGCGCCCCTGAAGGGGACGCGCGTTAGCCAGCGCTCCACTGGAACGTTCGATCTGCTCGTTTTTCAGCATAGATTTCTCCGCTTTCGGGTAACTGTGTTCGCCGCGACGCTCAGGCACGACGCATCAAGCTGTAGCTTTGTGCCGTCGGACCACCGTCGGGCATGCTGGCGAGGAACAGGGCCAACGGCACCACGTCTTCCGGTTGCTTGGCCCACTCGCCGGGCGGCATCGGAACGTCACGGGTCATCGCCGTCTTCACCGGACCTGGGATCAGTTCGTTGACGCTGATGTTGTAGTCGAGCAGTTCCACCGCAAGCGACTGGGTCAGCATCCAGAGACCGCTCTTCGAGCAGGAGTACGCGGAAAACCCGGCAACGGGACGGTTACGCTGGCCCGAGCCGACCATGATGATCTTGCCCGCCCCGCGCCGGCGCAGATACGGGATGGCCGCATGCGCGGTGTGATAGGCGCCAGTCAGATTGATGTCGATCGTCTTGCGCCACTCGGCCGGGTCGCTGTCTTCGATCCTGCGCAGGTCGGAGGCGACACCGGCGTTGGCAACCACGATATCGATGCCGCCGAAGACTTCGCTTGCGCGCCGGAACAACGCGACTGTGTCGTCGTAGTCACCGACATTGGCCGTCAGGGCAAGCGACGCCCCTCCTGCTTCACCGATCATGGCAGCGGTTTCGACGATTTCCCCTTCGCTGCGCGCACTGCATACCACCGAGGCGCCGGCGCGCGCATAGGCAAGCGCAATTGCGCGGCCGATGCCGCGGCCAGCACCCGTGATCACGGCCACTTTGCCGTCGAGCGAGGAAGAAGTTTGGGTTTGTGTCATGAGACGACTCCTGTAGGGATAGCGAGGCGGATCGCGCCGCCGCGCAACTATCGTGTTGATTCGAAGCGGCGCAGGTCGCGCTCATAGGTCGCTTTGGCGCAGCCGAAGGCCAGCGCGGCGCCAACTGAGACCAGCGGAATCCACTGCAGCGCGCCGAGCAAACCGATGCGGTCTGCGAGCAGGCCGGTCACATAGGGGCCCGGCGCACCGCCGAGCAGGTTGTTCGCGAGCGTCAACGTGGCGAGTGCCGTCGCGTGGATCGAGGCTGGCACGAGGTTCGTTGCCATCGCACCGGCCGGCCCCCAGGTGCCGGCGGCGAGAAACACACCGGCGGCGATGACCGCGAACTGGGCGGCGCCCGTCTCCATGCGCATGCCGATCATCAGCAGTACGCATGATCCGAGGCAGTACCCGATCGCCAGCGTGACCTTGCCGCGCGGCGAGTTGCGCGCGACCCGGTCCGCGACAACCCCGCAGAGCGACATGCCCACGCCGCTCACGATCAGCATGAGCGCGGCCGCGAGTGCGGACTTCGCCGGCGCCATATGATGGTAGCGATTGAGGTAGCTGGGCAGCCACGCGATGATGGCGTAGGCGGTGAACAGTTGAAGACCGCTCCCCACGTAGGTGAAAACCAGCGTGGGCGTACAGAAGAGCGATTTGAGAAGCTCCGGCAACGTTTGAGAAACGCCCTTTGCACAGCGCTCATGTCGACGCGCATGGCGTTTCACTCGGGCTTCGGTAACGGTTGCGGCGCACGCCAGGACAAGGAGCAGGCCGAACAGCGCCATGCCCACGAATGCGACGCGCCAGCCAAAGCGTGCCGCAATCACGCCGCCGGTTGCCATGCCGAGCACCGAACCCAGCATTCCGGCGGAGGTGAAGGCGCCCGTGAGCGTGGCTCGCATCGATGCCGGAAACACGCTCAGGATGATGGCGAGACCGACGCTGCCATAACCGGCCTCGCCAATCCCCACTAGCAGGCGCGCAGTGAGCATGTGACCGTAGTTCCTGGCGAGCCCGCACCCGAGCGTGGCGAGGCTCCAGAAGAGCGCCATCAGTACGACGCTTCGAGTCCGGTTCCAGCGGTCGGCGACCAGGGCGACCGGAAAGGCCAGCAACCCGACCATCAGGCCAACCACGCCGCTGAGCAGACCGAGTTGCGCGTCGGTCAAGTTCCATTCGGACTTGAGTTGCGGGAATACCGCATTGAGCACCTGTCTCGACATGTAGTCGGAGAGCATCAACCCGAAAATCAGCCCGAAGACTACCCAGGCATATACGCGAGGGTGGGTGGGCCGCACAGTGACGGCGGCCCCTGTCAACGAACCAACGTTTTCTTCCAGCATGCTGACCTCTTGTCGTTTGCTACCCGCAATTCGTTGCATCGCAATGGGATGCTGTTCTATCGATCGCCCGCACCCAAGTGCATTGGCGTGTTCGAAGTCTCAGCGAAAGGCAGGCATGGAATTTGACTTTTTGTGGCAACGTTTTTACATTTGGTGGCATTGGTGGAGACCCCTATGCCTTCCTTGTTGAGAAGCGCCAGCCTGACCAACTACGTTGATATCGCCCGCGAAGTGGGGCTGGATCCTCACGAGCAGCTGCGGCGTGCCGGCATCAGCGGCGCAGCCTTGCTCGATCCGGACATTCGTCTGCCGGCGGGGGCGGCGATGCGCATGCTCGAAGAATCGGCAAAGATCAGTGGTGCAGAAGATTTCGGCCTTCGCATGGGGGAGACGCGCCAGCCCGCCAATCTCGGTCCGCTGGCCATTGCCCTGCAGGAGGAGCCCACGCTGCGGCGGGCGCTCGAGTCGTTTTGCCGTTACGTGCGTCTGCAGAACGAGGCGATGGGCGCGCGCGTGGAGGCGACAGGCGACATCGCGGTGCTCATGGTCGAAGTTCTCAATGCGGGGCCCGGAACGTTTCGCCAGTCCATCGAACTGGTCGTCTGCGTACTGCACCGCACGCTCACCAGACTTCTGGGCAGTGACTGGAGGCCGCGCGGTATCTGCTTTTCGCACCCACCGCCGGCCGCGCTCGCCACCCATCGGCGCGTCTTCGGCGTGCCCGTCGATTTCAATAGTGACTTCAATGGCATCGTGCTGAAACGATCCGATCTGGATGCACCGATCTCGTCGTATGACGCGTTGCTCGCTTCACATGCGCGAGATCTCCTCGATGCGAAGCTGGCGCAATCGCACGCGAGCGTGCCCGAGAAAGTAAGGGAACTGGTCTTTGCGCTGTTGCCGGTTGGCGAATGCGATTCCGAACGGGTGGCGCAGGAACTGGGCATGCATAGAAAGACCCTGTACCGGTACCTTGCCGCGCATGGACATACGTATCAAACGCTCGTCGACGAAGTGCGTGCCGAACTCGTGACGCGCTATGTCGAAGCCGGCGAGCGTCCCTTTACCGATGTGGCGAGGCTGCTGGGCTTCTCGTCGCTGAGCGCGTTCTCGAGGTGGTTCTCGAGCCGGTATGGATGCACCGTGTCCTCGTGGAGACGTGCTAGCGGTTCCAAGGCTTGAAAGCTTGTTCGCTGGAACCGCCAGCGACGCCGGCGCCTGCGGCTCACTCTTGGTCAGGGCTGGCTCACGGTGATGTTGAAAGTCACATCTTCTGTGAAGACACCCGGAATGGAACCGATCACATGAATCGTGTGCGGCCCCAGTGGGAGCGGTTTTATCATCAGCCAGTATCCGTCGCTTATGGCCATGCCTGAACCTGCACCAGATAGCGGTGGAGAGTCCGTTACGAAGAAATTGTTATGCGGTACAGAGAATTGAAAGAACGGCGATTGCACCCGGAATGGAGATGACGGCGGCTGCACTCCACTGACTGGTATGTTATCAATCGTGGCACTCACGGAGGTGACGAGGTTAATTATGTTTTTGGCACACACGCGGCAATCAGATTCAACTGAACAGCCAGGACCGGTCGGATTTGATGATGAAAAAGCACCCGCCGGTAGCTCGTAGGTGGAGCAGTCCGCGTTAATAATCGGCACAAAAATGTATTTCCCGGCGGGCACCTTGCATTGCTCGATTGCTGGCTTTGCGGCCAAAGAGCCTGATGGACCGGTCAGGAACCAGACCGGTCCAGACTGGTTGACGCTACAGTGTGTTCCGTCGTTGTAACCCGAAGGGTTCGGCCGAGGCGGCCCATACGGTATTGCAAGTAACCATTGCCACCACGCCGCAGACCACTGATTGTAGGTCATCCCGTCGACCGTTTGCTGCGGCGGTACGATAACTGTGTCCTGGCCATCAGCCAGCACCTCCTGGCTCGCGACGCCGAAGAGGATGCCGACCGTTGCTAAGGCGAGCGCATGTCGCCGAATCTTTGTGTTGCAGTTCATTATGACCTCCATTGAATGAACGACCAACGGTGCTGCCATCAACTGAGCTGACAATAAGGTTTAAGTTACTGTCCGTGGCGTGCGCATTCCAAGGCGCTCTGCCAGGTCGGACAGAAATGGTGCCTGTCTGGATGGCCTGGTCACAACCACTGGTGCAGCTGGTGCCGTCTGGAGCGGAGGGCCGAGTTGATGACGTGCTATGCGCTCGTGCCGCCGATGTTTGCAGGGCGTTCTTGAGGTCACCCGCAGTTCGCACTCTTCTAAAGCACACACATCCCCTGGGCTTAACGAGCAAGCAAGGCCTGGCTGACCGCCAGGCCCATCCTTTCTACGATGCACGCAGTTTTTAGTTGTCGTAGTCCAGCGTCGCAGGGTCGCTGTTCTTAAAGATTGGATACCACGGCGACTGTAACGGGCCGCCCGTGGAGTTGGCCGGCACGATGACGTTGCACTGTATGGTCGGGCTCGTAGTCGTGGTCGTGGTATTGCAACGCCGCACCTCACCTGTCGTCGTCTTGTCACTACCCGTGTTAGGCGAACCAGTGATTGGGACGTACAGATACCCGCCCGGCCCGAAGATGATTGCTTCTGCGTATGACCTGAGCGAACCGGCTACATCCAGCTCGACCTTGTCGAGCAGGTGACCGGTCTTTCCGTCAAGCTTCAGTATTTTGTCGGTGTCCGTGGCCCCAGCACGGAAGCTCGTCACCCACAGATTGCCTTTGCTGTCAAAGACCAAGCCCTCAGGGCGATGCAAATCGGGGACTGTTGCATCGGACGCAAATACGTCAACGAATGCATTGGTCCGTGGGTCGAAGCGCAAGACGTAGCCAACTGAAGGGTCATGTGGGTCTTTCGAGACGGGGCATGCTCTTGCAGAGACGTACAGTAGTCCGTCGGGTCCGAAGACAACTCCACGCGGGTAAAACCCCGGCTTGAAGTTCTTCCGGTTGAGGTTACCCTTGAAAGCACCCGCCGCATCATATTCCTTTACGTCGCCTTCGTTAGCACATTTGTTGTTCGCCACACCATCATCGGCCACATAAAAGTAGTTGTTTGGGCCGCCGCGCACGATGCCGCGAGGCGAGAAAGGCGCGTTGGGGTCAGTCGAAGAGACTAGTTTGCCGATAAATGTACCGGTCTTCGCATCAAAGCGCATCACCTCACCGTTATTTGGAGTGTTTACGTTCTGATTGACGACCACGAGCTGCCCATCTGTAAAAATCATTCCCCGTGGCCCGGTCAGTCCGGCAGCCGCCGCCCCGGAAGCCACGAAGGGGCCAATGTATGCCCCAGTCAAATTAAACTGCTTGATGGAATTGTCTCCCGCGTCGCCAATGAACAGCTGCTGTGCGGTTGAAGATTGACTGACCATCAACGCACTGAACCCCACCGCTGCCGAAAGCAGCATGGAGCGCAGCACGCCTTGAGTGAACCGACATGTTGTATGCCAGGAGCGACTGCCTGAAGAGACAAGAGAATATGCAAACATTTGACGCCTCCATTTGGTATTTACCACTTGGTGTCGCAACAAGAAGGTCGGGTAGAGCCGGCGCGATGTCCTGGTTGCGCTATCCGCCGTTTGCCAGCGTCGACGAAGCTGAATTGTCGGCTGCGGAACCGGCGGGACCTGCGTTTCCGCCGCCGCATGCGCTCAATGTCGTTGCGACCAATAGGGCAAATGCTGTTGCGTGCATGGTCCTAAGCAAGATGTAATGGATCATTACGGACTCCTAAAGGAAAACAAGAAAACGCATTCTGGCGAGTTGACAGGTGACAATGGACTTCGCATGTCGCGACGACCATCTCCAGATAGACCGGTAGGTGAACAAACGCAATCGCCGCGCACTCCGCGCTTTGTGAGCGGTGCAGACGGGCGCACGTGAGCGCCGGATAGGGCGCGCCGAGGCGCTATTGGCGGGAAAACAAGAGCCTGTGCAGTAAGCAGGTGTCCATGGACACCAACTCTTGTTGGTTCACTATATCGTCCTGGACACCAACTTAGCTAGCAAACCAAGGTGAGGCGTACGTTCTAATATATGAGTAAAGCCTAGGGCAGCGTTTGGTAGATTACAACCCACGACGATTATAAATTTGAGGATTCGGAATGGCTGAAGTCGTTACCGAATACAAACGCCGAATTCCATGAATATTACAAAGATTTTAATACGAAGATTTTCGGGAGCTTTCCTCCTGTCACAAGTAAAGCGCGCCCCGATGGCGATAACGGAGCCGGCGAGGTGTTGACGCCGGCAATCGAAATAAAGGGCTGTTGAAACGGCGAACTATTAGCAGCACCCGCCACCTGCCTCCCAATTGCCTGACCGCCACATGGAGGCCGTTGGCGCCTCAAATGGTATCTGCCTCGTCAAGTGGTTTCATTGTCATCGGTGGACCGACGGCGAGCGACTCGCGCCGCTGGCCAGGCTCGACGTCCAGTTGGCAGCCATGGCGACAACGTGCCCGTGCGCCTGAAGCTCCTGCAGGTGCTTGTACTTGTCTTCAGGTAGCACGCCGGCCTTGACGCCATCAAGTGCGAGTGCCTTCGCCACCGAGTTCGCGGTGACGGAATTGTCGCCGGTGAGCATCACAATCTGCACGCCGGACTCTTTCAGCAGACGCACCGCGTCCGGCGTCGTCCCTTTAACGGGTCCGCTACCCCGATGTAGCCAGCAAGTTCGCTGTCTATCGCGACATACATAACCGTTTGCCCGGCCTCGCGCAGCGTGTCGGTATTTTCTTCGACCGACCCGAACAATTGATTTTCCGCTCTTCCATCAGGCGCACATTGCCCAAGGAGACCGCGTATCCCTCGAGTTTTCCTGTCACGCCTTTGCCGGGCACCGAGTCGAAAGCGTCTACGCGACTCGTCTCTGTTCCAGCGTCTTTCGCGTGCATGATGATGGCTTGCGCGAGGGGGTGTTCGCTCGCGCCTTCGAGACTTGTAGCGTAAGCAAGCACCTGGGATTCGGACCAGCCAGCCAGCGCAACGACAGTCTGTCCGCGCGGTTTGCCCTCCGTAAGGGTTCCGGTCTTGTCGACCACGACGGTGTCGACCTTCTCCATCAACTCGAGGGCTTCCGCGTCCTTGACGAGCACGCCTTCGCGAGCGCCGCGTCCAATCCCGACGATGATGGAAACCGGGGTGGCCAAGCCGAGCGCGCACGGACAGCATTGTTTTTGTCGGGACAGGAATCGTTTGCCAATCACCAATCTGTCCCGACTTGCAACATCTGACAACACGAGTGGTAACATTTGTTGTCACCCACTGCCCGAGCATCGCATGCCAGACAGTTTCGAACAGCTCGCCGCGCTGATCCGCGCACGCTTCGCCGATTTGAGTCCGCAGTTCCAGACCGGCGCCGCATTCCTGCTCGACCACCCCGACGAAGTGGCCGTCTCGTCGATGCGCAAGGTCGCCGAGCGCGCCCGCGTGCAGCCTGCGTCGCTAGTGCGGCTCTCCCAGCTACTGGGCTTTCCGGGCTGGAACGAGCTGCGCGACCTGTTCGTCGCGAGAGTGCGCACGCGGCCCGAGCCCCTTTCTTCGCGGGCCCGCTCGCTCGTGGCGGGCAGCACGAAGGACGGCCTCGCGCGCGAGATGCTCCTCGCGCAGCAGCATAATCTGGAGGCGAGCGCCGCCCAAAACACCCACTCGATGGTCGAGGCCGCGCGCCTGCTGCGCCGCGCGAAACACGTGCACGTGGCGGGCTTCCGCTCGTGCTACGCGGTGGCGTTCGGGCTGGTCTACGGCTATCGGTTCTTTCGCCCTTCGGTTTCGTTGCTGGGCGGCGAGGCTGGGACGCTGGAAATGCAACTGCTCGGCATCGAGCGCGACAGCGCGACGATTGTTGTGAGCTTCGCACCGTATTCGGTCGAGGCGGTGCGCGTGGCAGAGGCCGCGCTCGCGAAAGGCGGCCGACTGATCGCGATCACCGACAGCGCCGTTTCGCCGATTGCGCTCCATGCCCACAAGGCGCTGATCTTCACGCACGAAAGCCCGTCGTTTTTCCCCTCGCTCGTGGCGGCCACGGCCCTGGCCGAATCGCTCGTCGCGCATCTGCTGGCGCTCGAAGGTTCGGGCGGGATCGCCCAACTCGAACAGGCCGAGCGTTCGCTGAACGCGCGTGGCGCCTACGTGCCCTGAGGGCGGGGCGCTCCCTTCGATCCTCTGTGTTCCCGTTCCCGGGTACCGTTGCGAAACGGCATCCGGCTTCAACTTCTTCGCTCATATCTCGTTTGTTGTTGTTTGTGCTTTTGTTGACAACATATGTTGTTTGGCCGTATAAAACGCAATGCAGAGGACTGACGCAAGAACGGAGCGGGAAAATCGATGCGCCACCGATTCGTCGCGCGACCGCCCGCTCCGGCTCGGCGAGTTGCTGCCCTCGGGCGTACGTTTCACGACCGCGCGGGCACTGGGATGCCTGGCTTGCGCAACGACCCCCACGATCCCGAAGACGAAAACAGGCTCGCCACCGCATGCATGCGCATCGAGCGGCGTGGTGTCGCGCTGGACGTTGGGCAGGCCGGCGCGCGGGTGCTCGGCTTCCATATCGATTCGGATGCGCGCGAGGCTGGCGACGCGGCGCGTTGATCGTCCACCGACTTCATCGAGGACCCTATGACCATGGCGTCTCCAACCAAAGTGTTTCATCGGATGCCGAGACAAACCTTGCCCGTCGCGGTGGCGGGGGAAGGCATCGAGATCATCGATTCCACCGGCAAGCGCTACATCGATGCAAGCGGCGGCGCAGCTGTCTCGTGCCTCGGCCATAGCAACCCGCGCGTGATCGAGGCGATCAAGCGTCAGGCACAACAGCTGCCGTACGCGCACACCGCGTTTTTCACGACCGAGGCGTCGGAGCAGCTCGCTGATCATCTCGTTGCCGCCGCGCCGAAGGGGCTTGACCATGTGTACTTCGTGTCGGGCGGTTCGGAGGCGATCGAAGCCGCGCTCAAGCTGGCACGCCAGTATTTCGTGGAAAAGGGCGAACTCGCGCGCCGCCACTTCATCGCACGCCGCCAGAGCTATCACGGCAACACGCTCGGCGCGCTCGCGATTGGCGGCAATGCCTGGCGCCGGGAGCCGTTCCTGCCGATCCTGATCGAGTCGCATCACGTCAGCGCGTGCTATGCGTACCGCGAGCGTCACGAAGGCGAAACCGACGAGGCCTACGCACAGCGTCTGGCCGACGAGCTCGAGCAGAAGATTCTCCAACTGGGGCCCGACACGGTGGCGGCGTTCATCGCGGAGACCGTTGTGGGCGCAACGGCTGGCGCGGTGCCGCCGGTGCGCGAATACTTCCGCAAGATCCGCGCGGTGTGCGACCGTTACGGCGTGCTTCTCATCCTCGACGAGGTCATGTCGGGCATGGGCCGCACCGGCTATGTGTTCGCGTGCGAGGAGGACGGCGTTACGCCCGACCTGCTCGCAATCGCCAAGGGCCTCGGTGCGGGCTACCAGCCGATTGGCGCGACACTCGTGAGCCAGCGTATCTACGAGACGATCGTTGGCGGCAGTGGCTACTTTCAGCACGGCCACACCTACATCGGCCACGCCACGGCTTGCGCGGCGGCGCTCGAAGTGCAGCGTGTGATTGCCGAAGAGAACCTGCTCGACAACGTACTCGCCCGCGGCGAGCAACTGCGCGCGCTTTTGCGCGAGCGCTACGCAGCGCATCCCTGGGTGGGCGATGTGCGCGGCCGCGGACTGTTCGTCGGTGTCGAGCTCGTGAAGGACCGCGCCACGAAGGCCACATTCGACCCGGCACTCAAGCTCCACGCGGCGATCAAGCGAGAGGCGTTCGCGCGTGGCCTGATGGTCTACCCGATGGGCGGCACGGTGGATGGCAGAAACGGCGACCACGTGCTGCTGGCGCCGCCTTTCACCTGCACGGCGCAGAACATCGACATCATCGTCGATCGGTTGGCCGCCGCAATCGACGGCGCGCTCGTTATGGCAGGCGTGGCGCGCCCGGCGTGAGGCGTGGTGCTACGATTGATATGCAACTAACTGCCAAAACCACGCGTCCACCGCGAGCGGTCGCGCGCGACCGGCCATGATACGCAACGGAGCAGATCGATGACCCAAGACCAGAAGACACGGCTTCCCGCATTTGAGTTTGCACTTGCGTCCCCCGAGCAGAAGGCCGTGCTCGACGAAATCCTTTCCGGTCCGCGCGGGAATCTCGACGGACCCTTCCTCGGCTGGATCCATAGCCCGCAACTCGCGCAGCACGCGCAGCGCCTGGGCGCGTTCTGCCGCTACCGGACCGGCCTGTCGATACGGCTCTCCGAACTCGCGATCCTCGTCACGTCGGTGCACTGGCGGGCCCAGGCCGAGTGGTACATCCACTATCCGATCGCCCTGAGGGCGGGCGTGCCGGAGGCGCTGGCCGAGCAGATCCGCACGGGCGCGACGCCGCAGTTCGACGAGCCTGACGATGCGCTGATCTACGCGTTCACGACCGAGCTGTACGAAACGAAGCGTGTATCCGACGCGACCTATGCGCGTGCCGTCGAGCGCTTTGGCCATGAAACGACGATCAACCTGGTCGGGCTACTGGGCTACTACGCGCTGGTGGCCATGACACTCAACGTTTTCGACATGCGCGCCGAGGGTCAGACGACCCTGCCGTTTGGCGAATAAGCGCGGCGCGCCCGCGCAAGCTTCGCTCGAAGCCCCCTTCGGTCTTCCGAAGTTTTTTCAGTGCGATTCCGCACGCGTGACAACCATATTTCAGGCAAACCTGTTTGAACCCGGCAATTCCTGATGATTTGGCCGGAGCGGTGCACCACGCATCCGCCGTTCAGCGATTAATCGAACGGACGGTTTTATCTGCGCAGAAAACGTTTCCACACCTGTCGCTGCGTGGGTGGCATTTTGAACGAGGCCGTGAACCCGGTTGCCATGGCGACGCATTCATAGAAGCTGTGGCGCGGCATTTTCAGCAAATACGCTCGAAATAATATGACTGTTTGAGCGCGCAAGTTTGCCCGGTACGTTTTGCCGCACATGTATGGTATTCCGCGTAATTTGTGCGGAGCGCCACTGGATACGGTTCGGCCGAGCCGCGAATAACAGGGTTTTCAGCAAGTCTTATGAAAATCGCTTGCGCGCATTAATTCCAGTTGTTAGTCTTGCCAAACTTATTAATGACCGCGGCATTCTCATTCCGAAAGCGCGGTAGGGTGGCGAGATGTTCGTCCCGCCCAGTCTTTTCTCTGTGCGCCTTTTTTAACGGGGAACTTCATGCTTGATACGACCATCGACGTAGCCGAAAAGCCGCACGCCGCCATGGCCGGAATTGGCGACGTCGTCACCCTGAAGTCGGGCGGTCCGCGCATGACCGTCATGTACGCCGGTCCGGTCGGATTCGCCAGCGGCCACTGGTTGATTTGCCAGTGGTTCGACGAGCATGGCGAATTGCGTCAGGACATGTTCTCGCAGGACATGCTGCGGATAGAGCCTCGCTCGATCCCGGCGGCGTTCGTCAAGATGCGCAATCCGGCTGGCGGAAGGGCCGTGGGCGGAATCTGAACGGTAACCCCATCGCAGGCTGGGGCGGATCCGCTCGGGCGGATCCGGTGGTTCTGCAGATTTGCATAAGCGGCCGGGCCTGTGGGTCCGGCTATTTATTTATCGCTGGCCCTCTGCGGCGATACGCACGGCAAGACCCGCAAGCACGGTGCCCATAAGCCAGCGCTGAAGCTGGAGCCATCTCGGCCGCCCCGCGAGGAAGGTCGCAATCGTGCCAGCCGTCATGGCAACGGCGGCGTTTACGCTAATCGAAAGCGCGATCTGAATGCTGCCGAGCACGACCGACTGTGCCAGCACGCTGCCCTGTTGCGGGTCGATGAACTGCGGCAGCAGGGACAAGTAGAGAACGGCGATCTTCGGGTTCAGCAGGTTGGTGACGAAACCCATCAGAAAAAGCTTGCGAGGCCGGTCGGCCGGCAATTCGCGCACCTGGAACGGCGAGCGGCCGCCTGGCTTGAGCGCTTGCCACGCGAGCCAGAACAGATAGAGCGCGCCGCCCAGGCGCAGTGCGTCGTACGCGAACGGTACGGCCATGAGCAACGCGGTAATGCCGAACGCCGCGCACAACATATAGAACACGAAACCGAGGGCGACCCCGCCCAACGAGATCAGCCCCGCCTTGCGCCCCTGGCAAATCGAGCGCGAGATCAGATAGATCATGTTGGGTCCGGGCGTAAGCGCCATGCCGAGGGCGACGGCGGCGAAGGCAAGCAGCGGGGCGGCGTGTGGCATCTCGGGTTCCCTGTTGAGTGTTGCCCAGATGGGTCGGGCGGCGCGCGCCGGATTGGCGCGGCAAAAGTGACCTGTTTCCTGTGATTATTTCATGTGGAGCTGGCGCGTGCGCGCCGTGGGCGCCGCGTTGGCCGGACGGATAAGCCGAGAGGGCCTCAGTGCGAGGAGCGCTCTCGCTCGGCGCTGCGCGTTTTGCGCGCCTGAATGCGGTCGTCGAGCCGTCTCGAGAACAGGAGCATGCCTAGCCGCCGGCTGCGCTCCTTCGTTCGCCCGCCGAGATCCCTCGGCGGATTTGGTTGTAGCGCCCAGAAAAGTGCCAGCAGCCAGCCGAGCACTGTCCAGCCGAGCACGGCATTGAAGACGGCGATGATCAGCAGGTCGTGGCGCTGGCGCCGGTCGGCGATCAGCGCGGGCAGAAAGTAGAGCGCGACCACCGCTGCGAGGACGACGATCTCGAAGACGGAACGGCTCACCATGGGTCGCTCTCCGTAAATAGGGGAAATATGCCCGACACATCATTGTCGCGCGGATCGTCGCCGGGCGCATGGCACGCCCTGGCCGGACGGCTAGCGGTCGGTGCGAGGGGGTGTCGGCGGGCGTGGGTTCGGGTCTATCATCGGGTTTTTGATCGCACGGAACCGACATCATGATCTCCGACCTGTCAGAGGCCACCCGCCATCTGGATCACGACGCGCTGCGCGCCTTTATCGAGCGGAAATGGCAAGACGAGATCGTACCCGCATTGACCGACTACATCGCGGTGCCGGCCAAGAGTCCGGCGTTCGACCCGCAGTGGGCGCAGCACGGCTATCTCGAGCGCGTCGTGCAGGAGGCGGCGAAATGGGCGGAGCAGCAGCCAGTGCGCGGCCTGAAGCTAGAGATCGTGCGTCTGCCCAATCGCACGCCGGTGATCTTCTTCGAGGTGCCCGCCACGCGCTCCGGCAGCACCGAGACGGTCGTGCTCTACGGCCATCTGGACAAGCAGCCGGAATTCGCGGGCTGGCGCAACGATCTCGGCCCCTGGACACCCAAGCTGGAAGATGGCCGGCTGTATGGCCGTGGCGGCGCCGACGACGGCTATGCGATCTACGCGAGCGTCACGGCGCTCGCCGCGCTCGACGCGCAAGGCATCGAACGGCCGCGCTGCGTGGGCCTCATCGAGACCTGCGAGGAGTCGGGCAGTTACGACCTGCTGCCTTATGTCGATGCGCTGCGCGAGCGGCTCGGCACCGTGGGCCTGGTCGTTTGCCTCGATTCCGGCGCGGGCAATTACGACCAGCTCTGGCTCACCACTTCGCTGCGCGGGCTCGTGGCGGGCGATCTCGAGGTCGAAGTGCTCGAAGAGGGCATTCACTCGGGCTCGTACGGCGGCATCGCCCCTTCCAGCTTCCGCGTGATGCGGCAACTCTTCGAGCGTCTCGAAGACGCCGCTAGCGGCACACTGCTGCCCAAGGGCTTTCATTGCGCGATTCCCTCGCAGCGCCTGAGCGAAGCCGAGGCCACGGCGAAGATTCTCGGCGAGGGTGTATGGAAAAGCTTGCCTTGGGCGTGCGGCCAGGACGGCCGGCGCGTGCTGCCTACCACTACGGATCCGCAGCAGGCGCTGCTCGATTCCACGTGGCGGCCTTCGCTTTCGGTCACCGGCGCAGCGGGCCTGCCCGCGCTCGCCGACGCCGGCAATGTCTTGCGCCCGCGCACGGCGTTCAAGCTCTCGCTGCGTCTGCCGCCGCTCGTGGAGGCAGCGAAGGCCGTGGCGGAACTGAAGGCGCTGCTCGAGTTCGATCCACCCTACAACGCGAAGGTCACCTTCAGGCCAGACGCAGGCGCGGCCAACGGCTGGAGTGCCCCGGAACTCGCCCCCTGGCTAACCGAAGCGCTCAGCGCAGCCTCGCGCACGCACTTCGGCGCGGATTGCGCCTATCTTGGCCAGGGCGGCACGATCCCGCTCATGAATGTGCTGCAGGCGGGCTTCCCCAAGTCGCAGTTCATGGTGTGTGGCGTGCTTGGCCCCAAGTCCAACGCTCATGGACCGAACGAGTTCTTGCACGTGCCGTATGCGAAGAAGCTCACGGCCACGGTTGCCGAGGTAATCGCCGCAGCACCTTGACCGGGTGCCACGGCGCGACCCGACGGCCGCAGCTTGCACTGCGGGAGACGCATCAGCGGCGTTGACGTGCCGGTGCGTCGTTTGCAGCATGGCCGTCGCCATGGCATGAGCAGCTTTCGTCGTCGATGGGTTGTTCCAGACTTTTCATGATCCCGCACCCGGCGCTGCTGCTCTGATGGGTGCGGCAGCTCTCGCGCAACGTGCGCAACTGCTGCTCCAGCACGCGCATCGATTCGATTTGCTCGTGAATGCGCGCGATCTGGTTGTCGATCAACTCGTTGACTTCGTCGCAAGGCTGGCCAGGATCGGCCTGGAAGCGGCGCAGCATGCGGATGTCCGCCAGCCCGATGCCGAGCGACCGGCAATGGCGGATGAAGTTGAGCTGCGCGGCGTGGATGGCGGTGTAACTCCGGTATCCGTTGGTCTCGCGCGCGGGCTCGTCCAGCAGGCCCTCACGCTCATAAAAGCGCACCGTTTCGACATCGCAGTTTGCGAAACGCGCCAGTTCACCAATTCGCATGGTCGCGGTTCTCCTGAATCACTTGACCCTGTAGCCACTACAGGCTGTTCAATGATTTTGTCACTTTGGGGAGAAATCGGCGATGAACCATGGCTTCTTGTCACGGCTTGGTGTCGCGCAGCGCTTGCGTGCGCGTGACGAAGAAAGGGCGGCCGGAGGCGCCAGCGGCGCGTGTTGCGAGGCGGACAGGGCCAGCGCGCCTGCTGGCGGCTGCTGCCACCAGCATGGGCATGAAGATCACGGCCACGATCACGATCGCGGCCACAGCCACAGCCACAGCCACGATCACGGCCATGCCGAAAGCTGCTGTCACAGCGCCGCACAGGAGCGCGCGCCGGAGCACGCGCGTTGCCAGGCACCGGCACCCGAAGGCGCCAGGCGCGCGCGCTGGCGCATCGACAACATGGATTGCCCGACCGAGGAGCGTCTGATCCGCAACCGGCTCGAGCCGATGCCGAGTGTCGTGCGTCTCGACTTCGACCTGCTCGCTCGCGAGCTGACCGTGCATCACCGGCTCGACGATACGCAGCCGGTCGTCGATGCATTGCTCGCTCTCGACATGTCCCCGCGCGCGCTCGATGCGACCGCTGCGGTGCAAGGCACGCCGCCGGCCTCGCCCGGCATCGCCCTGCGCCAGAAGCTGCTGCTCGCTGCGAGCGGCATCGCAGCCGCAGGCGCCGAGGTGCTTGCGTGGAGCACCGGCCACGAAACCGGCCTGCCGGTGCTGGCCTGCGCGGTCGTCTCGCTGTTGTGCGCGGGGCTGCCCACGCTGCGCAAGGGCTGGATTGCGCTGCGCAATTTCACCATCAACATCTATTTCCTGATGTCGCTCGCACTCATGGGCGCGGTCGCGATCGGCAAGTGGCCCGAGGCCGCGATGGTCGTCTTCCTGTTCGCACTCGCGGAGGAAATCGAGGCGCTATCGCTCGAACGCGCGCGCCACGCCATCCGCGCGCTCACCGCGCTCGCGCCCGAAACTGCCGAGGTCTGGCAGGCCGGCGACGGCGTCGCCGCGACGGGCGAATGGCGCGAGTGCGCGGTGAGCGCGGTAGTCATCGGCAGCCGCATCCGGGTGCGCACCGGACAGCGCGTGCCGCTCGACGCGCGCGTCACCGCGGGCCGCGCCGCGCTCGACCAGGCGCCGATCACGGGCGAAAGTCTGCCCGTCGACAAGGAGGCCGGCGCGGCGCTGTACGCGGGCAGCATCGTCGTCGATGGCGTGGTCGAGGCGCTCGTCACCGCCGCCGCGCAGGACAGCACGCTCGCGCGCATCGCGGCCGCGGTGCAGGAGGCGCAGGCGCAACGTGCGCCCACGCAGCGTTTCGTCGATCAGTTCGCCCGCTATTACACGCCGGCCGTCGTCGCACTCGCCGTGATCATCGCGCTTGCCGGGCCGCTCGCATTCGGCGGCGCATGGAGTGCCTGGCTCTACAAGGCGCTCGTGTTGCTCGTGATCGCCTGTCCGTGCGCGCTCGTCGTCTCGACGCCGGTGACGGTCGTGAGCGGCCTCGCCGCCGCCGCGTCCCACGGCATGCTCGTGAAGGGCGGTGTCTGGCTCGAACGTGGCCGGCTCCTCAAGGCCGTCGCGCTCGACAAGACCGGCACGCTCACCCGCGGCGAGCCCGTGCTGACCGACGTGCTCGCAGCGCCCATGCGAGCGCTGGCTACCGCTGGCGCGCCAGCCGAAACGCCGCCGCTTTCGGTTGACGAGGCACTGCGCATCGCCGCGAGCCTCGACGACGCGAGCACGCACCCGGTCGCGCGTGCGTTGGTCGAGGGCTGGCGGGCGCGTCAGCCGGATGCGCGCCTCTTCCCGGTCGATCAGTTCGCGGTGCTGGGCGGCCGCGGCGTGCAGGGGCGCGTCGACGGCGCGCGCTGGAGCCTCGGCAATCACCGTCTGGTCGAGGAACTCGGCTTATGCTCGCCCGAACTGGAGGCGCAACTCGCGGGCCTTGAGCTTTCGGGCAAGACCGCGATCGTGTTGTGCACGCCGGAGTCGGCCGTTGCCGTATTCGCCGTGGCCGACGCGCTGCGCGAAGAGAGCGCGCCGGCCGTGCGCGCCTTGCGCTCGCTTGGCGTCACGCCTGTCATGCTGACCGGCGATAACGTATCGACTGCGCGAGCGATCGCCGATCAGCTGGGCATCGACGATGCGCGCGGCAATCTGCTGCCGCAGGACAAGCAGGACGCGATCGCCGCGCTCTCCGGGCAGTACGGCATGGCCGCGATGGTCGGTGACGGCGTGAACGACGCGCCCGCCCTCGCGCGCGCCGATATCGGCTTCGCAATGGGCGCGGCGGGCACGGCCACCGCACTCGAAACCGCCGACGTGGCGATCATGGACGACGATCCTCGCAAGATCGCTGCGTTCATCGGGCTTTCTCGCAAGACTGCCGCGGTGCTCATGCAAAACATTGCGTTCGCGCTCGGCATCAAGGCCGTCTTTCTCGTGCTCGCGCTGGCAGGCGAGGCCACGCTCTGGATGGCCGTGTTCGCCGACGTGGGCGCGAGCCTGCTCGTCGTGGCGAACGGCCTGCGTGTGCGCCGGCATTTCGGTGCGGTGCGACAGGCGATGAAGCCTGCATGAGAAACATCCGTGCGGCGACTCAACGCAACTAACAGCCAAACCCGCGGCGGTGCTCCGAACGCGGCTCACCAAGGCCTGGTGAGCCGCGCGCGCAGCGCGGCTCGCGTGCCTTCGTCGAATTCGCCGAGAAAGGCGAAACGCCCTGCAATCAGGGTCGCGGCAGGCACGCCGTCGCGGAACACGATGCGGTTGCCGACTACAGCCGGCACCTTTTCCCCCGGCAGCAGCGTGCCGACGAGATTGAGCGGATCGGCCGCGCTTACGCACACAAGCTGTCCGCCTTCTCCTGGTGTGGGCGCGCGCCGCCGTACGTCGCGCAGCAGCGCCACGGCTTCGGGTAGCGCGAACTGTTCGCCCGAAATACCGGTGATGAAGCGCCCGCCGCGCGCTTCGCCGCGCGCCTCCATCCGATGCAGCACGCGCAAAACGTCGCGCCAGGGTGGCAACCAGGGCGCTTCGCGCGCGAGCAGATGCCAGCTGACGACGCCATACCGGCGCAGCAGGACGTCGGCGATATGCGCCAGCCGTTCCGGATCGGCGGGCGGACGGCGAGCCGCCGCCGTGGTGGCCGACGGTCTGGCGCGCGCGAGCGCTGGCGCGCAGGGGGCGGCGACGACGTTGCCGTTCGAAGCAGCCCGCGCTTTCCCGACGAACGACGTTGCATCCTCGGTGTCCGTGAGCGGGGCGGCCAGCGTATCCGCCAAAGGGTCTGGCAACTGAGCCGCCAACGGATCTGCCAACGGATCTGCCAACGAATCTGCCAACGAATCTGCCAACGAATCTGCCAACGAATCTGCCAACGAATCTGCCAATTGAGCCGCCGAAGAAGTCGCCAACGGCACGCGCCGCAGTGTCGCCCAGCGCCCCGCGTCGGCCATGCCGCCCGCGAGCGGCGCGAAACCGCGTGGCCGGCGCCGGCCGGGATGCGCGCCGCGCTGCGCCGCCGGCTTCACGAGTGTCCGCAGCCCGGCGAAGCTGTCCGCGTTCACGAGCCCTGCCGCCACCAGTTCGCCCAGTGCGTTTTCCAGTTCCACGCCGAGCAGATGCGCATCCGCGGTCAGCTCGTCGAAGAACATTGCGCCGTTTCGCATCAGCGCCTCATACACGCGCCGCGCGCGCGCCGACAGACCGGCGGTGTCGGGCGCTTCGACGAGCGCCATCCAGTGCGCCAGTTCGCGGCGCGAGAGCAGCACGACCGGCGTGCTGCGCACCGTCGACGCCGCCGCCGCGCGCGCGGGCAGCCGCGCCCAGGCGAGATGCCCCGAGCGGCATAGCTCGTCGAGCAGCATCGGCGTGTAATCGTCGATACGAGCCGGCAGGATCTCGTCTTCCCACGCGAGCGCGGAGGCCTCCCAGCCTTCCAGCTGGTCGAGCACGGCAGCCAGCGCGTCGCGGCCCGACCCGCGCGTGCCGGGCGCCACACGCTGCCATTCGAACAGGAAGCGCATGAAATCGTGGCGCTCGACGGGCTCGATCTCGCGTCTGAGCTTGCGCACCGTGTAGCGGTGAATGCGCGCAAGCAGATGGCGTTCGCACCATTCGTCCTGGCCGCCTCCCATCGCGGCAGACGTAAAGCGCCCGCGCATCACGGCGCCTTCCGCTTCGAGGTGCGTAAGCGCGAGCGCCACCACGCTTGCTTCGAGCGCAAGCGGCCGCGCCGCCTGCGCGACCGTGAGCGGTCCGAACCCCGACAGGCGCGCACGCACGATCTCGACGAGCGCCGCTTCCTCGGTCCACGCCTGCGCATATTCGGGCGGCGGCGTGAGCGGCGGCTCGCACTGCGCCTGCGGATAAATGGCCTGCACGCATGCCAGCCTCTCCACGGCCACCCACAGCGCGTCATGCTCCGCAACCGGAACGCGCGTCGCGCGACCTTGCGCCGCCAGGTCGCCGAGCCATGCGAGCCACTGCGGCTCGCGCTGCGCCTCGCTTTGCGCAAGCGCGCCGAGGCTCGTGAGCGCGTCGTGCATTTCGTCGGCATCACGCGCCTGGGGCCAGGCTTCCTCGCGCACGCTTGCGATCGCTTCGGGGTCGAGCGCGCCGAGATCGTCGGTGGACTCGGGGTCGCTCCAGCGGCGCGACAGCACGGCCTGCGTGCGGCGTTCTTCTATCGGCGCGTCGTCGAGGAACGCATATGGGCGTGCCGTGAGGATTTCGGCGGCGAGCGGCGAGGGGGCTGGCAGCTCGCGCACCACGAGCGTCACCTCGCCCGCTTCGATGCGGCGCAGGAGCGCGATCCATGCTTCGGAGTCCATCGCGTCGTGCAGGCAGTCGTCGAGGGTCTGGTCGACGAGCGGATGGCGCGGCACGTCTCGCTCGCCCGCGATGTTCTCGACGCACGCCGCCTGATCGGGGAACACGGCCGCGAGCAGATCCTCGCTGCGCATGCGCTGGATCTGCGGCGGTGTCTTGCGTCCGCCGGTCTGGCGCGGCAAGGCCAGCGCCGTGGTCGCGTTCCAGCGCCAGCGCACGCCGAAGAGCGGCGCGTCCAGCAGCGCCTGGACGAGCAGATGCTCAGCGGAGTTCGAATGCAGATAGCGCCACACCTCATCGAGCGCGAAGCTGTGCGCGCCGGTGAGCGAGAGGATGATGGCGTCCTCGGTCGCGGCGGCCTGCAGCTCGAAATTGAACTGGCGGCAAAAGCGCTTGCGCAGCGCGAGACCCCACGCGCGGTTCAGCCGGCTGCCCAACGGTGCGTGGATGACGAGCTGGGTGCCACCCGATTCGTCGAAAAAACGCTCCATGACGAGCGTGTCCTCGGTCGGCAGCACGGTGAGCGCGGCGCGGGCACGCGCGAGATATTCGACGATCTGGCGCGCGGGGGCATCGTCGATATCGAGCGTGGCGGCAAGCTTTGACGTGGCGCGATCGACCACCGGGGAAGATGGGGCATCGTCCGCCGCGCCGGCGCTCGCGCTTGCGGTCGTGCTCGCGCTCGCCTCGATCAACGCCGCCTCGACCTGCTTGCGCAGCCGTGAAATCGCGTGCGAAAGCTCGTCGCTGCGGCCCGGTGCTTCGCCGAGCCAGAACGGAATGTTGGGCGGCTGCCCCTGGGCATCTTCCACGCGCACGCGTCCAGCCTCGATGCGCAGAATCCGGTACGAGGCGTTGCCGAGCTGGAACACGTCGCCCGCAAGGCTTTCGACGGCGAAGTCCTCGTTGACGGTGCCGATCTGCACGCCTTGCGGCTCCAGCAGCACCGAGTAATCGGCGTTGTCGGGTATCGTGCCGCCCGAAGTCAGCGCGACGAGCCGGGCGCCGCGCCGCGCGCGCAGCGTATGGCTCACCACGTCGCGGTGCAGGTAGGCCGCGCGCGGCCCGTGACGGCTCGTGTAGCCCTCGGCGAGCATGCGCAGCACCGCATCGAACTGCGCGCGCTCGAGCGTCGCCCACGGCGTGGCGCGCCGCACGAGCGCGTAGAGGGCATCTTCTTCCCATGCCTCGCAGGCCACTTCGGCGACGATCTGCTGCGCGAGGACATCGAGCGGCGCATGCGGCAGGGCGAGGCGATCGAGTTCGCCGCGCCTCACGCTGTCGAGCAGCGCCGCGCATTCGATCAGATCGTCGCGCGAAGTCGGGAAGATCCGCCCCTTCGGCACGCCGCCGACCTGGTGTCCCGAGCGCCCCACGCGCTGCAGGAAGGCCGCGATCGAGCGCGGCGAGGCGATCTGGCACACGAGATCGACGTCGCCGATATCGATGCCCAGTTCGAGCGATGCCGTCGCCACGAGCACGCGCAACTCGCCGCGCTTCAGGCGCTGTTCGGCGAGAAAACGATGCTCGCGCGCGAGGCTGCCGTGGTGCGCGGCCACGGCCTCGGCGCCCAGGCGGTCGGTGAGATGGCGCGCCACGCGCTCGGCCATGCGGCGCGTGTTGACGAACACGAGCGTCGTGCGATGCATGGCGACGAGTTCGGCCATGCGGTCATACACGCGCTCCCACACATCGTTCGCCATGATGGCTTCGAGCGGCACGGGCGGCACTTCGATCGCGAGGTCGCGTGTTCGCGTATGTCCGACGTCGACGATCTCGCAGGCGGGCGCGTTGGCGTTCGGATCCTGTGCCGCTTCGCCCATGCCCACCAGAAAGCGCGCGACGGTCCCGATCGGCTTTTGCGTAGCCGAAAGCCCGATACGCAGCAGGCGCGTGCCGCACAGCGCATCGAGCCGCTCGAGGCTCAGCGCGAGGTGGCAGCCGCGCTTGTTGCCCGCGAGCGCATGGATCTCGTCGACGATCACGGTGCGCGCGCCAGCCAGCATGCGGCGGCCCGACTCGGAACCGAGCAGCACGTAGAGCGACTCGGGCGTCGTCACGAGGATATGCGGCGCGCGTTTTCTGAGCGCGGCGCGCTCGGGCTGTGGCGTGTCGCCGGTGCGCACCGCCGTGCGGATCTCGACCGGCGGCAGGCCGAGGCGCGCGAGCTCCGCGCCGATCCCTTCGAGCGGCCGCTCGAGATTGAGCCGGATGTCGTTGGAGAGCGCCTTGAGCGGCGAAACGTAGACCACGAGGGTCGTATCGGGCAGCGCGCCGCGATTCGCGAGGCCTTCGCGCACCAGTTCGTCGAGCGCGCCGAGAAACGCGGTGAGCGTCTTGCCCGAGCCCGTCGGGGCCGCGACGAGCGTTGCGCGCCGGCTCGCGATAAGCGGCCAGGCGGCGCGCTGGGCGGCGGTGGGCGCGTCGAAGCTGCGCCGAAACCAGCCGGCGACGGCCGGATGAAATTGCGCGAGCACGTCGCCGGCGCCCTCGTCATGCGCGGCGAGAGCCGGTGCGTGCGGATCGTTGACAGGTGTGGGCGAGGTCATCCGGATGAATAGCGGCGACGGGGCGTTCGCGGCTCGTGCGGTCGTGCGTCGCGGTGGTTCGTGCACGCCTGCAAGTCTCGCAGCTTTCGCGGGCCCTTGCCAGGCACGAACCCAGGCACGAACCCAGGCGAACCGGGTGCGCATCAGGCATGAACCCTGCACGATCGCCGGCCGGCATCCGGCAAGCGCGGCGCGATCGCACGCAGTATCCTCGCCGCGTTGGACTTTCCCTCGACCCACGACGGAGTCACACCATGCGCTACAACCCCTTGGGCCGCACCGGCCTGTTCGTTTCGGAACTCTGCCTCGGCACGATGACGTTCGGCGGCGGCGCGGGCATCTGGAACCAGATCGGCGATGTCCAGCAGTCCGACGCCGAGCGCCTGGTCGGCCGCGCGCTCGAAGCCGGCGTCAATTTCATCGATACCGCCGATGTCTACTCGCAGGGCGTCTCCGAGCAGATTACCGGACAGGCGCTCAAGAATCTCAAGATCCCGCGCGAGCAGGTCGTGATCGCGACCAAGGTGTTCGGCGAAATGGGATCGTCGCCGAACGAGCGCGGCGCCACGCGGTACCACATCATGGACGGCGTGAAGGCGAGCCTGAGGCGCCTGCAGCTCGACCACATCGACCTCTACCAGATTCACGCATTCGATCCCGTCACGCCCATCGAAGAGACGGTGCGTGCGCTCGATGCGCTCGTCCGGCAGGGGCACGTGCGCTACGTCGGCGTCTCGAACTGGGCGGCGTGGCAGATCGTCAAGGCGCTTGGCGTGGCGCACCGCGAGGGGCTCGCGCGCTTCGAATCGCTGCAGGCCTACTACACGATCGCGGGGCGGGATCTCGAACGGGAACTCGTGCCGATGCTGGAAAGCGAAGGCCTCGGGCTCATGGTCTGGAGCCCGCTCGCGGGCGGGCTGTTGAGCGGGAAGTACGGGCGCGACAAGCAAGGCGAGACGGGCAGCCGCCGGACCACGTTTGACTTTCCGCCGGTGAATCGCGAACGGGCTTGGGATTGCCTGGACGCGATACGGCCCATCGCCGAGGCGAAAGGCGTGTCGGTCGCGCAAATCGCGCTTGCCTGGCTGTTGAATCAAAAGGCGGTGACCTCGGTGATCATCGGTGCGAAGCGCTTGGATCAGCTCGACGACAACCTCGCCGCGACGAAAGTGAAGCTCAGCGCGGAGGAAATCGGCGTGCTGGACAAGGCGAGCGCGTTGCCCGCGGAGTATCCCGGCTGGATGCTGGCGCGCCAGGGCGAGCAACGGCGCGCGCAACTCAGGCAATCGCGGCAAGGCGACGAGTGAAGGAGGACGGAGGCGCGCCGGCGAAGCATTGCCGTTTGTGATGACTCGATGGTCTCACGGGTCACACGCCCGGACGCTCCGTGCGCGTCCGGGCACGGGGCTCTCTGGCCCGGCAGGGCCCTTAGCTCGCCGCCGAGACCTTCAGGTGGTTCTTCACCGAGGTCACGCCCGAGACCCCTTCCACGACCTGTTTGGCGTTGTCGCGGTCCTCGGCGGTCGGCACGGTGCCCGTGAGCGAGACGACGCCCCTATGCGTTTTCACGTGGATGTGCTCGGACTTGACGTTCTTGGCGCCGAGCAGTTCGGCCTTGACCTTGGTCGTGATCGTTGCGTCGTCAACGTGCTGGCCCATGGATTCCGAGCTGCCGGAAGGCGCGGTGCTATGCGTCGTCGTGGTCTGCGCACCGGCCATCAGTGCGAACGTCATGCAGGCGGCGCCGGCCGCGGTCTTGAGAATCAGGATGCGCTTCATGGCTGCTCCTTTTCTGGTTGCGGTCGCTGGTTTTCCCGCAAGGTTCGTGCCGCCCAACGCTCGATGCGCGCAGCGCTCCATTGAAAGCCCGCTGGAAGCTGCTGCAACGCGCCGCCGTTCAGGATGACAGCGAGGATGACAGCGCAGTCTGCGCGGTCTGGGTTTCCGTCCTCCGCCGGACACAATTTTCCGCATGCGTTGTAAAAATCTCCACGGTCGAGCCGCGAAAACGGTGTGCGAACCGGGCTGTGCAAGTGGCGATCCCGTTTGAGAACAGGGGCTTGTGAAAACTGGCATGGGTGTTGCGTCAGGGCGATCACCTACTCAATTCAACACAAACGGGATTGCCATGCCTTCCATCGCGTTACACGCGCGCCAGCATTTGGCGCTCACGCCGCGTCTTCAACAGGCGGTGAGGCTGTTGCAACTGTCATCGCTCGAATTTCAACAGGAACTGCGCGAAGCGCTCGACACCAATCCGTTCCTGGAATACGTGCCACCCGCCTCGGAGACAGGCGAGGCCGCCGAAGCGGCCGATGGCGCCGCGGGCATCGGCTCCGCAGCCGCCCCAGTGGCCGAGGCCCCGGCCATCGCAACAGACGGCGCGGTCGAGTCCGGCCTCGATGCCGGCATGGCCCAGGACGCGGCCCCGTATTCCGAGCCCTCGTACGGTGAGGGCGAGTCCGCCTACAGCGACGACGGCTCGGGCTACACCGCCGAGTTGCCTTCTCCGGGCGGCCTGCGCACCTCGAGCTATCGGGGGGGCGAGGATGGCGAATCCGAAGCTTCCGACTGGGTGCGTGTGCCGATTTCGCTGCGCGAGCAACTGCATGACGCGCTGCGTCTGTCGCCGCTCGACGACCTCGACCGCGCGGCGACGCAGGTCGTGATCGAGGCGCTCGACGAGGACGGCTATCTGCGCCAGGATCTCGCCGATCTCGCCGACGGGGAGGGCGCCGACGACGGACTCGACGAGGACCGTCTGCGCGTGGGATTGCGCGTGGTGCAGACGCTCGATCGCCCGGGCATCGGCGCGCGTTCGCTTTCCGAGTGCCTCGCGCTCCAGCTCGACGCCATGCCTCACGACACGCCGCATCGCGAACTCGCCATGCAGATCGTCACGCAGCACCTCGAACGTCTCGCGCGCCGCGAACATGGCGAACTGCAGCGGCAACTCGGCTGCGACGCCGCCTCGCTGCAAGCCGCGATCGCGCTCGTGCGCCGCCTCGACCCGAAGCCTGGCAACCACTACGGGCGCGCGGACGGCGGCTATGTCGTCCCTGACGTGATCGTGCGCCAGGTGCGCGGCAAGTGGGTGGTGAGCGTGAACCCTGCCATCGAGCCGCGCGCGCGCATCCACAAGCTTTATGCGGAGATGTTCGCGCGCTCGGACCAGACGAGCCGCTCGCCGCTCGCCCAGCAGTTGCAGGAAGCGCGCTGGCTGATCCGCAATGCGCACAAGCGCTGCGAGACGATCTTGCGCGTGGGCGAGTGCATCGTCGCTCGGCAGAAGGCTTTCTTCCAGTACGGCGAAATCGCGTTGCGCCCCATGCTGCTGCGCGACGTCGCCGACGAACTCGGGCTGCACGAATCGACCGTCTCGCGTGCGACCGGGAACAAGTACATGGCCACACCGCGCGGCATTTTCGAGTTCAAGCGCTTCTTCCCGCGGGAACTGGAAACGCGCACGGGCGGCACGTGCTCGGCGGCGGCGGTGCGCGCGCTCATCAAGGAGATGATCGACGCCGAGGATCCGCGCGATCCCCTTTCCGACGTCAACCTGACGCAGGAACTCGAAAAGCAGGGCGTGCAGGTGGCGCGTCGCACGGTCACGAAGTATCGGCAGATGATGAAGCTGCCAGCGGCCGAGATGCGGCGGCAGATTTGAGGCGCGACAAACGATGAAAGCTAACGCGTGCCCAGACGTTCGATCAAGGCCATCGCCGCCGCCGGGTTCCGTTCCTTGAAGCCGCTGATGACGTAGAGAAAAACGTCCCGGCCAGTTTTCGCGGCGACCGGCTTCGCATAGGTCGGGAGATCGCCGGGCGTCTCGCCGCGCGACCAGGCAAGCGCGCGCTCGGCCCAGCGGTCGAGATCGGCGGATGCATAGCCTTGCGCGTGGCTCTGCGCAGTGCCCATGATCCGTGCATAGACGAATGGCGCGCTGATATCGGCGATCAGCGGGTAATCGGAATCGCCGGAGACGACGATGGCCGCATTGTGCTCGCGGGCGAGCGCGACGAATTCCGGCGTACAAAAGCTCGCATCGCGGACTTCGAGCGCGTGCCGCAGCGGACGGCCGTCGCCCTCGCGCGGTAGCAGTTCGAGAAATCTCGCGTAATCCTCAGGATCGAATCGCTTGCCCGGCGCGAGCTGCCAGTTGATCGGCCCGAGCTTGCCGCGCAGGTTCAGCACGCCGCCGTTCATGAAACGCGCTATCGCGGCGCCGGCTTCGGCCAGCACGCGGCGATTCATTGCAAAGCGGGGACCCTTCACGGAGAAGACGAAGTCGTCGGGCGTTTCATCGTGCCAGCGCCTGAAGCTTTCCGGGCGCTGCGCGCCGTAATACGTACTGTTGATCTCCAGCGTCGAGAGATGGCGGCTTGCGTACTCCAGTTCGCGGCGCTGCGCGAGTCCCTTGGGATAGAACGCACCGCGCCACGGCGCATAGATCCAGCCGCCGACGCCCACGCGAATCTGGCCCTGCCGGGATTTCGAACGGGATGAAGACGCCATCGGAACTCCACTGCCGTTGCCGGAAGGCGCAGTGTAGCGCAACGCTGCGGCCGCGCCACGGTCGTCGCGTCGGCGCGCGTGTCGGCATTCGTCGGCCATTTTAGGCATCGTCCGATATTTTCTTGTCGGCTGGGAGGCTACTGTAGTTGTGTCAGACAACCTCATATGGATCATCAGATGTCTTCCCGCATATCTCCGGAACTGACAGATGCGCAATGGCGCAGCATCGAGCCGATGTTTCACGAAATCCGCGTCGATCCTCGTCGTCGCGGGCGCCCTGCACATAATCCCCGCCTCGTTTTCGCGGGAATCCTCTGGGTGCTGGCGACCGGCTCGGTCTGGTCGAAAATGCCCGAGTGCTATCCCGATTTCCGAACCTGCCATCGCCGTTTCAAGGTGTGGTTCGAGGCCGGCCTTGTCCATCGCGCCATGGAACGTCTGCACGGCGAGGAAGGGCTGCTGCTGTGCGAGGCGATCTCTGCGCGCATGCGGCCGTGGTCTGCGCCGGTCGGCCGCAGGCCACGCTTTCCGGTCGCTTCCACGCTGCGTTGGCCGCTCGTGCGTCCGTTCGTCGAGCGTTGATCGTCAATCGTTGATCGTCGAGCGGGCAGCTGCTGGGTTCCGGCAGCGGTTGATGGGTCCGCTGGTGGGTCAAATTTTCCCGCCTTCCGCGTGCAGGCGCCCGAACAGCGGCGCCCACCATTGCGGACGCGAAAACGCCTCGATTGCCACATCGGTATCAAGATCGACGGTGTGCTGCCGCTCGTGCGCGTCGAGCGCATCGGCTTGCGCGATCTGTGCGGCGAGCACTTCAGCGCCCGCGTCGGAAGCGTTTCGCGGCCCGCGCGCACGCGCATTCACGCGCTCGGCAAGTCGAGCATGCGGTGCGTGGAAGTTCAAGATCAGCATCGGCCGGTTCAGCTCGTGCGCGAGTGCTGCGAAACGCGCACGATGCGCTGCCTTCAGAAACGTAGCATCCACGAGCGTCGTATAGCCCGCGTTAAGGACATCGCGCACATGCGCGACAAGACGTTGGTAGTGGGCGTCGAGCGCGGCTTGGGTGTAGGCGCCTGGCGGGAGTGCGTCGAGCGCGGGCGCGGCGAACGGCGCGCGGCGCTTTCGTTCGAGATCGCTCGATACCCTGATGGCCCCGCTCATGTCGGCGAGCGCACGGCTCGCGACCGATTTTCCCGAACCCGAGAATCCGTGGCACAGCAGAAGCCACGGCGCACGCTCGCGCATGTCACGCGCCTCGTTTGCCGCCAGGTTGAGGTACGACGTGATGCCGCGTGCGGCAGCGGGCGCGTCGCACATTTCAGGCGGCTCGGCCTTGAGCAACGCCACCCGTGCCCGCACAAGCGCGCGATAGACGACGTAGAGCCGCAACGCCGCGAGTCCCGCGAAATCCCCCGTTGCTTCGAGGTAGCGATTGACCAAACGATGCGCGTGCTCTTCGTCGCCGTGCGCGCGCAGATCCATCAGCAGGAAGGCGAGATCGCAGGTCACGTCGATCCAGCGCAGCTCGTCGCTGAATTCGATGCAGTCGAACATCAATGCGTGCTGGCCGCTTCGCACGATATTGTCGAGATGGAGATCGCCGTGGCAGGCGCGCACGTACCCCTGCGCGCGACGTGAGTCGACGTGGAGCGCGAGTCTCGCGAGTTCGCTTTCGCACGTTGCGCGCAACGCCGACCGACCCACGGCATCGGCGGTGCGCGGGTCGTCTTCGAGAGGCGCGAGCGCCGCGAGGACCTGGTCACGCAGCAATGCCGCGGAGCCGAGCCGTGCCACGGGCGCCCGCGGCCCATTGCCGGCCCGGCGCGCGTGGCGATGACTAGCGGCCAGCTTCGTTGCAGCCGCATCGATGTCCGAAGCGCTCAGTTCGCCGTGCGAGAGCAGGTTCGAAAACAACAGGCGCTGGTCGAAGCGTCGCATGCGGACCGCATAGTCGATGACTTCCGCGTCGTCGCGTCGGGGAGGAGGCGCCCGTTTGCAGATGCCACGCCCGAGTCGGCAACGCCGTCCATCGAAAAGCAACTGGCGAACATCGCAATAGATCCGTCCCGCAAACGGCGCATTCAGGCGAATTTCAGCTTCGCAGCATCGGCGTCGAGCTTCGAGTCCAACGAAATCGACAAAGCCGAAATCGACAGGCTTCATGATCTTGTACGCATACCGCCCGGCGAGATAGACGACGGAGATATGCGTTTCGATGCGCACGACGCGCCCGGCCGGATGCGCGTAGGTCGACGCGCGCGAGAGCGCCGCGTCCACGAGGCGGCCGTGGCGGTGCGCCGCGCGCAGACGGTTGAGGACGTGGCGTGAGGTCGGGTTGTCGGACATCGGCATGAATAGCTTGGGAATCCGGGGGCGGCAGCAATGCGGCGTACGGACGAGCATACACGCGAGCGGGTGCCTGAAGCCCGCTGTGCGGCATAGCGCCGCCTTGACTGAAACGGCCTGCGACGACCCCGGGATATTGCACGTTTTGTGCGATCCGGCGAGGCTGCGCGATACTGTCAAGTTCAACCAAAGGGGAAGCTCGAAAGACATGGCGCATTTCGACGTATTCAACGGCGACGCGGACGGCATCTGCGCACTGCATCAGCTGCGCCTCGCAAGGCCGCGAGAGGCGACGCTCATCACCGGCGCGAAGCGCGACATCGCGCTGGTCGGGCGCGTGCCCGCCCGGCCGGGCGACTCGCTCACGGTGCTCGACATTTCCTTCGACGTAAACCGCGCGGCGCTCACGGCGCTGCTTGCCAAGGGTATCGAGGTCGAATATTTCGACCATCATCATGCGGGTGACCTGCCCATATGCACGAATCTCGTGGCGCATATCGACACCACGGCGCAGGTCTGCACGAGCGTGCTCGTCGACCGGCACCTCGCGGGCCGCTACCGGGCGTGGGCGATCGCCGCCGCGTGGGGCGACAACCTCCCGGACACCGCGCGCGCCCTGGTGCAGCAGGCCGGGCTCGACGCCGCGCAGGCCGGGCAGCTGCGCGAACTTGGCGAGTCGATCAACTACAACGCCTACGGCGACTGTGTCGAAGACCTCGTGATCGCGCCGCTCGATCTGTACGCTGCGCTGAAGCCGTACGCGAGCCCGTTCGATTTCATCGCCGCAGAGCCCATCGTGGGGCAACTTGCCCGTTGTCGTCGCGACGACCTCGAACTGGCCCAGGCCATTGCGCCGCTCATCGCGCTGCAGTACGGCAGTGTGTGCGTGCTGCCCGATGAGCCGTGGGCGCGGCGCGTACGCGGCGTGTTCGCCAACGTCCTCGCAAACGAGGAGCCTTCGCGCGCGCACGCGGTGCTGAGCGTGAACCCGGACGGCAACTATGCGGTGAGCGTGCGTGCGCCGCTCGCCCAGCCGCGCGGCGCGGACGAGCTCTGCCGCGCATTCCCCGGCGGCAACGGCCGGGTGAGTGCGGCAGGCATCGACTGTCTCGACTCGAAGCGGCTCGATGCGTTCGTCGCGGCGTTCGCGCGCGTCTTCGGGCGCTCCAAGCCAGTGTCGGCGTGATTTCACCGGACCTGACCCGAGCGCGGCCGGGCAGACCCGAGACGATTCGCCGCCGCTTGACGAGACGTGCATGCGCCAGCTGCGGTTGCGAATCGGGCACGCGGCACGCGATGAGCCGCCCGACCGCCTAACATGGTTTCATGAGGGTAGATGCGGCGCGAGGGCCGCACCCAGGCGAGGAGGATGGCGATGCGGGCAATGGTGTTCGACGGCGGGAATCCGCGGCTGCGTGAAGCGGAGTTACCCGACCCGGCGCCGGGCGAGGGCGAACTGCTGCTCGACGTCCGCGCGTGCGGCGTGTGCCGCACCGACCTGCACGTCGTGGACGGCGATCTTGAGCACCCGAAAAAGCCCGTCATTCCCGGTCACGAGATCGTCGGCACGGTCGCGGCGCTCGGGGCGGGCGTGACCGGTTTCGCGACCGGCGACCGCGTGGGCGTGCCATGGCTCGGTCACACCTGCGGCCATTGCCGCTTCTGCGCCGACGGGCGCGAGAACCTCTGCGACGCACCCGGCTTCACCGGCTACACCATCGACGGCGGCTACGCCACGCGCACCGTCGCCGACGCCCGCTACTGCTTTCATCTGCCGCGCCAGTACAGCGACGTCGAAGCCGCGCCGCTCCTGTGCGCGGGGCTCATCGGCTATCGGTCGCTCGCGATGGCGGGTGACGCGCAACGCATCGGCATTTACGGTTTCGGCGCGGCGGCGCATATCGTCGCGCAGGTCGCGCGTCAACAGGGGCGCACGGTCTACGCGTTCACGCGTCCCGGCGATACGGCGGCGCAGCAATTTGCCCGGCGCCTTGGCGCGGCATGGGCGGGCGGCAGCGACGAACGCGCGCCCGAGGCGCTGGACGCGGCGCTGCTGTTCGCGCCGGTCGGCGCGCTCGTGCCCGCCGCGCTGCGCGCCGTGACGAAGGGCGGCACGGTCGTGTGCGGCGGTATCCACATGAGCGACATTCCCTCGTTTCCCTACGCGTGGTTGTGGGAGGAGCGGCGCATCGTTTCGGTGGCGAACCTCACGCGCGAGGACGGCACGACCTTCATGGCGATCGCCGCGCGCCACAAGCTCGAAATCGAAACCACGCCGTATCCGCTCGTGCGCGCCAACGAGGCGCTGGCCGATTTGCGCGAGGGGCGGCTGACGGGTGCGGCGGTGCTCACGATGCGATGAGCGTGCCGCCGCCCGGATCCATGGCGCGGTCGATTCAATGGGATGGCGAAGGTGACGCTCGGTGACGGAATGGCGACAACGCGTCGCACCGACCCGTGCGCGCATCCGCACCCAAATGCGCTACAAAGATTTTTAGATGGCGCGCGCTCCGAGAGCCGGCGCGCCTTGCAACGGCCGGCCGACCGTCGCGCGGGACGCTCACGAAGTCCGCGCGCGGCCATGCCGCGCATCATGGGCGACGCCCGGGAGGTCCACGATGTACAAGCAGATTCTGGTAGCGGTAGATGGCAGCCGTAGCGGCCGGCGCGCACTGGACGAGGCCGTGAAGATCGCGAAGGCGACCGGCGGCACGGTCCAGGCGCTTTGCGTGGTGCGGCATCCGGCGCGGCTCGCGGACGTGAGCGCCGGTTTCGCGGAGGAGCAGGTGCGCAGCTCGGCCGAAAACGATGCCGCGACGGCGGCGCTCGAAGAAGCCAGGATGGTCTTCGCGCAGGCCCAGGTGGCGGGCACCACGCGCGCGGCGGACGCCAGCGGCGAGGAGATCGCCGTGGTGATCGCGCGCATCGCCGCGGAGGACGGCGCGGATCTCGTCGTGATGGGCACGCGCGGCCTTTCGGGCGTGAAGCGACTGTTGCTGGGGAGCGTGGCCGAATCGTTCCTGCGCATGGCGGACCGGCCGGTCATGCTGGTGCGCGACGAAGAGGTGTCGGCGGCCTGAATCGGGCGCCCGGCTTCACTGGCCGATCACCCGGCCGATCCACCTCCCCGTGAGCGGAGAGGGCGCGATCGGCCGGTAAGCATTTGCGGAACTTTTGTCCGCCCGGACTCCCGTTATCTTTTGCGTTCTCGCTGCATGCGTTCGGCGGCCTGGCGATCGGTCGCGAATAACTGCGAGAAACGTCGTTTGAATCGCTGCGCATCAGCCATCCCGCAATGTGACGCGATCACGCGGCGAATTGACCAATCGTCACGCGCGAACCCATCTTCGTGCCTATGATGTTGGCTTGGGCCGGCTATCTTGTGAACACGCGGCACTCCGAAGCATTTCGTCCACCATCGTCGCGCGTGAAGCGCTTTCCTTTCGCTCGCCGCAGTTCCGCCGCGGTCCCCGACCGCGGCAAATGCATTGGGCCGTGAGCCGGGCGCAAACTACTTATGGAGGAGATTGACATGCCAGCTGCTTCCCCATTCTCATCCGGTGCGCCGCTTGGCGCCGCATTTGATACATACCGCACCAGTGCCAATGCTGCGCTGCAATGGCTCGTCGGCCAACAGGAATGGCGCGAGCGGGTTCTGAAGCTGGAGCAGCGCCGCGTCGAGCGCGATCGCGAAGCGCTGCAGGGCGCCATCGAGGCGCTGCGCACCGCGCGCGACTGGACCGATTTCGCGATCGCCACGCAATCGGTGTGGCGCGAGTATGTCGGCGCGTGCACGTCCCTCTGGCAGGAAGGCGCCGCGGCGGCGATGCAAGGCGCGAGCATGTGGTCCGACACGGCCCGCGACGTCACGCAGCAGTGGCAGCAGGCCTGCGCGGGTGCGCAAGCAGGGGCAGCCAACGCACCGGGCGCGCTGCCGATGCGCGAGTGGATGGCCGCTTTCGAACGTGCAATGAACAGCGCGACGAACGGCGCCGCTTATCCGGCGAGTTCCTCGGGCGCCGGCCGTGCCCAGGGTGCGAACGCAGGGGGAGGTCAGCATGGCCACTAAGCGCGTTGCCTTCGTGACGGGCGGCATGGGCGGCCTCGGCGAAGCGATCAGCCGGCGCCTGCATGACGCGGGCATGACCGTCGCCGTCTCGTGCTCGGCCGCGAGCCCCCGAGCGGATGCCTGGCTTGCCGCGGAGCGCGCGGCGGGCCGCGACTTCGGCTGCCATGAAATGAACGTCGCCGACTGCGAGGCGTGCGAGCGTGCGGCGCAGCAAGCGCTCGGCGATCTCGGGCAGGTCGATGTGCTCATCAACAACGCCGGCATCACGTGCGACCGCAGTTTCGTGAAGATGTCAAAAACCGATTGGGACAGGGTGCTGCGCACCGACCTCGACGCGCTCTTCAATGTGACGAAGCCGTTCTTGCCCGGCATGATCGAGCGAGGCTTCGGGCGCATCATCAATATCGGCTCGGTCAACGGCTCGCGCGGCGCGTTCGGGCAGACCAACTACGCCGCGGCGAAGGCGGGCATGCATGGTTTCACGAAGGCGCTCGCACTGGAAGTGGCCAGGAAGGGCGTGACGGTCAATACGGTGTCGCCGGGCTACCTCGCCACGCAGATGGTGGAAGCCGTGCCGAAGGACGTGCTGGATTCCCGCATCCTGCCGCAGATTCCGGTGGGCCGCCTCGGCCAGCCGGCCGAGGTCGCGGCGCTCGTGGCGTTCCTCTGCTCGGACGACGCGGCGTTCATCACCGGCGCCGACATCGCGATCAACGGCGGCATGCACATGCAATGACGTGCCGCGCGGTCAAGAATTTTTTTGGCTGCATCGAGAAGGGGGCTTGTAAACGGGCCAGGTGCCTGCATGTTGGAACCATGAGCGGCATCGGCCGCGCGGCGAGAGCGGCGCGTTTCGTTGCCGCCGATTTTCCATCGGCGTCCGCAGCGGGGCATTGCGCACCGGCGCCGACCGTGTGGAAATTGAGGAGTCCGTTGCAGTGCATATCGTTGCGCGGGTAAGGAAACCGTTCGGTCCATGGAGGCATCAATGAGCAATATCTCTCGCTATGATCCGTTTTCGCTGGACGGTGTGCCCGATCTGTTTCAGGGACTATTCCGTCCGTTGCGCGCGGCGGGCGTGGAAACACAGGCGGCAAGCGTTCGCGTCGACGTGACGGAAGACGAGGCCGGCTACACCGTAAAGGCCGAAATGCCCGGCGTAGAGAAGAAGGATATCGACGTCAAGATCGAGGGAAATCTGGTTTCGATTGCGGCAAAAGTCGAGCGGGGCGGCGAGTTGAAGGAAGGCGAGCGCGTCGTGCGCCGTGAACGGTATTCGGGCAGTGTGAGCCGCGCATTCACGCTCGCTGCGGAAATCGACGATGAAAAGGCGAGCGCCCAATACAAGGACGGCGTGCTAACCCTTACGCTGCCGAAGCGGGCGGCTGGGGCCCGTAAGCGCCTCGAAATCAACTAAGGCCGCAGCGATCTCGGCCGGCGGTGCGCAACGGTGTCTCAAGCAGCTGCGCGCCGTTTTCATTTTCCTCATGCTCAGGTGCTTTCGTGTCGCGGCGGGCAACGCGTCATCGATGTTCGGCGCGTAACACGGTGCAACACAACTGTAGCGAAACTGTCCGATTGACTCGCTATGCTGGGCAAGACTGCTAAATGCAGGACTGGAGAAATCCGATGCTCAGCCACCATGAACTGGCGACGTTACTGCTGATCCGCGACGCGAACACGCCCATACAGACGCTCGATTCCGACTTTCTGGCGCTTCACCGCTACCGGCTCGTCGAAATGGACGAAGCGGGCGGCGACTCCACATTGCGCCTCACCAACCGCGGCCGCGAACTGCTGCGGCGTCTCACGCATGAGGGCGACGAGCGCAGTGCTTGAACCGGGGCCTCTTGCATGAGGCGAGGCCAGGTCTCGCGCATCGAGCGATGTGGAGTGCGTTGCGCTACGCTCGTGACATTCCTGTCATGCGGCGCATGGTTCGCTACGGCACAGTGCTGGTCCTTTGATGCAGCGAGGTTTCCGGGCTTCGCGCCACGAAGCCCGCAATCGAGCCCGCCCAGCCCGCCTTTCGGCTACTCGTTCCCGCCGTAGCCAAGTGTGGCTGGGTCGGAGTTCTTGAAGATCAAGTAGTAGGGCGCTTGCAACGGATTGCCCGCCGGTGCAACAATGTCACAGACCTTTGTCTTGACGAGGTTTGCAAGGGAGTATGCACCGCCGCGTAAGCAAAGAAGCAAGGGGTTTCATATAAGGCTCCAGTTGTATAGGAATGCAAACGAAGATGAATAACGTTATCGATGCCATGAATCGGAGGCGCTGCTCTGCAAAACGCAAATACAGGATAACGAACCAATGAGGAACTGATTTAAACGAAAAATCAGTGTTTTTTACATTCTTAAGATGATTCGCGGGCGGCGGGAAGGGCCTGGCACTCGAAGCAAGGCATGCTTTTCGTGTTGCCTATGTCAATCTATTTTCGGGCATCGGAGAGGGCTCCCGATTGCCGAAGGACGGGAAGTCGCTATTGCTACCCCACGTGAACTATATTGTCTCGACTTACGATTCGCCTCCATCAAATGATGGAGAGCAACTATGAATACGCTGTCAACGACGCCGATTCGCCCCGCCGATGCGCGCTCTGCCGCGTCTGCAAAATCGCGACCCCGGCGCGCCGAATGGCGTGCCGCGCGTCGTTACCTTACTTGCCGCGTGACTTTTTCTCCAGATAATCGCGCAACACGATCGCGTGATTGCGCTCCGTGTCGTGCGAGCCATAGAGCAGGGTGATGTGCCCCTCGGCGGCCGCCTGGGCGAGCGGCTGCCAGGCGTCCGGGCTGGCGTTCAGTTCGGCCAGATAGCGCTTCTTGAATTCGGTCCACTGCTCAGGGTCTTTGTGGAACCATTGGCGCAATTCCGTGCTCGGCGCCACTTCCTTCAGCCATTCCACGTTCGCGAGCCTTTCTTTGCTCAGGCCGCGCGGCCAGAGGCGGTCCACCAGAAAGCAGTGGTGCCCGTCGTCCGGCAGGGGTTCGTAGACACGCTGGATATCGATTGCGTGTTTCGTCATCGTCGAGTCCTTCATTGCGGATTGCACGGATTGCTCATCCCGCGCCGCGGATTTCGTTGGCGCAAAGAGCGCGCCCACGCGTTCCTGCAAGGCCGGCACCACCTCGTGCCCGAACCACGGGTGGCGTTTGAACCAGGCCTGGTTGCGCGGCGAGGGGTGCGGCAGCGGCACGAAGTCAGGCGCGTACTCGCGCCATGCCGCGACGGTTTCGGTGAGGGACGTCTTGCGCCGGTCGCCCAGAAAGTAACGCTGCGCGTACTGGCCGACCAGCAGCGTGAGGCTTACGTGCCCCAGCTGTCCGACGAGCTCTTCGTGCCAGAGCGGCGCGCATTCCGGGCGAGGCGGGTTGTCTCCGCCGCTGCCGCGGCCGGGGTAGCAAAAGCCCATCGGCACGAGCGCGACCTGGGCGGCGTCGTAGAACGTCTTGCTATCGACGCCGAGCCAAGCGCGCAGGCGCTCGCCGCTTGCATCGTCCCAAGGGATGCCCGATGCATGAACCTTCGCGCCGGGCGCCTGGCCCACGATCAAGAGACGCGCCGTCGCGCTCGCCTGGAGTACCGGACGCGGGCCGAGCGGGAGCGCGTGCGCGCAGGCGCGGCACGCGCGGATTTCCGCGAGCAGTTCTGGGAGAGGGCGCAGCGCTCGGGTAGTCGGCACGACAGGCGGAGGAAATGAGCGGGACAACCAGTCTACCAAAGGGGTTGCCTTCCGATAGGCGGGCATCGTCCGTGATGCCGCCCGGCGAACGGGACGCAGCCTGCCCGGCTTCGCCGACTCGCTGCCGATCGCGTATCGATGGCGCGCTGCGTCATGTTCGGGAGGCCATTTGCGCTTTTCCTGTACTCTCGCCAGTGGTCAATCCCGAACGGAGCCGCGATGCCTGCCGAAGCCGAGCCGTCACCCCGCACCGAACCCTTGCTCGTCGATCTCGCGCTGCAAGGCGGCGGCTCGCACGGCGCGTACACATGGGGCGTGCTCGATCGCCTGCTCGATGAGCCCTGGCTGCAGATCGAGGGCATCTCGGGCACGTCGGCCGGCGCGATGAACGCGGCCGTGCTCGCGAGCGGCCATGCGCGCGACGGCGCGGCGGGCGCGCGCGACGCACTCGAGCGCTTCTGGCGCCGCGTGGCCGACGCCGCACGCTTCAGCCCGTTCCGGCGCGGCCCCATCGACGTGCTGCTCGGCCGCTGGACGCTCGATCATTCGCCGATGTTCGTCGCACTCGACATGATGGCGCGCGTGGTGTCCCCTTACGACCTGAACCCGGGGAGGGTGAACCCGCTGCGCGCGATCCTCGCCGAGATCATCGACTTCGACGCGCTGCGCAACTCCCGCATCAAGCTCTTCGTCACGGCCACGCGCGTCAGCAACGGCCAGGCGCGCGTGTTCCGCAACGCCGACCTGACGCCCGACGCGTTGCTCGCGTCGGCGTGCCTGCCCACGCTCTTCCAGGCCGTCGAAATCGACGGCGAGGCCTACTGGGACGGCGGCTACACGGGCAACCCCACCATTACACCGCTCATCCGCGAGACCGCTGCGGTCGACGGCATTCTCGTGCAGGTCAATCCCGTGGAGCGCGCGGGCACGCCGCGCTCCGCGCGCGACATCATCAACCGCATGAACGAGATCGCGTTCAATTCGCCGCTCATCAAGGAGTTGCGCATGATGGCCCTGCTGCACAAGGTCGCAGACGCGGGCAGCGAGGAAGGCCGCCGCTGGGCCAACATGCGCCTGCATCGCGTGCATAGCGAGAAGCTCGCCACGCTCGGCGCCTCGTCGAAGCTCAACGCGGAGTGGTCGTTCATCTCGATGCTACGCGACGAGGGCCGCCGTGCCGCCGACGAGTTCCTTGCGCAGCACGGCGCGCAACTCGGCAAGACGTCGACGTTCGATTTCGAAGCGCTGCTCGACGGGGTGCTGCAATGAGCGCCGGCGCGTTGGTCATCGGACTCGGGGGCATGCTCGCGAGCCTCGCGCTCCTCATCTGGCTTGCGTTTCGCGGCTGGAGCGTGCTGCTGCTCGCGCCGCTGTGCGCGATAGTGGCCGCGCTCGTTTCGGGCGAGCCGGTGCTCGCGCACTGGACACAGACGTTCATGTCGAGCACGGGCCGCTTTCTCGCGCAGTTCTTCCCGATCTTCCTGCTCGGCTCGCTGTTCGGCAAGCTGATGGAAGACAGCGGCTCGGTCGATGCCGTCGCGCGCCTCATGATCGACAAGCTGGGCACACGCCACGCGATCGTGGCCGTGGTGCTGGGCGGCGCGCTCGTCACCTATGGCGGCGTGAGTCTCTTCGTGGCGTTCTTCGTGCTCGCGCCGATGGCGCAGGCTCTCTTTCGCTCCGCCGATATCCCGCGCCGCCTGATGCCTGCCGCGATCATGCTCGGCACGTCCACGTTCACGATGTCGGCGCTGCCCGGCACGCCGGCGCTGCAAAACGCGATTCCGATGCCGTTCTTCGGCACGACGCCGTTCGCGGCGCCCGGCCTCGGTGTCATCGCGAGTCTCGTGATGGCGGGCTTCGGCCTGTGGTGGCTCGGGCGCGCGGCGGCGGCGGCGCGGCGCAATGGCGAGGGCTTCGTCGAGCCGGACCACGGCGGCGCCGACGACGAAGCGCGCGGCAAGTCCTCGCTCGTGCGCGAGCGCGCGAGCCTCGCGCAGGCCTTCGACCCTGCCGAGATCGGCACCGGCGCGGCCGTATCGGACCACGCCGGACCGCCAGCGCCGTTCGTCGCGCTTGCGCCGCTCGTCGTCGTGGTGGCGATGAACTTCGTAATGAACGTCGTGGTGTTCCCGCGCATCGACGCTTCGTATCTCGCCGAACCGCGCTGGGGGGCGACCACGCTCTCGGCCGTGGCGGGCGTATGGGGCGTGTCGGTTGCGCTCGCGCTGGGCATCGTCGTGCTGGTGGCGTTGAACCGCAGGCGGCTCGGCACGCTGCGCGACAGTGTAGATGCGGGGGCCAACGCATCGGTGCTGCCGGTGCTCAGCGTGGGCAGCCTCGTGGGCTACGGTGCGGTGATCGCGGCATTGCCCGCGTTCGAGGCCGTGCGCGACTGGGTGCTCGGCATCGGCGGCGGCCCGCTCGTTTCGCTCGCCGTGGCCACGAACCTGCTCTCCGGGCTGACGGGGTCGGCATCCGGTGGCCTGACCATCGCCCTCGACGCGCTCGGCGGCACCTATATGCAGCTCGCTGCCCAGCACGGGATCGATCCCGCCTTGCTGCACCGCGTGGCCGTCATGTCAGCAGGCACGCTGGACAGCCTGCCGCACAACGGCGCCGTGGTCACGCTGCTGGCCGTGTGCGGCTCGACACACCGCGAGAGCTACGGCGACCTCGTGGTCGTGAGCATCGTCAGCGCGATCATCGCGCTCGCCGTGGTGATCGTGCTGGGCTCGCTGTTCGGCAGCTTCTGAGGCTTGCACGCGCCGCTGCGGCGAGCGCGCACGCGCGGCACCAGAGCGCGAACGTCCGCAGATGCCCGCGGAGCAGCGGCCGTTGGCAAGGGGGCTTCATGAAATTGCTTGCTGTCCACCCGAGCGGACTGATGTACACGCGCGTATTCCTGAGGCTCGAACCGCTGGGCCTCGAAGCCGTGGCAGGCACGGCGCGCGACGCGGGTCACGACGTGCGGCTCCTCGATTTGCAGGTTCAGACGCACCGCGACCTCATGCGCACGGTGCGTGGCTGGCAGCCCGATGCACTCTGCTTTTCCGGCAATTATCTGGCCAACATTCCCGAGATCATCGACCTTTCGAAGGCCGTGAAGGCCGCGCTGCCTTCGTGCTTCGTATTCGTGGGCGGCCACAGCGTGTCGTTCACCGCGCACGATCTGTTGCGCCATGCCGAAGGCGCGATCGACTGCGTGCTGCGCGGCGAAGGCGAGGCTTCCGTGACTGCGCTGCTCGACGCGGCGGCGCGCGGCGAAGGTCTGCTCGCGGTGCCCGGCGTCGTGACGCGCGAGGGCTCCGGGCCGCCGCCGCGTTTCGTCGAGAACCTCGATCCCGTGCGGCCCGCGCGCGATCTGCTGCGGCATCGGCGCAAGTATTTCATCGGCACGCTCGATCCTTGCGCCTCCATCGAATTCGCGCGGGGCTGCCCGTGGGACTGCACGTTTTGCAGCGCCTGGACGTTTTACGGGCGCAGCTATCGCACGCGCAGCCCCGAAGTCGTCGTGGAGGAACTGGCGGCGCTGCGCGAGCCGGGCGTGTTCATCGTCGACGATGTCGCGTTCGTGCACGCCGAGCATGGCATGGCGATAGGCGAAGCGATCAAGCGGCGCGGCATTGCGAAGCGCTACTACCTGGAAACGCGCGGCGACGTACTTCTGCGCAACAAGGACGTATTCCGCCTGTGGGCGTCCATCGGTCTGAGGTACATGTTCCTCGGCCTGGAGGCGATCGACGAGGCAGGGCTCAAGGCGTTTCGCAAGCGCATCAGCCTCGACCGCAATTTCGAGGCGCTCGAATTCGCGCGTTCGCTGGGGATCACGGTGGCGATCAACTTGATCGCCGATCCGGACTGGGACCGTGGGCGCTTCGAAACGATACGCCAGTGGTGCCTGGCGATCCCGGAAATCGTCAATATCAGCGTGAACACGCCGTATCCCGGCACGGAGAGCTGGCAGCGCGAGGGCCGCCGGCTCACGAGCCTCGACTATCGCCTTTACGACATCCAGCACGCCGTGGTGCCGACCCGGCTCCCGCTGCCCGAGTTCTACGCGGAGCTCGTGCGCACGCAGCAGGTGCTCAACCGCAAGCATCTGGGCTGGACCGCGCTGCGTGGCGCGGCGGGGCAAGCCGCGCACTTGCTGTTGCGCGGCCAGACCAATTTCGTGCGCATGCTGTGGCGCTTCAACTCGGTGTTCGATCCGCGCCTGCAGATGGCCGACCACGCGCGCGACGTCCGCTACGAGATGACGCCGCCGCCCGGCATGAACGGCGCGCGGCAGACCGATATGAAAACCGTCTATATTCATGGTCCCACTGGCCGCAGGGGCCGCAAGATCGACGACGCGACGGAGAAGTTCGTCGACGAGACGCGCATGGGCCTCGGCTGAAGTCTCGTTTGCGCTTTGTCCATCTCGCCGGGTTGTCGGCTCGTTGCCGCTCGAATAAAAATGCGGCGACGGTATCGATCCGCCGCCGCTGCGCGCCGTGCTGCGCGTTGCTCCGTTTTAGCTCTTCGTCGCCGCTTCCATCCAGCCATTTTCCTTGCTGACCTGCGCGACTTCCTTCGCGATCGAGCGGGCCAGTTTGCCGGCGTCCGAGGAGAGCGTGTCCCGCTTCGCTTCGGAGGCGCCGTGGAGACCGCCGCCAACCACGGCCGCCGTCGCGACATGACCCGCAGCCGCGCCCACGCCGGCGGTTTCCGCCATGCCGGGCATATGGCCGCTGTCCGCCTTCGTTTCGAAGCTCAGGAGCGGCTGGGGCGCGGCGCCGTTGGCCGGCTGGTACAGCACGGCGATCGTCGCGCCTACTTCGCTCTTGCCCGCGCCGAGGCCGATCAGCATGCGGCGGCGGCTGCTGCCCGCGTCCATCGAGTCGATGCGGCCTTCCACGATCAGGGCGCTGCGGCCGGCGGGCGCGGGACCATCCATGCGCACGGCGGGCAGGCCGATTTTCTGGAGTTCGCTCACGAGTTGATCGGCGAGATGCTCGCGCGTTTGTTCCGCCGCCTGCTGTTGCTGCTGCGCCGAGGACTCGCCGCTCTCCATCGCCTTGAGCCTGTGCATCATGCCGGTGTTGTCGAGCTGCACCTGGCCGGCGCTGGCGTCGAACGCGTAGACATAGATGACGTCGGCGTGCAGTTGGGGGAACGGTCCGTTCGTCTGCACGACCGGCGCAGCCGATGCGCAGCCGCTCGCGAAAAGCGCGCCCGCGAGAAACGCGGTGCCCGCGATGCGCTTGACCTTGTTGACGAGGAACTGGATGAGCGTTTGCATGTCGATGTCCTTTAACTGAAAGCGTGTCTCGTGTCTGCCGATACTCGCAAATCAGTAAGGATGGCGAACTATCGACCGTGGTGCTTCGGCGTCTGGGCTCCGGTTTGCTACGTTCCGTTGCTCAGGCTCAGGCGCAAGTATGGGGGGAAGGGCATGTGAAATCCACGCGCAAATTATGTCGAATCATGTCACGTGCGCTCGGCAGGCTGCGCGTCTTTCGGGCCGGCGGCGGGCCGGTTCAGCGGCAGGCGCACGACAGCTTCGAGGCCACCCCCTTCGCGGTCGCGGAAGTTCAGCGAGCCGCCGTGCAGTCGCGCGATTCGCTCGACGATGGCGAGCCCGAGCCCCGAGCCGCCCGAGTGCGTGCGGGCGTTCGCGCCGCGGCTGAAGGGCGATTTCAGACGCTCCAGCGCTTCGGCGCGGATGCCGTTGCCCCGGTCGGCAACGACGATGCAGGCAGCGTCGCCGTCTCGCCAGGTGCGAATCGTCAGACCTGTGCGGCCGTAATTCACAGCGTTCTGCATGAGATTCATCAAGAGGCGCATAACGGCGACGGGCCGGAATTCGAACACCGGCAATTCGCCCTCGTCGAAGTCGAATTCGTGTCCGAGTCCGGCGAAATCGGCAACGAGTTGGCCGGCGAGCGCGTTGAGGTCGCCGGGCTGCGGCGCTTCGCGCTCGCCGCTGCCTGCGTAATCCATGAACTGCTGGAGGATCGTATCGATCTGGTCGAGGTAGCTCTCTGATGAGGCCACGAGCGCATCGTTGCTGCCGCGCGGCAGCGCCATCGCAATCGCGAGGCGCAGTTTCGTGAGCGGCGTGCGGATATCGTGCGAAACGCCGGCCAGCATCAATGCGCGCGTGGCCTCGGCCTGCTGCAGCGCTTCAGTCATCTGGTTGAAAGCGCGGCTCACCTGGGCGATTTCGGTCGGGCCGTCGGTGGGCAGCGGCGCGGGCTTTTCGCCCGCGCTCACGCGCCGCGCCGCGCGCGCGAGCTTGCGCAGCGGCTCGTTGATGTGGCGTTGCAACAGGTAGCCGGCGAGCGCCGCTAGCAGAGCGAGCGCAGCGGAGAGGGCCAACGCGGGGGTGATGCCGCTCGCGCGCACGTCGGCGGTCATCGGGAGTGCGATCCATATGGGCTCGCCCGCCGCGTGAAGGCGGATCCACAGGTGCTCCTGCGCGGCTTCGTCGTCGGTTGCGAGCGTCTTCCCGTCGCGGCTCTCCTCCCAGCGCACCAGCAGGTCGGGCGGCAGATGGCGTTGCAGCGCTTCGACGAAGACGTCGCGCTGCCACGTGCGAAAAAAGTCGCCGAGGCTCGGGTGGGTATCGGCAGGCGTGTCCGGTGGCGCTGCCGCCCGCGCGTTCAGGCGCGCGGTCGCAGTACGGGCCTCGGCGGGCGGCATGGACGCGAGCGTCATATCGAGCAGCTTCACGTAGTCCGCGAAGATGATCGACGCGCGCTCGATGCGCGGGCGCTGCACGAAATGCAGCAGCACGCTGATCGAGCAAATTTGCGAGAACGCGACGAGCGCCACCAGCAGCGCAATGTTGCGCGAGAGGAGCGAGCGCGGAATCCCGAGCCGCATTACGGTTCGACGCCGGCCACCAGCATGTAGCCGATGCCCCAGACCGTCTTGATGAAGCGCGGTTTGGCCGGATCGTCCTCGACGATCTGGCGCAGGCGCAGGATCTGCACGTCGACGCTGCGGTCGAGCGCATTGTGGTCGCGCCCGCGCGCGCGGGCCAGCAGGTTTTCGCGGCTCACCGCGCGATTGGGCGACGAGCCGAGCGCATGAAGCAGCAGCATCTGCGCCGAGTGAACTTCGACCGGTGCGCCGTCGCGGTAGAGCGTCTGTTTGCCGACGTCGAACGTGAAGTCGCCGAAGCGCAGCATCTGCGACGTGACGGTCGGTTCGGCCGCGGCCATCTTCTGGCGGCGCAGCAGCGCACGGATGCGCGCGACCAGCTCGTCGGGCAGGAACGGCTTGGCGAGGTAGTCGTCGGCGCCGGTTTCGAGGCCGATCACCTTGTCGGCGGCGTCGCCCTTGGCGGTGAGCATGAGGATCGGCAGCGTCTGGCCTTCGGCGCGCAGGCGGCGGCACACCGTGAGGCCGTCTTCGGGCTCCATCATGAGATCGAGCACGAGCAGGTCGTACGGTTCGCGCTGGAGCAGGCGGTCGAGGCGCTTGCCGTCGGCGACGGCGCGCACCTCGAAGCCCTGGCTCGTGAGGAAGCGCTGCAGCATGTTGCGCAGCTCGGCTTCGTCGTCGAGCACGATGATCCTGCCTGCCTGCTCCATGGGACGCCTCCGGCGTTCATCGGGCTGCTGCGCGCGCTCGCATGAAGTCCTCGATCTGCGCGAGGGTGACGAAACCGGCCTGCTGCGCGTCGATTTCCTCGAAGTGCTGCGCGACCATCGGCATGCCCGCCTGCGCCTGCTCGCGCGTGAGCTTGTCGTCGTGCGTGGTGTTCGCGGCGGCGAAGCGGCTCTGCACTTGCGCCATCATGCGCTCGACGCGCGCGCTGCCGTTCGCGGCGCCGCTTGTGGGTCCGCTTGCGGCCCCGTTTGCCGGCCCGTTTGTCGCTCCGCTCGTGGCACCGGCGTTGGCCGGCCAGGCCTCGGCCGACGCCGGCAGCGAAACGGCTGCTGAAACGATACACAAAACGAGCGATGCGATCATCTTCTTCATGATGTTCTCCGTGAGACGGCCGACACAGCTTGCCGGCCGGTTGATTAAAGCGGGTGCGAAACGAAGGAGGAAGGGCGGCGTCTGCGGGAGCGAAGGCGAAGCCGCCTCAGAGGGGGCACGCCCAGTGGGGCACGCCCAGTGGTTCACGCCCAGTGGGCGGGCACCCAGACGCGGCCAACCCAGTGCCCCGGAACCCACACGGCGGGACGTGGCGCGATGTACACGGCGCGCGGCAGCGGTTGCCCCACATAGACGACCTTGGGCGCCGGCGGAGCCACGTAGATCACCTTCGGCGCGGGCGGCGCGACATAGACAGTCTTCGGCGCGGAAGGCGCGATATAAACCGTCTGCGGTGCTGGTGCCGGGGCCGGTGCGACGACCACCGTCTTCGGCGCGGGCGGCGGCGGGGCGACGTACACGGTGCCCGGCGGCGGCGTGACGATCACCGGCGCGGGCGCCGGGGTGCCCACGACGGCGACCGTCGCGCCCGTTGCCGTGACCGTGCCGGCTGTCGAAACCGTACCCCCAGCGACCACGGTCGTGCCGCCGGTGGAAACGGTGCCGCCGTGGACGACGGTCGTGCCGCCGCCCGTCGTCACCACGCCGGTTCCGACGCCCGTGGCGCTGCCCGAGTGGTAGACGCTGCCGCCCTGTGTGCCGGTGACGGTGCCCGATCGATAGCACGTGCTGCCCGCGCAGGCGGTGGACGCCGAGTGCCCGTAAGTGTTGCCGTTGCCCGTCGTGACCGTGCCCGTCGACGAGTACTGGCCGGGCGCGCTGTGCGTCACGCTGCCCGAGGTGCTCGCGCTGCGGCCATCCGAGCCGTCGAGCGAGCCGGTGTGCGAGCAGGTCCCGTTCGCGCAGCTCGTATCGCCCGAGTGCTGGACCGAGCGGCCGTTCGGGCCATAGGCGGTGCCGCTGTTGCTGAACTGGCCCGGCGCGGTGCGCGTGACCGAGCCGCTGTTGGTCGCGACGCCGCCCCAGGGGCCAATCGCGCCGCCCGCATGCGAGCAGGTGCCGCCGCTGCAGGAGCCGTAATGCGCGCCGCTGTAGGTGCCGTGCGGCGTGTAGGCCGTGCCGTGGCCGGACCAGCCCGCAAACGCGGGGGCGCTGGCAAAGCCGATGAGCGCGGCGACGACGAGGGGGAGCGTTTTCATCAGAGGTCCTTGAGGTTCGTTTCCGGGCACGCCGTGGCGTGTCAGCGGGACGAACTATAGGGCGGCCTTCTGCTCCCGTCGCCTCATAAAGGATGTCGCGGTGTTACACGGCGCGAGACGCTGGCCTCGCCCGCCGCACCTGCACGGCGCTGCGGGCAGGTGGCGGCACTGCGCGGGCCGTGCCGCATGACATATCGCGACATACTTTGCGCGTGGTTTTTCGCGCGGTGCGCCACTACAGTGCCTCTCATCCGACGCGCCGCCGGCTCGCTTCCGTGCAATACGCGTCTTCGTTCACCGCGCCCTGCGCGCTCATCGCACACCATCCATCATGCACACCACCGGAAAAATCGCGCTCTATGTCACGCTGTTCGTCGTCATCGTCTCGCTGATCGAGGCGTGCGTGCTCACCTTCGGCAAGCGCCGCGAACACGACGCGGCCTTCGATTGGTCTGAAGTTTGGCTCTCGCTCGCCGACCTCACGGGTCGCAAGCTCTTCGCACTCCTGCCGCTCTCGCTCGCCACGCCTGTCTTCGATTTCGCGTGGGAACACCGGCTCTTCACGCTGAATTTCGACAGCGTTGCGCTCGTGCTGCTCGTTTTCCTGGGGCAGGAGTTCTGCTATTACTGGTATCACCGCGCCTCGCACCGCATCCGCTTCTTCTGGGCCACGCACGCCGTTCATCATTCACCCAACCAGTTGACGCTTTCGTCGGCGTACCGCCTCGGCTGGACCGGCAAGCTCGCCGGGCCGGTCATGTTCTTCGCGCCGCTCGTGTGGCTCGGCGTGCGCCCTGAAGTCGTGCTCGCTATCCTTTCGTTCAACCTGCTCTATCAGTTCTGGCTGCACAACACGTGGATTCCGAGGCTTGGCTGGCTCGAACATGTGTTCAATACACCGTCGAATCATCGCGTGCATCATGCGTCCAACGTCGACTACCTCGATGCGAATTATGGCGGAGTCCTGATCGTCTTCGACCGCCTGTTCGGCACGTATGTAAAAGAGCGCGCCGAGGAGCCGTGCCGTTACGGTCTCGTGACGCCCGTGCGCTCGCGCAATCCGTTCGTCGTCGAATTCGAGCACTGGGCGACGCTCGCGCGTGACGTCTTCACGGCGAAGGACATCTGGACTGCCGTGCGCTACGTGTTACTGCCGCCGGGCTGGCGTGCGGACGGCGGCGGCGAAACCACCGAGAACCTGCGCAAGCAGCGCGCGCTCGCAACGGTGCGCACGCGAGGTTGATCGAAGAGCGCGCCTCGCGTAACGTGGCCACAGCGGCGCTCGTCTGGATCACGCGAGACTCATCGAAAGAACGGCGCTGAAAGAACGTCACTGAAGGAACGTCACTGAAGGAACATCATGGAAACCGGTTTGAATGGCAGGATGGTCGCGGTGACGGGCGGCTTCGGCATTCTCGGCATGGCAACGGCGCAACTGCTGGCCGAACGCGGCGCCCGCGTGGCGCTCATCGGCCGAGGCGCCGCGCCCGATGCGGCGTCGCTGCCTGCCTCGCTCGCTGGCGCGCTTTGCCTCGCTGGCGTCGATCTTGTCGATGCGCAGGCCGCGCAGGCCGCCTGCGCCACGCTGGACGAGCGCCTCGGCGGCCTCGATGCGCTCGTCAACGTGGCTGGCGCGTTTCGCTGGGAGACCATCGGCGAAGGCGACGCGCGCACCTGGGACCTGATGTTCGATTTGAACGTGAAGACGGCGCTCAATGCCTCGAAGGCCGCGCTGCCTTATCTGGTGAAGCGCGGTGCGGGCCGCATCGTCAACATCGGCGCGGGCGCGGGTCTGAAGGCGACGCTCGGCACGGGGGCCTATTCGGCTTCGAAGTCGGGCGTGGCGCGCTTGACGGAAGCGCTCGCTGAGGAAGTGAAGGACAAGGGCATCACCGTGAATGCGATTCTGCCGGGCATCATCGACACGCCGCAAAACCGCGCCGACATGCCGGACGCCGATTTCACGCGCTGGGTGCAACCGCGCGAGATCGCCGCTGTGATCGCTTTCCTGCTGGGCGCGGACGCCCAGGCGATTACGGGAGCGCTTATTCCGGTGAACGGGCGCTTGTAAGCAAGACGCCGCCGGCCTTGCGGGTCGCTCGGGACTACGCAGCGCGGGACTCACGGCACGGCGCGCTAGTGGCCGTGTCCGCCGCCGCCGTGGCCCATGCCGCCACCGCCGCCTTGCCACGTGCTGCCGCCGCCGCCGTGCCAGCCGCCGTGGCCCCCGTGCCAGCCGCCATGGCCGTCGCCATGCCAGCCGTGGTGATAGCCGCCGCCACCCCCCCAGATGGCGATACCGCCATACCCCCCGCCGACATATCCGGGGTAGGGGTCGTAACCGTAGGCGTACGGATAGCCGGAATCGTATGGATAGCCGGAATAGTAGGGGTAGCCGTACCCATAGTCGTAATAGCCGGGATAGCCCGGGTAGGGAGCGGCGCAGCCTGCGAGAACTGCGGCCGTCCCCAATGCTGAAATTAGCCGCAACACGATGATCTCCGGAGATATACGTTTGAAACTGTTTGGCGCAGACAGGTTCAGACGCAATTGTGTCCGCTGGTTACCGCGGTCGCCTCTACGCGCGGCCGAACGGCAGACGGTCGAAGAACCGGACCGCCACCATCTTCGTGCCAATGAGCGCAAGCACGATGCCGGGCGGCATGAGACGGTTTTCAGGCGCGCAGCCGCGGCGGTAGCGCTCGCGCGCCGGAAGGCAGCGCGGCTTCGGCGCGAGCGAGCCGCGCCTCCATGGGCAGGCGCGGCATGGCTGCGGGCGCGACCATGCAACGCTTATTCCCGCATCGCCGGCCGAACTCGATGTACGATGCCTGGTCCTATACCCCCAAGGATGAGCGGCCGTGGCCGGCGCAGCAGGCCATGCCCGCTATCCTGTAGCGCCTCGCGCGCGGCCCGTCCGGTCGAGCACCATCGGGCCGACGCAGGCAATCGATGCCACATTTGCACAGGAATCCCCTAATGCGCCGACGTCAATTCCTCCTCAGTTCCAGTGCCGCCCTTGCCGCCGGCGGTCTCGCGCTTGCCGGCTGCACGACGACCCCGCTCGGCTCGCAGAACAGCGCCTCGCAAAACGCGGCGAAGCGCAACTCGATCGACGCGGGCGTCGACGCCACGCTCGCGCGCCTCTACGACACCGTGAGCGGGTCGCAGGAACTGATCTCGAAGTCGAGCGGCGTGCTCGTCTTTCCGCAGGTATTGGCGGCGGGCTTCTGGATCGGCGGGCAGTACGGCACCGGCGCGCTGCGCGTGGGCGGCCGCACCACGGGCTACTACAGCACGGTGGCGGCCTCGTTTGGCCTGCAGATCGGCGCGCAGTCCAAGGCGATCATCTTCGCGTTCATGAATCCGGTCGCGCTCGATGCGTTCACGAACAGCCAGGGGTGGTCGGCGGGCGCGGACGCCACCGTTGCGCTCGTCACCGTGGGCGCGAACGGGAAAGTCGATACCTCGACCGCCACGAGCCCCGTGGAAGCATTCGTGCTGACCAACGCGGGCCTGATGGCCGGGGTGTCGCTGGAAGGCGTGAAGGTGTCGCGGCTCGTCATCTGAAGCGAGCGAGATCAGCAATGAAGGGAGACCCTCGCATGGCGACGCCCACGTACCGCCGCAAGCACAAGATTCACTTCTCGGAATGCGATCCCGCAGGCATCGTGTTCTACCCGCAGTACTTCGTGCTGTTCAACGATCTCGTCGAATCGTGGTTCGACGAGATGCTGCCGCAAGAGGGCTATCACGGTGTGATCGGCGCACGCCGCGTGGGCATGCCGACCGTGCGGCTCGAAGTGGATTTCAAGGCGGTCAGCAAGATGGGCGACGAGGTCTGGCTCTCGCTCGACGTCGTACGGCTCGGCGGGGCCTCGCTCACGCTCGCGTGGGCCTGCACGGGCGTGGACGGCGTGCTGCGCATGGCGGCGCGCCAGACGATCGTGACGACCTCGCTCGACACTCACAAGTCGATCGGCATTCCTGACGATATTCGCATGGCGATCGAAAAGTCGATGGCGGCCCCCACGCGCGAATGACGCCAGGGCAATGATCAGGCGGTCCCGCCGAGCGCCGCCTGCAACGTCGCAAAAGTCTTTTCGTCGGTGCGTTCGAATTGCAGTGGCGTAACCGAAACGCGCCCGGCGTTCACCATGGCCGTTTCGGTGTCGGGCCCGTTTTCGCGCGGACCGCGATTGAAGCGCAGCCAGTAGTAATCCATGCCGCGCGGGTCGATTTGCGGCACGACGTCGATGCCCTGCACGAGCCCGACGCCCTGGCGCGTGACCGTGAGCGGCCCGGCGGCGCTCGCGTCGATATCGGGAAAGTTCACATTGAGGCAGACGGGCGCATCGTGCGCGACGGCAGCGAGGCGGCGTATCACATCGGGCGCGAGCGCGCGGGCGGTGTCCCAGCGCACGCGCTCGCGGTCGCGAAAGGTCTGGCTCAACGCGATGGATGGCAGGCCGAGCAGGAGCCCCGTCATGGCCGCGCCCACCGTGCCCGAGAACATCGTCTCCACGCCGAGGTTGCCGCCGCGGTTGATCCCCGAGAGCACGAGCGAAGGGCGCACATCGCCCATGAGCTGACGCACCGCCATCACCACGCAATCCCCCGGCGTGCCGACCACGCCGAAGCGTCGATCGCCGCGCCGGCTCACGCGCAGCGGCGAATGCAGGCTGATCGAGTGCGAGGTGCCGCTCTGGTCGTGTTCCGGTGCGACGACCCAGACTTCATCGGCGAGTTCGGCGGCTACGGCTTCGAGCACGGCGAGGCCGGGTGCCTCGATACCGTCATCATTAGTGAGGAGCACGCAGGGCAGTTTCGTTTCGGTGGCTGACATGACTGGCTCTTTTTCGTTGCAAGGTCGGGGACAACGCCATTATTCCAGAGTGCGTTCGGGCGCCATATCCGGGATAGACTAGCGCGTCGGCGCCATGAGGCGCGCCCTGCTGTGAGGAGAAGTACGTGAAGCCGCAAGCCATGCCGGACCTTGCCCGCATCCTGTTCATCGTCGCCATACTCTGCGCGCTGACGATCGGCAGCATCTATGTCATGCGCCCGTTTCTGCCGGGGCTCATCTGGGCCACGACCATCGTCGTCGCGACCTGGCCCGCGATGACGGCCATCGAGCGGCGTTGCGGCAACCGCCGCTGGCTCGCCACGCTCGTGATGCTGTTGATCCTGCTCGTCGTGATCGTCCTGCCGCTCTACGAAGCCATCTCGACGCTGGCCTTGCACGGCGGCGAGATCATGGACCTGATCCGCAAGCTGCCTGAATACGCGCTGACGTCGCCGCCGGCCTGGGTCCACGACATTCCCGTGGTCGGCACGCGTATCGTCGACAAATGGCAGGAGTTCTCCGACGCCGGTCCGAGCGGTCTGCTCGCGCAGCTCGAACCCTACGCCTCGATTGCGGCGCACTGGCTGATTGCGCATGCCGCCTCGGTCGGCGTGTTCGTCGTGCACATGTTCATCACCATCATCATCACGGGCATTCTGTATAGCAAGGGCGAGAGTGCCGCGGCGTATGTCACGCGGTTCGCCATTCGCGTCGCACCGGCTTATGGCGAGCAGGCCGTCAAGCTCGCGGGCGCTTCGATTCGCGCGGTGGCCCTTGGCATCGTCGTGACGGCGATCCTGCAGTCGGCGCTCGGGGGCATCGGCCTGTGGGTGGCGGGAGTGCCGGGAGCGGCCGTGCTCACCGCCTTGATGCTCATGCTCTGTCTCGCGCAGATCGGCCCGACGCTGCCGCTGCTCGGCGGCGTGATCTGGCTGTTCATGCACGATGCACATCTCGCGGCCATCCTGCTCGCGGTGTGGGCCGTGATGGTCGCGATGCTCGACAACCTCGTGCGTCCCGTTCTGATCCGGCGCGGCGTCAACCTGTCGATGCTGCTGATTCTCGCCGGCGTGCTCGGCGGGTTGTTCGCGTTCGGCATCGTCGGGCTCTTCATCGGACCGGTGATTCTCGCCGTTTCGTCCACTTTGCTGACCGCGTGGATAGGCGATACGGCCGCTGGCGCACGCGGCGCCGGCGAGGCGGCAGCCATCAAGACGCCTGATCGAACAAGATAGCGCGACCCGCAAGCCGTTCGTCTCCTTGACGACGCGCCGTTCGATTCGACGTTACGATGACGTCTGAACTTCAGTGCGGCATTCGTTAGAGCATTCAGGCGGCGCTCCTGCGGGCACCCTTCGTGCGGCCCTGGTCCTCGGTCCGCGCACGTCCGCGCGTCGCGCACCGTTTCCAGGAGACGAAATGGCTCAGTTCAACTGCGATATCTGCGGCGTGCGCCCCGCGACGGTGCGGGTCGCCGTGTTGCAGGACGGCAGGCGGCGTTTTCTCGACGTTTGCGACTATCACTACGCGCAACTCACGCGGCATCAACGTACCTTGAGTCCACTGGAGGCGCTGTTCCGCGGTTCACAGCAGACGGACGGCGCGGGTGGAGCGTCGCCCGAGCTTGCGCCCCAGGCCGTGGAAGCCGGCGACGGCGCCAGCGTCGAGCGCTATTTGAGCGACGTGGCGCGCGAATTGCTGCAGCGGGCTGCCGAGCGGGCCGTGCAGTTCGGGCGCCGCGAGGTCGACACGGAGCACCTGCTCTACGAACTCGCGGGTAACGACGCGGGCGCGGCGATTCTCAAGCGCCTCGGCATCCAGCCCGACGACGTGCGCGCATTCATCGACGCCAATGCGCAAAAGCGCGAAGGCGTAAGCGCGCCCGAAGACGGCCGCATCGGCGTCTCGCCGCGCCTGAAGGGCGCACTCGACCGCGCCTTTCTCGTCTCGCGCGAACTGGGCCACAGCTACGTGGCGCCCGAGCATCTGCTCTTCGGGCTCACACAGGTGCCGGAAAGCTTCGCGGGCTATCTGCTGTCGCGCTACGGCGTCACGCCCCAGAACGTGCTGCAGCGGCTCGTGGAAGCCCAGGGCGACAAACGCGAGCGACCCGCTGCGAAAGGTCCGAGCGCGACGCCGCAACTCGACCAGTACAGCCGCGACCTCAGCGCGCTTGCGAGCGAGGGCAAGCTCGACCCCGTGATCGGCCGCTCGAGCGAGATCGAGACCGTGGTGGAAGTGCTCGCGCGCCGGCGCAAGAACAACCCGGTGCTGATCGGCGAGCCGGGCGTGGGCAAGACGGCCATTGCCGAGGGCCTCGCGCAGCGCATGCTCAACGGCGACGTGCCCGAATCGCTGCGCGGCCGGCGGCTCGTCGAGCTGAACGTCAACGGGCTCATCGCGGGCGCGAAGTATCGCGGCGAATTCGAAGAGCGCGTGAAGGGCGTGATGGAGGAAATCGCGGCGCAGCGCGAGAGCCTCGTGCTCTTCATCGACGAGGTGCACATGATCGTCGGTGCGGGTCAGGGCGGCGGCGAAGGCGGCCTCGATATCGCCAACGTCTTCAAGCCAGCCATGGCGCGCGGCGAACTGAACCTGATCGGCGCGACGACGCTCGCGGAGTACCAGAAGTACATCGAGAAGGACGCGGCGCTCGAACGGCGCTTTCAGCCCGTGTTCGTGTCCGAGCCCAGCGTGGATCAGACGATCAACATCCTGCGCGGCCTGCGCGACAAGCTCGAGGTGCATCACCATGTCACCATCCGCGACGACGCGCTCGTCTCGGCGGCCGAGCTGTCGGACCGCTATGTAATGGGGCGCTTCCTGCCGGACAAGGCGATCGACCTGATCGACCAGGCGGCCGCGCGCGTGCATCTGTCGGCTACCTCGCGGCCCGCGGCGATCCTCGAACTCGAAGCGGAACTGGCGCAGCTTCGCCGCGAGCAGGACTACGCGGCGACGCGCAAGAACTTCGAGCGCGCCCACGCGCTGGACGAGCCGATCGCCGGGAAGGAAAAGGCGCTCGCACAGGCCACCAATGACTGGAAAGGGGAACTCGGCACCGTGACCTCGGATGTGACGACCGAGGACGTGGCGGAGATCGTCTCGAAGCTCACCGGTGTGCCGGTCACGCAGCTCACGGCCGAGGAGCGCACGCGTCTGCTGGAAATGGAAAAGCGCCTGCACGAGCGTGTGATCGGCCAGGAGCAGGCGATCGTCGCGGTGAGCGACGCGGTGCGGCGCTCGCGCGCCGGGCTGCGGCGCGGTCGGCGGCCCACGGCCGTGTTCCTGTTTCTCGGGCCGACCGGGGTCGGCAAGACCGAGCTGGCGAAGGCGCTGGCCGAAGTGGTGTTCGGCGACGAGGACGCCATCGTGCGCATTGACATGAGCGAGTATATGGAGCGCCATGCGGTGTCGCGGCTGATCGGGTCGCCGCCGGGTTATGTCGGCTACGACGAAGGCGGACAGTTGACCGAGAAGGTGCGCCGCCGCCCTTATTGCGTGATCCTGCTCGACGAAATCGAAAAGGCTCACTCCGATGTCTACAACGTACTGCTGCAGGTGTTCGACGACGGCCGCCTCACCGACGGCAAGGGACGCGTGGTGGACTTCAGCAACACGGTCGTGATCGCGACGAGCAATCTCGCTTCCGACGTGGTCTCGGGCCAGAAGCGCTCGGGGCCGGGCTTCCTTTCGAGCGCCGAAGGATCGATGCAAGGCGCGGTGATGGGAGAACTGCGTCAGCATTTCCGGCCCGAGTTCCTGAATCGCATCGACGAAATCATCGTGTTCCAGCCGCTCAGCAACGACGAGCTGCGCGCGATCGTGCGGCTGCAGCTCGAGCAGGTCCGGCGCATGGCGCGCAGTCAGGATATCGAATTGACGTTCGACGAAAGCGTGACTGAGCATCTCTCCGCAGAGGGGTATCGACCGGAATACGGTGCGCGTGAACTGAAGCGGCAGATCCAGCAGGCGGTGGAAAACGAACTGGCGAAGGCGATGCTCAAGGGCGACGTGAAGGAGGGCGCGAAAGTCGTTTGCCGCTATGATGCCGCGGCTAAACGCATGGCGTTCGCATTGCAGGGAGCGGGCAAGGACTGATGCGATCCGTGCGTATGCCGTTCGCAGCGTGTGCGTCCTCCGTTAGCGGATGAGTTTGGGGCGCGAGACGGGCTTGACGCCCGGGCGTTCGACGGCGCGCCGGATCTTCGAAAGGAGGTCGTCTTCGCCAAAGCGCCGGTCACCGGCGAGCCGCGCCGCAACGCTGCGGTATGCGTCCCGGAGGCGCGCCATGATGGCCTCGCTTTCGGCTGTGCCGAGTTCGAGGCGCCGCGCGAAAGCAAGGAGTTCGGCGGTCAACGGGAAGGTCTTGCTGCGGTTGAGGCTGAGCGCCATGCGCCCGTCCAGCTCGGGATAGATGTCCGTGCAGACTACATCGAACACCGGAGCGAGCCTGCGCGGCCCGGTTGGATCGGCATAGAGGATTCCCAGGTTTTTCATGTGGGCATCGCCGTCGCGCAGCAGGCAAGAGAGGGCGATGCGCTCGAAAAGGCGCCGCTTCTGCACCGGGTCCGAGCGCGTGTAGATGTCGACGGCCTTGGCGATCATTTCGTAGCTCCCCTCGTACTTCGCCTTGCCGGTGAGCACGCTCATGTCCTCGAATCCGAGGGGCGTGCCGTTCGCCTCGCGGTCGAAGCGCGACATGACGAAGAGCTTGCCGTCGTCGGAAAGCCAGAAGTCGGGAACTTCGAGCGCCGCCTCCTTCGCCACCGACATGCAAAAGAACTCGTTGCGCGCGAGCCCGGGGAAATCATCGCCTTCCGCTTTCACGATCACCGTGCGAAGCGGCAGCGCCGTGTGCTCCGCGGGCCGCGCGGCGGGTTGACCGGCGAGGGGAACAACCGCTTTCGGCTGGACGCCGGAAATGCCGGAGCCCAGCGCATAGCGGTCGATCAGGCGCTCGAACAACCGGCCCGAGGGCGAAGAGAGCAGTTCTTCCAGGCGCTCGCCTTCCCTCTCCGGCACGCGCTCGCCCGGCACCGAATAGGTGAGCCGCCCGATCTGGTTCCGGCCGGCGAGAAAGAGCAGGAACATGTCACTCGGCGCGCCGTAGCGCGCGAGCCGTTCCTCTATCACGAAGCGCAGGTAGCCCTCAGGCCGGTTCATCGCGAAGACGCCCATCAGGTCGCCGCTCGCGTAACTCTGGCGGCGCACCGGCATGGTGAGCGATACGCCAGCGACGTCCGGCACGTCGCCGTAGTT
>NZ_BBJJ01000014.1 GCF_000739815.1 Paraburkholderia mimosarum LMG 23256 = NBRC 106338
GACGGACATCGTCGCAAGCGAGGCGGTCCAGGCTTCGAGGCGTTGCTCGTCGCGCGCGGAAATTTCCGCATGCAGGTTCGCGGCGGCCTTCGGTGCTTCGGCGGCCGCTTCTACCAGACGATCGATTTCGGCGATCGTCTTGCTCGATTGCTGCTGGGATTGCGCAGCGATCTCGTTCGCGGTTTGTGCAAGCGTCGCGCAGATGTCCTGCTGACGTTGCGCGGTGGCCGCACTTGTCGCTTCCCACTCCTTGCGCAGTGCGGCGGCCATCGTCGCGAGCGCTTCGGCCCAGCTTGCGAGCCGCGCTTCGTCGCGCTCACCGAGCTTCGTTTGCAGCTCGGCATGCGACTCGTCCACCGCGCGCAGCAGCGAAGCCGAGTGTTGTTCGAACGCGGCTGCGGCCCTGGCGAGCGCCTGTTCGTTGCCGGCAGCGAGCGTTTCGCCCGCGCGTTGCTGTTGTTCGAGCGCCGCTTGCCACGCTTGCGACATCGTTCCCGAGGCGCTTTCGATGCGCGTCGACACGTTTTCGAGCAGTCCCGCCGCCCGTTGCTCGAAGCTGGCGTTGAAGCGCTCGAGCGCGCCGCCCAGGCCGGCGGCGAACGCCTCGTTCGTCTCGCGATGCTGGGCGAGCGCGCGGTTCCAGATTTCGGCGACGTTCGCGGTCGAGGCCTCGAAGCCGCTTACGAGCCCTTCGACTTGCCGCTGCACGGCCTGCGTGAGCGCGCCCTGCATCGACGCCGATTCGCGCGCGAGGCCCGCCATGGTCGCTTCCACGACCGGCTGGAGCGCCGCCCCCGCGGCGCGCGCGCTTTCGGCGGCGCTCGACTTGAGCGACTGGCCCACGGAGGCCGCGAGACGGCTCCATGCGGCCTCCGCGTTGGCGGCGAAGGCCTGCTGGCTCGCGATCTGCTGCTCGTGCTGCGCGGCGCTCTGGCGCTCGATCAGCGTCATCAGCGCCTGCAGCTTGTCGACCAGCGCGGGCATGGCGTCGGCCTGGCGTTGCAGCAGCTTGAAAGAGGCGTCGCGCTGGTGGGCGGGCGAAAAGGCGCGCAGCGTCGTGGCGATCTTCACGTCGAGCTGTTGCGCGGCTTCGATGCGCTCGCGGCGGCAGAGCGCCGAAAGCAGGCCGAGCATGGCGGACGTGGCCACACCCGCGATCGAGGTGCCGAACGCGAAGCCGAGGCCGTTCACGGGCGCGGCGAGCGAGGCGCGGATCGCATCGAGGTCCGCGGCGCTCTCCAGCGCCGCGCCCGTGCCCTTGAGCGTGACGACCATGCCGAGCAGCGTGCCGAGCATGCCGAGCAGCACGAGCAGGCCCGTGAGGTACGGCGCGAGCGCGGGGCCAGGCAGGGCCGCGCGCTCGCCTTCGATGCGTGCGCGCACCGGGTTGCGCAGGCCGGGGCTCAGGGTGTCGAGCCAGCCGGCGAGGCGCGCGGGCGGCGCGCTCAGTTGCGCGATGGCCTTCGCCAGCGTAGCCGTGGCCTGGTGAAACCGATAAAGCTCCCACGCGCCCGTGACATAGCACGCGCCGATCAGCAGCGTGACGGCGCTCGCTAGCGGATTCGAGACGAGATAGCCCGCGCCGATCCAGCAAACGGCGGCGAGGCCCACGACGAAGACAACGGGTTCAATGCGAAAACGGGACATAGCGCGGGACATAGCGTTTGGGTTAGCGGGTGCGAAGGGCGGCAAGGAGCCCCTCCACCGGTTGAAACCGGATCTCAAGTTCGGCGAGCAACACGCTCTGCATATCCTTGCGAAAGTCTGCGAGCCAGGCGTGGGGCGCCGCGCTTTCTCCTGAGGATTCGACCTGCGCCGCGGCTGCCGCCGCGCGCAGACGCTCGAAATGCGTGCCCAGCAGCGCCGGCACCCCGGCGAGCAGGCTGCGCTCGCGGGCGCCGAGCGCCTGCTCCATCACGGCATCCACCGTGGCGAGGCGTGCGAGCGCGGGCGCGCGCGCGGCCAGCGCGGCACGCAGACGGACGCGCAGCGTGCCGATGTCCGTCTCCATGGCCTGCTGCAGGGCGAGGTAGCGCTGGCGGAAATCCGCGAAATCGGGTTCCACATCGGCTTGGGCCTGGGCGCTGGCGGCCGGTGTGCGCCGTCCGTCGCGGCGCGCGGACGCACCTTCGCCCACAATGGCCTTTCTCAGCGCCGCGCGCACGCGCTCGCTCTGGCTCTGCTCGGCGCTGGCGCCCACGCGCGCCGCTGGCTCGCCGCCCGGCGCCTGAGCGCTGAGCGCCGTCGAAAGCGCGATCGCGTCCGTCCAGCCGAGCCACTGGCTCAGATGGTCCGAGATCGATTGACGGGATTCGGTCACCTCGGCGTCGCCGAAGCGGGCGAGTAAGCGAACGAGCGTCGGGCCGCTCAACGCGAGGCGTTGCGGGGCTAGCACTTTTTCACCTGGGTCACCTGGGCAAAAACCCGCTAGTTTACACGCCCGGGAGGGCGCGGCCGGGATCGGCGGTGTAACGGGCGCGAGAGCCGCGAGCGCAGGAGGCGTTCTCGCGGTCGCGAGGCCCCGCCGCGCGGGGCTTCAGCGGTTTCAGGCCCTGGCTTCCCCGGCCAGGATCTGCAGGATCGCCCGCTCGAACGTTTCGACGGGCTGGCCGCCGCTGATCAGATACTGCTCGTCGAAGATGATCCCGGGCACCGACTGGATGCCCGCGGCCTGGTACTCGTGCTCTTCGGCGCGCACCTCGTCGGCGTACCGGCCGCTCTCCAGCACCTCGCGCGCTTGTTGCGCGTCGAGCCCCACGGACTGCGCCGCCGCGACGAGCACCGTGTGATCGCTCGTGTCCTTGCCCTCGCCGTGATACGCGCGCAGCAGCGCGAGCTTGAGCGGCACCTGCTTGCCCTCGATGCCGGCCCAGTGCAGCAGGCGATGCGCGTCGAAGGTGTTGTAGATCCGCTCGCGCGGGCCGAACTCAAAGCCGACGCTCGCGCCGCGCTCGCGGATCATGGCGTGCGTCTGCTCGATCTGTTCGGGCGTACGGCCGTACTTCTTGCCGAGATAGTCGAGCACGGACTCACCGCCCGGACCCATCTGCGGGTTGAGCTCGAAGGGATGCACGACGATCTGCGCGTCGACGCGTTCGCTCAGACGTTCGAGCGCGAGATTGAGCGACGAGAGGCCGATTGCACACCACGGGCATGCGATGTCGGAGACGAAGTCGATTCTGATCGGTTGTTTCATGGCATTCCTGATACGGTTGAGCGGCGGCGCCACGCATCGAGACTGAGCAATTGCCGTGCGCGCTTCGCTGCGGTTTCGTCGGCTCATTCGTCCATCATGCGGGCCCGGACCTTCTTGCCCTTGACCTTGCCCGCGTTGAGCTTGCGCAGCGCGTCGCGCGCGATGCTGCGCTCCACGGCCACGTAGGTCGAGAAGTCGGTCACGTTGATCTTGCCGATCTGCGTGCCGCTGAAGCCCGCTTCGCCGGTGAGCGCGCCCAGCACGTCGCCGGGGCGGATCTTGTCCTTCTTGCCGCCGAGGATCTGTAGCGTCTCCATGGGCGGCAGCAGCGGCTCGTTGCTGGCGGCGTTGAGTTCCGCGAGGGGACGCCATTCGACTTCGCGCTTGAGCGCCTGCTCGATGCCGCCCACGCGGCCCATCTCGTCCATGCTCGCGAGGCTGAGCGCCCAGCCGTCCTGATCGGCGCGGCCCGTGCGGCCGATGCGGTGCACGTACACTTCCGGGTCGGGCGTGACGTCCACGTTGATCACGGCTTCGAGCTGCGCGATGTCGAGGCCGCGCGCGGCCACGTCGGTGGCGACGAGCACCGAGCAGCTGCGGTTCGCGAACTGGATCAGCACCTGGTCGCGCTCGCGCTGGTCGAGCTCGCCGTGCAGCGCGAGCGCGTGGAAGCCCTGCGCGCGCAGCACGTCGAGCAGATCGCGGCATTGCTGCTTCGTGTTGCAGAACGCGAGCGTGCTCACGGGGCGATAGTGATTGAGCAGCATGCCCACGGCGTGCAGGCGCTCGTCCTCCGTCACTTCGTAGAAGCGCTGGCGGATCTTGCTGTCGTCGTGGTGCTCTTCGAGCTTCACTTCCTTCGGATTGCGAAGGAACTGCTGGCTCAGCTTCGCGATGCCCTCGGGGTAGGTCGCCGAAAAGAGCAGGGTTTGGCGCTCCTTGGGGCACTGGCGCGCCACGGTGGCGATGTCGTCGAAGAAGCCCATGTCGAGCATGCGGTCGGCTTCGTCGAGCACGAGCGTGTTGAGCGCGCCGAGCGCGAGATTGCCGCGCTCCAGATGATCCATGATGCGGCCCGGCGTGCCCACGACGATGTGGGCGCCATGTTCGAGGCTCGCGGCCTGCGGGCGCATGGGCGTGCCGCCGCACAGCGTGAGCACCTTGATGTTCTCCTCGGCGCGCGCGAGGCGGCGGATTTCCTGCGCGACCTGGTCGGCCAGCTCTCGCGTGGGGCAGAGGATCATGGCTTGCACGTCCTGGCGGCGCGCGTCGAGACGCGAGAGCAAAGCGAGCGAGAAGGCAGCGGTCTTGCCGCTGCCGGTTTTCGCCTGGGCGATGAGGTCGTGGCCCGCGAAAGCGATGGGCAGGCTCGCCGCCTGGATCGGCGTCATGTCGACGTAGCCGAGCCGGGTGAGGTTCTCGAGCATGGCGGGTGCGAGCGGCAGTTCGCTGAAGGGCGTGGCGGGCGTTGCAGTGGCTTTGTTTGTCATGACGGGGTCTCGCGCCGGACGGGGTGAGGGCGACGCGGCCGTTCGGTAGAAGTGGCGTCGATGCGGGTGATGCGGGCGCGGTGAATGCGCGCGTTGGGGATTTTAACGGATGCGGGCGATTGCGCCCGCGCGCGTGTTCGCGCGAGGGGTGATGGCGAGCGGCGCTTCAGAGCCCATTAGCTATGGGTTTGTTAAGGATGGTGGTACCGGGCAATCAATCGCAATCAATCATCAGTCGCGGCTCGACGACGGGCAAAGCAAGACGTCCACGCAGGGTCAAATGGAGTTGCCTGGCCACGTATCTTCACGTGCCGGGGAATGGGAACTGTCGCCGCCCGAAACAGCCGGATCAATCCGTGGGCTTTGGTCCTGGCAGTAAATGCCCAGGTACGCTGTCAGGTTGCCGGATTGCGTGCCATGACGATCCATGCCGCGCCGTCGATCATCACCGACCGCTCGCCGGGGAGGCCCGCGAAGGCGGCACGAACCGCGGCCGAGGCGCGGGCGCGAATGTCGTCGGGCTGATCTGCGAGCGCACGCGACAGTGGGCCGACCTCGAGCGTCATCTTCACCGCGTCGTCGATCGCAGCGTCCCGCGTCCCGCCCGCACCGAACGGGACGGAAGCATCGAAGGGCGCGATAGCGATGTCGGTGAGGCCGGCCGCCGTCAGCATGCGTGCCACGCGCCCCCGGTCGCCGAACGAAAATGGGCCGGGCGCTTCGGGATCGGGCGGCGCGCTCGGCGGGAGGATGCCCTTGATCGCGCCCATCGGCAGGCGCACCCAATCGTTCTCGGCCGCGCCGCGCCAGCAGACGAAAGCGACCCGCCCGCCTGGCCGCAGCGCGCGTCGCATATGGGCGAACGCCGCTGTCGGATCGTCGAAGAACATCACCCCGAAACGCGAGAAGAGGATGTCGAACGCGCCCTCGGGCAGCTCTGCGCTGCTGGCGTCGGCCACCTGGAACTGGACCGGCGCATCCTGTGGCGCAAGCGCGCGCGCCCGGCCGATCAGCGCTTCGGATATGTCCACGCCCAGCACCTGGCCCCCCGCGCCGACGCGGGCGGCCAGAGCCAGACTCGACGCGCCCGCGCCGCAGCCGACGTCCAGCACGCGCTCGCCCGTCATGGGCCCGGCGGCTTCTATCGCGGCCTGGCCGAACACCGCCACCATGGCGTCGAGCCGGGCCTGGTTGGCGACCCAGCGCTCCCCGCTTTGACCATTCCAGTCGGCCACCTGATAGGCGTTTTGCTCTGCCATGTCATCTCCTTGCTCTGATTCGTTCTGAACTAGCTACCCTTTGTTCGAGACAAGGGGAGCCGAACCGATGCCGAGGTGCGCATCGCAGTCAGAGCCCCGCTTGTTCGAGGAACGCCAGAGGCCAGCGCGCCAGGCGTTAAGCGTCCACTATTCTTTTCAACGTGGCCCTTTGCATTGATCGCGGCGTCAGACGATTCGAAAAGGCTGCCATCTTGTTCGACAGGCCCGCGACCACCATAGCCTTTCCTCGCAACAACGCCCGAATACCGCTCGCGGCGACCGGACGAGGCTTCATGGTGAGGAGGCGCAGCAAGGCCGATGGGGTTGCGCCGGCAGCCTCATCGAAGCCCGTCGCGGTGTGCCCCGGGCAGAGAGTGGTAGCAACCACACCATGCGGGCGCAGTTCGTCGTGCAGGGCCTCGCCAAGGGCGAGTACGTATGCCTTGGTCGCCGCATAGGCCGCGTAGCTGGGAACGGCCTGGAAGGCCATGAGGCTGGCGACGAGAAGTATATGTCCAGATCGCCGCCTGGCCATATCGCGGCCGAAGAGATAGGTCAGCTCCGTGAGCGTCGTGATGTTGAGCTGGATCATGTTCGCGGTGCGCTCGATCGGCGTTTCCAATAAGTCGCCGTGCAAGCCGTATCCGGCATTGTTCAACAAGATGTCGACGGTCACCGACCTCGCGTCGAGACTGCATTTCAAGCGGCTGGCCGCGCCCGGCGAGGCAAGATCGATCGCCTCGACCAGCACATCCACCCCGTATTTGCGGCGGAGATCGGAGGCAAGCTTTTCCATCGACTCCTGCCGTCGGGCCGCCAATACGAGATTGACTTTCTGCGCAGCCAGTAGATCTGCGAATTCAAGGCCGAGGCCACTCGACGCCCCGGTGATAACAGCCCATTTTCCGGCGAAGCTGCTCATTGGTTCTTTCGGCATCGTTCTCTTCCTCAACTCTTTGGTCAACGAATGGGGCTCCGCCCCATTCTCAATCGGAACACCCGCCTATCCTTTCGATCGGCGACGGTCTCGCGAACCTGTTCGGCCGCCGCATCCAGAAGGGCCTACGCCAGGTCGGGCTCGTTGACGACACGTGATGGCGTCACCGCGCCGGGCGGGCGCCGCCCGTTTCACACCTTCGCTGTCCGTTCGAGCGGTGGCTCATGATTTGGCGCTGCATTACCGGTGCCGTGACGAGCCGCGCCGCCGAGTCGATCCATGCTCGCCCGGAGAATTCGAAGCTGCCCGAGGCCGTTCGAATGTCTTCCAGGATCGCGTCCCGGGTCTTCTGATCGATCTCCCCAGGGATGGAATCTGTGCTCTCAAACCACCATCGACTGCTGGGCGAAGATACCCGCCATCGCGCCCTGCGATGATGCCTGGGTGACCGAGGGCAAGAGGGGCGTGGCGAGGTCGCCGGCGGCGTAGATGCCGGGCATGCTGGTTTGGCGGCGCTCGTCGACCTTGAGGACGATGCCGGTGGGCGTATCCACCGTGGCGAGGCCCAGCGATTCATGCAGGCTTGCGGACGGCTTGTTGCGCGGCTGGGCGAACAGGACGTCGACCGCGACATTGCGGCGGGTATCGAGATTGACGGTGGTGAGATGGCCCTTGTGGTGGGCGATCTCGACGATCCGGCCATCGACGACAGGGGTGTTGCGGCGCGCCAGATCGGCCTGGATATCGGGCGCAATGTCATGACCATCGGCGAAGACAGTCAACTTGTCCGTCCAATCGCGGAACAGCCTGACAGACGGATGCGACTGCGGGCCCGACCAAACGAGGCCCCAATGCTGGCCGGCGACTTCGAAGCCGTCGCAATAGGGGCAGGGCACGATGGACGTGCCCCAGCTTTCGGCAAAGCCGGGAACATCAGGCATCTGGTCGGCGACGCCATAGCTCAGGATCAGGCGGCGCGCCCTTAGGCTTTCGTTATCATCCGTGACGACGCAGAAGTCGTCGATGGCGCCAGACACGCTCTCGGCACGGGCATCGACCAGCCTGATCGTTGGATAGCGCGCCAGCTGCTGCCGCGCCTCGACCAGGATGTCCAGCGGCGGCTTGTGATCGTGGCCGAGCAGGCCATGCGAGTGTCCGGCAAAGCGGTTGCGCGGCCGACCGGTATCGAGAACCGTGACCTTGCGGCGGGCACGGCCGAGCTGCAGGGCGGCGGCGAGACCGGCAAAGCTGCCGCCGATGATGATGACGTCATTCACGGTGATCGGCTCCGTGCTGTGGATGAGGGCTTGGGTTGAGGCTGGCTTGCAGGTTTTAGATACTTCGTGGTATCGTAATGCAAGAATTTGAATACTGTCAAGTACTGGAATTGTCGTGACCGAAAACAACCAGGGCCGGCGCGGCCGGCCGGCCAACGAGGCGCTTCGCCAAACGATAGTCGACGCCGCGTGCGAACTCTTTGTGGAATTGGGTTTTCAAGCGACGACCATGGACAAGGTCGCCCAGCGGGCGAAGATATCCAAGCTCAGCATCTATCGGCACTTCGAAAACAAGGAGGCGCTGTTCAGCGCGGCGATGGCGGCCCGCTGCCATCAATTTGCACCACAGGCCCTTTCTGAAGGCGTCGACGGTTCGGCCGAAGATCAGCTCATGGCGGTGGGATCATCCCTGCTTCGCACGCTGTTGAGCCCGGACGTCCGCAGTGTCGAAGCCATGGTTTTGGCCGACAAGACGAATCAAAAGTCGTTAAGCAAGCTCCATTACGATGCCGGGCCCGCCCATGTCATCGCCCAAATCGAGGCCGTGTTGCGTCAGTTGCACGCGAAAGCGATTCTGAACGTACCCGATGCTCTCCGGTCCGCCCGCTTGTTTGCCGCGCTTTTCAAAGGATCCGATCTCCTGCTTATCGCACGCTTCGATGAGGCGAGAGCAGAGGACGACAACGAAATCGAATCCTGGTGCCGGTCGGCCGTCGCCATGTTCATCGCCGCGCACCGTCGCATCTAAATGTGCGCTATCGCGGCCTGATGAAGAACACGCAGCAATTGCATACGCTGTTCGCACTGAGCAATTTGTGGATGACGCGAACGACTGATGCGCGAGGCCACAGCATGGCGCAAGAGCCGCCCGAGCGGGCAGGCAATCGGCGCCTTTCCTTATGCCGACGTCGCGCTGCATTCGAGCCAGGTGCCGCACTGCTTGCGCCGCATCGGCTCTACGTTGATGGCTCAGTGCGGCGGAGTTCTGAGCAACGTCCTTAATCGTCATTTGCCGCAATAACAAATGTCGAAGAAGGAAATAATTCCCGCGCGCGCGAGTGACCGTATTTTCAATAAAAAGTTTCGCGGGCATCGAATCGATTGATCGCCGGGCAATTCCATAATTGAACCGATTTCCACAATAATCGAATCTTCACGCCGATCGGGCGTCGCGTCATTGCCACACGACCTATTCGATCCGATCGCCGGGTTACTCAATATTTCCCATTGAGTACAAAGACTTAAGGCATAATAACCCGATATTTCCAGATTTCGCAAATAACTGTTACAGCCCTTGCTGGCCCGATTTAATCTGTTTGCCACGTAGACTTCCGCCGGGATTGCGGGGGTGGCTCCAATACCCGGAGCCGCTTTAGCGCGGTCTGAATGTCATAAGGAAAGTCATGAAGAATACTTTGATTATCGCGGGCGTCCTCGGCGCATTCGCAGCCTCGGCTCATGCACAAAGCAGCGTTACGCTCTACGGCGCGCTGGATGCGGGTATCGTCTACGCGAACAATGCAGGCGGCCACGCAGCATGGAACCAGGGTAGCGGCACCGTTGGCGACACGTACTTCGGCCTGAAGGGCAGCGAAGACCTCGGCAATGGCCTGCATGCGATCTTCACGTTGGAAAACGGCTTCAACCTCAACAACGGCAAGTACACCGAGAACGGCACGATGTTCAACCGTCAGGCGTTCGTCGGTCTGCAAAGCAACCAATTCGGCACGCTGACGCTCGGCCGCCAGTACGACTCGATGGTCGACTACCTCGGCCAGTTCTCGGAAGCAGGCCAGGGCTACGGCAACAACCTCGCCGCCCACCCGTTCGACAACGACAACCTCGACCACTCGTTCTCGATCAAGAACTCGGTCAAGTACCAGAGCGTCAACTACCAGGGCTTCAAGTTCGGCGGCCTGTACGGCTTCAGCAACGACGCCGGCCAGTTCGCGAACAACCGCGCATGGAGCGTTGGCGCATCGTATGGCAACGGCCCGCTGAACTTCGCGGCTGCCTACCTGCAGATGAACAACACGCGCAGCGGCAACACGAACGGCGCGACTTCGGCATCGAACGGCAACAACTTCAACCTCTCGGCTGAAACCCAACGCACGTTCGGCGCAGGCGTGAACTACAACTACGGTCCGGCGACGGTCGGCTTCGTGTGGACGCACACGCAGTACCAGAACCTGATCGCCGGCGGCCAGGGCGGCAACACGTTCTCGATCCCGACGGGCTCGAACCTTCGCCTCGACAACTTCGAGCTGAACGGCGCGTACGCGCTCACGCCGGCTCTCGCGCTGAACGCGTCGTACACGTACACGGACGGCAAGGCCACGGGTTCGAACGGCGGCGGCGATCCGAAGTGGCACACCGTTTCGCTGACGGCTGACTACTCGCTCTCGAAGCGCACCGACGTCTACGCAGGCGCCGTGTACCAGCACGCTTCGGGCCAGCTCGGCAACCTCGGCACGAACGTCGCAATGATCAACACGCTGTCGCCTTCGACCACGCAGAACCAGGTCGCCGGAACGGTGGGTCTGCGTCACCGCTTCTAAGCATTCTTTGCTCGCTCCCTGTCGGAGCGACGAAGCGTGCGGACCCGATCGGCCGGTCGGGTTCCGCGCTTCACGCGGGCCAGTCCCGCAGTTTCAATTGCTTTCTACCTGAAGCACGACCGGTTCGCGGTGCGTTGCGCGCTCATGAGGTGCGCAACGCCTGCGAACCGGTTTTTTTTGGTTCTTCGCAGCGGCGTTGCGACGTCGTTATGCAGCCACGGCGCGCGGCCTGTCATCCTTCTGGTCGATGCCGTGCACGAGGCCATCTGCATAGAGTGAGGGTCGCGCCGCCTTCGCCACGGGCAACGGGTTCGGCGCACCCGTTCGACGAGCCAGCCAGGAGCCCAGCCCATCATGTCGCAACCCGTATTCATCCAGGTCGGCGCGCTTGCCGAAGGATTCGCCCCCGCGAGCCACATTCTTCAACCCGTGAACGATCTCGAAGGGCGCACTTTCGCGCTGCATTTCGACGACGGCGGCGCTGACACGCTGCATTTCGCGGGTGCGCAGAGCGTCGAAGTCGAACGCACGCTCAGAGGCGCGACGATGCCGGCGCAGCCGCGCGAACGGCATCCGTGCCGCGTGACGTCGGTGCGCGACGGCATTTATCTGGTCGACTATCTCGGCGCCGACGAGCGCCTGTGCGACGACGAAGGCAAGCTGCGCCCGGCCGCCACCAGCTACGTGCTCGACATACGCCGGCACCTTTGCACGGCTGTAACCGGCACGCTGCCGAGTGAAGCGGAAACCCATATCGACGCCTTCACGCGTGTACAACGCGGTCTGGAGCTCACGGGCGTGCAGGCGCGGCTTCGTCACGGCCGCATCGGCGCGCGAGGCACGCCGTCCGTATCGCAAGCGCCGTTGCATGCCCCGACGCGCGAACTCATCGGCATGCGTAATCTCTACGCTTATAGCGCGACCGAGTGCTACGAACACATTTATCTCAACGACAACTTCTACGCGTGGCAATGTCTCTCGGGCGTCGAAGCAGGGCTCGCCGACGTGGACCGCTGTCATATGATCGGCATCGACACGCAGCTCTACCTGTTCGTGTGGCGCGAGAAGATCGTGCCTACGCTCGGCGTGGTGATGATCGATCTCGAACGCATGAAGACCGATGGCAAGATATTCGGCTACCAGGGCAGCCGCTTCGATGCGCTCTCGAACTTTCCGGTCGGCGCGCATGCCCAGGTGCTCAACGTGACGCGCTATCCGTCATGACCGGCGCAACGTCGTACTCCCACGATTTCGAAGGCAAGACGGTGCTCGTGACAGGCGGCGCGCAGGGCATCGGGCGCGGCATCGCCCTGGCGTTCGTGCGGTGCGGCGCGAGCGTCGCGCTCGCCGATCTTCAGGCGAATGTCGCGTGCGACTGGCTCGCGCTCGAATGCGCTCGCGACGAACCAGAAGGGCCGACGTATCGCGTCTATGAAGTGGATCTTGCGAGGCGCGAGGAAGCCGTAGACCTGATCGGGCGCGTCGAGGCCGACTTCGGCCGGCTCGACGTGCTCGTGCACAATGCGGCGTATTTTCCGCTCACGCCGTTCGACGCCATCACGCCCGCTATCCTCGAGCGCACGCTGGCCGTCAATCTGTGCGCGGCTTTCTGGCTCACGCAGGCCGCCACGCCCGCGTTCGTGCGCCAGGGCGGCGGCCGGGTGCTCGTGACGTCGTCGGTGACGGGGCCGCGCGTGGCGTACCCGGGGCTCGCGCACTACGCGGCGTCCAAGGCCGGCGTCAACGGCTTTATCCGCGCGGCGGCGCTCGAGCTGGCGCCGCTCGGGGTCACGGTGAATGGCGTCGAGCCCGGCATGATCCGCACGCCTGCCATGGAGAACCTCGGCGACGCCGCGTTGTGCGGGCACATTGCCCGCGCGGTGCCGCTCGGGCGTCTTGGCGAGCCGCGCGATATCGCTGGCGCGATGCTCTACCTCGCGTCGGAGCATGCCGCTTATGTAACGGGCCAGACGATCGTGGTGGATGGCGGCGCGACGCTGCCCGAAGCGTCCGCTGCGTTCGCGTGACGGTACGTGGCTTCGAGGCGGCCGCAAGCCGCACTGAGGCGACTCACAGGTGGCCGAAGGCGAGCGTCGGCACGTCGACGATCGACGAGCCGCCGTCCGCGACGATCGCGGCCCCGGTCACGATCGATGCGGCAGGCGACGCGAGGAACGCACACACGGCGGCAATTTCGTCGGCGCTCGCGGCGCGCCGCAACGGCACATCGGCGCAGACGCGCGCATAGGCTTCGTCGAGCGTATCGCCGTAGCGTGCGATGAGGGGCTGCATTTCCTCGTCGGCCATCGGCGTTCGCACCCAGCCGGGGCAGACGGCATTCACGCGCACGCCATGCGGGCCGTAGTCGCGCGCCAGCGAGCGCGTCAGGCCGAGCAGGGCATGCTTGGCCGTGGTGTAGCCGCACACATCCGGGCCTGCCGCGAGCGATGCGATCGAGGCGACCAGCACGATCGCGCCGCGGCACGCGATCAATTGCGGCAGGCACGCGCGCGCGCTGACGAACGCGGTGTCGAGGTTCGTGCGCATCGCGGCGGCCCATGCCGTGTCGGCGGTTTCGGTCGCGCGGCCCGCGCCGAGGCCGCCCGCGCATGCGATCAACGCGCTGATGCCGCCATCCAGTTTTGCCGTGATGCGCGTCCAGTCGGCGGCGCTCGCAGCGTCACCTTCGAGGACGAGGCCGCCAGTCTCGGCTGCGACGCGCTCGAGCGGCGCACGCCTGCGGCCGACCAGCGCGACGCGTGCGCCCTGGGCGGCGAAGCGCCGCGCACACGCTTCACCGATGCCGGTGCCGGCTCCCGTAATGACGACGTGGCCCAAGCCGGCCGCGGAGGGGTAGTTCATGGGGCGCTCCTGGGGGTGTCGATGAACATGGGGCGAGCATAGGCAATGCGCGCGCAGCGGCCTATCGAGCAAAAGGATGACAAGGCGCGCCGCCTCCGTCGCGCGCCGTTTGCCGAATAGCGCTCACGCCGTGCGAACGCTCGTGCGTAGCATCGAACGTCTGTCGCGCGGGAACAGGAGGACCGGTCATGCAGAGCAATACGCAAGGCAATGCAGCGCTCGAGGCGGCGGTCGCCACGATCGCGGGACTCTTGCGGCCCGGCGCGGTGGTTTTCTATCGCATCGGCGCGGATCATGCACCGTCGGGGTTCGAGCTGTTCGGGCTCGCGGAGTCGATGCATCGAACCTGGCTGCAACGCTATTGCGCGCTCGATCCCATGCATCCTTCGCGCAGCGTGCAGCAGCGCGGCAACGTGCTCACGCTCGACGGCGAGCTGCCTGCAGCGCTGCGTGAAGCTTCGGCCTACTGGCTGCACTTTCTGAAGCCTTACAGGGTGGTCGACGTCATGGAAGTGCTGTTGCGTGAAGAGGGTCGTGCGGCCGCGGCATTCTCGCTGCTGCGCTTCGCGCCCGACGCGCCCTTCAGTGCCTGCGATATCGAGCGCATGCACGTACTCCAGCCGCTGCTCGAAGTCGCGTTGGCAGCCACATGGGGCAGCGAGCCCGCCATGCACGCGCCGCGGCACGGGACGAGCCTCGCGCCGTGCCTCACGCATCGCGAGGAACAGATTGCCCGGCTGGTACGCAGGGGCCTTTCCAACAAGGCGATCGCGCGCGAGCTCGACCTTTCGCCGCCGACGGTCAAGACCCATCTGCTGCGGATGTTTCGTAAGCTGGGCGTGTCGAGCCGCACCGAACTGGTCGGTGCGTTGTTCCTGTAAAGGCATACTTCGGCTTCGTGCCTCGGCGCGTGTCTCCGCACAAACCCTGGCTTTTCCGCTTTACCCGCGCGGGTTGCCAATTTGTGCTGCCGGACTTCATTTTTGGCCTTCTACATTGCGTCCCAGCGGCGCGTTGTCGCACACGCCTTCGGCGTATGGCAGCAGCCTCAACGGACACAAGAGCGGCTTAATGGAGAGAGAGCGAATGAACGTCATAGCGGAACCAGCATCCTCGACCGAGCTGCGCAAAGGCGCACTCGGGTTGGGTTTTATCGTCTTTTTCGTGATTTCCGCAGCCGGCCCGCTGGTGGCGATCGCGGGTGGCTTCCCGCTCGGCATCATGCTGGGCAATGGCGCCGGCACACCCGCGCTCCTGATCGCGACGGTCGCAATCCTCCTGATGTTTGCGTCCGGCTACACGGCCATGTCCCGTCACATCACCAATGCGGGCGGCTTTTACGCGTTCACGGCGCGTGGTTTGGGCGGCACGGCGGGTGGGGCCGCGGCATTGCTGGCGCTGCTCGGCTACAACACGATGCAGATCGGTCTGTATGGCATGTTCGGCGCCGTCTCAGCGGGCTTTCTCAGCATGCATCTGGGTATCGACGTGCCGTGGTGGGCGTGTTCGCTCGCTGCGATGGCGAGCATTGCCTTGCTGGGCTATCGTCAGATCGATCTCTCCGCGAAGGTGCTCTCGTTGCTGGTCATGGGCGAATACGTGGTCGTGCTGATTCTAGACCTGGCCATTCTGAAAGCGGGCGGCGCACACGGTATCGACACGGTTTCCTTCAGGCCGCATGTGTTCATGGCCGGATCGCCCGCAATCGGTTTTCTGTTCTGCTTTGCGAGCTTCATTGGCTTCGAGGCCACGACGATCTATAGCGAAGAAGCAAAAGACCCGAAGCGAACCGTGCCGCTGGCGACGTATATTTCCGTACTCCTGATCGGTGCCTTCTATGCATTTTCGGTCTGGTGCATGATCATCGGCGCAGGCAGCACTGACGTGGTGAAGACGCTCACGGCACTCCCGGACCCCACGACCTTCCTTTATTCGCTCTCGAGCCGCTACGCCAACGCAACGCTCACCGACGCGATGAGTGTGCTCTTCATCACGAGTGTGTACGCCGGTTTGCTGGCCTTCCATAATTCCGCGGCGCGATATTTTTACGCAACGGGCCGCGAAGGTCTGCTGCCTGCCCGGCTCGGCCGCACCCACCCGGTGCATGGCAGCCCGCACGCGGGATCGGTGATGCAGACTGCGCTCGCTGCGGCTGTCGTCCTGTTCTTTATCGTCGCCAGGGCCGATCCCGTGCTGACGCTCTTCTCCTGGCTCACGAACGTCGCGACGTTGTGCATCATCGCGCTGATGGCCTTGTCTTCGGCAGCGGTCATGGCGTTCTTCAGCCGGCAGCCGGCGAGGGAGGAGAGCACCCTGCGCGTTGGGTTCCTCCCGCTTGTCTCCGGTGTTGCGCTGGGCGCGGTACTGGTTCTGGCCATCGTCAATTTCCCGACGCTCACGGGAGCGGGTCCGCTGCTTTCCTACTCCCTCACGGCGCTGCTGCCCATATTTGCCGTGCTTGGCGTGGTTGCGGCCTCCCGTCTGAAACGACGCGACCCGCGGGCGTTCGCGCAACTCGGCAGCTCGAAGCTCTGATTCACCCGTCCGCCTGGGGGGCGCCGGCGCGCGCACCCAGGCGACGCCAACCAACTACAAAACGACCATGAAACGCGAAATCTCCATCAATTCATTAGTGATACTAACCGCTGGAGTATGCGGCAGTGCGTATGCACAAAGCAGCGTAACGCTTTATGGAACTGTCGACGCCGGTGTGATCTATTCGACCAACCAGCAGGTGACGCATGCGGACGGCTCGGTGAGCGGCGGTCATGCGGTTCAGATGAGCGGCGGCAATCTCGTGCCGTCGCGTTGGGGGCTGATGGGCTCTGAAGACCTGGGCGGCGGTATTAAAGCGACGTTCGCCCTCGAAAATCAGTTCCTGACCGGGACGGGCGCCATGCTGCAAAGCGGTGCGCTATTCAGCCGGCAAGCGTGGGTAGGTCTGGGCGATGAACGCTTCGGCACGCTCACAGCGGGTCGCCAATACGATTCGTATTCCGATTTCCTCGGCGTGTACGCCTCGAGCAATAGCTGGGCAACCTTGTACGGCGCTCATATCGGCGATGTCGACAATCTCAACGAGGCCTTCAACTTCAACAACGCGCTCAAATTCACGAGCGCGAACTTTGGCGGATTCACGTTCGGGGGAACGTTCAGTTTCGGCGGACAGGCGGGGGATTTCGCGGCGAAGCGTGGTTACGCGCTTGCCGCTGCATACAATCAGGGCCCGTTTTCGCTCAGTGCCGGCTATCTGTCGTTGAACCAGCCTTTAGACGCAGCCCTTGGCGGGAAAACCGGCTACATCGGCGACTTCGCCTGCAGTAACGCGGCCGCGCAGTATTGCCAGCTGCAAAATGCGCAATCGCTGAAGGCATGGGGCGTGGGCGGCTCGGTCGCAATCGACAAGCTGACGCTTGCGCTGGTGTATACGCACACGCGCCTTGAAGACAGCCAGTATTTCGCCAGCGCGACGAACCCGGTCGGCTCCGATGTTTCTTTCGATATCGCCGAACTGAACGCCGTCTACAACCTGAGTCCCGAGTGGACGTTCGGCGCGGCATACCTCTTCAACAATGCGAAAGTGAGCGGCGGGAGTTCGACACGCTTCCACCAGATCAATCTTGGCGCCAACTACGCACTGTCGAAAAGGACGGCGCTGTACATGGTGGCCATTGCCCAGAAGTCATCGGGCGCGGGCCTCGGCGTCGACCCGGCTACCGGCGCCAATACGAATTACGCGCAGATCCCCAATCTCGTGAACAGCAATTCCGACCGGCAGTTGGCCGTGATAGCTGGTGTGCGCGTGAACTTCTAGGCGGAGTGGTTTGGGTATGCGCTGCCCGCCAGGGCGGGGCGGTCGCCGCGTCGGGCCGGGCAGGGTGCTCTTCCGGCGTTAGCCCAGGTCGCGGCGCGATGATGACCTTTGCATCAGGTGATGTGCCCCTTCGGACCGCAGGGTATCCGCACTATCCCTAAGCCCTCCATTGCTTGCCGATCTGTGCTGACGGTCGCCATTTCCGGACGCGTAAAGTACTTCGAGCGTTCGCGATAGCGGCGGCAGGCACTGAGGGAGACTCAGCCTCGGCGCGACGATCATGGAACGGTGGGAGCAGACGCCGGGCTGGTCCGGTTGATTAATGAAATGCGTTCTGACGCGACAACGCGCGAGCGGGAAATACGATGCACACTGACGAAACGGCTACGTACTACACGGCCACGAAGAAATACGAGCTGAGCTTTCCTTCACTGGAAAACGATATCGAAGCCGACGTTGTCATCATCGGGGGCGGCTTTTCAGGCATCCACACCGCGCTCGAACTGGCCGAGCACGGCGTGACGAACACGGTGGTGCTCGAAGCGCGTTATCTCGGCTTTGGCGGGACCGGCCGCAATGGCGGGCAGGTGATGGCAGGCATCGGTCACGACCTCGACGCCATCAAGAAGGACGTGGGCGAAGACGGTCTGCGCACCATCTTCGCGCTCAGCGATCTGGGGCCGCAGATCATGCGCGAACGCATCAAGCGCTATAACATCGACGCCGATTTTTGCAGCGGTTACGGCTATCTTGCCTACAACGCGCGTCAAGCGAAAACGCTGCGCAGCTGGGAAAAGGATTTCAAGTCACTTGGCAGTTCGTATGAAATTCGCTATGTCGAGGGCGCGGACGTCAAGCAGATCATCGGCTCGGACGTCTATCACGCAGGCCTTCTCCATATGGGCGGCGGCCACGTTCACTCGTTGAACCTGCTGCTCGGCGAAGCCAGGGCCGCGTCGGAAATCTATGGCGTGCGCATCTTCGAGTACAGTCCCGCGCTGCAGATCACCTATGGCGGCACGGTACACGTGCGCACCGCGAAGGGCAGCGTCAAGGCGAAAAAAATCGTTTGGGCGTGCGACGGGTTCAACAACAACGTCGAGCCGGAACTGCACAAAAGCACGATCAACGTCTACGCGTTCAACTCGATGACCGAGCCCCTGAGCGACGAACTGATCGAGCGAATCAGCCCGATTCGTGGCGCTTACAGCGACATCCGGCCCGTCATCAATTATTACCGCGTCACGAACGAGAACCGGTTGCTGTTCGGCTCCTCCACGTCGCTCGTCGAGCACATTCCCGCCGACCTGAAAGCGTGGAACCGGAAGCTGATGCTCGAAGTGTTCCCTTATCTGCAGGACGTGAAGATCGATCTGGCGTGGGGCGGCCCGATGGCCTCGACGCTCAATCTGTTCCCCCAGATCGGCACGCTGCCCGACCGGCCCAATGCGTTCTTCGTGCAAGGCTATTCGGGATTCGGCGTCACGCCGAGCCAGATCATTTGCAAGATTCTCACGGAAGGCATTCTCGGCGGATCGGACCGTTACCGCCTGGTCAGCTCGATCCCGCGCGCCACGATACGCGGCAAGGATCAATATCGCGCGCTGCTGGTCACGCTGGGCAAAGTGATGCACCAGAGCTCGGGCTACTGGCACGGCCGCCGGTGAACGAGAGCCGCAACCCATTTATTGAAAAGGAGTCGTTGAACATGAGTCTTGGCGCAATTCAACAGGGCATCAAAATTTCGGAACTCGATGCATGGGGCAAGCTGAGCGACCTCGGTGCGCAAATCCTGGAGGGGGGTGACATCGCTGCATTCGGCAAGATGACGCATGGCGCGCCGACCGATCCCATTTCTGCGGCCTACTTCGGCACGACGAAGGGTAAGTTCCGCCTCGTGTATCCGTTCTCGGAGCAGGCCACCGTGGTCGATGGCCAGATTCGCATCACGGACGAATCGACGGGCGAAACGCGCACGTTCACGGCCGGCGATTCGTGGTTCGTGACCAAGGGGACGTCGACCGTTTGGGAAGTGCTATCGGAAGGCTTCGTCAAGCACTACCTCGCATTCGCGTGAGGCCCGCCAGGCTGCGTTCAAACCGATACACGGGCTTCGGCCCCTCTCTTGGTGCAAGCAAACAATGACGAATCCCGCCACGCAAGCGGCACGAGCCGCCTTCAAGCAGTTTCTCGACCGCGACCTCGGTCTCTTCGTCAATGGCGGCCCTCAGCGCGCGCACTCAGGGCGCTGGCTCGACGTATTCAATCCCGCTACGGGCGAGCCAATTGCGCGCGTGCCGGACGCGGACAGCGTTGACGTGGACCGTGCTGTCGCGAGCGCGCATGAAGCATTCGAACAGCGTCGCTGGAGCGGCCTGCGCCCCGCCGACCGCGAGCGCATCCTGCTGCAGCTTGCCGACGTACTCGAACGGCACGGCGAAGAACTCGCCCAGCTCGAAACCTTGAATCAGGGGAAATCGATCAACGTTGCGCGCGCAATCGAAGTCGGGGCGACCGTGGAGTACGTGCGGTACATGGCCGGCTGGGCGACGAAAATTCACGGCGAAACGCTCGATGTGTCGATTCCGTTTCCGCCTGGCGCGAAATACACGGCATTCACGCGCAAGGAGCCGGTTGGCGTGGTGGCCGGTATCGTGCCATGGAATTTTCCGTTGATGATCGCGGTGTGGAAGCTGATTCCGGCGCTCGCCGCGGGCTGCACGGTGGTCATCAAGCCGTCGCCGGAAACGCCGCTCACGGCGCTGCGCCTGGCCGAACTGGCCATCGAGGCGGGCATTCCGCCTGGCGTATTCAACGTCGTGACAGGCGGGCGGGAATGCGGCGCCGCGCTTGCCGCGCATCCCCGCATCGCGAAGATTTCCTTTACGGGTTCGACGCCTACCGGGAAGCTGGTTGGCGCGGCGGCGCTGCAGAACCTCACCCGCTTCTCGCTCGAACTGGGCGGAAAGAATCCGGCGGTGATGCTGGCCGACGTGGACGTCGACCAGGCCATTCAGGGCGTGCTGGCTGGCGGCTTTCTCAATCAAGGGCAGGTTTGCGCGGCGGTGTCGCGCGTGTACGTGCATCGCAGCCAATATCGCAGGATTGCCGATGGCCTCGCCGACATTGCGCTGCAGATGAAAATCGGGCCCGGCTGCGACCCGGACGCGCAGATCAATCCGCTCGTGTCGGCGGCGCATCGCGAGCGGGTGGAGCGTCACATCGCGGTCGCGAAGGAAGCGGGTCTTCGCTTTCTCGCAGGCGGCGCGGCCGTAGAGGGGCCTGGCTTTTACGTGCGTCCGACCGTGATTGCCGACGTGCCGCCCGATGCAGCGATCATTCGCGACGAGGTTTTCGGTCCGGTGATCGCGCTAGTTCCGTTCGACGATCCTCAAGATGCGCTGCGGCTCGCCAACGCGTCGCCTTATGGCCTCGCGGCGAGCTTGTGGACCAACGATCTGCGCGCCGCCATGAACATGGTGCGGGAGATCGATGCGGGCACAGTATGGGTGAACGCTCATGTACCGCTCGATCCGAACATGCCGTTCGGCGGTATGAAGCAGTCCGGCATGGGCCGCGAGTTCGGCAAGGGTGCCGTCGAGAGCTTCACGGAGACGAAATCCATCTGTATCGCGCACTGATTCTTCCGCACTGGCCCTCCCTGGCGTTTATTTAGAACTAAAATGTCGAACGAGCGCTGGCTTTCGGTATGCTCAAGCGCTGATGGGCACGAGGTAAGCCTGTGGGAGAGTGGCGATGGAATTCAGGGTCCGGGCAACGTCCGATGTGCATGATCATTCGTTCGCGGTGAACGGCTGGGAGCAGGTGTATAACCAGCTCACGCCGGGGCGTTTCGAGAGTGTCGTCATGCAGGCCCAGGCGCCCGGTTTCCTGTTTTTTCGCGAGTCGACGAACCGGCGGGTCGCGCAAGCGGGCATCGCACCGCGTGGGCTCTCTTCGTTGGCGCTGCCGCTCCAACGCCCCGTTTCCGGGACGTTCCAGGGGTGCCGCCTCGATGGCTACGCCCTCTGGTTGCTGGGGTCCGGGGAGGAGTTTCGCTTCTATACGCCGGAGACGATGCATTATCTCGGCGTCAGCATCCCCACCAGCGACCTGCATGCACTCGCGGCAGCAGTGCTGGGCGAGAAGGCGCTGCCGCTGCTCGAGCGCAGCGTGGTGCCGGTGCCGACCGAGGAGGGCGAACGGGTTAGCGCCGAACTTTCCCGATTCCTCGATGCATTCCAGCGGCAACCCGCTGCTTTCGAGAATCCCGCTGCGGGCAAGCGGTTTCGTGACGAAATCATGAGCATGCTGCTGGAACTCTTCAATCCCCATCACGCCGACAAGCGCGACGTAACGCACGCGACCTACGCCGAAATCGTTCGGCGCAGCGAGCGCATCCTTCAGGATCGCCTGGAGGAACCGCAGACGGTCCTCGACCTGTGCGTGGCGCTGCGTTGCAGCCGTCGTACCTTGCAGACGAGTTTTCAGCGCGTTGCCAACGTGACTCCCATCGAATACTTACGCTCCGTGCGTTTGAACGGCGTGCGCCGCCTGTTGCGTTCGACCAGCCAGGACGAGCTCATGGTGGGGGATGCAGCTGCCCGATGGGGCTTTACGCACCCTAGCTATTTCGCGCGCGAGTACCGCGATCTGTTCGGCGAATTGCCGTCCCAGACGCCTCGCAAAGGTTGAACGCCTCGCGACGCCTTTCCACCTGAAGCACGACCGGTTCGCGGTGCGTTGCGTGCTCATGAGGAAAAACACCCCAAAGATTGGATCAATGTCCAACTTTTGGGGTGCAAATTACTAGCCGGGCTTTTCTTTGCCGGGGTAATGCATTCACTACCCCAGGCATCTGAACCGGCGATCAGAAGCTGTGGTACATGCCAACGTTGGCTTTCCACTGGGTGCCGCCCGATGCGGTGGCGCCGCTGTCAGCAGCCGAAGCGAAAGCGCCCTGAGCATGGACGTAGGCGCCCATGGCGTACACCGAGGTGCTCTTCGACAGCGAGTACGTAGCACCCAGCGACGCCTGGTTGATCGAAGCCATCGTGCGGCCTTCAGCGGCTTGCGCAGGTGCGGCTGCCGAACCGTAGACGTACGTGTATCCAGCAGCCAGCGACAGTGCCGCGTTCGCCTGGTATTGCAGAAGGGCGCCCATCACGTTGAAGTGAATCGAGTCCTGGCCAACGGCGCCGTTGCCTTGGTACTGAGCGTTCGAGTAACGCAGGCCAGCCGTGAACTGGCCGAACTGGTATTGGCCTGCAACTTGAGCGATGCCTGCTTTCTTGAACGCAATGCCTTGGTTGTAACCCGAGCTCGCGTAGCCCAGCGCAGTACCGAACGACGGTTGTGCCGTTGCGTTACCCCAGAAGCCGTCCTGGCTATCAGCGCGGAAGTAGCCGCCAGCGACCGTCAGACCACCTTGAGCGTAGTCAGCAGCCACCGACCACGATTGATTCTGGCCCATAGAACCGGCAACGCCACCGAACGAGTACGCGCCTTCAGCCTGGAAGCCGCCGATGACCGGCGTGATGTACTTCACGGCGTTGTTTTGGTTCGTCGTGTTGTCGTTGTTGTCCACGTCGCCCGGGGTCGAGAATGCGAGTGCCGAAATGCAGTCGCCCGTCAGGCATTGAACCATTTCAGTCACGGCGTCGAGCTGGCGACCGAAACGCACGGTACCGTACTGGTCCGAAGCGAGGCCTACGTAGGCCTGGCGGTTGAACAGCGAACGCGTCTCAGCACCAGCGGCGTTGAAGGCAATGGGGCCCTGGCCGCCGATTTTACCGGTACCGATGCTGTAACCATTTTCGATCTTGAAGACTGCCTTGAGGCCGCCGCCGAGATCTTCCTGACCCTTCATGCCCCACTTGTTCGAACCGGAGGCACCGCCTTCCATCGCGACCAACGACTTGCCACCGACGTTCGAGGTGTAGCCGATACTCGAGTCGAGCATGCCGTACAGGGTGACCGACGACTGTGCCATTGCTGCCGAAGATGCTGCGAAAGCGGCAACAGCGATAACGCTTGCCTTGATTTTGCTGTGTTTCATCTGTATTTCAGTTCCCTGAGTGTCTTTTGGATTGTTTATGTGTTGTTGCGCGCTGGAGGATAAGGGACCCCCTGCAACTCAAGGAAACGAAAAAAAAAGCTGTCGCAAAAACGTAACAGGGCGCAATGTCTTGTGCGGCCGGCGCTTGATGGACTATTCCGTCCGAGGCCGGCAACGCCGAATGGGCGACCGCTTTCCGGCTGCCGCTGACGTTTGAATGTCAGGCCGAACCGTCCTGTGACTGACGCTTCATGGCCGACTGCGGCTCTACGCAGCCGGTAGAAGCCGGCCAAAGCCTTCCACGTGGAAGTGCGCGGGCCAGCAGCCTCTCCAGTTCGTCGTTGGAAAGACCGATGCGAATTCGCCCTCCGTTCAGTGCGATCGTCGCGGGGTCGGCGCCCGGATCACGGACCAACGCTTCCACTTCGCGCGCGGTGCGAACGTTCTCCGGATAGGGCATGCCGTGAGCGATGAAGGTCGACTCCAGCGCGACAACCGGGCGGCTGCCGGCGATCCTTGTAGCGGCGACAGGGGGCTGAACGCCAAAGGAATGTGCGAGGTCTGCAACCATGTCCCTGGATCTTCGGGTATCTTGAACTTGAGTATGCGGCATCGGAGCGCTTCACGGCTCGTTGCCGGACGGGCTTCGTGCTGTGATCTGACGTTTTGACAGGCGTTGCCATGTGGCAGGAACGTTTTATCTACTTTCCTGAGAAGGCTGCAATCGAGGACGTGGTATCCGATCGACTGGCGGCCTGGCCGGCTATGGAATCGTTCCGAGGCCTTGTCGCCGAACCGGCCGGAACCGTGCGCGGCACGGCCATTGTCTTTCATGGCAATGCGGGGCATGCGGGACACCGTGCCTTCTATGGCGAGGCGCTTAACCGGCTGGGGCTTCGCGTGATCCTCGCCGAATATCCGGGTTACGGGCCACGCGAGGGCTCGCCAGATGAAGAAGGGCTGGTCGCCGATGCGCGAGAGACCATCGAGCTTGCGCATCGTTTCTACGGCGCCCCGGTGCTGCTCATCGGGGAATCGCTCGGGGCCGGCGTGGTCGCTGCAGCCGGCTCGCGCGAACCCGACAAGATTGCCGGCCTGCTGCTCATCACGCCATGGGACAGGCTCGAGCACGTCGCCGCTTTCCACTACCCATGGGCGCCGGTGAAGTGGCTGGTGCATGGCCGATACGACAGCGTGGCCCACCTGGCTGCGTTCGGCCGCCCGGTTTTCGTCATGGTTGCCGAACGGGACACCATCGTCCCGGCACGTTTGGGCGAAGCGCTTTACAACGCGTTGAACGGTCCGAAACAACTGAAGATCGTGGAGGCGGCTGAGCACAACGACTGGATTGGCCGCGTCGACGCTAGTTGGTGGCGAGAGGCAATCGGTTTCCTGCTTGCCCCTTCCCGATCATGAAATCCCGCTCCGTCCCGCCCCAGTGTGAACGCTTCTATGTCCTCGATGCGAAGAACAGGCCTGTCGAAGTGTTCGATCGCAGCGAGTGGTCGCGCTGGATGGCCGAAAACGAATTGATCTTTCGCCGCACGCTGCTCGAGGAGTCCGGCGTGACGGTCACGACGCGCTTTCGCGGTGTGGCCGACACGCGGACTGGGGAGTCCGCGCTCTTCGTGACGCGCATCGCCGGAATGGCGGTTCAAGATGACAACGAGAGCTATGGCGCAAGCACGCTCGGTGAAGCGCTCGAGTGCCACGAACGTATCGTGCAGAAGATCCTTCGGATGTTGACCGGGCAGTGAGCGGTGCGGAGATTTACCGCTGAAGGCCTGCCGCTTTCGAGTGTGCATCCGTCGCCTGTTCCGACACGGGAGCGCGGACCCCGAGGTCCCCGAGGGTCCCCGGTAGTCAGACGAATCGCACCCTCGTTGTCTCCCGCAGCGCAGTGAATAAAATTTTTCTCGTTTTCACCATCTTGAAAATTTAAATTCACATGGTCATACTACACGCGTACCTTGACCAGGACGACTCATTCCTCCCGTGAGAAAAACCGAATTCCCCGGTGTGATCGAGCGCATTCACTATGCATCCGCCACCGCGTCGGCGGCGTTGAAGCCCGTCGCGCGATGGCTTGCCTCGCATTCGCTCGACGCCGCGACGCTCACGATCGAAGAAGTCGCGCAAGCGTGCGGCGGCTCCGCTGCCAGCGTCAACCGGTTTGCCAGGCACGCCGGATATCGCGGGTTTTCGGAGCTGAAGGCGGAACTCGCCGCAGTCGTGCGGCAAGCGTTGCAACCGGTGGAGAAACTGGAAGCGCCGACGGCCCAGCAAGGTATCGGCGCATGGCTGGCAGATCATCAACGCAACCTTGTCGCGATGGATTCGTCGTTGCAACAGGAGCGACTGGCCCAGACGGTGACGCGTATCGTTGCGAGCCACTCTGTGTATTGTCTCGGGCTCGGTTTGAGCACCTGGTTGACCGGACTATTGGCGGACACGCTGATGCCATATCACCGGCGCGTCGTATGGGCCGCTGCTGGAGGCGGCAGCGAGCAAGCCGCACGACACATGGCGCACATTGGCACAGGCGACACGTTGATCGCGATCTCGCTGCCCCGCTATTCGCGCGACACGGTCGAGCTTGCGCGATTTGCCCGCGAACGCGGCGCTTTCGTCGTCGCCCTGACCGACAACCCGACCGCGCCGCTCGCCGCGACGGCCGACGCGGTGTTGCTGGCTCCGGCTGAACATCGGGTGCTGTCGTCGAGTGCGGTGGCCATGGTGGCGCTCATCGAAACATTGACATCGGAAGTGCTGAAAGCAACACCGGAGACAAAAGCAATGGCGGCCACTTTGTCACAAACGGTGTTGCCGTACCTCGTGTTCGACACCACACCGTCGACGCAGGCTAAAGCCGAAGCGGGCACGAGGCGCAGCAGCAAGAGCAGGGGCATTAGCCGAACGGGCGGCGATGGCAGTGCTGGGGTGCCTCGCAGGGTTCGCAACCGATCGTGACGCCGCGACGGTCACCTTCAATTGTCTCAGCAGGTCGAGAAGCAGAGGAGACACCATGAACACAACCTCCGATAGCGCTGCCGGCTCATCGGTCCAGCAGCTCAGGGACACGACGGGACTTGCAGGGCATCCGCGCGGGCTCACCACGCTGTTCTTCACCGAGATGTGGGAGCGATTCAGCTTCTACGGCATGAGAGCCATTCTCGTGCTGTACATGGTTGCGGCCCCGGGGCTTGGCGGCCTTGGTTACGACACGCCCCATGCGACGGCGATCTATGGCACGTATTCGATGGCCGCGTTTCTGCTCGCGCTTCCCGGCGGCATCATCGCCGACCAGTGGCTCGGCACGCGTCGAGCGGTGCTGATCGGCGGCATCATCATCGCATGCGGCCACTTCACCATGGCCATTCCTGCGGTCCCGACGTTCTTCGCCGGGCTCGTGCTTGTCGCATGCGGGACGGGTCTGCTCAAGCCGAATGTGAGCGCACTCGTGGGCGGCCTCTACTCACAGGATGACGAGCGCCGCGACAGCGGATTTTCGATCTTCTACATGGGCATCAACATCGGCGCATTCCTCGCGCCGCTCGTCTGCGGCTTTCTTGCGGAAGCTGAGCCGTTCAGGAAGTTGCTTCGCTCATTCGGTATCGATCCGGTCAATAGCTGGCACTTCGGTTTTGCAGCCGCAGGCGTCGGCATGTTGATCGGGCTCATCGTTTTCTGGCGGCAAAGAGGCCGTCTCGCGCATGTCGGCAACCGGAACGTGGCAAAGCCTGTAGAGGCGACACAGAAGCCGCAAGGTGGTCTGCTGCGGACGTCGGTCTATATCGCGCTCGGCGTGTTCACCGTCATTGGCACGTTGCTCGCCGGAAGCAACTGGCAGAACGTGCTTCCTTTCCTGCTGGCCTTCGATGCGCTCGTTATCGTTGTGATGATGGGGATGCAGGAACAACTGACACGCGCCGAGTGGAAGCGCCTCGCCGTGATGGGCATCTATTTCGTCGTGACGATTGCTTTCTGGTCCGCATATGAACAGAAAGGCTCGAGCCTGAGTCTCTTTGCCAAGGATATGGTGCAGCGAAATCTCGGCAGCTTCCTCGTACCGGCAGCCTGGTTCCAGTCGCTGACCGCACTGTACGTGATCCTGCTCGCCCCGGTGTTCGCGGCGCTCTGGGCATGGCTCGGCCCCCGGCAACCCTCGAGCCTCGCGAAGCTCGCCCTGGCGCCGCTGTTGATCGGCATTGGCTACGCCGGGTTTGCGATCATGGCCTCGTCGCTCTATGTCGGCGCCAGGGTCAATCCGCTCTGGCTTGCCGGTCTGTTCCTGTTCGAAGTGTTTGGCGAACTCTGCCTGAGCCCTGTCGGCTTGAACCTCGTTACGAAGCTCGCACCCGTGAAGCTCGTTGGATTGATGATGGGACTCTGGTTCTTCGGTAGCTCGTTCGGGTACAAGCTCGCTGGTTACTTTGCGGGCTTTTACATGCCCGTCCCGGCACGGTTGACATTGCTCTATGGGGGCATCGCCGCAGGGCTCATCGCCGTTTCTGCCCTGCTGTTCCTCATGATGCCGATGATGAGAAAGCTCGTCGGGGAAGAGCCGGCCCAGGCGGCGACTCACGCGCATTGATCCGATACGTAGGAGGAGTGAAATGGCACAGTACGTCCTGGCAATCCACGGCGGCGCCGGAACGCTGCAGCGCGGCGTCATGTCGGCGGAACAGGAAGCCGCTCATCGGGCAGCACTCGAAGAAGCGCTCGAGGCAGGCCATCAGGTTCTAAAAGGCGGTGGATCGAGCGTCGAGGCCGTCGTCGCCGCCGTTGTCGCGTTGGAGAATTGCCCGCTTTTCAACGCAGGGCGCGGCTCCGTATTCACGCATGCGGGCACGCACGAAATGGACGCGGCCATCATGGAAGGCCATACGGGGCGCGCAGGCGCGGTGGCTGGCGTGTCCCGCATCAAGAATCCGGTCGTTGCGGCACAGCGCGTGATGGATCGCTCAACGCACGTGTTGCTCTCGGGAGCGGGGGCTGAGCAATTCGCCGCCGACGAAGGTCTGGCTCTCGAGAGCCCCGAATACTTCTACACCGACTTTCGCTGGCAGCAGTTGCTCGCCGTGCGCGACACCGGACGCGAATTGCTTGATCACGACGGCACGGCACTGCTTCGCAAACAAGATCCTGGCGACGCGAGCGGACTCATCAATGGCGAGCACAAGTTCGGCACGGTCGGTGCGGTCGCGCTCGATGCAATGGGGCATCTGGCAGCGGCGACCTCCACCGGTGGCTTGACGAACAAGCGCCACGGGCGAATCGGCGATTCCCCGCTGATCGGATGCGGCACGTTTGCGGACGCACGCGTAGCCGTGTCCACGACGGGAACGGGAGAAGCGTTTATCCGCGCTGTCGCGGCTCATGACGTCGCAGCGCGAATGAAGTACGGTCACGCAACAGTCGATGAGGCTGCGCGCGCGGTCGTGAGCGAGGCGATCCCGCAGCAACGCGGCACGGGAGGGCTCATTGCCGTCGATGTCGAGGGGCATGTTTCGATGCCGTTCAACACCGAAGGCATGTATCGCGGCGTTGTTCAGAGCGATGGCAAGCGGTACATCGATATCTATCGGTAGCTGGCGGCCTTCGCCTGGGAGCCGTTCGGATGAAATCGGTGCACTTGCGATAGCCATAGTCGGGGCAACGAGCCTGCACACTGGCGGAATTTCGTGAGCTGACGCCTCGCAAAGGTTGAACACCTGGCGGGCGTAAGCCTCGCGACGCCCTATCCACCTGAAGCACGACCGGTTCGCGGTGCGTTGCGCGCTCATGAGGTGCGCAACGCCTGCGAACCGGTTTTGTTTTATGGCGCCTGCGCGTGAATTTGCACGCAGATAGTGCCGCCGCATTGCTTTGGGGCAGTGCGCGCCCCATCAGCGGGCGGGGCCGGGCGTGGCCGCAGGCACTCGCCGCCTGTTCGACGGTGCCCGCAGTTGCGTATGCGGTGAGCGTCTACACGCTGCTCTTCGCCTCGAATCGAGGGGGCATGCACCTGCTGGCACGGATCTCGCTCAATGTCGTGCCGAGAGGTGCGAAGCAATTTGCATCATCTTAGGATCGCTAGGGTTCCGGTCGGTGCAACGCATGAGTCCATGCCGCGCGTTCGATGCCTGGTCCGAGAGCAATCCGGTCTCGTCCACCACCTTGTCCGCAAGGCGGCGATGAGGCTCCACGGAGGGATAAAAGCCCGGGAGGTCGCGATGTCGTTCGGTCGCCCTCTCACGTCCTATCCCTTCGCAAAGGAGCCTCCATGCCGTCCAGCTTCGCTTCAGCTACCGCGCAGCCTGATCTTCCACACGTCGATGTGCTTTGGGAAACCGTGATTCCCGCGGGCACGCACTGGTCGGGCATCCTGCGCCGCGGCCTCGCGCTGCGCGTGATCGACCTCGAAGGCGGCGCGAATCTCGCCGCCGTGTTTCATCGCCAGGAAGATCTGCTCGAACGCTACAACATGGCCGATACGCTCAAGGCGCAGCACACGGCCCATCTCACGCGCGGCCACGTGCTCTACACCGACATGGGCCGCGTGATTGCCTCGATCACGGCCGATACGCTCGGCTGGCACGATCCGCTCGGCGGCGTCGGCGACGCGGCACTGTTTGCACGCAAGTACGGCGAAAAGCGCTACCAGGCGCATCGCAACGAGATGATCCGCAACGGGCGCGACAGCCTCGTGCTCGAACTCGCCAAGTACGGCCTCGGCGCGCGCGATCTCGTGGCCAACGTGAACTTCTTCAGCAAGGTCGCCGTGGGGGAGGACGGTGCGCTCGAATTCGTGCCGCGCCACTCGCGCGCGGGCGCGGCGTTCGACCTGCGCTTCGAAATGAACACGCTCGCCGCGTTCTCGACGGCGCCGCATCCGCTCGATCCGCACGCTCAATACGCGCCGAAGCCCGTGAAGCTCGTCGCCTGGCGCGCCTATGCGGCCGACGCCTGCGCGCCTGCCGACGATCCGTGCCGCACGGCCTGCGCCGAGAACGAGCGCGGCTTCGTCAACACCGACCGTCTGTTCGCCTGAGCGCAAGGGAGCCGTCATGCCGATCATCGAAAGCGCGCTCGACGAGCGCAACGCACACACCGATTTCACCTTGCCCGCGGGCGAGCCGTGGCTGCACGACATGAAGCGTGGCGAGACGCTGCGCATCGTCGATCTCGAAGGCAACCAGGCCGTGGACACGCTCTTCTACAGCAGCGCCGACCCCACGGAGCGATATAGCGCGCAGGACACCATCCGCGCACAGCGCAACCTCTATCTGAGCGCGGGCAGCGTGCTCATGTCGAACCGTGGCGCGCCGCTCCTTACCATCGTCGCCGACACGTGCGGCCGTCATGACACGCTGGGCGGCGCCTGCGCGGCCGAGAGCAACACGGTGCGCTACGCGCTCGAAAAGCGCCATATGCACAGCTGCCGCGACAGCTACCTCAACGCGCTCGCGCACTGCACCTGCGGCGTCGGCGCACTGCTCGGCAAGCGCGACATCGTCAGCAACATCAACTTCTTCATGAACGTGCCCGTTACGCCGCTTGGCAAGCTCACGTTCGAAGACGGCATCTCCGCGCCGGGCAAATACGTCGAAGTGCGCGCGGAACAGGACGTGACGGTGCTGATTTCGAACTGCCCGCAGCTGAACAATCCCTGCAACGGTTACAACCCGACGCCCGTGCGTCTGCTCGTCTGGGGGGCATGACGATGGCGCTCGACAAGGTTCTTATTGCCAACCGCGGCGAGATTGCGTGCCGCGTGATCCGCACGCTCAAGCGCCTCGGCATCGCATCGGTGGCCGTGTACTCCGAGGCGGACCGCCACGCGATGCACGTGATGCTCGCGGACGAGGCCGTTTGCATCGGGCCCGCGCCCGTCGCGCAAAGCTATCTGAACGCCGAGGCCATTCTCGCGGCGGCGCGCAGCACCGGTGCACAGGCCGTGCATCCGGGCTACGGCTTTCTTTCGGAAAACGAAGCATTTGCGAGTGCATGCGAGCGGGCGGGCATCGCCTTCATCGGCCCGCGCCCCGAGCACATGACGGCCTTCGGCCTCAAGCACACGGCACGCGAGATCGCGCGCGCCAACGACGTGGCGCTGTTGCCGGGCACCGGCCTGCTGCCCGACGTGGCGTCGGCGCTCGAAGCGGCGGCAACGCTCGGCTACCCCGTGATGCTCAAGAGCACGGCGGGTGGCGGCGGCATCGGCATGTCGCTGTGCCACGATCCCGCGCAGCTCGAAACCGCCTTCGCCTCGGTCGTGCGCCTTGGCGAGAGCAACTTCGCGAATAGCGGCGTGTACCTGGAAAAGTTCGTCGAGCACGCGCGCCATATCGAAGTGCAGGTGTTCGGCGACGGCAGGGGCAACGTGATCTCGCTCGGCGAGCGCGACTGCTCGGTGCAGCGGCGCAACCAGAAAGTGATCGAGGAGACGCCCGCGCCGGGCCTGACCGACGACGAACGCCGCGCTTTGCACGCCACCGCCGTGCGTCTCGCGAAAGCGGTGAGCTATGCGAGCGCGGGCACGGTGGAGTTCGTGTTCGACACGCAAACCCGCGCGTTCTACTTCCTCGAAGTGAACACGCGGCTCCAGGTGGAGCATGGCGTGACCGAGGAGGTGTACGGCGTCGACCTCGTGGAATGGATGATCCGCCAGGCCGAGGGCACGCTTGCGCCGCTCGACACGCTCGCACCGGCCAATACGCTCGCGCCGGGCGCGGCGAGCATCCAGGTGCGCGTCTACGCCGAAGATCCGAATCGCCAGTTCCAGCCGAGTTCGGGGCTGCTCACGCACGTGGCGTTTCCCGCCGATGCGCGCGTGGACACGTGGATCGACGCGGGCACCGAAGTCAGCGCGTTCTACGACCCGCTGCTCGCGAAGATCATCGCCACGGGCGCGACGCGCGAAGCGGCGCTCGCGAAACTCGGCGAGGCGCTCTCGCGAACCGGGCTCTACGGCATCGAAACGAATCTCGACTATCTGCGCGCGATCGTTGGCTCCGCAACGTTCGTGGCCGGCGAGCAGACCACGGGTTTTCTCGGCCGCTTCCTCTTTGCGCCGCACACCATCGACGTGCTCGACGGCGGCGTGCAGACCACGGTGCAGCAGACGCCGGGGCGCCTCGGTTACTGGGACGTGGGCGTGCCGCCCTCGGGCCCGATGGACGACCGCTCGTTCAATCTCGCCAACGCGCTGCTCGGCAACGCGCCCGATGCGGCGGGCCTCGAATTCACGATGGTGGGCGCGACGCTGCGCTTCAACACGGAAACGCTGTTCGTGCTCGGCGGCGCGCCGCTGTCCGCGACGCTGGACCGCGAGCCGGTGCCGTACTGGCAGGTGGTGCGCGCGAGCGCGGGAATGGTGCTCAAGCTCGGCGGCGTGACGGGTGCCGGTGTGCGCGCGTGCCTCGCGGTGAAGGGCGGCCTGCAGGTGCCCGACTATCTTGGCAGCAAGGCGACCTTCACGCTCGGCCAGTTCGGCGGCCACGCGGGTCGCGCGCTGCGCAAGGGCGACGTGCTGCATCTCGCGCCGGATGCAGGCAAGGGCGGGACGGTCGAAGCGGGCACGCGGCTCGCGGCGGAACGCGTGCCGGTGCTCACGCACGAGTGGGCGCTGGCGGTGCTCGACGGCCCGCACGGCGCGCCCGACTTTCTCACGCGCGAAGACATTGCGATGCTCTACGAAGCGCGCTGGACCGTGCACTACAACTCGAGCCGCACAGGGGTGCGCCTGATCGGCCCGAAGCCGCAATGGGCGCGCGCGGACGGCGGCGAGGCGGGGCTGCATCCCTCGAACATCCACGACAACGCCTATGCGATCGGCGCCGTGGACTTCACGGGCGACATGCCCGTGATTCTCGGCCCGGACGGCCCGAGCCTGGGCGGCTTCGTGTGCCCGGTCACGGTGATCGGCGAGGAACTGTGGAAGCTCGGGCAGCTGCGCCCCGGCGATACGGTGCGGTTCGTGCCCGCCGCGCCTGACATGCTTGCCGCTGCAAAAGAAAATGCGCACGAATGCGTGCTCTATCGCGCCGAGCAGGCGGGCGAAGGCGTGGGCGTGGTCTATCGCCGTTCGGGCGACCGCAACCTGTTGATCGAATACGGGCCGCCCGTACTCGATCTGAAACTACGTTTCCGTGTGCATGCGCTGATGAACTGGCTCGAAGCGCACCGCCTGCCGGGTATCGTCGATCTCACGCCGGGTATTCGCTCGTTGCAGGTGCATTTCGATCCCGCGCTGCTCACGCGCGACCAGCTGATCGATCATCTCAAGGATGCCGAGGCAGCGCTGCCCGCCGTCGATGCGATGCGCGTGCCGAACCGCATCGTCCATTTGCCGCTCTCGTGGGACGACCCGTCCACGCGGGTCGCCATCGAGCGGTACATGCAGTCGGTGCGCCCCGACGCGCCGTGGTGCCCGAGCAATATCGAGTTCATCCGCCGCATCAACGGCCTGGCGAGCATCGACGACGTGAAACGCATCGTCTTCGACGCGCGCTATCTCGTGCTCGGCCTCGGCGACGTCTATCTCGGCGCGCCCGTGGCGACGCCGGTCGACCCGCGCCACCGGCTCGTCACCACCAAGTACAACCCGGCGCGCACGTGGACGCCGGAGAACGCCGTGGGCATCGGCGGCGCGTATCTCTGCGTGTACGGCATGGAGGGTCCGGGCGGTTATCAGTTCGTGGGCCGCACCGTGCAGATGTGGAATCGCTATCGCACGACGACCGAGTTCGCGCCGGGCAAGCCCTGGCTGCTGCGCTTCTTCGACGAAATCCGCTTCTACGAGGTGAGCGAAGCGGAACTTGCCGAGTGGCGCAGCGAATTCCTCGCGGGGCGGCGCAATCTGCGCATCGAGGAGTCGGTGTTCGATCTCGGCGAATACGAGCGCTTCCTGCGCGACGAGGCCGCTTCGATCGCCGCGTTCAAGGCGACGCAGCAAGCCTCGTTCGATGCCGAGCGCGAGCGCTGGCGCGCGGCGGGGCAGGCGGACTACGTGGCCGAGGCCGCGGAGGACGAAGCGGCAAGCGCGGCGCGCGCCGCCGTTGCCCTGGCCGACGACTGTCTTGCGATCGGCGCCGATGTTTCGGGCAGCGTCTGGAAGCTGCTCGTTGCAGTGGGTGAGCGCGTCGAAGAGGGCCAGGATCTGGCGATTCTCGAATCGATGAAGATGGAAGTGACCGTGACCGCGAGTGCGGCCGGGGTGATCGAAGCCCTCGATTGCGCGGCGGGCGACGCCGTGGTCACGGGCCAGCGCCTGATGGTGATTCGTGTGGAATCCGAAGTATCAGGCGATACCGAACAAGCAACCGCCGTAAGCGGCGAGGAGGCCGCATGCGAATGAATCAGCACGACGATCTGCCCATGACCATCGATGCGCTGCGCGCACGGTATCTGGAGGGCAGCCTCACCCCGGCGCAACTCGTCGAGCGCATCGCCGCGCGTACCGCCGGCGACGATCCGCATCGCGTGTGGATCCGCGCGCTCACGCGCGACGAGATGATGCGTTACGCCGATGCGCTCGCGCAACACGATCCGGCCACGTTGCCGCTTTACGGCGTGCCGTTCGCGATCAAGGACAACATCGATCTCGCGGGCGTGCCGACCACGGCCGGATGCCCCGCCTATGCGTACACGCCGGAGCGCAGCGCGCCCGTGGTCGAGCGGCTGATCGCGGCGGGCGCGATTCCGGTGGGCAAGACCAACCTCGACCAGTTCGCCACGGGGCTTTCGGGCCAGCGCTCACCCTATGGCGCGTGCCGCAACGCGCTCGATCCGGAGTACGCCTCGGGCGGTTCCAGCTCGGGCTCGGCCGTTGCCGTGGCGCTTGGTCTCGCCGCGTTCTCGCTAGGCACCGATACGGCGGGTTCGGGCCGCGTGCCGGCGGCCTTTCATGGTCTGGTGGGTCTCAAGCCGACGAAAGGCGTGCTGAGCACGATGGGCGTGGTGCCCGCGTGTCGCTCGCTAGATTGCGTCTCGATCTTCGCGCCTTCGGCAAACGACGCGCAGCGCGTGTTCGAATGCGCACGCGGCGTGACCGAAGGCGATCCCTATGCGCGCGCCTGGCAACCGGGAGGCCGCGAAGGCGGCTCGCTCGCGGGCGTGCGCTTCGGCGTGCCGCGCGCGGCGCAACTGAACTTCTACGGTGACGCCTCGTATGCGGCAGCGTTCGACGCGGCGCTCGCGAAGCTGCGCGCAGCCGGGGCAGAGCTCGTAGAGATCGACATCGAGCCGTTCCTCGCCACAGCGCGGCTGCTCTACGAAGGCCCGTTCGTGGCCGAGCGTCTTGCCGCGATTCGCCCGTTCTTCGAGGCGCAACCCGAGGCGCTCCATGCCGTGACGCGCGAGATCATCGGCGGCGCGGCGCGCTGGAGCGCGGCCGACGCTTTCGCGGCGTTCGACCGGCTCGCCGCGCTGCGCATGGAGAGCGAACGCGTGTGGCCGCATGTCGACGCGCTCGTCACGCCGACCTCGCCGACCACGTCGACGGTGGCGGAACTCGAAGCGGACCCGATCGGCGTGAACGCGCGCTTTGGCTACTACACGAACTTCGTGAACCTCCTCGATCTCAGTGCGCTCGCCGTGCCGGCGGGCGAATGCACGACGGGCCGGCACGCGGGCAAGCCGTTCGGCATCACATTCGTTGCGCGTGCACACGACGACGCCTATCTGCTCGGCCTCGCCCGTGCCTGGCTGGGTGAGCATGGGTGCCCGGCGCCGCGTGACGCAAAGGACGACCCGGCGCCCACGGTTCGCGTGGCCGTGGTGGGCGCGCACCTGAGCGGCGAACCGCTCAATGGGCAACTGACCGGGCGCGGCGCACGGCTCGTCGAAAGCACCACCACGGCGAATGCCTATCGTCTTTACGCGCTCCCGCAGGCCCGACCGCAAGATCCCGCGAAGCCTGGCCTCGTGCGTGTGAACGAAGGGGGCACGGCGATCGAGGTCGAAGTCTGGGAGATGCCGACGGCTGCCTTCGGCTCGTTCGTCGCGGCCATTCCGGCGCCGCTCGGCATCGGCACGCTCGAACTCGCGAGCGGGAGCACTGCGCTCGGCTTTCTGTGCGAGAGCGCCGCGCTGGCGAACGCACCCGACATCAGCGCTTACGGCGGTTGGCGCGCGTATCGCGCGGCACAGTCGCAGTCGCAAACCCAAACCGAGCGCATCGGAGCATGAATCCCCACGCCCTTATATCAAGCAGTCCGCTGCATCTTTACTCCTGGAGATCCGTCATGAAGAGAACTCACCTTTCGTTCGCAAGCAAGGCATTCGAGGCGAGCAACACGCGCCAGGCGCAAGCTTCCGCACCCCTGCGCCGCTGGGCGTTACGCGCCGCAAGCGCACTCGCCCTCGCCACGGGCCTCTTCGCAGCCGGCGTGCAGGCCGCGAACGCCGCGCCGCTGCGTATCGGCTATAGCGACTGGCCGGGCTGGGTGGCATGGCAGGTGGCGATCGACAAGGGATGGTTCAAGGAGGCCGGCCTCGACGTGAAGTTCGACTGGTTCGACTACGCGGCCTCGATGGACGCCTACGCGGCCAACAAGCTCGACGCCGTGCTCGTCACCAACGGCGACGCGCTCACGATGGGCGCGAACGGCGCGAAGAACGTGATGGCGCTCATCACCGACTATTCGAACGGCAACGACATGGTCATTGCCAAGCCGCCCGCGCGCAAGATCCAGGATCTCAAGGGCAAAAAGATCGGCGTGGAGTTCGGCGTGGTCGATCACCTGCTGCTGCTCGACGCGCTCCAGCGTGCAGGCATGAAGGAGAGCGACGTCACGCTCGTGAACGCGAAAACCAACGAAACGCCGCAGGTGCTGGCTTCCGCCGACGTCGCGGCCATCGCGGCGTGGCAGCCGAATGCGGGCGAGGCGCAGCGCGCCGTGCCTGGCGCGCGCCCCGTGTTCACCTCCGCCGACGAGCCTGGCCTCATCTACGACGTGCTCGCCGTGAACCCCGTGAGCCTGGCCGCGCACAAGGCCGATTACGAGAAGCTCGCGAAAGTCTGGTACCGCGTCGTGAAGTACATCGACGACCCCGCCACGCAGCCCGACGCCGTGAAGATCATGGCCGCGCGCGTGGGCCTCACGCCGGCGCAGTATCTGCCGCTCCTCAAGGGCACGAAGCTGCTCACGCTGCCCGAGGCGCAACAAGCCTACGTGAAGGCCGACGGCTTTCGCTCGCTCTATGGTTCGAGCAAAGCCGCCGACGTGTTCAACGTGAAGTACCAGGTCTACAAGAGCTCGCAGGACGTGAACGCCTACGTGGACCCGTCGCTCACGAGCGCGCTCAAGTAAGGCCACGCTCGTCGAGCCAGTCGTCATCTAGCAGGAGAACAACATGGCCGGAATCAGCCAGACAGGGTGGTTTGCCGTACGCCGCGAGCTTTCGCCGCGCGGGAAGTGGATGTTGGGCATCGGCTCGTTTTTGTTGCCGCTGCTCGTGTGGTGCGTGGTGAGCTACGTGCCCTTCGTCTGGCATCCGCAGGTCTTGATCACGCAACCGGGCAGCGTCGATTATTTCCAGCCCGGCATGCGTGTCGAGAAGGCCGTGTTCGCCGACGAACTCGACCATGCGCGCGAAACGCATGCGGCGCTGCCGGCGGGGGTGAGCGCGAACCCGGTGTATCTTCCCGCGCCGCACGAGGTGCTGCGCGCGTTCTATACCGCGTTCACGACACCGCCCGCCGCGCAGGACGGCGTATGGCTGCACCAGAGCCTTTGGCATAGCATCCAGATCATTTTCTGGGGCTTCGTCGTCTCGTCGCTCGTCGGCGTGCCGCTCGGCATCGTATGCGGCACCTATAGCGTGCTCGCGCGCCTGCAGGAGCCGTTCTTCGAGTTCTTCCGCTATTTGCCGGCGCCCGCGTTCGGTGCGCTGATGGTGGCCGTGCTCGGCATTTACGACGCGCCCAAGATCGCCATCATCGTGATCGGCACGCTGTTCCAGCAGGTGCTCATCGTCGCCAACACCACGCGCAAGCTCGAATACGGCCTGCTGGAAGCGGCGATGACGCTCGGCACCGCGCGCCTGAAACTGCTCACGCACGTGGTGGTACCCGGCATCCTGCCCGACCTCTACCGCGACCAGCGCATCCTGCTCGGCTGGGCGTGGACCTACCTGATCGTTGCGGAACTGGTGGGCACGAGTTCGGGCATCACCTGGTACATCACGCAGCAGGCGCGCTACCAGCACTTCGACAACGTCTACGCGGCGATCATGATGATCGGCATCATCGGCCTCGGCACCGATCTCGTGCTCGCCTGCCTCGGGCGCAAGCTGTTTCCGTGGGACCGCACGCTCAAGGCGTGAGGCATGTAACGCCCGGCAGTCATTCGCTCTAATCGCAGCGCATAGCATCTCAAGGACCGCATCATGTTCAATCCGCAAACCGTTCCCGACTATCTCCTCCAGTCCGATGCGGTGCGCGCGCGTTTCGAACGGCTGAAAACGCGTGAGCCGATTCTCGAAGTGCGCAATCTCACGAAGCGCTTCGTCACGCCGCAAGGCGAGCACACAGCGCTCGCCGACGTGAGCTTCACCACTCACCGGCGCGAGTTCGTGTGCGTGATCGGACCTTCGGGCTGCGGAAAATCCACGCTCATTCGGATTCTCGCGGGCCTCGAAACTCAATCGTCGGGTGAAGTGCGCGTGAACGGCAAGGCGGTGAGCGGGCCCGGCGCCGACCGCGGCATGGTATTCCAGGGCTATACGCTGTTTCCATGGCTCACCGTCAAGAAAAACGTCATGTTCGGACTACGAATGAACGGACAGGGGCGGGCGCAGGCCGAGCGAGAGGCGCTGCAATGGCTCGATCTCGTGGGTCTCGAAAAATTCGCCAACGCCTATCCGCACCAGCTTTCGGGAGGCATGAAGCAGCGGGTGGCGATTGCGCGCGCGCTCGCCAACCGGCCCGGCATCCTGTTGATGGACGAGCCGTTCGGCGCACTCGACGCCCAAACGCGCGCGAAGATGCAGGCCCACCTGCTCGACATCTGGCGCAACGTCGACGTCACGATTTTTTTCATTACGCACGATCTCGACGAGGCGATCTATCTCGCCGATCGCATTCTCGTGTTAAAGGCGAACCCCGGTGCGGTGCAGGAGCTGATCGAAGTGCCCGTGCCGAGGCCGCGCAGCTACGCACAGTTCAATTCGCCGGAGTTTCTCGCGACGCGTGCGCGGCTGGAAGGGCTCATTCATCCCCCTGAGCAGCCTTCCGGGGACGACGCCGCCGTCCAGCCGCACATGATCCGTCTCACGGACATTCACGATTCGGTCGAGTAATGAATACGGTTTAGACGACAGCGGCGGCGCGCGCGTTGGCCTCTTCGCGCTTGACGCGCTCGATATCGCGAAAGCGTGCGGCGGGATGGTGCGCCGGCAAGGTTGCCGCGGCGCCGAAGAGCTTCTCGCGCAAGGTGCCAGGCGCGTATTCGCGCGGGTAGACGCCGCGGCGCTGCAGCTCCGGCACGAGATGGTTGACGACGTCCTCGAAGGTCTCGTGCGCGACCGCGTAGGCGAGGTTGAAGCCGTCGACGTCGGTCGCCTCCACCCATTGCTGGAGGTTATCGGCGACGGTCGTGGGCGAGCCGACGAACACCGGCCCGAGGCCGCCAACACCGCCCCACCTGGCGAGTTCTTCGATGGTCCATGCCTTGTCGCCGCCGGAGAGGTGCTCGACCGCGGAAACGATCGCATTGGTCTCCACGCGCCTGACCGTATCGGTCGGCAGGTATTGGCCGAAGTCGATGCCGGTCCAGCCCGACATGAAGACGAGCGATCCGTCGTATGAGACATGCTTGCCGTATGCCTCGAATTTCGCTTGCGCCCTGGCATCGGTTTCGTCCACGATCACCGTCACCAGGTTGTAGACGAGCAGCTCGCGGGGGTCGCGTCCGGCGAGCGCTGCTTCGCGGCGCACGTCGCTCACATAGCTGCGCAGCAGCGACTGCGTGGGCGCGGCGACGAATACGCATTCGGCATGCCGGGCCGCGAAGGTCTTTCCGGGGCCGGACGCGCCGGCCTGAAACAACACGGGCGTGCGCTGGGGCGATGGCTCGCACAGGTGATAACCTGGCACATCGAAGTATTTGCCCTTGTGCCCAATTTCATGCACTTTTTCCGGCCGCGTGAACACCCGCCGCTCCCGGTCGCGAACGACGGCGCCGTCTTCCCAGCTGCCCTCCAGGAGCTTGTAGAGCACTTCCACGTACTCCGTTGCGACTTCGTAGCGGCTATTGTGGTCGAGCAGCCCCGCCTGTCCCGTGTTCTTCGCGCCGCTCTCGAGGTACGAAGTGACGACATTCCACGCGAGCCGGCCTTGCGTGTGATGGTCGGCCGTTGAGAGGCGCCGCGCGAACGTGTAGGGATGCTCGAAGCTCGTGGAAGCCGTGATGCCGATGCCAAGGTGCTCGGTGACCATCGCGATGGGCGCGGCGAGCTGGAGCGGATCGTTCACCGGAATCTGCGCGGCTTGATGGAGCGCGTGATAGTTGCTGCCCTTGTAGACGTCGTAATAGCCGATCACGTCGGCAATGAAGATCGCGTCGAACACGCCGCGTTCGAGGATCTTCGCGAGATCCGTCCAGTAGGCGAGATCCTTGTATTGCCACGAGCGGTCGCGCGGATGGGTCCAGAGTCCGGGAGACTGGTGGCCCACGCAGTTCATTTCGAAGGCGTTCAAGCGGATGTTCTTGCTCATGGTGCTCACGTGCTCCTGTCAGCCGGTGCGTGCCTGGTGGGAACGAGCAGTATAGAAATGCGCGATTGGGCGATCCAATATCGAATTCGCGAATCGATATCGGCGCAGCAGATTTGTGCGCAAGGCGGTGCGCCGCGCTTGTCTCCACGCAGCAATGACGGATGCGGTCCATAGGTCGCCTTAGCAATGGCGTTCGCATGAATATGAGCAACCCTTCGTTGGACTCGCCACGGCGCATCGTTAGGATGAACGCATTGCTTCGTCCACGCGACCTTCATGTCCTCGCCGATCCTCACTGCCCACGCCATCACGAAGCGCTTCGGCGCAACGATTGCCTTGGCGCGGCTCGACTTCTCGATCCGCGCAGGCGAAGTGGTGGCGCTCATGGGCGCCAATGGCGCCGGCAAGTCGACGCTCGTGAAGATCCTGAGCGGCGTGCAGGCGCCCGACGAAGGCCGCATGGCGCTCGGCGGAAGCGAATACGCGCCGCGCACGCCGCACGAAGCGCGGCGCCAGGGTGTGGCGACCGTGCACCAGTCGATCGCCGATACGGTCGTGCCGTCGCTTTCCATAGCGGAAAACCTGCTGCTGGAGCAGCTATGCGATCGCGGCGCGCCGTGGTGGACGCCGCGCGCGGCACGCCGTGCCCGCGCGAAATCGCTTGCCGCTCGTGTTGGGCTCGATGCCGACCTCGATGCACCGCTCGGCTCCCTGTCGCTTGCGGGACAGCAGCGCGTCGCGCTGGCGCGGGCGCTCTCGACGCGGCCGAGCCTGCTGATTCTCGACGAGCCGACGGCGAGCCTGTCGGCGGCGGAGGCGGAGCGTCTCTACGTCTTGATCGAGGCGTTGCGTGCCGAGGGTGTGGCGGTACTGCTCGTCTCGCATCGCGTTGCGGACTTGAGGCGGCTGGCGACGCGCGTCGCGATCGTTCGCGACGGACGGATCGTGGCGGAGCGCCGCGCACCGATCGATTTCGACGCGGCGCTCGAAACGATGATCGGCCGGCCATTGCCGTCGCGCCAGCGTGCGCGCGCAGCGGCCGGCGAGACGGCGGCTCCGGTGCTGAGCCTGCGCGGCATGCGGCTCGGCCCGCAGGGCGACGCCTTCGACCTGGCGGTGCGCGAAGGCGAAATCGTCGCCGTGGTCGGGCCGGTGGGTGCGGGCAAGTCCCGGCTTGCACAGGTGATCTTCGGGGCCGCGCGTGCGGGAGGCGGCACGATGACGCTCGACGCTCGCGCGTGGCAGCCGCGCTCACCCGCCGACGCGATCCGCGCAGGCGTGTTCCTTGCCGGCGAGGACCGCTGGCGCACGTCGCTATTCCCGGACACGGTGCCGTTCGCGTCTATCGCCGGAACGATCAGCTTTCCCTTTCTCGCGCGCTGGCGGCGTAGTGGTCTCGCGCCTCGGGCACGCGAAGAGGCCGCCGCCCGTGAGGCGATCCAGGCGTTCGGCATCCGATGCGCGGGGCCCGGCGATCGTCTCGCGCGGCTCTCCGGCGGCAATCAGCAGAAAGTGCTGCTCGCGCGCTGGCATACCGAACCCGCCCGCGTATTGCTGCTCGACGAGCCGTTCCAGGGCGTGGACGCGCTCGCGCGTGCGGACATCGCTTCCACGCTGCGGCGTGGCTCGGCTGGCCGCGCCACGATCGTATTCGTCAGCGATCTCGACGAGGCCCACGAAGTCGCCGATCGCATCGTGCATTTCGACCGCGGTTCGATCGAACGGACTCGACCCGCCATGCCCCTCATTCAAACGGAACCGTGAAGCATCATGAAATCAGCCGCACCGACTCTCGAGCATGATGAATCACGCGCATCCAGCACCAGGCCGCGCCGCCGTCCAAACGCGCTCGCGTTGCTCGAACGCGCTGCCATCCTGGCGGTGCTTGCCGTGCTCATTGCCGTCTTCAGCGTGAAAGAGCCGGCATTCATCAGCATTGCCAACCTTTTCAGCATTCTTCAGGCGGTGTCGATCGTCGCGCTGCTCGGCATTGGCGTGACGATCACGCTCGCGGCCGGCGGCTTCGATCTTTCCGTGGGCAGCGTGGCGGCTTCGGCGCAGATGGCCGCGAGTTACGTGCTCGTGGTGTGGCACGGTAATGCATGGGGCGCCGCAGCGGCGTGCCTCACCCTGGGCATTGCGGCAGGGCTCTTCAACGGTGTGCTGATCACGCGGCTGCACGTGCCGGATCAGCTCGCCACGCTCGGCACGCTATTCCTGCTTGCGGGCCTGCAACTCATTCCCACCGGCGGACGTTCGCTCGCCACCGGCACGATCCTTCCGGATGGCAGCGAAGCGAGCGGTATGTTTCCGGACGGCTTCCTCGCACTCGGACGCGCGCGTCTTTTCGAAGTCGTTCCGGTGCCCGTGCTCGTGCTGCTCGCCGTGAGCGTGGTGGTCTCGTTCGTCATGGCGTCGACGCGTTGGGGACGCGTGTTCTATGCGATCGGCGGCAACGAGACCGCCGCACGGCTGGCCGGCGCCCCCGCGGCGCGCTACCGGAGCGCGGCTTACGTGGCTTCCGCGACGATCGCGTCGCTGGGCGGCCTGCTCATTGCCGCGCGCGTGGGGCGCGGCGATGTCAGTGCGGGACATTCGTTGCTGCTCGATGCCGTGGCGGCCGCGCTCGTGGGCTACGCGGTGTGGGGCGCGCGGCGGCCGAACGTGCCCGGCACCGTGATCGGCGCGGTGTTCGTAGGCGTTCTGCTCAACGGGCTGACCATGCTCAACGCGCCGTATTACCTGCAGGACTTCATCAAAGGCGCGCTGCTGGTGGTGGCGCTGGCGTTCACCTTCAGCGTTGGACGCAGGGCCGATGCGCGAGGCTGAGCGCCGTTGCATCGACATGGGGGGGCGGTGGGTCCGTCATGTGATGAATGATCAGTTACTCAACCTGTTCGACTGGAGTGAAAAACATGGCAGAGATACGGGAGCGCAACGAGGCGGCGCAAGCGAGCACCGCAGCCGGCACGGCGCCGCAGGCGGTGCGGGTGATCGCCACTGACGCCGAAGCGATCGAGGTGGCCCGGGCAGTGGCCGCCCGCCTCGCGCAAGGCGCCGCTGCGCGCGATAGCGAAAGGCGACTGCCGCGCGAGGAAATCGAGTGGTTTTCGCAATCGGGACTGTGGGGCATCACGGTGCCGAAAGCATATGGTGGCGCGGGCGTGTCGTTCGTCACGCTCACGGAAGTCTTCAAGCTGATCTCAGCGGCGGATCCGTCGCTGGGCCAGTTGCCGCAGAATCATTTCGGCCTCGTGGACGTGATCGCGCTCACGGGCACCGAAGAGCAGAAGGTTTATCTGTTCGGTGAAGTGCTCGCGGGCAAACGCTTCGGCAACGGATTTTCCGAGAAAGGCACGAAACACGTGCTCGATCTGAAGACGCGCGTGCGGCGCGACGGCGACGACTACGTGGTGGACGGCACGAAGTTCTATTCGACAGGTGCGCTCTTCGCGCACTTCGTCCCGGTGCTCGGTCTCGACGAAGAAGGTCGCGGCTGGCTCGCCTACATCCCACGGGACACGCCAGGACTCGCGGTCGTGGACGACTGGTCCGGCTTCGGTCAGCGCACGACGGCGAGCGGCACGGTTACGCTGGAAAACGTGCGGGTGCCTGCTTCGCTCGTGTTGCCGGCGCATCGCGTTTCGGAACTGCCGACGCTCAATGGGCCCGTTTCGCAGATCCTGCAGGCCGCAATCGATGCCGGAATCGCGCGCGCCGCGATCGACGACACGCTTGCGTTCGTGCGCTCGCGTTCGCGCCCGTGGGTGGACAGCGGCGTGGAGCGTGCGAGCGAGGATCCGTTGACCGTGCGCGAAATCGGCAATTTGCACATTCGCCTGCATGCGGCGGAGGCGCTGCTCGAACGGGCGGCCCGCCTGTTCGACGAGATCGCGGCGCAAGGCACGACCACGGAAGACGACGTCGCGCGCGCATCGGTTGCGGTCGGCGAGGCCAAGGTGCTCACCACGGAAACGGCCCTGCTTGCGGGAGAGAAGCTCTTCGAACTCGCGGGATCCCAGTCGACGCTGGCCGCGCACAACCTCGACCGCCACTGGCGCAACGCGCGTACGCATACGCTGCACGATCCTGTGCGCTGGAAGTACCACCTCGTCGGTAACTTCTATCTCAATGGTGTCAAACCGGCGCGTCACGCCTGGAACTGATGCGCTCTCACCCACGATCTCGATCCACAATCCAAACGTATGGGAACATCATGAGCATAACGAAACAAAAAGTGGCGGACGGTGCGCGATGGGGTCTGCCGGTGCGTCGCGCATTCGGTGCGATCGCGCTTTGCGCGGCCGGGATGCTGGGTGCGGCCGCACATGCGGATGCGCTCAAGGGAGCGCCTGCTCCTTTCGACCGGGGCGGCGTGAAGATCGCTTTGGTCAACTACCTTTCGGAGGGCGACTTCTTCCAGGCGTATGAGGCCGGCGCCCAGAAGCAAGCGAGGGCGCTCGGGGTCGATCTGCGGATCTACGAGGGGCGCCAGGACGCGGCGCAGCAGCGCGACCAGATCCAGCAGGCGATCAACCTGGGCGTGGCGGCCATCATCGTCAACCACGGCTTGCCGGAATCGCTCAAGGACGTCGTGCAGCAGGCGCTGGACAAAGGTATCAAGGTCGTGGCGTTCGACGTCAATCTCGCCAATCCGCGGATTGCGCAGATAGAGCAGAGCGATCATGATCTCGCGTCCCTGCTGCTCGCCCAGGCGGTGAAGGATAACGGCAAGTCGTTTTCGGCGGGCTACGTGTATGTAGCAGGCTTCGCGCCGCTCGACCGGCGAGACGAAGTGTGGCAGGCGTTCAAGCACGACAATCCGGGCGTGCAGGAGAAGGCGCGTTGGGGCACGGTGGACAATCCCATCGCTCAGTCGGTGGCGAACCAGGCGGCAGCGGCGTACCGCGCCCACCCGGAGATCCGGGTGGTATTCGCCCCTTACGACGAGTTCGCACGCGGCGCCAATCTGGCGGCCGGCGAGGCGAATCTCTCCGATAAGGTGCGCATCTATAGCGCGGACATTTCGACGGCGGATATCGAAGCGATCCGCGCGCCCAATAGCGCATGGGTCGCGACGGCCGCGACGAATCCAGCCGTGGTGGGCGCGGTATCGGTGCGGGCTGCGGCGCTCGAAGTGGCGGGGCAGCCGCCCGCTCGTCACATCGTGGTCAGACCCACGCTCGTGACGCGAGACGACCTCGTGAAGAACGACATTCGTACCGTTGCCGATCTCGGCGCGAAATTCCCGGCTTTCCGCGCGAGCGACGCCGCCACGGCGCCGTGGATACCGGCGGCCCAGTAGCGGGTCCGGGCCCGCGTCCCCATGCTGCGGGCGCGGGCGTTCGATGCGCCCGCGGCGGGCGGTGCCGCAAATAAATGCTTTCTTTGACGGCGGAAATCTATTCGTGCGTCGCGCTAACGGGCGCGGCATGCCGTCAGGATGCCTCGCAGCAGATCGATAGGGGGCGGCGGGCAGCCGGGGATTGCCACATCGACGGGCAAGATCGATGACACCGGACCGCACACTGCATAGCTGCCGGCGAATATGCCACCCGTGCACGCGCATTCACCTGCCGCGACAACGAGCTTCGGCGCAGGCGTTGCCTCATAGGCGGCGAGCACGGCCGCCTTCATGTTGAGCGTCACGGGGCCGGTTATCAGCAGCAGATCGGCGTGCCGCGGACTGGCGACGAATTTGATCCCCAGACCTTCGATGTTGTAGTAAGGATTGTTCAACGCGTGAATCTCCAGCTCGCAGCCGTTGCAGGAGCCCGCATCGATCTGCCGGATGCACAGCGCGCGACCGAGAACATCGAGTATTTCGCGGCGTATCTCCCGCTCCTCATGTTGCCATGCGTCTTCTGCCGTGGGCGCCGGTTCGTCTGGATGACCGCTGCGCGCGAATTGCCGGATAAGCTGCCACATCAGAGATCGTGCCCCGCGTAGTTCAGGTTGAACGACTTGTTGATCAAGGGGAAATCGGCAACGATGTTGCCGATGATCGCGTGCTCGAGCGCTGGCCAGGCCTGCCACGAAGGGTCGTGGCAATGGCAGCGCGAAACCTCGTCGTCGGCGCCGACTTCGAGCGCGACGAGCACATCGCCACGCCAGCCTTCCACCCAGCCCGTCCCGCGCGAAGGCGCGGTTGCCGGCTTCAGTTCGACGGCAAACGGTCCGGCCGGAAGATTGGCCAGCAGCGCACGTATCAGACGCAGGGACGCGTCGATTTCATCGAAGCGCACGGCAACCCGCGCCGCGACGTCGCCGCGCGGATCAGTTGCCGGCTGAACGGCGACGTCGTCATACGGAGCGGGTCGCAAGGATGCGCGCACATCGAAGGTATGGCCGCTGGCGCGGGCCGCGAGGCCGCGCACGCCGAAATGCGCGGCAACGTCGGCGGTCAATCGGCCTGTGCCGGCAAACCGGTCCTGCAATCCCGACTGGTCTTCGTAAATCTTGCGCATGGCGTGGACGTCGCGCTCCATCTGCTCACACTGCATGACCAATGCCTTAGCCGTCTCTGGGCGCATATCGACTGCCACGCCCCCCGGCACGATCCGGTCCATCAGATAACGATGCCCGAAGGCGTGAGCGTTCAGCCGGATCCAGTCCTCCTTGAGTCGTGAGAACTGGGCGAGTCCGAAGGCAAACCCCGCATCGTTGCCTAGCGCCCCAAGGTCGCCCAGATGATTGGCGACACGCTCCCTTTCCAGCAGCAGGGCGCGCAGATGCAACGCGCGGTTCGGCACCGCGACAGCGCATGCCTGCTCCAGCGCCATGCAGTACGCCCATGAAAACGCAACGGTCGAGTCGCCCGCGATTCGGCCCGCGACCCGATGCCCACCGGAGGCCGGGGTACGTTGGAACAGCCGCTCGACGCCGCGGTGCAAATAGCCTAGACGCTCCTCCAGGCGCAGCACCTTTTCCCCTACGACCGAAAACCGGAAATGCCCCGGCTCGATGATGCCGGCGTGGATGGGGCCGACCGCGATTTCGTGAACGCCGTCTCCCGCCACTTGCACAAAGGGGTAATCCGCTTCGCTCGATTCGAATCGTTCGACACCGGTTGCCTGTCCTTGCAACGGAAAATAGTCGCGCGGCCAGTTGCCGTGATTGAGCCACGGCCGGGTGTCCTCGGCACCGCGGGCCTGCAAGCCGGCGAGATCGAAGATCGCGCGCTGCATGCGGGCCGCGTAGGGAAATATGGCGGCCAGATCGGGGAAGCCACTTTCGCCATGCGGGCTACGCGCCATCGCAAGACGCGCCCACAGTATCCCGTCTTCACATTCGTACGCGGCGTTCGCCGAAAGAACCCCTTGGGGTGTTTCGCTCCCCCACATCGCAATGAGCCGGCTCCCCTCGGATCGTGCAGTACGCGCAATGTCGAGCCAGCCCGCCTCGTCGACTTCAGCAACGCTTGCCGATACCTGGCCGGGGCTGCGCTGGAGGCGGGTCGCCGAGTCGAACGACAACGAATCGAGTCGCATGGTCTAACCCCCCAGCATCGTCGCGGCCTGGCGATACCAGGTTGCGAGGTAAGGCGGCACATAGAGACCGAGCATCAGCCCGAGGCCCAGATGCACGAATACCGGCAGCAGAGCGGGGCGATGCTCGAGCGATTTCGCCGTTGTCGTTCCACCGAACACCATCTGCTGTACGCGCGCGAAGATGGCCGCGAATGCGACGGCGAGCGCGAGCAGAAGCAAGGGCGCGGTCCAGGGGACGGTGTTCATCGCGGTCGTCAGGATCAGGAATTCGCTTGCAAACACGCCGAACGGCGGCAGGCCGAGAATCGCGAGCGCGCCGAGCATCATTCCCCAGCCGACTGTGGGGCTGACCTGCAACAGCCCGCGAATCCCCTCGATGGTTTGCGTGCCTGCCTTCTGCGCCGCATGGCCGACCGTGAAGAAAATTGCCGACTTGACGAGGGAATGGACGGTCATGTGGAGCAGTCCGGCGAATGTCGCGATCGGGCCGCCAAGTCCGAACGCAAACGTCATGAGCCCCATGTGCTCGATCGAGGAATACGAGAACAGCCGCTTGACGTCCTTCTGGCGAAACAGCGAGAAAGACGCAATCAGCACTGACACCAGCCCGAACCCGACCAGCATCTTTCCGGGCAGCCCATTGCCCAGCGCGCCATCGGCAAGCACCTTGCAGCGCAGCACCGCATAGAGCGCGACATTGAGCAGCAGTCCTGAAAGTACCGCCGATATCGGTGTGGGGCCTTCCGCGTGGGCGTCGGGCAACCAGCTGTGCATCGGTACGAGTCCGACCTTGGTGCCGTAACCCACGAGCAGGAACACGAAGGCGATCGACACGATGTTCGGGTCGAGCTGCGTCCTGGCCGCGGCGAGGCTCGTCCAGAGCAGCGCATCGCTGCCGCTCAACTGCTGGCTGGCGGCGAGGTAAAGCAGGATCGTGCCGAACAACGCCTGCGCGATCCCGACACCGCACAGGATGAAATACTTCCACGCGGCCTCGAGGCTCGCGGCCGTGCGATAGACGCTCACTAGCAGCACGGTCGCGAGCGTGGCGGCTTCCATCGCGACCCACAGCACGCCGAGATTGTCGGTGAGCAGCGCGAGCAGCATCGCGAACATGAAGAGCTGGTACATGCTGTGGTAGAGCCGCATGCGGTTTGGCGTCATCCGGCCGCGGTCCTCTTCGACCTGCATGTACGGCCGCGAGAACAGCGACGTCGTCCAGCCGACGAACGCGGTCAGCGCGACGAGGTACACGTTGAGCGGATCGACGAAGAATGCGCGTCCGAATGCGAACGACGGCCCATGCTCGACGGTGCGCGCGGCGAGCACGACCGTCGCCGCGAAGGTCGCGAAGCTGAAGGCGACGTTCAGGTGACGTGCGACATGGCTCGCTCGCGTGAGCGCGAGGCATGCGGCGGCCACGAGCGGAATGCCGAGCACGGCTAGCACGACGTGGGCGTCACTCATCCTTGAGTTTCTCGATGTGATGGATGTCCAGGCTGTCGAACTGCTCGCGGATCTGGAACATGAATACGCCCAGAATCAGGAGTCCGACCAGCACGTCGAGCCCGATGCCTAGCTCCACGATCATCGGCATGCCGTTGGTCGCGGCCGTTGCGGCGAAGAACAGGCCGTTCTCCATCGACAGAAAGCCGATGACCTGGGGAATCGCCTTCGCGCGCGTGATCATCGCCATGAACGACAGCAGCACGCACGCGAGCGCGATTCCGAGCGTGCCGTGCGCGACCGAAGTCGCGAGCTGGCTGATCGGCGAGGCGACGTTGAACGCGATGATGACGAGCACGATGCCGATCAGCATCGTCGTCGGAATGTTGATGAGCGGCTCGACATCGGTGCGGACGTCGAGCCTGCGCACGAGCCGGTACAGGATCCACGGAAGCAGGCCGACTTTCAGCACCAGCGTCAGGCCGGCGGACACGTACAGGTGCGCATCGTCCGTCACGAATCCGAGGATCGCGTTGGCGAGCACCAGTGCGACGCCCTGCAGCGTATAGAGGTGAATCAGCGAGAGAATGCGGCGCTGGCTGAGCATCGCGAACGACAACGCGAGCAGGACGGCCGCGAGAAAATTGATGAGTTGCGTGGCGTAACCGTGCATTCATGCCCCCAGCAGAATGTGCACGAGCATGCCGATTACCGCGAGCAGGAAAGCGGTGGCGAGAAACTCGGGAACCCGAAATATGCGCATCTTCGCGTTGGCGGTTTCCACGGCGGCGAGCGCCGCGCCCCCCACCATCAGCTTGATGAAAAGCGCTGGCAACGCGAGCAGCAGGGCAAACGGGTTGCCCGCCCCGGCGATCCCCCACGGCACGAACAGCGCCAGACCGATGCACGAGTACGCGAACAGCTTGAGGCTCGCCGCCCATTCCATCAGCGCGAGGTGACGCCCTGAATATTCGAGGATCAGCGCCTCGTGGATCATCGTCAGTTCGAGGTGAGTGGTCGGATTGTCGACGGGCAGTCGTGCATTCTCGGCGAGCGACACCAGCGTGAACGCGATGCCCGCGAAGGCGAGGCTCGGATAGATCGTGAGCTCGCCCCGGCCGAGTGTCGCGACGATGCTCGTGAGCAGGGTCGACTGCGTGATCAGCGAGGCCGAGAACAGCACCATCAGCAGCGCGGGTTCCGCGAGAAAGCCGATCAGCATTTCGCGGCGGGCGCCGAGCGTGCCGAACGCGGTGCCGATATCCATCGCGGCGAGCGACAGCGCGACGCGCGCCAGCGCGAAGAGGCCGACGAGCGCGATCGCATCCGCGGCGGGCGACAGCGGCAGTTCGGTCGACAGTGTGGGCACGATCGCACACGCGAGCGTCATCGCTGCCCAGACGACGTAGGGTGCGCCACGGAACACCGGACTTGCGCTGTGCGCGACGACCGACTCCTTGTTGAAGAGCTTGTGGAGCATCCGGTAGGGCTGCCAGATCGACGGCGCGCGCCGGTTCTGCAGCCATGCCCGGCACTGGTTGATCCAGCCCGTCAGCAGCGGTGCGCCGGCAAGCGCCACGACAATTTCGAGGGCCTGGGAAATCACGCCGGAGAGGCTCACCATCGTCTCACCAGCATCAGGAGGATGATCAGCACCGCGAAGCTGTAGGTCAGGTACACGGCGATCTTGCCCGTCTGCAGCCGGCCCGCCCATTGCGCCGCGCGTTGCGTGAGCGCGGCGATGCGCTCGTAGAGCATGGACCAGGTGCGGTCGGTGACCGACACCCGGTAGACCGGCTGCGCATCGAACGGCGACGGCAATTGCCGCTCGACCTGCAGCAGCGGTGCGAAGATCTCCCGGATCGGCTGCCCGAACCCTTCGGCCGTGTCCTGCATCCGTGCTGTCGGGAACGGGAAGCCGCAGCTCCAGGGGGCGGCGCGCCGCAGACGGCCGTGGTAGAAGCGCCGCACCAGCACCCACGCGAGCGCGCAGCAGGCGATGAAGAACAGCATGAACACGGCGGGCATGTAACTCGCCCGGGCCGTCGACACCGGCGCGAACAGCAGCCAACCGTGATTGCTCCCGGCGACACCGGCTCCGACGAGCGAATGCGTGACAGGGTCGAGCAGCTTGACGAACTGCACGGGCATCAGCCCGAGCAGCACCCCCGCCACGGCGAACCAGCAGAACGCGAGCCGTTCCCAGGTATTCGCGTCGCGCGCGCGGCCCAGTTTTGCTTCTCTCGGCTGCCCGAGGAACACGATGCCGAAGAACTTGACCATCGTATAGCCCGCGAGCGCGGCCGACATCGCGACCAGCGCGGCCACGATCGGCACCGTCATGGCGAGCACGGAATCGGGCAAGCCCGGCGCGAACAGGAAGCTCTGCAGCAGGAGCCACTCCGCGACGAATCCGCTCAGCGGCGGCAATCCTGCGCTGGCAGCAACGCCGGCGAGCACGGCCCACGCGGTCCACGGCATGTAGCGGATCAGGCCGCCGAGCTTGCCGAGATTGCGCTCGCCGGTGGCGTGCAGCACGGCGCCCGTACCGAGGAACAGCAGACTCTTGAACGATGCGTGCGCAACGATCTGATAGAGCATCGCGGTCATCGCGAGGGCCGACAGGCGCGGCATGCCGCATGAATGAAACAGCACTGCGAGCCCGAGCGCCGCGAACATCAAGCCGACGTTGTCGATCGACGAATAGGCGAGCAGGCGCTTCATGTCGACCTGGATCGTGCTGAACACCACCCCGAGCAGCGTGGTGCCGACGCCAAGCACGAGCAGCAGCACGCCCCACCACGCGATCTGCACATGGAGCAGGTCGAACAGGGTGCGCAGCATGCCGTAGAGGCCGACTTTCAGCACGAATCCGCTCAGGAGCGCGGACACCGGAGACGGTGCCGCGGGGTGGGCATCGGGCAGCCAGACATGCAGCGGGAACAGGCCCGCCTTGGCGCCGAATCCGGTGAGCGCGAACAGGAACGCAAGCGACGCCCAGAATGCGTCGAGCGACTGCGCGCGCATGTTCGCGAATGTGTAATCGCCGGTGCGAGCCTGCAGAATGCCGAAGCAAAGGAGCAGTGCGAGCGCGCCGACGTGCGAAATCAGGAAATACAGGTAAGCGGCGCGACGGATTTCGCCGATTCGATGGTTGGTCATCACGAGGAACGTTGCCGACAGCGTCAGCGTTTCCCAGGCGACCATGAACACGTAGGCGTCGTCCGCGACGAGCACGAGCGCGATGCTCGCGACACACACGTGGTATTCGAAACAGATGAGCCCCGGTGCGGTCCCTTCGCCCTTGCGGAAATAGCCGGCGGAAAAGGCTCCGATCCCCGCGCTGACGAGGCCTAGAACGAACAGGAAATAGCCGGACAAGCGGTCGAGGCGCAGATGGAACGGAAGGCCGGGCAGGCCGACGGGCAGGACCAGGGTGGATGGCTCGGCGAAGATGCCGGCAAGGCCTGTCGCGCCCAGCAGCAATCCGGCGAGCGCGCCGAGCGGAAACAGACCGTGTGCGACAACACGCGTGCGATGCAGAACACAGAGACCCAGCGCGCCGACCGCGAGCCAGGCAGCCACGACCAGCAGGACGAAATGGACGACAGGCACGGGTGCCATCCGCAATGTCTCCAGTGCACTCGGATTGGAGGAGGATGGACAGTGCCCGGTACACCGGCCCTGTCCTGGCCGTAATATTACATCGAAAGTTTCATATAGCTAGCAGCATATGATAATGACGTTATCATATGAGATACATGCGGCGAAAAGCGGGGGCTTCACGCGCGCCGGATCGCGTCGCCATTGGATTCGAGGGCGAGTGTATTATAATCTGATTATCATACTTGCCTTTTCTTCCCTGCCAATGGAAACGAAAACCGCGCGCTTGACCATCCTGATCGACCCCGCCAAGAAGGAAGCATTCGAGAAGCTCTGTGCCGCGCAGGATCTGACGTCGTCTCAGGTTGTCCGGCAGCTGATCCGCGAATATCTCGAACAGCACGGCGTGACCTACAAGACCAAGAGCCCGCTCGCCAAGCGGGTCGGGCGTAACGCTGGCTAAACCCGGGCTGGCTGAACCCGGGAGCGGTTTCAGGCGCCGCATTCCCAGTGCGCGTGCCCGTTCGCGCGCCAGATCAACCGTTTCGGGTCCAGGCTTGCGCCGCTCTTGAGCCGCCTCGCAATGGAAGGCAGCTTCAGGTCATCGGCCCACGCATACGAGAAGGCGCGATCGAGCAGCACCTGCGAGGACGGCAGGCGGCTTCTGCCTTTCCAGGCGAAAGCGACGAAATTGCTGTCGTCCGCGCATCGGACCACCGCGTATGAGCAACCGAACACGGATTTCAGTCGTTCGACGTACAGGTCGAGCGCCGGTTCGTCGTCGGTAAAATTCATCGCGAGGACGCCCGTTTCCGACAACCGTTCGCGGCATGCGGAGAAGAACGCGATATCGGCGCACTGGTGGGCGATCCCGCCCGGCACGTAGGCGTCGACCAGGATGGCGTCCGCGGCGAAGCCTTCGTGGCGGATGTAGTCCGCGCCATCGGCGAGCACGACGCGCAAACGCGCGTCGTCTGCCGGTATCCTGAACACGTCGCGCAGCGCAATCACTTCAGGGTCGACCTCGACCGCGGTGATCTTCACCTCAGGCAGATGCCGATAGCAGTACTTTGCCAGCGACCCCCCGCCCAGCCCGATCATGCAGATGTGCCTCGGAGCCGGCTGCAGCAGCAGGAATCCCATCATCGTGCGCGTGTAGCCGAGCGTGAGCCTGTCCGGCGCGCGAAGCGACATGCAGCTCTGGGTGGCAAAGTGATCGAAGTGCAAGGACACCGCGTGCTGCGTTTCCAGCACGAAGGGTCGCTTGTCGTTCAATGGCGTCGAGAGGAACTCGAGGAATGCGTCACTGGATGTCCGGTCGCCGTCCATTCTCGATATATCCCATAGTCAAACAAGTGCGTAAGCACCGATGCGTTTCGCGTGCGGTTGCAAGGCGCCAGATCGGGCCCGTTTCCGGAAAGCCGGCCTTGCACAGGAAGCAGCCGCGCGCACACGGCATTATAATGCAAAGCACATTTCCTTACCTCTGGATTATAATTGGTGAATTGCCGCCCTTCAGCGAACTTGCGGGCGGATTCGCTGAGGATGTCGTCATGTTCGATCTGGATGGAGCGTTGCTGCTGCCTGACCGGCGCCTGGTGCGTCTGCGGGAAATTACCGGAAATCGGGGGCTGGTCGCGGTGGGAGTCGGGCGCGGCGGCGAACGCGGCTTCCAGATGGTCCACCGGTTCCATGAGGTCGGCGAGCAGCTCGCGGCGGGCGGCATTCACCTGGCGTTTGTTTATCCGCGCGAATCGTCCCGGCACGTGCTGGATGCGATCTCGGTGGCGAGCGCGCGGTTCCGGCGCCATCCATGGCTCCTTCTGGACGTGGACGGACAATGTTTCAGGCAGGGCGTGTGGCCCCGATCGCTCGAGGCGGTGCACCTGGACCAGGACATGAAGCGACTCGCCGGCGTCGGCATCGACCTGCAAGACACGTCGTGGGAAAGCCAGCTCCGGGCGTTCCTCACGCGCTGCCAGATGGAGACTTCGGCCTGAATCCGCGCCGTCGGCGCGCTTCAGAATTCCCGCATTCTGCCGTTATGCAGTGGATTGCATGCCGAGTTGCGCAGCTGAGGTTGCCGAATGCCGGGAACGCCTGCGTAGATGGGCTTGTGCGGGCACACAGTCTCCTTAATAGCATGGAAAACCCTGGAATGGATGCCGGAAGCGACTACTGCATTCCGGTCGGCGACCTGCCTATGCCCGTCATTCGTTACGACGCGCGTGGCCAACGGCGCTATATGAATCGCGCAGCCAGGGCGATGATGAACGCCGCAACAGGCGTGTCGAACGTCGAAGCCGGCGTGCTTTTACCGCAGGCGCTGCAGAAATACCTCGATGCGATCCAGGAGGTCGCGTCCACCGGCATCGCGCGCGAAATCGAGCTCACGTTCGATGCCTTGCCGGAGGCCCAGCGCAAACACTACCTGGTGCAGTTCGTAAGCGAGCCGGTTCAGAACGGCGCCGCGGGGGTGCTCGCGATCTACGTCGATATCACTGCCCGCAAACAGGCGGAGGCGAAGCTGCGCGAGCGCGAGGCGTTTCTCGAATCGCTGCTCGATACCGTCCCCATTCCTGTCTTTTCCAAGGACAGGGAAGGGCGGTATCTACACCTGAATCGGGCTTTCGAAGAATTCCTTGGGATTGCGAAGCAACGATTCATTGGCAAGACCGTCTTCGAGACGAGCCCATACGAGTTGGCCCAAACCTATTTCGACATGGACGAGGATCTCTTTGCGAAAGGCGGGATCCAGCGATACGAATTCAAGGTTCAGAACGCAAGCAAGGCCGTGCGCGACGTGGAGTTCAGCAAGGCGGTTTTCCACGACGATGAAGGTCGCCAGGCCGGTTTGATCGGCGCCATCCTGGACATCACCGAACGCAAACAGGCTGAATTCGAGCAGCGGGCACAGTTCGAGAGGATTGTTCAGCTCAACAGGCGTCTCGAAGACAAGGCGCTCGAACTTTCCGACGCACGCGCACAGCTGATGACGGTGCTGCATACCATCCCCGACATGGTTTGGCTGAAGAGCACCGCTGGCAATTTTCTGCTGTGCAATCACAGCTTCGAGCAGTTCGTCGGCAAACCGAAAGCGGGAATTCTCGGAAAAACCGGGTACGACATCTTCGATGCCGACGTCGCCGATTTCTTCCGGGAACGCAACGAGGCCGCAATCGGCGCGATGCACGTTTGCGTGAGCGAGGAGTGGGTGGTGGCGCCGGCCACCGGCGAAAAGACCCTGCTCGAGACCCGAATGCTGCCCGTGTTCGACGCGGGAGGAACGGTGGCGGGCGTACTCGGCGTGGCGCGAGACACGACCGAAAGGCGGCGCTTCGACGAAAGGCTCGCCACCCGGGAGCGGGAGTTCAGAACGCTCGTCGAGAATTCTCCTGACACGGTCGCCCGTTACGGCAGGGACTTCCGGCGTATTTACGTCAATCCGACTTTCGCATCGCTTTCTGCTGGCGGTGCAGACGCGCTGCTCGGCAAGACGCCGAGTGAGTTTCCGGGCGGTCCCAGTACGGTTCTCTATGAGCAGCAGATTGCGGAAGTGTTCGCAAGCGCGAGCGACAGGGAGTTCGAGTTGACCTGGCCGGCCAGCGGCGGCAAGCAACTTTGTCATCTGATCAGGTTGACGCCGGAACTGGGGCCGGGCGGAGCAGTTGAAACCGTCCTCGCCGTGGGGCGCGACATCTCGGAACTCCACGCGTCCAGAGGAAAAATCCATCGTATGGCGTATTTCGATGCGCTCACGACGCTGCCGAACCGCGTCATGTTCAACGAGCATCTGCGCCGGGCAATCTCCGTGCGTTCATCGGGCCGTTTTACCGCCGTCATGATGATCGACATGGACCGCTTCAAGGAGGTCAACGATACGATGGGCCACGCGGTCGGTGATGATCTGCTGCGTGAGGCGGCGCGCCGTCTGCTCGCGTGCGTGCGTCCCGGCGATACCGTTGCCCGTTTTGGAGGAGACGAGTTCGCCATTCTGATGCCCGAGGTCGCGGATCGCAGCGTGCTCGAACGAATCTCCGCGACCATCATCAATCAGCTCGATGAGCCATTCCTGCTCGACGGAAGGGAAGTGTTCGTTTCCTGCAGCGTCGGCATCGCGCTGCATCCCGTCGACAGCACGGATGCCAAGGATTTGCTCAGATATGCTGACTCGGCAATGTACCTCGCGAAGCGCTCTGGGCGGCGCGGGTTTCGCTTTTATACGAGAGACCTGACCATCGAGGCGACTGCGCGTCTTTCGCTCGAATCCGAGTTGCGTCGTGCGATCGATCAAGGCGAGCTCGAACTGTACTACCAGCCTCAGATTTTGCTTCGCAGTGCAGAAGTCATCGGATCGGAGGCCTTGCTGAGATGGAATCGCGCCGGCGAGGGGTTCGTCCAGCCCGCCCAGTTCGTGCCGCTCGCCGAGGAAACCGGGCTGATCGTCGAAATCGGGCGATGGGTGCTTCGCGAGGCCTGTCGCTCCGCCGCGCAATGGAACGCCGGGGGTGGCCCGCGCCATAGAGTGTCGATCAATCTCTCCGCCAGACAGTTTCAGTCGCGCGACCTGGCGCTGATGGTAAAGAATATCCTCGATGAAACCGGTTGCCGACCCGAGTGGCTGGAATTCGAAATCACCGAAAGCCTGCTGCTGGAGGAGGACGACTCGGTCATGAGCGCGCTTCTGGCATTCGAAAGCATGGGCCTGTCGATCGCAATCGACGATTTCGGCACCGGTTATTCGGCGCTCAGCTATTTGACGCGCTTTCCTATCGACACGCTCAAGATCGATCGAACCTTCGTGCAGCAAGCCACGACCGACCGGCGCCACGCCGAGCTTGTGAAGGCGATCCTTTCCATCGCACGTTGTCTGGGGCAGCGGGTCGTTGCTGAAGGCGTCGAAACGATAGAACAAGCGGCATTTCTCGATGCCCATGGTTGTGAGGTCGCACAAGGATTCCTCTACAGCAGACCGCTCAGGAAGTCCGACATTGCGTCGTTTCCCCGTTATCTCACGGCGGGCACGCCCGGCGCCCGGACGGCAGTCTGACTATCAATATCCTTCGGCAACCTCGAAGGACCAGGGTGCCAGATGACTGATATTTCCGCCAATATCGAGAGAGCGATGGACCGCCTGGCGACGCATTCGCCCGCGCGCGCCTATGATGGGAGCGCGGCGAGGTTTCTCTGCGGGCATTCAGCGGTTTGCGGGATGACCTCGGAGCCGCAAGTTGCGCGATGACTTTGCAGGGATCCCGATCTGTCAAAACGGAGGTAAATCCAAATGAACGCAACCAGAATGATCAAGTTGGCAAGTGGTGCCTTGATCGCACTTGCATCAGTGTTGGCCTATGCCCAATCGTCTGAAGGCGATGCGACGACGCCTGCCGCATCGGCGAAGTCCACCAAGGCGGAAAACCATGCGCTCGGCAAGAAAGTGCGTGCTGCCCTCACGAAAACCAAGGATCTGCACGCTGAGAACATCACCGTGAAGGCGCACGGCGGCACCGTATCGCTGGATGGGACGGTACCCGACGCCTCGCAGATCGATCTCGCGACGACGGCCGCCAAGGGCGTGGCTGGCGTAACTTCGGTCGAGAATCATCTCACGATCAAGGAACCGGGGCAGTAATCCTGCCCAGTAGTCGAAAGCGCGCGGCACGCGTGCCGCGCCCCGAATGCACGATCGATTTCGTTCAGTCGTCGATCGTTTCATGCGCCGCCTGCGCGCCCCGCCGCCAGTAAGCAGAGGCGCGAATTCGCCGCTTGTCCACGCCGCGCTCGTTGCAGAGGTGCGCGCGCACCGCGCGTATCGCCGAGGCTTCGCCTGCGGCCCAGACATAGCCCTCGCCGGGCGGCAGCCAGACTTCGGACACGGCATCGACTAGCGGGTATGCCGATTCGCTTTCCTCGCGATAGCACCAGATGGCATAGAGATCGGCTTCGGTCGGCAGCGCGATGCGGGCCGCGCGATTCGCCACTTCGACGACCACGGCCACGCGTGCGCCGGCCGGCAGCTCGGTGAGGCGCCGCTGGATGGCCGGCAGTGCCGTTTCGTCGCCGACCAGCAGATGCCAGTCGAAGCCCGTGGGGATCACCATCGAGCCGCGCGGTCCGCCCACGCCGAGGTACTGGCCGGGCTGCGCCCGCCTCGCCCATGCCGTGGCCGGGCCGGCCTCGTGCAGCACGAATTCGATGTCGAGTTCATTGGCCTGCGCGTCGAAACGGCGGGGCGTGTAATCGCGCGCGGCCGGCCGCTCCATACCTTCCGGGAACACGATGCCATCCGGGCCGAAGCTTGGCAGTACTGGCTTTTCCTCTCCGTTGGCGGGGAAGAACACCTTCACGTGATCGTCGAACGATGCCGACACGAAATCGCTCAGGTCGCCCGTGAGGGTCACGCGCACGAGCGCGGGCGAGAGCGCGTCGACGCGCGCCACGCGCAACAGTCGGAACTTCAGCGGATGACGCACGCGGGCGATTTCGAGTTGGGGTGAATTCTGCATCCAGGACTCCGGAATAATGCGGCATGGACCGCCGCGGGCCATCTTGCGAATGATGAAGAAAGGCGGCCCTCAAGCGCCGCCGTTTTCGATTTCCTCGGTGGCGCGCGCGAGAATCGCGGCGATGCGGCGCTGTTCCTCGGGCGCGACGTCGGTGCGACGCAGCAGTGCGCGCTTGAGCGCGCGGCGCGCCTCGATCAGTTCACGTACCCAGCCGCTGCCTTCGGCCGGATCTTCGCCGGCCATTGCACGGCGCATGACTTCCATCTTGCGGCCAAAGTGCGTGAGCTTCGCGAGAATCAGGTCGGCGCGTTCGCGGTTGGCTTCGAGGTACGCGCGGCCTTCGGGCGAAAGTTCGTAGCGCTTGCGGTTTCCTTCGAGCGTCACGCTCACGTAGCCGAGTTCTTCCAGATACGTGAGGGCCGGGTAGACCATGCCGGGGCTCGGGCTGTAAAAGCCGTTCGAGCGCGCGTCGAGCGCCTTGATGAGTTCGTAGCCGTGGCTCGGCCGTTCGGCGAGCAGCACGAGCAACATGAGTTGCAGGTCTTCCGACGTGAACTTGCGGCCGCGGCCGAACCCGTCGCCGTCGCCGAAGCCGCGGCCGAAACCTTCGCCAAAGCGATCGCCGAAGTCGCCGGGGCCGTCGCCGCCGCGATGCCGGCCCATGGCGTGGCGCAGGGCATGCCAGGCGTGCAAGGCGGCGCGAGGGCCGCCGAAGAGGGCGCGCGGATCGGGCTGGATATGGCCGTGACGGCCGGTGTAACCAGAATCAGGGCGGTGGCGCATGAGGCCTCCTTGATCGTAAGTATCTTAAAACATGTCGTACGATATATATCTTAAGAGTGTTTGTCAAAGCGTTTATTTGGGATACCGCGTGCACAATAAAGTGTGCGGCAACGCAGAAATTGTGCTTTGGAAGAAAAAGTGTGCGGGAGCGGCGATATTTGGCGTGCAGCGCACAATTTCTCGCTAAATTTGCTATCGAGTTGAGATCTCGAAGCGAAGAGTTGAGGCCAATCCTTCGTTCGAAGCTTCGCCGCGCGAGGCGCCGGTGTATCACCGTGTGCCTCGCGCGGCGAAGCCGCATCAGAACTTGTGGCGCATGCCGATGCGAACGACCGCCTGCTTGTTGTCCGCCGATGCGGACGGCCCGTTGATCGCCGCCACGGCGGCGCTGCCAGTCGAATCCGTTCCCGAGGCTTTCTGATAAACGCCAATCAGATAGACATCGGTGCGCTTCGAAAGCAGATAGTCGAGACCTGTCGCGACCTGGTTGTATGTCGCGCCGTCTTTTCCCGCCATCGAATTGCCGTGCGTATGGTTGTACGCAACGCCCCACAGCAACATCGGCGTGAATTGATAGCGGAAATTGACTTCGACGTTGTTGAAGATTGCTGTTCCGCTCAGACCGCGCGGGTTGGGTCCGGAAGACAGGTCGCCGAGATTGCGAAAGCGCGTGTTCGAGTAGACCACGCCCGCGGTGCCAGAGCCGGCTGTCCATGCGGCTGCGGCGGCGAATACACCCATCGAGTTCGCTGATGCGTAACCCGAGTACACGGGCGAGACCATGTTGCTGCCGGGCACGCCGTTGGCGACAGCGGCCGGGCTGCCAGTGCTGCCGAAGAACGCCGTGTTGGGGTTCTGCACGTCCAGGTAGCCCGCGGCAAGCGTGAGCGCGCCATTCGCATAGCCCGCTGTCGCCGACCAGATGCGATTGCGCGCGAAGTTGCCGGCCACGCCGCCCGGGCTGAACATGCCCGCGAAGGTCAAGCCCGCATACGCGTTGCTCGTGATCTTGATCGCGTTGTTGGTGGCGTTGGTGTTGTTGATGTTATCGAGGTCGCCGGGATGCGCGACCATGTAGCCGCCCCATTGGCCGCCCGCCTCCATCGTGCCGATCATGTCGACGTTCGTGTCGTACTGCCGCCCGAGCGTGAGCGTGCCGTATGGCGAAGCCATGCCCACGTACGCTTTCTTGCCGAACAGCAAGCCGCCCTGGGCCGCCTTGCCCGTGCTCGCGTCGAAGCCGTTTTCCAGCACGAATATCGCTTTGAGGCCACCGCCCAGGTCCTCGGTGCCGCGCAGTCCCCAGCGGCTTTGCTGTATCACGCCGCTCAAAAGACGCACGGCGCTGTGCCCGGCAACGCCGCCGCTGGCGTTGGCCGTGGCGGCGTTGCTGAAATAGCTGATGCCCTCGTCGATGATGCCGTATAGCGTGACGGAGCTTTGTGCCTGCGCGAGCGCGGGTGTGGCAGCCGCGGCGCAAACTGCGAGAAGCGCTTTATTTCATGTGGTCTGACGCTCAGGTTGGGACTGCACGAACAGGGGCGCGCCATGCGAAGCGGGCACGCGCAAGGCCGGGCGGTCTCATGCGGACCGCCTGGGGGAAAAGGTTGCGTGAAAGGGCGCCGCGAAGGGCGCTTAGGTTATGTGCCGATTACGGGCGGGCGCGGCAGGCTGTGCGCCGCGGCCTGCTCATAGGCGTGGCCCAGTTGCAGCACGCCCCAGTCGTCGCGATAGCGGCCCGCGATCTGCATGCCGACGGGCAGGCCCGAGGCGCTGAAGCCGCACGGCACGGCCAGCACGGGCGCTTCTGTCGAGGAGAGATACCAGCAGATGCGCATCCAGTCGATGTACGTCGTAAATCGCTGGCCCATGAACGATTCGGGCCAGCGCAGCGAGGCGTCGAATGGATGCATCTGCGTGGCCGGCAGCACATAGAACGAATGCTGGTTCATGAATTCGCGCATGCGCTGGAACAGCGCAGTCTTGCGCACGAACATCTGGCCCAGGTCGGCGGCGCTCATCGAGCGGTGCAGGCGGCACTCGTCCTCTATCTCCGGCTTGAGCAGCGACTGCGCTTGCGCATCGAACTGCTGGACGAGCGTGCCGATCATCCACGCGCGCTCCATTCGGAACACGTCTTCGGCGTCGGCGAGGTCGGGGTCCGCGAACGCGACTTCGCAACCGAGCGATTCGAACACCGCCGCCTGTGCGTGCACCATACGCTGGATTTCCGGGTCCACGGGCAGCTCTGCGAGATTCTGCGAAAACGCCATGCGTACGCCGCGAAAATCGCGTTGCAGGGGTCGCGCGAACACGCTGCCGGGCTCGCCGAGTTCCGTCGCGATCTCGCCGCTCGGGCCTGCGATCGCGCTGAGCAGCAACGCGGTGTCGGCTACGTTGCGCGCCATGGGGCCGTCCACGCCGAGCGTGGTCCAGCCGTTGAGATCAGGCGCGCGCGGCACGCGGCCCGGCGAAGGGCGCAGGCCCACGATGCCGTTCCAGGCCGCGGGATTGCGCAGCGAGCCGCCCATATCGCTGCCGCAAGCCAGCGGGTTCATGCCGCAAGCCACCGAAGCTGCCGCGCCGCCGCTGCTGCCGCCCGCGGACTTGCCCGGATCCCACGGGTTACGCGTGACGCCGAACACGTCGTTGAAGGTATGGGAGCCGGCGCCGAACTCGGGTGTATTCGACTTGCCGATCATGAGCGCGCCCGCCGCATCGCAGCGCCGCACGATCAGCGCGCTATGGTCCGGCACGTGATGCTCGAAGGCTTTCGAGCCGTACGTCGTGCGAACGCCGCGCGTGGCAGTCAGGTCCTTCTGCGACACGGGAAGCCCGTGCAATGCCCCTTGCCACTCGCCGCGCGCCCAGCGTGCGTCGATCTCCCGTGCGCGGGCGCGCAATTGCTCCGGGTCGCCCGTTGTGACGAGCGCGTTGACACGCGGATTGACGGCTTCGATGCGGTCAAGGTGGGCGTCGAGTATCTCAGCGGCGCTCACTTCGCGTTTGCGTTGCAGTTCGAGCAACGAGAGTGCGGACAAATCGCATAACGAATCAATTTCGGTGTTGGATCGGGCGATGTGCGGCATGTCGTACATGGAGAATGGCGCGGTTGTTGCGGGTGAAAGGTGCGCGCTACGGCGATCAGATCTCTTCGCGGGAGCGTTCGGTGATGTAGGCGAGCGGCACGAGCGAGATCAGACCGCATACGATCACGTACCAGGCCGGCGAAGTCGGGGCGCCCGTCGCGCCGATGAGCCAGGTCACGATGAACTGCGCAAAGCCGCCGAAAATCGACACGCCCGCCGCATAAGAAAGCGAAAGCCCGGTTGCGCGCGTGCTGCGTGGAAAGAGTTCCGGCAGCAGCGGACCGGTCGCGCCCGCATTGATGGAGTGCAATGCCGCCAGCCCGCAGACGACGAGATAGAGCGTGAGCACAGAAGGATGGTGCGTGATCGCGAGAAAGCCGGGCAGGATCAGCAGCGTGAGCAGCGCGCGCGAAATAAACGCCACACGTTTGCGGCCGAATCGATCCGACCAGCTTCCACCCACAGGCGACATCACGAGCATCACGGCGCCGGAAAGAATGCCACACCACATGGCCGTGTCCATCGGCAGGTGCAAGACCTTGATGGCATACGTCGACATGTAATAGAGCACGATGAAGTGCGCGGACGTTCCGCCGATTACCAGCAGAAAGGCGAAGAGGAGCTGTATGCCGTCGCGCGTGAAGACGGTGCGCAGGACGCCGTGCTCGCCGTTCACGGCATCGGGTGCGAGGTGTGCGTCGCTGCCGATGCGCGCGCGAAGATAGAGACCAACCGGCGCGATCAACACGCCCGCGAGAAACGGCAGACGCCAGCCCCAGCTTTCGAGCGCGGCCGTAGTGAGGAAGTGCGAGAGCAAAAAGCCCACCAAAGAGCCGGCGAGTGCAGCGGCGCCCTGGCTCGCAAACTGCCAGCTCGTGATGAAGCCACGCCGGTCAGCGCGCGCGCGCTCGGCGAGCAGCGTCGTTGCCACACCGACTTCGCCGCCTGCGGAGAACCCCTGCAGGAGCCGCGCGACGAGCACGATGAGCGGCGCGGCGAGGCCGATTTGCGCGTAGGTCGGCGCCAGGCCGATCATGCCCGTGCCGAGCGCCATGCACAGCAGCGTGAGGTTCATGGCGGCGACGCGTCCAAAACGGTCCGCGAGCAGCCCGAACATCACGCCGCCCAGCGGCCGGGCGATGAAGCCCACGCCGAAGGTCCCCACGGAAAGCAGCAACTGCTGTTATGACGTGGCCAGCGGGAAGAACAGCTTGCCAAGCAGCACGGCAAAGAAGCTGTAGACGGTGAGATCGAAGAACTCGAAAGCATTGCCGATCGTGACCGCGACGATCAGGCCGCGGGTCGAGATGGATTTCGCCGGCGCCGCTGGGGCGAGCGCTGCGGAGCGCAGGGTGGGTGACTTCATGAACGGCATTCCTGTCGAGAGTGAATCGTTCGTCGATATGGTCTATGCGTGAGGAGTCCTGCATGACGCGCTCATGACGACAGGAAGAGTCTAGGGAGCCAAAATAAAGCCGCTGATTTGCTTTTTCTTATTGTGATAACGCGCGGTTATCACATGCCCGCAAGCGATGCGGGCTAAGCCGCATGGTTTCAGCATTTCTTCCGGGGTAGGATGAACAGTGTCACACGCCAGGGTCAGACCTGGATCCTGTCCTGTCTCAATAGCGGAATCACGACCTTGAAGCACAACCAGTTACGCGCGCTTGTCGCCATTGCCGAGCATGGCAGCTTGCGAGCCGCGGCTAAAACTGTCTGCCTTTCGCAGCCAGCGCTTACCAAGGCGATCCGCGAGCTCGAACAGGATCTTGGCGTACCCCTGGTCGCACGCAGCGCTCGTGGTGCTCAACTTACGCAGTTCGGCAGGGCGATCTATGCGCGGGCCAAGCTCATTCTCGCTGAGATGCAGCACGCGCGTGAAGATGTGTATCGGCTATCGGGACTCGAGGGCGGTGTCGTGTCATGCGCGGTGACCCCGTTGATATCGCTGAAGTACATAGCGCGCGCCATCAGAATGTTCAGAAAACGCATGGCAACGACGCGGCTTTCGGTGCAGGAAGGCTTTCTGACTCAGGCAATGGCGGGGGTGCGCGATGGTTCGCTTGACTTCGCCATCGCTATTCTCGACGACACCAGGATATCGAACGAATTCCAGTTTCGTTCACTTCTTGAAGCAGAACTGATCATTTCTGCGCGGCAGGGCCATCCGCTCGCCAACGCGCAGTCAATCTTCGAGCTCGGGAGTGCCGAATGGATGTTGAACACGACGCCCGAAAGCATGGGCCGCGTCTTGCAGGATTATTTCGTCGCTATGGGTGCGGGCGCACCACGAGTGGTGATGGAGTGCAGCTCGTTCAGCGCCAGTTTTTCGATGTCGGCGAACAGCGATCTGCTGTCTTGCTGCCCCAAGGCCTTTCTCGAGACGCCGTGGTTCAGTAGCCGGGTGGTCGCCGTTCCGGTCACGGAAGGCTTGCCGCGTGTGAGGGTCGGAATCGTTTCGCGACGCGACGCACTGAATACGGCAGCATGCGACTATTTGATTGATTGTTTTGCGGAGGCGGTGTCGGCGCTGTCGCCTTGATTGGGGCTTGAGATTGTCGCAGCAAACACGGCGTGACCGACATCATGAGCGAAATCTCGTCCGCATCCGAAGAACAAAGCACGGGCATCGAGCAGGTCAACCGCGCCGTCACGCAGATGGACGAGGTCACCCAGCAGAACGCCGCACTGGTCGAAGAAGCCTCCGCCGCTGCGCAATCGATGGCCCAGCAGGCGCAGGCACTGCGCGAAGCGGTCGCCGTCTTCAAGGTCGGGGAGTCGTCCGTCATGGCAGCAGGTCGCACGCCACTCGGCGCGACGGTCCCGAGTCCTGCGAAACCGCCGCGGGTGCACTATGTGCAGCGCACCGCGGCGTATCGGGCTGAGACCCGTTCGGCCCACCCAAGGGCGGAACCCGAAGGGCGCCCGGGTAAGGGCAGCCCACTGTGCGCGCGATGAACGTCAAATCATCGTGATCGTCACCGATTTGCTCTGCAAATAGGCTTCGAGTGCTTCGGGACCGCCTTCGGACCCATAGCCGGAATCCTTGACACCGCCGAATGGCATTTCGGCCGGTACGAGCGCCGCCTGGTTGATGAACAGCATGCCGGCCTGAATGCGCTGGGTCAGCTGGTGGACATTCGCGAGCGAGCGCGTGAACGCGTAGCTGGCGAGTCCGTAGGGCAGGCGATTGGCTTCGCCGATCGCCTCGTCGAGCGAGTCGAAGCCCCTGATTGCGGCGATCGGACCGAACGGTTCGTCGTTGAATACCGACGCTTCGAGCGGGACGTCGGTCAGCACCGTCGGGGCGAAGAAGTTGCCGTGCGTGCCGATTCGTTCCCCGCCCGTCGCAACCTTCGCGCCCGATTCACGTGCATTCGCAACGATCCGTTCCATGGCCGCCACGCGCCGCGCGTTCGCGAGCGGCCCGAGCGTCGTGCCCTGCGCCAGACCGTCGCCGACCTTCTGTCCTTGCGCGAGCGCGACGAACGCCTGTGCGAATTCATCGCGGATGCTGTTGTGCACGAGAAAGCGTGTCGGCGAAATGCAGACTTGACCGGCATTGCGGAACTTGGCGCTACCGATGACCTTGGCCGCGAGCGCAATATCGGCGTCGGCGGCGACGATCACGGGGGCATGGCCGCCCAGTTCCATGGTCGAACGCTTCATGTGCGCGCCCGCCAGTGCCGCGAGTTGCTTGCCGACCGGCGTCGAACCGGTGAACGTGACCTTGCGGATGACCGGGTGCTTGATCAGGTACTCGGAAATTTCGGCGGGATTGCCGTACACGAGACCCACCGTGCCGGCCGGCACGCCGGCGTCGACGAAGGCCTGCAGCAGGCCCGCCGGCGATGCGGGGGTTTCTTCGGGGGCCTTCACGAGAAACGAGCAGCCGCTCGCGAGCGCGGCCGACAGTTTGCGCACGATCTGGTTGACCGGGAAATTCCAGGGCGTGAAGGCGGCGACGGGACCGACCGGATCCTTGATGACGAGTTGCTGGGCGTTCGGATTGCGTGCGGGGACGACGCGGCCGTACACGCGCATCCCTTCGTCGGCGAACCATTCGATGATGTCGGCCGCGCTCGACACCTCGATTTTCGATTCGGCGAGCGGCTTGCCTTGCTCCATCGTCATCAGGCGAGCGATGTCCTCGGCACGCTCGCGCACGAGGCCGGCGGCGCGGCGCATGACGGCTGCACGTTCGGCGGCCGGAACCCGGCGCCATTTCTCGAAGCCCTGTTGAGCGGCAGCGAGCGCCCGGTCCAGGTCGGCGATGCCCGCATGCGCGACCTTGCCAATCGGCTCGCCGGTGGCGGGGTTCAGTACGTCGATGGTGCGGCCGTCGACGGCCTGGGACCATTCGCCTGCGATGAGCAACTGGACGTCGGGATAGACGGGGATATTCATGAGCGTCTCCTTTGAAAGTGCGTCGGAATAGCTTGGGTGCCGCGTGGGCACGTAGAGTACGCTATTCTTTGGAGGCTTGCTCAGTCCCAAAAAAGTGCCAGCGAATCCGGAAGGGGTATCGGGACGACGGTTCGCACGAGACCTGGCGTTACGCCATCACCGCTGCGTCAAAAGATCGAGCGGCCGATGCGCGTGCTCAGCCACGCCAGGGCCAGCGAGCCCACCAGCGAATTGCCCGTCGCGTCGAGTCCCGGCGACCACACGCATACCGCGAATTCACCGGGCAGCACCGTGACGATCCCGCCGCCCACGCAGCTTTTCGCGGGCAAACCCACGCGGTAGACCAAGTCGCCGGCGGTGACGTAGGTTCCGCAGGTCAGCATCAGCGCCGAAAGGCGCCTGGCCGAACTCGCGTCGAGCACGCGCTCGATGCTCATAGCCCTCGCCTGGCGGCAGCCAGACTTCGGACACGGCATCGACTAGCGGGTGTGCCGATTCGCGTTCCTCGCGATAACACCAGATGGCATACAGAACTGGGAACGCAGAAAACGTCACTCCGAACGCCGCCGTGAGCGTCTGAGGGTGCGGTCAACGTCGCGCAGTGGTTGCGCGGCGGTTGTCCTACGAGTCGCGGTGCCCGGCTGGCAGCGCGCGGCGTGTCCTGGGAAGGCAGTGCCGTATCGCCAGCATGAGAGCCGAACCCACTAACACCGTCGCGAGTGGAAACGTGCCGGCGGTATTGAGCGCGATTTCCATCGGACGTTCGCGGAGCAGTTGCATGCGACGTCGTGTCATCGCCGCACCGAGCGTGTGTAGCTCCTCTTTTAGCACGCGCTCCGCATCGGGCAGCAGGATCGTTTCCTCATCGGCCACATGATGGGTGACCTCGCGAATCAATTGATGAAAGAGGCCGTCATATGCGGCGTCGTCAGGCCCCATCGCGCGCAGCCTGGCGATAGTCGTGCGCATTTCGTCGTGTTCCGGACGGCTTTTCGTGAGCGTGCTTTCGTTGCCGAGTGCCCGGTCCAGCGCGGGGTAGAAGATTTCTTCCTCGAGCTGCGCATGGATTTCGACGGCGGTGCAAACGCCATTGACGATCGCGCGCTTGCGCCACCACGGCGTGGACGAATGATACCGGTGTGCTGCGGCGAGCACGTGCATATGATCGAGCCGGATCAAGGCCGTGATCGTCGGCGACATCGATGAAGCGCTATCAGGCATGGTGGTTCTCCGTGACGCCGGGGGCGCACGTGGTGGCCTGTGGGCCCCGCGTCCCTGGTTGGCTCGGTGGCTCAGCGCATTCGCCGTGCCCGCGCAGCCGCGCGCCGAGCCTGAACGCCTGGTCGGGCGATGCGCGCCGCCATCAGCGCGGGAACGCATTTGCGTGGCCGGAAGCTACAATTGGCCGTCAATATCAGCAGGGAGTGAAGCAGATGAACGATGCGTTCGAACGCCGTGCACTTCTACTGCATCTCGCAGATGTGCTTGAAGCGGTGAACTGGCTCATTAATCATGGTCTCGATCGCGAAGCGGTGGGCCAGCTTGCCCTGACGAATGAAACGCTTAGCCGCTTGCCACTGCTTCAGCAGGTGTCGGCGCATATGACATCGACGCAGTTCGTGCGAGCGGCTACCAGCGCATTTGTCGAATGGCCACGCGAGTTGCTGGAGCCCACACTCGATCGCAAGCGTCTTGCCTCGGCTGTCCGGCGCCACCTGTTCGAAGACAACACGGACGGCTGGCGTGCCTACGTCGCAGGGCTACGCGCCGAGGTGCCCTGGTTCGGTGTCGGCTTGCCGGTAGCGAGGCCCAGAGGGGACGCTCGTGCTTCATCGATCGCCGCGAATGTGGCCGGTCCCACGTCGAAAGAAGCGTCTGCCGGCAGCGAACCGGCGCAGCGCGATCAACCGGTCGAAGAGGAGCGGGGAAGCGTCGAGGCCACGCCTGGCATCTATCCGACGTGGCCGTGGAAGTCCTGAATCCCGCGTGCGAGATAGCGACGTACCCGATCACGCGGAGACGAAGGGATGCCCGGTCTGCTGGCCAGGTGCCAGTTTTTCCAATGATCAGCCGGTCTTTACAGACCTCGTTTCATTAGCAGATAGCGCCGCCAGTGGGCACAGCCGCTTGCGAAAACGGGTTCACAGTAGCGGCGACGCACGGTTCAGCCGTCGTTTACCGCCTCGCCGATCGCGGTGACCAGCATTGGCACCCAGCCCGCCTCAATTGCACGACGGTCTCGGGTTGCGAGCCTGCTTGTGCGATCTCCACAGGCTCCCGTCGGCGAGTCATCCCAACGACTTCCCTTGCGATATGCGTATGTGTGCCGCGCCCGAGCCGCCCGCGCGGGGCTCACGCGGCGGCGGCCCCCCGACCGGCGGCCAGCGCTGGGCCGACGCACGGAACGCCGCTTGCTGAAACAGCACGCAGTGCTATTTCCAGGAGGTTGCCGCCATGAGCAAAGACAGCAAAGCCCCGTCCTATCCCTTTGCGTCCGGCGGCTGGGGATCGCTGAAATCGGTCGCCGGGATCCTCACGCAGGAAAAGGTTCCCCTCAAAGACAGCACCATCCTGCTCAAGCAGAACAAGCCGGATGGCTTCATGTGCGTGAGCTGCTCGTGGGCGAAGCCGGCCGATCCGCACATGTTCGAGTTTTGCGAAAGCGGCGCGAAAGCCACCGCCTGGGATACGACGGCGAGGCGCATGACCCCCGACTTCTTCGACGTCCACCGCGTCAGTTCGCTGCTGAGCTGGCCCGATCACGATCTCGAGGAAGCCGGGCGGATCACCGCACCGATGCGCTACGACGCGGCAACCGACAAGTACGTCGAAGTCACCTGGGAGCAGGCGTTCGCCGAGATCAGCCAGGAGCTGAACGCGCTCGATCCCGAAACCGTCGTGTTCTACACGTCGGGGCGCGCGTCGCTGGAAACCGCCTACATGTACCAGCTGTTCGTGCGCATGTACGGATGCAACAACCTGCCCGACAGCTCGAACATGTGCCACGAGAGCAGCAGCGTCGGGCTGAAGGAAGCGATCGGCGTCGGCGTCGGGACCATCACGCTGGAAGACTTCGGGAAGACGGATCTGATGTTCTTCTTTGGACAGAACACCGGCACCAACAGCCCGCGGATGCTTCATCAGTTGCAACACGCGCGCGAGCGAGGCGTACCGATCATTACGTTCAATCCGTTGCGGGAACCCGGGCTCGTGTCGTTCGCGAACCCTCAGTCGCCGGTGCAGATGCTGACGCCCGCGCAAACCCGGATCAGCACGCAGTATCACCAGGTCAAGGCAGGCGGCGACACCGCGGCGATGCTCGGCCTCTGCAAGGCCGTCATCGAAGCCGACGATCAGGCTCGGGCGCAAGGTCTGCCGCGTGTGCTCGACGTCGAATTCATCGATACGCATACCACGGGCTTCGAGGATTTCGCCGCGTGCGCTCGTGCGACCGAATGGAGCGAGATCGAGAAGATCAGCGGTCTCGGCCGCGCCGCGCTGCTCGAAGCCGCCGACGAGTACATGAAAGCCAACGCCGTGATGGCTCACTACGGAATGGGGCTCACGCAGCACCGTCTGGGCGTGCAGAACGTGAGAATGCTGTGCAATCTCTTGTTCCTGCGCGGCAATATCGGCAAGCCGGGGGCCGGCCCGTCGCCGATCCGTGGGCATTCGAACGTGCAGGGCCAACGCACCGTCGGCGTCACCGAGAAGCCCGAACTCGCGCCGCTCGATCAGCTCGCGAAGCAGTTCTCGTTCGAACCGCCGCGCAAGAAAGGCATGAACACCATCGAGGCATTCGAGGCGATCGTCAAAGGCGAGGCGAGAGCCGTCGTCAACCTGGGCGGCAACCTGGTACGCTCGGTACCCGACCGTCTGCAAACGGAACCCGCATGGGCCCGGCTGCGCCTGACCGTCAGTGTGGCGACCAAGCTCAATCGCAGCCATCTGGTACACGGGGAAGTGTCGTATGTGCTGCCGTGTCTGAGCCGGATCGAGACGCACCGTACGCCGAAGGGCGATCAGGCGGTGTCGATGGAAGACAGCACCGGCTGCATGCACGGCTCGCGCGGCGTCACCGAGCCGGCCAGCGACAAAGCGCGCGCTGAGCCGTTCATCGTTGCCGGCATCGCGAAAGCGACGCTTGGCCAACGCTCGACTATCGACTGGGACGCGTGGCGCGACGACTATGCGCTGGTGCGCGACGAGATCGCGAAGACTTACCCCGAGATCTTCCACGACTTCAATGCGCGCATGTGGGAACCCGGCGGCTTTCACCGCCCGTTGCCTGCTTGTCAGCGGCAGTGGAAGACCCAATCGGGCAAAGCCGAATTCATCGTTCCACATTCGCTGGGCGAAGACCCCGATATGCCCGAGAAGGTGCCGGATGCGCTGCGCCTCATGACGCTGCGCAGCGACAGCCAGTTCAATACGACGATCTACAACCTCGGAGACCGCTTCCGCGGCGTCAAGGGCACGCGGATGGTGATCTTCATGAACAAGGCCGATATGGAGAAGCGCCAGCTTCGCGAGGGCCAGCAAATCACGTTGCAGACGATCGCGGACGATGGCATCGACCGGCGCCTCGCGGGGCTGGAGGTAAAGGCCTACGAGATTCCCGAAGGGTGCATCGGAGGCTACTACCCGGAGTGCAATGTGCTGTTGCCGCTGTGGCATTACGCAAAAGAAAGCAAGGTACCCGGGGCGAAGTCGATCCCGGTGCGCGTCGTGGCTCCCTCGGGCAGTGCTCTCCGATGAGAATGCTCGCGGTGGATGCGAACATGAATCGGGGTACGGCGAGGCTTTGTGCGGCAGGCCCCGTCAGGAGTGGCAGAAACGTTGATGACCCGGTCAGCTAGCCGTCCAGACAAGCGCGCAACTTTCGCGCGAGGCGGCTAGCATCGTCGGCACTGGCGATATTCGCGAAGCCCATCACGAGGCCGCGCGGCGTGCGGCGTGTGCCGGCGTTGGCATACCAGATCGAAAGCGGCAGCACGGCGAGCCCCGCCTCGCGTGCGCGCGCGGTAACGGCAACGTCGTCGACCGGGCCATCCGGGCCTTCGGCGAACCGCGCCGCGAACTGGATTCCGCCTGGTGGCAATTCGACGATCAGCCGTTCGCCGAACGCCAGCTCGAGTGCACGGACGATCAACACGCGCCGCTCGGCGTATAGCGCTCGCATGCGCTTCAGATGCCGCGCAAAATGCCCCTGCTCGACGAAGTCGGCCAGAGCGGCCTGCAACAAGGTGGGCGATCCCGCGTTCATGCTGCGCGCCACCCGCCCGACGCGCTCTACGGCCCGCTCGGGCACCACCGTATACGCGAGCCGCAGGCCGGGAAACATCACCTTGCTGAACGTGCCGCAATAGATGACATGATCGTGCCGGTCGAGGCTCTTCAATGCCGGCAGCGGCCGGCCCAGATAGCGGAATTCGCTGTCGTAGTCGTCTTCGACGATCCAGCTCGATGCCTGTTCCGCCCAGTCCAGCAGCGCCATGCGCCGGGCGAGCGACAACGTGTGCCCAAGCGGGCTCTGGTGCGACGGCGTGACCAGCGCGAAGCGCGCTTGCGCTGCGAGCTGCTTGCCGCGTTCCACATCGATCCCTTCGTCATCGACCGGCACTGCGACGAGATGCACGCCGGTTTCGGCGAGAAAACCTCGCGCAAGGAGATACCCCGGATCTTCGTACCACACGCTGTCGTTCGGGCGGGCGAGACTGCGCAGCAGGAGCTCGAGCGTCGCACGGTAGCCGCCGGTCACGAACACCTGGTCCGGCACGCAGGTCACGCCGCGCGAGAGCCCGAGATACGTGGCGATGTGTTCGCGCAGCGGCCGGTAGCCGGCAGGATCCGGATAGGCGAGCAGCGCGCGCTCGCCGCCTCGCGCGCGATGCGCAACGAGACGATTCCAGACCTTGAGCGGAAACGCGTCGAGCGCGGGAAGGCCGGGTTGGAGCGGTCGCGGCTCGCCGCTCATGGCGGCGGCAATGGCTGGCTGGTGCGGCGCCGGTCGAACGCCTCGCGCATCACCCGGCGTTTGCGGTACGGCCGGGCTTCCGGTGCTTTGCCTGCTGTTCTGTTCGTTGGCGCCTCGCGCACGCAGGGAGTGCGTGATCGACGCCGGCAGCGAGGGCGATACGAACGTGCCGGCTGCTCCGCGCATCTGAAGGTAGCCTTCGTCGACGAGGATGGTATAGGCCAGTTCAACGGTGCCGCGTGCGGTATTCAGTTGCGTGGCAAGACTGCGCAGCGCGGGCACGCGCTCGCCTGGGCGCAGGTGCCCCGCGGCGATCGCGGTTCTGAAGCGCTCGCAGATCTGCAGGTAGATCGGTAACTGCAACTGCCGGTCGATATCGACGGTGAATGCGTTAGGCGCGGTCATGACATCCTGGAGGCAAGCGGACCGGAATCAGAATGTCCTGGTCCGCTCGACAATTCTTGGCACTTTTCGATGGTTCATGATCTTCCCACAATGGCCTCACACGATGCGACGGCGGCGAGGGCTTTCCCCGATGCCATGGCTGCCAGCCGCTTTGCCGTGTCAACTGAATCTCATCTGGAGAATGTGCCATGAAGATCGTCGTAATCGGTGGTTCCGGCCTGATCGGCTCGCGTCTCGTCACGCTGCTTCGCGAAGCCGGTCATGAGGCGCTCGCTGCGTCGCCGCGCAACGGCGTCAATGCCGTGACGGGCGAAGGCCTGAGCGAGGCGCTGGCCGGCGCGGACGTCGTCGTCGATGTGGCGAACGCGCCTTCGTGGGAGCCCCAGGCGGTGCTCGATTTTTTCCGCACCGCGACGCGCAACCTCGGCAAAGCCGAAGTGGCCGCGGGGGTACGCCATCACGTCGCGCTGTCCATCGTGGGCTGCGAGCGCACGCCGGATAACGCGTACTTCGTCGCCAAGGTTGCCCAGGAAGAGGCGATCGAAGCGGCTGGCGTGCCCTACACGATCGTGCGCGCGACCCAGTTCATGGAGTTCATCGGCGCCATTGCTGAGTACGGCACCGTAGACGGGACGGTGCGCGTTGGGGAAGGACTGTTCCAGCCAATCGCCGCGGACGACGTCGCAGCAACCCTCGCGCAAATCGCGCTTGCGGCGCCGCTGAACGGCACCGTCGATATCGCGGGCCCGGACCGTGAATCGTTCGCCGCGATAGTCGGGCGCTATTTGAAGGCGGTCGGCGATCCTCGCCCCGTGGTGACGGATCGGGATGCGCGCTACTACGGCGGTCGCGTCGAGGAACAATCGCTCGTACCGCTTGGCGACGCGCGCATTGGCCGCATCAGTCTCGATCAGTGGCTGGCGCAGGCAACAAAGGGCTAGTTGCAGGTTTGCGCGGAACATCGACCACCATGCCCGGCGTCTGGCTTTATCGAAGCCGTAGACGCGGCGGGCGTGGCGGACGGGCAATCAATATTCAGGTCTTGAGCATGAGCACATCACAAAAGGTTGTCGTCGTAACCGGCGCCTCGCAAGGTATTGGCGCCGAAGTGGTCAAGGCGTTTCGCAAGCTCGACTATCGCGTCGTCGCAACTGCGCGTTCGATCAAGCCGTCGGACGACGCGAACATCGTGAGCGTCGCGGGTGACATCGGCGACCGCGAAACCGCAGAGCGCGTCATTACGGAAGGCGTCGCACGATTCGGCCGGATAGATACGCTGGTGAACAACGCCGGCATTTATATCGGCAAGCCTTTCACCGAACACACCGTCGAGGACTACACGGCAGTGATGAACGTGAACATGGCGGGGTTCTATCACATCACCCAACTCGCCATCGCCCAGATGGAAAGGCATTCGAGCGGCCACGTGGTTAGCGTGACGGCCAGTGCCGTCGACACTGCGCACAGCGGTGTCTATTCGGCACTGGCAGCGCTGACGAAGGGCGGCCTGAACGCCGCGACGAAGTCGCTGGCGATCGAGTACGCGAGAAAGGGGATTCGCGTGAATGCCGTCGCGCCCGGGATCGTCAAGTCGCCGATGCACGCCCCGGAAACCCATGGTGCGTTGGGCGCCTTTCATCCGTTGGGGCGCATGGGCGAGATGAGCGATATCGCCGACGCGATACTCTTCCTTGATTCCGCGCCGTTCATCACCGGAGAAATCCTGCACGTCGACGGTGGCCAGAGCGCCGGCCACTGAGTTGAAACGGGCACCGCAAGTCGGTGCCCGGTCGCGTGCGAGAGCGCGCCGGGCGTCGTTGTGGAATCGGCTATTCGTGCCGCGTGGCGAGGCGACTTGATGATGCCGGGAGAAACCGCATTGGCACGAATGCCGCGCTTTGCGTACTCGATGGCAAGCGAGCGCGTTGCGGCCGCGAGACCGCCCTTGGTCAGCGAGGCCAGCACCGACGGCACGCTCGGCACGGCGCGAAGCACGCGCTATCGCACCGACGTTTTCGCGCAGTACGATGCACAAGCGGACGGCGAGATCGCGAAGATCATCAAGGAAAACGAGATGGCTTCGGCCGCGACTGCGGCACAACCGTCGGCACAGCATGTGGCGGCCCGCGAGCACAAGGGGAATGCGGGCTAGCAATGGCTGGCCGCGCAAAGCGGCTCAGCTCAGCGCATCGGCGTCCGCGGCCAGCGCTTCGGGTACCGCCTCGCGCAAGTCATCGGTAAACCTCGGTCGGCCGTCTCCAGCGCGCATGCGCCGCAGCGAACCGCCCACCGCCGCGTCAAAAAATCGAGCGGCCGATGCGCGTGGTCAGCCACTCCAGGGCCAGCGAGCCCACCAGCGAATTGCCCGTCGCATCGAGTCCCGGCGACCACACGCATACCGCGAATTCACCGGGCAGCACCGCGACGATCCCGCCGCCCACGCCGCTCTTCGCGGGCAAACCCACGCGGTAGACGAAGTCGCCCGCGGCGTCGTAGGTCCCGCAGGTCAGCATCAGCGCGGAGAGGCGCTT
>NZ_BBJJ01000013.1 GCF_000739815.1 Paraburkholderia mimosarum LMG 23256 = NBRC 106338
CCCCAATACCCTGTCTTTGATTCCCGGCTAACGGACTCACGGTTTCCGACACGGGGTCGCAATCCTGCCGCCTCCCTGGCTTGTAAGACTTGCTTGCAAGCCTTACTCGCTTCTCCCAAGCAATCGTGCAGGGATCGCTATTGAGTCGAGAGCACGGCTCAGGCCGCCCCGCAATGAGCGCATATGACCTGCACGCAGTAGGGGATTGCACGATCACCGCTCCGGATATCGTGCCGCCGGGAGTAGACTCGTCGCTGCATGCTGGGTGATGAGGTCCCGTGCAATCGGGCTCATTTTGGTCTCCGTCGCGGTTTGCTCAGGTCAGAGCTACTTAATGGCATCCTGCAAATGTTGCACATGGGCTGGCTCGACGCATGCTGTGCATTCCGGCCCACCTGGCTGAGCCTCGCTTATCGGGCGCAGTTGCTGTACCTGATCCGAAGCGGGAAACGAATGCAAGGTGCAGCGTGCGCGAGGCAACAGCAGCTACGCGGCATGAGTCCGCTTCCCGGAGTATTACCGCCATTCGAGGTACGGACCGACCCACGCCGATCCGCCGGACGCAGCGCGAATACAAGGCGGTACAGTTCAGCGCGAAGTTAAGGGAAAACGCGGAATGTGCACCGTGAAGGTCGTGCCCCTTTTTGAGGACTCGACCTCGACAGCGAGCGCCCACCACAGTGCAGGGCTTGACGAATCGCGCCGGTTTACTGGGGGTTAATGTGGATCTCCGTCGACTCCATCTCGCCCCAGCCGTACTCCCGACGCAGCGCCAGTACGCGTTCAACGAGGGGGGCGGGCGAGCGTGTGGGGCTGTGATGCGGACGACGCGAGCGGTCGGCCAGAACCGCCGAGCCTTCGTCGCGGTGGCACTCCAGCCACTTGTAGCCGGTCTGGCGGCTGATGTTGAAGCGTCGGCACAACTCACTGAACGGCAGGCTCTGCGCGGCCGCCAGGCTGACGAATTCCTGTCTGAGGCTCATGGTGTCTTTTACGTTCCAGGGCATGGATGGATTCGGGCGTTGGGATGCCCAAAAGTGTCAACCATGTCCCCGTACACCTGTCAGCCATGTCCCCGGTCTGTACACCGCGGCAAAGAAAGTAGGTGCCGCCCCGCACAGGGGCAACGCTAATAAACCGCCGCGAAAACAAGGAAAGGCCAAAACGGCAAACCAAAACCCAAACCATCAATGCAGCGAAGCGCGAACACCACCGCTATCAATTTCCGCACCAACCAGCGGACGTTCACTAAGCAGCAGCGCATCGAGATCCACCAACTGCGAAGCCTCTTGCCCGCTACGCTGCTCGCGAAACATAACAGGCGGCACGCCAAACTGCTTGCGAAATTCGCGTCCAAGATGGGACGCATCCGAAAACCCGCAGCTAGACGCGATGTCCGCCACGGTGCGGTCCGAGCTCGTGAGGAGCCACGCAGCAGTGCGCAGGCGCAGCACATTCGCGAACGCGCGCGGGCTCTTGCCCGTTTCCGCCTTGAAGAGCCGTTCGAGCTGACGCGGCGAAAGATTCAACTTGTCGGCCAGCTCTTCGAGCGGCACGTTGCGGCCCACCTGTTGCTCCATCAGCAGAACGGCGCGCTTGACCTTCGGGTGCGTGGCGGGTTCGAGTCCGGGCGGGTGGGGCTGAGGCGCATTGCCCTTCTGCATTTCGCCCACCAGCAAGATTCGCAGCGCTTTCTGCACGGTCGCATGCTCGAAGTGGCGCAGCAAAATGGCAGCGGCGACGTCGATCGACGCGCGGCCGCCCGAACAGGTAATGCGGCGCCGGTCGATCGCGAACAGGCGGTCGGCGACGATGGCGTCGGCATTGACGTTGGGGAAGCGCTCGATGAAGTCCCAGTAGTGGAACCAGCTGACGCAAATGCGATGTCCGTCGAGCACACCGGCGCGCATGAGCGCGAACACGCCCGTGCAGATGCCGACGACCGTCGTGCTGCCGCTGGCCGCGCGGCGGATGTGCTGCAGCGTGGCTTCGCTTGCCTGGGGGCCGGAGTGCAGCAGCCCGCCGACCACCACGAGATAGTCGACCGGCTCCGCATCGGCGAACGTCTCCCAAGGCGAGACCTGGATGCCGCAACTCGCACGGACCGGCGCGAGCGTCTCGCCGATCACGCACCACGAACAGCGCACCGGCTTGCTGTAGTCGCCATCGTCGGCGGACAGCCGCAGCATGTCGACGAATCCGGAGAACGCGGTCAGCGTGAAGTTCGGCAACAACACGATGCCAAAGCGAATGCGCCCCTTCGCGGAGGCGTCGATGGGGGCGGCGATAGGCAGTGTGTCGGACATGGAAGCACCGGAAGACAGCGAACGAGGTTACAGCCAAGCTTCGCCGGTATGGCCCCCTGGCGCTTGCGGTTTTCCGCCATCGACCATCGCAAAAGCGAAATCGGCGCCCGGTGGGCCGCATGGCGCTACGGTTCCGCCGCGCTGACGCATTCGTTCTAGCAACACCGACTATGCATTTGGTCAACTGGCTGCTTGAGCCGCATGCGTCAGTGGGACATTCGTTCCACGCCGATTCCATCCACGAGGCCTCGTTTCATGCCGCGCGCCAAAACCGTCGAACTCAACCAACGCGCCTGTCACGGCGATGCCGCCGCCGCGCTCGCGCTGCTGGAGCAGAGCATGGCGCGCGGGCACGGGCGCATCGGCCTGCTTCGCTATCTGCAGGCCCGCTGCGTGGGCGCCGCGCTCGCGCGGCAGCATCACGACTACGCGCGCCAGGTGGCCGGCAACATGAGCGACGACGCACTCGCGGCGCTAGCGGCGCAGGCGCAGCGCCGTCACGGCGCCGCGGCGGCCCGCAACGGGCCGCGCGGTCCGTCACAGCACGACGGTGCGCCCGTCGTTGATGAAGACCCGCCGCTCGAGAAACGCCTTGACGGCGCGCGCGAGCGTCACGCATTCGACGTCGCGCCCGACGGCCAGTAGGCGCTCAGGGTCGAATGTATGATCGACCCGCTGCACTTCCTGCTCGATGATCGGCCCTTCGTCGAGATCGTCGGTGACGAAATGCGCGGTCGCGCCAATCAGCTTCACCCCGCGCACGTGCGCCTGGTGATAAGGGCGTGCGCCCTTGAAACCGGGCAGGAAGGAATGGTGGATGTTGATCGCGCGCCCGGCCAGCCGCTGGCTCGTCTCATCGGAGAGTATCTGCATGTAGCGCGCGAGTATCAGCAGCTCCGAACCGGTCGAGGCAAACAGGTCGAGAATGGCGTCCTCCTGTTGACGCCGCGTTTCCGGCGTGACGGGAAGATAGTGGAACGGCAGGTCGTGCTGCCGCGCGAGCGGCTCGAAATCGCGGTGATTCGAGGCAATGCCCGCAATGTCCATTTGCAGCTCGCCCATGCGCCAGCGAAACAGCAGGTCGGCAAGGCAGTGCTCGAGCTTCGAGACCATGATGAGCACTTTGGGGCGCACGCGCAGGTCGTGAATCGCCCACGTCATGTCGTGCCGGCTCGCGACGGACGCGAACTCGTCCCTCAGCCCCGCCAGGTCGAAGCGCTCGGCCGCGCCCGGCTGCAAGACCTCGTGAAAGACACAGCGCAGAAAGAAGCGCGTGCTGATGTCGTCGTCGAAAACCGTCAGCTCGTCGATATAGCCGCGATGAGCGTCGAGAAAGCTTGCGACCGCGGCGACCTGGCCGGCGGCGCTGGGGCATGCGAGCGTGAGCACATAGCGGTGCTGCGGTTCTGCGGTGGACATGCGGTTCTCCTCGTGTCGTGATGCGCCAGGTGCAACGCGTCATGCGCGGTGCGAGCCAGGCGCTGGCGTGATGGCGAAAGTAAGCCATCAATCGGCACGCGGCACATAGAATCCACACGCTGTATCGCGAGTACGAAACCGCCAACATGGACGTAGGCGCCGAACGCATTGCGCCGCACTGGCTTGCGATTCATTCGCGAGGGCGACGCGAGGTCCCCCTGAACGCTAGCGCGCGAGCGCCCACATCAGCGAAACGGAGAACGCCGCCACGACCACCGAAGCGCAGCGCTGGAACAGCGCGGGACGAACGAACGGCAGGCGCCCGCTGCGAGGCGCCGCGCCAATGGCGATCCAGGCTAGGCCGATCGGTATCAGCAGGCACGTGAAGATCGCCATGGCTTCGAGCCACGCTGCGAAACGCGCAAAGGCCGCAGGCGGAAAGATCGAGCCCGCGAACAAAATGGCCTTGGGGTTGAGCACCGTCGCGCTGAACAGCGTGCGCGCGGTGACGACGCTCGCCGCCGAGGTCTCGATCGAGTTCGCCGTGAGCCACAGGCGGATGGCGAGCCACGCAAGATAGAGGCTGCTGGCAAGGCGCAGGATCTTCGGCAGCCAGCTCAGGGACTGCGAGGCGTGCGCGAAGCAAATGCCCCAGAGGGAAATCGACACCAGATAGCCGGCCAGCTCGGCGCCGGTGAGATGCACGGAGCGTCGAAGTCCCTGCCTCAGCCCGGCGGCGGCGAGCAGGGTGTTGGTGGGCCCCGGCATGAGCAGCACGATCGCGCAGCCCGAAACCATCAGCGCGGCGGTGGAAAGGGAAAGCATGAAATGACGACCGGAAGAATGCTGCCTCGGATTATCGGAAATTCGAGCCGGGGCGCGATTAGGGCCAATGGCGGAGCGCTCCAGCGGGGTGCGCATATTTTACGGCGTAGTCGGGTGCGCGCCTGATTTGAGTTTGCCAAAGCGGCGATCCCACGAATTGGCGACACCGATCGCCTAAAGCCAGCCCCGTAATGCGCCATGCATTAAGAGCACCTGATTTTTGTGTGTGTATTGATGTGTAACAAGATGCTTCAAATTAATTCAGGAACCACCCTACAGAATTCGCGTTTCGCGCCGTTAAAGTACGCACGAGAACTCCGCCCTGGAAATTGACGGGCCGAGGAAGAATAAACAAACGCCGTTCGGGGTCGCTAGCCCGCACGCTGCGGTCGCTGACACCGTCATCCCGTTATGCCCGATTTGTCGTGGACCTTGCCCGTGGCGCGCTGGTCCTTCTGGTCTCCCACTTCGGAAAGTCCGCCTGAGGTTACGTTCGTCGATCCCATGATGCGGCGCCGTCTGAGTGCGCTTTCGCGGATGGCGCTCAAAGTGGCGGGCGACTGTGTCGACGCGCAGGCGAAAACGCGTGTTGTCTTCGCTTCGCGGCACGGCGAACTGCGCCGCACGACGGACATTCTGGGCGACATCGAGGCAAACAAGCCCGTCTCGCCGAATGCGTTCAGCCTCTCGGTGCTCAACGCGATGACGGGGCTTTTCGGGATCGTGCGCGGGGACCGCTCGCCCGCGACGGCCATTTCGGCCGGTGCGCAAACGCTGGGCTATGCGCTGCTCGAAGCCCATGCGCAGCACGCGGACGAGCCCGCGAGCCCGGTGCTGGTCGTCTATGCCGACGAGCCCGCCGACGCGCGTTACGGCCCGATCGAACAGGAGGTTCAGCACGGCGCGTTCGCATTGCTCGTTGATGCGGGCGAGGCGCACCAGGGCCAGCTCGCGTGCTCCGTCACGCAGTTCCCGCAGGGCGCGAGCGCGCAGGGGCGCAGGTTCGGCACGCAGAGCGAAGCGCTGCATCACTGCTTGAGCGGAGGCGAAAGCGCCGCGTGGGAAGGCAGTGGCGCCACCTGGCAATGGAGCTGGCATGTCGGCGCGGCTTGACTACGGCTGGCGGCTTTTCGCCACTGGCATGAGCTTCGTCGTGTTCGGCTGTTGCGGTCTGCTGTTCTCGCTGATCGTCTTTCCGCTCGCCGTGCTGTGGCCGCATCGCGCTTCGCGGCAGCGCGCAGTCACCACCATCATTCACTGGTTCTTCCGCGCGCTACTGGCGGCATTGGAGCGCGCCGGCGTCATGGAACTGGAAGTGGCGGGTGCGCACGCGCTGCGCTCGGGTGCACCCGCCATCGTCGTCGCGAACCATCCCACTTACCTCGACGTGGTGGCGCTGCTCGCGCTCACGCCATCGGCCTGTTGCGTCGTCAAGAACGCCCACTGGAGCAATCCGTGCTTCTGGGGCATCGTGCGGGCCGCCAGGTACGTGAGCAATGCCGATCCCGTTGGCTTCGTCGAGGACTGCGTGCGCCAGCTCGCGAGCGGCTACAGCATGATCATCTTTCCCGAAGGCTCGCGCAGCCCGGCGCCGAACCGGCTTCACGCGTTCTCGCGCGGCTTCGCGCATACGGCGCTGGAAGCGGGCGTGCCGATCCGTCCCGTGCTCATCCACTGCGATCCGCCGGCCTTCACGAAGCAGATGCGCTGGTACCACGTGCCGGAGCGGCCGTTTCGCATGACCGTGAACGTGCTCGCGCCCATCGGCGTCGATCCGCTCGCGCCGCGCGACATGCCTTCCGCGCTCGCCGCACGCAACGTCACGCGCGCTGTCGAGGCGCAAATCACCCAGTACCTGTTTGACTATGGATACTTTAAAACTGGAAATTAAGCGGCTCCTGATCGAGGCGCTCGATCTCGAGCATCTCACGCCCGCCGATATCGACGACGACGCGCCGCTGTTCGACACCGACGGCGTGGGACTCGATTCGATCGACGCGCTGGAGATCGGCATCGTGCTGCGCCAGCGCTATCAACTGACCATCAATGCCGACGACGAAAACGTGCGCGGCTACTTCCGGTCGATCAACACGCTCGCGGCGCTCGTCGCGGGCCACGCAAACGAAAACGAGGCACTGGAAGCCACTGCAGGGAAGGGGGATTGAATCATGAACGAAGCTGAAATTCTCGACCGTATCCGCGAGATCTTTCACGAGAACTTCGATATCGATCCGGCGCGCGTCACGCCGGAGGCGCACCTGTTCGAGGAACTGGATCTGGACAGCATCGATGCGGTCGATCTGGCCATCAAGCTCCAGGAAATGACGGGCCGGCGCATCAAGCCCGAAGAGTTCAAGCAGGTGCGCACGGTGGGCGACGTGATCGCCGCGGTCGAGTCGCTGCTCGTGACTCAGGCTTGAGGCCGTTCGTGACGGTTCTTCGCGGGCACGGCTCGGCCGAGGCTACCGCGGCAGGCGAAAGCAACGTGGCGGGCGGCCAGGCACGCAGCAAGTGGAGGTTGCTCGCCAGTCTCGCCTACCCGGTCGTGATCCTCTGCGCGTGGCGCTGGGATTCGCCGCGCTTCGTCGGCTTGCTGCTGCTCACGCTGCTCTGGATGCAGCGCGTGGCCGGCAAGGGCGCGCTCGCCGCAACGCTGCGCAAGCTCACGCCGGTGGACTGGGCCGTGGCGGTCATGCTCAACGTCGCCTCGGTGGCGATCGTCCTCACCAATAGCGAACGGCTCATGCGCCTGTATCCTTCGCTCGTCAACCTCGGGCTGCTTTTCGCCTTCGGCGCGACCCTCATGAAGGGGCCGTCGATGGTCGAGAAGTTCGCTCGCCTGACCTATGCCGATCCGCCCGCGCATATCGTGCGCTATACGCGCCGCGTCACCGAGCTCTGGTGTGGGTTTTTCGCGGTGAACGGCGCGTTTTCCGTCTGGACCGCGCTTTGCTGGACGCCCGGCGCCTGGTCGCTCTACAACGGCGCGATCGCATACGGGATCATCGGCGTGCTGCTCGCCAGCGAGTTCGCGTGGCGCAAATGGATCATGCTGCCGCGTGCAGCGCGAGGGGAGGCGGCGTGATCGCGTTGCACGAACTTCTCATGGCGACATGCCGTGAGCCGCGTAGCGTGGTTTGCGTCGATGGCGCGAATGTGACGGATTTCGCTACGTTCCGTGCGCATGCGCTGGGCATTGCGGCGCGCATGCGCACGCAGCCGGACGTGCGCTTCGTGCTATGGAGCGACGATCCGTATCTATTCGCCTGCGCTTTATTCGGACTCCTTGCGGCAGGCAAGGAACCCGTGATTCCAGCGAACGCGGCGCCGGGCTATCTCGCCGAACTGAGCGACGCGTACGACGCAGTGCTCGACGAAAACGAGCTTGCCGCGTGGTGTGCCGATACGGCTGCGGTTCACCCCGACAAACCCGCCATGGCGATCGACGCGAACGCTCCGCTCACGCTCTTCACCTCGGGCAGCAGCGGCACGCCGAAGGCCGTTCACAAGACGCTCGCGCAATTCGACGCCGAAGTGCAAACGCTCGAAGCCGCGTGGGGCGCATTGCTGGCCGATGCCGCCGTGCTCGCGAGCGTTCCGCACCACCATATCTATGGTTTGCTGTTTCGCGTGTTCTGGCCGCTGGCCGCGGGGCGGCCGTTCGATCGCGCGACGTGCGCCGATCCGGCGCAACTGCAGGCGCGCATTGCCTCGTGTTCTGCGCGGCGTGGTGGGACCGTCGTCGTCTCGACGCCCGCGCAACTCTCGCGCTGGCCCGATCTGCCTCGCTTCGCGACGCTCCTTCCACAACCGCTCGCGTTCTTCTCGTCGGGCGGCCCGCTGTCGCTCGATACCGCGCAGCGCTATGCGGCCCAGTTCGGCGCCGCACCGCTGGAGATCTACGGCAGCACGGAGACGGGCGGCATCGCCTGGCGCAGGCAAGACGAAACGCAAGCATGGACGCCCATGCCGGGCCTCGCCGTGCGCGCGGGCGCAGGCCAGCAGGGCGGCGCGCTGGAAGTGCGCTCGCCGCATCTCGGTCACGACGACTGGCATCGCACCGATGACAAGGCCGCGTTCGACGAACACGGCCGCTTCGTGCTGCAAGGGCGTCTCGACCGCGTGGTCAAGCTCGACGGCAAGCGCGTCTCGCTCAGCGAGATCGAAAGCAAACTGCTGCTGCATCCCGGCGTTGTAGAAGCGAGGACCGTGCTGCTCGCAGGGGGCTCTCGCCAGCGCATTGGTGCGCTCGTTGCGCTCACCGCAGAGGGCCGCGAAGCACTGCGCCGCGATGGCCGCGTTCTGCTGCTGAAAGCGTTGCGCCGCCACCTCGCCGCCTGGTTCGATACAGTCGTGCTGCCTCGTCACTGGCGCATCCACCGCGCGCTGCCGGTCGACGCGCGCGGCAAGGTTCAGGCGCAAGCGGTCGCCCGCGCGTTTGCCGCGCGCGAAGAAGGGTTCGAACTGCTCGCGGAGTGGGACGAGGCCGAAGGGCGCGTGTTCGAGTTGCGCGTGCCGCACACGCTCGTTCATTTCGCAGGCCACTTTCCTGGCTTGCCGATTTTGCCCGGCGTCGTGCAGGTGGACTGGGCGATCCGCCTTGCGCATGAATGGGTGCCGGGCGCGCGCACGCTCGCCTCGGTCGAGCAGCTGAAGTTCACGGCGCCGGTGCCGCCAGGCGCGCTGCTCAGGCTCACGCTTGCGCACGATGCCGCGCGCCGGCGCGTGTCGTTCGTCTGGCGTGCTGGCGGGCGCGATTGCGCGTCCGGTGTCATCGGGTACAGGGAGCCCGCATGACCTTCGCGGCCTGCATCGTCATTCCGATCTACAACCACAAGGACGCGATCGGCGGCACCGTGGCGAACCTGATCGTCCACGGGCTGCCGCTCATCGTCGTTGACGACGGCAGCGACGAAGCCACCCAGCAGGTGCTGGCGGATCTCGCGCGCCGCTACGCCGGCAAGCTCACGCTGCGGCGCCTGCCCGTAAACGGCGGCAAGGGCGCGGCGGTGATGGCCGGGCTGCGCGCCGCACGCGATGCGGGCTTTACGCACGCGCTGCAGATCGACGCCGACGGCCAGCACGACGCCGCAGACGTTCCTCGCTTTCTCGCCGCCGCGCAGGCGAATCCGCGCGCGGTCGTGATCGGCCAGCCCGTGTATGACGAGAGCGTGCCCAAAGCGCGGCTCTACGGTCGCTACCTGACGCACGTGTGGGTCTGGATCGAGACGCTCTCGTTCACGATTCGCGATTCGATGTGCGGATTCCGCCTGTATCCGCTCGACCTCGCGTGCGCGCTGATCGACAGCGTGAAGCTGCCCGGGCGCATGGATTTCGACATCGAAATTCTCGTGCGCCTGCACTGGCGGCGCGTGGCGTTCGTCTCCATTCCGACCGCCGTCACCTATGCGGCCGATGGCGTCTCGCACTTCGACGTGCTGTGGGACAACGTGCGTATCAGCCGCAGCCATACGCGGCTCGTCGCCGGCATGCTCGCGCGTTTGCCGCTGCTGCTCGCGCACAGGGTTCTGCCGAGGCGCACGGATGCGATCGACGGCGGCGCCCCCTGGTGGCGCACGGACGAGCGCGGCAGCCGCCTTGGCATGGCGCTGCTTGCCTTGAGCTGCCGCGTATTCGGGCGGCGCTTCACGACGCTCTGGCTGCACCCGATCGTCGCTTACTTCCTGGTCACCGGCCGACCCGCGCGCGACGCCTCGCGCCGCTACTTCGACCGGCTGCGGCAATGCTCGCCGGAAGGTGGGACGCCGCGCGCCGGCTGGCTCACGGCCTACCGCCACATGCTCGCGTTCGCGCAATCGGGCTTCGACAAGCTCGCCGCCTGGACGGGCCGCGTCGATGAGACCGATGTGGAGATCGACGACCCGCGCGCGCTCGACGCGCTGATCGCGAGCGGGCGCGGCGCGCTCGTGATCGGTTCACACCACGGCAATCTCGAGATGGCGCGGGCGCTCGCGGTGCGCGGCGCGCAAACGAAGGTGACGGCCATCGTCTACACGGAGCACGCGAAGCGCTTCAACAGCGTGCTGGCGCGCGCGCATCACGATTTCGCACAGCATCTCGTGCCGGTGAGCGACTTCGGGCCGCAAACGGCGCTCATGATGCAGGCGCGCATCGAGCGTGGCGAGCTGCTCGTGATCGTCGGCGACCGCACGCCGGCGCATGAATCCGGGCGCACGACCGAGGCCCTGTTTCTCGGCGAGACGGCTCCATTTGCTCAGGGCCCCTATGTATTGGCGCATGCGCTCGCGTGTCCCGTTTATCTGTTGTTCTGCCTGAAAGAGCGCACGGGCTACCGGCTCTATTTCGAGCCGTTCGCCGAGCGCATCGATCTGCCGCGGCGCGGCCGCGCCGAGCATATCGCGGCATGGGCGCAGCGCTTTGCCTCGCGCCTCGAACACTATTGCCGCAAGGCGCCTTACCAATGGTTCAACTTCTACGATTTCTGGGCGCGCCCCAGTGGGGGAGCGAATGGCCGAACATGACCTGATCGACGCCGGGGTCGGCACCGCTCCCGTGGTGATCGGCGGCCGCCGCTTGACGATCGAGGACGTCGTGGCGGTCGCGCGCGCAGGCGCTGCCGTGCGGCTCAGCGACGACCCGGCCTGGCGCGCGCGCATCGCGCGCGGCGCGGAGTTTCTTCGCCGTCATCTGGCGGCGGGCGCGACCGTGTACGGCGTCAATACGGGCTACGGCGACGCCTGTGTCGTCGATGTGCCGATGGCGCTCGTCGAGGCCCTGCCGCTGCAACTCACGCGCTATCACGGCTGCGGGATGGGCGAGCATCTCGATGAAGCGTCCACGCTCGCCGTGATCGCCGCACGCCTGAACTCGCTGGCTCATGGTCTTTCGGGCGTGCGGCCGGTGCTGCTCGAACGTCTCGCCGACCTCATCAATCATCGCGTGCTGCCGCGTATTCCCGCCGAAGGCTCGGTGGGCGCGAGCGGCGACCTCACGCCGCTTTCGTACGTCGCGGCGGCGCTGGTCGGCGAGCGCGCCGTGCAGTTTCGCGGCGCGCCGTGCGAGGCACGCGATGCGTGGAGCGCGCTCGGCCGCGAGCCGATCGTGCTCGCGCCCAAGGAAGGGCTCGCGCTGATGAACGGCACGGCGGTGATGACCGGCCTCGCCTGCCTCGCGTTCACGCGCGCGGCGCAGCTCGCGCGCCTGGCCGCACGACTCACCGCGCTCGCCACGGTGGCGCTCGACGGGCGCGCCGCGCACTTCGACGCGTTCATCTTCGAAGCCAAGCCGCACGCGGGGCAGGGCGAGGCGGCGGCCTGGATCCGCGCGGATCTCGCCGGTCGCCCGGACACGCCGGGTCACCGGCTGCAGGACCGCTATTCGATCCGCTGCGCGCCGCACGTGATCGGCGTGGCGAACGACGCACTCGTGTGGATGCGTCGCGACATCGAGAACGAACTGAACAGCGCGAACGACAATCCGCTGATCGATCCCGACGGCGAGCGCGTGCTGCACGGCGGCAACTTCTACGGTGGCCATATCGCGTTCGCCATGGACGGCCTCAAGGCGGCCGTGGCGAATCTTGCCGATCTGATGGACCGGCAACTCGCGTTGCTCGTCGACGACAAGTTCAACAACGGTCTGCCGCGCAACCTCACGGGCGCGACGAGTGCGCGCGCGCCGATCAATCACGGCTTCAAGGCCATGCAGATATCGTCGTCGGCATGGACGGCGGAGGCGCTCAAGCACACGATGCCCGCGAGCGTGTTTTCCCGCTCCACCGAAGCGCACAACCAGGACAAGGTGAGCATGGGGACGATCGCGGCGCGCGACTGTTTGCGCGTGCTGCAACTGACCGAGCAGGTCGCGGCCGCCCATGCGCTCGCCACCGTGCAGGCGGCGCGCCTGCGGCTGCGCGGCAATGTAGAGACCGTGATTCCCGAGCCGCTTGCCGCGTTCATGGAAGACGTGGCCGTGACGTCGCCATTCGTCGACGAGGACCGCGCGCTCGAGCCCGAACTGCGCGCCATGACGGAGCGAATCGCGGCAGGCCATTTCCTCGGACGGAACGCGGGGGGCAGGCCATGAGCGAATCACGCAAGGTTGCGCCGGTATTGAGCGCGAGCGCGAACGTGGAAGTGCCGTTCCACGACGTGGACGCGATGAACGTCTGCTGGCACGGCCATTATCTGAAGTACTTCGAATTTGGCCGCGCGGCGTTGCTGCGCAAGTTCGACTACGACTATCGCGAGATGCAGGTGTCGGGCTACGTGTGGCCCGTGGTCGAAGCGCATTTGAAGTACGTGCGGCCCGCCGTTTACGGGCAGCAGCTCGAGGTGTGCGCGCACCTGATCGAGTATGAAAATCGTCTGAAAATCGGCTACGAAATCTACGATCGCGATTCGCGTACGCGGCTCACCAAGGGCTATACGATCCAGGTCGCCGTGAACGCCGCCACGCAGGTACTGCAGTTCGTCTCGCCGCCTGTCGTGCTCGAAAAGCTGGAGCGCGCATGGGCGCGTTGAAACGATGCGCGACTGTCGCCGCACTGATTGCGCTTCAGTCCATGTGGCTGCCGGCGCGGGCCGCGACGGCGCCCGCAAACCTGAGCACGAGCGCGAATGTCAGCGATGCTGCACTCGTCTCGCAGATCGCCTCGCGTCCCGCAGCCAATGGCGTGCGTGCGCATTTCACGCAAACGCAGACGCTCGCCGCGATGAAAGCCCCGCTCGTCAGCACGGGCTCGCTGCTGTTCTTTCGCGAGCGCGGCGTGATCTGGCAGATCGAGACGCCATACAAGAAGACGTGGATCATGCGCGACAGCGGCGTCACCGTGATCGATGCGGCCGGTCAGCGCATCCAGAACGGCAGTGCGCAAGGCGCGCGCGGTGCGGCCGAGATCGCGAAGATGATGCGGGCGATGCTAGCCGGCGACCTGAGCGCGCTGTACACGCAGTTCGACGTAACGGCGCGTGGCACAGCTTCGCAATGGCAGATGCGCCTCGTGCCGCGCCAGCCGCAAATCGCGCAGGCGCTGCGCGGCATCGAGATGGAAGGCGGCGACTTCCTGCACGGCTTGCGCATCACCTTCGCCAACGGCGACGTCACGCAGTACGACTTTAGCGGCAGCGCGCAGGTCTCCGAACTGACGCCCGCCGACCAGAAGCTTTTCGGAACGCCATAGTGGATTCTCTCGAGCTTCGCACCGCAACGCCGTCATGGCGGCAATGGATGCTGCGCGCAGCGTGGCTGCTGCTTGCCATGAGCGCGGCGCTGTATTGTGCCTGGCGCTTCGCGGGCCCCACGCCCTTGCAGACGAACCTGCTCGCGCTCTTGCCGGCGACCGAGGCCGACCCCGTGGCGGAGGAGGCCGTGGACCAGCTCGCGGGCGCGCTGGGCAACCGCGCCGTGCTGCTCGTCACGAGCAACGATGCGGCACGCGCAAAAGCGGCGGCCACGCAACTGGGCGCGACGTTGAGCGCGAGCCATGCGTTTGCCTCGGTGACGGCGCAAGTCCCGCCGTTCGACCCGGGCCGTATCACGCGCTTCTACTTGCCGTACCGCTTCGGTATGCTAACAAACAATGACCGCACGATCGCTGCCGGGAGCACCGAAACGCTGCGCGGCGCGCTCGCCGAACGCCTTTACGGATTGCCGGACGCGGGCCTCGCGACCTCGCTCGCCGACGATCCCTTCGGCTGGCTTCAGCATTGGCTCGCCGGCTTGCCGCTGGCGGCATCGAATTTGACCGTCGAGGACGGTTTCCTCGTTTCGCACCGTGCTAATACCACGAGTGTGCTCGTGATCGGCACGCTGCCCGGATCGGCTTACGAGTCCAACATTCAGCGCCGCGTGCTGCAAGCGGTCGCAAGCGCAGAGTCGGCGCTGAAGGCGGCGTGGCCCGACGCCACCATCGCGCGCGCAGGCGCCGTGTTCCATGCCGAAGCCGCGCGCCGCGCTTCAGAGCGCGACGTCCATGTGATCGGCATCGTTTCGGCGGTGGGCGTCGCGCTGCTCATGCTGTGGATCTTCCGCTCGCCGAGGCTGATCCTGCTGGGTTTCGTTTCGACCGCACTCGGCATCGTGTGTGCGCTCGCGGCGACGATGCTCGTCTTCGGCAAGCTGCATCTGCTCACGCTCGTGTTCGGCGCCAGCCTGATCGGAGAGGCGGTCGACTATTCGATTCAGTACTTCGTCGTCTACCTGGGCACGCGGCGCGGCTGGGATTCGCGGCGCGGCGCGCGCGAAGTGCTGCCCGCGCTGACAGTCGCGCTCAGCACGAGTCTGCTCGGCTACGCGATTCTGGCGTTCGCACCATTCCCGGCGTTGCGGCAGATCGCCTGCTTTTCCATTGTCGGTATCTTCGTTGCGTTCGCATCGGTCATCGGCTTGCTGCCGAGCCTCCTGACGCGGCCCGCGCGGCGCAGTCCCCGCACGCTCTTCGCAGTGGCCGCGGCCTCGCTCGCGACATGGCAGTCGCTGATCGGCGGCCGTCGCGCATGGGGCGTCGCGCTGGCGCTCGTGGTCGCCGCCGTGCCGGGCTGGCTGCAACTGCGCAGCGACGACGACATTCATATGCTGATCCAGCGGGAACCGGCGCTGGTCGCGCAGGAGCGCATGGTGTCGAGCGCGGTGGGGGCCGACAACAGCGCGCAGTTCTTCGTCGTGCGCGGCGCGTCGCCCGAGGCCGTGCTCGAGCGCACCGAGGCGTTGTGCGTGCGACTCGCCACGCTCACGGGTGCATACGCGCTGAGCGGCTGGCAATCGGTGACGTCGTTCGTGCCGTCCGAAGCGCGGCAGCGCGCCGATCGCGCGTGGCTCGGCGCGCACGTGTTCGCCGATCCCGCCGCCTTGCACTCGCTGCTGGGCGCAGCGGGCTTTCGCGACGACGTGGCGCAAGCGTGGCTCGATGCCTGGGCGCGCTCGGGCGCTTCCGTGCTGCATGTGGACGACTGGCTTGCCGAGCCCTGGTCGCAGCCGTTTCGGCACCTGTGGCTCGGGCGCTCGGTGAGCACGCCCGGTGCCTTCGCGGCGATCGTAGTTCCGCAGGGCGTATCCGCTGCGAACGAGCCCGCGCTGCTCGACGTCGCGCACGCGTTGCCAGGCGTGAGCTTCGTTGACAAGGCCGCGAGCGTATCGCGGCTCTTCGGCGTGTATCGGCAGGACGGCGCGATCTGGCTCGCTGGCGCGCTCACGCTCGTGCTCGCGCTGCTGATGTTCCGCTACGGCTGGCGGGCGGGCATTACGGTCGCGCTGCCCGTATGGCTCGCGATCGGCGTGACGCTCGCCGCTTTCGGTTATGCGCACATGCGCATCAATCTCTTCAACATGCTGGCGCTGATGCTCGTGCTCGGCGTGGGCGCGAACTACGCCGTCTTTCTGCGCGAAGGCGCGATGCGCGCCGCCACCGATCGCGGCGCGGTATGGACCGGTGTCCTGCTTTCCGCCGCGACCACGTTGCTCTCGTTCGGCATGCTCGGCATGAGTTCGATGCCCGCGCTCAAGAGCTTTGGCGCCACACTGTCGCTCGGCATCATGGTGTCCGTCATGCTCGCGCCGATCGGAACAAGCGGCGTGCCCGCGAATCAACGGAGAAAGGCCTGATGGCGCTCCCTGTCTATCTTCACGCGCTCGGCATGGTCAACGCGCTCGGCGACGACGTGCCTGCTATCGTCGCAGCGCTCGCGCGCGGAGAGGCGCCCGGCATGGGGCCGATCGCAACGCGCACCGGTACGGCATTCGCTGGCAGTGTGAAGGCGCCGCTCGACATCGCGCCGCCCGCATCGCTCGCCTGCTACGACTGCCGCAACAACCGGCTTCTGCTCGCCGCGCTGGCGCAGATCCGCACCGCCATCGAAGCCGCGCGCGAACGCTTCGGCGCGGGCCGTATCGGCGTCGTGCTGGGTACGAGCACGTCGGGCATCCGCGCCGTGGAAGCGACGTTCACACAGCCGGTGCAGCAAGACGCCGCTTCGAGGTTCGATTACCGCCAGATGGAGATCGGCACGGCCGCGCCGTTCGCCGCCGCCGCGCTCGACTTGCTCGGTCCCGCGTACACGATTTCCACAGCCTGCACGTCGAGCGCCAAGGCCTTCGTCGCCGCGCGCCGACTGCTGCGCGCGAACCTGTGCGATGCCGTTGTCGTGGGCGGCGTCGATTCGCTATGCGAACTGACGCTGCAAGGCTTTGCCTCGCTGGAATCGACGAGCCCCGTGCGCACCAATCCGATGAGCGCGCAGCGGCGCGGCATCAACATCGGCGAGGGCGCTGCGGTCTTCCTGATGAGCCGCGAGGAAGGGCCGGTCGTGCTCGCGGGCGCGGGCGAATCGAGCGATGCCCACCATATTTCGGCCCCCGATCCCCAGGGCGTGGGCGGCGAACTCGCATTGCGCGGTGCGCTCGCCGACGCGGGCATTGGCGCTTCGGCGATCGGCTATGTCAACCTGCACGCCACCGCGACGATCAAGAACGATCTGATGGAAGCGCAACTCATGGCGCGTGTCTTTCCCGACGGCGTCGCCGCGAGCGGTACGAAGCCGCTCACGGGGCATACGCTCGGTGCGGCGGGTGCGAGCGAGCTGGGCCTGGCGTGGCTCACGCTCGCTCGTGACGACGTCGCGCTGCCGCGCCATCTGTGGGATGGAGAAGCCGACCCGGCGCTGCCCCCGCTCGACCTGGTCGAAGACGCGCGGTATTTGCCGCGCAACGGCGTGCGCCAATACGTGATGAGCAACTCATTCGCGTTCGGCGGCAGCAATGTTTCACTCATACTCGGACGATGATCGAGGCCATGAATCAGCCGCTCTCTCAATCGACAGGCGAGGTCGCGTCCACCTTTCCCCCCATCGAAGCGATCATCCCGCACCGCGGCACCATGTTGTTGCTCGACTCGATTGCCGTCTGCAGCGACGCGTCGCTCACGGCACTGGCGAGCGTGCGTGCCGACGCGTGGTACGCCGACGCCCAGGGCGCGATGCCAGCGTGGATCGGCATTGAACTCATGGCGCAGGCGATCGCGGCCCATGTGGGCCTGCTGTCGATGCGCGCCGGCAAACCCGCGCGCCCTGGCGTGCTGCTCGGCACGCGCCGCTACGAGGCGTCGTGCCCCGCGTTCGCATGCGGCACGCCGCTGCGCGTGAGCGTCAACGAACTGCTGCGCAGTGAAGAAGGCCACGGCGCTTACGGCTGCACCATCGATGAGGATGGCGAAATATTGGCCGAGGCCACCGTGAAGGTGTACCAGCCGCGCGATTTCCAGACTTTTATCGAGGAGAATTCCAGATCATGAGCCGGCGTGTTCTCGTCACCGGCGCGAGCCGCGGCATTGGTCGCGCGATCGCCTACCATCTCGCGGCCGACGGCTTTGCCGTGACCGTGCATTGCCGCACCGGCGTGAACGAAGCGCAAGCCGTCACGGCGGGCATCGCCGCGCAAGGCGGCACGGGCAGCGTGCTGCAGTTCGACGTGCGCGATCGTGCAGCGTGCCGCGCGGCGCTCGAAGCGGATGTCGCGGCGCACGGCCCGTACTACGGCATCGTCTGCTGCGCGGGCGTGACCCGCGACGCCGCGTTCCCCGCACTGACCGACGAAGACTGGGACATCGTGCTTGAAACGGGCCTCGATGCGTTCTACAACGTCGTGCATCCGCTCGTCATGCCCATGGTGCGTGCGCGCAAGGGCGGGCGCATTGTGACGGTGGCGTCGGTCTCGGGCGTGACGGGCAATCGCGGGCAGGTGAACTACAGCGCCGCAAAGGCCGGCTTGATCGGTGCGACGAAGGCGCTCGCGGTGGAACTGGCCACGCGCCATATCACCGTCAACAGCGTCGCGCCCGGGCTCGTGGATACGGGCATGCTCGACGACGTGCCGCTCGACCATGCACTCAAGGCCGTGCCGATGAATCGCGTGGGGCAGCCCGCCGAAGTGGCGGCCGTTGTGGGCTTCCTGATGTCCGATGCGGCTTCGTATGTCACGCGTCAGGTCATCGGCGTCAACGGCGGGATGGTCTGATGAAGCGCGTCGTCATTACCGGCATGGGCGGCGTGACCGCGCTCGGCGATCAATGGGATTGCATCGAAGCCGCGCTGGAGCGTGGCGTCAATGCAGTGCGGCGGGTGCACGAGTGGGACTATATCGAATCCTTGCATACGCGTCTTGCGTGCCCGTTGCCGACGTTCTCCACTCCTGAATATTACCCCCGCAAGAAGACGCGTTCGATGGGCCCCGTTTCGCTTTATGCGGTGCGTGCGAGCGAATTCGCGCTGGAGGACGCCGGCCTGCTGGACGATCCGTCGATCAAGGACGGGCGCATGGGCGTGGCCTACGGCTCCTCGTCGGGCTCGGTCGAGCCCGTTCGCGCATTCGGCAAGATGCTTGACACGGGCTCGATGAGCGACGTGACCTCGAACAGCTACGTCCAGATGATGCCGCACACCACGGCCGTGAACGTGAGTCTCTTCTGGGACCTGAAAGGGCGCATCGTGCCGACCTCGTGCGCGTGCGCTTCGGGCAGCCAGGCAATCGGCTACGCGTACGAGATGATCGCGAACGGCAAGCAGACGCTGATGCTCGCGGGCGGCGCCGAGGAACTCTCAGGGCCCGGCGTGGCCGTGTTCGACATGCTCTATGCCACGAGCACGCGCAACGGCGAGCCGCAGCTCACGCCGCGTCCATTCGATGCCGCGCGCGACGGGCTCGTGGTGGGCGAGGGCGCGGCCACGCTCGTGCTCGAGGAATACGAGCATGCACTTGCGCGCGGCGCGCGCATTCATGCGGAAGTGGTGGGCTTCGGCAGCAATTCGGACGGCGCCCATATCACGCAGCCCACGGCGGCGACGATGGCGGTGGCGATGCGCCAGGCGCTGGCCGATGCGGGACTGCCGCCCGAAGCGATCGCCTACGTGAATGCGCACGGCACGTCGACGGATCGCGGCGACATAGCCGAAAGCCACGCCACGGCCCAGACCTTCGGCGACCGCATGCCGATCAGCTCGCTCAAGAGCTATATCGGCCATACGCTAGGGGCGTGCGGCGCGATCGAAGCGTGGTGGACGATCGAGATGATGAAGCGCAAGCGCTATGCGCCCACGCTCAACCTGACCGACGTCGATCCCGCCTGCGCGCCGCTCGACTACATCATGGGCGAGGCGCGCGACATCGACGCCGAATACGTGATGAGCAACAACTTCGCGTTCGGCGGCGTGAACACATCGCTGATCTTCAGGCGTGCGCGGTGAGCATGCAGGCGTCGGTATGCGCTAATGGCTTGCGGCGTGTCGTCGTGACGGGCATGGGGATCGTCTCGTGCCTCGGCAACACGCTCGACGGCGTCGCAGCGAATCTGCGCGACGGGCGTAGCGGCATCACGCGCGTTCAGGCGTGGCGCGAGCGCGGCTTCGCGAGCCAGGTGGCGGCGGTGGCAACGGTTGCGGATGGAGTGCCGTTCGAGCGCAGGGCCGAGCGCTTCATGGGCGACACGGCGCGCTTCGCCTGTCATGCCGCGCGCAGCGCCATTGCCGACGCGCGGCTCGATGCAAACGTGCTGCGCACGCCGCGCGCGGGCGCGGTGGTGGGCTCCGGCGTCGGCACGATGTCGGCCTACGACGCGGCCATGGCGTGCGCGCATGTGCGCGGTATCGACCGCGTGCCGCCCTATACCGTGCCGCAGGCGATGAGCAGCACGACGTCGGCGAATCTCGCGCACGTGTTCGGGATGGAAGGCGTGACGTATTCGCCGTCCTCGGCCTGCACGACTTCGGCGCTCGCGCTCGGCCAGGCGATGCAGCTCATCCAGACGGGGCGCCAGGACATCGTGCTCGCGGGCGGCAGCGAAGCCTTGCACGACAACATGACGCTGATGTTCGACGCGATGGGCGCACTGTCGCGCGGCTTCAACGAGATGCCGGAACGGGCGTCGAGGCCTTATGACGCCCATCGCGACGGTTTTGTGATCGGTTCGGGTGCCGGGGTACTCGTGCTCGAGTCGCTCGCGCATGCGCAGGCGCGCAACGCGCCCATTCATGCGGAACTGACCGGCTTCGGGCATGGCACCGACGGCGCGCATATGGTCGCGCCGCAGGCGGGCGGCATTGCGCGCGCGATGCGCGCGGCGCTCGAAGAGGCCGGCTGCCGGCCGGACTACATCAATACGCACGCGCCTTCCACGCCATCGGGCGATATCGAGGAATTACTCGCACTGCGCGCCGTGTTCGGCGACGACGTGCCCGCGTTCTCGTCGACGAAAGCGCTCAGCGGCCATCCGCTCGGAGCCTGCGGCGCGCACGAAGCGATCTACACGTTGCTGATGATGCGCGATCGCTTCATCGCGGGCGCCGTGGGCATCGATACGCTCGATTCGCATGCCGCCGGGATGCCGCTCGTGCGCGAAACGCGCGCTGCGTGCATCGAGACGGCGATGTCGGTTTCATTCGGGTTCGGCGGCAGTTGCGCCAGCCTGGTGTTTCGCGCCTGGAACGAGGGCTGATGTTTCAGGCAACCTTGAAGATAATGAGGATTCAAATGAAAAAGACGTACCTCACGCTTGGCTCCGCCGCCATCGTCAGCCTGACGTTGGCCGGTTGCGGAACGCAGCGACTGACGCTGCCGATCCAGCCCGCAGCTTCCCTCTCGACGGCTAAAGCCGCGCCTGGCACGGACCCCGCCGCGAAAATCGCGGTGTATTTCGGCGCGCAGCCGCATCCGGACGTTGTGCGCAGTGTGGGCAACGCGTCGCATTCCTTGCGTGTCGCACGCGCGACCGACGGCGCCGAGGCCACCTGTAACAAGGCGCTCGCCACCGGGCTCGACAAGCTGCGGGCGGATGCCCAGAGCAGGGGCGCGAACGCGGTCATCAACGTGACCACGCGCTTTCACGGCACCGAGACCGCTTCGGCCACCGAATACACCTGCGGCGTGAGCCCGAGCGCGGCGGCCATCGCCGTCACGGGTGAGCTCGCGGTGCTGCAAGGCAATTGAGCAAACGGAGATAAGCAATGAAGAAGCTGTGGATGTTCGCCGCGCTGTGCGCGGCATTTGCGGCGTCGCACGCCCAGGCACGCAATACGGTCGAGAGCTACCCCGTGGATGCAGCGCTCAGGAGCGAGCCAGGCAAGGTCAACGACGACATCGCGCTGTACTTCGCGGGCCAGCCTCATCCGGCGGTGAAGAAAGCATTGGGCCAGTTCTCCACGAACAAGAAGACGAACGCGTTTGGCAAGACCGACGAAGTGGCGTGTCAGCACGTGTTCCTTTCGGCCGTGGCGGAGTTGCAGGAACGCGCGCGCAAGGAAGGCGGCAACGCCGTCATCAACATCAAGAGCAACTACAAGAACGAACTGCGCGCGAGTGACACGGAATTTACGTGTGGCGCTGGCGCAATGATTGCCGGCGTGGCGCTCGTCGGCGAGGTGGTGACGCTCAAGGGCGACAAGTAACCCCAAGCGGGCGGCGGGCGACCCGGCGCACACCGCCTCTACACGCGTTCACGTCGCCTTGACAGCCGCTACGTTGACCAGCGTTTCGCGCCGTTTGCCGGGCTTCGGACGATGCAGACCGAGACGCTCGAAAAGTCCGAAGTCCGCCGCGCGGCTCCACCACAGATAGGGGAGCGAAACGTTACGGTCCGCGAAGCGAAAGCCCGCGTCGCGGATCATCGCGAGGTAGCCTTCGGCGCTCTTCTGCACGTGCATCGGATGGCGGAACAGCAGACGGATCACCCAGGAGCGGATATAGGCTTCGGTCGACTCCGCGAACAGCAAGACGCCGCCCGGCTTGAGCACGCGGTAGAACTCCGCGAGCGCGCGCTCCTGCTCGACCAGGTGATGGAAAGTCTGATGGCAGAACACGATGTCCGCGCTGGCCGTGGGTAGCGGCAGGCGCGCGCAGTCGCCGTGCAGCAACTCGAACTTCGTTCCCGTGTGCGGCGAATTCTGGTGGCTGCGGGGAAAACTGCGCTCGCACGCGCGCGCAGCAAGCGCCGCCTGTTCGAGCGAAGCCTGGTGATAATCGATCCCGATGATGCGGCGCGGGCGGAAGGCCTCGGCCAGCAGCCGCAGCGACTTGCCCTGGCCGCAACCCACGTCGACGATTTCGGGCGCGTCGGGCAGCGGCACGTCGATCAGGCGCGTGAGGTCGTTGATCGCCACGCGCAGCACGTGATGTTCCCACGTATGGGTGCGCAGAAACCAGATGCCGAATGCCGTTTCCGGCACGAACGGCGGCACGCAATTTGATTCGGAAACCGACATATTTTTTACCCGATGCGAGTGCAGTCGTGGACGAGAATCGGCATTGTAAATGCAAGGGCGCCGCGAGGGGTGTCAGAATCACGTTCTCACGCAGCGCCGTACGCTTGCATTGAACCTACAGCGCGTAACAAAACGTAACGGGGCGTTCGGACGCACAGAAAGGATAGAACCTATGGAACAGAGCCTCGCAGAAGCAGTGACAGCCCCTTCCACGCGGCGCGAAGACGTCGATGTGGCGATCATCGGCGCCGGCCCGTCGGGCGCCGTTGCTGCGGCCCTTTTGCGCAAGGCCGGACGATCGGTGCTCGTGCTCGAGCGCCAGCACTTCCCGCGCTTTTCGATTGGCGAGAGCCTGCTGCCGCAAAGCATGGCGTACCTGGAAGAAGCCGGCATGTTGCAGGCGGTGGTGGAGGCCGGCTTTCAATACAAGAATGGGGCGCACTTCGTGTGGCGCGATCAGGCCTCGACGTACGACTTCCGCGACAAGCATTCGGCGGGCTGGGGCACGACGTATCAGGTGGAGCGCGCGAAGTTCGATGAACTGCTGATCGGCTGCGCCGCGCAGCAGGGCGCCGAAGTGCGCTTCGGCCACACCGTGCTCGGCATGAGCACGGGCGCGGCGCCGGTGCTGGACGTCGCCGACGAGAGCGGAGCGCAGTATCGGGTGCATGCCCGTTTCGTGCTCGATGCGAGCGGCTTCGGCCGTGTGCTGCCGCGGCTACTTAACCTGGAGGCGCCGACTGGCCTGCCGACGCGCGCCGCGATCTTCAGCCATGTGCGCGACGGGCTGCCGCTCGACGCCTTCGATCGCAACAAGATCTGCGTGGCGACGCACCCTGAGCGCCGCGATGTCTGGTTCTGGATGATCCCGCTCGCAGGCGGGCGCACGTCGGTAGGGTGCGTTGCCGAAGCGGCTTTCCTCGATGTGCCGGAAGCGGAGCGCGAGACGCGGCTGCGCGCGCTGATTCGCTCGGAACCGACGCTGAATCGGTTGATCGGCGACGCGCCGTTCCTCATGCCGGTGAACCGGATCGGCGGCTATTCGGCCAACGTGGAGCGCCTGCATGGACCGGGCTACGCGCTGCTCGGCAACGCGGGCGAGTTTCTCGACCCGGTGTTTTCATCGGGCGTCACGATCGCGCTGCGTTCGGCGCACCTGGCTGTGAAGGTGCTCGTGCGGGCGCTCGATGGCGCGCAAGTGGATTGGTACGCGGAATACGACGTGCCGTTGCGCAAGGGCATCGACGCGTTCCGCGCTTTCGTCGAGCGCTGGTACACGGGCGAGCTGCAGGACATCATTTACTACCCGCGACAGACGCCCACCATCCGGCGCATGATCAGCGCCGTGCTCGCGGGATACGCGTGGGACGAGAGCAATCCGTTTGTGGCGGACCCTGTGCGCAGGCTCAACACGCTATATGAGGCATGCAAGCCGTAAGCGCACGGCGTTGGTTTCGGGGCGACGCGTGAATTGCCTGCAGTGCGAAAGCCATCTGTCAGTCGCGATTGATAAGCAGACCGATCAGCACGCCGACACCCGCTGCAATCCCGATCGACGCCCACGGACGCTCGTGGACGAAGTCGTCAGTAATGTGCGCAGCCTGCTTGCCCTTTGTGACCACGACGACCTGCACGTCCGCTGCCTTTTTCCTGGCTTCGTGCAGTCGTTGCAGCGCCAGTTCATGCAGCTTTGGAGTCGCTTCGCTGCTGGCGCCTTCAGGCTGCGGGGGCTGATTCCCGAGATCGGCGCGCTCGGCATTGGTATCAGACATCGGTCTCTCCTTTCATTCCTGCGGTGGTTTTCAAACCATTGTTGGCCCGGCCAGCACACGGCGATAGCGCGCAACGAGCTTCTTCAAACGCGCACCAAAGTCAGCGGCCCCTGCAGGCGTGATGGCGGGGCCGGGCCGGCCACGTCAGTACGATCGACATCAGATTTTCAGCCGGGAAATCTTGGCGCCTGACAGCGACACATCGCCCATCAGTCCGGCATTGGTCATCACAATGGCTTGAACCGGAGCGCTAGCCGTTGTCGTATCGATCTGGCCATTCGCGCCGACCTTCAGCAGCGCAACCGATCCTTCGCCGCCGACTGACCAGCCTTTCGAGTTGCGGAAGGAGGTGAGCGCGTCATGCGTCATGAACAGGAAGATGACCGCCTTCGATTGCGCACCTGCCTGCAGGCCAAATGAGCCCGCCGCCGTGCTGTAGTACCCGACCGTCTTGCCGCCTACCCGCAGAGCGCCTTGACCGTATTCTCCGCCCGCGACGAAACCGGCTTTGATCACGGACGGAAATACGAGGACGCCGTTCGCCTTGCTGACGAGCTCTTTCGAGCCTTCGACCGTCGCGTACAACCGCGACAGTGTTTCATTGACCTTTGCATCGATTTCATGACGCTTCGCCGCGTTGGACTCTGCCGCGACCGCTTCATTTATCCCCGACGGGATTCTGGCCAGCGCCAGCCCCACGATCGTTAGCGTTGCGGCACCTGTCCTCAAAAAAGATCTTCTGCGCATGATCACCTCCATCAAGGGTTACGGTCGAATTCACTTCCTTTGGTAACTAGCCGGCACGCGGCCTTGCAATCAATGCGTTCGCTTTGTTGAGGGCATGACATAGTGGGACTGAACGTTATTCGATCGAGCTGATCCAGCCGGGCTCCCGATTCGTCGTCCTGCCAACAATATTTGGCAGGCTCGCGCGTTGCGCAATAGGACTTAGGTCCAATAGGCGGGTCGCAGCTGCTGGCAGAAATGCGTCGGTGCTCCTGCCGCAATCGGCTATCGCCGCGTTCGGTGGCGCGAAGGCTGGCGGCTTACTGAATTACTTCAGACGTTTGAGTGTGCGTGCGACGGGGTTTCGTGTCGGTGACCGTCTATGAATGACGAAAGGCTTTCAACGATGTGGACTCGACCCGGGACCCGATAGCAACCGCTGAGGTTGAAGAAAACCGGCAAGAGAATCTAGCCCGGTCCGCGAACACGGAGCCTCTGAGAAGTTATCAAACTGGGCCGCTCGCGCATAATCGGCGACAAACCGTCGGATGTAAGTTGCTTCGTCTCGATGCAAACAGACACGTCCGCTTCTGCCGAACGTGCCTGTCAGCCTCGAAGCAGGTCGCCCACTAGCCGGGCTGGCTGGCAGCACCCGCAGATCTCACCGCATGCCGCCACTGGCGATGATATGTTCGCCCGTCAACCACTTCGCATCGTCCGACGCGAGGAAAACCGCGATCGACGCTACGTCTTCCGGTCTACCCACGCGTCCGAGTGGCGTCTGACTGACCGCTGAGGTTTCGAAATCCGAACCGATGACCCCGGCGCTTTCTGCGCCCTCAGTCACGATTACGCCCGGATTGATCGTATTCACACGGATCTTGCGCGGCCCGAGTTCGCGCGCGAGCGCGCCGGTGATCGAATCGACTGCGCCCTTCGTGCCGCTGTAGACGGCGGTCGTAGCAGGCGTGATCGTCGAGACGACCGAGCTGACATTGATGATGCTGGCGCCCTCGCCAAGATACCTGGCGGCCGCCTGCGTGGTCAGCAGGACGCCGAGCACGTTGACGTCGAATTGCTTGCGGTATTGCGCTTCCGTGAACGCTTCGATGGGCGCGAACTCGTAGACGCCCGAGTTGTTCACGAGGATGTCGAGACGGCCATACGTTTCGATCGTCGCGTCGACGATGCCTTTTACGTCGGCTGCCTTCGACACGTCGCCGCCCACGGCAATCGCCTTGCCGCCTGCGGTGGTGATGGCGGACACAACGGCGTCCGCGCCGGTCTTGCTGCTCGCGTAGTTCACGACGACCGACGCCCCTTCGGCCGCGAGCGCCTTCGCGATGGCGGCGCCGATACCTTTCGACGCGCCGGTTACGACGGCCACCTTGCCTGTAAGCTTGCTCATGATCTTCACCTCAGTATCAATGAATCCGTTGATGGAAGCCGGCGTCGCGTCGCGCACGATGCGATCGCCAGTGTTTTCTACCAATGCGGTCATTTGTGCCGGTGCTATAACGAAGCGCTGAACGCATGGCGCGGCGCGAGTCGTCTCGCATCGAACCGCAGGATTTTTTCCTTAGCCTGGCCACGGCGAATTACGGATCACGGAGCAGAAATTCCCTCGGTGGAAATGCGGCTCCTTGTCGGCGATGACGTCTGCTTTCACGTTGCCGAAGGTGGTTTCCGGTTTGCGTTTGATGCCGTCATAGAACGCCTGCAGGATGTCTTCCTTGAAATGCGGCGGGCGAGGATGTGCGTGGGTCACCGCCTCGCGTTCTTCGGCGGAGAACTCGTGGTAGGTGAGCCCCAGCACATCCATCTCGACGCCTGCGGTCACGAGAGCGACGATCGGGTGCATATGGCGCGGAATTCCCGGCGTGGTGTGCAACGCGATCGCGGTCCAGACGAGGTCGATGTCGGCCGCCGTGATACCCCGCGCCGACAGGAAGTCGCGGGCGGCATTGGCGCCATCGACTTCGAATCGTTCAGTCGCGCTGCTGTAGCCATCAACAAGTCCCACGTCATGAAACATCGCGCCCGCGTACAGCAGTTCCGGATCGAACTTCAGCCCGCGGCGGTTTCCCTCCAGAGCACCGAACAGGAACACCCGGCTCGAATGATGAAACAGCAGCGAGCTTGAAGTGTCGCGCACGAACTCGGTAATTTCCCGTGCAAGTTGACTGTCGGGCACTTTCACATCCTGAATGAACTGTGACATCGAGCTTTCTCCTTCAAGGTTCGAATGGGTAAGACGCTAGCGCGTTGCTGCCGGTCCACCGAGCTTCGCCAGGGCTTCGCGAATGCCCGCGCCGTATTCCGGGTCGGCTTTCGCACAGTTGGCAATGTGGCGGTCCTGGATATGCGCGTGGACACCGACGATCTGGCGGGCGGTGTTGTCGAACAGCACCTGCTGCTGTTCTTTGCTCATCAGACGGAACAGATCGCCGGGTTGCGCGAAGTGATCCTCGTCCACGCGGTGATCCCAATGCGCCGCATCGCCTTCTATTCGCAGCGCCGGCTCATGCAGGCCGGGCTGAACTTCCCACTCGTGGACACTGTTCGGGTAATAGGACGGCGTGCCGCCGAGGTTGCCGTCGGTGCGCATCGCGCCGTCGCGGTGATAACTGTGAACGGGGCACTTCGGCGCGTTGACGGGGATGTGATTGAAGTTCACGCCGAGCCGATACCGTTGCGTATCGCCATAGGAGAACAGGCGCGCCTGAAGCATCTTGTCGGGCGAGAAGCCGATTCCGGGGACCACGTTCGCCGGCGAGAACGCCGCCTGTTCGACCTCGGCGAAGTAGTTATCGGGGTTGCGGTTCAGTTCGAGAGCGCCGACTTCGATCAGCGGAAAATCGCCCTTTGGCCAGACCTTGGTGAGATCGAACGGGTTGAACGGCAGCGACTTTGCCTGTTCGTCATTCATCACCTGGACATGGAGCGTCCAGCGGGGAAACTCGCCGCGCTCGATGCTCTCGAAAAGATCGCGGCCATGCGTCTCGCGGTCCTTCCCCACGAGGTTTTCGGCTTCGGCGTCGGTGAGGTTCGCGATGCCTTGCTGGGTGCGCAGGTGAAACTTTACCCACGTCCGCTGGTTCTCCGCATCGACAAAGCTGAACGTGTGGCTGCCAAAGCCGTGCATGTGGCGATAGCTGCGCGGAATGCCTCGATCGCTCATGACGATCGTGACCTGGTGCAACGCCTCCGGCAGGAGCGACCAGAAGTCCCAGTTGCTGTTGGCGTTGCGCAATCCCGTACGCGGGTCGCGCTTGATTGCGTGGTTCAGATCGGGAAAGCGCAACGGGTCGCGGAAAAAGAACACAGGCGTGTTGTTGCCCACGATGTCCCAGTTTCCTTCTTCCGTGTAGAACTTCACCGCGAAGCCACGGATGTCGCGTTCGGCGTCGGCGGCGCCACGCTCTCCGGCCACGGTCGAGAACCGCAGGAATACCGGCGTCGTCTTGCCGACCTCGGAAAACAACTTCGCTTTCGTGTAGCGCGTGATGTCATGCGTGACCGTGAACACGCCGTGCGCGCCCGATCCTTTGGCGTGCATGCGCCGCTCGGGAATAACTTCGCGGTCGAAGTGCGCGAGTTTCTCGATCAGCCAGATGTCCTGCAAGAGCGCCGGACCACGCGGTCCAGCCGTTTCGATGTTCAGATTGTCGACAACGGGCGCACCCGTTGCGTGACCAAGACGCTCAGACGTATCGCGATTTGTCATGCGACGACTCCAGGAGGGATGGGCAATGCAGGCGCAGCGCCGTAGCGTTTCGCGAAGGCGCGCGAGCGAAGCGCTACGGACAATCAGCGTGCTATTTCTGCGGGCGTCACGAAGCGACGTGTTTCGTAACGTTGGTCACTCGATCAGCGGGTGATGAGCGGCCGGAGACATCGATTTTTCGATGTGGAGACAGCGTACCTGTTTGGGGCAGGGCCGATCTTGGACAAAACAACGATTCGATGGATAAAGCGCGTGCGGTGCTAGCGTGACCGGTTGTGCAGACGCCATTCCTTCGGCCCACATCCTTCGAGGCGCGAAAACACGCGTGAAAAATGGCTCTGGTCGAAAAAGCCGCAGTCTGACGCAATGGTCGCAAGGCTCGCATCCGATTCGCGCAATTGGGATTTGGCGCGTTCTATGCGGCGCTTTAGCAGCCACTGATGCGGCGTACTTCCGGTGGTTTGCTTGAATGCCTCACTGAAGTGGCTCGTGGAGAAACCGCACTGGCGCGCGAGGTCGATGATCGACGGATTGCCGTGCAGGTGAGCGGCGAAAAAATCCTCAATGCGCCGCATCTGCCAGGGCGCGAGGCTGGCGCGGCGCGTGCGGATCGATGGATCGGCTTTGCCGTAGCGGGTGATGACATGCTCGCAAAAAGCGAGGGCGATGTAATCGACAAATAGCGAACTCGTCAGATCGGGCTGCTGGAGAACGGCCTGTAGCGTGTGCGCAAGACGAAACAGCACCGGGTCGCTTGCACCGAGAGTCGCCTGTACCAGCCCGCCGATGCGCCGCCGCCCTTTCTGATCGGTGAATTCTTCGATCGCGCTCTGGGCGAGAAAGAGCCGCATCGTATCGAACGGCATGTCGAGGCGACGCGTGGGCGCCGAGCGCAGGTCGAGCAGATAGCAGGCACCGGGCCTGCACGACGTTGAAGCATCGAGATTGCCGCTTGAACCGCGTATGCCCGGATCAGGGCTCGAAATGAGTGGCATCTGGAAGACGAACGCTTCCTCCGGTTGCGGCGTCAACGAGCGTCCCGGTTGCGGCCGCATGTTGGTGAGCCGCGTGAACGAGATTGGCTGCCCCTGCGAAAAGACTTCAGCTCGCACGGTGGGCGCTTCCCGCAGTAGAAACCGTTTGGCGAGGGTGTCGTCTGGAGAAGCCTGCCCAGGGTTACTAGAACTCCGGTGGTTCATTCGTCGCGCCTGTGAGTGCCCCCGTGCAAGCGTTGATGCCGTTGCCTGGCGGCTGGATCAAATGAAAGCAGGCCTAATCTAGCGCAGTTTGGTGACTGCCGCGCGACCGATGACTCCGCGCACAACAATGGTGCGCGCTGGGCATTCGAGATCCCACAATGTGCGCAATCGAGGATGGCGCTATAACTGCCGTTTGAATGTCACGGATAGGCAGGCTGCGAACGACGGTTCCTGGAGTAGCGAGCTTGCAAAAGCGGACGGTCAGGAGCAGCCGATGGACCGGTCACTGCTTTGTTTGGGCTTCTGTGGCCTTCTTCCGAAGTTGGGTCATTAGGGACGTCAATTCAGCCGCGCCAAGCTCTTGAACTGTTTTTTGCAAGTCGGTGCTCGCTTGCACCTCGGCCTTTGCCTCTTCTGATTGGCCCTTGCAGTTTGTGAGCCACACCTCCTTTGCCTTAGCCAGGTCGGAGGATGCTCCCGCTTCTTCCAGTACTTCACGCGTCTTCTTATACGGTGGTGTTGGATTAGATATGTAATAAGGCTGTGTTACTAACATCGGCACAAACTTGAACGGATTTTCGACAACTGCAGGCTTGTATGCCCACAAACTCTGCCTCATCGACAAATTCGCGGCGATCCACGGTGTCACGCCCATATCATCCGCGTCGTTGATATGGGCCCTTACAAGGCTGGATGTGAGCAGCGCTGCTACAACGTTTGGGTAGCCCATGTAGGCAGCGGCCGCTAGAGGAGACTGCTTGCCTTTTTCTTTCGCAAGAAGTCCATCGGTCGCCCCCGCCGCTACATACTGGCGGACTTCCTCGGCTGCCTTTGCTTCGGCGGCGATCATATCGTCGACTTTGCCGCTCGTTTCTCCCAGAACGTATATGCGGTCGGCCAGCGAGTTGAGCACGGCCGCAGGATCGCGTTGCGCATCTGCGGCGGTCGCAGCGCACGAAATCAATGTTGAAACCAGCAACACGGCAGCATGTACGGGTAAAACTTTGGCAAGGTTATTCATGATTTTTATTGACCGTACTTTTGACAAATTATTGAACAACAATGGTAGCTCGAGTACTGACCTCAACTTGTCATATGCTCGCAAATCTGAATGTTCGCTGCGACACGGATTTTGGCGCGTTGGCGCGCGATTCGTAGCCATCGCCCAATGGCCGAAAGTGGCCGCCCCCCGGCCTGACGCCATAGCGCGGCGATCACCCCAAGCGCGCTCCCGTGAAGGAGGCACGATCCGCCCCACCGATCCTACGACATTCAGCCCCAGCGGATCGCTCACAACACTGTGGAATGACCGTGCCGCTGCGCGGAAACCGTAAGCCGTGCACAATCACCCTATGCAAGCCCCCGACCTCGAACGCCTCGTCATGCTCACCATGCCCTTCGGCAAATACAAAGGGCGACTCATTGCCGACCTGCCTGGGCATTACCTCAATTGGTTCGCCCGCGAAGGGTTCCCGCGAAACGAACTCGGCAGATTGCTCACGCTGATGCACGAGATCGACCATAACGGCCTGCGGGGTTTGATCGATCCGTTGCGCAAACGCGGATAACGCCAGTCAGGCGCCATGAAACGTCGCGCTCGTTTGGACGATGTCGCGAACGCTTAACTTCGCATCCTTTTTGCCGTAATCACGGACTAAGCGGCGGTCTTGCCAACGCCGTGAGTTCCATTTGCCAGTCAGAACGCGAGCGGGGCCACTCATTGACAAAACGCAGCAGGCCCAGGGTTTGCCCCGATTAAAATATGCAAGATGCATTCCGTAATACAGGATTCCCACCCGGAGGCCAGCCTTTTGCACATGAAACCGCTAACGTTTGCGCAGAGATTATGGAGAGGGGCCACACCCACGCCTCGCCCAAGCACGGCTGAAGAGAACATTCGACGCGAAGACCGCAGGCTCGCTTTCCTTGGCAATGGTGGCCGCGTGACGGTGGCGGCTTTTGTCTGCATCCTCGCAGCATGCGGAAATAACGTTTCCGATTCGGATATCCAGTTCATCACGGCTGGCATGCCGCCGCAGTTCGAGGCGCTCCGCATGTACGGCGCGGTCCCCCATCACGACGGCTCGATCGGCACGTCCTCTCATGGACTCCAACAGGGCTGCGAAGCGACCATACGCGAGCCCGGCGGTCCTTTTCGCGAGTCCGTGATTCTGGATAGCCAGTCGGCCGAATACTTCGAACTCGAAGTTTCCCGCACGCCAGACGGATGGTCCGTCACGACGGACGGCCTCGCCGCACCGAGCGGCAATTCCGTGGGGCTTCGCACCCAGTTCACGAACTGTCTTGCCGCAATCAAGGACAAGTACCGGGCAGAACCGGACAAGGTCAAGTGAGCCTTGAAATCCAGGCTCCTCGTAACGTGCTCAGCGCGCAAACCCGCTCATAGCGCCACGCGCGTGCACTAACGCAGTTCGGACTCCGACGGTTCCAGCACACTGCGCAGTTTGCCGAGGAGCCAGTTGATCAACGCGTTGTTGTGCCGGTAATGATTCCACGTGGGTATCTGACGCGCACCGAGAATGCGTTTGAACTCATAGGACGTCGCGCCCAGCTCGATTTGCGCATAGCCTTCACGAATGCCGAAATCCACCGTGCGAATGAACATGGCGAAGTACAAGCCGTAGTCAAGGCTCCTTGCGTAATCCAGCCCTATGTAGCGGTTGACCAGGTGGCGCCCTTTGCCGATCAACTGCGTGAACCCGATCAGCTCGTCTCCCAGGAAGAACAGCAAATAATGGCTGAGGCTGCGGGTATTGGCGAAATATTCCGGCGTCAGCTTTTCGAATTTCAACTCGGCTTTTTGCCAGGTGTTCAGATATAGCTGATACACCTTGTCGACCAGATGATCGGGTAAACCGGCGCACTCTTCGTAGCGGAGCGCAGCGGCTTTTTTCAGCTTGCGCTTGAGCAGATTTCTGCGGTCGCTCTTCATCGCCGCGTAGTAGTCCGGGCCGATTTCCAGCACGGGAACGGGCAGGCCTTTTGCCGCCACGAAACCCCGCAGCGGCAAGTGCTCTTCGAATCCCTTATAGGCGAGCAAACTGCCTTTTTTCGCGAGCGCCGTGCTGATGGCTGCGAGCGTCTCCTCGGAGACTTCGCCGTGAATGCGGCCCGCGTCCACGGTCGGGTGCCCGATACAGGCCAGCTTGAAGCGGATCCAGCTCAAACTGCGCTTCAGCCAGCCGTTGGGAAGCAGGGTATTGAGGCGGAAATCCATAACGAAGTAGGGAGCCACGGTGACGATCGTGCCTTCGCGGTAGACGGCGAAATAACCGAAGCTGAAATCGTCCAGCCGAGCCGTCTGGAAGGCCTCATAAAACTCGGCCCCTTCCGGCTCGTCGCGCAGGAACCCTTCTGGCGGGGTCGTCAGATCCTCGATGTGCAGCATGCGTGGCCGTCCTCTTTCTGATTGCTTGCTGGCTTGCGCCTCGCAACTTATGTAATGGGAAACGCCGACAGGGTGTGCACCTCGCGGCAATCCCGGTTGCCGGGCACCGATTGTCTGCGATCTTCAGGGCGTTGTCGAATCAGGCGGTCTGGCCGCAAGCCGCCGTGGCGGTCCTGCCTCGGCGGGTACGCAATCGAAGCTTGCGTGCGCCCGCAGCGTCGCGCGAGATCGCGCGGCGGCTATCCTTCGCGCAGAAAGCGCTATGGAATGAGCGTGGACACCTGCGCTGGCTGAACGATCTTGATGACGCCGCCCCACAGGCAAACGAGCGTGGCCTCGGCGTCCAGCGCCGGCATCGCGCCGAGCGTCACGGTCGGCGGGCCGCCGGGAATCCACGGCGACGGTGTGGCCGGCAGGCAGGGCATGGGCGTGAATACACCCAGCTTCGCGGCCGTGGCGGCGATCACAGTCGGGTTCGCTGCGCTCTGGCAGAGGCCGAACGGCGTGACGTTGGCGATGGGAATGGAGTCGGCAATCGTCGCTGCGGGCGCCCCACCAACCAACACGCGATTGACGGGGATGACATTGAGCGCGCCCGGCGCGCCGCCGAAGGAGCACTGCAGCATGGCGCCGGCACAGACTTGCGGACTGGACATGGTGAAGCTCCTTGCTGGTTGCGTGCCCGCTGCGGGTCAAGTGGACGACGGATTGACTAGCGCTTGCCACCATTGCTTCCAGCGCGCCAGCGGTTTGCCGTCGGCCGCGATCGGGCGGCCGTCGTCGGTGTAGCGCTTCGCTGCCTCCATGGGCTTACCCGCACTGAACGGCTGTCGCAGCGAGAGGCACCCATTCGGATGGAAGCGCTGCAAGACACCGTGCAACTTGCCGTTGCGGTAGTGCGCCTCCTCGAGCAGCGTGCCGTCGGGCAGCCAGGTGCGCGAAACGCCGTGCAGCGCGCCGGCCGCGTAGTGCGCTTCGCGCTGGACCTTGCCGTCGGGGAAGTAGAAGAGCGTCTTTCCGTCGAGCTTGCCGTTCACGTACTGCGCTTGCGCCGACGGGTTGCCTTCGGGATAGAAGTAGGTGGCGGGTCCGCTCAGCACACCATTCGCATAACGAAGCGTTGCGATAGCGCGTTGGTCCGATTCGATGCGCACGGGACCATGCAGTGCGCCACCGAGTGTCGCGCCTTCGATACGCGCGCCGTCGCGTTCTATCGTGAGGGGCTGGATGGTCTTCATCGTCTGCATTGTCTCAGTTGATCTGCACGATGCCGCCCTTGACCACGAGCACGCCGCCTCCGTCCACGGTCTGCTGGACGGCGCCCTTGTTCGTCACACTTTGGGCTTCGTTCGAGAGCGTGCCGTCCGACTTGTTCGTCAACGAGGTCCCGGCCTGGTTCGTGAGCGACAGGGCCGCCTGATTCGTGATCGATGCGTCGCTCTTCGCCGTGAGGTTGCCGGTGCTTTGCAGCGTCAGCGTGCCGCTCACCTTGATGGTGAGATTGCCGTCCACGGTGAGCGTCATGTTGCCCGTGATCGTCTGGTCGAGATTGCCGCCCACCGTGCGCGTTTCGTTGCCGCCCGCCTTCACGGTGCGCGCACCCTTGATATCGACGGTTTCGTCGCCGGTCTTCACGGTCGTGCTCCGGTTGCCCTGTTCGATCACCAGTTTGTCGTTGCCCTCCTTGACCGTATGCGCGCGGTCATTCTTGATCGTGCTCGTTTCGTTGTGGTCGATGGTCCATGTGGCGTCGTTGATCACTTTCGCATTCAGGTTCTTTTGTGCCTGCAGGTAAATCTCTTCGTTATCCTGCTTGTCTTCGAAGCGCAGCTCGTTGAAGCCGTTGCCGCCTTTGGATGTATTCGTCTTGATGCCGGACTGCGTCTGGTTGTCGGGAAGCGCATAGGGCGGCAGGTTCGCGCCGTTGTACACGCTCCCCGTGATGAGCGGGCGGTCCGGATCGCCGTCGATAAAGCTCACCACGACCTCGTCGCCCACGCGCGGCATGAACTGCATGCCGAACCGCTTGCTGGCCCAGGGCTGCGCCACGCGAATCCAGCAAGAACTCTGTTCATCGTTCTGGCCCTCGCGGTCCCAGTGAAACTGGACCTTCACGCGGCCATACTGATCGGTCCACACTTCCTCGCCGCGCTTGCCTACCACCGTCGCCGTTTGCGTCGGCATGAAGGGGCGCGGCGTCGTGCGCGCAGGACGCCAGGTCGTCGCGAACGGAAACGCTTCGAAGCGGTTCCGGTAGCGACTGTGATCGGCTTCGTGAATCACGCTGCGCACGACCCATTCAATATTCGCATCGCTGGATTCGTGATCTGCCAGCGTGAAGCGGCAACCCGGCGCGAGCGCGCGGCAGTCGCTTTCGCCCGCCAACATCCGCGTGGGCGCCCGCAGCGCGTCCACGCGGTGCTTGGAGCGCGTGGAGCCGTCGCCGCTATTGGCGTATCGCCCGGGGTATTCGTACACGGTGTGTCCATTCGACGCCGCCTGCGCCTGCGAATAGAGTTGCGCGGCGGGCGTCTCCCAGGCGTAATCGGAATGCGCGAAGCGGCCGGTGGCCGTCTCTTCCACGATCTCGCAGCGCAGAACCTGGGTGGTCTCGCGCGCACCGCTCGTGCCGCCCGTGTAATGCAGCGTCGCGTCGCCGGACAAACGCGTGAAGGCGTCGTTACTGTCGGCGATGACGAGCGTATGGCTGCCCGTTGCGTGCTGGAAGAAGTAGAACCAGCCTTGCTCTTCGCAAAGGCGGCTCACGAACGCGAAGTCGGACTCTGCGTACTGCACGCACCATTCGCGCGCGGCGTCGGCGCCCGTCAGCGAGAACGAATAATCGGTGATGCCGTGGCCCGCGAACACGGCCTCGATGATCGCCTGCGTGGTTTTGCCCTGAAAAATGCGGTTGTTCCGCGATAGCGTGAGCAGCCATAGCCACGAACGCAGTTCCAGCGCGAAGTGGCTGGCATCGACCGTCGAGGGCAACTGGGCGGCGCGCGTGCAGACGCCGTCGATGAGTCGCGGCGACTCGCCCCAGGCGAGCGAGAGCGTCGCGTGATTGCCCGTCATGCCGCTGGGCGCGGGCGGCGGCAATCCGCCATGCGCGTGAAGGGTCAGCGTAGCGGGCGCGTCCAGCGCCTCGCGCGCTTCGAGGCGCGCGGGAAAGAGCGTGCTGAAGGCGGAGCCGGTGAGGCTGAGGCGTGCGTCGGTGTCGGCGGAAACGGGGCGGTTCATTGGGTGGAGAGAATTCGACTCAAAGTGGGTTGAGCGCGAGCCGCGTGGCGGTCCTCGATGAGCATCGTCATTCGAGTGCCCACTGGGCGAGCGTGCCGATCAGCTCGTTCATGAGCACGTTGTCGATCTCGCGCGCGCCGCCCGCGGAGCGGCAGCGTGCGAGCACCGCATCGATGATCCGGCTGTCGAATGCGAACTGCTTGCCGGTGGCGTCGCGGTAGCGGGTGCGCAACTGTTCGAGCTTCTTTTCGATGATCGCGCGCAGCACGCTGTCGTCGAGCGCGGCATAGGGCACGGCAGTCATGCGCGCGAGGAAGGCAGGGCGGAACGCGCGCCGCAGTTCCTCGTGGAGCCGCCGCGTGAAGGCGTCGCTCGCGAGCGACGCGGCAGGCGTATTGAGGAGCAGTTCGGCGCCCACGTTGCTGGTGGCGAGGATCACGGTGTTGCGAAAGTCCACCACCAGTCCGGTGCCGTCCTCCATCACGCCCTTGTCGAAGACGTTGTAGAACGCTTCGAGCACGTCCACATGCGCCTTCTCGATCTCGTCGAGCAGCACCACACTATAAGGACGCCTACGCACTGCTTCCGTGAGCGTGCCGCCGCTCGCATGGCCCACATAGCCCGGTGGCGCACCGCGCAGCTGCGAGACGGCATGCGCTTCCTGATACGCGGCGAGGTCGATGACGATCAGATTGCGTTCGCCGCCATAGAGCGCGTCGGCGAGGGCGTAGGCCGTTTCGGTCTTGCCCACGCCGGTCGGCCCCACGAGCAGAAATACGCCGACCGGGCGCAACGGGTCGGCGAGCCCCGCGCGCCACGCCTGAATGCGCATCGCAATGCGGTCGAGCGCGGCGTCCTGCCCGACGATGCGCTGGGCGAGACGGCCCTTGAGCGTGCGCACGGCGTGGGCTTCGTCGGCGAGCATCTTGCCGACGGGAATGCCGGTCCAGCTCGCGATCACGGCGGCGATGGTCTTCGAGTCCACGCAGACAGGAACCATGGGGTCATCGTCGCGGATCGCTTCGAGCCCGCTCTCGAGGCGCGAGAGTTCGGCCGCCAGGTCTTCGCGCAAGTCGGGCGCATCGGCCGCGTCTGCGGCGTCACCCGGTTCGGCGCCTTCGGGCTCGTCGGCACCGTCACCCGGTTCGGCGCCGTCGGCCTCGTCCGCGCCGTCGCGCGGCTGGGCGTCGAGGGCCGCGAGCCGCGCGCGCAGCGCAAGGATCTCGCGCACGGTGGCCGCCTCGTCGCGCCAGCGGGCCTCCAGCTTTTCGACGAGCGCGGCATTGCGAGCATGCTCGGTCGCAAGCGTGGCGAGCCTGTGCGTATGGTCCGCGCCCATCACCATTTCGGTGCGCAGCCGCAGCAGCTCGTCGTTCAGCGCGCGCTGGCGGTGCCTGGCGGCTTCGAGCTGCGGCGGCGTGTCGTGCTGCGCGAGCGCGACGCGCGCACAGGCGGTGTCCAGCACGGCGATCGCCTTGTCGGGCAACTGGCGCGCCGAGATGTACCGGTGCGAGAGCTTCACCGCATCGACGATCGCGGCATCGTGGATGGTGACGTTGTGATGCGCTTCGAACTTCAGTGCCAGCGCGCGCAGCATGACGATGGCGGTGGGTTCGTCGGGCGCCTCGATCTGCACGAGCTGGAAGCGCCGCGCGAGCGCCGGGTCGCGTTCGAAATACTTCTTGTATTCGAGCCACGTCGTGGCCGCGATCGTGCGCAGTTCGCCCCGCGCAAGGGCGGGCTTCAGCAGGTTTGCCGCGTCGCTGCCGCCTTCCGCGCCGCCGGCGCCGATCATCGTATGGGCCTCGTCGATGAAGAGCACGACCGGCCGCGGCGAGCGGCGTGCTTCGTCGATCACCGCACGCAGACGCCGCTCGAATTCGCCTTTCAATCCCGCGCCCGCCTGCAGCAGTGCGAGATCGAGCATGCGCAGCGTGACGTCGGCGAGCGGGGGCGGCACATCCCCGGCCGCGATGCGCAGCGCGAGACCTTCGACTACGGCCGTCTTGCCCACGCCGGGCGCGCCCACGAGCAAGGGGTTGTTCTGCCGCCGACGCAACAGGATGTCCAAGGTCTGCCTGATCTCCGCATTTCGCCCGATGATCGGGTCGATGCGTCCGGCCCGCGCTTCGGCGGTCAGGTCGAGCGTGTACTGGTCGAGCAGGGCAGGCAAGGGTGCGGCCGCGTCCATGGCGGCAGCGAGTGCGGGAACGCTCGCATGGGGGGCGCCGGTGTCCGCCGGCGACGCATGAGGCGTGACAGGATCGAGCGACGCGCCAGTCTCGACTGGCGCGAGCCAGACCGTGAAGTTCGCGCGCAACGCAGCACTCGCCACGCGCAGCAGCAAGGGCGCGCCATGCACGGCGCGGGCGCGCAGCATGTCGTTTTCGAGCAGCGCGATGAGCAGCGTCGCCGCGCGCACCCGCGGTTGCTGGAGCACGACGGTCGATTGCACGAGCGCGTCCTGGAGCCATACGAGCAGTTCGGGCGCGAACGACGGCATGCCGGTGTTGCCGCGCTTGAGGCGCGCGACGGCCGCACGAATTTCGGCGGCGAGCGCGCCACGATCCACGCCGAAGTGCGGCAGCACGCACGCAAAATCGCCGCCCTCCGTTTCGGCGAGCGCGAGCAGCCAGTGCTCGACTTCGACCACGAAGTGGGTTTCACGCAAACATTGCTGCGCTGCGCGTTCGAGCGCTTCGCGCGGCTCGCGCTCGAGGCGCGCGACGAGCGTCTTGAGATCGAGCGTCACGGCGTGCTGCCGGCACGCGGGCCGGCGGTGTGCCGCAGCATGTCGGCGGGCGCAAGACGCGTCACGCGCGCGGGCGCCGATTGCGCCGCGCCGCTCCAGGCGGTCCAGCCCAGCCGCAGCGGCGCGTGCCGCGAGAGGCGCGCGCACGGCAGCTCGCCCGCCGCAAGCTGCAGTTCGAGATGCACCTGGAGTTCGGCGCCGAACCACGCGGCAGCCAGCGCGTGCAGCGCCTCGTGAGCGGGAGCGCCAGGCAGAAATGCTTCGTACTGCTCACGCCTGAGCGGGCCGAGCCGCACGCGTATGCCCTGATGCTCGTCCCAGATGCGCGTGCCCGCCACGGCATCCTTGCCGAGCCGCCGGTTGCGTCCGCCGGAGCCGATCGCCGTGCGGCTCGACGCGGGGAGCGTGCGCCAGCCGCCCGCGAACGGCGTGGAGCTCACGTGAACGCGGAAGTGATGCAGCACCATGACGTCGAAGCCCGCGAGCGAGCGGCGGCGGTTCGCGAACAGGCCTGCGCGCGCGAGCACGGCGCGCATGTCGAGCGGCTCCTGCGGAGCGGGCGGTGGCGGCGCCGCGCCTTCGGCGTTGCCCGTCAGTGCGCGCAGCACGACGTCGGCGGGGCGCTGGGCCGTTGCGGGCAGCGGCTCGGCGCTGCGGTACTTGCGCTGCGCGCGATAGAGGAGCGCCAGCAAGCGGTGCTGGAAGATGTCCAGAAACGCCGCCGCCGAACCGTCCTTGCGGCGGGCCCGGTCCTGCAGCCATTCCTGCCACGCGCCTGGCAGCGGCCCGTTCGGGCCGCCCAGCGAAAATGCGTTGACCTGCAGCTGCGGCGGGCCGGGGCGTGCATCGCGCCCGGCGAGCGCTTGCGGCGCGAACGCGAGCGAGCGGGGCAAGCTGCGCCGCAGCGGCCCGAGCGCGCTCGCCGGAAAGGCCGGCGAGAGATTGCCGCTCAGCGCCAGCGCTTCCTGCGCCGGATCGAGCCCGGTGCCGAGCGGTTGGGCGTGCGGCTGGAGCAACTCGAGCAGGCGCACCGCCTGCGCGAATTCGAACGCGTGCGGCTCATCGAACAGACGCTGCGTCAGAGAACGAGCGGGCTGCCCATCGTCGGCCGCCATGTGCGGATCTCCCGACCGTCGCGCACGAGCGAGGTCTGTACGAAACGGTTGACGCTCGCATAGAGCGAGAAGAATTGCGCCAGCACGCCCGAGAAGAGCACGGTGCTCGCGCCCACGAAGCTGGCGTCGTCGAGCTCGATGCGCACGCCGAGTCCATTGCGCCAGCCGCGCCAGCGATCGGAGCCGACGTGCGCGACGATGGGCTCGCTCGACACCGAGACGAGCCCCGCGATCTGGCGCTGCGCGGGCGCATGGGCGCCGAGATTGTGGAGCACCAGCATCTCGCGCAGCGCCTGAAGTGCCTGCGGGCCCTCCACGATCGAAGCATGGTTCAGCACGAGTTGCGAGACGAGGCGCCAGCGCGAGGTGCCGTCGAGCGTGGCCACGATCTGCGGCGTGGGCCGGTGCGCGATGCGCACGCTCGCCACCGGTCCCGGAACCTCGAACGAGAGCGCGGCGCCCGGCGCGAGCCGGTGGGCCAGATGGCGACTGGTACAGAGCAGCTCGGCGGTGAGCGTGCGCGCCGCGGGCGCGGCCGGATCGAAGCGCGTGTCGACGAAGGTCAGCATGACGTCGCTGCCCGGACGCGACGGGTGCAGCCCGCTCACGCGCCGCGCGTACCAGTAGACAGCCGACGCTGTGCCGTGCATCGAGCCGTACCACGGCGGCACGTCCGTCACGGTGCGGCCCGCCACTGCGCGCACGTTGCGCACGGCGTAGATCTCCGTGCCCGATTCGCGGTGCGCATCGGGGCTCACGCGCATCTCGCGCGCCGTGCCGTCGGGCCGCAACGGTTCCGAGGTGCGCGCGAAGAGATTGAGCGCGGGTGCGCAGCCCAGCTCGATGTCGCGCGTGTGCAGCGTGAAGCGCCCGCGTGGCGCCGCGGTGAAGCCGATCACGAGGTCGATGCGCTCGCCCGCATCCGCCGGCGGCTTGAACGGCAGGTCGAAGAACGCGAACTTCTCGGGAAACGCGAAGTATTCGACGAGCAGGCGGCACGCCGGATGCGCGCCGTCTTCGAGCGGCAGCAGCGCGTCTTCCTCGTCGAAGCCAACCGGCTGAGGCAAACCTCGTTGCGCGTGCAACGTTCCTCCCGGCGTCTGTAGCCAGGTCACGGCGCTGTGTGCGCCGAGCAGGTCGTAGAGCGCCGCGGCGGTGACGGGCGAGCCCGCGAGCCGCACGCGCAGGCGCTCGATCGGCAACGCGCCGAGTGGGTGCTGGCCGGTACTGCGCAGCGAGAGCCGCAGCGCCGATTGCAGCGTTGCACTACCCGTGAGCGCCTGGGCTTCTTCCGCGTCGAGCAGTTGCGCGTCGGCGATCGCGAGGGGCCACAGCGTCACGTCGGCGCTCGTGCGCCAGTGGATCGTCGCGCCGCTCGCGTCGACGTGCATGAGCGGCGTGTCGCGCGGCACGCGATAGCCGGCGGCGATGCTGCCTTGCGTGGCGTCGGGCTCGAACTGCACGATCGTCATCGAAGGCACCGGGCGCGACGCGTACGGGTAGAACTGCTCGAGCAGGCCGTCGGTGAGCGTGGTGTACTCGTCGTCGAGCGTGCGCTGGATGCGCGCCGTGAGCACCGCGAAGCTCTCGATCAGGCGCTCGACGTGCGGATCGGCGCTTTCCCCCGGGCCGAGTTCGAGCCGCCGCGCGATCTTCGGATAGCGCTGCGCAAAGCCTTCGCTCGCGCGGCGCAGATAACTGAGCTCGCGCTGATAGTAGTCGAGCAGCTGCGCGTCAAGCGAGTCGTTCATCGACGATTCCGATGGCCTGCGTTTCGCCGTGCTGCCCAGCGAGGTAGGTGACGACGTGCTCCACACCGTCGCTGCCGCGCAGCGTGCCCCTGATGCGCAGGCAGAGGCGCCATGGTGCGCCTTCGTCAGGTTCTATCTTCACGCGCGGGTCGCGCAGGCGCGGCTCGAACGCGCGCACGGCTTCGGCCACTTCGCGCTCGATCACGGCGCGGTCTTCGGCGCGCGCCGCGCTTTGGCCGCTCCAGTCGGGCAGGCCGTAAAGCAGCACATCGGGCGCGCGCGGCAGGCGCGGCGTGCCGCGCCGGGTGTTGAGCAGGCGCAGCAGCTCCGCACGCACCGAGGCGCGCAAGCCGGCTGCATCGAGCGTACGAGCCGCGGTTTCGTCGACGGATTCCTGCGCGTCGAAGGGCGCGTCATCGGCCAGCCGCTCGAAGAGCGGCATGGGCGCGATGGCGATAAAGGCGCGGGCGTTCGCCACAGGCGGTGCGTGTTAGTTCGCCGCCTTGACGACCTTGTTCGCGGCCATGTCCCACGTGGAGGCCGCCGTGCCTTCCTTCGAGCCGTCGTCCTTCTGCGAGGTGAGTTCCCACTTGATCTTCGTGAAGTTCAGCGAGAGCGTTTCCACGGGCTTGCCGCCCGCGCCGCCCGACACACTGACGTTGCTCAGCACCACGTTGTTGAGGGTGTAGGTGATGAACGGCATGACCTTGCCGTCGCTTTCGGCGGCATTGCGGCCCACCACGATCGTTGCGCTCGCAATGGCCTTGCCGCCGCAGCAATACTCGTTGAGCGTAGGGGTGGCGACGTCAACGAACTTCGTGACGGTGAACTCGCCGACATGAGGCTTGCCCGACGTGCGCTCGGAGTTGCTGACGTCGTTGGTCACCTGCATCGCTACGTTATGGCTGTACGACATCAACTCGATCTTGTCGGTATAGCCCTCCAAAGTGCACTCGCCTTTGATGTCGCTGCCCAGATCGAGAATGATCGAATCCATGATTTGCTGCTCCCGAAGCAGTAAAGAAGCGCGCGGGCCGCGTACGCCGCGCCGCGCGAGTCCTGGAACCAGTGACGCCTATGCGCCGCCCGGCCGTCGTCTCTTCATCGAATCGCGGTCCACGCTGCGCGAATCAGGCGGCCGCCGGCGGCGGCAGGGTAGCCACGAGCCGGATCGACGCGGTCAGCTCCTCGAGCTGGAAATGCGGCCTGAGGAACACCGTCGCGCGGTACGCGCCCGGCTTGCCCGGCACCTCGGTCACGTCCACGCGCGCCTCGCGCAATGGATATTGCGCCTTGATTTCCTGGGGGGCGTTGTCGTTCACGAGCACGTAGTCGGCGATCCACGTGTTGAGATAGCTGCGCACGTTGTCGCGCGTCATGAAGCTGCCCACCTTGTCGCGCATGATGGCCTTGATGTAGTGCGCGAAGCGCGACGCCGCGAGGATATACGGCAGCATGGCCGAAATACGTGCGTTCGCCGTGGCTTCGGGCGTGTTGTACTGGGCCGGCTTGCACGCGGTCTGGCCGCCGAAGAACACGGCGAGCCCCTCGTTCTTCTTGTGCACGAGCGCGATGAAACCGAGCGCATCGAGTTCCTTCTCGCGGCGATCGGTGATCGCGACTTCCGTGGGGCACTTCATGGCCTTGTCGCCGGAAGCGGTCTGGAAGATGTGGTCGGGCAGGTGCTCCACGGCGCCGCCGCCTTCCACGCCGCGAATCGCGGCGCACCAGCTGTATTGCGCGAACGCGTTGGTGATGCGTTGCGCGAGCGCATAGGCGGAGTTGCCCCATAGATACTTCGAGTGGTCGGTTCCGTCGACATCCTCGAAAAAGTTCATCCCCTCGACCGGATTGCTGTCCGGATGATAAGGACGCCGCATCAAAACATGCGGGAGCGTCAGCGCGACGTAGCGCGAATCTTCGCTCTTGCGGAATTCGCGCCAGCGCGCCATGTCGATCGTCTCGAAGACTTTGGACAGATCGCGCGGCACGCCCAGCTCCGTGAAGCTCGCCATGTCGAAGAGCTGCGGGTGCGCCGCCGAGATGAATGGCGCGTGCGCGGCCGCCGCCACCGAGGCGAGCTTTTCGAGCAGACTCACGTCGGGCGTCTGGCGCGTGAAGTAATAGTCGCCCACCAGCACGCTGAACGGAAAACCGCCGAAGGTGCCGTATTCCTCTTCGTAGATCTTCTTGAAGAGCGCGCTCGTATCGACGTCGATGGCCTTCTCGAGATCGTTCTGCAGATCCTGCTTCGAGGCGTTCAGAAGGCGCAGCTTCAGGCGCGTGCTCGTTTCCGAACCCTTCACCAGAAAGTGCAGACCGCGCCAGGACGACTCCAGCGCCTGCATGTCGGGATGGTGCAGCACCTCGTTGAGCTGCTCGCTGATCAGCTCGTCGATCTTGCGGATGTGATCGTTGATCATCGCCACCGTGTCGCGGCTGATGGTCATGTTCTTGTCGAGCACCTGCAAGGCGAACTCCGCGAGCAGTTCGCGCGCGTGCTGCTGCTGGTCTTCGTATTGCGCCATGCGGCCTTCGTGCACGATGCGATCGAGCAGCGTGACCGTCCCCGCCTGCGCCGTGGCGGCGGCCTGAGTGTCTGACATGATTGTCTCCTCGCGTTGGGCTCAGCTGGCCGGCGTGTCGCCGGAAGCTTCCGGGGCCGCGCCCGGAGCGGCTCCAGGATTGGCCCCCGGAGCTGGCGGCGGCAATTGCGCGGTGGGCGTGTCCTGCGGGTGCGCCGAGCGAATTTCGCTCAACCCCTTCGGGTCATGCACCACTTCCTGGAGGAGCTTGTCCAGTTCGTCGTTGCCGTCGAGTTTGGTGAGGAGGTCGCGCAGCCGCAGCCGTGCGTCGTACAGCTGCTTGAGCGGCGCGATCTGCTGGACGATGCTGACGGGATCGAAGTCGTCGATCTGATCGAACTTCAATTCGACATTGATCTTGCTGCCGTCCGCAGCGAGCGTGTTGTCGACCTGCAGCGCGACACGCGGCCCGATGGACTTCATCACGTCGTTGAAGTTGTCGCGGTCGATATCGACGAAGCGGCGCTCCGTCATCTTCGGCAACGGCTCGACGGGCTTGCCGGACAGGTCGGCGAGGATGCCCACGACGAGCGGCAGCTCGCGCTTTTCGATGGCGTTGCCCGTTTCGACGTCGTACGTGATCTGGACACGCGGCGGTCGGTTCCGTTCGAACCAGTGCTGGGTACTGTCGGCCATGGTCACCTCGGTGGCGGTGGTTCTTCTATTGCATTGTGTGATGGCGGAAGATGCGCGTTTTTCGTCAATCTGTCTTTTTCATGATCCTCTTTCTTTGAAGACAGAAATAGCTCCGCAAATCGTAAATGAACGATTTACGTTTCCATACATGGTCCTTCAGAAAATCCATAGGTAAAGCGTGCCAGCTATTCCTTACACAAGGGAATTCACGGCATCAAGATCGCGCTGATCGCCGCGTGACCTCGCCATCGTCGCGCGATTCGTGAAGATAGACGGTGAGGACTTTAGGACAGGAAACGAAAAAATTCAAAAAATATTTACGGAGCATATAGTCAATCGCTTTCAATCGTATTTACGAATTTTCGAATTGGACGATTGACAAATCGTTATTGCAATGAGGCTGTCGGCGCTTGTAGACTACGCGCAAACCGCATTGCGCGGCAAAACATGCGTCATGACTAGAATTACGAACCAGCATGGGATCTCCTGCGCGCGGGCAGGAGGCATCGCAGACAAGAGGCGACGCACACGATGGGGATAGCGCAGTGACGACCACGTTCTCGCCCGGTGCCGCATGCGCGGGCGCCGGGAAGCCGTGCGCCTGGCGGCTCGCCGGCCTGGTGCTGCTGGCGCTCGCGGGGTGCTCGTCGCTGCCCAAGGTGCAGGTGGATACCCTGGCCATTGCCGTCTCCATGCAAGCGAACCAGGACACGCCCATTGCCGTCGACGCCGTGCTCGTACGCAATCCGCAACTGCTCGACGCCTTGCTCGGTTTGCCATCGGCGAAGTGGTTCGCGCAGCGTGACCAATGGCGGCGCGATCACCCCGAGGACATCACCGTCGTGTCGTTCGAAGTCGTGCCGGGGCAGCAGATCGCGGCGGCGCCGTTTCCGTTTGGCGGCAAACGCGGCGCCGGCGTCGTGGTGTTCGCCGATTATCAGACGCCGGGTGCGCACCGCGTGAGGCTCGATACCGGTCCCGCCCACGCGCTGCTGCTGCTCGGCGACCAGGATCTGAGCGTGCAGGCCGCGCGCTGAATCACGAATCGCTTAGTGAAAGAAAGTCAATAAACATGCGCACTTCGTTTCCCGATGCGGTCTGCTGGTTCGACGGCATGCCGTTGCTGCCGCAGCATTTCCAGACACAGGCCCTGCACGCCGCGGGGCACGCGGCGCTGCTCGCCGGCGCCGCTCGCGCGCTTTACTGGGGCGTGCTCTCGCTCGAACATGACGCCGCGGGGCTCGCGCAGGGGCTCGTGCGCATCAGCGCGCTCGAAGCGATTCTGGCCGACGGTCTCGCCATTCGCCACACGCCGAGCGACCCCGTGCTCGAGATCGACGTGAGCCGCGCGTTCAGCGAGCCTGACAGGGAGGTCACGATCTATCTCGCGGTGCCGCCGCTTTATCGCGGGGGTCAGCTCGATCCTCAGGCCGGGCGATACACGCAGCGCGAAAGCCCGGACGTGCCCGATCTCGTCTCGGGCGGCGAGCCCGCCTCGATCACGACATGGTCGCCGCGCCTGCATTTGATGACCGATCTCGGGCGCCACGAATTCGATCGCTTGCCGCTCCTGCGCGTGAGGCAACAGGGCGGCGGCGTGGCGATTGCGGACTATGCGCCGCCTTGCCCGTTCGTGCGCGCCGATTCGGTGCTCGGCCAGCGCGTGATGCGCCTCGTGATGCGCGTGCGCGAAAAGTGCGTTTTCCTGGCCGGGCGTCTGCAGGCGGCGCAGCGCGCCGAAGAGCGCGACGATGCCGCGCAGATCGAGCGCCAGCTTTGTGCGCTCTGGAGCCGCCTGCCGGAAGTGGAGGCGACGCTCGTCTCCGGCATCGCGCATCCTGCCGAGCTTTATCGCGTCGTCGCGGGCATGACGGGCGCGCTCGCGGCGCTGCGCCCGGCGCGCGGCGTGCCCGTATTCGCGACGTTCGATTACATGGCGCTGCTCGCGTCGTTCGATCCGCTTCTCGCGTGGGCGGACGAAGCGCTTTCGACGATACGTCAGGGCTATCGCGTGCGCGCCTTCACGGAGGAGGGCGGCAGCTTCTGGATCGCGCCGCCGTTCGAAAGCGGCGGCAGCGTGGCGCGTGAACTGGTGATCGGTTTGCGCATGCCCCCCGACGCCGGCGAGCACGACGCCAGCGTGTGGCTCGATCATGCCGTCGTCGCGTCGCGCCCCTACATGCCGACGCTCACGCGCCAGCGCATGCGCGGCCTCGCGCGCCGGCGCCTCGCGCGCGAGGAGCGCGCCGCTTACGCCACGGGCGACGACACGACGCTCTTCGCGGTGGCCGTGGAGGACGCGTGGTTCGATCGCGCGCAGCCGTTATGCATCGAAGTCCGCACGACGGTGCCGGGGCGTGCGCCCTGGGCCGTGCAGCTTTTCACGCCGACCGGCGACGCGGCGGACGACCCTCGCAACGCGGGAGCCGACCATGCTTGACGCCGGCGACAACAGCGACGAGCGCCTGCCCCTCATGCGCGCGTTCGTCGTGGCATTCGCGTTTGCGGAGAACGCGCGCACGCGCGTGGTCGCGCAGGCCGCGAGCGCCGCGAATCCACAGACGCCCGCCGATGCGCAGCGCGAGGCCGATGCGCTCGCCACGCAGTTGCAGTCCGCCACGCGCAAGCTCGCGCGCGATGCGATGGCATGGACCGGCGCGGCCGGCGAAGCCGACGTCGCCGCGGCGCAGTACGCCTACGTCGCGCTGCTCGACGAGCTGTTGCTCTTTTCGGCGTGGACGGGCGCCAGCGCTTGGGAAACGTACCCGCTCGAAGCGCGCATCTTCAGCACGCGCGCGGCGGGCGAGCGCATTCCAGCCGCCATCGAAAGCCTGCTCGCGCGGCGCGATCCTTCGCAACGCGACCTCGCGAACGTCTACCTCGCCTGTCTCACGCTGGGGTTTCGCGGCCGCTTGCGCGGCGAGGCCGGGGCCTTGCGTCACGACCAGTTGCGTCACGCACTGTTTGCGTTCGCCATGCAGCGCGATCCCGAGCCCGACCGCCTTGGCGCTCCGCTCGAACTCGCCGCGCTCGCCCCGCGCGAGACGCGTCCGCTCACGCAGATGTTTCCGGACCGCGCGCGGCTGGCGCTGTTCGTCGGCATCGGCTTCGCCGCGCTGCTGGGGGTATCGCAACTGCTGTGGCTCTACGCGACGGCGCCCGTGCGGCCTTCGCTCACGCAGTTCGAAACGGTGTCGATGGCCGCGGGGCGTCCGGCGAACGTAGGCCATACGAGCACCTCGGGCGTCGTGCTGCCGCGCGCGCGAACGACGCGGCTGCTGCGGCCGCGGACCCCGGCCGCCGACACGCGGCCCGCAACGCAAACGTTGGATGCCGCTACGGCGCAGACCGTATCGGCAACGCCGGGCTCGAACCCGGGCGCCGCGCTCCCCGCCCGGCGCATCGTCATGGTGAGCGCGCAGGACGCCAACGAAGCCGACGCTGCCAACGAAGCCGGCGAGGCTCAGGCGCTACGCGGAGCGCGGCCATGACGACCACGCTCGTAGTTGTCCTTATCGTCCTCATCGCGCTGTTGATCGTGGGGATCGTGGCCGCGCTCGTCGTGCGCTGGGTGCGCGGGCGAGACGAACGCAGGCCGCTGCGCAATTTCACCGCCATGATCCGCACGGCGCACGCCACGATGGGCGTGCGCGATCCGTACTCGGTGCCGCGCGTGCTCGCCACGGGCACACCGGCGGCGCTCGACGCCCTGGCGAAGAGCTGGCGCCTCGCGCCCGTTGGCGAGCCCGGCTGGTTCGGCAGGATCTGGCATGACGCGGAAGGCATCCTGATTGCCGAGCCGGGCGACTCGCTCGGCGTGCGGGCCGCCGCGGAACGCCGCCGCGGCGCGACGGGCGGGCGCTTGTTGCGCGGGCTGCTGCGCAACCGGGCGGGGAGGCCGCTCGACGCACTCGTGTGGGTGATTGCGCTCGATACGCTCATCGATTACGGCGACGCTGGAGACAAGAGCGGCGGCATAAACGGCGACACAAGCGGCGGCACAAGCGGCGACATAAGCGGTGACGTGAGCGGCGAGAAACTGCGCGCGGACATCGACACGGCGCTAGAAGCCTCGCGCACGGTGCTCGCGCTGCAACGCCAGCTGGGGCAGATGCTGCCGCTCTACATCGTGGTGACGGGCTGCGACGCGCTGCCGGGCTTCGATGCGCTCTCGGCGCGGTTGCGCCGCGAGCGCATCGAGACGCCGCTTGGCTGGGCTTCGCCGTATGCGCTGCGGCGCACGTTCGAGCCCGCGTGGGTGGACGAGGCGTTCGCCGACATGAGCCGCGCGCTGGCCGCGACCGTCACCGAGATGGGCACGCTCGACGGTTCGCTGGACAGCGACGTGTTCCTGTTGCCGCGGCGCCTCGACGCCCTGCGCGAGCCGCTGCGCGAACATGTCGAGCCCACCTTGCGCGGCGGCGCCGACGGCACGGCGCCGCTCTTGCGCGGCATCTGGTGCGTGGGCGCGGTGCCGCAAGGCGGGGCGCGCGACGAGCCCGGCATGCCGCCCGCAAAAGAACCGCGCGGCGCGGCGCCGGCCTTCGCGTCGCGTCTTTGGCATGACGTGGTCATGCCGGGGCAGGGCCTTGCCATCGCGATTCCGCGCGTGCTCGCGTTGCGTATGCGGCGTTACCGCTTCGCGACCTATGCCGCCATCGCACTGGGCATTTTCTGGTGCGTGGGTCTCGGCGTGACCACCTGGCACGTGCGCAGCGATGCGCGGGTGCTCGCGGGCAGCTATGACGCGCTCGCGCTCGCGAGCGTCGCATGGCACGAAGCGGGCGCAAGCGACAACGAAGCGGCCGCGGCGCGCGCGCTGGGCAGCGCGGCCGACGCCTTCGTCCGGGTGCCGCGCTGGCAGCTCGCCACGCCGCTCATGCCGCTTTCGTATTTCGGCTTGCGGCGCAGGCTCGACGACGCGCAATACCACGTGCTGAGCGGGCTCGTGTTCACGCCGCTGCGCGCGCGCCTCGTGAGCCGTCTCGCCGACCTGAACTGCGACACGGGCCCGCAGGCATCCGCCGACGACGTCAGCCTCGCTGGGACCGCGCGGCGGCCCCAGGATCTGCCCGCGTACACGCAAGGCACGCAGCTCGTCGCGAACGCGGCGCAGACCGAGCGGCTGATCGCCAATTACAACGAGCTCGTGCTGCGCGACGCGGGCAACACCGTCATGCTGGCGCAGCTCATGCGCGGCGCGGTGGGCGTGAGCTTCTCGCCCGATCATGTGGCCGACCGCGCGGGGCTCGACGAAGCCGTGCGCGAGACGGGCGTGGAAGGCGGTCAGCTGCCGTTCGACGGCACCGAGGCACGCGCGGCGCACGCGCGCGCCAGCGTCTGCTTCGAGGAAACCTTCGACCGCTGGTTCGACGACATTTATCAGGATTCCTCGCTTACGACGAACGCTGCGCAGATCCAGGCGATGCTCGCCGATCTCAAGGCGCCCGGCGCCGTGCCGTCCACCGCGTCCCTCTCCGGGCTGGCCACGCGCATCGATACGCTCGCGACCCAGGTCGACACCGCCGACCACGGCTGGGCGGGCACCCACGGTCAGGAGCTCGTGCCCGGACTCACCGCGACTTTCGATACCGCAAAAGGCCTGCGTCTGATCGGCGCGACGCCGGTTGCCAGTGTGCTCGACCACGAGCAGAACGCGCAGAGCGCGTTCGCGGCGCGCTGGCTCGCGAGTGGCAATCTGCCGGGCGTGCTCGCATCCAGTCCCGCCACGGGGCTGCAACTCGCGCAGGATCTGCTGCCGCTGCGTGACGCGCTGCGCACGCTGCTCGGGCAGCCGTTCGTGGCGGGCGAAGGGGGCGGCAACGCGGAGATCCGCAGCGTGGACGCGGACGCGGTCCAACGCGCGCTCGCGGTTCTCCCCGCGTACAAGCAATACGCGGCCGGACCGCTCGCCCAGGCACCCGAGGCGTGGCGTGGCGCGCTGCTGGCCGCGGCGGGCAATGCGACCGTGCACAGCATGGTGGCCGCGCTCTCGGTGCCGAATCGGGCCGCGGCAACGGCGGATCCCGGCCGCGCGCGCGACATCGCGTACGCGCCGCAAACGCTGGCCGCGCCCTTCGACACGCTGCGCAAGAACGCGCTCGACCTGGTGGAAGCGTTCGATTCGCTCGGCCGGCCGGATCTCGCCCAGGCGGTCGCGCTGCGCGTGAGCGACGCCGCGCTCGACGTGCTGCGCTCGACCGATGTCCAGTTGCAATCGCTCGAACCGTTCCAGCCGATGCGCGGCGACTTCTCGGGCTGGAACGGCAGCCCGGGAGGATCGATGCGTGCGTTCGGGGCCGCAACGCCAGAGGCGCTGCAAACCTACCTCGCGGCGCAGGCGAGCGCGGTGGCGGACACCGCGGCAGGCGCGGCAAGCGCGATCGACTGGCTCACCACGCAGAACCCGCCGCTCTCGACTGCGGACGCGCGACTCGTCGCGCGCTGGAAAGCGCTCTTCGCGGATCTCGCGCAGTATCGCGCGCGCAGCCCGGCGAGCGCGCTGGTGGCCGTGCCTTCGATCATCTCCAACCAGCTCGACAAGATGGACCTCGACACGTGCAGCGCTTCGCTCGCGCAGGTAGAGGTGCCGGGATCGGGCGATATCGTCGCGAGCGCGGGTACGCGGCTCGTTTCGTCCGCGCGCGAGCGGTGCTACCGGCTCCAGATCGGCACCGGCGGCGAGGCATACGAGCAATTGCGCAGCTATTTCGAGCGCTACCTCGCGGGGCGCTTTCCGTTCTCCGCGGATGCGAACGCGCAGGCCGCCGACCTGCGGCAGACGGCGACCTTCGTCGCGCTGCTCGATGCGAAGCTTGCCGACGCGCAACGCGGCATGAGCGCCGCCGCGGCGAGCGGCGGCCCGCACGCCGGCGCGCAGCAGTTTCTCGCGAGACTCGCACGCGCGAAGCCGTGGCTCGATGCCCTGGTGGCGCGCGGCGCCGATGGTGCGCTCGTGGGCGTCGACGTGGCAGTGGACTGGCGCATCGATCGGGCCGACGAAGCCGGGGCGGACCAGGTGATCCAGTGGTCGCTCGCGAGCGGCAGCCAGACGCTTGCGTGGCCGGCGGCGGCCGGTGCGCCGCTGCGCTGGGCGCCGGGCCAGCCGGCCGCGCTGAGCTTGCGGTGGGCAAAGGACGGCCCCTGGCGGCCGATGCAGGACGCTTCGCAGCCCACGCTTTCGGTAGACGGCGAGGCGGCCACGTGGGCGGCCAACGACACATGGGCGCTGTTGCGGCTCGTGCGCTTGCATGCGGTGCCCGAAGACGGGGTGGACGGCAGCGCGGGCAACGCGCGCATGCTGCTGTCCGTGCCGGTTCGCGACCGCAATGGCGCCACGCAGACCGCGCGCATGTTCATGCGCCTCGGCATGACGGGCGCGTCCAAAACCGCGCTCTCATGGCCCGACCTGCCGTACTCGGCGCCGGGCGGCAGCCTGTACTCGCCGCCTGCAGTGACCTACGGACCCTGGCCGTCGAACCCACAGGCGGGGCGTGGATGAAGCCGGCATTCGATATCGAAGCGCTCGTTCAACCGATTCCCGGTGGCGCACCGGCCGGAGTCTCGCTGCTGCACGACCCGGCATTCGACGCCATCAAGGCGGCGCGCCGCGAGGACGATCCGGCACTGCCAGCCGGCATCTGGCAAACCACGCTCAAGGTGGCCGACTGGCCCGCCGTGGAGGCAGGTTGCCGCGAACTCCTGATACGGCGCAGCAAGGATCTCACGCTGGCGGCGTGGCTGGGCGAAAGCTGGCTGCATCGATATGGATGTGCCGCGCTGCCTGCATGCTTCGAACTGCTAAGCGAACTGTGCGAACGCTATTGGGACGACATCCACCCATTGCCTCGTGACGGCGACATGGGCTTTCGTGCCGCGCCGCTCGCATGGGTCGCGGAGCAGTTTCCCGTCCTGCTCCGCGGGCGTATCGCCTTGTGCGCGGGACCGGAAGGATCGGCGTTGACGCTCACGCGCTGGCAAGTCGCGCAGCGCGAAGCGATTGCCTTGAAGGACCGCAAGGATGTTCCGGCCGCGAGGCGGGAGGCGGCCGCGCGCGAGGCGCAGGAACTGGCGCAGGCCGCGCACGCTGCTGCGCCCGCCGAGCTGCGCGACGGGCTGCGCGCGATCGCGGCGGCCCGTGCGCCCATCGCGCAACTCGACGCCTGGTGCACGCCGCGGCTCGGCGCAGAGGCGCCGGGATTCGGCACGCTGATGGAGACGCTCGACCGGTTGGAGAGCGTGTTGCGCGAGTGGCTCACGGGGCACCCGAAGCAGGAGGAGGCGGTGATGGTTGATAGCGCAACGGTTGGGGAGCCAGCGATGATCGATCGCGCACCGCTCGAAGTGACGCCGCCCGGCGACGCAGCCGAGCCGCCCGCCGCGAGGAAGCCGAATGTGCCGCAGTCGCGCGAGGAGGCGTATCGGCTGCTGGCGGTGGTCGCGGATTATCTGATGCGCTATGAACCGCACAGCCCCGTGCCGTACATGCTCAAGCGCGCGCTCGACTGGGGCGGCAAGCCGCTGCCGGAGCTGCTGGCCGAACTCATGGCGGGAGAACGCGGCAGGGCATTGGGAACGGCATTGGGTCTGCTGCCCGAGAGTGGGCCCAAGCAGTAGGGGGGTGTTAAGGACCGCTGCTTCAGGCCCGCAACTTGCGCAGGCAATCCGTACTTTCCAATGGCATGTGCGAGTGGAGTCGTATGATGAATGACGAGCAGAGGACGAGGATCGGAACCGTGGCGGGCAAGCTAGTCCAGGAAATCATGACAACGGGCCTCACCTGGGATGAGGCCGTTGCCGTGTTCGGCCTGGCCGCGAAGGCCACCGCACAGGCTGCCGCACGCATGGGAGCCGGCACGCCGGTACAGTGCGTCACGCTGGCGCGCGTGCGCTTTGAGGACGCCTTCGCACAGGACGTTCGGGTCGTCGTTGCGGTGACCGGCGCCCCGCCGGAAGACGACTCCGCAGACACGTCGCACGCTGCGAGCGCGCACGGACGCCACGCCGCGAACGCGCATTGATCGCCAGCGCGCTTCGATCACTGTTTGCCGGGCTGCGGATGCAACCGACTCGCGTATCGCCGGCCCCGATAGCCTCGGCCCAGGTGGCTTGCGAGGCGACCATCGATACCGCCACGAGACAGGCCTCAACCGGTATGACGAAGCACCTGATATTTACGATTTTCTCCGTGGAAGATAAGGGATGCTAAATGTTCTGCAACTTCGCTGCTCGTGGCGCACGCATCCGCTTTGAAGATAGGCAGGTCGAGTAGCCTTTGCAAGCCTTCACCAAAACTTGGGATCTGCTCCCGGGGCGCGAATCACCTAATCGATACCTGGCTGGCGTGATCGGAATCCGGCGTCTCGACACGCTGCCGAGCACCACGCTGGGGTGCAGAGCGACGCTGAAGGGATGCCGTTGCGCACCACAACCGTGCCGTGCCGCGCCGACGTGCAGCGATATCGACGTCGGCGGCAGGCAAAGCGCAGTGGCATGGCACTTGCATTGTATTGCGCTAAGGCGAATCGATGGCGATTCGCTCTTCGTACTGAGCGACCTGAATACCGAATCGCCCGGCAACGGGCCTGGGCAACGGCGCCCTGCGCAACCGGTTGAGACCGGACGCGCAGGGCGCCGTTCGAGTTTTCATGGACACCCCATGCCAATCAGGGCGACTCGCATCTTTCTCTTCGGTCGGCGCACCGCGCCAGCCGTGCGCTTGAGCGCCGATCACAACGTTCGCGAACCCGCGCGATGGAACGGACAACATGGGCAATAAGTTCACCACCTTCGAATTGAGCTGCATTTGCGCGCTAACCTTAGCTGCGCTTGCGATCGCCGCCCGGACCGTGGTGCTCGTTCACCGGGAAAACGACGACGGCCCTCGCTTCCAGGAAATGCGACTTGCGCTGCACGTCGCTTTGAGCATGGTATTGGCGATGACTGTCGATGTCGGGATCGATCCGGCATTCGTGTGGCTCCAGCAAACACTCCCGCATGACGGTACGCTGGCAAATCGTGTGATTGCTGCGGTGCTTACTGGTTTGGGATGCGTTGTAGTCGTCATTGTCGTTCCATGGGGCATGGTTGCCTTCCAACGGTCGCGGCGCGATGTGTCGACAGCCCGCAGGGCCACCAGCGAATTGATCGATCGCCTCCGCGCCGGATGCAAGGAACCGGCCGTCGATGTGAGGTTCGATCGAACCTGGCATGCCGAATAGTCCGCAATAAGAAGCGGGTCGAGAATCACGGTAGCGTTGCGGTGGGCTGCCCAAAGGGCAACGTCTGCAGCGCAAGACCGAATGAGTCACAGAGCCGTTGCGGACCACACGCCGACGGGCACCGACGACGACTTCCGGGCGACAACGGCCATCGGGCGCGGCGGCCCAGCCAACGCCGGATCGCCGCCTTCTTCGCTCAGGCAGCGAAATCCGTCGACCTGGACAGATCCTTCCACGCTTCCGTCTCCTGCGCTACATAGGCATTTTTCGCAGCGATGGCAGCCAGTGTGTCGGTGCCAAGCGCAAGCCGCAACGGCGGGTTCGACGCGTCGACGAGCGTGATCAATGCGGCTGCAAGCTTCCTGGGGTCGCCGGGCTGGTTGTGGTTCATCTGCACGGCCTTGCGGCGCACCGCGCCCGAGGTCTCGTCATAATCGACGATCACTTCCGGCGCAACGGCCAGCGAAGACGCATCAAGAAAGTCGGTACGAAAATACCCCGGCTCGACAACGGTCGCTTGAATGCCCAGTGGTTTCAGCTCGGCATGCAACGCTTCGGTAATGCCTTCGACAGCGAACTTGGTAGATGAGTACACGCCAAATCCCGCCGCGGCCCGATAGCCGCCGATCGATGAAATATTGACCACGTGGCCCGAGCGATTTGCGCGCATCGTCGGCAGTACGGCGCGCGTAACGTTTAGTAATCCGAATATATTGGTGTCGTACATCCGACGGACGTCCTTGTCGGAAGATTCTTCCACCGCACCCAGCAGACCGAAGCCCGCGTTGTTGACCAGCACGTCGATGCGTCCGAATTTTTCAACCGCCGCTTGCACCGCCGCCTTTGCCTCGGCTTCATTCGCCACGTCCAGCGCAACGGGGAGCAATGCGGATGACTCGCCGAGACGCTCGGCGATGGCGCGGACATTGCGTCCGGCGGCCACGACCGCGTTGCCGTCCGCGAGCGCTGCTTCTGCAATCAATGCGCCGATGCCTCTCGATGCGCCGGTGATGAACCATACGCGCGTGAAGCCGCCTTGTTGAATGTCAGCCATGATCTCTCTCCTGGGGTGATTAGGTGATGCCATGGTACGCATGACGATTGACGCAGAATAGCCGTATATTACTGGCGTGATAATCAACCTTTATTTGCGAATCAGGGGCCCGGAAAATGAACGGAGTTCGCGCGATCACCGTTTTCGTCCGTGCCGCGGCGCTGGGAAGCCTGCGAGCCGCGGCGGTCGATCAAGGCATCTCGCCGCAGGCCGCAAGCCATGCGGTGATGCAACTGGAAAAAGAACTAGGCGTGCGGCTTTTCCATCGGACAACCCGCAAACTGAGCCTCACCGAAGAGGGCCAACGACTACTCGATAGCGTGGAGCCGGCGCTCGCCATGCTCTCGTCTGCGCTCGACGAGGCCCGGCGTTCGAAAGAAGACGTGGCCGGCATGCTGCGCGTCAGCGCCCCGCGCGCACTCGGGCTTCCGGTCTTGTGGCCGTACTTCGAGGAATTCCAGAAGCTTTATCAGAACGTGCAACTCGAAGTGCAATTCGACGATCAATTCACGGATCTCGTGACCGATCGCGCCGACGTCGGATTTCGCGGTGGACCGCCGCCTTCGGGCGGCTCGATCGCACGCCGGCTCGTGCCGATTCAGCTGATCGTTTGCGCATCGCCGGACTATATCGAGCGCAACGGCGCGCCGCGGACCATCGAAGATCTCGCTCGACATCGCTGCACCGGATACCGGCGGGCAAACACGGGCAAGCTCGCGCAGTGGCAGTTCCGTATCGGCGATGAGATCGCTTATCGCGACGTGCCGGCCGCCATCTGCGTGAACGATACGGAGCTGGAGACCCAGGCTGTGCTCTCGGGCCTTGGCATCGGCCAGTTGGGCAGCTTCAACGCCACGACTCATATCAGAAGCGGGCGGCTCGTTCCGCTGCTGTTGCAGCACGTTACTGAATACGGCACGATCTACATCTACTATAAGCACCGAACCGAACAATCGCTGCGCGTGAAGACGTTCATCGACTTTATGGTCGAGCGCATGGCCGGCAACCGACGCTTTTTTCTCGATCCGTCCGAGCTTCGCGCTGCACAGCACCCGCAACGCAGACGTACTTCGAGACGAGCCTGATTCTCCCGGTCTGCCCGGAAGCGAACTGCTGGACACTGCGGAATTGATCGAACGATTTGCCCGGGCCGGGCAGCGCCATCACTGTCGGGGCCATCGGCGTGGCAGCGCAACCGGCGAGCGCGACCATACAAGTTGGCATGTCATTTCGTCCCGGCCGGCTTCGCGGGCACCTCTACCCAACCGCTCGAACATCCCTTGATGTAGGGATAATATTTCTTCGTCGCCGGGCAGTACCACCACGAGCCTGCCGGCGGACTCTCCTGTGCCTTTTCAACATAGGCCGTCGTCTGCGATGGCTGGATCGATTGGACGACGACGGGAGATGGCGCTGCGTAGAACATCGGCGCGGGCGCCATCATGACCGGGGGCGGTACCCCTACCAACACCCCGACGCTCGTATGCGCTCCTGCACTGCCGCACAAGCATGCGGCGATAATTGCCTAAAAAAGTATCACTATCCTCAATCGCACAGCAGTTTTCCTTTCAATGAAGCGGATATAGTCTTGAATCGGCGCACAACGGCTAGTGCTTACACACAGGAACGCGAAGGATCCCTAACTTGATGACGTAATAGCGCCACTGAAGTAAGCACAGCACATCGCCGATGTCCTGCACCCGCGTCGCGTTACGCAAGACGCACCAGGGCTGAAAAGTTTTCCCTATAGCGCACTTCGACGTCCAATCAACCTTCCTGATAAATCGAACGATACGAGGCGAGGCGCGACGCTTTCGTTGCGCCGGAAACCGATGAATCGAATTTCACTGCGTTCGAGCTGCTGAACGCCTGCTGTCGAGCCGCCAGGCTTGCCAAAGTCACGTGGATGTCCGCAGGACTGCGCGAATCGCCATCGATGCGTTCGTAGTCCGCCTGCTGCAGTTTCACGATGGCTTTGCGCGCCAGATCACGCACCAAAGGACCGTTGTCCTCTGCGAATTTGACAGTGGAAAGAGGGAGGACTGACACGACCGTGAAAACGGGCATGAACGCGTTCGCCATGATTATCTTCCAATTTTTGGCGTCGGAAACAATGACGCGGATTATCTGAAAACGACCTGGAGAAACTGTGAATCTCTCTGCCTATGGTCTTGAGGATCGCAATCTTCTTATCCGTGTATTTCAAACCGCTTACATGAATTCATTGTTTCCGGATACGCAACGTCCGTCGCCAGAAAGTGCAGGAGCCGACGTCGCTGTGCCCTGGCGGGAAAGACCTGCGCTACGCCTCGACGCCGCCCGCGGTATCGCGGGCGTTCGCCGATACGCTCGTTGCGCCGGCTAACGAAAGACTGCGACGCGGCGGTCCGCCCGAAGCCGCGCCAAGCCCATTGGGGAGGCCACCCTGCGGTGCATGGACCAGAACCGTTCGTGGGGTCGACAAAGGGATGTCCGCGGCGCGTAGCCGCTTCAGGATGGCGAACAGGAGTTCACTTTTGGTGTCGGCGGCGATCCTGGGACTCCTCACATGCCCCGTGACCGTGAGCGTGATGCCTTCGGGCGTCAACTGACTGAACATGACGGACGGCGCCGGATGCGCGAGAACCGAGGGGTGATCCCTGTACGCATCGAGAAGAATGTCGCGGACCTGCTCCGGGTCGACGTCGAGAGCGAACGTGAGCACAAGCGAGGCGATACCCTGCGTGGTATTTCCCATCGTGACGTTGCGCACGTTCTGCGAGATGAGCTGTGAGTTCGGCACGATCACGGTCGACTTGTCTGCCAGCTGGATCTGGGTGGCACGCACACTAATGCGTCGGATGTCCCCCTCGATGCCGGCGATACTGATCATGTCGCCCACCTTCACCGGCCGCTCAGCGAGCAGGATGAGTCCGGAGATGAAGTTCTTCACGATCTCCTGCAGACCGAAACCGATTCCCACCGACAACGCACTGACTATCCATGCAAGGTTGTGCCATCTGACGCCTAGCACGGACAAGGACTGCAGCACGACGAGCACGTAACCGATGTTCGCAAACAACGTGAGCAATGACGCCCGCATGCCGGGGCTCATTTCCGTCTTGGGCAGCAACTCCCTGTCGAACCATTTGCGAACGGACCGCACCAGATAGATTCCGACGCCGGCTGTAAGCAGCGCGCTGAAGATGTGAGCGGGGACGATATTGAGCGCACGCAGCCGGTCGCCGCCCAGCACCTCGAGAATGCTGGAGATGAGGTCCGCGGGCGTGGTTCCGAGACCGCCCGTTAGCAGCGCAATGACTGCGGCGACGATGAGTGCGCTTCGGAATATCCCGGTAAGCATCGTCGAAATCTGTGCAAGATGAGCATTCCCGAGGCCAAACAGATGCTTGATCGTATTGCCGCTTGCATGCGCCGGAGAAAAGAGGCTTTCGCATACATCGCGCGTAAGCATCACGAGAAAATAGAGGCTGCACAGGACGATGTCGAACCACACGAGTTCGTAGGTCAGGAAACGCGCAACGGAAATGTACCCGAAGACCAATGCCGCCAGGGCGCCCACTACGACCACGCAGACGGCCGCATGAATCAGGCCCGCAAGTGTCGACCGACCTTCTGGCGAATTTCCGGCCGCGGCCAGTGCGGTACGTACCCGGTTGGCATGAAGCAACGAAGCGCCGATGGCCAGCGCGACGATCAGCGCGACGAGACCGCGAGTGAAAATCGTGAGCTGAAGGCTGGTGTCGACGGCTCGGTTGATTTGCTCTATCGCCCCCGAAAACAGCAGCAGCGCGGCCAACGTCCGTGGAAAAGACCTGAGCGCCTGCGCAACCGGATCGGCGATGGCAGGCAGGCGCCAGGTAGGATGCTCCGTACACAGGAACGCCCTGCCAAGCGCAAGGACCAACGCGCAATTGACGATGTGCTTGACAAGCTCGTCAGTGAAGGTCTGAAGGGCGGGCGACAAGCCGTGTTGACTGCCAGTGGCCACGCTGACGAGGTGTATCGCAACCATCGTGGTCGCAAGCGTCGCGAACACCGTCGATATTGCGAAGGCACTGCGCCGCAGCCGTCCTTCCGGCAGACGTCGAATGCAAACCCATCCTGTTGTTCGTTCGAGAAGGCTGGCACCAACCGTTGCGCAGGCCAGCGCGGCCAGCAGAAGGACCGTCGTGGCGAGGAAGCGTCCCGGTCGCCACATCGATTGCATCTGCTTTTCGACCTGCATCCCAAACGCTCGGAGGTTCTGATAGTCAGCCGCTTCCGGGTGAACCATGGGCGCCCAGAACGCAGCGCTCAAAATGCTGTCGGTGCGAAGCGCCAGTTGGTCTTTCAGATGTTCGTGGAGCAGTCGTCCGATCTGTGCGTCGACGTTGGCCAGATCGCCTTTGATGCCTTGCGCCTGCCTGACTTGCGCGTCAAGCCGCGTTTGCTGCGCGGTCAGGACGTCGCGTTGCTGGGCGACCGCGGGTGTTTCCGGCCTTGCACCGGCGACGGGCGCCGCGCCGAGCACATCGAGCTGCGCGTGCGTCCGTTCGAGCTCGGGCTGCAGCGAGGTTGCGACCAGTCTGTCGACGTCGTCGACTATGCGCCGGCTCAGCGAATCCAGTTCGATCAGTTCGGCATCACCGGTTGCCGTTGACGCCCGCTGCCTGATCGCGTCTTCCCTGGCCTGAAGCGCATTGAGTGCTTCCCCGGCGTCGGAACCGACGCCGGCGATGCGCGAAGCGTAGCCACCGTCCGCCCCTGCAGGCGGATTGCCCGCCGAGTATGCAACGGCCGGTACGAGGCCCCACAACGCAAGGACGATGAGGCGGAAAGTGACCAGAAGGACTTGTCGCATGGCTCGGGCAGGGGGGAGACGCGCAAAACGTCATCGCCATCCCTCATGGTGCAGCAGGCGCCATCCACCGATGTGCCTATGCGTGTAGCGGAAGAGACGTTCGCTGTCCGGTCTAGAAAAATGACGACTATATCATAAGTGATAATTAGACATAAATGTGGCAGACGCGCGACAGGTATGCGTCGACGCCGGGCGCAGTAACGGCTCGTCGGTTGGTTGACGAAAGAGTCAACTGCAGGCCGCGAGTGTCGTGAGCATTCGCGCAGGACGTCGCGGCCGCGAGCAGCTTAGATCAGCTCCTATTGGGGGAGTTGCGCAAGCGGTGTCGAGGGACGTGTCGGCAGTTTAGGGAGCTGTGTCGGCAACTGTGATGGAAGCTGGGTCTGAGCTTGAGACCGTTGCGAACCTGCACGCAGCCCATCGTCTCGTTCGTTGGCAAGATGGAAACAAACAATTGCGATCAGCCATTCAAGGTCTGCGGCGCATATACTTTCCGCCGTCACCTCATCCATCAGGTGCCGGATTCTTATTGTTCAGAGAAGGAGTACTTATGGAAAAGCAATTCATCGCGAGGATCGATAAAGCAAGACCAGAAAGCGCTCACCAGATCGTACAGGCCGCGCTTCGCAGTGCTGCTACGGCATCCACGCCCAATGGCGCCATCGACCTGCTTGGCGAGGCCCTGCTGGAACTGGAGCGCCTGCTTGCACTGAATAGCGAGCAGATGCACTGAACCTCATCGGCTGACGTGTCACCGGGAACAGATGCAACACTCCAGTGAGGGATCAATGAGGAAGTCACTTGCCGCGCTGCTCCTGCCGATCATGGTCCATGCCAATGCGGCTACCGATGCGTCAATCGAGACCATAGTCGTGGGCGCTCCGGCCGCTGATTCGAACGGTGGTTTCATGGTACTGGCGTCGGCGGATCAGAAATGTCGCTACTACGGCGACGTTTGGGAAAGGTCGCGGGAACCCCGCGGCCTCGTTGAGCAGATCAAGGCGATGCCGCGTGGCGGGAAGATTTACGAATGGGTGGCTGTCGTCAGGTATTCTGCATGCGTGCAGCCGGACGGTACGGAATTCAGCAAGCCCGTTTCACTGGTTTCACCGGCTGGCAAGCGCTTCCATATCGGGGATAGTGCCGTGCTGCGAGCGGCAACGCACGCCGCGGAAGCGAGTGGAACAGACCATAGTTGACGTTGTAAGCAATAGTGATGTTAATATCACATATGCGGATTGCCGATGTATCGCCGCTGTCCCGATGCGGTGTCCGAAAATGCGGGGTGATGACGGCAGGGTAAAGTCAGCGCATGCGAGTCAAGCCATTTTGCGGCGCCGCTCGCGTGCCAATCAGATCTTTAAACGCCGAAAGGTCATACCTATGACTGTCTACCATCGCCAATCATTGTTCTGGGGAGCCGTTGCGCTATCGGCTGGCGTCCTGCTATGGATCCTGCGTCCCGTCCTTACGCCGTTTCTGCTCGGTGCCATGATTGCGTACGTTTTGCAGCCAGGCGTCGAGTGGCTCGTACGTCATCGCGTACCCCGCGGTCTCGCGGCGTTCGTCATGATTTCCCTGTTCGCGTCGCTTGTTCTGCTGTTTGTTTTGCTGGTATTCGTGGTCATCCAGAGAGAAGGGCCCGAGCTGGCAAGACAGGCGCCTTCGTTGGCGACCAAACTTGACGCGACGCTGAAGCCCCGGCTGGCTTTCCTGGGAATCCACTATTCGCTCGATCTGGCGAGTGTCCGCGACGCATTGACGGCGCGACTGATCTCGGGCGAGCATGGCGCTGCCCTCGCTGTGTGGGAGTACTTGCGCACGAGCGGCAATATGATGATCAGCCTCGTGGGCAATGCGGTGCTGGTGCCGGTCGTTCTTTTCTATCTGCTGTACGACAGGCACGAGGCGCTCGAGCGCATGGAGAGCTTTGTGCCGCGGCGCTGGCTTGGAAAAACTCGCCACTTCGTTGCGGAGATCGACCAGATGCTGGCGCAATATCTCCGCGGGCAACTGCTCGTCGTCGTGATACTTGCGGTGTTTTACCCCATCGCGCTGACGATAGCCGGGCTGGACATCGCGCTGCCCGTCGGCCTTCTCACCGCACTTGCCGTGTTCGTGCCGTATATCGGATTCTCGACCGCGCTGGTTCTTGCGCTGCTCGCCGCGTTTCTGCAATTCGGGAACTGGTACGGCTTCGCAGCGGTGGCCGTCGTATATGGAATCGGACAGATACTCGAGAGTGTCGTTCTGACACCCAGGCTCGTTGGCGAGCGTATCGGCCTGCATCCGCTGGCGGTCATTTTCTCGTTGCTGGCGTTTGGGCAACTGTTCGGTTTCTTCGGCGTGCTGCTCGCGCTGCCTGTCAGTGCCATCGTTGTTTCTGCGTTGCGGGAACTACGGCGGGGCTATCTGGCAAGTGCGCTTTACCAGGACTGATCGTTTCCAGATCAGCGCGGATGAGGCCCGATTGCCTGAGCGGGCCCGTGGCGCCTCGCCCCAGGCCGCCATATCCCTTCAGATGCGCGCGGTTTGAGCGGGCACAGGGAGTGGACGGCGAGCAATCTTTTCGGCCTCCGCGCGCTTGATGCCGAACGCCTGCAACACGATGGCCGCCGTGCTCTCGGCAAACTTTTCGTGCCTGGATCGAAGGGCCTTTCGTGCGCGAACCGCGCGCTTTGAAGAGCCGGAGAGGTGAAGCTCGGCGGCGACTCCCGCGGCGACAGTGCCGATCACGGAAAAGACACACATCAGTTCGTCCGCGACGATGAAGCGTCGTTCCGAAATTCCTCTCTTCGTATCCCGCAGCAGCCGCTGCCCCAGCCCCCTGCTCAGTGCGCGCGTGGACAGCCCTTCGCGGATCAGGAGTTGCCCCCAAACGGGCTCCCGGTAGGCGCGCAAAAGCGTATGACGCACCGACACGGCAACCGCTTCGGCCGGGTCCGGCAACCCCGCGGCGAGGCGATCGAGCGTACTGGCGAATTCCTCGAACAGCCATTCGACAAGCGCGGTGAAGATCCCTTCCTTCGAGTCGAAGTAGTTGTAGAAGGACCCGAATCCCACGTCGGCGGCGTTCGTGATCTCGGTGATCGTGACGCCGTCCATTCCCTTCTGTGCCACCAGTTCGAACGCGGCATCGAGCAGCCGGAGCCGCGTTTCGAGCTTGCGTCTGGCCACGCGCGGCGATCGCGTTGCGACGGGTTCGCGGCCCGGACTCGATGGACTGGACCCCTTCAACGGTTGCCGACGGCTCGCGCGCGAACTCGGGACGTTGGGCATGTTAGCTCCTCCTTTGTATCCTCAGATTGTAGATTCAAATCTCATAGTTGACAACATCATCAGGAATGGGTCTAATGTCACCCGCGCGGCGATGGAAGCGGAAACGGGCGGGACCGAGGGGTAGAGAACGCGTCTCCGGGACGTTGTAGCTGCCCAGCGCCCAAGTCCGCAAACGTCGTGCAGATGTGCGCGCGTGCATCAGCGAATGCGCCTGTCAAATGGTGCGGATCCGCTTTGAGGCGCGTGTTGCTTACCCGATGCGATGGCCTTTCAAAGAAGCATGCGCCGCCGTTCCATCGGGTCATCCTTTTCCACCCGAATTCATCACCTGCCTTGTGTGAACATCGTGAAACATTCCGGTCTTGTCGCGCTGAAACGAGTGCGCTCCCTGTTACCTTCCTTCTTTCCATCCACACGCAAGGCGACCGTCGTCGTCGCCGCGTGCAGCGCCATCGTCCTTAGTGCATGCCACCACCGCGACGTAGCGGTCGCCGAGGTCAAGCCCGTCGTCGCGCTGGCGGTTCATCCGGATGGGCGCGTCGACAGCACCTCGCTGCCCGCGCAGGTGCAGGCGCGTTATTCCACGCCTCTGTCGTTCCGGGTGGGCGGCAAGGTCATCGAGCGGCGAGTGCGTATCGGCGATACGGTCAAGGCGGGACAGACGGTTGCGTTGCTCGACCCGACAGATCTGCAGAACAACCTCGTCAATGCGCGCGCGCAACTCGACGCCGCCGAGCATCGCCTCGTCTTCGCCAAGCAGCAGCTCGACCGCGATGAGGCGCAGGCGCGCGCAAACCTGATTGCGCCTGCGCAGCTGGAGCAAACTCAGGACGCCTACGCTTCCGCACTCGCGCAGCGCACTTCCGCGCTCGCCCAGATGGCGCTCGCGACGGATCACCTGCGCTACGCCACGCTTACCGCGGACCACGACGGCGTCATCACATCGGAGGATGCGGATACCGGCCAGAACGTTCAGGCAACCCAGGCCGTGTATCACCTCGACTGGACCGGCGACGTCGATATCGTTTGCGATGCGCCCGAAAGGACCGTGGCCTCGCTGGCCGTCGGCAGCAAGGCGCGCGTCACCTTGCCCGCGCTGCCAGGCAAGACGTTCGAAGCGCAGGTGCGCGAGGTGTCGGCGGCGGCCGACGCGCAAAGCCGCACGTGGCGTGTGAAGCTCACGCTCACTTCGCCGGGCGCCGACGTGCGTCTTGGCATGACCGCGAATGTCGCATTCAGCGCGGCCGACAATCTCGCTGCCGGCGGCCAGGTCTTTACGCTGCCGGTGACGGCGCTCTTTCACAAGGGTGAGAATCCGGCCGTGTGGGTCGTGCGTAAGGGCAGCGACACGCTCGAGTTGCGCCCCGTCACGATCGAGCGATACGACGAGCGCACGGTCTCGCTCAGTTCGGGACTGCGCGATGGCGACCGCGTGATCCTGCAGGGCGTGCATGCCGTGAGTTCCGGGCAGCAAGTGCAGGTGGTGCCTCCGCTGCATCCGGAGGGCTCGGTATGAACGCGCGCGACGAAGAAAACGCGCTCGAACGCGCGCCGGCGAACGCTTCTGGCGAGGAACGCGCGAGCGGTACGGGCTTCAACCTCTCCGCGTGGGCGCTGGCACACCAGCAGCTCGTGATTTTCCTGATCGGGCTGGCCACGCTTTTCGGCGTAATTGGCTATACGAAGCTTGCGCAGTCGGAAGACCCGCCGTTCACGTTCCGCACGATGGTGATCAAGACGTACTGGCCGGGCGCGACCGCCCGCGAAGTGCAGGAACAGATCACGGACCGGATCGGCCGCCAGCTGCAGGCGGCGCCGTATGTCGACAACATCAAGAGCTACTCGCGTCCCGGCGAGTCGATGATCTTCTTCGCGATGAAGGACTCGGCGCCCGTCAAGGATGTGCCCGAGACCTGGTACCAGGTTCGCAAGAAGGTGGGCGATATCCGCGCGACGCTTCCCGTGGGCACGGCAGGACCGTTCTTCAACGATGAGTTCGGTGACGTCTACACGAACATCTACGCGCTAGAAGGCGACGGCTTCACGCCCGCGCAACTGCACGACTACGCGGACCAGCTGCGTACGGTTCTGCTGCGCGTGCCGGGCGTTGCCAAGGTCGATTACTTCGGCGACCCTGATCAGCATGTCTTCGTCGAGATTTCGAATGCGCAGCTCACGCGTCTTTCGATCACGCCTCAGCAGCTCGCCCAGGCAATCGACGCGCAGAACGCCGTCGCGCCCGTCGGCACCATCACGACGGCGGACGACCGCGTATTCGTGCGTCCGAGCGGCGCCTTCAAGGACGAGCGCGCGCTTGCGGACACGCTGATCACCGTGAACAAGCGCTCGTTCCGTCTTGGCGACATTGCCACCATCAAGCGCGGCTATGACGATCCGCCCGTGACGCAAGTGCGCGTTGGCGGCCAGGCGGTGCTTGGCATCGGCGTGACGATGCAAAAGGGCGGCGATGTCATCGATCTCGGCAAGGCGCTCGACGCGAAGACTGCCGAACTACAGGCAACGCTGCCCGCGGGTCTGAAGCTTGTCGCCGTTTCGAGCATGCCGCACGCGGTCAAGCACTCGGTGGACGATTTCGTCGAGGCGGTTGGTGAAGCGGTGGCGATCGTGCTGGTCGTGAGCCTCGTTTCGCTCGGCCTGCGCACGGGCATGGTGGTTGTGATCACGATCCCGATGGTGCTCGCCGTGACCGCGCTGTGCATGCATATCTTCGGTATCGGGCTGGACAAGGTCTCCCTCGGTACGCTCGTGCTGGCGCTCGGCCTGCTCGTCGACGACGCGATCATTGCCGTCGAGATGATGGCGGTGAAGCTGGAGCAGGGCTGGAGCCGCATGCGCGCGGCGGCGTTTGCGTATTCGAGCACGGCATTTCCGATGCTGACCGGAACGCTTGTGACCGTCTCGGGCTTCCTGCCCATCGCGCTGGCGAAATCGAGCACGGGGGAGTACACGCGCTCGATCTTCGAGGTGTCGGCCATCGCGCTGATCGTCTCGTGGTTCGCGGCGGTCGTACTGGTGCCGCTGCTCGGCTTTCACCTGCTGCCCGAGCGGAAGGTTCACGCTGGAGCCGGACACGACCATGAGCATGCGGTGTACAACACGGGCTTCTACCGACGCCTGTCGGGCTGGGTCACGTGGTGCATCGAGCGGCGCGGGGTGGTGCTTGGCGTGACTTGCGGGCTGTTCGCGCTCGCCATGGTTGCGTTCACGCGCGTGCCGCAGCAGTTCTTCCCGAACTCCGAACGTCCCGAACTGCTGGTCGACATCAGGCTGCCGGAAGGCGCCTCGTTCGAGGCGACGCTGCGTGAATCGAAGCGGCTCGAGAAGGTCCTCGACGGCAAGGCCGGCATCGACCACTACGTCGACTTCGTCGGCACGGGTGCGCCGCGCTTCTATCTCCCGCTCGATCAGCAGCTCCAGCAGCCCAATTTCGCGCAGTTCGTGATCACGGCGAAAGACGTCGAAACGCGCGAGGAACTGATGCACTGGCTCGACGCGAAACTGGAGAAGGACTTTTCCGGTGCCCGCACACGGGTGGCGCGACTCGAAAACGGTCCGCCCGTGGGCTTTCCGATCAAGTTCCGCGTGAGCGGCGACGATATCGCTACGGTGCGATCGATCGCGGATACGGTCGCGGAGAAAGTGCGTGCCGATTCGCGCACGCGCAACGTCCAGTTCGACTGGGACGAGCCGGCCGAACGCTCGATCTCGTTCGAGATCGACCAGAACCGCGCGCGCCAGCTTGGCGTCACCTCAGCGGACGTGTCGAGCTTCCTCGCCATGACGCTGTCCGGCTACACCGTCACGCAGTACCGCGAGCGCGACAAGCTGATCAACGTCGATCTGCGTGCGCCGAAGAGCGAGCGCGTCGATCCCGCCAAGCTCACGAGCCTTGCGATGCCGACACCGAACGGCCCGGTTCCGCTCGGCTCGCTCGGACATGTGCGCGACACGCTCGAGTACGGCGTGATCTGGGAGCGCGATCGCCAGCCGACCATCACCGTGCAGGCCGACGTGCGCGGCGACGCGCAGGGCATCGACGTGACGCACGACATCGAGAACGCACTCACGGCGGTGCGCGCGAAGCTGCCTGTGGGCTACCGGATCGAGGTGGGAGGCGCGGTCGAGGAGAGCGTGAAGGGCCAGACGTCGATCAACGCCGAAATGCCGCTGATGATCATTGCGGTGCTGACGCTGCTGATGATCCAGCTGAAGAACTTCGCGCGCACCTTCATCGTGGTGCTCACCGCACCGCTGGGTCTGATCGGCGTGGTGACGGCGCTCCTGTTGTTCGGCAAGCCGTTTGGCTTCGTCGCGTTGCTTGGCGTGATCGCGATGTTCGGCATCATCATGCGCAATTCCGTGATCCTGGTGGACCAGATCGACCAGGACATCGCGGCGGGGCACGCGCGCTTCGACGCCATCATCGGCGCCACGGTGCGGCGCTTCAGGCCGATCATGCTGACGGCCGCCGCCGCCGTGCTCGCGCTGATTCCGCTGCTGCGCTCGGGCTTCTTCGGGCCGATGGCGACTGCGCTGATGGGCGGCATCACCGTCGCCACGTTGTTGACGGTGTTCTTCCTGCCGGCGCTCTACGCGACCTGCTTCAGGGTCCGCAGTGACGAGCGCGGCGAGCAACCGGTCATCGTCGAGCATACGGAGGGTTGATCATGAGTTTTCCTTACAAAATATCCATGCTTGCGGTGGCTGCGGCGCTCACCATGGCGGCATGCTCGTTCGGGCCCAGCGGCGAGCCGCCTGCGATGCCGTCTCCCGAGCATTACGGTTCGCAGGCGCAGCCTGCGAAGACGGTGGCAGCGGGTGGCGTGGCGCAGACCTTCGATGTCGGCGCCACGGCGGGGCCGCAATGGTGGCAGCTCTACCACTGCGCCGCGCTGGACGCACTCGTCGACGAAGGACTGCGCAACAGCCCGACGCTCGCGGCTACCCAGCGTACGCTCGCATCGGCGCAGGAGCAGTTGCGCGCACAGATCGGCTCATCGACGCTGCCATCGATCGATGGCACCGCGCAGGTCCAGCGCGCCCGCTCACCGGTCGCGCCCCAGCTCGGTCTGCCCGAGCAGGTGCAATACAACTTCTTTGCCGGGCAGCTGCAGGCGCATTACACGTTCGACCTGTTCGGCCAGACGCGCTATGCGAACTCCGCGAGCGCGGCCCGTGTGAACGTGCAGGCGTTCGAACTGGTAGCGTCGCGCCGTGCGCTCGCTGCAAACATCGTGGCCGCCACGATCAACGCGGCGGCCCTCGATCGGGAGATTGCGCTCACCGAGCGGCTCGTCGCCGTGTCGAACGATGCGGCGAACGAAGACGCGCAGCGCTACGCGCTCGGCGCGGTCTCGCGAGCCCAGGCGTTCGAGTCGAAACAGGACGCGGCTTCCATCGCGGCGACGTTGCCCGCGCTGCGTCAGCAACGCGCGACTGCGGTTCATGCACTCGCGGTGCTGATCGGCCGTACACCGGACAATGCCCCGAGCGTGCCGGATCTGGACAGCCTGTCGCTGCCCGAGCACGTGCCCGTCGCCGTGCCTTCGGACCTGTTGCGCTCGCGGCCGGACATCCAGGCAGCGGACGCCGCCGTCAAGGCCGCAGCCGCCGACGTGGGCGAGGCGACGGCGCAGCTCTTCCCGAGCCTCTCGCTGACGGGCGCGATGGGTCGCGGCGGCTTCAGCTGGCCGGCAGTGGTTTCGGGTGCGGGCGGGCTGTGGGCCATCGGGGCCAGCCTCTCGCAGCCGATCTTCCATGGCGGCGCGCTGTTCGCGCAGCGCCGCGCCTCGATCGACGCATACGACGCCGCCGTGCTGCACTACAAGGCGACCGTGCTGTCCGCGTTCCAGGACGTGGCGAATTCGCTCGCCGCGCTGGATAACGACGCACAGACTCTCGCGTCGAGCGAAGTCGCCGCCGATGCCGCGCGTACGGCTTTCGACGACACCGCGTCGCGCCATCGCCTGGGCTCGCTGCCTTCGGCGGCGACGCACGCCAGCGAGTCGCGCTACCTGAACGCACAGATCGCTGAGGCGCGCGCCGCTGGGCAGCGCATGGGCGATACGGCGGCGCTCTTCCAGGCGATGGGAGAACTGCCCGAGGCTCAGCAAGCGAGCGCATCGACCGCAAAAACCGGGCGCTCGTAAAACGCGAGGGCAAATCCGGCAGGACCGCCCTCGCCTTTCAGCAGTGGTTCGAGCCACGTCGATAGCCGTTGGACACACATCGATCGCCGGCCCGGTCCGCGCTCGCACGCGGATCCGGGCCTGCTGCGAGTGTGAATGCCTCCGGATTTTCGCTTCATTTCCGTATGGACTACCAAAGACTTATTGTCTGTCACGAATGCGATCTGCTGTTTCGCAAGCCTACTGCCGTGAAAGGTCGCCGTGCATCCTGCTCGCGATGCGGTGCGGGTCTCGCAGCACTACCGGGGTCAGCATCGTCGCTTGACTGGATCTGCGCGGTGACGCTGGCCGCGTTGATCGTCTTTTGCATCGCGCAGAGTTTCCCGGTGATCGAGATGCGCGCGAACGGCATGACATCCGAGGCGACGCTGTTTGGCGCCGTGCGCTCGCTCTGGTCTGGCGACATGCGTGTCGTCGCGGTGATGGTGTTTTGCTCGGCGGTCCTTTTTCCGTTGATCGAAATGCTCGCATTGCTCTATGTCCTGGTGCCGCTGCGGCTAGGCAAACTGCCACCCCGATTCAATGCGATGGTGCGTCTCGTGCAGCTCGTTCGGCCATGGGGCATGGTCGAGGTGTTCATGCTCGGCGTGCTGGTGACGATCGTGAAAATGGTCAGCATCGCGCAAGTGATCCCGGGACCGGGATTGTTCGCACTGGGCACTTTGACCGTCTTGCTGGGCGTGGTCGCTTCATTCGACGCGAGCGGGCTTTGGCCGATCAGTGACGAAATCAGGCACTCGCGAAGGGCAGACGTTCGCTGGTCGAGGGTGAGCACTGGGCGAGGGCGGTTCATGCGGCCCTCTGGGGGGCGCAAAGCCGGTTTGTCGCCAGCCATCACGGCACGGCGCGCGGGACTTGTCGGCTGTCACGCATGCGGGCTCGTTCAGACGCGTATCGAACGGGAAGCCCACCAGCGCTGCTCCCGATGCCAGCATGTCCTGCACGAACGCAGGCCCGACAGCCTCACGCGAACGGCCAGTCTGTTGCTTGCCGCCGCGATTGCCTATATTCCGGCGAACCTGCTGCCGATCATGCACGCCTCTTCGGTAGGCGGCTCGGAAGACGACACGATCCTGGGCGGTGTCGCGTATTTCTGGACCTCGGGAGACTGGCCCCTGGCTGTCGTCGTTTTTGTCGCCAGCGTTCTGGTGCCGGTTCTCAAGCTCGTAGTGCTCACGCTTCTCACGGTAGCCGCCCGTCGCGGTTCGGGCTGGCGGGCCCGTGAGCGAGCAACGCTGTACCGGATCGTCGAGCGCATTGGCCGATGGTCGATGCTCGACGTATTCGTCGTCGCGCTGACGGTCACGCTCGTGCATTTCGGCTCGCTCGCCGTCATCACAGCGGGACCGGCCGCCCTCGCATTCGGAGCGGTTGTGGTCCTGACCATGCTCGCATCGCATCAGTTCGATCCGAGGCTCATCTGGGACAACGTGGATGCGAGGCGGCGCCGCGCGCCAGCTGCGACCGATGAAGCCCTGGTTGATCCTCTCTCCACCAACCGCATTTCCTGAAGAAGACGATGCATCTTTCCAATCTATCCAGACCTGACATCAAGCCGCGCAAGCGTTGGCTGCCATCCCTCATCTGGTTAGTACCTCTGATCTCGGCATTGATCGGTGTTGCTCTGGTGGTCAAGTCCGTTGCAGACAAAGGGCCCGTCGTGACGGTCACCTTCAATAACGCGGAGGGCATTGAAGCGGGCAAGACGAAGGTCAAGTACAAGGACGTCGAAATCGGTGTCGTTCAGACCATTGCGCTGACCACGGACTTGCGGCATGTCATCGCGAGTATCCAGTTGAGCAAGGACGCCGGGAAATTCGCGACGCAAGGCACGCGGTTCTGGGTGGTACGCCCGCGCGTCGGCGCCAATGGCATTTCAGGCCTCAGTACGCTGCTCTCCGGCGCCTACATCGGCGTGGATATCGGGCGCTCGACCGAAAGGCAAACCGCCTTCCTCGGTCTTGAAAGTCCGCCCATCGTCACCACGGGACAGCCGGGGCATCAGTACACCTTACGAGGCGACTCGCTGGGCTCGATCGATATCGGCGCCCCCATCTTCTACCACCGTATCCAGGCGGGTCAGGTCATTGGCTACTCGCTCGATCCTCACGGCGCGGGCGTCGTCGTGAATGTCTTCGTGAATGCACCGTACGACCAGTACGTCGGCACCAATACGCGGTGGTGGCATGCAAGCGGCGTCGATCTGCGTCTCGATTCCAATGGGCTGAAGCTCAATACGCAATCGCTCGCGACGGTCGTCGTCGGAGGGCTCGCATTCCAGTCTCCGGCCGCGCAGGATGCGGGACGACCGGCAGCGGACAGGGCGGAATTCCGGCTCGCCGCGGACGAATCGGACGCCATGCGCGAGCCCGACGGCCAGCCGCTCAACGTGGTCATGCGTTTCAATCAGTCTTTGCGGGGACTGTCCGTTGGCGCACCCGTCGATCTTCGCGGGATCGCGCTGGGGCAGGTGACCGAGATCGGCATCGAGTACGACGAAAAGCAGAAGAGCTTCAGCATGAAGGTGGCGATGGCGCTTTACCCTGACCGCCTTAGCCGGCGATCCAGCGAGGCGCTGCCGGCGCCGGACACGCCGGGCGGGCACGACATGCTGCAGCACCTCGTGACGGAAGGGCTGCGCGGGCAACTGCGGACCGGCAATCTCCTGACGGGGCAATTGTATGTCGCGCTGGACATGTTCCCGAAAGCGCCGCGCGCGACGGTGGACGTGCACAGCAACCCGATCGAACTGCCGACCGTGCCGAATACGCTCGACGAACTCCAGGTGCAGATCGCGGACATCGCAAGGAAGCTAAACCAGGTGCCGTTCGACCGGATCGGCGCGAATCTCGACGGCGCGCTGGCGAACGCGAGCAAGCTGTTCGGACATATGGACACCGAGGTCGTGCCGCAGGCACGCGACACGCTCGCTGCCGCGCAAAAGACGTTCGCGACCGCCGAATCGACACTGCGGCAGACCGCGCCGATGCAATCGGACGTTCAGGACGCCATGCAGCAGCTCACGCGTACGCTGCAGTCGCTCAATGCGCTATCCGAGTACCTGGAGCGCCATCCGCAGGCGCTGCTATTTGGCAAGAAGGGAGACCAGCAATGATCGCAATGCCATTCCGCTCGTCCCGCACCATGGTGCGGACGCTAGCGACTGTCGCCGGGCTGGCGCTTCTGACGGCGTGCGCAACGCCCGAGACACGCTTCTATACGCTCGGAGCCGACGCACAGCCGGCCGTCGCGAAGACTACGACAAGCCCCGCTTTGCGGATCGATGTACGCCCGGTGCAAGTGCCGGCCGCCGTCGCCAGAAGCCAGCTCGTGGTGCAGGTCAACGCGGCCCAGGTGATGGTGCTGGAAGACGACCGCTGGTCGTCGGCGCTTCCGGACGAGATTCGCTACGCACTCGCGGCTCGCGTGAGCCAGCAGGCCGGCGCATTCGCTGCCAGCGCGGCTGGCCGGGGTGGGGCGGTTCCCGTCTATCAGGTCGGCGTCGATGTTCAGCGCTTCGAATCGTGGCCTGGTTCACACGTGCTGATCGACGCCGTGTGGAGTGTAAGCGGGTCTGCGGGGGAGGAGACCCTGACCTGCCACAGCGCAGTGAGCGAGCCCGTGTCCGGCGGCTATCAGGCGATCGTCGATGGACATCGTCGTGCGATCAACGCGATTGCTGCCCAGATAGCCGAGGTCGTGCGCGCCTTCGCGGCGAGCGCGGCCGATCGGACGTCTCGCCCTGCGGGTGCGTCCAGCGGAAGGGGAATCAAGACGCTGTCGTGCCCGCCAATTTCAGGCGGTGCGCAAACCGAGGTTGAAAGGGCGGCGGCGCCGCGATCCGGCGCATAAATTTGCGGCTCATTGTGGCCAGTTGCCAGTCGGGACAGGGACCGATCGCCAGATGCGGTCCCTTCACGACTGGCCGGCCTCAGGCTGCTTCGTCGGCTGCCTCGACGATGGGCAGTGGGCGCGCGGCAATCTTCTCCGCTTCCGCGCGCTTCAGGCCGAGTATTTGCAGCAGCATGGCTGCCGTGCGCTCCGGAAAGTGCTCGCCGCTGAAACCCAGCTCCTTCAGCATACCCGCGCCGCTCGCGCCCGGCGCGACATAGTTCAACTCCGCCGCGATGGCAGAGAGAACGGTGCCACCCACCGCAAGATAGCCGATAAACGGGTCGGCAACGACAAATCGCTTTGCCGCAATGCCATTTCGAATGTCGCGCAGGAGCCGCTGGGCCAGCCCGCGGCTCAGCGCAGGCGCCGAAAACCCTTCGCGGATCAAAAAGCGTCCCCACACGGGGTCTTGGCGGGCACGCAGGACAGTGTGGCGCACCGAGATGGCCACCACTTCGGCGGGGTCGGAAATGCCCACTGCGAGGCGATCCAGCACTTTCGCAAATTCTTCGAAAACGTTATCGACGAGCGTCGCATAGATCGCTTCCTTCGACTCGAAGTGGTTGTAGAACGAGCCAAAGCCGACATCGGCGGCCTCCGTGATTTCATTGATCGCCACGCCCTCCATACCCCTTTCGGCCATCAGCTTGAGGGCGGCGTCTAGCAGCCGGGCGCGCGTCTCGCGCTTGCGGCGCGCACCGCGAGGCTCTTTTTCTTCGATGACGGGAGCCGGAGAGGCGGCCGCCGCAGGCGAGGAGCGCCTGGCCGCGGCGCGCTTTGTCGGGGTTGTTGTCATGGTGGATCCAGTTCTGGTCATAACCGCAGTATAGATTCGAATGTCTTTATTGACAAAACGATCAGCGATGAGTTTAATGTCATCATCGGCGTCAGGAGCCGGTCTTACTAGAACAGACGGAGTGACTGTGGAGACAGCAATCGCAACCGGCATCGCGCCCAGCGGCCGGCATCACCCTACCCACCCGACCATCCGGGCGTTACGGCCCGCCAGCGATCTCGCGCCGGCAAATTGCCCGTCCGCCGAGGCTGCTTGCGCACGCGCGCTCGCGAGCCGCGGCGCGCCGCATCGCCGTTCCTAACTGCCTGATTACCGTCCACCATGAAACTGACTACTGCACAGCCGGCTCGTCACCCGAATCCCACGGCAAAAGCGACCGCATTGGCCTACCTCATGTTCGATCGGCCGGATCTCGGGCAAGCCGAACGATTTCTCAACGACTTCGGGCTTCAAACGGTCACGCGTGGCGAAGAGCTGCTGCTTCTGCGCGGTACAGGCGCGTCGCACTTCTGTTACGTCGTACGAAAGGCGCCCAAAGCGCAATTTGTCGGGTTCGGCCTGGAGGTGGGCAGCGAAGCCGAACTGAACGCGCTGGCCAGGCTGCCGGGCGCATCGGAGGCGAAACCGTCCGCGCTGCCGGGCGGCGGGTTCGTGGTGCAGTTGGAGGATCCGTCGGGGTTTCGTGTCGATGCGATCTGGGGCCAGGCGCCCGCCACTGCGTTGCCGCACCGGCTGCCATTGGCGTTCAATTCCGTCGATGCCGCGGTTCGCATCAACGGCACGCAGCGTCCCCCCGAGAGCGCCCCTGAGATCATCAGGCTCGGGCACGTGGTGCTGGAACTCGCCGATTATCAGGACACCTGTGCATGGTACACGCGCCATTTTGGTTTCATCCCCAGCGACGTGCAGGTGCTGCCCGATGGCTCGCCGGCTGTCGCGTTCATGCGCCTCGATCTCGGCGACAAGCCCGCCGATCATCACACGCTCGCGCTTGCACAGACGTTTGCGCCGAAGTACAGCCATAGCGCCTACGAGCTCGTCGATGCGGACGCGGTCGGCATGGGCCAGCGCGTTCTGCGCAAGAACGGATGGACGCATGCGTGGGGCATCGGCCGACATATCCTCGGGAGCCAGATTTTCGACTACTGGCAAGACCCGTGGGGGGACAAGCACGAGCACTACTGCGACGGTGATCTGTTCACCAGCGAAGCGCCCACGGGAATCCATGCCGTGAGCCGCGAGGCGATGGCCCAGTGGGGGCCGACGATGCCGAGCAGCTTCACCAAGCCCAAATTGACGCTCGCGAGCATCGCGGCGCTCATCGCAAACCTGCGCCGAAGCCCCGACGTCACGTTGGCGCGGCTTCGCGCCCTGCTGAAGATTTTTGCCTGACGCAACACCCCTTTACCGAATCCGGAGACAGCCAAAATGGCAATTCACGTTCTGCATTATCTGCACGATGGTCGCGCCCAGTGGGGCGTGGTGGCTAACAACGCAATCACGCCGATTCCCGGTGAGTTCAAGACGACCGCGGAGTTTATCCATGCCAATCCGGTCGAACAGTTATTGACGCTGGACGGCCCCACGATCCCCGAAGCGGACGTGCAATGGCTCTCGCCCGTGACTGCCAATCAGCAGTTCATTTGCCAGGGCGCGAATTACCGCCAGCACATGATCGAATCCGGCATGGATCCGGATGCGAAGAAGTTCAACATGATCTTCACGAAGGCCACGAGCTGCATCGTTCCTGCGGACTCGAAGCTCGTGAAGCCCAATTCGGTGCGGTTCCTCGACTACGAAATCGAACTCGGTCTCGTCCTCAAGCGCGACGTCACCTCACGCGCGACGATTACCGACGAGAACCTGCACGACTACGTCGCCGGCGCCGTGATCGTGAACGACTATTCGGCGCGCGACGTGCAGATTCCGCAGATGCAGTTCTACAAGGGCAAGAGCTTCCGTACGTTCGGGCCGGTCGGCCCGTATCTCTGCCTGCTCGAAAAGCAAGACATGCCGAAGCTCAAGGAGCTCGTGCTGACGCTGACTGTCAACGGAACGGTTCGACAGAACGATTCGACTTCGGGTCTTGTCTACGGTCCGGCAGAGACGTTGACCGAACTGTCCGGCGTTCAGGACCTGCACGTCGGCGACCTGCTTGCGACGGGTACGCCGTCCGGTTGCGCGCTGACCATTCCGTCGCCGGAAAAGCAACGCGCCGCGGCACAGCTGCCCGAAGCCGAGAAATGGCGTCTTTTCTTCGCGCTGCAAGCCGAGCGACCGCAGTACCTTCAGGACGGGGATGTGGTCGAAGCCCGTATCGTTAGCCAGGATGGCTCCATCGATCTCGGCACTCAGCGCAACGTCGTCGTCGCAGAGGCCGCATGAAAGCCGTCGCCAACGAGCAGGATGTCCTCGCCATCGAATCGCAGGGGCAACCGGCGGATCTTCCGTCGAGCACCTACGAAATGATCTGCCGGGGCGCTGCGATCGATCCATCGGCACCCGCGCTCTCGTTCTTCGCCACCGCGGACGACTACGCGAGCCCGGAGCGCTGGACTTACAGCGAGCTCGTGCGCGACATCACGCGCACGGCGAACATGTTGTCGCGACTGGGCGTGCAGCGCGATACGGTCGTCGCCTATGTGTTGCCGAATCTGCCTGAAACGCACTTCGTGGTCTGGGGCGGCGAGGCGGTCGGCATTGTCTGCGCGATCAATCCACTGCTCGAAGGCGACGCGATAGGTGAGTTGCTCAATGCTTCTGGCGCCACTGTGCTTGTCACTTTGGCGCCGTTTCCGGGCACGGACCTGTGGCCGAAAGTGCAGGCGGTCTTGCACAAGGTTGCGTCGCTCGAGCACCTCGTGCTCATCAATCTTGCCGACCATGCACCGGACGAACAGCGATTTGCGGCGCGCATGCTTCAGCGCGGCGAATGCTCGAGGTTGCATGGCGAGGAAGGTGTGCGAGGCGCGGTTCCTGCGCAGATCAGCATCCACGATTTCGCAGAAGCCATTGCGCGCGAGCCGGGCGTAGCGCTCACCGCTCCGCACCCGATGAACCGCGACGACGTATCGTCCTGGTTCTGCACGGGCGGCACCACGGGCCTGCCGAAGATTGCGATGCGCCGGCACGGCAACGAAGTGGCCAATGCATGGAGCGCCGGACAATTCCTCGGTGAAAGCGTGGGTCCGGGCAAGACGATCTTCTGCGGATTGCCGCTGTTCCACGTCAACGCCGTCATGGTGACGGGACTGCTGCCGTTCTCGCGCGGCGCGCATGTCGTGATGGGCACCCCGCAAGGCTATCGCGGAGAAGGCGTTGTCCAACGCTTCTGGGATATCGTCGCGCATTACCGCATCAATTTTTTCAGCGGCGTGCCGACGCTCTATGGCTCGCTGCTGGACGTTCCCGTTGGCGAGCGCGATATCGGTTCGCTCGAATACGGGTTGTGCGGCGCGGCGCCGATGCCCGTGGAGTTGCTGCGTGCGTTCCAGGCGCGCACCGGCATCCGGATCCTCGAAGGCTATGGCCTCACGGAAGGTACCTGCATCAGCAGCGTCAATCCGCCGCTCGGCGAACGGCGGGCCGGCTCGATCGGCCTTCGTGTTCCGGGCCAGGCCATGAAAGCCGTGGTGGTCGATGAAGCGGGCCGTTATGTGCGGGATTGCGTTGCTGACGAGGTCGGTCAACTGGTGATCTCGGGTCCGAATGTTTTCATCGGCTATATGCGGCCGGAGCAGAACAACGGCATCTGGCTGGACCTGGCCGATGGCGGCAGATGGCTCAATACAGGCGATCTCGGTCGCCGCGACGCAGACGGTTACTTCTGGCTCACGGGCCGAAAGAAGGAACTGATTATTCGCGGCGGACACAACATCGATCCCGCAGCGATCGAAGAAGCGCTGCATCGTCATCCGGCAGTCCAGATCGCCGCGGCGGTGGGGCGCCCCGACGTGCACGCAGGCGAACTGCCGATCGCCTACGTCCAGCTCAAGCCGGGCACATCGGCGAATGAAGCCGAAATGGCCGCGTTCCTGCGTGACGAGATCAGCGAGCGAGCGGCGTTTCCGAAGGGCATCCGGATCGTCGATGCCATGCCCCTTACCGGTGTCGGCAAGATATTCAAGCCCGCGCTGAAGCGGCTGGAAACGGTGGACGCACTGCGCTCGGCGCTCGTGGAGGCTGGCGTCCAGGGGGCAACCGTCAGCATTGCTGACGATGCCTTGCGTGGGATTTCCGTTCACGTCGAACTTCCCGACACGGAACTCGAATCGTTGGCGGCTTCCGCGCTCGGGCGCTTTCCGTTCGCGTTTTCGATTGCGTCCGCGCAGGGTTCGAGGAGCAGCGGTGACGGCGATGGAGCGTCAGAGACACACAGCGTTTCGTAGTGACAAGGTTTCTCGCAACGACGCAGATGTCCGGTCACTCGCACGCGCGGTGATGGCATGGCGGAATTGCGAATGCCACAGGTTTTGGGTTGGGGAAGAAGATGGGTATGGCATCGGAAAGATCTTTGCGTTCGGTTGTTGAAAAGTGGCTTGCGCCAACCTCCGGCACTCCGGTGCGCGTTACCCGATTAGGCCGTCCGCAGGCGCAGGGGAACTGTGTCCATATTGAGCTGCTTTCGCCGGCCAGGAGGGTCGGGCTGTTTTTCTTCCGGCACCGCGACGGTTCATGGAGTGTGTGCCCGCCGCAGGCCGAGCGCCTCGCGATGCGTATTCACTGACATGCCGCGCCACTGGTGAGCAAACAGAAGTAACAGACGTTCGCAGTCCGGGATTCGATACGACAAAAAGGTGGGAAGCGACGCCGGCGTCGAGATCGATCCTTTCAATGTATTTAGTATGCCTATCTAATGGGGGGAGTTTCATGGATCCGGTCCGAACATACGAGGGCCAATCCAAACGCTACGGACCAATGGGCGGATCGTTGAATCCGCGTGTACGACAAAAAAGATATTTAGCCGACGAGGCAGGAGAAGACGCGTGAGGAATTTCAGGAAAACTGTTCGGCCTGCCGTGATGGCGGGTGTTATCTGTTCGGCTGCACTCGCCGGAAATGCGCATGCGCAATCGGCCGGTAGCTTTACGCTGGCGACAGGGTGGCTTTACGTAGCGCCACAGGGTCATGCCACGCCGCTTACCGTGGAAAGCGTGGGCGGTATGCCGGTCAACCAGCAATTGACAGGGACGGGTGCACACGCGTCGTCGACGAATACGCTCGGCATCACGACCGAGTACTACGTGACCGACCACATCGGCATCGCCACGCTCTTTGGCCTGCCACTGACGGTGAATCTGGATGGCGAAGGGACGCTCGGGAAGTACGGCACCCTGGGCACGACGAGGCCGATGCCGCCCGCCGTCGAAGTTCGATATCACCTGTTCGACGCCCAGGCGAAATTTCGTCCTTACGTCGGTTTGGGTGTGAACTACACGTGGTTCACGCAGGTCCGCGCAACCAACCACCAGTTCATTACGGATAGTGTCGGTCCGGGCGGATCGATACACGCGACCCTCAGTGCATCGTGGAACCCCGTGTTCGAGGTCGGGGCAAGTTACACGTTCGCCAAACACTGGTCGGTCGGAGCGTCGGTTGGCTACATGCCGCTCCAGACGCACATGACCATATACGGACAGACGGCAAACGGAACGCAGATCGTCTCGAAGTCGACGCTCCGGATCGAACCCATCAACGTTTTTGTGAACGTCGCGTACACGTTCTAGCGGGACGTCCAGCGGTCCCTTACATCAATCGTGGCGGCTCGTGCCGCCAACGCTTCAATCGCGAGATTTGCCATGCTCATCGAAGACATCGAATACGTCATTTTCCGCCATCCGGACCTCGCTGCCGTCCGCGACTTCATGGTCGATTACGGTTTGCTGGACCTGCAGCAGGGCGGCGACGCGCTTTATCTGCGCAGCTACGGCGACGCGCCTTTCTCCTACGTTTCGACGCAAGGCGAGGCGGCGTTTGTCGGTGTCGGGTTCCGCGTGGGCTCGCGCGAGGCGCTCGATACGTTGGCGGCCCGCTTCGACTCGCCCGTGACCGATTGCCCGCATCCGGGCGGAGGCCTGTACACGGTGGGCGCCGATCCCGATGGCCGTCGGCTGGAGTTCGTGTTCGGTGCGGAACGTTCGCCGGTGATTCCGTCGGGCGGCGCGCCGATCGTGTGGAATGACGCGCACGCCAAAAACCGGCGGGGCCACTTCCAGCGCCCGGCCTTCGGCCCGTCTCACGTTCAGCGGCTCGGCCATGTGGCCGTCTTCTCGCCGGACCCGCAGGGAACGATCGCATGGTACGGCGAAACGCTCGGCATGAAGGCGTCGGAACTCATTTACCAGGGCGACGAGAAAAACGTCGTGGCCGCCTTCATGCACCTGGAGACTGGCGCGGCATGGACCGATCATCATACGTTGGCCATTGTCGGCGGCAAGGCGGCGGGCCTCGACCACGCCTCTTTCGAATGCCGCGATATCGACGATGTGGGCATCGGCCACATGATCATGGCCGATAAGGGCTACAAGCACCGCTGGGGCATCGGCCGCCATTTCCACGGCAGCCAGATTTTCGACTACTGGACCGATCCCGCCGGCTTCCACGTCGAACATTACGTGGACGGCGACCTCGTCAACAGCGACTCGCCGACGCTGAGCTATCCGTTCGGACGCGAGACATTGTTGCAATGGGGCCCGGCTTTCCCGGGTCTTTGAACCACCACGAAACATGACCGGACCCGCCTGAGCGGCTTGCCCGCTCGGCGGAGCCGGTCCGTCATTCCCTGATGATTGCACCTGCGCAGCCTTCCCATTGGATCAAAAAGTGAAACGACAGATCCTCAAAACCATTCTCTTTGCCCTGCCCAAGGTCCTCGACCTGACGGCACGCCGCTTTCCTGCCTATCGCGATCGGCTGAAGGAACGTGATCTCGTTGCGTGGATCGGGCTCATGGATCAAAGCGTCGGTCGCGTCATCACGCTCAAGAACGGCCGCATCCGGTCGTGTGCGGGCACGCATCCGCAGCCCGACGTCCGCATGATGTTCAAGGACGAGGCCACTGCCCTGAAATTTCTCTCCCCCAGTCCGGACTACCTGGAGATCATCCACGCGGCGAAAAATTTCAAGGTTGTGACCGAAGGCGAAGATGAACTGCTCGTGTGGTTCATGCAAACGCTCAGCATGATGCAAACCATCAGCCTGCCGATGGGTACGCCCATGCGTGACGGCACGCAGCGCTACACCACGTGCACCAACGGCGGCCCTCTGTTCGTGTACGTGAAGGATGGACGCATCGTTCGCGTGACGCCGGTCGATTTCGACAGCAAGGATGCACCGAGTTGGGAAATCGAAGCGCGCGGCCGCCGTTTCACCCCCCCACGACGCGGCCTCGTCGCGCCGCACGCGTTGTCGATCAAGTCGCTCGTCTATTCCGAGAAGCGCATCCTTCACCCGATGAAGCGCGTCGATTTCGACCCTGATGGCGAACGTAATCCGCAAAACCGTGGCAAGTCCGGCTACGTGCCGATCAGCTGGGACGAGGCGCTGGATATCGTCGCGAAGGAGATCAACCGGCAAAAGCGTGTTCACGGCCCGGGCTCCATCACGTTCCCCATGTCGTCGCATCATCAGTGGGGCAATATCGGCTATTACCTCAGTGCGCTCACGCGTTTTGCCAACCTGATCGGCTTCACACGGGTGGCCGCGAATCCGGACAGCTGGGAGGGTTGGTACTGGGGCGCCATGCATCACTTCGGCAACTCGATGCGCGTTGGCGTGCCCTCCGGCTATGGCGGAATCGAGGACTGTCTTAAGGACGCCGAAATGATCGTTTTCTGGTCGAGCGACCCGGAAAGCACGAATGGCGCCTATGCAGGTTTCGAAGGTACGCCGCGGCGTCTGTGGGCAAAGGAACTGGGGATCGAGTTCGTTCATATCGACCCGCACTGCAATCCGACTGCCCAGCTGCTGGGCGGGCGATGGATTCCGGTCCGGCCGCAAACGGACGCGGCCCTCGCCACCGCCATCATGTATGTGTGGCTCAAGGAAGGGCTGTACGACAAGGATTACGTTGCCGACCGGACGACCGGATTCGACGAATGGCGGGCCTACCTCATGGGCGAGACGGATGGCGTGCCCAAGACGCCCGAATGGCAGGAACGGGAAACCGGCGTGCCCGCCAAAGACGTTCGCGCCCTCGCCCGGCGGTGGGGGACGAAGAAGGTGTATCTCGCCGTCGGAATGACGGGTGCGGGATTCGGCGGCGCTGGACGCGGTGCGACGGGCGCTCAATGGGCGCGTTGCATGATCATGATGATGGCGATGCAAGGATGGGGCAAGCCGGGCGTGAATTTCGGCTGCCTCCAGATCGGGGCTCCGCACGACCTCAACTTCTACTTTCCCGGCTACGCGGATGGTGGGATGTCGGGCGAGCTCGCGTGGACCGCGAACGCCGTGAACAACTATCAACGCATGCCGCACATCCTGACCATGAATCCGGTCAAGCAGATGGTGCCGCGGCAGCAGTTGCCCGATGCGATCATCAACGGCCATGCCACAGGCTATCTCTGGGACGGCATGTCCCAGGAAGCGCAATTCGCGCCGTTCACTTACCCGATGCCTGGCTATTCGCCGATTCACATGATCTACCGCTATGGTGGCTCATCCTTCAGCACGGTCACGAAATCGGGGCGCTGGGCCGACGCGTACCGTCACGAGAGCATCGAGTTCGTGGTCAATCAGTCGATCTGGATGGAAGGCGAGGCGCAGTTCGCCGACATCATTCTGCCCGCATGCACATCGCTGGAGCGATGGGACATCGGCGAATGGTCGAATTCCGGCGGCTATGCGCATCACGGCTACAACACGGTCAATCACCGTATGATCACCCTGCAGCACAAGTGCATCGAGCCGCTGGGCGAGTCCCGCTCCGACTATGACATCTTCACCGCTATTCTGACCCGTCTTGGACTCGGCAGCGTGTTCACCGAGGGCTGCAGCGAGCTGGATTGGGTCAAGCGGGTTTTCGAGTCGTCGGATCTGCCCGATCACATTTCGTGGCGCGATTTCTGCCGCAAGGGCTATTTCGTCGTTCCGACCGAAAAGCCGGAATTGCGCTCCCCGGTGGATATGCGCTGGTTCGCGGAAGGCCGGCGCAAGGATTTGCCGGAACCGCATCCGATGCCGTCGCAGTACGCCGAAAAATTCGGCATGGGCCTGCAGACGCCTAGCGGCAAGCTCGAGTTCGTTCCCGAGTTGCTGAAACGGCATACGGCGGACAACCCCGAGCGACCGGCAGTCAACCGGTACATCCCGTCGTGGGAGGGCCTGCGTTCCACACTGGCCCAGCGCTATCCGCTGCAGCTGATCGCCACGCATAGCCGTTACAGTTTCCACACCCATTGCGACGGCAAGAACTCGTCGGTCAACAGCATCGAAGATCATCGCGCGTTGATCGGCGGACATCGCTTCTGGCTGCTGCGACTCGGTGCCGCCGACGCAGCGGCCCGCGGCATTGCGCATCGCGATCTCGTCAAGGTCTACAACGACCGGGGCGCGGTGATCTGCGCGGCCGATGTATCGCCCCTGGTCGCTGCCGGCGTGGTCAAGTCTTACGAAGCGAGCGCCGAATTCCAGTTGATCGAAATAGATGGCGAGCAAGTCGAAATCGGCGGCTGCATGAACCTGCTGACCCCGGATCGTCCCCAGACAACGGGCACGAGCAGCATGAGTCCGAATTCATGTCTCGTGCAGGTGGAAAAGTGGAAAAGCGCGGAGGCTTTCATGATCCGTCGCGCGGCCTGAGGAGCAGACGATGAGCAAATGGAATCTGATTATCAAGGTTGGGCAATGCGAGAATTGCCAGAACTGCGTCATCGCTGCGCGCGATGAGCACGTCGGCAATGACTTTCCTGGCTACGCCGCGCCTGCCGCGGCCAGTGCCGAAAGCCCCATTCGCATCCTGCGCCGCGTGCAGGGCGACTCGCACATGGTCGAAACGACGTATTTGCCGGTGATGTGTAATCACTGCGGCGACGCCCCCTGCATGCGCGTCGCCGGCGATGCGATCCGCAGGCGTTCCGACGGCATCGTCATCATCGATCCGGAAAAGGCGCGAGGGCGCAAGGACATCGTCAAGTCCTGCCCGTACAAGGCGATCGTCTGGAACGAGGAACTGCAACTGCCGCAGACGTGGATCTTCGACGCCCATCTGCTGGACCAGGGCTGGCAGCATCCGCGTTGCGATCAGGCGTGCCCCACTGGCGTCTTCGAGACCGTCAAGCTCGACGACGCCGCCATGGCGGAAAAGGCACGACGCGAAGGGCTCGAGGTTTTGCGGCCGAATCTCGAAACGAAGCCTCGCGTATGGTATAGCGGCTTGAAACGCTGGCAAAGCTGCTTCATAGGCGGAAGCGTCAGTGCGACGGTCGAGGGCGTAGTTGAATGCGTCGCTGGCGCAGCGATTGTCCTGTACGCCGGCGATCAACGCGTCGCTGACACTGTCTCCGACGCATTCGGCGATTTTCGCTTCGACGGTCTCGAGAAAAATAGCGGCATGTACCGGGTCGAGATTCGTCATGCGCTAGGCAATGCATCGCGCGAGTGTGCGGTCGGCGAAAGTGTGTATCTGGGCGAAATCGGCCTCGCGCTCACGGCCAGCGAGGTCGAGGCCAACTGACGCCAACCGACGCGCCCGTCTCACGGCAGTACTTGACTTGGCGGCGTGGTTCAACCGCCGAGGGGCTCGCTCGCGCCCTCAATTTTGATATTGACTAAATAATCAGTTATGATTCTAATGTTGACTATCCGCTGGGCGGCCTGAGCCGGTTTCAGCGGAGTCATCGAGAAACGGCGATTTCACCGGTTCGTTTCTTTGCGCAGACGACCACGTACGGTGAGATCGCCTTTAGCTACGCCATGAAGCCCGAACGCCTGAGCCACGCGCGCAGAAAAGAGCAGACCCGGGAGCGCCTGTACGGCGCCGCAAGGACCATGTTCCTCGGGAAGGGTTTCGCGGCGACGAGCGTCGAGGACATCGTAGAGGCCGCCGGGTACACGAGGGGCGCCTTCTACTCCAATTTCCGGAGCAAACAGGAACTGCTGACCGAACTGCTGCGGCGCGACGCCGAAGCCGCGCATGCGGATCTGCGGGCGATCTTTGAAGAGGCCGGCACGCCAGAGCAAGCGACGGCGCGCGTGATTGCCAGGTTCGTCCGTTCCTGGCGGGAGCGCGAATGCTTTCCGCTCTGGGTCGAGGCGTACCTGCTCGCACGCCACGACAGCGCCTTTCAGGAGCGGATTCACGCATTGCGGCGCGAGAAGCTTTTGCAGGTCGGCGCCCATATTCAAACGCTCCTGACGCAAAACGACAACGCATTGCCGCTGCGGTCGGACGCGCTCGCGCTCGGCTTCGTGAGCCTGTGCGAAGGCATGCAGCTCCTTAGTCTATGCAATTCGCAGAGCGCCAGCGACCACACGAATCAAACAGTGCTAGCGGAATTTGCCTCGTCTGTACTGTGTCGGCAGCCAATGGAAAAAAGCACCGCCGACGCATGTCGCACGAGTGCCGCATGGTGGTGAGTCGCTGAGCGAGGCCGCAATGTATTGCGATAGCAATATATCCAGACACTCGAACACGTAGACCATGGAATATATAGAAAGCTTGCGTCTCTTCCGCACGATCGTCGAAGTGAGAAACTTCCGGCGCGCGGGCGAAATGTTGGACCTGTCACCGTCAGTTGTTTCCCGCTCGATAGCCTCGCTGGAAGAGCGTCTTGGAACACGACTGTTTCACCGCTCGACACGCCAGTTCTCGCTCACCGAAGCCGCGGAGCATTTTTACGAGGGATGCTGTCGCGTTCTCGACGATCTGGACTGTCTGGAGGCGAGCGCCGCAGGTCAAGGACGAATACCGGCGGGTGTATTACGCGTGGTCGCGCACACTACAACTGCGTTGACATGGCTTGCACCGTTGATTGCCTCGTTCAAGCGAAAACATCCGAATATCACTCTGGATATCACCTTGACCGAGCGCTCTGTCGACCTGACGGCCGACGGATACGACCTGGGCATCGTGCTGCCGTTCATGCTGGCGACGGATCTGGCTGTGACGCGCCTTCTCCAGCGGTTGCCACTGGTCGTCGTCACAACGCAGGCATACCTGGCGAGGCGCGCGCCGCCGCGGCATCCAGCCGACCTGGCCGATCATGTGTTTGTCACGGTGCCCCCCTCGATGCACAAGCCGGCGCTTACCTTCCGGATTGAGCGGGAAAACGTCGCAGTGCCAATCAAGTACGAAATTGCCTCGAATAACCCGCTATTCAACCGCGACATCATCCTCGAGGGATTCGGCGTGGGCTTGCTTCCCTTCGCGATCGTGGAACAGGACATCAAGGCTGGCCGGCTCGTGCGTCTGCTGGAAAACTTCGAGATCGTCGACACGGCGGCGGAAGTCCGACTGGCCTATATCGGGCGTGCGCTGTTGCCCGCAAAGGTCCGGGCATTCATCGACCATACCGCGGAGTTTTTCGAACTGGGCATGGGCACTGCCCCCCGCCCGACGACGACTCACGCCGCGTCGGCTGCAGAATCGGCCGGGACGGAAGATGCCGGGGCCAGCTGCGAGGAAGGGGGTTGGTCTTGTTTATGACCCATGTGCTGCCTCCGTTGTCCGGACGTGGGTTAGGGTAAGACCGACGAAGTCTACGGCTTTCGAGAACGGCACGCAGTCGTAGATAGAGCGGTCAAGCGTATGGCGGCACAGCGTGAGTCGGCTCATGCGGACTTGCGGCGGCACACCGGGCAAGTTTCGAGATCGGCCTTCCCCCTGTGTCAGTCCGGCATCATCGATGAATCATGAGATCGCCGTGGCGCCGGCCAATTCGCGGAAAGCCGAAATCACGGCGCTGTTCGACCGGTGCAACGCGGCGTTGGCAACCGGCGACGCCGACACCGTCGCAAAGCGATACCCCCAATGCCGTGGTCGAACCCACGGTCTCAAATCAGCTCCACAGAACGTCTGCCAAATCAAGAGACGGTGCCTTCCGATGAGGGTAAAGTTTCTGACCCGTCTGGCCGATATATCGACGGACGCGTCTTCCAGGTGAGTTGGGTCAAGGCATGTCATTCGCGTGTTCTGCCGTACATCTTCCGGCTTGTCCGGTCTCGTACAATCAAGCGGGCCCGCGCAGACCGAGGCAATAAAGGCCCTGGTCTTTCGCGCCGGGATTTTCCAGGCATTTCGAAGGACCATGATTCGATTTCTAAGCTCGCTTTTTGCCAGGCCGAAGCCGTTTGTCTATGCCGGGATTGGAATCACGCTCGCGACCACGGGAGTGACGGTCGCCTCGCTTTACGAAATGCGGCTCGACGCGATGGCGCAGGCGCGCGATGCTGCCCAGAACCTCGTGATTTCGCTGCAAAAGGAGATCGAGCGCAATCTCGACATGTATCAGCTTGCCATGCGCGACGTTGCGACAAGCACCGAGACCCCTGGCATCGTCCGGCTTCCCCCTGAGGTCCGCCAGCTCGTCGCGTTCAGCTCTTTCACCGATTCGAGGGAATTGGGTGCCATGTTTGCGACGGACGCAACGGGCAATCTCGTACTCGACTCGCGTTCGATTTCGCCGCGAAAGATCAATGTCAGCGCCCGCGATTACTTCCGGATTCAGCGGCAGCAGACGGATGCCGGCCTTTACGTCAGTGCGCCTTTCGTGCCTTACAGCGCGGATTCCGAACAGCCGGTGATCGCGATGAGCCGGCGGCTCGAAGACAAGGACGGCCAATTTTCGGGTATCGTCGCTGGCACGCTGCGACTGAGCTTTTTCCGGCAGCTTTTCGAAGACTCGATCCTTGGTCGGCACGACACGATTACGTTACTGCGTACGGACGGCACGGTCCTCATGCGCCAACCGTTTCACGAGAGTGACATCGGCAAGTCCCTCGCGAGCGGCCACTCGTTCCAGCCGCTCGTGCAATCCGATCACGGTACCTACGTCGATATAGCCGTGCTTGACCATGTCGAGCGCCTCTACACTTTCCGGCGGGTTGGAAGCTATCCGCTCATCGTCGTCGTGGGCCTTGCGACAGACGACATCTTCGCTGGATGGCGCAAACGTGCGATCGCAATCGGTATCGCGAGCATCGTTCTCGATGCGCTTCTCATCCTGCTCTCGCTGATGTTCGGCACACAATTGCGCAAGAGATTGGCCGTGGAGCGCCGCTTGCAGCGACTTGCGTGGTTCGATTCGCTGACGGGCCTGCCCAACCGGGCTCAGCTTCAAAGAGAGGCGCTCCGGATTTTGACGGACACCAGCCGGAACGGATCGACGCTCGCGGTACTATTCATCGATCTTGACCGGTTCAAGCGCGTCAACGACACGCAGGGCCATGCAGTCGGCGATGAGGTATTGAGTGAAATTGCACGGCGCCTGCGAAAGGAGATCCAGCCCGACGATCTGATCGGCCGCCTTGGCGGAGACGAGTTTCTCGCCGTTGTGCAGGACTGCGACGTGCTGAAGGCCAAACATGTTGCGGCGCGAATTCTGCACGCCGTCTCCCAACCCATACTCATCAACTCCGGGCAGGACACCCGCATCACGATCAGCGCCAGCATCGGGATTGCGCTCTGCCCGCACGACGGGGAAGAACCCGATACCCTGCTGCGTAACGCGGACCTGGCGATGTATCAGGCCAAGCGCGCGGGTCGCAACCAGGTGCGGTTCTATGCGCCCGACTACGAGCGTCAGGCGAAGGAGCAACTCGAACTCGAAATTGCGTTGCAGCAGGCATTGCGAAGCAACGCCCTGAGCGTGGCGTATCAGCCCAAGACCGATGCCATAGGGGCGCTATGTGGTGTCGAGGCGCTCGTGCGATGGGACAACGGCGGGCAGGGCGTCATTGCGCCGGATCGCTTCATCGTCATCGCGGAGGAAAGCGGACTGATCGCGGAGATGGATGCCTGGGTGATGGGTGAGGCCTGCAGGCAACTTGCGCAGTGGCGAGCCGAGGGTCTAGACGTACCCAACATCTCGGTGAACGTTTGCGCCGCCGACTTCAAGCGTCCGGACTACCCGGGCTTGGTCAACGCTACGCTTCGGTCTCATGGTCTGGTTGCTTCGGACCTGACGCTCGAAATGACCGAGCGCGTCCTGTTCGATGAATCAGTCGCCGACATTCGCAAATCGCTCGATGCCCTCCATGCCATGGGCATCGCGCTGTCGATCGACGATTTCGGCACCGGCTACTCGTCTCTGAGCTACCTTCACCGGTTCCCTGTGAAAGAACTGAAAATCGACAAAAGCTTCGTTCAAGGCATCGGGCGGGACGCAATGTCGGAATCGCTGGCGCAAACGCTGATCCACATCGGCAAGATCCTGAAGCTGACTGTGACTGCGGAAGGGGTTGAAACACATGCGCAGCGCGACTTTCTGGCCGCGCACGGCTGCCATCTTTATCAAGGGTTTCTGTTCTCGCGGGCGCTCGCGCCTCGCGACTTCGCGCGCTGGGTGCGAGCGCATCGGTCATGCGCATCGGCAGGCGATCCGGAAGCTCGAGCCATACCACTCTGAGCTTCCCCAACCCGGAAGATGACACCAGACAACGACTACCGCGTGTTTCCGGTGTGGCCGAGCGAATAGCGGCCGGGCTGCGGCCACACGGTCAGTCCGTGCGGCTCCATCCCCACGGGAATCGATTTGACGGCACCCGTCGTCGTATCGATCGCATAAACGGCGTCGTCGAAGCGTCCGGACAGCCACAGCGTTTTCCCGTCGGCGCTCACGTTACCCATGTCGGGACTGCCGCCGCCCGGGATCGGCCAGGTGACGAGCACCTTGCGCGTCGCGAAGTCGATCACCGACACGCTGCCCTTGCCATGGCGCGACCCATGAATTTCGTTCGAGCCGCGATTGGCGACATACAGCTTCGTGCCGTCGCGGCTCGTATAGAGCCCGTGCGCGCCGACGCCCGTAGGGATGAACCCGATCTTCTGGAAGCTATCGCCGTCGACGAGAAATACACCGTCGGCCATCATGTCGGCCACATAGAACACCTTACCGTCCGGCGAGATGCGGATGTCCTGCGGCATGCCTTTCTTGTTGAGTTCCAGATAGCCGGCCACCTTGCGATTGACCAGGTCGATCTTGGCGAGCTGGCCGCCGAATTCGCAGGTGAAGATCGCGTATTTTCCGTCGATCGAAAAATCGGCGTGATTGATGCCCTTGCATTGCGGTACATCGAGGCTGGATTTCAGCGCCATCGTGTGCGCATCGCGGAAGTCCAGCCGCGCATGGGCTTCGGCCACCACGATGGCTTCCTTGCCGTCGGGCGTGAAGTACATGTTGTACGGATCGTCCACCATGACTTCCTTACCCGGCTTGCCGGTTTTCGGGTCGATCGGCGTCAGGCTGCCGTTGGTGCGGCCCTCCGCATTGTTCGCGACCCATAGCGTCTGGAGATCCCAGGACGGCACGATGTGTTGTGGACTGTACCCAACGGGGAACCGGTCGACGACTTTGTAGGTGGTCGGGTCGATCACATAGACATCCTTCGAACGCAGGTTCGGCACGTACACACGCGAAAGCGCGCCCGAGACCGCGGGACTCATGTGGCCGGCCGTTGCTTCGCTATACAGATTATCCGGATTGACCACGGGCGGCATGCCCTGCACGGTGGTCACGGCCGGAGCCGCCGACGCGCTTGCGGAGTGACCACCAAGTGCGACGAATATGGCGGACGCGATGCCCGCGAAGTGCCGCAAATTCAATTGCATGACAGGTTTCCTTATTGAATGCTGGATGGCTCGAATGAGCGGATCGGTAGCGGTGGTGATCGCATTCGCTCAATGGGCGGCTAATGGTGCTAATGGGCGCCGGTTTCCTTCCTGATGCTCTCGATGGTGCGCGAGACGATTGCATCGGTGCCGAGCTTGCCCAGCTCGACGCTCGAATGCCGCGGATCGCCGCCATACACACCGTCCGCGGCGCCCGGCTGTGGCGCGTTGCGCAAGCTTTCGCTCCTCACCATCTGAGGTGCGACGGCAAGAAGAAGCGACGTATCCGCAAGGCCGGCGTGCGTGCCGATTTCGTTGTCCGGCACGCCGTGCTGTCGAAGGATTTGCGCGTAGCCATCCGAGCTCGTGCCGTAGTACTCCGACGGCACGAATGCGCGCACGCCCGAGCCTGCCCATGCCGAATTCAACTGGGCGACGACATGACGGATGTCCTTCTCGTAGCCGCCGTGATCGCCGAGAAAAACGATGTTCTTGAAGCCATGAATCTTGAAGCTGTTGGCCGCCGACATCAGCGTCTTCTCGAACACATCGTCGGTCACGGTGATCGTGCCGGGGAATCGCATATGCGAGGTGGGCGGCGCGTAGCTGCCCTCGGGCACATAGGCGATGACGGGCGCGACGATCGCGTTGCCGAGCCCTTGCGCAACGCGCTCGGAGAGCACCTTAACGCGGACGTTGTGCTTCCCGAGCGCGACATAGGGTCCACTCTGCTCGGTGCCGCCGATCGGGATGATGATCGTGGTCTTGCCCGCGTGAATCTGGTCGCGCAGTTCCGTCCATGTCAGATTCTCCAACTCCACCGTTGCCGGTGCTTGCGCGAAAGCAGCGTGACCAAGAGCAAAAAACACAGCTGCTGCGGCAGCTTGTCGCACCATAAGTTTCATCGCAAATCCTCAACGGATATATTGTTACGCCCACGCGAACGGAGCAGAGGCGCGTTCGCGTTGCCGAAAGCAACGGTCATGCGCCGTTCAGGGTTGACCGGGAATCTCGTGCCAACCTGCGGCATTTTGATTCACTATAAGCCCAGTTCTTCTTTCGATGATACGCCCAGCAGCAATCGGCAACGCCCTGTTCAAAGTCCGAATCGTCAATGACGAATCGATGTTTCGCGACCAATTGCCTCGGCATCCCAAAAAGATAATTGCGTTTGCTCAATACAAAACGGATTTGAGGCGATGAGTTGTGTGATTACAACTATGGGTGCAGCGAAGTGGGGATATATTTCGTGCCGTCAGAGCTAGCGCGCTTTAGCTTGCTTTTTGCGCTCTGTAAATGAGTGGATGCCCCAGAAAAGGAACGTGCATGATGAAAGTAAATCTCAACAAGGCCTTGATTGCGGCTGCTGCACTTGGCGCATTCAGCGCCGCGGCACATGCCCAGAGCAGCGTTACCCTCTATGGGTCGCTGGATGCCGGTATCGCGTATGTCAATAACGCTGGCGGCCACAGCGCCTGGCTTCAGTCGAGCAGCCTGATCTCGAACACCTATTTCGGTTTGAAGGGCGCTGAAGACCTCGGCGGCGGCCTGAAGGCGATCTTCAAGCTGGAATCCGGTTTCGATATGTCGAACGGCAAATTCAACAGCACCGGCTCGATGTTCAACCGTCAGGCTTATGTCGGCGTCCAGAGCGACAAATACGGTACGGTTACCCTCGGCAAGCAATATGATTCCGTAGTTGATTACCTCTCGCCGCTTTCGCTGGCTGGTCAGGCAGGGGTGGTCAATCTCGCAGCTCACCCGCTGAACAACGACAATATCGGCGCGCAATACTCGATCAACAATACGGTCAAGTATGAAAGCGCGAACTATGCCGGCTTCCACTTCGGCGGCCTGTACGGCTTCAGCAACGCGCCGGGGCAGTTCGCCAATGGCCGTGCCTGGAGCGTTGGCGCCGGCTACGCGGCGGGACCGCTGACGGTCGCCGCGGCCTATGACCAGACGAATACCGACACCAACGCCGCTGCCAATGCAAGCGCCGCGGCCACGGTGCCGTTGGGCGGCAACGTCAAGCGTACGTTCGGCGTCGGCGCGAACTACGCGTTCGGTCCGGGCACCGCAGGCGTGCTCTGGACGCATACCCGCATTCAGGGCGCCACGGAGGGCGGCATTAACGGCCTGAACGCGCGCTTCGACAACATCGAAGTCAATGGCACGTATGGCCTCACGCCGGCGCTGGCTGTCATCGGCACCTATACCTACACCTACGGCAAGACGACGGGCGCGGGAACGTCTTCGAGCGATCCGAAGTGGCACTCGGCGGTCCTCGCCGCGGACTACTCGCTTAGCAAGCGGTCGGACGTCTACCTGGCAGGGGCCTATCAGCACGCTTCGGGCGATGTCTTCAATAACGGTACTGTCGCCATTGCAAACACGGCCAGCATCGCTGGGCTGCTGCCCGCATCGACAACGCAGAGCCAGGTCGCTGTAACGGTCGGCATGCGCCATCGGTTCTAAGGTCGTTTCCGGAGGGGCGGAAAATACGAATCAAGACAGACGTCCACTGGCGTCGACGTGATTTTCCAAACCTCCCGTGTGCTTGCAGGGTGGCCTTATCGAGCGCGCCGGTTTATCCACCGGCGCGCTTTTTTTGTTTGCTCGAAAAGTGCGCCACTTCCGCGGGAAGGCATAACCGCAACCTGCTAAAGAAACCTAGGCAGCGGCCGTTAAATACGGAATGTCGACCCTCTGGTTCGCGGGTCGGCGAGGCGCCGTCACTGGCATTATCGGCCGGATAGAAGGCGGTTCCTCACGAACCGAACCGGGACCAGCGATCCGAAAAAGATCGGCAAAGCGATTGACGATCCCGTTGATCCAGACAGTTTGCGCGGCATGATGAGCGGCAAAGATCCAGGGAGACCGGCGAAGTGGAGTTGACGCTGCTGGCGTTGCAGGACGTCATGCTGACTGCCATGACGGGCAACCTACCGCTCGCCGACACGATGTACGCGCTGTGCAGCGAAGTGCAGCGCATCGCGCCTGAGCTTGTCGTCTCCGCACTGAGGCTGGACGGCACGCGGTGCCGTCCGCTGGCGGCGCCGGGCTTGCCGCTCAGCTACGACGAAGCCGTAAACGGCGTGCCGATCGGACCCGACGTCGGAAGCTGCGGGTCGGCCATGTTCTATGGCGACGCAGTCCTGACACGCGACATTGAAGAGGACCCGAAGTGGCGCACCCTGAAGCACCTGGTGAAACCACTGGGTTTGCGGGCATGCTGGTCCCACCCGATCAAACATCGAAACGGACGCGTACTCGGTAGCCTCGCATTCTATTTCCGCGAGCCCTGCGAGCCGAACGGCTTCCATGCGAAGCTCGCTGAAGTGTGTCTGCGCCTGTGTACGCTGGCGTTCGAATACGAGGAAACCCACGACAGCCTGCAACGTCTCGCTAATTTCGACACGCTGACCACGCTGCCGAACCGTGGCATGCTCGAACGCGAGGCGTCGCGCATCGTCGCCGAGGCCAGGATGGCGGGTTCGAGCGTCGCCGTTCTGATGCTCGACGTCGACCACTTCAAACAGTACAACGACACCCACGGACATCCGGTCGGCGACCGGGCGTTGCGCCTGATCGCGAGCCACATAGCCGAGGGTGTGGCGAGGCCCGGAGATATTGCCGGTCGCTATGGCGGCGAGGAATTCTGCGTGGTGCTCCAGGGGGCCGGTCACGTGGAGGCCATCGAGGTCGCGGAATCGATCCGGCAGGCCGTCGAAAGCGGGCAATCCGACGATCTTGCGCACCCGTGGGATGGCTTGACCATCAGTGTCGGCATAGCGGTCTTCGACGGCCATCCCGACGATTCTTTCGAGAAGCTGATCGAGCGGGCGGATCGGTGCCTCTATGAGGCCAAGCGCACGGGACGAAACCGGGTGGTAGGCCCGCGGCAGACCGATGGTCCACAGGGGTCACCGGCCTCGACACCGCGAACCGTGAATCCGGAAGTCGCTGGCGCCGGCGAACCCGAGGACGTCTCCCATCTCTATGGCGACGACCTGGCGCCGCTCATGACGGCGCTCACCGTTGCGCTGAAACCCGGCATTGGCACGCTCGTCGAGGCATTCCACGAGCATCTCTGTACGCTCGCCGACGCAGGGGAGACGATGCGAAGTCTGTCCGGGCAGGAGCGGTCTCGCCTGAAGCAGCAGCACATCGGGAACCTGGTGATGCTGGTTTCGCCGAATCTGCGTCTCGCCCGGCATCGCGCCGCCTGCCTGAAGCTGGGGCGCATCCACGCCGTCTTCGGGCTGAGCCGACGGGATCTGTCGCACAGTCATGAGGTGCTGCTTTCGCTGCTCATGCGGCGTGTCGACGCGGCCGCGCATCAAGCGTCGCTGGCGACGCTCTCCAGACGGTTGAGCCGCGATCTGACCTGGCAGATCGAAGCGTCGCGCATGGTGTGGGAAACCTCGCAGGACGTGCTGCGCCGTATTACCGAGCTGGCGTGGAGCGCGAGGAGCCACGCCGAACTGATCGGCAAGGCCGCGTCCATCATCGGTGCGCTGGATGGCTGCGTCGGCTGTTCGTTTGGACGTCCGGACATCGGCGGCCACTTCCGCTTCGAAGCCGTTTGCGGCGTGCCGCTGCAGGCCTATCTCGCGGATCTGGAGGCTTCGGCTTCCAGCCAGATCACGAACGGCGGCATCGCGCTCGGCCAGGGACCGACGGGGCGGGCGTGGACGACCGGGCGGGTCGAACGCTGCATCAACTTCGAAACGGATCAGCGCGTGGAGCCTTGGCGTGCTGCCGCGAAGCGCTACTCGATCCGTTCGAGCGTGGCGATTCCGCTGTGTCCGCCGAATCAAACGCCGGGCACGATTCTGACCTTGTACAGCGAATTGCCCGGCGGCTATTCATCGCCCGAGCAGACCGCCTTCGTGAGGCAGCTTCAGGCACTGCTGACATTTGCCGTCGTGCGCCTGGAAGGCTGGCGGCCGCGCGTCGAACAGGCGCTTCCCTGGTCGACACGCCAGCGCTGGGCGAGCCTGATCGGGACGTCTGCGCTCGAAATGCACTATCAGCCGATCAGGGATCTGGTTTCGGGCAGCGTCGCTCGGGCCGAAGCGCTGGTCCGCTTGCGCGACGGGGGCGAACTCCTTGCCCCGGGCAGTTTTTTTCCGAGCCTTTCGCGTGAAGATTTCGTTGTGGTCTACGCTCAGGGGCTGCATCAGGTCCTGGACCAGCAGAATCGCTGGTTGCGCGAAGGGATCGACGTTCAGGTGTCCGTCAACCTGCCGGCCGATGCGCTCAGCGATTCGCGCTATTACGAAATTACCCGCGAGGCGCTGCGCCAACAGGGTTGCCACCCGCAGCGCCTGATGCTGGAGGTGCTGGAGACATCGGATGCCGTTCCGGACGATGGAGGCCAGCGGGGCCTGGAGAAGTTCCGCGCGCTGGGCGTCAGACTTGCCGAAGACGATCTGGGGTCGGGCCACAGCGGGCTGGACCGTCTGTGCAAGTTGCCGTTCGATGTGATCAAGCTTGACCGCAGTCTGTTGCTGGGCATCGAGCGAACGCCCGTCGACGTGCTGAGTTCGATCTATCAGTTGACCAACCTGTGTCATGCGCTCGGCAAGAGCGTGGTGGTGGAAGGCGTCGAATCGGCGGACCTGATCGATGCCGTTGCACTGCTGGGGGCCGACGCCGTTCAGGGCTATGCGATTGCACGCCCGATGCCGGCGGCACAGTTCACGGACTGGATGCGAATCCATGCCGATGCCTACCGGCCGGCCGGCCCGGCAGATCCCTCAGGGCGTTTCGCGAGGCTGGCGAAGCTGCTGATCTGGGATTCCCATTTGCATTTGCTGTTTGGGCCCGCTCAATCGCGTGTCTATGAATTTGCGACGACTCGCCGGCCGGTTTTGCCATTCAGTTCAATCAGTGCAGCGTTGCAGACATCGCTTCTGGACGCGGCAATGCGCCACGGTATAAGCGGACCGGAATATCGGGCCGCACGAGAGAGGCTGATCGCCGCGTTGAGCGGCGAGTGATTGATGGCGGCCCGCGTGCTCGCCACGCCTGACCTCCACAGGCAGCGAAGTCCGCACCCTGTCGACTGCACGACATCGCAGATCCGATACCGAATCCAGCTTGCGCGCACCTTTCTATAATTTGCATACCGAAATATCACCAGCCGGAGCGAGCGCTGCGAGACGGACGCCGCGCTGATATCTCCTGCGTGCGTGCCCCATTTTCCTGCTCATTAGAACGGGCTCGCATTTCCCATACTGCGTCGAAGCGACGCGGGTGCGGTCGTTAATCTTTTTTTCATCGTCATCGCCATATAATTCCTCCATGGTCATAATGACTAAATGGTCGGAATGACATGCGGCACTTGCATGGTGCCGCGGCATCAGGCGTTCCTTCCTGCGCTTCACGCAATGGCGAGCGCACGGCCCCAGGTTACATCGCTTCCTTTAAGGAGATCCGCAGATGGATCCGGTGACACAGCTGACCCGAAACAACGAGATTGCGTTGAAGATTTTCGAACTGCTTCGAAAGCGCCTGAGCGAGGGGCAGGAACGTTTCGGGGCGAGAGCGCGCGAAGCGATAAGCGGTGACAGTGGACCCGTTCTGCACCCTGAGCAGTTCGATGCCTCGACTGCGTGGCGCTACGCAGTCGATGTCGCGCAGCGCTCGGTCTTGTTCTGGGACACCTTGCGCCAACGCGGCAACGAGTTCATCGAGCGCAGCGGCCAGGGATTCAAGCCGGCATTGCACTTCGACTACGACGTGGTGCTCGACGCGAGGCAGTTCGAGCGTCCGGTCAATTACGTGCTGTTGGCGATCAAGGCACCGGAAGGTGTCGAGATCGACGTGAAGAAGCGCCCTTATCTGATCATCGATCCGCGGGCCGGGCACGGTCCGGGCATCGGCGGCTTCAAGGACGATTCGCAGGTCGGCGTTGCGCTGCGCGGAGGACACCCCGTCTATTTCGTCGCGTTCTTCCGCGAGCCCGAACCCGGGCAGACGCTGCTCGACGTGTGCGCAGCCGAGCAGCAGTTCGTGCGCAAGGTGCGCGAACTGCATCCGGACAGCCCGAAGCCCGCGGTGGTCGGCAACTGCCAGGGCGGCTGGGCCGCGATGATGCTCGCCAGTTCCTCCCCCGAAGATACCGGCCCCGTCGTCGTCAACGGCGCTCCGATGTCTTACTGGAGCGGGGCATGGAACGAGGGCGAGGCGCCCAATCCGATGCGTTACGCGGGGGGGATGCTGGGCGGCACCTGGCTTTCCTCTTTAGCTGCGGATCTCGGCAACGGCAAGTTCGATGGCGCGAACCTCGTCAGCAACTTCGAGTATCTGAACCCCGCGAACACGTGGTGGGACAAGTACTATCACGTGTTCGCCAATATCGAAACGGAGCCGGCGCGTTTTATCGAGTTCGAGCGGTGGTGGGGCAGCTACTACCTGATGAACCGGGAAGAGATCGAGTGGATCACCCATAACCTCTTCGTCGGCAACCGGTTGTGGTCGGGGCAGGTGCGGGGTCCGTCCGGCAAGTCGTTCGACCTGCGCGACATCCGCGTCCCCATCATCCTGTTTGCTTCGATGGGCGACAACATCACGCCGGTACAGCAGGCGTTCAACTGGGTCGCCGATCTCTACGGCAGCACGGAAGAGATCAAGGCGCGCGGTCAGGTGATCGTCGCGTTGACGCACGGCGATGTCGGCCATCTCGGCGTCTTCGTTTCGGGCAAGGTGGCGAAGAAGGAATACACGCAGATATTCAACGTGCTGGAGACGATCGAGACGCTCGCGCCGGGCCTCTACGGCATGTCGATCAAGGACGTGAAGGGCCCGGACGGCAAGATCGAATACGACGTCTCGCTCAAGGAGTATCGGCTCGAGGAAGCCGTCGAGCATTTCAATCCGTCTTTTCAACGCCAGGACGAAAAGCCGTTCGAAGCCGTGGCCGCGGTGTCGGAGTTCAATCAGCGGGCCTATGAACTGTTCGCCCAACCGTTTGTTCAGTGGGCCTCGAACGAGGCGACCGCACGGCTCCTGCGCGATTTCCATCCGCTGCGTTTCGAGCGCTGGGCATTCTCGGACCTGAATCCGTGGCTCGCCGCGCTGGCTCCTTTCGCCGACGCGGTCAGGGCGAGCCGTGCGCAAGCGGACGACATCGAACCGTGGCGCGAGGTCGAGCGGCGCGGCTCCGAGCTGCTCAGTGCTTCGCTCGATCACTACCGAGCGGTACGCGATGCGGGCGTCGAGGCGCTGTTTTTCTCGGTGTACGCGAATCTTCTCGGGCTGCACCACTTCGGTCATCCGCAGGAGCACGGCGAAGCTGCCGCGACGAGCGCCGACCCGCGCAGCCTGCCGTTCGTTCGGGAAGCGCTGGCCACGATCAGCCAGGGCGGCTACGACGAGGCAGTCGCACGCACCGCGTTTCTGCTTGCGCCCAAGGGGCAGCCGCTGCCGCTCTCGCGCATCGAGACGGTTCGCGAACTGGCGGAGGAATATGCCGATTACCTGCCCGTGCTGCCGCCCGCGGAGTGGCGCCGCATTCGCGGCGAGCAGGAGCTCATTGCGACGTTCGAGCCGCAGCGCGCAATGGAAACGCTGCCCGACCTGCTCGCGATTCCCGAAGACCGCGACCGGTTGCTGACCTTGCTCGACAAGCTGCTGGCCGACCGGCGCGTGCTTGCCATCGAGCCGACGGAGCAGCAGCAACAGGCGATGCAGGCGATCCGTGCGGTGCTCGGCGCGCCTGCGGCGGTGGCAACGCCCTCCCGCAAGCCGCGCACGCCGCGCGTCAAGGCCTCGGCGGCCTGAGCGCCTACCAACCGTTCGCGAGCAGAGCTTCCATGGAATCCACCCACATCAAATACCGCCGTCTCATCGCTGAATGCCAGGCGCTGCCACCGCTGCCCGTCGCGGTGGCCCACCCCTGCGATGCCAGTTCGCTAGAGAGCGCGATAGACGCTGCGCGGCAGGGGCTCATCGCGCCCACGCTCGTCGGTCCGCGCGAGCGCATCCTGTCGGTCGCATCGGAATGCGGCCTCTCCATCGCCGACTATCCGATCGTCGATGCGCCGTTCAGTGAAGCATCTGCGGCCCAGGCCGTTCAGCTCGTGCGCGAAGGCAAGGCGCAGGCGCTCATGAAGGGCAGCCTCCATACGGACGAACTGATGGCAGCGGTCGTGCGCCGCGACGCCGGGCTGCGTACCGCCCGCCGTATCAGTCACTGCTTCGTGATGGACGTGCCGTCCCACGCCGATCCGCTCATCATCACCGACGCGGCCGTCAACATCGCGCCGACGCTCGAAGAGAAGATCGACATCCTACAGAACGCGATCGATCTGGGTCATGCGCTCGGGTTTCCGGAGGTGCGGGTGGCCATCCTTTCGGCCATGGAGACCGTGAACCCGAAAGTGCCCTCGACGCTCGAAGCCGCTGCGCTGTGCAAGATGGTGGATCGCAGGCAGGTGACGGGCGCGCTCGTCGATGGTCCGCTCGCGCTCGATAACGCCATCGATCCCGAGGCCGCACGCATCAAGCACCTCGATTCGCCGGTGGCGGGCCGCGCCAACGTGCTCATGGTCCCCGACCTCGAGGCGGGCAACATGCTGGCCAAAAGCCTGTCGTTCCTCGCGGGCGCCGACGCGGCGGGCATCGTGCTGGGCGCACGCGTGCCCGTGATCCTCACGAGCCGGGCCGATTCGGTCATGACCCGCCTCGCCTCGTGCGCGGTGGCGATGCTCGTCGCGCGTGCGCGGCTGGCGGCCGGACATATCGAGGGTTGATGCCATGGCAGACGTGATTCTCGTCGTGAATGCCGGTTCATCGAGTATCAAGTTCTCCACGTTCGAAGAGCGTGGGGCGGCGCTTGATCTCGTCGTACACGGTCAGGTGGATGGGTTGTATACCGACCATGCCCGGTTCGAGGCACTGGACCACCACGGCGTGCGCTACAAGAAAGAGTGGACCGCGAGCGAGGAACTGGACCATCGCCACGGGCTGGAGCAGATCGCCGTATTCCTGAGCGAGCACCGCGAAGGGCACACGCTCGCGGCCGTCGGTCACCGTGTGGTCCACGGCGGGCAGCGTTTCGACGGTCCCGTCCTCGTGACGCCCGGTGTCATCGACGAACTGGAAAAGCTGGCACCGCTAGCGCCGTTGCATCAGCCGCACAATCTCAAGCCGGTACGCCTGATCGAACAGATGCATCCGGAAGTGCCGCAGGTCGTCTGCTTCGACACGGCGTTTCATCGTACCCAGCCCGACGTGGCGCAGGCATTTGCACTGCCGGCCGCCATTACGGACCTGGGCGTGCGCCGCTATGGCTTCCACGGGCTGTCGTACGAATACATCGCGAGCGTGCTGCCCGACGTTGCGCCGGCGGCAGCGGCCGGGCGCACCGTGGTGGCGCACCTCGGCAACGGCGCGAGCATGTGCGCGCTCGTGGCGGGCAAGAGCGTGGCCAGCACGATGGGCTTCACGGCCGTCGACGGACTGCCCATGGGCACGCGCTGCGGCAATCTCGATCCCGGTGTCCTGCTGTACCTGATGGAAGAGCGCGGCATGGATGCGCGCGCCGTCGAAGACCTTCTTTATCACCATTCCGGACTGCTCGGCGTATCGGGCATTTCCGGGGACATGCGCACGCTGCTGCAAAGCGCCGATCCTCGGGCCCGCTTCGCGATCGACCTCTACGTGTACCGAATCTGCCGCGAACTCGGCTCCCTTGCTGCGGCAATGGAAGGGCTGGACGCGGTGGTCTTTACCGGTGGCATCGGTGAGCACGCAGCGGCCATCCGCGAGGGCGTGGTGCGGCGCGCGCAGTGGCTTGGCACCGAGCTGAATGCGACCGCGAATCTCGATGGTGGTCCGCTCGTGAGCGCCGCATCGAGCCGCGTGCCGGTGTGGGTCATTCCGACCAATGAAGAACTGATGATCGCGCGGCATACGCGCGCTGTCCTGGAGTAAGCCGATGTCAACCGAACAGAGCGGACTGCTCAAGGGCATGAAGGCGCTGATCACCGGCATTGCCAACGAGCATTCGATCGCGTATGGCTGCGCGAAGGCGTTCCGCGAACTCGGCGCGGACCTCGCTATCACGTACGCCACGGAGAAGAGCCGGCCGTGGGTCGAGCCGCTCGCGCAGGAATTGCAGGCCGAACTCTTGCTGCCGCTGGACGTCGCCGATGCGAACCAGTTGGAGAGCGTGTTCTCGCGCATAGGGCAGCAGTGGGGACGTCTTGACATCGTCCTGCACTCGATTGCGTGGGCGCCGAAAGACGATCTTCAGGGCGGCCTGCTGCGCTGCTCCAGCGAGGGATTTTCGCGGGCCATGGATATTTCGTGCCACTCGTTCGTGCGTATGGCGGCGCTGGCCGCGCCGCTCATGGACAAGGGCGGCACGCTGCTCACCATGAGTTATCACGGCGCGAGCAAGGTGGTGCCGAACTACAGCGTCATGGGGCCGGTCAAGGCGGCGCTCGAGGCATGCGCGCGCTACCTCGCCTACGAACTGGGCCCGCAAGGTATTCGCGTACACGCCATATCGCCGGGTCCGCTGATGACGCGCGCCGCTTCCGGGCTCAAGGACTTCGGGCTGCTGCTCAACGAGGCGGCTCACCGCGCACCGCTTGGCGAACTCGTCGACATCATGGACGTCGGCTATACCTGCGCGTTCCTCGCCACGCCGTATGCACGCAGGGTGTCGGGCGAGACGCTGTATGTCGACGGCGGCGTGAACATCATGGCCTGACGTTATACGGGAGAAGTGACATCGTGACTCAGCTTTTGCTGCAACCCATCGAGGATGCGGTATCCGACGAAGATATCGCGGGCTTTTTGAGCCACTATGGCTTTCCGCCATTTGCGGCAATCGAGCGAATTGCAGGGACGGGAGCCCGGCCGGCTGTGCTGCTCGCGTTCAATGACCTTCAGCCCGAAGCACTGCGAATCCTGCAGGCGAGGATCCATCGAGTTTTCTGGAACGAACGCACCGTCGAAGCCGTCATCATGACGGCCCGTACAGAATGAGCGGCATGGCCCGGCGCGACGCGGAACAACGATCACTCGGCGGCGCGGTCCGGACCCCGTTGTAAAGGGTCGCGCACCAAGGCACTGCCTTTTGCGCGGGCCAGCAGCGAATCTGGCGGAACGCTCAATTGGGGCAGGGGGAAAGCCATCAATCTGGCGGCGTCCTGCGGCGTCACGCCGAGCGCACACATGACTAGTCCGACCACTTGCTCCGGGTAACGACGAGACGTCCCGCCCGCGACCATGCGATGAACCGCCATCAAGCCGGCGCCGGTAACGACATCGATCATCGTCCCCACCGCGCCGCCATTGAACTGACCTCGTTTTTGCCCCGCCCTGAGGTGGCGAGGGAGGTAGTCGTACAACCCGCTGTCGCGGTTCACCAACTGCAAGCCCGCACCGGCGACGAACTGCGCAACCAGCGCGTGAGACCGTATCAGGTGCAGATAGCATCGGAATGCGGTGGCGACCTTGAGACTGGGATCGTCCTCGATGTTGGATATCGCCGCTTCTATCATCTTCACGATGTCCCGGCTCAACTCGGCAGCAAGGGCTTGAAAGAGCGCCTCGTTGGTGCGGAAGTAGTTGTAGAACGACCCCTTGGATACCTCGGCTGCTGCGACGACGTCGGCGATGACGCTTGCACCCACGCCTTTCTGTGCAAACACGATCATGGCGCTTTCGAGCAACCGCATGCGCATGCGCCGGCGACGCTCGGCCGCTACCCGGGGGCGATGATCATCGTGCGATCCTGGCATACGCAATCCTGACGAGAAGTGGCGTTTTGGCTATCGATTTTACGCGTGCTCTCGTATGAAGACGTATGCCGCGCGAACGACTCGAGTTTCGCACGCGAATTCTGCCATGGCCTACCCGCGTGAGAGAAACGGCTTGACGCCGCATGCCTGTCAGCGCATCGCGGTGAAACTTCCGTCGCGAGCAGGTCAGTTGCCGATCTGCAACCGCACATGCGCGGGGTTAGCGAGAAACGAAGGCGTGAGGCCGAAGTAACGCTTGAATGTCCGGCTCAAGTGCGCGAGATCGGAGAAGCCGGTGTCATGGGCTATTTCGGTGAGTGTCGACCCTGCGCAGAAGCGCTCTGCCGCTTTGCGCATTTTCACCCAGAGCAGATATTCGCGAATCGAACTCCCTGTCGCAGACGCGAACAGATGCGCCAGGCGGCTCTCCGACAATCCGCAGTCGCGGGCCAGTTGCGGCGGATTCGTGCGCACCGGAACGTGCGTCGAAAGCCAGGAGGCGACCGCGTCGACGCGCGCATCGATCGCGTGCGTTCTTGCGGCCAGAGGAAACAGCGCGCTCAGAATCTGCTCCGAGCCGGCGCGCATGCGTTCGCAGTCTTGTGGCTGACCCAGCGCCGCTTCGGCGGTTCCGATCACGAGATCGTCGGCCAGCCCCGATAAATCGACGACTTGCCTTCCCTTCAATACGTGCTTGAGCAGGTGGTGGGAAAAAGCGTTCGTCAATTCCAGCTGAATAGTGTAAAGCCCTGCATTGCATGCATCGATCGAGCGACTGACGTTAGGTGCAACGAGGAGGATCCGTCCCGTATGGCACTCCTGCGCCGTCGCAAGCCGCAGCGCGTCCCGGGTACACACTGCCAGAACCATGACAGGGCGCGACGTCGCCTTTGCCGCGAAGTCGGGTGAAGCGTAAATGATGCGATCCGACAAGATCGAAAGAGACGCAACTGTATTGTCCATAAACCGATTCGCTCAATCCGCCGACGCCCGAAGCCGGACACGCGGCATGGAGTGCGTCGTTAGTATTTCGAAAGAGTTTTTCGAGCTTGCCGAACCCGCGTGGCCGAGTCGTTCATGCATTTTGCACCGCGCGGGCGCGGAATTCTATCAGGCCATCGCAGAAATAAAAAAGCAATACCTCGCTTTCGAGAAAGAAGGGTTTCCCCTATGTGAAAGCAGCAGTTTCGTTCAAGTTGTTTCGTCCTTCGGGCACCCACAATGCAGGCGAGCCGCCGGAGATGCGACTCGTTCTGGCGGCCGGGCTCACACCGGAGAATGGTTGGATATCACTCGCGTCACATCCGCGATAGCAGGGAGAGAGAAGAACTCGATCATGCGTGACAACGGTCTGGTTACACAGCGCGAGTACGCACTCGCGGAGGATATGACGCTGATGTCGGTTACCGACATTCAGAGCCACATTCGCTATGCCAATGCAAGTTTCATTGCCGTCAGCGGCTTCGAAAAAAGCGAATTGATCGGCGAGCCGCACAACATCCTGCGGCATCCCGACATGCCGCCCGAAGCGTTTGCGGACATGTGGGCGACGCTGCGCGCGGGGATGTCGTGGAGCGCGCTGGTCAAGAACCGGCGCAAGAACGGCGACCATTACTGGGTGCGCGCCAACGCCACGCCGGTCGTGCGCCACGGCAAGCTCGCCGGGTACCTGTCTGTTCGCACGCCGCCGGATCGCAAGGATGTCGAAGTCGCGGACCACTGGTACAGGCGTTTTCGTGAGGGGAAAGCCGGAAGCCGCAAATTCTATCGCGGCCTCATCGTGCGAAGCGGGCTGTGCGGCTGGGCATCGGCACTGCAAACGGTGCAGTTGCGTTCGCGAATGAATATCGCATTGCTCGCTGCGGGGTCGATGCTCGCGTTGAGCGGCTATGGGCTCGGGCTTCGCGGCGGCGCGCTCGCCGGCCTGGGCGCGTCAACCCTGGTCATTCTGTCGCTCGCAGCGTGGTGGCTGGAGGCGCAGGTGTCGCGCCCAATCGAAAAGGTGCTGCGACAGGCACTTAGAGTCGCAGCGGGGCAGCCCAGCGAGGACTTGAGACTCAATCGTGTCGACGAGATCGGGATGTTGGCCCGCGCCGTCGCGCAAGCGGGTTTGAACCTGCGTTCTCTCACCGATGACATCGGCGAGCAGATAGCGGGCTTGCAGACGACGAGCGACGAAATGGTGCAAGGCAGCCTCGATTTGAGCGCACGCAGCGAGAAGGCCGCCGCGAGTCTTCAGCAGACGGCGGCGGCGATGGAGCAGATGACGGCCACAGTCGACAACAACGCGCAAACGGCCAGTCAAGCAAGCACGATCGCCGGCGCGACGAGTCATTCGGCGACGCGCGGCGGGGAGACGATGCGTCACGTCATCGACACCATGGCGACGATCATGTCGTCGGGGCGCAGAATCGGCGAGATCGTGGGCGTGATCGACACCATCGCCTTTCAGACCAACATCCTCGCCTTGAATGCAGCAGTCGAGGCTGCCCGCGCCGGTGAGGCCGGTCGTGGCTTCGCGGTGGTCGCCGGCGAGGTCCGCACGCTCGCTCAGCGCTGCGCCCAGTCCGCGAAGGAGATCAAGGCGTTGATCGGCGAAAGCGTCGAGAAAATCGAAGCAGGCAGCGGGCTGGTCGATCGCGCGGGTGTTGCGATCGACGGAATCACTGCCGACGTTGCGCGTGTTGCGTCGATGATCGACGAAATCAGCTCCGCTACCCGCGAGCAGTCCAGTTCGATCGGCGAGGTCAATCTCGCCATAGCGCAGCTCGACCAGACGACGCAGCACAATGCGGCGCTGGTCGGGCAATCGGCCGCCGCCGCGGAGAGCCTGCGGGACCGCGCTCAGCGCTTGCGTGAGGCGATGGCTGCGTTCGTATAGTCGCTCGCCTGTCGCGTCGCTCGCGGACCGGCGTCCGGGGCGATGTGAGGATCCATGGCCGACATCAGGCCGCTTATCTGAAAGCTGGTGCTTCGTGCCGCAGCAGGCATTGCTGGTGCGCACGCCAATCTCCCTTCTTTCGATGCGTGCCCGCAAGCGTACGGGCACGCATCGACGCTCTGCACACTCTCACGAAACGTTCGCATGTGCCGCCATCAGAGCCGCCTGAATTAACGCTGTAAACGTGAAATCATTAAATAATGATTTTGTAATTAATGGATATTTGCACCATTACGATGATCGACCGGGAAGCGCTTGAACCACGTTGGTGCCGGCATTCTCAATAAGAGAGCGAATACCTAAACATGATATTGCTCCATCAAAAAAAGTTTTCTCACCGGCATTTTTTTTTGCTATCTTCGATCCGCTTCAACAAAACTGACACATAGATCTGGCGGTCCGAGACCCCTGATGGCGTCCAGGCGGAAGGCAAATGACGGATAGTCGGCCGTGCTGATGGCGACGTGAAATGTATTGAGTTAGTACAACTATCGATTATAGATAAGCAAAGAAGCATTGCGGATTCATGAGCGGCCAGGAATTGCCGTGTGGGCTACTTTTTGTAATTCGTAGTGCGAATGTAATTTCGCATAAAGTCGGTTTCTGTCACGAGCGACTTGTGGTCATGGCGTGACGAGGGTTTTCTGCGGCAGGATTGGGCGTACTGCGCCGAGGGAGCGAAGGTGGTGATGAAAGTGCAAGTGGAAGCGCCAGTTCAAGGCGCGCGGTCGGGCGGAGCAGGCCGCCCGCGCGAATTCGGGCGTACGCAGCAGAATCCTGTGCGCCGCTACGGCGGAATTGGCGCAGTAATCGTTTTGCACATCGTGCTCATCTACGCGTTGGTCAATGGTCTTGCGAACAAGGTCGTGCAGGTCATCCAGCATCCGATCGAAACGAAGATCATTAAGCCCGTCGCACCGCCGCCGCCGCCCCCGCTGCCTACCGTGCAACTGCCGCCGCCGAAGTTCGCGCCGCCGCCGCCGCCTTTCGTGCCGCCTCCCGAAGTGCCGGTGCAGGCGCCGCCGCAGCAAGCGATCGCGCATACGGCCGCACCTGTGGTGAGCGCGCCTGTCACCGCGCCGCCCGCACCGCCTGCGCCGCCCGCACCCGCGCAGAAGCCGGTGAGCCACGAAGTGGGCGTCGTGTGTCCCAACTCGGATGAGATCCGTTCGTCGATCCGCTATCCGAAGGAGGCACAGGACAACGGCGTGACCGGCGACGTGCTCATTGAATTCGTGGTGGATCCGCAAGGTCACGTTACGAACGAGCGAGTGGCGCAGTCGGCCAACGACGACAGCCTCGATGCCGCTGCATTCAACGCGGTCAAGAAGTTCAACTGTATTTCGCAAGGCCAGCCGGTACGCGTTCAGGTTCCGTTCTCGTTCAGTCTCAACTGACGCCGGACTGCAGTCATCGGGTGGCGAGTCAATACCCGGATTTTTAGTTGTTCAACGGATGATTTGGAGCAGGCATGAAAAAGCGTTCCTACGCCGCACTCGCGGCAAGCATGTTGATCGCCGTAGCCACGGTCGATACCTTTGTCGCCCCGCGGCTTGCCAACGCGCAGGCTAGCGCCCCCGTGGCCGCTGCGTCGGCGCCCGCCACTGCGGCCGTCGCCGCGCCGGCACCGGCTGCGAGCGCGGACCAGCCGGCGCCGCCCCCGGCACCTGCCACCTCGGAGACGGTCACGAACCCGTACGGTCTCGGCGCGCTCTGGAAGAACGGCGACTTCGTCGCGCGCTTCGTGCTGTTGCTGCTCGTGGTGATGTCGATGGGCAGCTGGTACATCATGATCACCAAGTTCTTCGAGCAGTTCCGCGCCAACCGCCGTGCGAAGAGCGCCGACGAGCAGCTCTGGAGCGCGCCGTCGCTCGCTGAAGGCGCAAAGCAGCTCGAGGAGTCCTCGCCGTTCCGTTTCATCGCGGAAACCGCGATCGAGGCCGGCGAGCATCACGACGAAGCGCTGCTCGAAGCCGTCGACCGCAACACGTGGATCGACGTTTCGGTCGAGCGCGCGATCACCAACGTGTCCAACCGCCTGCAGGACGGTCTGGCCTTCCTCGGCACCGTGGGCTCGACCGCGCCGTTCGTCGGCCTGTTCGGTACGGTGTGGGGCATCTATCACGCGCTGACCGCCATCGGCATTGCAGGTCAGGCTTCGATCGACAAGGTCGCGGGCCCCGTCGGTGAGGCGCTCATCATGACCGCCATCGGTCTGGGCGTGGCTGTGCCGGCGGTGCTCGGCTACAACTTCCTCGTGCGACGCAACAAGGCGGTGATGGAGCGTGTCCGCGGCTTCGGCGCGCAACTGCATACGGTGCTGCTGGCTGGCGGCAAGCGCGTCGCGCGCAGCGCGCCGCGCGCCGCCGTCATGGCCGACTGAGGAGCACGCCATGGCCATGAGCGTGGGAGGCGAGGGCGACGACGAGGTCATCTCGGCGATCAACACGACGCCGCTCGTCGATGTGATGCTGGTGTTGCTGATCATCTTTCTGATCACGATTCCGGTGGTGACGCATACGGTGCAGCTCCAGTTGCCGAAGCAGACGGTCACGCCGCTGCAGACGCAGCCGAAGAGCATCGAGATCGCGGTGAATCGCGATGGTGACTTCTTCTGGTACGAGCAACACGTCGATGCACCGACGCTGCTGGCACGTCTGAAGACAGCGTCCGTCCAGACGCCGCAGCCGGAAGTGCATATCCGCGGCGACCAGGCGACGCGCTATGAGGCCATCGGGCGCGTGATCACTTCGTGCGAGCGGGCGGGAATCGCGAAAGTGTCATTCATTACGGAGCCGCCGGCGCGCGGCGGTTAAGGGGCGGTTATGGGCATGAACGTATCGTCGGGCGGCGGCAGCAGCGAACCCGAAGTGATGGTGGACATCAACACCACGCCGCTGATCGACGTGATGCTGGTGTTGCTGATCATGCTGATCATCACCATTCCGATCCAGATGCACGCGGTGAAGATGAACCTGCCGGTGGGCAATCCGCCGCCGCCGGCCGTGCAGCCGCAGGTGGTGCAGATCGACATCGACTTCGACGGCACCCTGACCTGGAACGGCACCCCGGTGCCCGATCAGGCGACGCTGGAGCGCAAGTTCGCGCAGGTCGCGGCCGAACCGGAGCAGGCGGAGATTCACCTGCGTCCGAACCGGCTGGCGCCGTACAAGGACGTGGCGGAAGTGATGGCGGCGGCGCAGCGCGAAGGCGCGACAAAGATCGGCTTGATCGGCAACGAACAGTACATGCAGTGAGGCATTCGAGAGCCATGAGCATTCCCTATCGATTCAGGCAGGCGGCGCTTGCGCTCGCAGTGAGCGGCTTGTCGACGCTAAGCATGGTTCCGACAGCGGCGCGGGCCGCCGACACGCTGCGTCCCGATGTGGCGAAGCCGCTGAACGACGCGCAGAACCTGTACCGCGCGCACCACTACGAGGACGCGCTCAACAAGATTGCGCAGGCCGCGGCCGTACCTAACAAGTCGCCGTACGAAACGTACATGGTCGAAGAGATGCGCGGCGCAGCGGCCATGGCGGCGGGCCAGAACGGCGTGGCTGCCCAGGCGTACGAATCGCTGCTCGCGAACGGGCAGCTCAAGGGCGAGGACGCACAGCGCACCACGGCGGCGCTCGCGGGCATCTACTTCCAGCAGAAGAACTATGCCCAGGCGATCAAGGTCGCGCAGCGCTACCAAAAGGCGGGCGGCAGCGACTCGCAGATGGCCACGCTGCTGATCGAGTCGTACTATCTCTCGGGCGACTACGCCAGCACGACGCGCCTGCTCAATGCGAGCGTCGAAGCCCAGGTACGCAGCGGCCATGCGCCGGACGAGGCGCAACTGCAACTGCTAGGCACCTGCGCTCAGCATGCGAACGACCAGGAAGCTTATCGCGGCGCGCTCGAAAAGCTCGTGGCTTATCACCCGAAGCAGTCGTACTGGGATGACCTGCTGCACGCGATTCGCAGCAAGCCCGGCTATCTCGGCGCACTCGATCTGGACGCGTATCGCCTGCGTCGCGCGACGGGTTCGCTCACGAGCGCCGACGACTACATGGAGATGACGCAACTGGCGATCGTTGCGGGCTCCACGGCCGAAGGCAAGCAGATCATCGATCAGGGTTTCGCCTCCGGCGTGCTCGGCCGCGATGCCGGGGCCGATCGCGAACGTCGCCTGCAGGCACTGGCCGCGAAGCGCGCCAATGCCGCGCCCGACCCGGCCAATCCCGTCGCACCGTTCGATGCGGCGTTCAATCAGGTGTATGCGGGGCAGGCGAAGCAAGGTCTCGCGACCATGGAATCGCTCATAGCGAAGGGTGGCCTCGATCACCAGGATTTGGCACGACTGCGCCTTGGCGAGGCTTACTTTGCCTCGGGGCAGAAAGCGCGAGCCGTGCAGGCTTTCAAGGCGGTGCAAGGCAACGATGGCAGCGCTGATCTGGCGCAGCTCTGGGTGGTGGTGGCGTCGAAGCCGTGAGCGCGTGAGTGAACCTCGAAAACGCGTAAAAGTTCGACAGGTGCTTAGGTATGCGTATTAAAAAGTGGCGCGGTCTGGCTCGACAGAGGTGGATGTAACGGAAGTGAAGCAGCATGAAGTTGTGGGGGCAAGTGGTCGGCTGTAAATGGAATAGCCCTGGGGAGGGCGAATCCAGGTAAAAAAGTGGCGCGATGCGACAGCGTCGTCAAATCTAATGCGGGGGTTCACGAGACCTTGCTTCGCATAACGAAGTAGACGTGACCGACGAGAGAGAAGGGGAAACTGTGAAACAAAGAGCATTGGCGGTTGCCATTCGAAGAATAATCTGGGCGGAACTGGCGTTTTCAGCGGCGTTTGCGGTACCGGCGTTCGCGCAGAGCCAGCCCGTGACCAACGGCGGCGCGGCGATCGCAGCGGATAATGCAACGGCGCCAGCGTCCGCGCAGCAGTCGGGCGCGAGCGCGCAGACGGGTGCGGACAGCACGGGCGGCGCAGCCGCCACGACGGGTGACAAAGCCACCGTCAAGCAGCTGAAGAAGTTCGAAGTGACCGGTTCGCTGATCCGGCAATCGGACAAGACGGGCTTCCAGCAGGTGCAAACGATCACCACGAAAGACATTCAGAATAGCGGCGCGACGACCGTGGCCGACTATCTGCGCACAGTCTCGGCCAACTCCGCCAATAGCTGGAGCGAAGGCCAGGCGGGCAACTTCGCAGCCGGCGCGGCGGGTATCGCGCTGCGCGGCTTGAGCGAGAAGTACACCCTCGTGCTCGTCGACGGTCAGCGCGTTGCGCCGTTCGCCTTCTATTCGAACAGCACCGACAGCTTCTTCGACCTCAATACCATCCCGCTCAACGCCATCGATCGTATCGAGATCGTGAAAACCGGCGCCGTCTCGCAGTACGGCTCGGACGCCATTGCGGGCGTGGTCAACATCATCACGAAGCATGATTTCCGCGGCCTTCAACTCGACGGCAGCTACGGCAGTTCGGTGAGCGACGGTGGCGGCAACGGCACCACGAAGTTCGGCGTTCTGGCGGGCTTCGGCGACCTCAATGCGGACCGCTTCAACGTCACGGCATCGGCGAGCGTCTATCACTCGGCGGGCTCGACGCTGGCCGACCGCGATTCCACGGCGGCGCAGGACTTCACGAACAAGCCGGGCGGCCTCTCGCTGCTCGCGCCGTCCTATTGGCAAACGGGGCCCAACACCGCACAGGCGTTGAGCGGGTGCCCATACGGCGGCTCCGTCCATCCGGCCGGCAGCAATTTCCTGGGCGCGGCTGCTGGGCTGGGCGGCACGGTGTGCGCGTTCAACACCGCCAACGGCATGTCGATCGCGCCGGAGACGACGCGCGCGAGCGCAAAGGTCCACGCCGACTTCAAAGTCGACGACACGACCACTGCCTTTGCCGATCTGTGGGAAAGCTACACCCAGACGACCACGAACGACGGTCTCTGGAACAACATCGTCGGCAGCCCGCAAACCCCGACGCTCACCTATACTCCGGGCGTCGGTCTGACGCCGTTCAACAACGTCGTTCCCGCAAGCAACCCGTACAATCCGTATGGCGTGGACACGCCGCTCACCTATTCGTTCCCGCGTACCGTGGCAGAAGAGACGTACGCGAACTTCTGGCGGGCGTCCACGGGCATTCGCGGTTCGTTCACGGTGCCGAAGTATGGGGACTGGGACTGGTCGACTGCTTATAGCCACTCGCAGAGCAACGTTTCGAACACCTACACGAACCAGCTCAATGCTGCGACGCTCAATAACATCTACCAGAACGGCACGTTCAACTTCGCCAATCCGTCGTCGACGCCGAACGGCCTGAACGGCCTGTACATGGATGCGAACAACCAGGGCATCTCGAAGCTCGATACGGTTGACGCAACGCTGGCCACGCCGAATCTGTACCATCTGCCAACGGGCGATATCGGTGTCGGCTTCGGCGCCCAGTTCCTGCACCAGAGCGAAGTCATCAACCCGGGCGCGGAGTTTTCCCAGGGCCTCGTGGCGAACCCGATGCTGCAGACCGTCAACGGCCAGCGCAACGTCGCGGCGGTGTACTACCAGATCGACGTGCCCATCATCCACAACCTGACGTTCAGTCAGTCGGGCCGGTACGACCACTACAGCGACTTCGGGGGTGCGTTCTCGCCGCGCTTCGCCCTGCGCTATCAGCCCGTCAAGGAGCTGACGATGTACGGCTCGTATAACCGCGGCTTCCGCGCGCCGACGTTCGTCGAGAACAGCACCTCGCAGACGCTCGGTATCCAGCAGTCGGCCACCGGCACGGTCACCACGATCACCGAGGGCAATCCGAACCTGCAGCCGGAACGCACGCGCAACATCAACCTCGGCTTCCAGACGTCGCCGACGCGCACGACCGATTTCGGCTTCGACTGGTACAAGATCCGTGTCGATCACGTCATCGGCGAGGCGGCTTCGCCGTCGCAGGTCGTGACGAATGCGCAAGGTCAGGTGGTTTATGAAGTGTTCCCGTACGAGAACCTCGGCTACCTCGACACGAACGGCTTCGAAGGCACCTTCCGCCAGGCGTTACCGACGAAGGCGGGCACGTTCACGCTGACGGCCGACTGGGCGTACGTGAAGGACTTCACGCTCGGACAGTCGACGGGTCCCATCAACGGTGCGGGCAACAACTTCACGATCACGCAGCCGTTCGGCGGCAGCTTCCCGCGCTGGAAGGGCAATACGACGCTCGACTGGGCATACCACGGCTGGAATGCGGCGCTCACGTGGATGTTCACGGGCCCGTACGCGCAAACGCTTTCGGTGGCGGCGCCCACGCCGGTTGCCGACAAGGTAGGTTCGTATAGCCAGTTCAACCTGATGGTCACCTACACGGGCATCAAGCACTGGACGATCTACGGCGGCATCAACAACATCTTCAACCGCACGCCTCCGTTCGATCCGATCTTTGCCAGCAGCGCGCTCGACCAGACGGGCTACGACACGTCGCTGTACAACTATATCGGCCGTTTCGCGCAGATCGGAGCGACGTACAAGTTCTGAGCGATCGGTGCAACGTAGTGAGTAGTTGATGAGGCAGGCGGCCAAGGCCGCCTGCCTCGAATGTTTCCTGTAGTGGCGAGCGACGGCGGCAAACCCCTGCCACGTCGGACAAACGAACCGTGCATCGGCCATACGCCGGTGTACGTCCTCATGCAGACAGACGATGAGATTGAAGAAGTTGAGCTTGTCACGATTGTCGCCGCATTGGTCGGGTGCGGCTTGCGCACTGGTCATGGCAGTGGGTATGGGTGCGCTTGCTGGGGTGCCGGCACGAGCGGCTACGGCGCTCGCGCAGTACGACCAGCCGAAGTATCCCGCCGGCTTCACCCATTTCGACTACGCGGAGCCCGATGCGCCCTCGAACGGTGTCTTGAGTTTCGAAAACTACAATGAGTTCCAAAGTTACGATTCGCTGAATCCTTTCCTCGTGCGAGGCGCACCCGCGCCGGACATCCAGAATCTGATGTTCGACACGCTGATGCAGCGCAGCTGGGACGAACTGGCGTCCGAATATCCGCTGATCGCCGATAGCGTTGACGTCGCCCCCGACCTGGCTTCCGCGACGTTCCATATCAACCCGGCTGCGCGCTTCTCGAACGGCGATCCGATAACGGCCGCCGACGTCAAATATTCGTTCGACACGCTCACGAGCCCTCAGGCTTCGCCGCTCTTCAATGCGCAGTTTTCGGTGATCAAGAACGCGGTCGTGGTGAACGCCTCGACAATCCGGTTCGAGTTCCGTCGCGCGGAGCGTGACGCGCCGCTCATTGCAGGCGACTTGCCCATCTTCTCGCCGAAGTGGGGGATGAAACCCGACGGCACGCGCGTTCCGTTCGACCAGCTTTCGAACGAGCCGCCCATTGCGAGCGGCGCGTATCTGATCGCCGAACGCAAGAACGACAAGCAGATTGCGTATCGCCGCAATCCCGCGTACTGGGCGGTCAATCTGCCCACGCGCCGCGGCATGTACCACTTCGAGCGCATCACGTTCAAGCTCTACCTCGACCTCTACACGCAACTCGAGGCGTTCAAGGCCGGCGATGCCGACGTGCACGTGGAAGACAGCGCGACCCAATGGGCGCGCAAGTACGTCGGCAAGAACTTCCGTAACGGCATGCTCAAGCAGACCAATTTCCCGGACGGTCCGGCACAGATGCAGGGCATGCTCTTCAATCTGCGCAAGCCGATGTTCCAGGACGTGCGCGTGCGCCACGCGCTTTCTCTCGCGTTCGATTACGACTGGATGAACCGCATGATGTTCTACGGTCAGTACCTGCGCCTGCACAGCTATTTCGAGGCGAGCCCGTTCGGCGCGACCGGCATGCCGGGCGAGAAAGAGTTGAAGCTGCTCGAACCGTGGCGCGCGAGCCTGCCGCCGGAAGTGTTCGGGCCGATGATCAAGCAGCCTACGACGCTGCCGCCCGATTCGCTGCGCGGCAATCTGCGGGAGGCGCGTGATCTGCTTGCGCAGGCCGGCTGGCATTACCGTGACGGCGCGCTGCGCAATGCCGCGGGCGAGCCCATGAACATCGAGATCCTCGACGACCAGCCGGGCATGGACCGCGTGATCCTCCCTTATACGCAGGCCCTCGCGACGCTCGGCATCAGCGCGCATCTGCGTGAAATCGACAGCGCGCTGTACCAGAAGCGCCTGGACAACTTCGATTACGACATGACTACCTGGCTCTACAGCCCCGTGACGATCCCCGGCGCGGAGCTTGCACGCCGCTTTGGCAGCGCGGCCGCCTCGGAGGTCGGCTCGGAAAACTATCCGGGCGTGCGCTCGCCGGCCGTCGACGCGCTTGTGAAAGCGGTGCAGGCCGCGAACACGCTCGACGATCTCGAGGCGGCCACACGCGCTCTGGATCGTGTGCTGATGAACGAGTACTACCTCGTGACGGAGTACTACGCGCCCAACGCACGCATCGCATACAAGACGTCGCTCGGCTATCCGTCCGTCGTGCCCGTATCGTTCGGAGCCCAGGACTGGATCGTCGACTACTGGTATCGCAAGCCGAAAAATGCGCAAGTCGCCCAGACCGCGCAAGCGGCTGCCCACTGAGGATCACCATGTTCGCCTACATTTTTCGACGTTTATTGCTGATGGTGCCGACACTGATCGGCGTCGTCACGCTCACGTTCGTCGTCACGCAGTTCGTGCCCGGCGGCCCGGTCGAACAGATCATGGCGCAACTGCGCCATGGCAATGCGACGCGCGGCGGCGAGACCGGCGCAGGCGGTGGCGGCTATCACGGCAGCCAGGGCGTGGATCCGCAACAGATCGAGCAGATCAAGAAGGAATTCGGCTTCGACAAGCCTCCGCTCACGCGCTATTTCCTCATGCTCAAGAACTACGCAACGTTCGATCTTGGTCAGTCGTATTACCAGCACGACAGCGTCTGGAACGTGATCCGCTCGAAGCTGCCGGTTTCCATCACGCTCGGCTTGTGGACAGTGCTGCTAACTTATGTGATATCCGTGCCGCTCGGCATCGCCAAGGCGGTGCGCAACGGGTCGCGATTCGACACGGTGACGAGCGTGCTCGTGCTCACTGGCTATGCGGTGCCGGGCTTCGTGCTCGGCGTGCTCCTGCTGATGCTGTTCGGTGGCGGCTCGTTCTGGCAGGTGTTCCCCATGCGGGGCCTCACGTCCGATGATTTCGCGGACCTGAGCCTCGCGGGTAAGGTGCTCGACTACCTGTGGCACATCGTCCTGCCGGTGACGGCCTCGGTGGTCGGGAACTTCGCGATCGTCACGATCCTCACGAAGAACACCTTCCTCGAAGAGATCGGCCGCCAGTACGTGCTAACCGCGCGGGCAAAAGGCGCGCCCGAGCGCGACGTGCTGTGGAAACACGTCTTGCGCAACGCGGCCATTCCGCTCGTCACGGGCCTTCCCGCCGCGTTCATTGGCGCTTTCCTGAACGGCAACCTCCTGATCGAAACGCTGTTCTCACTGGACGGCATGGGCCAGCTCTCATACGACTCGGTTATCCGCCGCGATTACCCCGTCGTGCTGGGCTCGCTGTTTCTTTTCACGCTGATTGGCCTCGTAACCAAACTCATTGCTGACGTCTGCTATGTCCTCGTCGACCCCCGCATCCAGTTCCACCGCCTGGACCGCTGAAACCGCCGCCGTTGCGCACGCGCCGTCGGTCTCGCCCTGGCGCCGTACGTGGCAGCGCTTTCGCGCACAGCCGCTCGGCTATTGGAGCCTTGTCATCTTCGTCACGCTGTTTGCGATCAGCATGCTCGGCGAGGTGCTCGCCAATGACCGGCCGCTCGTCGTGCGTTACGACGGTCAATACTACTTCCCGATCGTGAAGGATTATCCGGAGACGATCTTCGGTGGCGACTTTCCGGCGAGGACCAACTACCTCGACCCGTATATCCGGCAGCGCCTCGAATCGAACGGCAATTTCGCGATCTATCCGCCCAATCATTTTCATTACGACACAATCGACTACTTCGCGGCGCGACCGTATCCGTCCGCACCCTCGGCCACGAACTGGCTCGGCACCGATCAGTTCGGCCGCGACGTGCTTTCGCGGTTGCTCTACGGTTTCCGGCTTTCGGTGCTGATGGCCCTGGCGCTGACGGTGTCCGGCGTCGCATTGGGCGTGTTGACGGGCGCGGTGCAGGGTTTCTATGGAGGACGCACCGATCTCATCGGGCAGCGGCTCATCGAGATCTGGAGTTCGATGCCCGACCTCTACCTGCTCATCATCTTCGCCTCGATCTTCGAGCCTACGCTTTGGCTGCTGTTTATCCTGCTTTCGATGTTTGGATGGCTGGTGCTTTCCGATTACGTGCGCGCTGAGTTCCTGCGCAACCGGTCGCTCGACTACGTGAAGGCGGCGCGAACGATGGGTCTCTCGAACTGGCAGATCATGTGGCGCCACGTGTTGCCCAACAGCCTGACGCCGGTCATCACGTTCCTGCCTTTTCGGATGAGTGCGGCCATTCTCTCGCTCACCAGTCTGGACTTCCTCGGGCTCGGTGTGCCGCCGCCTACCCCAAGCCTTGGAGAACTGCTGCAAGAGGGCAAGAACAATCTCGAGGCATGGTGGATCTCGCTCTCGGCTTTCGCGGCGCTCGTCATTACGCTGCTGCTGCTCACGTTCATGGGCGATGCACTGCGTAACGCACTCGATACGCGCAGGCGTGGATCGGCATTCGGCGGAGGTAAATAATGAATCGTCCTTTGCTGGAAATCGAGCGTTTCAGCGTGCGCTTCGGCGAGAAACAGGCAGTGCGCGAGCTGAATCTCTCTATTGCACGCGGTGAACGCGTGGCGCTAGTCGGCGAATCAGGCTCGGGCAAGAGCGTGACGGCGCTGTCGATCCTCGGCCTTGTCGAGCACGCAAGGTTCACTGGGCGGATGCTGTTCGACGGCGAGGATCTGCTGCAGAAAACCGAGCAGGAGATGCGCGGCATTCGCGGAGCCGATATCGCCATGGTCTTTCAGGAGCCGATGACCGCCCTGAATCCGCTGTATACGATCGGCAAGCAAATTGCCGAAAGCCTGCGCCTGCACGAGGGGCTGAGCGCCGACGCGGCGCGTGAGCGTGGTATCGAGTTGCTGCGGCGGACCGGCATTCCCGAACCGGAGCGCCGCATCGACAGCTTTCCCCACCAGTTGTCCGGCGGACAGCGTCAGCGTGCGATGATCGCGATGGCGCTCGCGTGCCGCCCGCGCCTGTTGCTCGCCGACGAGCCCACGACTGCGCTGGACGTGACCGTGCGCCAGCAGATCGTCGATTTGCTGATCGACCTGCAGGAGCAGGAGGCCGCGACGCGTGGCATGGCCATATTGCTCATCACGCATGACCTGAACCTCGTGCGGCGCTTTGCGCAGCGCGTCGCGGTAATGGAAAAGGGCGTCCTCGTCGAGACGAACACGACCGCAGAGCTCTTTTCGAGCCCGCAGCATCCCTACACGCAGCGCCTGCTCGGTAGCGAACCGCGTCGGGAGGTGGCGCCGGTCGCGGTGGATGCACCGCCCATTCTCGAAGTGAAGGGCCTTGCCGTGGACTACCGCACGGCGGCGAAGGGCTGGCGCTCGCTGTTCGGCAGCTCGACGTTCCGTGCCTTGCACGAAGCGGATCTGTGTCTGCGGCGCGGCGAAACGCTCGGCATCGTCGGTGAGTCGGGCTCCGGAAAATCGACGCTTGCGGCCACCGTGCTCGGGCTGAAGGGCGCGGCGGCGGGCGAGATCCGCATCGACGGCATCGCGCTTTCGGAGCAACGCAAGGCGGGCGCGCGCCGCGCGCTGTACTCGCGTATGCAGGTGGTGTTTCAGGATCCGTTCGGCTCGCTTTCTCCGCGCATGACGATCGAGCAGATCGTTGGGGAGGGGCTGGCCGTGCACAGGCCGGAGATCGACGGCGCGGCTCGGCGCATGCGTATTGCATCACTTCTCGAGGAAGTGGGCCTGCCCGCCGATTCGATGCAGCGCTACCCCCACGAGTTTTCGGGCGGCCAGCGCCAGCGTATCGCCATTGCGCGCGCACTGGCGGTCGAGCCGGAGCTGATCGTGCTCGACGAGCCGACCAGCGCGCTCGACGTCTCGATTCAAAAACAGGTGCTTGCGCTGCTGACGAACTTGCAGAAGAAGTACAAGCTGAGTTATTTGTTCATCACGCATGATCTGGCCGTCATGCGCGCAATGGCGCATCGCGTGATCGTGATGAAAGCGGGCCGTATCGTCGAGCAGGGTGACACACACGACGTGCTGCACGCCCCGTTTCATCCTTACACGCAATCGCTGCTGGCTTCGTCGATGCTGGACGAGCCGGCGGCGCTACAGGAGAAGTTCGCATGATCGAAGAGCGTTGGGTGCAGGGCGCGCGCACGCTGAAGAGCAGCGCCGATTTCTGGTCGCTGCGCATGGTGGACGAAGTCATCGAGGACCACGTGGTGCGCAACGACATCGCGCAGCCGCTGCGTGTGGTGCGCGAGCGCGGCGCCATGCTGACGGCCTGGGCCGGTGCGGGCGCCGGCTATGCGGCTACCGCCGACCTCAGTGCCGAGGGGCTCCAGCGTGCGCTCGACATCGCCACGGCGCGGGCGTTCGCCTGTGCGCAAGTTTCGTTGATCGATCATCGCCGCCTTGCGCGCCCCGTGGCGAGCGGCAGCTATGCTTCGCCGAACGTCGACGCGCCGCTTCCCACCCGCCGCGAGTGGCTCGGCCAGCTCGCGCACGAATGCGCGTCGGCGAACCTCGACGCGCGCATCGTCGAGCGCGTGGCGAGCATGCATGTTGCGCACACCGATCAGCTCTATCTCACGAGCGACGGCGTGCGTATCGAGCAGCGCTTTCGCTACCTCATGCCAGGACTGAGCGTGGCCGCGCATGCCAACGGCGACACCCAGGTGCGAACGCTGGCCGGCGACCACGGCGCGCTCGGGCAGGGAGGCATCGAGATACTCGCACGGCACGGCTTCGATGGCGCCGGCGCCCGTGTGGCCGACGAGGCGCTGCAACTGCTCGCGGCGCCGAATTGCCCCTCGGGCAGGCGCGACCTGCTGCTGATGCCGGACCAGATGATGCTGCAGATTCACGAGTCGATCGGTCACCCACTCGAACTGGACCGGATTCTCGGCGATGAGCGCAACTTCGCTGGCTGGAGCTTTGTGAAGCCGGAGATGTTCGGCAGCTATCAGTACGGTTCCCCGTTGCTGAACGTGACGTTCGACCCGGAACTGCAGGAAGAAGCCGCTAGCTATGCCTTCGACGACGAAGGCAGTTCGGCCAGCAAACAATACCTGATCCGTAACGGCGTGCTGGAGCGGCCGCTCGGCGGCGCGCTCTCGCAGCAGCGCGCCGGGCTGCCAGGGGTCGCGAACTCGCGTGCGGCCAACTGGAATCGCCCGCCTATCGACCGCATGGCGAACCTGAACATCGAGCCCGGCACAGAGACATTCGCCGAGATGATCGCAAACATCGAAAACGGCATTCTGATGACTTCGAATACGTCATGGTCCATCGACGACCATCGCAACAAGTTCCAGTTTGGTTGCGAATACGGCCGGCTCATCGAGAACGGCAAGCTCACGCAGGTCGTCAAGCGTCCTAATTATCGCGGCATCTCGGCGAGCTTCTGGCGCAGTCTCGTTGCCGTAGGCGACGCGAGCACCCGCGAGGTTTACGGCACGCCGTATTGCGGCAAGGGGGAACCCGCGCAGGTGATTCGTGTGGGGCACGCGTCACCCGCGTGCGTCTTCAGCAACGTAGACGTATTCGGAGGCGCCTGATGAGCGGCACACTCATTGCAAGCGAGCGTGTGGCGGTGGATTGGCACTCGCATTTCATGATGCTCGCCGATGCGATCGACGGGTTGTTGCTGGCTGGTGAAACGGCGCTCACTTCCTTTGCGGCAGAGCAATCGGACTTCATTCGTTTCAACGGCGGCAAAGTCCGGCAGATGGGTCTCGTCTCGCAGGGCAAGCTCACGCTCCGGCTGATCGACGGCGCGCGCCAGGCGTATTCCACGCTCGACATCTGCGGCAATGCCGATCAGGATCTGCGTGACGTTGGCGCTGCATTGCAGACGCTTCGCTCGGGCCTGCGCGATGCCCCTGATGATCCGCATCTGCTCTACGACACGACAGCGTGGCAGCGTTCGACGCGGCGCACGGGAAGGCTGCGCGATCCGCATGCGCTCATCCATGTGGTGGCCGAATGCGCGCGAGGGCTCGATTTCGTGGGCTTCTACGCGGGCGGCATGCTCGCGCGCGGTTTCGCCTCCAGTTGCGGCAGCCGTGGCTGGCACGAAGTCGAGAACTTCTGCTTCAGCTGGTCGCTCTATCATCCTGGCGGCCGCGCCATCAAGACGACTTATGCGGGCGAGAACTGGGACGACGCGAAGTTCGCCAGCAAGGTGCAGGAAGCGGCGGCACGCCTGCCCGTGCTGGCGCTCGCACCGCGAGCGCTGGGGCCGGGCCGGTACCGTGCCTGGCTCGCGCCGGCGGCGCTCGAAGAGCTGCTGGGCGTTGCTGCGTGGGGCGGCTTTTCGTCGCGCGCGCAGGCGACGTCGCAGAGCCCGCTTTACCGGCTGCATGGCGGCGAGCTTTCACTCGACGCGCGCGTTTCGCTCACTGAAGACCTCGGCCTCGGTATTACCCCTGCCTTCAACGACGACGGCTATTTGCGCGAAAGCGTGCCGCTCGTGCGTGAGGGAAGGAGCGTCGCGCAAATGACGAACGCACGGACGGCGCGAGAGTACGGCCTCGTACCCAACGGTGCGCTGGCGAGCGAGGCGCCGTCGTCGCTTTCGATGCCGGGCGGCGACCTCGCCGATGCGGACGTACTCGCCGCGCTCGGCACGGGGCTCTACGTGGGCAACCTGTGGTATGTGAACTTCTCGGACCGCATGAGCTGCCGCCTGACCGGCATGACGCGTTTTGCGACGTTCTGGGTGGAGGAGGGGCGTGTCGTTGCACCGGTAGACGCCATGCGCTTCGACGACAATCTGTACGGCCTGCTGGGCGAGCGCCTCGAACGTCTCGGCGCGCAGCCCGAGCTGCGCTTGTCCGAAGACACATGGGGCCAACGTGCGACGGGCGGCATGCAACTGCCGGGGGTGCTGGTGAAGTCGTTTGAACTGACACTGTAGCGTGCCTGGCCGTACCTGACGACTCGAACACGAAGGAAACAACAATGCAGTCGAGCTTACCCGAGGGGATCGTCGTGCGCGCGTTACGCCCCGGCGATGCAGAAGCGCTGCATGCGCTGCGGCACTGCCCTTCAATCGTGCGGGGCAATGCGGACGCACCGTATGATTCCGTCGCACAGACGCGCGAGTGGATCGCGAGCGTGGTATCGCCCGCTGTCATCATTGGCGCGTGGGTGGGCGACACCATCGTGGGCGAGGCTGGACTGCATCCGCAGAAGCTGCGCCGCGCGCACGTCGGCGAGATCGGCATCAGCGTCCACGACGAATGGCAGCGCCGTGGCGTCGGGACGTTCCTCATGGGGCAGATCCTGGACTTCGCCGATAACTGGCTCGGCCTGCGGCGGCTCGAACTTCACGCTTACACCAACAATGCGGCCGCGTTAGCGCTCTACCGAAAATGCGGCTTCGAAATCGAGGCACGTTTGCGCGGCGCCGTATTGCGAGACGGAGTGCTCGCCGACTTCTTCTTGATGGCGCGCCTGCACGATCCGCTGCCTCTCGCCCCGGAGTAATGCCCATGCATGTCCCGACGCCATCGCCCGCGTTCACATCACCCGGTACGATTCGCGTGCGTACCTGCGAGCCCGCAGACTTCGACGCGATCGCCGACTTGATGAATCAGCCAGGTGTGCGCCACGGCACGCTATTGAGCGGCTGGCGCACTCCGGAAGCTTTGCGTGCGTGGTATGAGAGCCGGCCAGCCGGCTGCATCACGATTTGCGCCGAAATCGACGGACGCGTGGTCGGGCAATCGCATCTCGAAGTTGCGAAGCCGCGCCGCTCACACTGCGCTTCGGTGGGTTTCGGCGTGCACGATGCCTGGCAGGGCCGCGGCGTAGGCAGCGCGCTGATGGCGGCGATCATCGCCTGCGCCGACCAGTCGCTGGGCCTGCGCAGGCTCGAACTCCAGGTATTCGCCGACAACGAGGCCGCCATCGCGCTCTATCGCAAGTTCGGCTTCGTCGTAGAGGGCCGCTCGCGCGGCGCCGCGATGCGCGACGGCGTGCTTGCCGATACGCTTCACATGGCGCGCTACGCCGAAGCACCATCGTTCGCTTCCCCCTTGACCTCGTAACCGGATCTACGCGCGCGTGCCCTTTTTCTTCATCGACAGGCCGGTCTTCGCATGGGTCATCGCGCTCGCGATCCTGGTGGCGGGCGTGCTCGCGATTCCCATGCTGCCGGTCGCGCAGTATCCGCAGCTCTCGCCGCCGCGCATCGTCATCAGCGCCGAGTATCCGGGCGCATCGGCGGAGGAGGGGGCAAACAACGTCGCGAGCGTGATCGAGGAGAGCCTCGATGGCGCCGAGGGACTGCAGTACTACGAAACAACCAGCGACGCACTGGGCGACCTGGAGATCGACGTGACCTTCACGCCGGACACCAATCCCGACATCGCCCTCGTGGACGTACAGAACCGGCTGAAGCAGGTCGAGGCGCGCCTGCCTCAGCAGGTGGTGCAGCAGGGCATCGACGTGGAGAAGTCGTCGAATACGTTCCTGATGCTCGTCGCGCTCACGTCCACCGACGGCACGCGCGATTCCGCGCAGTTGAGCGACTACCTGAACCGCTTCATCCTGCGCGACCTCAAGCGCGCGCCGGGCGTTGGCGCGGCGGAGCTCTGGGACGCCGACGAGGCCATGCGCATCTGGCTCGATCCAGTCAAGCTGCGCGAATACGGACTCACGGCGGCCGAGGTCAACGCGGCCATTGCCGCTCAGAACTCGCCGGTGACGGCGGGCACGCTCGGCAACGCGCCGTTCGTGAATGGGCAGCAAGTCACCGAGTCGGTGAGCGTGAAGGGACAACTCGCAACGCCCGACGAGTTCGGCCAGATCGTGCTGAAGGCGAAGACGGATGGCTCGCTCGTGCGCCTGCGCGATATCGCGCGCGTGGAACTCGGCCGCGCCGACTACTCGTTCTACTCGCGGCTGAACGGTAAACCCGCGGCGACCGTGGGTATCCATCTCGGGCCCCGCGGCAACGCGCTTGCGACCTCGCATGCGATCCGTGCGCGCCTGGCCGGTTTGTCCACGCGTCTGCCGCCGGGCATGGCGATCCAGATTCCATTCGATACCGCCTACTTCGTGCGCGTGGCGATCCACGAAGTAGTGATGACGCTCATCGAAGCCGTGGTGCTGGTATTTGCGGTGATGTGGCTGTTCCTGCGCGACCTGCGCTCCACGCTCGTGCCCACGGTGGTGATCCCCGTTACGCTCATGGGCGCATTCGTGGCGCTGTATTGGGCCGGGATGTCGATCAACGTGTTCACCCTGTTCGGGCTCGTGCTCGCAATCGGCATACTGGTGGACGATGCCATCGTCGTGGTGGAGAGCGTGCACCGCGTGATGCACGAACGTGGGCTCGCACCGCGCGAGGCCACGTTCGCCGCGATGAGGCACATCGGCGGCGCGATTGTCGGCGTGACGGCGGTACTCACTGCCGTGTTCGTGCCGATGCTGTTCTTTAGCGGCAACGTGGGCGGCATCTACCGGCAGTTCGCAGTGGCAATGATCGCGTCGATGCTGTGTTCGTCGTTCATGGCGCTCACGCTCACGCCGGCGCTTTGCGCGAGTTTGTTAAGGATGCCAAGGCGAGTGCCGCATCCCCAACGCGGTTTGGCGGCGCAAGCGGAACGGGCCTCCCGCGGCTATCGGGCGCTCGTCGCCGCGCTGCTGCGGCGCGGCCCGCGTGTGCTCGCGATTTACGCCGTGCTCTGTGCGCTGGGGGCGCTGCTGTACTGGAAGCTGCCGCAGGGTTTCCTGCCGAGCGAGGACGAAGGGCAGTTGCAGGTGATGATTCAGTTACCCGCGGGCGCCACGCAGGCCCGCACGCTCGACGTGGTAAAGCGCGTGGAATCGATCCTCGGCAAGCAGCCGGCCGTAGGCAACGTAACGAGCGTGGTGGGCTGGAGCTTCGCAGGCAGCGGGCAGAACGTGGCGATGGCGTTCGTCGAACTCAAGCCGTGGGGTCGGCGCGGCAAGGACGAGATGGACGCGCAGGCTGTGCGCGACGCGCTCAACGCGCAATTCGGCACCCTCCTCGAAGGCGACGTGCAGGTCATGCTGCCTTCGGCGGTGCCGGGCATCGGCCACTCCGAGGGCTTTACGTACCGGCTGGAGGATCGCGGCGGCATCGGCATGGGCGGGTTGAAGGCCGCGCGCGACCAACTGATCGAGGCGGCCGGCAACAGCCGTGTGGTGGCGCAGATCCACTCGGAGGACCTGCCCGATGCGCCGCGCGTGGAACTCGACGTCGACCGCGACAAGGCCTACGCGTATGGCGTATCGTTCGACCGCATCTCCGACGTGCTGGGCAGCACGTTCGGCTCCAGCTACGTCGACGACTTTCCGGCGGGCGGGCGCATGCGCCGCGTGATCGTCGCAGCCGACGCACCCACGCGCATGAACGACAGCCAGTTGCTCGACCTCCCTGTGCAGAACACGTTCGGCACAACCGTGGCAATGTCGTCGATTGCGGCGACGCACTGGACGCTCGGCCCCGTGATGCTGAGCCGCTACAACGGTTATCCGTCACTCGACGTGACGGGGCGCGCGGCGCCGGGCCATAGCTCGGGCGAAGCGATGGCCGAAATGGCGCGGCTCGCGCTCGCTCTGCCCGAAGGCGTGTATGGCGAATGGACCGACGCCGCGTTCGAAGAAGTAGAGGCCACGCGCCAGACGCCGCTCCTCATCGGCCTCTCGCTGCTGGCGGTGTTCATGGTGCTGGCGGCGCTCTACGAGAGCTGGATCACGCCGCTTTCCGTGCTGCTGGTCGTTCCGCTCGGCGCGCTCGGCGCAGTGAGCGCGATGCTCCTGCGCGGGCTGCCCAACGACATCTATTTCAAGGTGGGAATGGTGACCGTGATCGGCCTTGCGGCGAAGAACGCCATCCTGATCGTGCAGGCCGCGAGCGTGCGCCGCACGGGCGGGTTGCCGCTGCGCGCCGCGGTTTTGGGCGCGAGCGTCGAACGGCTGCGGCCTATCGTGATGACTTCTGCGGCGTTCGTGCTCGGCGTGCTGCCGCTCGCGTTCTCGCAGGGCGGCGGCGCGCAAAGCCGGCACGCCATCGGGACGGGAGTGCTCGGCGGCGTGATCGCGGCGACGCTGCTTGGACTCGTGTTCACGCCAGTGCTCTACTACGCGGTGGTATCGCGCGTGGCGGCGCGACCTGTGGATCGCGTACCGCCGCGCCGAAGCGAGCACACAGCGCAACAGACGAAAGAGGCCGAAACGGAGGCGCCCTGACTTCCCCATGCGCCTATGGCTGATTGGTCGCCGCGCAGCAGGCGGATAACTCAATGCGCGGGTAGGCGGAAATCAGAACAGACGCGGCGTGCCCACCCAGAGCAGTACGGTTTCCTGATCGGAAGTATTGCTCCAGGCGTGTGGCACTGTCGATTCGTAGTGCGCGCTGTCGCCCGCGCGGACCACGAACGTCTGTCCTTCCAGCGTGAGGGTCACTTCACCGGAGAGCACATGCAGGAACTCTTCACCTGCGTGCGTGGTGACTTCGCTGGAGCGCTCGCCGGGTGGCATGCGCACGAGAATGGCTTCGAGCTGGCGGCCGCCGGACGGATTGGTCAGGCGTGCGTAAAGGTCGGCAGAATTGGCAAAGCCGAAAAATTTCAGATCCTGGCCACGGCACACGCAGCCCGCTTCGGTGGGCGCATCGACGAAATAGCTTACCGGCACGCCCAGCGCCTTCGCGATGCTCACGAGCGAGGTGATCGAGGGGGTGGCGCGATCGCGTTCAACCTGCGAGAGAAACGGCTTTGAGAGCTGCGCCGCGCTGGCGATGTCATCGAGCGTACGGCCTTGTCTCTGGCGCAGTCCGCGAATCTTGCTCCCTACGGAAACGACGTTCAGTGATTCAACGGGTTTCGAAACCATGACGGAATATTGTTGTCTGTTGAATATGTTTTAATCCGAAACCCGGATTGGGCGAAAGCCCGATCTTGTCGTGCACTTTGGGTCTCCATTCATTTCCATTGCTCCGGCACGGTCTATATCTGGCGATTTCAGAGACAAACCGGCCGACAAGTAATGGAATATGCCGATCACCGCCGGGATTGCAATTCGAATTCCCCCTGCGTACGTCGGCGATCATGCCTTGACGCCAGTTGACGGAAGCGCCGTTGCCCCGGCGTGCCGTCTGCGGCCCATAAACGATAGCATGAAAGCCGCAGCGTACCACCGTTTTGCGGCGTGCTAAAAACAATCCGTCATTTCAAGCATCCTTTCGAGTTTCGGATTACGGAGAAATGCTGAGAGAGTAGCGCTCGGAAAAAAAGCTTGGTTCGCTTGCGGTTAATCGCAAGCCATGAGCTGGCGGATCACGAGCACCGGATCGGCGATGCGCAGGCTCAGCGTCCGTTGATCGACGCCGCGATGCGGTCGGAGAGCTCCCCCAGTACGCGGCTGAGCGCTGCGGCCTGCGCCGCCGCGTCCTGCCCCGTGACTTCTGCATTGAGCGTCGCCTGTTGCGTGAGGCTGGTCTGGACGGGCTGCCCCGAGAGCAGCGCCCAGCTCGCTTGCAGCGTCAACGTCGCACTCGCGGTGGTTTCGCAGTCCAGCACCGTGACGACCAGCGTACGCGTGCCAGCGGGCGCCGGCGCATCGGGGAAGACGAAGGCGCCCGCGGGCAGGCGCTTCTCGAGGTTTTGCGCAAGCGCGGAGCGCATCATCTGCGCGAGGGGGGCGCCCCAGCGGGCGGTATCGTCGATTTTCAGGCGGTTCGGCCCGGTCTGCGTGACGACTTCGGGGCGGTCGAGCACGGCGGGAATGTGCACGGCGCTCAGTTGCACCGGTGCCATTGGCCTGGTCGAAAGTGGCATGCCGGCGCCGGCGCCGGTGGCGTCGAGCGTGAGGTAGTGCGTGGGCGCGCTGTGGCCGCAGCCCGCGAAGCTCATCGGGGCCGCCAGCAATGCAGCGCCGAGGGTGCGCGCCAGGCTTCGCCACGCAATCGGCAAGGCGCGATGGGGAGGCTTGGCGAGCTGGTGCGTCATGGGTTCGTTTCCGGTGCTTTGCCGCGCAGCAGCGCTTCTGGGTGGCGGTCGAGATAATCGGCCAGGGCGCGAACCGAGCGGGCCGTATCGGTCAGCTCGCGCAGCGCGGCGGGTAGATCGTTCTGGCTGGTGGCATCAGCGCCCAGCGTGCGATTGGCGGCGGCAACGGTGCGGTCGGCCGCGTTCGCGGTTTCGCGCAGCTGCGCGACGAGCGGCCCGATCTGCGGCGTCACCTGCCCGAGTGTCTGATCGATCTGCGCCACGGAACGGTCGATATGGCTCAGGCTGTCGCGGATCTGCGGCGAACTGCTGAGCGCGTTGACGTGCGCCGCGATACTGCGGACCTGATCGCCCGTTTCCTTGATCGGCAGGGCATCGAATTTCTTGATGACGTCGTTTGCGCGAGACGCCATGGTGTCGAAATCGGCGGGCGCTACGCTGGGTATCACGGGCAGGCCGTTATCGGATGTCAGCGTCGCGCTCGCCGCGAGCGGCACGAAGTCGAGGTTGACCTTGCGCGCCCCGACGAGCGGCGGGTCTTGCGACAGGCGCGCACGCAGGCCTTGCGCGATGAGGCGCTTCATCATGCCGTCGACGGGCGGCCGCCAGTCGCCGTTCGAGGGCGGCGGCGCGCCCACGATGCCAAGCATCGCAGGGTCGATTGCGATCTGCACAGGCGTGCTGAGTGCGCCGGTGCGCGCGTCGTAGCTCAGGCGCACGTTCGTGACGGTCCCGACATGAAAGCCGCGCAATTGCACATCGGCGCCCGCGTCGAGGTCACCCGCCGCGCCGTCGAACCGCACGATATAGCGCACCATGGGGCCGTGCTGCGGGGCGAGCGCGGGCCGGCGGTCGGCGCCGTCGAATCGGGTCGCCGGCTGACCGGGGCCCGGCTCCATGACGATTTCGGGCCCCGCAAGCAGCGCCTTCAATGATGAAGGATCGCTCAAATCAAGCTTCGCGCCGCGCAGAAAGAAGCGTGTGCCGGTGCGCAGATATCGATCTTCGGGGCGTTCGATCCTGAGTTTTACCTCGACATGCTGCCCGTCGGGTGCGAGCGAAAGGTCCGACACCGCGCCCACTTTCACGCCGCGAAGGGTGACGATGGTGTCGTCGGGCTTCATGCCGAAGGCGTTATCGAACGTCACCGTGACGGTTTGGCCGTCTTGCACCAGCGCACGAATGCCGAGCCAGCCGGTCACGGCGATTGCCGCGATTGGCACGGCCCAGATCCAGCCCGGCCACGCGCTGTGCCGCACCTGCGCCTGTGTGCGATGAGAACGCCCGCCGCTCATGATCGTTTCCGCGCGTCCCATAGCAGACGCGGATCGAATGCGCGTGAAGCCGCCATCGTGAAGAAAACGACGAGGGCGAACGCCGTTGCACCTATGGCGGGCCGCGTTGTCGCAATACCCTCGAAATGGATGAGCGGCACGAACGCGGCGATCGTGAACACATCGACATTGGACCAGCGTCCAAGCTCGTCGATCCAGCGATAAAGATGCGCCTTCGCACGCAGATGCCTGCGCGAGCCGCGAACCACGGAGGCTATGAACCATGCCATGCCGGCGACCTTGACAATGGGTATCACGACGCTCGTGCAGATGATGAGGATACCGAATGGCCAAAGGCCGGCGTGAAAGAGCTGATAGACACCATCGACGATACGGTGCGAATCATGCTTGCCGAGATGCTGCGACTCGGTCATCGGGTAAAAATTGGCCGGCGCCGTTAGCACCAGCGCCGCCAGCGACAGCGCCGCTGCGCGCACCACGGCGTCGCGTTTGCGTGCCCGTAGTTTCAGGCCGCAGCGGGGGCAGGGCTGCCCTTCCTGCGAAATGGGGACGACGAGATCGCACACAGGGCACGATAGCGCGGGTTCGCCTGCATTCTGTTGCTCCGGAGCGATCGCGCGCCAGACGGTCCGGCGATCGAGCGAGGCGCGCGTGAGCATCGACATGAGCGCGGCGACAATGAAGCAATAGCCGCCCGGTCCTATCGTGGCGGTGAGATCTTGCGTGATGCGCGCATAGCCGACGAAGCAGCCCACGAGATACACGTCGGGCATCGTCCAGACGTCGAGTTGGGTGGTCCAGCGAAAGAGCCTGCCGATACCGGCGAAAGGCCGGTCGATGCTCACGGCGGCGAGCACGACCATGAGCGCGCCAAAGCGCACGAACGGCAGCACGATGCCGCAGATGCCGAGCAAGAGCGCGAGAATGATCCAGTCGTCTCGCCAGATCGCTAGTATTCCTGATGAAAGAACGGACGAGCGCTCCACGCCCAACAGGTGAACCGTCATGAGCGGGGCGAGATTGGCGGGGAGTAGCAGCGCGAATGTCGTCGTCGCGCAGGCGAGCGCCGCGCTGACGCTGCGGCCGCTGCGCCGCTCCAGCGGATAGTGGCAGACCCGGCAGCGCGCGAACGAGCGCGGTTCGAGCGGCGGAATCTGCTCGAGTGTGCCGCATTCCGGACAGCCGATCGTCATGCGAATCCGTCCGCTGGCTGTTGGCCCGCGCGCGGCGGCTGTGATGCGAACAGGTTGCTGCTGCTCATGTGCGCCGCTCCATTGACGCCTCGTGATCGCTACCTCGCGCGTTCGCGAGGCGAGTTCCAGCGCGCGCGCATGGGCCGTTCCTGGTGCCGCGAGAGAGTTCTTGGGGCAGGGCGCGGGGCGTGCTTCGCGCCTGGCGGGGCCTGCAAGGTGAACAACTAATCGGGGATCGGTGCGGTCGACGTGGTACGCGACGACGGACACATGGTTGAAGTTCGCCGGTAGCCCTCGAGCAAGCACGCGCTGTCCTTCAGCGCGTCGTACAGTTCGGACGCCAAAGCTGCGTTCTCGCCGCGGCACTGCAAGAGGGCAACGCGGCTTTCCTGCTCCGCCACCAGCGTCATAGCCCTGGCGATACGCCCGTCCTGCAGCTCGGCTTCGCTTGGCTGCCGCGCGGATGCGGCCGAGCTCGCAGGAGGCCCGCGACTATTGCGCTGCTCGAGGGCATCCAGCAGGAGATGGGGATCGAACGGCTTGCGCAGAAACGTTTCAGTGGATATTCGTGAATCCGGCTCGTCGCCTGAGATCAAAATTACCAAAATGCTGGAAAAACGCGGTATCGCCCTGAGCATGGAGACAGCGTCCGGGCCGTCCAGGATCGGCATTTCAACGTCGGAGACGATCACGTCTGGTGTATCGGACAACGCCGCCTGAACCGCTTCGAGTCCATTGCGCGCCGTGGTTACGACATGCCCCGCCTCGTGAAGGAAGATCCGAAGCGTTTCGCATACCGCTGTGTCATCGTCCGCCAGAAGCACCCGACTCATACGTGGGTTCACCTCCCTGTTGCTTTGCAGCATCGCGCGTTCCCGGGTCCGCCATTCCGCTCGCCCACGACGCCGCTCGACGAAACGCACACGAGGCGCGCATTGCCGGGAATGAAAATGTAATTATCGAAAGTCGATTGACGGCTCATGGGGAGCCGTCAAACACGCGCCGTCGTACCCGCCGCCTTTTCGCGCTCCAGCAGCGGGTAGGCGAGCGCGCAAATGTGCGACTGAATGCGCACGAGATCGCGCAGTACGTCGAGGTGCAGCGAACTCGAGGCCAGGCTGTCCGGCTGTCCTTCGCGGAGCCGTTCGAGGTGGCGTTCGCGCGCCGAACGTTCGAGGCGTCGCAGCGCCTGCTTGTCGGCGATGAGCTGCGCCGCGGTCTGCTGCCGTCCCGACACGAGCAGCGCCTGCGCGCGGTGAAAACTCCCGGTCACCGAGCGGTGCAACATGAGCAGTTCCTCGGTCCCTTCTGCCGAAAAACTCAGTTGCATCTTGATCTTCTTTTGCGCGATTTCCAGCAGATTTTTTTCGATGATATCGCCAATATGCTCGAGATTGATGACGGCCGTCATGATCTCCGATGCCCAGCGACGGTCCTCTTCGGTCAGCGGCTCGCGCGTCACCTGGGTGACGTAGCGCTTGATCGCATCGTGGAGCACGTCAACGGCGTCGTCGCGGCTCGCGACATGAGTCACCGCGCGCCGGTCATTGGCAAGCAGGACAGGCACGCTCTCGCATAGCATCGTCTCGACGATCTCGCTCATTCTGATCACTTCGCGCGCCGCACACGCAAGTGCCAGCGTCGGCGTCGGCAGTGCGCTTTCATCGAGGTAGCGCGGCGAGCCCGTGTCGCCGGGTGCAGCAGGCGCGGGCATCATCCGCTCCAGCAGACGGGCGACCGGGTCGAGCAGTCCGATGAACACGACTGCAATGGCGATGTTCAGTCCAGTGTGGAAATCGGCAATTGCGCGGCTTGCGTCGCCGGGCAGGCCGTCGAGCAGGCGCGCGAGCGGCGAGCAGAGGGTGACCAACACCACGCACACGCCGCCGCGCAGCAGCAGGTTGCCGGCGGGCAATCTGCGGCGACTGCGGTCGTCGCCCTTCGCCGCCTCGAAATACGGGTTGAGCGCACTGCCGACGTTCGCACCCAGCACCAGCGCGATCGCAATATCCAGCGGGACTGTATGCAGTTTCGCGAGCGACATCACGAACAACACGACCGGAATGCTCGAATGTGCGGCCCACGTTAGCATGCAAGCGAGCACCGCGTTGAGCGCCGGCTCGCCAGACAGCGCTCCGAGTACCGTACGCACTGCGGGCGCGGTCTCGGCAGGCTGCACAGTCGAAATAAGGAGGGAAAGGGCAAGCAGCATCAGGCCGAGCCCGATCGATGCACGGCCGACGTCCCGGAGGCGCGAAGCCTTGCCCCTTTCGAAGAGCACCACGCCCGTCAGCAGGCAAGCAGGCGACATCCAGCTGAGATCGAGCGAAAACGCCTGCACGATGAGCGTCGAGCCCACATTCGCGCCAAGCATCACGGCGAGCCCCGTTACCGATCCCATCAGCCCGCGCGCCGCGAAGGAGGACGCGATCATGCCGGTTGCGGTACTGCTCTGCAGTGCGCCGGTGATAGCAAGGCCCGCGCAAAACGCGTTGAAGCGGTTGCCGAGACTTCTCGCCATGACGCGCCTGAGCGAGGCGCCGAACGCGCGCATGAGCCCGGACTCGACCATGTGCAGGCCCCAGGTGAGCAGTGCAATGCCGCCTGCGAGATGAAGCACGACAGCGACCACCTGCGCCTCCTTGTTGCGCCTGCAACCGGCTCTGTTTTCTCCGGCAGCGGCGGGCAATCAGACCGTTGTAACGCGGCGTTTGCGAAGCTGGGTATAGAAGAGATTGACGATCTCTCGCGTCGGGACGCTTGTCGTGACAGCGGCAATTCTCGACGGCTGAATCCAGCAGCAGCGCACGATCTCGTTTGCAGGTCGCGGAACAGCACACGCGGGCAGGTCGAAAACAAACACATGGTGCAGCTTGTTTAGTCCTCCGAACGCAAGCAGATAGCTCATCGAGCCGGCGGACCCGGACGTGAATATCGTCGTTTCCTCGTACATCTCCCGTTGGGCGGCTTGCAACGCAAGCTCGTTGCGCTTGATCGTGCCGCCGGGGAGCGTCCAGCGCCCGCGCCCGCGCGTGACCAGAAGGATCCGGCCGTCTTTGCTGCACAAAATGGTTGCGCGGTTTTTCATACACCGAACTCGTGATTCTCACTGAGCTACTTGACGAGCGAGCGAATCCCTCGCATTTTCGGAACATCAGCCGTTGTTGATCCCCGATACCCCGGCTTCGTGCTTAGCTCAGCATTTTATGGGCCTGAGGTCGGATGCACGCCAACAAGGTAGGCTGTCCGCCCCCCGGCCGGCCGCTGGCCTGCCTGTTCATAAGGAATGGTTTACGTACAGGCGTCAGACATTGTTTCTGGTGGTGGAGCGGATATGCTGATATGTGCCATGTACAAGTCCTTTCCAGCCAGAATGGCGGGGTCATGGCAACCCGAAGATCTCAAGAAAGAGAACGAGTGAAACATGTATCGAAGCTACGAATACGGCGGATTTACGCTGGAAGTTTCAGTCGATGTGGACGCTGTCAGGATCGGGCCCGTCAGGGAAGCGCAGGCTGTTCCTGTCTATGTCGCCGTTGTCCGCATTTCCAGAGATGGGCATGCAATGGCGATCTTCTCCCCGTTGAGCTTTGGAGTTCCCCGTGGCAGTCCGTTCTCAAGCGAGATCGACGCGCTCATGGGCGGCTATAGTGCAGGGCGCAAGATCGTCGACGACTTCTTTCACTGAATTCGCCCGGGTTGGGGAAGTGTTGCGCTGGCCTGCCCACTGACGACTACATCCAGTGTCGCCCCGCGACGGCACCGTTGCAGAATCCTATTCGAGTGCGCTTATCCTGTATCTATTGCCGTTAATGATTTTATAGACAATGGCGAATGGAAATTTCCTGCTTATGAGATCTATCAGAGAATCGTTGTTGCAATAGATCTCTTCCGGCCCGAGGATTTCAATGGCCTTCAAACTCAAATGATAGTCGCCCTCCAGTACAAGGTAATAGTCCACCGTCCACTCATCTTTCAGTTTCAAGGGGAAGACGGGATCGTTGATAGCCAATACCTTCTTATAACGTTGATCCTCCAGCAGCGCCTCGCCCGATCTCAGGAAATCATCCAGGCACCGGCGACCCGTGACGTACCTCTCCCAGGGCAAAATCGCACGCACAGTGGAGCAATCCTTGCTGTAGTCGGGTTTCGCCCGGCTATTTCCGTGGCGTACCAAGGCCAATACCTTGATTAAAGACGCATCTTTTACAAGAGACAGCAAGTAGTCGCGACAATTGTTCAGTGTGTATCCGACTCCTGCAATATCCTCCACCAACAAGATTTTCCTTCCGTTACCGACGCAGGACTCGATCAGGTCGAAAACTTCGAAATTCCTGATTTCAGCCCTTGCTTGTGGGCGGTTATAATAAAGAAAATCCGCGGGAATACCCAGCATCTGGGATAGCATCAGGGCAGGTATCGCGCCTCCGCGCAAGACGCCTAAGATCAACCCTACGTCGTCCTGAACAAGTTGCTCCCTCTGTGACAGACAAAATGTTTCTATTTCATTGTAGTCATAGAAATAAACGGGATACCCGGCGAATTCGGTGTCCATCTGTCTCCCCTTTATTTGCGGGACGCAAATTAGTCGACTAGATCACCGGCCAAAGGCGCCACATCCCGTTCAGCGCCATGGTGGTGTACCGCAAAGAAGTGCTGCTATCGCCGGACCTCTTCCGCGAGCTGTGAAATTGGCAAGTTCGCAGATCTGGCGCCCCAAATGCAGCTTTCATTTCACTCCTTCGACGTTCCCGCGTCACTTGGAAATTATTCCACGGTTGACAGGCGGAGTGGGCGGCGGACTCAGGCCATCTGACGAGGGTCTTGCGAAAGCGCATGAGCGAGAACACGAATAGCGCACTGCCGATCACGGCGAACCACAGGAACGGCCGCCAGACCACGGCAATGCCCGCGCCGCGAAAGAGCATGGCTTGGCCCAACTCGACGAAGCGCGTGGTGGGTGCGACGAGCATGATGTTCTGCACGAACTGGGGCATGGACTCGCGCGGCGTGCTTCGCGCATGCGTTGACGGGATATGGCATAGCGAGTGCCCGTGCTGCGAGCGGATGACATCTATAGCGAGTCAAAGTCATCTGCATGAAGCTTGAGCTGCGTCGCGGCAGGCTGCGCGGTGTTGCGGCCGGGGTGCGCAGCGCGTCTCCGCATGGCGCAACGCTGACGCCGTGCGCGGGCATCCAGTACTTTCGCAGGGACGGCCTGCGCGTCAGAAGTACGAGTGCAGCTCGCCGCTTCAAGGCCCACATATGCTCGGTATTGTCGCGTCGTTTGCGATCTCCCTTTGCATTGGAGGCCGATCGAGGCGCTGATCTTGCGGTCGGGCGGATCACGCTATCAATCGGCCTCAGCATCGGCCTGCCCGTCACTTGACGCGCTCGGCGGGACCGAACCGGCCAAACGATGGAAGAACAGGATACGCGCGGAGCTTTCTAGATATGCGCTCTGACGCGGACAACGCTTCAGACGACCGCCACGGGACTGTGGCACGCGCATTGCTCCCCCGTGGCTACCGTTCCCGCAAGTGGAGGGTATTGTGTCAAACACGGCGAATTCCCCGCACGAGCCTGATCGCCCGGAGGACGAGGATCCCGGCGGCCCACCCGCCGAGGTCTCGAAGCCCATCGGCGATGCCATCCCTACTCCGGTCGAACCGGGCCTCGACCAGCCTCTGCCGAAAAAAGGCGAAACTCCCGCACCAGAGCCAGACAAACCCGGCGAGGGAAGCAGCGACACGTTGGGCGATACGGACGCGCCGCCCGGCGTACCCGATCCTGGACCGTCCGGCTTCGCGTAACACGCGCAAACGTCCGTCAAGCGGCGGCGGGCTCGTGCACGATGTTCAGCGTGCTCTTGTGCTCGGCGATGCGCCGATAGACCGTGTCCCCGGGTACGGTCTCATGCTCGAGCAACTGGTCTGAAATGTCGCGCAGTACCGGCTCGTACGCGCGCAGCAAGCCGTAGCAAAGTTCGTTGAGTTCCCTGAGCAGCACGTTCGCATGCTCGATTGCGCTCTTCATTTGCAGGCCCGCGTACTGCGACGGCAGCGCCGCAAGACTGAACAGATCGCCGTCGTTATTGAAGCCGAACTTCGACACCATGTCGAGGCTGATACGCGAGGCCTCCTGCAAGTCCGACGCGGCACCGCTCGACGCTTCGGAGAACATCAGGATCTCCGCGTTGCGTCCGCCGAGCAGCACCTGGATTTCGTTGCGGATTTCCGTCTCGCGGTACAGGTGCTTGTCCTGCGCCTTCGTGATCAGCGCGACGCCAAGCGCGCCGCCACGCGGCAGGATCGTCACTTCCTCGAGCACGCCGGTGCCAAGCAGCGCGGCGACCAGACCGTGACCCGCCTCATGCACCGCGACGCGCTGGCGCTCGTCTTCGGTTAGCGCACGCTCGGCGCCGCTCACGTCGCCGATGCGCGCGATCTTGATCGCTTCCATAAAGTGCTTCGCGGCGATTTCGTTGTCGCCCGCCCTGCGCGCGATCAAACCCGCCTGATTGACGACCATCGCGACCGTCGCGGGCGACAGTCCAGTCGTCAAGCGCGAGAGTTGGTCGTAGTCAATATCCGCCGCTTTCGATTTGAGGCGCTGCGCGTAGAAACGGAAGATCTTCGCGCGGTCTTCGCGATCCGGCAGACGCACCTGCACCGTGCGATCGAAACGGCCGGGGCGGCGCAATGCTTCGTCGAGATTGTCGGGATGGTTGGTCGCAGCCACGACAATCACGCCCTCGTTCGATTCGAAGCCGTCCATCTCCGCGAGCAGCTGGTTGATGATGCGGTTGCTCTCGGCCTCGACCGGGCCAGCGCCGGTGTCCGTCCGTTTCGCGAGACCGTCCGCTTCGTCGATGAAGATGACAGTCGGCGCGTTCTTGCGTGCGAGCTCGAACAGGTGCCGCACCTTCTGGATACCGACGCCGTAGTATTTCGCGCTGAAATAGCTGCCCGTGATCGAAATGAAGTTCGCGCCGCATTCTCCGGCCAGCGCCTGAGCGAGCCGCGTCTTGCCGACGCCGGGCGCGCCGACCATCAAGATGCCGCACGGCGCGCGCACGCCCAGCGAAGAGAACTGCTTCGGATCGGACAGGTAAGCGCGAATGTCGGCGAGCGCGGCCTTGGCTTCGTTTGCGCCGATCACGTCATCGAAGCGCAGCGTCGGTGTTTCGCTGAGCAGCGTCGCGCTGCCTTTCATCTCGCGCCGCATGAACCACGCCATCCCGCCGATCAGCGCGAGCGGCAGCAGCACGCTCAGCGCGTCGTGGAACTGGTCGAACAGTCGGGTCCAGCGCGCGCCGTCGCTGTGGATGTCGACATTGGGCAGCCACACGAGCTGATATGCGGCGGCGTCGGAGCGCTCGCCCAACAGCAGCGCGTGCGAGAAGGTCGCGTTGTGGTCGGTCACGAAGTACTTCGAGCCGTCGCGCAGCGACACAAGAATGGCATTGGGACTCACGCCGATCGCCACGACCTTGGTGTCGTGAATGTCGCGCAGCATCATCGACGCGTCTTTCTCCGCATGCGTCCAGGGGGATGCGTCTTCACGCATCTCGCTCGCAATGCCGCTCAGCGCCGGCGCCTGCTGGACGGCGCGATGCTGAAAACACCAGACGCCCCAACCGACTAGCACCGCGATCAGCCCCGCGACAGCCGCCATAGCAAGTTTGCGGACGCGCTTCTTCTCAAGCGAATTATTCCCCGGTTTCATGAATCATTTCCAGATGTGGACTTAACAAGCCCTTGCTTAATCAACCTGTCTTTCAAAATCACCTTCGTACCCTGAAGGCTGAGTCTGCCGAAAATGGGCGGAGGCGAACGTCGCACGGGACATCGCTTAAGGGACAGTCCAGAAGGACGACGATGTGCGTCCCGGTGAGCCGCGTTCGCCAAAGGCAGTATGCCCGGCATAAGCGTCTGTCAATTCGCGGACAGGCCTGTTTGTACCGTCTATCGGGCGGTCGACACGCTGGAAGGGGGACGCAGGCGAATGCGCGAAAAGGCGTCGCCGCCTTAGCTCCGGGGCACAGTTTATCAGCGTAAAAAGCCGCGCGGGTTTTTTGAACGCGATATCTACCGCACCCTAATTAAATCAGTCAGAATTACTGAAAAATCGGGATTTAGACAGACATAAATGTTTCAGGCAGGAGGGCGGCTGGCATTGGGGCATCAACACGAATGATCGAGCCACAGAGGGCGCCACAGCCAGATAGGCACAGTAATCATCGACGCGGCACCGATCGACGGCGGATTCGCTCCACTCGCGCAAGCGGGTTACAACCCCGAACGAATCCGTGGTGTGCCCTTTCATCTCATGGCGGGCCGGGTGGGCCGACTTGATGGCTGAAACGCGACTAACAGTCTTCTGCCACTTCATCCCCCGACAAGGGCGCGGGAGCGCGGGACCCGTCTTCAGGCAGGCGGCTAGCATGCCTGCCTCGGGTTCCGGAGTCGTCCTGTCTGAGCGGCTTCGACCTCCTGCGACGATTCACGCAGCAGTTTTGCCCGTCCTTTCTGCGCGCGAAGCCACGCTGCCGTCTTGCAGTGCATGGGGGACATTGTGCAGGACTACGAAGATAAAAAGGCAGCGACGCATGAAGTAACGGGGCAGGAAGTTCCGTGCGAAAGCACAGCCCTAATGCCAGTGCTGATTGGCGACGACGGGGCAGCACCTTACATCGAGTTCAGCAAGCGCTGGCGTTGGCCAGCGAGGAGCGAAGCCAGAAGCGCTTCACGACCCCCAAACAGCCGTTGCTACCTGGAAGAGCGGACCTTCGTGCAACGGAGCGCGCGTCCGGCTTGTACCCTTCAAATCGCACATCACCACACAGCTTTTCTTGGGGGCGCCCCGGAGGCTGCAACTTTCCCTGAAATGAAAACCGTCGCTTTAACTCAACTATGCGGGCTTGAGCGAGAAGTCATGCCACACGTAAATGATAGACCGACCTTTGCGTTTGTGAGCGAGCGGGTTCCATGGGCGGGTGATCGTCTCGTACGCGGGCAACCGCGCCTGGCTACCCAGCGACGTCAAGTCTCACAAGCGCAAGCACCGGCTTCAGACCATCGTGGCTGACTGCAGCAGTCACCATTTCATTCTGCGATGCAGCGGAAGAACCTCTACATCAGTCGAGAGAATCGCCCAATAAGGGCTTGACAGGCTTTGTATAGGGCGTCGCAATTTGTCGCTTCGATGTCGCGTTAGCGAAAAACTTCCTCTTTATCGCGCCGTTATTCCGTCCATCGCTCCCACGTTTGCTGCGTTCATCGACGAGGCAATCGTATTTCGTGACCTGAAAGACACATCCGCCGCCGATCGCGTGCCGGTCGTCGGTTCGAGGCAGCCTCATGCTCAAACAGCTTTCAATCCGCGGCGGCCTCGCCGCGACGATCGCCGGCTACACCGTGCTGCTCGTCATGGTCGTCGGGTCGTGCATCGCGGGCCTCTACGTGGGCGATGCGGCGCTTGAATCGATGTACCGCGACGACACCGCATCGCTGCTGCATCTCAAGACGAGCTCGGAGCGCATGCTCGTCGCGCGCGAGCGCTTTGGCGACGTTGCGCAAATCATCGCCGCCGGTCAGCCCGCCAAGCTTGAGATCGCGCAGCTCCACACGTTTCTCAAGCAAAGCAACGACGAACTGGACGCCTACGTGCATCTGCATGATCGCGATGCGCGGGAGCAGGCGCTCTTCGATGCGCTCCAAAATAGCCGCCAGGCCGTGCTTGATCAGGTCTTCTTGAAGGCGCTGTCTCAGCTTGACCACGAAGACGCATTCAATTTCCTCGACACGCAGCGCTCCGCGCGGCCCGCGCTCTTCACCGCGTACCAGGAGGCGATCGAGGCGCTCGAAGGCTTTCAGGTCGACCGCGAGCGGGCCCGCTACGAAGCTGCCGCCACGCGATTCCACAAGATTGTCTGGGCGTTGGGCGCGGTCGCCGCGCTCGCTCTCTTCGTCGGCTTCTTTGCGCAGCGCGCGCTCGCGAAGTCGATTGTCGAACCGATCGACCTCGCCGTCGATCACTTCGAGAAGATCGCCAAGGGCGACCTGACGGGCACCGTCGTGGTTGCTCGCAAGAACGAGATGGCCTATCTGCTGACCGCGTTGAAGCAAATGCAGGCGGGCCTCACCGCAACGGTGCAGCAGGTTCGCGCGAGCGCGGGGACGATCGTCAGCGACGTCAGCGCGATCGCTAGCGGCAACGTCGATCTGTCATCGCGCACCGAGCAGCAGGCCGTGTCGCTGCAGCAGGCCGCGGCGAGCGTCGAGCAGCTGACGGCGGCCGTGCGGCAAAACGCGGACAACGCGCGCGACGCGCGCCGCCATGTGGAGGGCGCCGCCGACATCGCGGCGCGCAGCGGGCAGGCGATGGAGCGCGTCGTCGCGACGATGTCGGCGATTTCCGAGAGCTCCTCACGGATCACGGGCATTGTCGGCGTGATCGAAAGCATCGCGTTCCAGACCAACATCCTCGCGCTGAACGCGGCCGTCGAGGCCGCGCGCGCGGGGGAGCAGGGGCGTGGCTTCGCGGTCGTCGCGACCGAGGTCCGCGGGCTCGCCCAGCGCAGCGCATCGGCGGCGAAGGAGATCAAGGAGCTGATTGGCGCTTCGACGCGCCGCGTCGAGGAGGGCGGCGGCCTCGTCGCGCAGGCGGGCTCGACGATGTCCGAGCTCGTCGACGCCGTCGAGCGCGTCAACGCGATCATGGGCGAGATCAGCATCGCCTCCGACGAGCAGTCGGTCGGCATCGAGCAGGTCAACGTGACCGTGACGAAAATGGAGCAGACGATGCAACAAAACGCGGCGCTCGTGGAGGAGGCGTCGGCCATCGCGCTCTCACTCGAAGAGCAGAGCGTGCGGCTCAACGATGCGGTTGCGCAGTTCCGTCTGCGGGACGAGGGGAGTCTCTGACCGAAAGCGGCGAGCCGCCTGCCAAAGCCGCGCCCGTGGTGAACGGAGGCGCCGAGACGAAGCAGTTTGCGGTGGGCTTCGGGAAGAGCCGCCGCGAGATGGTCTGCGGTCTGGAGCTTCAGGTGCTTGCCGCCGGTATAGATGTCATATGGATTTGCTGAGGGCGACGTATCAGTAAATCTCGACGGTGGATCACATTTCTATGAGCGAGAGCGCCCTCCGCTGAAGATCCAGCAGATAGGACCTCGTTGCGACGCACATGGTCCAGCCGCCGCATCAACTGCGCACGCCGATGCTCCCGGCGATAGTGGTCGACCACGAAGCCGGCTGCGAACAGCAGCACCGCCGACCCCATCACCATGGTTACCCAGTTTTCGTCCATCATCGCCTCGTTCGATCAGAAAAAGAGCGGCGCGTACCGGATCCCAACTGCGTCACCGAACCGCCCGGTCGGTCTGGCAGTCCTGGGTGAGCAGGTTGAAGTTCCAACGGGTCACCGGTATGCGCAGGATTCCTGTCAATGGCAACCCGGCATGGCGTGTCGATGCCGGGTGCCCGGTTACCGCTTCGCGGCTTGCGACTCGCTGGCGCGCCTGGCGGATTTCGTGGCTGCCGCGGAGGCCACTTCGAGGTTGCTTCGCGTCGCCTCGAACGCCTGCTCGCCGGTCTTCTGCAGCGTCTCATATAGCGCATTGGTCGTGGTAATCACCTCATCCAGCGCGGCGACGGCTGCCTCGGAGCCGGCCGGCGCGCTTTTCGCGAGGTCCTGCACCTGCGTCCTTGCCTGCCTGACCGACGCATCCCACTGCGCGTGCGCGGACCGCAACAGATCAGCCTGGGTGGCGGCGATGATTTCGAACATCTGCCACGTCCAGGTCTGCACCTTTTCTGTCGTGGGCGCGGCCAGGCTGTCTTGCTGCGCCAGCCATTCCTGCGGCTCCTTCACGGACAGAGCCTGGCAGGCCTGCCTGAAGGTATGGTCGAGCGTCGCCCGAAGCGCCTGCATGTTCAACTGGGCGAGCCTCTCGACACCTTCGACCATCCGGATGGCCACACCGAAGAACAGATCAACGTTGGCCTTCTGAAGTGCAGCAAACTGTTCCTGCATGATGAAACTCCTGTAGAGGCAACCGGGCGTGAGCGCCGCGCCGTCGACGGCGTGCAGCACCCATCGTGATCACGAAACGGACCGTCGGTGTGCGCTGCACGAGGCAGTCGCAATACTGGCGGGTTGCAGGGGGTAGGTAATGGAGATTGGGAGATTGCGCTCAGCGTCTTTTCGCGACGCTTTGAAGCACGGCATCGCCGTCGCGTGTCAGGCGGGGCAGTGGGCGCCCGGGCGTGAGCTGTTCCATGGCAACCAGATGGCGTTCGAGCAAGGTGTCGAGTTCTTCGCGGTCAAGATCGATCTGGTCAGGCGCGGCCTGGACCAGCATGAGGGTGGCAAATTCATGGGGGCTCAGCATGTCTCTCTCCGGTTTGTCTGGATTATCGCCGCGTTAAAGCAGAAATTACCGCTGCTCGGCGGATGCTATGCCAGCATTCAGTAATTGATTCCAGTCGTTTCAATTCCGGTTTTGCATATTCGGTCTTTTCCAGGACCGAGGTCGAAATGTTAATCGGGATCACTGCGGCCCCGTATGAATATGATGTATGAATCATACGTCTTTGATAGAAGGCCTTAAATCAGCCGCAATTATCCTCCCGTTGCACGAGCGCACCTTGATGCGGCCGTTTTCTGTTCAACGGTGACACCACAACGAAAAGTGACTCTGAAAAACACTGACCATTCGGGACCGAATTGCGCTCCTTTAATCACGCTCCTTTGAGCGGCGTTAAAGCCCCGCCGGCCTCACGAGAGACTGCTTTAGATTAAATCTGGAAGTGCGATTTCCATATCGTCAGTCTTTTGCCGAATTTACCGATCTAAGCCTGTAAAACATTGTGCAATCGCGGTCAAGTTGACCGACAAGCCGCCGGGGTCATAGTTTTACTCTGGGTCGGGAAATCACTTAACCGGTCAGGGCGCGGTGCCTTGTCGAGCGTGCTTTCAGCATTCGAGCACGTAGGTTCCGGGCGCATCGGCCAGGATGGTTCCCGCACCGATCGGCGGCGGCGCAATCTGCCCGCTCGAACGATCGGCAAGCCATCTTTGCCAGCATGGCCACCATGAGTCCTGTTGCGCCGGTGTCGCCTCTAACCACTCGTGGGGGCTCATGTAATGTTCGCCTTTATGCCTCATTCGAAAGCGAAACCGGCGCGCATGGCCGGGCTCCGAAACGATACCTGCGTTGTGGCCGCCCGACGCCAGCACGAAACCGATCTCCGTATCGGTCAACAAGTGGAGCTTGTACACGGAGTGCCAGGGGGAGACGTGATCGCGTTCCGCACCCACGGCAAAAACCGGCATCTTCAGGGCCCCAAGGTGTACTGGTTTTCCATGCACAAAATACCTGCCCTCGGCGAGGTCGTTATGCAGATACAAGTGTGTCAGCGTCTCGAGATGTAGCCGGTATGGCAATCGGGTCGTGTCCGCGCTCCACGCCATCAGGTCCGTGGGTTGAGTACGCGTGCCGAGCAGGTATTCCCGCACGAGGCGCGACCAGATCAGATCGTGTGATCGCAGCATCTGGAACGCCGCGGCCATCTGTTCGCCGTCCAGATAGCCTTGTTCCCACATGAGCGCATCGAGATAGGCCAACCTGCTGGCATCGACGAACAGGCCCAGTTCTCCCGGCTCGCTGAAGTCGGTCTGCGCTGCGAGCAGGGTGATCGTCTTCAGCTCGGCCGCCTCTTTCCGGTGTGCCCGCGCGTGCGCCGCGGCCCCAAGTGCGAGCAGCGTACCGCCCAGGCAGTAGCCCACGCCATGCACAGGGGCGTCCGTGATGCGGCGCACCTGAGCGAGCGCATCGAACAAGCCCATATTGAGGTAGTCATCCAGTCCGAGGTCCCGCGCCTCTCCACGGGGATTGCGCCAGGAAATCATGAAAACCGTATGTCCGTGGTCGACGAGATAGCGCACCAGGGAGTCATGCGGCGAAAGATCGAGAATGTAGTATTTGAGTATCCACGATGGCACGATCAGGACGGGCTCATGCCACACGGTCGGCGTCAGTGGTTCGTACTGGATCAGTTCGATCAGCGCGGAACGATAGACGACCTTGCCGGGCGTGGTTGCAACGTCGCGCCCGAGTTGATGGGGGGCGAACCTGCGGATCGAACTGCCTGGTATGCGGCCCGCGAGCAGATCTTCCTGATCTTCGAGCCAATTGCGCGCGCCCTCGACGAAGTTGCGTCCTCCGGTATTGACGATCGCCCGCAGTACCTGCGGATTGAGCCACCAGCAATTGGCGGGGGACAGCATGTCAGTGCATTGCCGCGCAACGAAGTGCATGACCTGTTCGTTGCGTGGGGAAACGCCGCGAACGCCGGTGGTCGCTTGCCCCCAGAACGACTCTACATGTGCAAACGTATCGCGCAGCGCATTGAAGGGCCAGTGGCTCCAGCCCGCGTCGTCGAAGCGCGGATCGCCGTTGCCAACGTGCTCGAGTGGCTTGCCCATCATGAGCGATTGCCAGTATGCAAGCACGCGAGCCGCGAGCGCGTAATGCTTGCCCGGCGAGCAGGCGAACTGGAGTGCCCAGTCGAGCCACGCCAACCCGAGCGCGGTAGGCGAACCACCAGCCGAGGCGCGTGCGAACGCCGCATAGACCGCTCTGTCGACGCGCGTCAACGCGACATCGAATGACGTTTGCGACCCGTCTTCCCCGGAACCCGGCCCAACGGCCGATGCGGCGGGGAGTGTCGTCGGCACGGGGAGGGCAGGCGATGTTGTCTTGATGGCTTCCATAGTTGCGCGCGCCTCACGTCCCGCAGCATCGTTGCCTGGCGGCTGGCGACGCTTGACCGGTCGCATGCCGCGTTGTCTTTTCAGTCGAGGAAACAGCAGCCAGATCGCTCCTGGCGACCTCCACCGCCTGCTCGTAGCTCTTCTGCATGGTCTCGTTCAACGAGTGCGTCGTCTCAACCGCCGACTTTCGTGCGCTGAAGGTCGCTTCCGGGCCGGCAGGTACATTTTTCGTGATTTGATCGATAAACGTCTGGACCTGCTCCTTGCAGACGTCCACCTGAGTTTGCGCGTAACGATTGAATTCGGCCTGGGTGGAAGTCGCGATATCGAACAGTTGGAGCATATTCGATGCCGCCGTATCTTGAGTCGGCTCGGTCGCCCTGGCTTGGGCCGGGATGGATCGGCCCGGTTCGCTGGAGCGAAGAACACCGAGTGCAGTGTTTTCGGCCTGGGCCAGCATCGAGCGGGCAACTACGAAAGCCAGCTGGGTGAGCCTTTCAGCGGCATTGACCATTGTGACCGCCAGGTTAAAGAGGGCGTCGACACTGGCCATTTGAACTTCGACAATCGGCTGGATCATGACTTGTCCTGTCAGGAAACGATGCCGCTGGTGATGGCGGCACCCAGCGGTTGCCGTTTGCGAACGCGGGCCGGCCGCTCCCTTCGCCCCTCGATGGGATTTTGACAGCAGAATTGTCGATTGGTGTCCGGTTGACCAGGTCAATGATCGCGCACAGTTTGCGAATGACGCAAGAGAACTGTCCCAGGAGGGATAAATCAGACTTGTACATTAACCTGTACGTAGCGGTGCGATTGCCGATATACTTGAGCAACTTACAGTACAAGTTGAGGCGGTCATGCGAACGATACATTTTTCTGATGCTCGCGGGAATCTAAAAACCGTGATCGACCAGGTGGTCGACGACGCGGACGTGACGCTGATCACGCGACGTGACGCGCCGAACGCAGTCATCATGTCGCAAGACTATTACGACAGCCTCATGGAGACAGTTCACCTGCTCCGGTCGCCAGCGAACGCCGCCCACCTTGAACGCTCAATCAGTCAGCTACGGCGGGGTCAGGCAGCGGAACAAACGCTGAATGAGGGCGAGGGTGAATGACGACACGCCGTGTGCTTTTTACGCCCGATGCGTGGGAGGACTACGTCTACTGGCAAGGCCAGGACCGCAAGACCCTCAGGCGAATCAATCAGCTGATCCGCGAGGCACAACGCACATCATTTGAAGGTATCGGAAAGCCTGAGCCGCTGAAGGCGAATCTTTCCGGATTCTGGTCACGTCGTATCGACGACACGAACCGCCTGGTCTACGAGGCGGATGGCTGGCAAATCAGCATCATTTCCTGCCGGTATCATTACCAGGCCTGAGTGCACCTCGCCGCGAGCCCGCTGGCCGGAGATGCGGTCGCCGCCCGTATTTCGATGGGTGCGTCGCATTCGCGAGAATGTCGCTGTTCAAGGAATCTTCAGATTCTGATTTTGCCGATCAGGGGTGACCGCTCAAGCCGGGAAGGCGGGTTACAGCCCGAGCGACGACATCAACGATCCGCCCAACCTCCAGCGTGCTGAAATCGCCTTGACAAAGGACGGTAAGAATCGACGATCTGGACGTCCCCGCTGAGCAGTTGGTCTCTGTAACTGCCTTCACGGATGCGGGGATCGAGGCGCTCAAGGAACTGGTTGCCGAAGAGAGGCAGTCTGGCGGGACTGGGCAGCGCAGGTAGATAGGCGCTGATCAGGATGGGCGCCTCTTGCACCGTGGCACGAATTGGAGCCCTTTGGGCGAATGGGCAAGCCTTTCCCAATTTGTTATGCACCGGCCCATCCACTTTTTCTGTGCGTAACCACCTTCGCAGTAACGTCATGCGATAGGCCCGAAAGGCAATGGAAACAGGGCGCCAGGCTGCACCGCCGAAAAGAGGATAACCAAGGATAACGACGGCCATTGGGAATCCCGCGTCCGCTCGAGCACTACTGCGCTACAACCCCGGCTCGCTGGCCGGGCTCCCGCATTCCGACACGGTCACAATAATCGACAGGAAGGCAGGAGGACGAGGGTGGCGTCATTGCCAATCCCGAATACCAGTCCAACGCCCCCGGCCGTACAGATGTGTGTCAACAATGGAAAGGTGTGCCCGCAACATGCGGACTTGTCATCCTTCGAACTAAAGTCCGCGAGCTTCGTGTCAGTCACTGCAATGCGTTTCTTGATGAGGGTCATGCCCAGCTCTGGGGTGGTCACCGGCGGATAATTGCTGCGTCACCCTGACGCTTACATGAGTCGAAGGACGATCCTCTGGAGCATGGCCGGCAGGTCGCGTCGTGTATCGACCACGAGGTGAATGAAAACGGTGTCGTCCCGCACCTGGTAGATGATTCGGTTCTTGCCGCACAGGGCCTGCCGGAAACGCTCATCGACGAAGCCTTCGAGTTCGGCAGGCATATGGCCACTGTCGGGATACCGGCGAATCTGCGTGATGGTTTCCTGAATCTGCGCCGATGTCTGACGCCAGGTCTCCCATCCGAAGGTGCGGACAAGGTAACTTCTCAGTTCGTCGATGCCGATCCGCGCGGTCGGCAGGACGCGGTACTTCAGCAGCGGGGCCGGCATCAGCGAAGTTTTTCCTGGCGGTCGAGTTCGTTGAGCTCCGCGAAGAAGTCGTCGCCGTCGACGTGGTCATCGCGCTCGATCTGTTTCTGGCCGATGGCCAGGATCTTCAGCAGCGCAATGGTCTGCTGGGTCGCTTCGTAGGTTCGCACGTCCTGGACCACGAGTTTCGCCTCGCCGTTCTGCGTGATGATGAGCGGCTCTCCCGAGTCGGTTAGGTCCTTGACGATCTGGGCGGCTTCGCTTTTGAGGTAGCTGATTGGCTTGACGTAATTGGCGAGGTGCATGGGGCGCTCCGTTGGGGTCAGACAGGACTGAATATAGACCGTTAACGGTCAGATCGCAACACTCAAGTTCGCGTTCCCCGACATGCGCGGTTTCTCGCCACGCAACCTGAAATACATGCGCGCGCTTGCGCAAGCATGGCCGGATCCGGAATTTGTGCAGCAGCCTGCTGCACAATTCCGTGGTTCCACCTTTGCACCTTGCTCGACAAGGTCAAAGGTACCGCGCATCGCAACCGGTATGCTGCCAAGGTGCTCGAACACGGCTGGTCGCGCAGCGTGCTGGCCATGCAGATCGAGACGGCCGCGCACGCGCGCGCTGGCAATGCGGTCACCAATTTGCGGAGCGGTTGCCGCCACCGCAATCCGATCTCGCGCGCGACGTGCTCAAGGATCCGTATATCTTCGACTTCCTCGGGCTTGACCGAGAACGCCCAGGAGCGCGACATCGAGCGTGCGCTCACCCAGCACATCACGCGCTTCCTCCTGGAACTGGGCGCCGGCTTCGCGTTCGTGGGCGCCAGTACCGGCTGGAGGTGGGCGGCGACGAGTTTTTTGTCGATCTGCTTTTCTACCATCTCAAGCTGCGTTGCTATATCGTCGTCGAACTGAAAACGACGCCGTTCAAGCCCGAATATGCGGGCCAGCTGAACTTCTACCTGTCCGCAATCGATGCGCAGGTCAAGGCGCCTGAGGACCAGCCGACCATCGGCCTGCTGCTGTGCAAGGAAAAGAACCGGCTCGTGGCGGAATATGCGCTGCGCGGCGTGGCCAAGCCAATGGGCGTCGCTGAGTATCAACTGATGCGCGAGGTGCCGCCCTCGCTGGAGACTGGGCTGCCGACCATCGATCAGATCGAGGCCGAACTGCGTCCTGACCTGCCGGACGGCACCGTGTAAACATCGCCGGGCGACGCGCGCGCCGCTTTCACCGGCAGGTACTAGCGTCGGTGACCGCCACATAGACCTGGCGACGCTCATCCTCGTCCGGTATCGGGCTGCCGTCGGCACCGCGCAGGCGGAAATCATTGCCCACCTTGACCCGCTTCCATCCTGGACGCGAGAGATAAAGCTTTTGTGTGCGAGTCCGACTCTGTATTTTCAGCCAGCTTGGATCTTCCGCCGCGCGTCCTATACTAGAGATGAGCCGCGCGGAAGCCGGCCCTGAAGCAGTAACGGACGGGAAACCGTTCAGTGGGGCGCGGTAGCGGGGCCACGGAAACGCCTGCGTGAACAACGTGGGCGTTTTCTTTGGCGGTTCCCGGCAGCGTGGCGCAGCGGGCGAGCGACAAACGCGGCGTCCGTTCGACCGTGCCAACCCGATCAGCCCGATGCAGGGCCCCCGCAACAATTTTCACCGTGACGGGCCGGCGCGTTCTAGGGCCGAAGATTGAAAAGCCGCAGCAGCTCGTCGCGCAACGCCGAGATATCGAGGACATGCTGTGCCCGGGTCACGGCCACATAAAGGAGCCGGAGTTCATCGTCGTCCGGCATCGGGCCGCCATCGGCACCGCGCAGGCGGAAATCGCTGGCCACCCTGACCCGCTTCCATTCGAGTCCCTTGGCACGGTGGACGGTTGAGATCACATAGACAGCCGCGTCTTCCGTCGCCGAGCGCTGCGCCAGCGCCCGCAGATAGCCGGTACCCAGCTCGTCGACGATCCGCACGACCGGCAGCAGGTCCTGACCAAATGCGCTGCGCGCGAACGCCTGTGCGTCGCTCCAGGTCTCGAACAGCGAAAACGCCGCCGGGCGGAACGCGCGCTGGCCGGCCAGCAGCCGGTCTGCGCCGTCAGCGTAGGCGAGGATCTCGGCCGGACTCATCCGGATCGCCGGTCGATGTCCCGCCTCGCGTCCTGCAGCGAACTGCCAGATCGCCGTGACGTTCTTCCGGCACAGGATCGCGTCGACCGGCGGTGCCAGCGCGGAATCTTCCACCATGATCGAGCCGATGGCTTCCTGTCCCCGGATGGACGTGCGCTCACCGAGCAGTGCAAGCAGGCGGCTGGCGAGCGCCGCGAACGTGGCGCCACAGCGGAACGATTCCGTAAGCGCGCACTCGGGCGCGTCGATCTGCGCCATCGCATTGACCGCGCCCCGCCGTTCGTAGATCTGCTTGGTAAGGGTCGCCCACGTAGATGATCTGCGCGTGGCGCTGCTGGCCAAGGACCGAAAGCATCACCCCGTCACTGTCCTGCACCTCGTCGAAAAGTAGGTAGTCGGCTTCGATGCGTGGCTCCGAGAGCGCCCAGAGTTTCAGGAGCACATCCGGCGAAATGGCGCCCACGGCGCGCGCTGCCGCACCCTCTTCCCACAGGTGTCCGATGTAAGGCAGCAGATACGTGCGCAGTTGCGCGGCCACCGCTTCGTCGATCTTTTCATCGACAACAATATGCCGGGTTGCCGGCTGGATATCCGCGGACCGGCAGAACCTGTCCCGCCCGTCGGCAATCATCCGCCCGATCTCGAAAGGCGCAAGCTCGACGGCCTTGCCCGTCACCGTGCGCACTTCCAGCGGGCCAAGCCCGTAACGCGCCGCCAGTTCATGCGGCGGCTCGCCCTGAAGGCTCACCCGGCTTCTCAGCGAAGGACTCACGCTGGCCCACGCCAGCGAATGCATCGTCCGCGAGTCGACGTGAGGCGAGAAACGCCGGGCTGCATTTGCCGCGATTTCCCGGTTGAACGCGAGGTACATGCGTGACGCAACCAGACCCATCGAAATGGCGCGCCGGCCACACAACTGTTGACAAGGAACGAGGTATCGCGACGGCACTCCGAATTGCGCGTCTTGAGATCCAAGTCGTGGCACATGCGCCATTATCGATAGCACAATTCCCGAGAAGGCTTGCCCCGCCAAGATTTGCCGGCGACAGCACCGGCCGCTGTCCTCCTCTCTTCTGCCTTGGCCGCGGCACATTCGCCCATTCGCCGTTAACGATGGCACATTCAGGGCCCAGGCCGCCTTCGAAGACGGCCCCTGGCGATGGCACAATTCAACTGGAGTCCTGCTCGGCAAGGGTTTGCGGACAGAGCCGGCCATATTCCTCCTCTTTCCTACTCTTGGCCGCGGCACATTCGCCATTGACGATGGCACATTCAGGGTCCCGGACCGGCGGCGAAGGCGGCCTCGCGATGGCGCAATTCAACCGGAGCCCTGCCCGGCAAGGGTTTGCAGGCGACAGAGCCGGCCATTTTCTTCCTCTTCCTACCGGCATATTCGCCATTGACGATGGCACATTCAGGGTCCCGGACCGGCGGCGAAGGCGGCCCCTGGCGATGGCACAATTCAACCGGAGCCTTGCCCGGCAAGGGTTTGCGGGCGACAGAGCCGGCCGTTTTCCTCCTCTTTTCTACACCTGGCCGCAGCACAATCGCCATTAAAGATGGCACATTCAGGGTCCCGGACCGCCTTCAAAGGCGGCCCCTGGCGATGGCACAATTCAACCGGAGCCTTGCCCCGCAAGGTTTTGCGGGCGACAGAGCCGGCCGTTTTTCTCCTCTTTTCTACCCCTGGCCGCGGCACATTCGCCATTAACGATGGCACATTCAGCGTTCTGGGCTGACTTCGAAGGGACCCCTTACGATGCCGCAACCCCAAAGACCCTAGAGGGTTTTGGGCGATCGGCTTGCAGGGGAACTGCGCCGATGCGGGGTGCATGGTGAGCGTCGCCCCGACCCGTTGGCTCGCGAGTTGAAGAAGTGCGACTCGTCATAAGCGAAGCGGTGATATATGCAATCAACGCATTACAAGAGGAATACTAATGAAATGGTGACCGCGTAATGTGAGCGTCCGCCAGCGACATGCCAACTGCCGGGCACCCGTCACCGGGTGCGATTTTTAACATTACCGGGCCAACTGTCAAACCTCCGTCCGCCATCTTCGGAGGTGTTCGTCCGACCGAGAAACGCGACTAACGGTCTGCCGTGGTTTCGCCCCCAAACACAGCGGTGGGCGCCAAACCCCGTCTTCAGGCATCCGCGCCCGCGGCACGGCCGGCGCAGCCGACGTCGTATCCCTCCGGCGCCTTGACGCCCCGCGGCGGGGCGAGCGTCGCGAGTGTCTACCACTGGCGCCTGTACCCTCCGCCGGCTCCAGTCCCACAATCCCACCGGGGACTTGCCACCGGCGGGGACCGCATCGGAAACGTTGGCAAGCCGGGGCGCCGACGTACGACGTCAGCCTCGCTGATCTGGTGGAGGGGAGCCACATATTGCAGATATAGATCGTCATCCTTAGTAATCCGGGCGTGGGATCGGCCACATTTTTTTGTCTTTACCCGTGTTGCCCACAAGGCAAGACGGCGTTATCGATCGGGCTTCACTCTTTTTGCCGCCGTCCGCAGAGACGGGAGCCGGCAGATGACTGATGACAATTCAAGCCAAAGACGATTGACGACCCCCAGCAGGATTTGCAAGGGCGGACCTTCGCCGGCCGGCTCAGCCGTGAGCCCGTGAAGTGAGGGTGTCAGATGGAGGATCTCGTCGGGCTTTACGGCGCGTCAAAAGCCAGAAGATATACGCGGTCGAAGCTCCGGCAATCCACACGGGGAGAACGGAAATTGTCCATTCCGTCTGCCAGAAGGGAAGAGTCAGCGCTGGCAGTGAACTCGCAACCAATAGATAGATGATTCGGTACCGGTTCACCCGCTGAAGAATGACTGCCAGCGGCAGCCCGTAAAGCCACGTGAAGAAATAACCAACGGCCGTGCTGTTGATCGAGACGCCGATGAGTGACTGAAGCGGCGGCAGGCCCCACACCGAAGGATAAAACCACTCATGCAGCAGGAAGAACAGCCATCCGCTCGTGAACGGAATAATCAGTGGGGCGACAGCTGCAGCAACAAGATGGGCTAGAACATTCCTCACGATCTTCGCCCGGTGATGTCCGATAATCTGTCTGCTCATGCCCGCTACCCCCCTTTGGCCAGTGCGCCCTACGTGCGGCTTGGCAATCATGCAGAGCCGCCGCCCGTGAGTCGGGCCACGACAAGGACCACTTCCGAAGGACAGCCGCCGCTCGCACCGTCGGCCGGCGTCGCGAAGGCGAGATCGTTGCGCTCTCAAGCGAATTCGGTGGCGTGGTCGAGAGGCGCTCGCTGAATAATCAATGCCCGCGCGTGTTGTCTGGTCCCGGCAAAAGCGAATCGGCGACGGCAGCCGGCACGGCATTGAGGTCGAATCGGAGGCGATACTCGAAGAGCGAGACGTTCGGCACCGCGATGATCGCCTCGCGCAATCTCGCGTTGATCGAGCGCGCAACGATCACGCCGGTGACGGACTTTTGGCGTGCGAGGTTGAGCGACACCCAGCCCATGTAATTTGTAAGCTGCCCAATCGCCTTGTCGGGCGCTTCGCCACGTTTCAGCTCGAAGACGACAAAATTACCGTCCTCGTCAACCGCGAGAATGTCGATGCGGCGGCCGCTTCCCGTCGGATATTCCAGACCCGACGACGTATCGTCGGTATAGAGGCGCAGCCGCTTTCCGTTGACCCGGATGGCACTCAGGTTGCTCGCGATGAACTCCTGGAGCTGGCGTTCAAGGTGGAAGACCGTCTCAGCCATTAACTCCAAGTCCTCGTCGGTCGCGGTGGCCGCGTCGGCGTCCGTTGTCGTTTCGCCGACCAGCTCAGTCGGCTGGCCCGCTTCGCAATTCACTCCGGCGAGCGCTCCGCTCGAAGATGGCCGCACGCGCACCTTGGACTTCGTTGTGGCATCAGGATCAATATAGATTTCCCAGACCCCGTGAAGGTCGGGAATATACCGCTCATACGTCACCTGATCGCTTCCGTGCACTTTGCGCTTGTAAAGAAGATCGTAGCGGTGGCCGCTGTCAGTTCGCCTTGGCACAACGTTAGGCTGGTAATGGCCCCGCGCAAGGTGGTTGACGGTGATCGCCCCCAAGTCCGGCGCGACGTTGGAAACCTTGTAGTCCGGGAATTCCTGCAGGATGAGTTCTGTGACTTCTCTGGCCGTCGCGGGTCTGCCAAGCTTGCAGACCGCATCGTAGGCCAGTTGCCATCCTGTCTTACGCTCCGACTGACCCGGGTCTTCGCCCGTTACAACCTCATCGTTACCGGTTGCCATCGCCGTTCTCCTTTGCTATGCCAGCGAATCCGTGTTGCGACAATGGCGGCCAGCAACGGTACGCGAGAGACTGGTAACTGGGCCGATGCCGACAACGGAATGTCTGTCGTGGACCCAGGGTGGACCACGCGACGTGGCCGTACTGCGTTCCACGGCCGATCTGCGACGCCGTCCACGGCCATGGAAATCTCACGGTGTGCATTGCCATCGGTCCAGATGAAATCGAACGCGATATGCGGATGCCCGAATTTCTGTAGCGTTCGACGCGAGGCTTACAAGATCTCGCGACGGGCCTCGATTGCGGCGCGTAGGTTTCCCAGTCGTTCGGTGATCGAAGCCACGTCCATGCCATTGCGAGCAAGCTCACGCACCTGCAATGCCCCACTGGCCATAGCCTCGTCGGCGGCGATCAGCCGGGGAAGGAAGTCGCTTTCGGACCGGTGACGCAGCCACGTCATGTCGTTCTCGGGGACGGGGAGGTGCCGGATCAGCGTTTCAACTACTTCCATGTTGCGGCCGGCCTGGTCGATGATCGCGATCTGCTCGCGTTGCTCCGAGCCGGGAAACGGTTCCTGACGGCTCGGCGCCGGGATCGTGCGACGGATAACAGAGATGCGTTCGGTGAGTGCCGCGCGGGCCTCGCCAAGCAGTCCGCACACGCCGTTGCGGATGATCTGGTCGTCAGCGCGGTCCCTGTTTTCCTGCCGATAGGCGTTGTAGCCCCAGCCGGTGTAGAGATTGACGACCAGCGCCTTGAGCGCGCCGGCGTTATCAATGGGGTTTGGTGTTGTGGACATGGTTTAACCGATTACGGATGCGGCGAGCGGGGTAATGACCCGCCGCAGTGGCAAACTTACTTCGGCAGACCGGCGGTCGCGCCGACGTCGAACGTCCCGAGCGTGCTGCTGCCGATCTGGAACGGCGTGCCCGCAGCGGCGTTCGGCGCCGACACAAGACCCATGTCGGCCATCTTCAGCGCCAAATACATGCGCACCGCCTCGAGTTCGCTCATCCCAAACGCGCGCAGCGAGATGAGCTCACGCATGCGTGCGTCCTGCGGCATGATCAGCACCTTCACGTCGTTCAGATGAACGCCGTAGATGTCGAGGAATTCGCTCAGATGCCCCTTCGCGAGTTCGATGATGTCGTGGATGCGCTCGTTGATCTGCTCCATCGGCGTGACCTGGACAATCTGGTTGATCGCCTGCTCGATCACCGGGCCGGCATAGGCCGTCAGTTCTGCCATCGGGATACGCTCACCGGCGAAGGGCATGTGCGTGATGAGCTTCACGGCGTCGTCCTTCGTGTCGACATGAACGTAGTAGTCGACCGTGTACTCCATGATCGCCATTTCCTTCGACGTCGCGATGCCCTTGTTCTGAGCGAGCAACTTGCTGCGCTGGACATAGATCGCTTCGTACTGCCATGGCGAGTTGCCGCCGAAGAAACCTTGCACGATGTTGCCCAGGATTGGCTTGTCGGGCGTGATGATCTGATGCTGCCCGGTCTCGTAGACGTCGAGCACTGCCCCGCGGCTCTTGAGCACGCAGAAGTGGTTCGACTCCACCGTCAGGAGCGAGCCCGACACGATGCTGCTGTCCGGATATTTCCATGCGAGCGTATCGAGCCCCATGACGTCGCGCCCCTGGTTGTCCAGGGTGCTGATGACCTGCCGCTGCAGGCCGTTGCCTTGCCCAAATGCCATACTTTTTGCTCCCGGGTTATCTCTTGCCCACGCATTGGCCGGCGGCCATTGCTGCCTCGCCTCACAGAGGATCGGCAAGCCGCCAGGCAATGTTCTCTCGAACGTCGGTGCAGCCTGGTGTGCTACCGCACGTACGCAAACACGATGTTGGCCTGTCTTGTGACCAATCTCACCCCCCGTGTCGACCTCCCGTTCCTGGCCGGGAGTTGCCGCAGGCTTACGGGCGAGGGCAGTCGCGCTGACTCAGTCATACAGTCGCTAAACTGAGATTCCGGTGCCAATGCTCGGACAACCCAAGATATACGTCGTACTCCAGAATAATTTGGCCGCAAGAAAGATTCATTTCTTGAACGTATGCACGCGTCGCCCATTACGATAAGAAGGATTATCTTGACAGCTGCTTTGTACGCCGGTCCTCGTGGAAAACTTGAGCTCAGCTCAGGTGGTTGACTGTTCGCGAACAGACCCAACCCCTGCGCGCGTGACCTTATGCTGATTTCTGGCAGATGACGCCATACCAGCCCAACCCACGATATGTCTCGTAGCCGGGCGTCGCCGCGAATGACACGATCGTACCGTCTGAAGCCCGATAGTAGCCTGCCTGCCTGCCGTCGACCTGCAGGTGCAAGCGTTCGGTCAGGATACCCTTACCGTCTGAGGCGGCTATCACTCGAAAGTTCGAATCGACGATCATGCAGCGCGAGCGGGTCCATTCCTCTTCGCTCAGACGGACGCCTTTTACAACAGCGCCGGCTTGCGGCGCCCAGTCGAAGAAAATCACGATTGCGCCCAGCGCGCGACCGTTCGCCAGGCCACCCTCGCGAACAGCGGTCGAATAGGTTGCCACCTGGGCGTTGTGCATCAAGACGAGGGCCTCGACGTCGCATGCGACGTAGTCCGCACCTGACCGCGTTTTCATCGCGTTCCTGAACCAATCCGCACCTGCCACGTTCTCGCCGCGCGCGGCATACAATGCTGGCCGCCCGTTCGCGACGACGACACCGTGTTCATCGACTATCCATATGTCACGGTAGACCGTATAGCTATCAAGGATTACCGAAAGCCGCTCGCTGGCATGCTTCGCAGAAGACGTATCATGATTGGCCAGACAATCCACGACGGCCGAATCTGTGGCCCACCAGCGCACATCGCACGAGCGCTCATAGAGGTTGCGGTCGATGACATCAATCATGTTAAGCGCGAGATCTGCGCAACGTTGACCGTCGTGCGAACGCAGGCGCTCGATCATGCTATCGCCGAGTTGCGTAAGCGTGGACAGCGAACCGGCGAGATCCTTGTTCAGATCTGTGGTGATTTCCGAGATGCGCCTGGAAACTTGCTTGACCTGGTTTGCGACAACCGCGAAGCCTTTGCCCGCGTTGCCCGCGCGCGCCGCCTCGATGAGCGCGTTCAGAGCGAGGAATGTGGTCTCGCGGTTGATGTCGTTGATATCGCTGATCTTGCTCGTGGCGAGGCGTTTGACTTCATGAGTGAGGTCGACGATTGCTTGCGGATTCGACATGTGATGGTTCCAGGGGAGCGTGGTTCTTGCTCCATGTTATGCAAGCTTTGGGCCTGTCGCCTTCAATGGCAGACGTCACGTGGGCAAACGTTGTCTTCGCGGCTACGGGGCGATCACCGACGTCTGGCATTCGTTTGAGTGCATTTACGCACTAGCACGGGGCGCAGGAGCTAGCGACGCAAAGCATTCTCCGGTGCGTCAGCCGAGATACTCGGCGTAACGCGCGCCGTGTACGACACATCCGCCCGAAACCCGATCGCCGGTACCTGAAACACTTGGTGGTTCAGTTTTCTCCCAAAGCAACATGCGCAAATTCTCGGTTGCGGAGAGTCAGCGGGAGATAGCGCTAGACAGCAAGCACATATTGCCCTTCGATATATGTGGAGAACTGGAACCGGTAAGGTCCACATGCATGGTCGCTGGGCAAAACTACTCTGAGGCAAAGTGATCACGGTTGGGTAACGGCGGCGCTTCGATGCCGATTTTCTGGGTACCGGGGAGGTCGACGAATAGGCGTGGCTCCCCGCGTGGCTGCTGGTGGTCAAGCCAGCCCTCGCGGCCCGGCTTCGCGAGGCTCGCGTGTAGCGCGATCAGCCGCCATCGCGTGCGACGGCCCTGCTGGGCGAGATGTTGCGCCAGGAGCACAAAGGTGACCAGCACGAACTGGTCGGGTTGCGCCAGCAACTCAGTCGGCTGCATTCAGGCCGTTCGACGCGTACATGGCCACACGGAAAGTACAACACCGGTGAGGCGGTGACCCGCCGGCGCATCGTGACACTTCCCGCGCCATTGCAGCGGGTGCACTTTGCCCGCGCGAGAACCCAGCCGATTGCCCCGAATGGCAGCGAGGCCTCATAAAGAGCGGGCGAGGCCCACAAGGGCCTCCCCCGAAACACGTCTGCGCAGTTCGCAGCGCGTGGAGAAAATTCCTTCAGCGAGAGCGCAACGCTAGAGCGACGAGGATGATGATTCCCGAACCGGACCTCGCGTGATCGCGCGGCGCACCGCAGGTATGACCTCGGTGGCGAACAGCTCGATCGATAGCCGGACCTTTTCGAATGGCAGGCCGCCGATATCCATCTGGGCCATGTAGCGCTGGTGCCCGAATAGCTCGTGTTCGAAAAGAATCTTGTCGACGATCTCATTGACGCTGCCGACGAACAGCGCACCACGAGGCGAAGCCAGCGATTCGAATTCGCGACGCGGCATTTCAAGGTGGCCGCGCGGCAGGTTGTTCGCGATGTAGCGGCGATAGTGAGGAAAGAAGTCGTCGCGCGCCCGGGCGCCATCGCGCTGCACGTGGAAATGACCGGAAATGGCCACGTGCAGCTGCCCGGCCGGATGCCCCGCGGCGAGGCCAGTCTGGCGATACAGATCGATGAAGGGCACGAACTGCTCTGGCGACCCGCTGATGTTGGCGAGGTTTAGCGGCAGACCGGCGCGGCCGGCGCGAATGGCGCTCGACGGCGTGCCGCCCGCGGCCAGCCAGACTGGAAGACGCCCGCGCACCGGCCTCGGCATGATGGCGGCGTCGGCGATGGCCGCGCGATGACGTCCCGACCACGTGACGCGCGCTTGTTCGTTGATTGCCGTCAGCAAAGCAAGCTTTTCCTCGAACAGCGATTCGTAATCCGCGAGCGCATAGCCGAACAACGGAAACGATTCGACGTACGCGCCTCGCCCGACAAGCAGCTCCGCGCGTCCGCCCGAGATCAGATCGAGCGTCGAGAACTGCTGATAGAGGCGAACGGGATCCTCGGAGCTGAGGATGCTGACCGCGCTCGTCAACCGAATGCGACGCGTCACGGCGGCAATCGCACCCAATACGACGGACGGCGACGAAACGGCAAAGTCCGCGCGGTGGTGCTCACCGACGCCGAACACGTCGATGCCGGCTTCATCGGCGACTCTCGCGGCCGCGATGATGGCCTCGATGCGCCGTTGCGCGCCAGCGGCGCAGGATGTCCCGGTCGCGAGATCGCCGAACGTGTAAACACCGAATTCCATGGCATCAGTCCCGGGCAAGGCGCGTCACGCCTCAGGCGTTGCGCAGCGTCGGCTTGAGCGCGAAGGCGCCGTCGCCGAGCAACGCCAGGACAGCCGCGGCGACCGCGAGGAAAACCGGGTACTCCCAGCCGCCGTTCGCGCTGGTGAACATCCACCCGTTGCCGAAGTGGACCGTCGAGGCCATGAACAGCTCGATTGCGGCAAGCGCGGCAATGGCACGCGCGTACACGCCCGTCAGTAACAGCACACCGCCAACAATTTCGAAGGCGATGATGGGCCAGGCGAACCAGCCGGCAAAGCCCACGGACTCGAAAAATTTCGCGGTGCCGGCCGGCGTGAAGATGAGCAGCTTGGTCAGGCCGTGCGCGACGAACATGAGGCCGAGCGCGAGGCGCAGCAGGAGAGCGGCATACGGGGCGGTGCGGGTATCGGTCATGGTGTGCTCCGGTTGGGTTAGTCGAGATTGATCTGTTGCTTAATCCAGCGCGAGAAGTCGCTTGCGATGTCGGCGCTGAGTGTATGGCCGACCGGGTACAGGCGGGTGTCGTGCACGACGCCGAGGCGGGTGAGCCAGTTATCGGCATGAGAGGCGAAGCTCACGGGCAGTTTGTCGTCGTGCTGGCCGTGCGCGATGAACGCAGAAACCTGCGCGAGCCTGTCCGGGGACGCGAGATGTGGCTCGATCTCGGGCAGAATGCGCCCGCTCAGGATTGCGAAGCGCGACACGTCCTCGGGCGCGGACAACGCGACGCTCGCGCTGAGGATGCCGCCCTGGCTGAAGCCGGCCATCACGGCAGGCAGGGCCATGGGAGCGTCGTCGCACGCCAGCGAGCGCACCAGTTCGCGCAGACGCGTGCGGCTCTCATTCGCCTGCTCGGCGTTGATTACGGGGCCCTGCGCGGTGAAGCGGACATGGAACCAGGCGTGCTGTGCCGGGCCGAGCGCGAGCGGTCCGCGCACGAAGACGAGTTCGAAGCGAGGGTCGAGCGCTTGCCCGAGCGGCATCAGGTTCGTTTCGTTCCCGCCCACGCCGTGAAGCAGGAAGAGGCGGGCCGCCGCCTGGCCCGTCGCAGGCCGCAGACGGAACGAGAGGCCTGAGGGGAGGTCGTTGTGCAGGATGTCCATGAGTAGAAGGGTTCCGATGGCGTGACTTCGCAATCAGGCCGGCGCGATCACAGTGAGCCGCATGACTTGCACCGAGATGAGATGGGCCGATTCTATTGATCGTCGCAATGGAGATAAACTTGGGTTGTGTGGATTTATAATCCCGGCAAGCGAGACAATAGGCAGGACCCTGAATGGATCGAAGTCAGGAAATGGCGGTATTCGTCGCAGTCGTCGACGCGGGCAGCTTCATTGGCGCAGTCGATACGTTGCGCATGTCGAAGGCGGCCGTGTCGCGCTATGTCGATGCGCTCGAGCAGCGCATCGGCGTACGGCTCCTGCACCGGACGACGCGCCGTCTATCCTTAACGGAAGAGGGGCGCCTTTTCTACCAGCGGGCGCGCGAAATCCTCGAAGCGATGGACAACGCGGAAGCCGAGGTGAGTTCACGCACGCAGGTACCCAGCGGGCTGGTGCGGGTCAATGTCCCGCTCAGCTTTGGCGTGTCGCATCTTGCCCCGTTGTGGGGCGACTTCATGGCCGCCTGGCCACAGATCGACCTCGACATCACGCTGAACGACCGCGTCGTCGATCTCGTCGACGAAGGCTACGATCTGGCCGTGAGGATCAGTACGCTGCCGGATTCGTCAATGGTGTGCCGCAAGCTGGCTTCGACCGCGATGGTCGTGTGCGCCTCGCCCGGCTACCTCTCGCGCCATGAAGTGCCTCGCCATCCGCGCGACCTGGCCGCGCACCGTGTGCTTGCCTACACGCATCTGTCCGGCCGCGACGAGTGGCACTTTCATGGGCCGGACGGCAAGGTGCTGGTGCACACGGAAGCACGCGTGTATTCGAACAATGGCGACACTTGCCGCGCCATCGCGCTGCGCGATGGCGGCGTCATCCTGCAGCCGGACTTCATGATCGGCGAGGACGTGAAGGCAGGACGTCTGATCCGGTTGATGCCGGAATATCGTTCGATTGAACTCGGAATCTACGCGGTTTATCCAAGCCGGAAGCAGTTGCCGCTAAAAGTGCGTTGCCTCATCGATTTCCTGTTGGACGCGTTTCGCGTACCGCCGTGGGACTTCCGTCCCGAAGCGTGAGATGTATATGACACGACTCAGTGCTGCGTGGCTCACCAAACTGGAGATCGGCAAGCAGGAGGCAGGCTCTTCGACAAGCCTGACTGGGCTGGCGCGCGTCATCCGCTCTCGGGTATTGCCGGCGTCCTGTGCTGCGGAAATGCACCAGGTGCGCGCCCGCAGCAGTGATTTGCATGGAGCGGACGCGACGAGCCGCCTGAGGCGCAGAAGGCCGAAGACAGATCGAATGGCCGATCTAAAAAAGCGTAACTAGCAGCGCCAGATTTTCCGAGCTGATCCTACGCCCCGGCGCCGACCTTCACGGTCTATTGTGGACAGCCACGCGACAATAATCCATACGTGCTGCTCGACCTGTGAGGTGAGCCCGACACGGAACTCCGCTCGGCACTAAAGGCCCGGCGACGTTCACCGACGGTCCAGCAAAACAATATCCATATGTGCACAAGGAAGTGACCTCGCCCGCAGCGCGACTCGATCGGTTCCTCAAACTTTGCATCCCAGGACGGCTCCTGTTTCGCCGCCAGGAAGGCGATGCCCTGTTTCTCACTGGCTTCCCGGGTTTTTTAGTCGCATCCCTCAACAGCAGACCAGCTCGTCCCTACGGCAGCGGCAGCGACTCCGTGCTCGCCGCTCTCAGCGCGGCAAGCACCAACGAAACCGCCGTGCTTTGAGGTTCAGCCGTCAACGCGCCGACGCGCTGCACCGCCGTCGACACCTTCAACGGCAATTGCCGCAGTTCGCCATTCAAATCCGTTTCGCCGCGCCGCAACCGGGTCGATACGAACAGGCATGGCACGCGCCGCGCCACGGCGCAATTGGTCAGGTGTGACGTCGATTCCATCAACACATGCGGCGCAGCAACACCCGCTGTCGCGAACTCGACTTCGAGCGCGGTTCGCATTGGCGAGCCCATCGATGGCATGATCCACGGCCAGGCGGCTGCGTCGCGCCACGTGATGCGACTTCGCCGATGCAAAGGATGACTCCTGGGCGCGACCACCAGTATTTCGTCACTATAAAGCTCGGTGACAGTGAAGCCCGAGGTCAGCGCGGGCGATTCAAGGCGGCACACGATCATGTCGAGTTCGCGACGCTGCATCAGCGGCAGCAGATAGTCGAGGGTGTTCTCTGAGAAGTTGATCTGCTGTGTGGGTGCGTGTCTCGCGAGATGTTCGATCACGCCTGGCAGCAGGCGCATGGAGATGTACGGCAGCATGCCGATCTTCAGGGGCAGGCTCGTGCCGCGCTTCAATGCGTCGAACGCTGGCTGGACGGTGCGCAGATCGGTGAGGATGCGCGCGACGCACTCGAGCATCGCCTCGCCATACGCGGTCGGCGCAACCCGCCGCGACGTGCGCTCGAAGAGCGGCAGGTCCAGCGTGTCCTCCAGTTCACGCAGCCATTTCGATAGCGCTGGCTGCGTGATGGACGCTTCCTCGGCCGTCCGCGCGAAGCTGCGGTAACGCCCGAGCCAGTCGAGCGTCTCCAGATCGCGTATGCGCAGCTTGCGCAACACCTGCGGCAAATGTTCGATGCGGCTGTGGTCCGCGCCCGGCGGCACCACGGCAGGGAGCAATACGGAGGGTCTTTTCGTGGCAGCCATGGGGAGGTTCGATCCATTACCGTGAGGTTATTGATCGGTATCTATCTTTCATCGAATCGTACCGCATATTGCTTCACAATGAATCAGCTATCCGGATGAGCGGCTGCAGATAGCGGACAAAAAATGTGGAGAAATGGTATGAACGATCGAACGAAAGCGGATGGCAAGCACCCAGAGCTGCCCGCGAACGACGGCCGGCGGCACTTCCTCAAAGTGGCGGGCGCGAGCGCCATCGCGGCGACAGGCATCGCGCGGGCCGCGGAGACCGCAACGCAGCAGCCGGAAAGCGCGGGCCGAACCCCGAACGCTCGAGATGCGACGCACGCAGCTCGTGTCGCACCGGAAAGCGCGCCGTCCGGCTACAACATCCTGTTCATCCTGACCGATCAGGAACGCTACTTCGACACATGGCCGTTCCCGGTGCCTGGCCGCGAAGGGCTGCGTCGCGACGGCATTACATTCACGCGACATCAGATCGCGTCCTGCGTGTGTTCGCCGTCGCGCTCGACGATCTATACGGGCCAGCATACCCAGCACACCGGTGTGCTCGATAACGCAGGGGTGCCGTGGCAGACCGACATGTCGACGGACATCCGCACGATTGGCCATATGATGCACGACGCCGGCTACTACGCCGCGTACCTCGGAAAATGGCATCTGAGCGGTAGCCTGCACGAAACGAACAGTCCGTACAGCGCTCCGGTTTCGGAGTATCACCAGAAGATCAAGGAATACGGTTTCGACGACTATTTCGGTGTAGGCGACCTGATCGGGGAAGTGCGCGGTGGGTACAACTACGACGGCATCACGACCGAATCGGCGGTGAGCTGGATGCGCACGCGCGCACCGCAACTCGCGAAGGATGGCAAGCCGTGGTTTCTTGCGGTCAACCTCGTCAATCCTCATGATGTGATGTTCGTCAATACCGATCCCCCTGGGTCGGAATTGCAGCGCGCCAACACGATGATCATCGGCAACGCAGCGCCGCCCGAAGACCATCTGTATCAGCAGGGCTGGAATAACGTGCCCCTGGCCGCTTCGCGCCGTCAGCCCTATGACGAGCCCGGCCGGCCGCCCGCGCATGGCATGTACAACAATGCGCATGTGCATCTGGTCGGGCGCTTTCCGTTTACGGACGAGCGGGTCCGCGTCTATCAAAACAATTATTTCAACTGCATCCGCGATTGCGATACGCACGTTGTGCGGCTCATGCAGACGCTGCAGTCGCTCGGCCTCGACGAAAAGACGATCGTCGTCATGACGGCCGACCACGGCGATCATGCCGGTGCGCACCAGCTTGTCGACAAGGGCGCGACTACCTATGCGCAGCAGAATCACGTACCGCTTGTGATCCGGCATCCCGCCTACCCGGGCGGCAAGCGCTGCAATGCGTTGACTTCGCACGTCGATATGGCGCCGACGCTGCTCGGTCTCACTGGTCTCGATGCAGCACGTCTACAGACGATTGGCGGCAACGCGCTGAAGGGGCACAATCTCACGCAACTGCTCGCCAGGCCTGAGCGAGCGCGAGTCGACACAGTCCGGCCGACGGCGCTTTTCAACTATGCGATGCTGCTCTACTACGACAGCGAGTGGATGATCAAGGAGTTCAAGACGTTGCACGAAAAAGGCGTGCCGGAGGAGGAAATCCGCCGCCGCGCGCTTGCGCAGCAGCCAGACTTCCGCCTGCGCGGCACAATCCGCAGCGTGTTCGATGGCCGTTATCGTTTCAGCCGCTATTTCTCGCCTCTCGAGTTCAATCGACCTACCTCGCTCGAAGCGCTGTTCGCGAAGAACGACGTCGAGGTCTACGACCTTGCTAACGATCCAGGCGAAATGTACAACCTTGCGGTCGATCGCAAGCGAAACGGCGAATTGCTTCTCTCGTTGAATGACAAGCTCAATGAGACGATGGATCGCGAAGTGGGCGAAGACAGTCCTGACGTGATGCCGATTCGCGATGGCAAGGTACAGTTGCAACTGCGGGAGTCGATCTAGGGCGGCCGGGAGATTCGCGGATCTAATCGTGGTGCGCAGAGTCCATGCATCTATCACCGCTTCAACCACGGCGCGGCGAAAGTGGCGTCGCTGTGACCGTATTGCACAGTCCTAGAGGATTGACTGTCAACTCGCCTCATTTCGTGGAGCAGCCCTTCGGATCGTCGTGCAGGCGCGTGCTGTCACCAGCACGCGCGTGGCCATTCACAATTGCAACGACCACGGTACTGCCGTTGGAACGATTTCGCCTTTTTTGTTTCGCCTCACTGGCAACATGCGCATTGCCCCGAATTAGAAGGGCGGTGGGCATTTACGTAAATCCCGATTTCGACGCGGATCGTGCAGTTGCTGTACTCGCCCGGTCACGCGTCACAAATTGAATGCTGCTTGACCGGTCATGCCTTCATAGAGCGTGTTCGACGGCGGCACGACGGTCAATCATGTGGGAAGTCGCCATGGACCACGTGTGACCGTGGCCCCTTGCGCCAGCGTTGCAAGCGTCGGTGCGTGCGGGAGGACGCTCAACATGGGGATGTTCAAAAACATCGGCATGTCACACTTGGCGCTCGAATCGAGCCTCAGTGAAAGTCAGTGGTTGGCCGACAGGGCGATATCCGCCTTTGCCGTATCCAGACGCAGGCTGAACACAGCAAGCGCAGCCCCCGCGAGCGGAACCGCCAGTGCGAGAAAAAAGCCGGAAGGCCCTCCCCACGACAGAAACGTGCCGCCGATCGCAGATCCCGCGATCGCACCCGCACGTCCCATACCGATTGCCCACCCCGTTGCCGTGGCACGCAAAGCCGTCGGGTACGCGCCCGCGATCAGGTAGTTCAGCGCAATCTGCTGCCCGCCGATGCCAAAACCCGCTGCCCCCGCGAGAGCGAAGAAAAGTGCCCAGTTCGCGCCGGCATGACTCAGGCCGAGCGCAATGACGATGCCAGAAGCGAACATCGCGCCAAGCAGAGTGCGTGTGTTCATGCGAGGCAAGAGAAACGAGAGCGGAATCGCACAAATGATGAACACGGCATTGACGATCACAGTGCCGAGCGGTGCCTGTGCCGCCGGCAGACCGGCAGACTTGAGTACGGTGGGCAACCATGAGAGAAGCATGAACCACGCGACCCAGTTGAGCAGATAAACGGTCCAGATTGCGAGCGTTTTGCCTCCATAGCCGTCCCGGAACAGCGCACCGACGCTTGCCTTCTCAACGGCTTCTTCTGGCACGGTGAAGCGCACATCGGGTGGCAACGGCTGTGTCACGATCTTCGAGAGCGTCTTGTGCACGTATTGCTGCCCGCGCGCATCGCCCTGCGACGCCCGATAGTAGAGCGACTCGGGCAGCAGAAGCGCCGCGAGTACGAGCACGGCCAGCGGCACACCACCGCCTACGACAAAGATGCCCTGCCACCCAATGACAGGCAGCATCCGTGCGGCGAGCAAGCCTCCGAGCATGGCTCCCGCGGGCAGGCCGAGCAACACGCCGGTCATGATCGCGCCGCGCAGTCGTACCGGACCGTACTCGGCGGCGAGAGCGAGCAGCACCGGTGTGCAGCCGCCCATGCCCAATCCGGCAATGAAGCGCAACACCAGGATCTGTTGGGGATGACTCGCCCAGGAAGTGGCCAGCGTCGCGCAGCCAAAAAGCGCAAGGCCGATCATGATCGCGGGCCGGCGGCCTATGCGGTCGCCGACGAGACCCAGCGTCATCGCGCCAACGGTCATGCCGATGATCCCGGCGGTCAGGATGGGTGCCAGCGCGCCGGCGGGGAGTTTGAACGCAGCGAGAATCGCTGGCCCGGTAAAGGCGATGGCCTGTGTATCGAAACCATCGAGCAGCGCAATCAGCACGCAGATTGCGAGCACACGGCATTGGAACGCACCGAGCCGTTCTCTGTCGATCAACACCGGAATGGACCGAATAGAAGGGGGAATCATGACGATGTCTCCAAAGCCCACGTTTCCTGCAGAAGCGTGGCAATTGTTTTTTTAAAATTCGGCTATCTACAACGCGGCGATCCATTCTTCATTGAGAAAAAAGCGCCAAACATATTGACTATTAGCTTGCTACGAATCCATCCAAGCATAGATCGCCGCAATTCGCCTTGTCCAACACCTAAAAGGTATCGATCCATACCTTTACGGCATGATTTTTGGAGGGGTGGTCGATTGCCAAAAGTACGCGGCGTGTAAACCCTGGTATCAAGTTGTGTTGTCAACGAGACGATGTACGTGCAAGCTAATACGCCGAATCATCGCGTCCTATCGGGTAACGGCATCATTTTATATCGATGATCGAAAAGAAGAAGCACATGAAGATCTCTCACGAAGGCATGCTCAATCACCAGCCGAACCGGCTACAGCAACGTGCGAATGCGTTCACGGTTCGCCATCGCATTCTGCTTTACTTCGGCGGATGCATGACAACCACACTGGCTGTTTTGAGCGTTGCCATCACCGCTCTCATCGAGCGCACGACCGAAGCTCGGACAATTGCGCTGATAGTTGCAGCCGTTGCTGCTTTCCTGCTATTTCTCGCGTCGCTCCTCGGAATGCTCACCTTTACGAGGGTGGTCCACGGCGGCCTGCTTCGCATGCGAGCGAAGTTCGCTGAACTGGCGGACACGCTGGATATATCGCGGCGGGCGGCGAGTCCACGCATGGATGAATTCGGACTCGCGGCAGTCGAGTTTGACCGCATGCTCTCGCGCATCGAGTCGGCGATCATCGCTGTTTCCGCATCGGCGCAGGGCGTCGCGACCGCAACCGGCGAGATCGCCTCCGGGAATCTCGACCTCTCCTCGCGCACCGAGCAGCAAGCCGCGTCACTGGAGGAAACCGCCTCCAGCATGCTGCAACTCTCGGATACGGTCAGGGGCAATGCCAGCAGCGCGCAACAAGCCAATCACGCAGCCAGATCGGCGGTTCAGTTTGCACAGCGAAGCAGCGTAGCGGTGTCTGAAATGGTCAGCACCATCGGCGACGTGAGTGAGAATTCCAAAAGGATCGCGGAGATAAACGGGCTCATCGAAGGCGTGGCGTTCCAGACGAATATTCTGGCGTTGAATGCCGCTGTCGAAGCAGCGCGCGCCGGTGAGCAAGGTCGAGGGTTTGCTGTGGTGGCCGGCGAAGTGCGAAGCCTCGCACAGCGCACCTCTGCCGCTGCCCGGGAAATCAAATTGTTGATCGCAACGTCTTCCTCGACAGTGGAAATGAGCCTGAGCCGCGCGGCAGATGTCAAAGACTCGATGGACGAAGTCCATCGAGCGATTGCAAAAGTGTCCAGTCTCGTGGATGAAATTGCCTGCGCCACGGAAGAACAAAGTCGGAGTCTGGGCGAAATCAGCCAGGCGGTTTCGCAAATGGAGGGCGTCACGCAGCAGAATGCGGCGCTCGTGGAGCAAATTGCTGCCGCATCCGAGGCGCTGCGAGAGCAGGCAAAGGGCTTGCGGGCAACGGTAGATCAATTTACGCTGCGAACGGCCATATCGACGTAACCTTGGCTCAGTGCATCACGGCGCTGCGAGCCGTTTAGCCAATGCAGATTCCGATTCGCCTTGCTGCACCGCTGTCGGGCGATTCCGGCCTGGTAGCCCCATTGCGGACTATTGGCCCCAACCCGTTCTCAGTTGTGATGTGCTGCCGTCACTCGTGATAGGAGCGCGAGATGAATTTCCCCTATACTCGCCGAAGCACTACCGTGGTCATGCTTGCGGTTAAACCGATCTTCCGATGTCAACGACACTATCCAGACTGTCTGCGCCCACCAAGGTACGTGACGGCATGCACGATCTGCGGGTCATGCGCTATGGCTTCCTCTTGGTCGAAAACTTTTCCCTGATTGCACTGGGTTCAGCCATCGACCCTCTTCGCATTGCCAATATGATCGTCGGGCGGCGTGTGTACGACTATCGCCTGATCGGTCCGGGCTGCGACTTCGTTTCATCGAGTGACGGAATCCGGGTGGTGCCTGACGTCTCGATGGCGGACAGCGAGGCTTTCGATGTGGTGTTCGTCGTTGGGCCCAACCCCATTCCGAAAAAGGGGATTGGCGCAGTTCTCGACTGGTTGCGTCGGCAGGCGGGGAAGGGCGCCGCACTGGGCGGCCTCGACACCGGGAGCTACTTCCTGGCGCGTGCCGGATTGCTGAACGGATATCGCTGCACGATTCACTGGGAAGATCAGGATGTGCTCACGGAGCAGTTCCCTAAGCTGACTGTTTCCACTCGGCTGTTCGAGATCGACCGGAATCGCTATACCTGCAGCGGCGGTGTTGCGCCGCTCGATCTGATGGTGCATCTGCTTGCGAACCCGCCCGGTAGCCAGGCACTGGCGGCGCGTGTTCTCGAATTGCTGGTTGCCGAGCCGCGCAGCCGCGAATATCGTCAGCAGACGTCTTTGCGCCAATATATCGGCGCGGAGCATGCCAAGCTGGACGAGGCATTGCAACTCATGGAAAGCAACGTCGAAGAGCCGCTTGCCGTACCGGAGATTGCGTCTCACCTCGGGGTCTCGCAAAGGCAGCTGCAGCGATGGTTCGACGAACGGCTTGGTAAATCGCCGGCGGAGGCATACCTCGAGATTCGGCTCTTGCGGGCCCGGCAGCTCCTGTATCGCACGGCAACCTCGCTCGAAGAAGTCGCCGTGCGCACCGGTTTCACATCCACAACCCACTTCTCCACGCGCTACAAGGCGCAATTCCAGATCTCGCCAATCGCCGACAGGCGTCGCTATCAGAACGCGCTGTAGTTCCTCCTGGCCCGGCCGGGCACACACCCGCCCAGCGCCGCTCGCGCATTAACCGAGTCACCGTCAGCGCGTGTGCCGTTGGGCAGTGTGCTCGCACGTACAAAACAAACAGGCGATGGACTTCATGGTTAACCCGATTTGGCCAAATCAGGGATTACATTGTCCATTTCGGAAAATCTAAAAACTCTCAAACTTCTACCATCTGCTCATACCCACCACGCTTTTTTCACCCTGGAGCGAGCTCATGAAGATGGAGAACCTGATTCGAATCGAGAATGGCGAGAAGGTGAAGCACACCTTTTCCGATGAGGAGTACGCCACCCGTCAGCGCAAACTGCGCGAGCTGATGGCGCGCGAGAACATCGACGCCGTGCTTTTCACGTCGTACCACAACATCAACTATTACTCGGACTTTCTCTACTGCTCATTCGGTAGAAAGTACGGTCTCGTCGTCACGCCGTCGAAGGTCGTCTCTATCTCTGCCAATATCGACGGTGGTCAGCCGTGGCGTCGCACGGTCGGCGACTACAACGTGGTCTACACCGACTGGCAGCGCGATAACTTCTTCCGCGCCGTGCAGGGCGAGATCGACAACAAGGGGCGCGTTGGCATCGAGTTCGATCACGTGCCGCTCGAAGTGATGTCGAAGCTGAAAGCTGCGCTGCCGTCAGTCGAGTTCGTCGACGTCAGCGCCCAGACGATGCGCATGCGCATGATCAAATCCGACGAAGAGATCGCGTTGATCAAGCATGGCGCGAACGTATGCGATATCGGTGGCGCAGCGCTCGCCGCCGCTGTCCACGAGGGCGCGCCCGAGCATGAGGTTGCGCTCGCTTCCACGCAGGCGATGGTGCGCGAAATCGCGCGCCGCTTTCCTGATTCGGAACTGATGGACACGTGGACGTGGTTCCAGTCGGGCATCAATACGGATGGCGCTCACAATCCAGTCACGACGAGAAAGGTGCAAAAGGGCGACATCCTCAGCCTGAACTGCTTCTCGATGATCGCAGGCTACTACACGGCGCTGGAACGCACGATGTTCTTCGACCATTGCCCCGACGAGCATTTGCGCCTATGGAAGGTCAATGTGGAAGTGCACGAGGCTGGCCTGAAGCTGATCAAGCCGGGTGCCCGTTGCTGCGATATCGCGCTCGAGCTCAACAAGATTTACGCCGAATACGGGCTGTTGCAATACCGCACATTCGGCTATGGCCACTCGTTCGGCGTGCTGTCGCACTACTACGGCCGCGAGGCAGGGCTCGAACTGCGCGAAGACATCGACACGGTGCTTGAGCCCAACATGGTCGTTTCGATGGAGCCGATGATCATGCTGCCCGAGGGCCAGCCCGGCGCTGGCGGCTATCGCGAGCACGACATCCTCGTGGTCGGTGAAAAGGGCGCCACCAACATCACGGCTTTCCCATACGGTCCGCAGCACAACATCATCAAAGGCTGACCGGTTATCGCTGCCCCGCGGCGCATGCCGCGGGTACTTCTTTCGCTGTGGAGGAGACACGACCGTGTTTTCGAGGGAACAAACGATTGCCGGATTTGATCCGGATCTCGCCGAGGCAATGCGTCTCGAGCGCGCGCGTCAGGAAGCGCATATCGAACTGATTGCATCCGAGAACTATGCGAGCCCGCGCGTGCTCGAGGCGCAAGGCTCCGTCCTCACCAACAAGTATGCCGAGGGCTATCCCGGCAAACGCTACTACGGCGGTTGTGAGCACGTCGATGTGGTCGAGCAGCTGGCAATTGCACGCGCCAAAGCGCTGTTCGGGGCTGACTTCGCGAACGTGCAGCCGCATAGCGGATCGCAGGCCAATGCGGCCGTGTACCTCGCCTTGCTCTCGCCCGGCGATACGATTCTGGGAATGAGTCTCGCGCATGGCGGACATCTCACGCATGGCGCGAAGGTTTCCTTCTCGGGGAAGATCTTCAACGCGGTGCAATACGGGGTGGACGCGAAGACCGGTCTCATTGATTACGAAGAGGTCGAACGTCTCGCGATCGAGCATCGTCCGCGCATGATCGTGGCGGGCTTCTCCGCCTACTCACGCATCATGGATTTTGCGACGTTCAGGAGCATTGCAGACAAGGTGGGGGCGTGGCTCTTCGTGGATATGGCGCATGTGGCGGGGCTTGTCGCCGCGGGTCTGTATCCGAACCCGGTGCCGTTCGCCGATGTCGTGACCACGACGACGCACAAGACGTTGCGGGGCCCCCGCGGCGGCATGATTCTCGGTCGCGCGAACGCGGAAATCGAAAGGAAGCTGAACGCGATGGTGTTCCCGGGCACGCAGGGCGGCCCGTTGATGCACGTGATCGCCGCCAAGGCGGTCGCGTTCAGGGAGGCACAGAGCCCGGAATTCAGGGCGTACCAGCAACGCACGCTCGCCAACGCGCGCGCCATGGTGGAGGTTTTCACTGCGCGCGGCTACGACGTCGTCTCGGGCGGCACGGACGACCATCTGTTCCTCGTGAGTCTCGTCAGGAAAGGCATAACCGGAAAGGACGCGGACGCTGCCCTCGACCGGGTTCATATCACGGTGAACAAGAACGCCGTACCCAACGATCCACAATCGCCGTTCGTCACGAGCGGCATTCGCATCGGCACGCCGGCGATCACCACCCGCGGCTTCGAGGAAAGCGATGCCGCTTTGACCGCAAGGCTGATTTGTGACGTGCTCGACCATCTGGGGGATGCGCAGGTCGAAGCCCGCGTGCGCGACGAAGTCGCGCAGCTGTGCGCCCGCTACCCGGTCTACCGGGATCTGTGAGGATGCCATGAACGTGAGCGCATTCGATCTGTTCAAGATTGGAATTGGTCCCTCCAGCTCGCACACAGTAGGGCCCATGATCGCCGCATGCAGGTTTGCCGGACGTTTGCGCGATCGTTCCCTGCTCGCCCGCCTGTGCTCGATGCGCATTGAACTGTTCGGTTCGCTTGGTGCAACCGGAAAGGGGCATGGCACTGACAAGGCGGTGCTGCTCGGCCTCGAGGGGAATCTGCCCGATACGATTGATCCCGACTATGCGGAACAGCGCGTCGCCGCCATACGCGCCACGAAGGAACTGGATCTGGTGGGCGAGCGCCGGATCGCCTTCGATGAAAAGACGCAGATAGCTTTTCTGCGGCGCGAGGTCCTCCCGCTGCATCCGAATGGAATGCGCTTCACGGCGCTCGATACGAATGGATCGGTGCTGGATACGCAGGCGTACTACTCGGTGGGCGGCGGCTTCGTCGTCAACGATGCCGGCGAGCGGCTCAATGGCCTGCCCGGTACGAACGACGTGCCGTATCCGTTTCGGACCGGCGTGGATCTCTTGCGCCTCTGCGGGGAGAGTGGTCTGTCGATCGCCGACGTGATGCTGGCGAATGAGTCCACGTGGCGCACGCCCGAAGCGGTGCGCGCGGGCCTGCTGACGATTCGCGACGTGATGGCGGCATCGATTGCACGCGGGTGCGCGATCGAGGGCACACTACCCGGTCCGCTGAAGGTCCGCAGGCGCGCCTCAGCGGTCTACCAGCAGTTGAAGGCGCAATCGGAAGAGTGCCTGCGAGATCCCTTGTCGATGATCGACTGGATCAACCTCTATGCCATGGCCGTGAACGAGGAAAACGCAGCGGGGGGCCGCATCGTTACCGCACCGACCAACGGCGCGGCGGGGATCATCCCGGCTGTGCTCCAGTACTACACCAGATTCGTGCCGGGCTCCGGCGATGACGGCGCGGTGACGTTTCTTCTGACCGCCGCCGCGATCGGTCTGCTCTATAAGGAGAACGCGTCGATATCGGGCGCCGAGGTGGGGTGTCAGGGGGAAGTGGGCGTGGCGTGTTCGATGGCGGCTGCTGCGCTTGCGGCAGTCCTGGGTGGTACGCCTGAGCAGGTCGAGAACGCCGCCGAGATCGGCATGGAGCACAACCTCGGCATGACTTGTGATCCGGTCGGCGGCCTCGTGCAGATTCCGTGCATCGAGCGCAACGCCATGGGGGCCGTGAAAGCCGTCAACGCAGCCCGGATGGCGCTCAGGGGTAACGGCAAGCATTACGTTTCGCTCGACAAGGTCATCAAGACGATGCGTGAAACGGGTGCCGACATGAAAACCAAATACAAGGAAACTTCGCGCGGAGGCCTTGCGGTCAACGTGATCGAGTGCTGAGGGAGGAAGACATGAGCC
>NZ_BBJJ01000012.1 GCF_000739815.1 Paraburkholderia mimosarum LMG 23256 = NBRC 106338
CAGCGCAAACGCTGGATGTGGCCGTGTTCGGCGCGGGACGCATCGGCCGCATTCATGCGGCGAATCTCGCGCGCCAGCCGGGCGTGCGCCTCAAGTACGTGATCGACGTGAACCGCGAGGCCGCCGCCGCGCTCGCCGCGCAGCACGGCGCCCAGGTGGCCGATGGGGACGCCGCGTTCGGCGACGCATCGATCGGCGCGACGGTGATCTGTTCGAGCACCGATACGCACTCCGAACTGATCCTGAAGTCGGCCGCTGCGGGCAAGCATATCTTTTGCGAGAAGCCCGTCGATCTCACGATCGAGCGCGCACGCGCGTGCGCCGAGGCGGTCGAGCGCGCCGGCGTGGTGTGCATGATCGGCTTCCAGCGCCGCTACGATCCGACGTTTGCCGCGCTCAAGGCGCGCCTCGACGCGGGCGAGATCGGCACGCCGGAGATGCTGATCGTCACGAGCCGCGACCCTGGCGCACCGCCTGTGGAGTACCTCCTGCACTCGGGCGGCATCTTCAAGGACATGCTGATCCACGACTTCGACATCTTCCGCTGGATTCTCGACGACGAAGCGCTGAGCGTGCACGCCACGGGCAGCTGCCTTTCCGATCCGGCGATTGCCGACGCGGGCGACATCGACTCGACGGCGGTGACGATCCGCACGAAGCGCGGGCGCCTCTGCCAGATCAACACGGCGCGGCGCGCGGCCTATGGCTACGACCAGCGCTTCGAGGTGCTCGGTAGCGAGGGCATGCTCCAGGCGGGCAACATGAAGCCGACCGAAGTGGTGGCGTGGTCGAAGACGGCTGTGGCGCAGGACGTGCCCGAGGCGTTCTTCCTCGAACGCTATCGCGCGGCCTATGCGCGCGAGATGGCGCACTTCCACGAGGCCGTCACGCAGGGCGTGCCGGTGCGCACGTCGGTAGCCGACGGCCTGAAGGCGCTCGAACTGGCCGAAGCCGCTTCGCTGTCGTGGCGCGAAGGCCGGGTGGTGACGGTGGGTGGTTGATCCGCAGAGGGCGAGTGAGGATCAAGCGCAGTTCAAGCGTGGCTCAAGCGAGGAGAGCAAGGATGCAGGCGATCGATGTTGCCCGGCCGTTGCGCGTGGGCGTGGCGGGACTCGGGAGGTTGGGGCGGCGGCATGCGCTGAACCTGGCGCATCGCGTGCCGGCGGCGACGCTCGCGGCGGCGTGCAGTCCGCTCGAAGCGGATCTCGCGTGGGCGCGCGAGGCGTTGCCCGCCGCACGACTGTATGCCGACTACGCCGATCTGCTCGCCGATAGCTCGGTCGATGCGGTGTGGCTCGTCACCCCTTCGGCGCTGCACGCCGGGCAGATCGTGCAGGCGCTCGAAGCAGGCAAGCACGTGTTCTGCGAAAAGCCGCTTTCGCTCGACGTGGCCGAATGCGAACGCGTGGTGAGCGTGGCGCGCCGCCATGCCGACCGGCAGGTGACGATCGGCTTCATGCGCCGCTTCGACCCAAGTTATCAGGATGCCTACACAAAAGTGCAGACGGGCGCGATCGGCCGGCCGTTTCTCGTGCGCTCGCAGACCTGTGACCTCAACGATCCCGAAGGTTTCTTCGTGCGCTTCGCGCCGACTTCGGGCGGCATCTTCCTCGACTGCACGGTGCACGACATCGACGTCGCGCGCTGGCTGCTCGGCAAGCCGCGCGCCACGCGCGTCTACGCGGCGGGTGCCATCGCGCTGCACGAAGGCCTGCGCGAATCCGGCGACGTGGACAACGGCGTGGCCATCTGCGAATTCGAAGGCGGGCGTCTCGCGATGTTCTATGCCTCGCGCACGATGGCGCACGGCAACGACACATCGAGCGAGGTGATCGGCACGGCGGGGGCGCTCGCGATCGGGCGCCTGCCGCGTGCCAATCGCGTGGAGATCTATGACGCGAGCGGCGTGCGCAGCGCTTGCACGCCCACGTTCTTCGACCGGTTCGAAGAGGCGTTCCTGATCGAGGCGCAGGCGTTCGTTACGGACGTGGCGGCGCGAAAGCGCGGTGACGTGCAGAACGCGAGCCAGGGCGCGACGCTCGAAGACGCCCTGGAAGCGACGCGCATCGGCCAGGCGCTGCGCGAATCGCTGCACACGGGGGCGGCGGTGACGCTGTGAGCGGGGCGCGGCAATCGGGAGGCAAGCGGCGGTCCCCGTGGCTGCGGTAAAATCGACGCTATTGCCAGCGCCGTCTCACGCCGCGACGGTGCGCCACCGAAGGATCCAACCCCGATGCAGATTCAGGTTCACAAGGAAGTGGATGCGCGCGGGCTGAACTGCCCGCTGCCGATCCTGCGCGCCAAGAAGGCGCTCGCCGACATGGAAAGCGGTCAGATTCTCAAGGTCCTCGCGACCGATCCCGGCTCGCAGCGCGATTTCGCCGCGTTCGCGAAGCAAACGGGCAACGAGATCGTGGAAAGCTCGAAGCAGGAAGAGACGTTCGTGTTTCTGATGCGCCGTCGCTGATCACCTCGGCAGACGATAAAAAAACGGCCCGCGTGAGAACGCGGGCCATTTTCATTGATGCAGTCCGGCACGACTCAGCCGGGGGCGCCTGCCGGGGGCGCCTGCCGGGGGCGCCTGCCGGGGGCGCCTAGCCTTCGAGCACCGGCTTGCGCGTACGCAGATATTCCTCGAAATCGGCGCCGACTTCCGGGTGGCGCAGCGCGAACTCCACCGTCGCCTTCAGATAGCCGAGCTTGCTGCCGCAGTCGAAGCGCGTGCCGTGGTACTTGTACGCGAGCACCTGCTCGTCGGCGAGCAGCGACTGGATCGCGTCGGTGAGCTGCAGCTCGCCGCCCGCGCCCGGCTTGATCGACTTCAGATGCTCGAAAATGCGCGGCTTGAGCACATAGCGGCCGACCACGCCGAGATTCGACGGCGCCACTTCGGGCGCCGGCTTCTCGACGATACCGGAGAGCTTGACGATCGAGTCTTCCCATTCCTTGCCGTCGACGATGCCGTAGGAGCGCGTTTCCGAGGGCGGGATCTCTTCCACGCCGAGCACCGAGCTATGGTAGTGGTCGAACACCTCGACCATCTGCTGCATGACCGGCGGCGTGCCGTAGAGCAGGTCGTCCGCGAGAATCACGGCGAACGGGTTGTCGCCCACGAGCTTTTCCGCGCACAGCACGGCGTGGCCGAGACCGAGCGCTTCGGGCTGGCGAACGTAAAAGCAATCGACGTTGTTCGGCTTGATGTTGCGCACCAGCTCGAGCAGCTTGGCTTTCCCGCGCGCTTCGAGTTCGGCCTCGATCTCATACGACTTGTCGAAATGGTCCTCGATCGCGCGCTTGCTGCGCCCGGTCACGAAGATCATTTCGGTGATACCCGCAGCCACGGCTTCTTCGACCGCGTACTGAATGAGCGGCTTGTCGACCACGGGCAGCATTTCCTTCGGGCTCGCTTTCGTGGCCGGAAGGAAGCGCGTGCCGAGGCCCGCAACCGGGAATACCGCTTTTGTCACTTTCAGCATGTCTTTCGTCCCTGTCCTGGTGCTCGCAGGACGCCGCAGGAGCGGCGCCGTGCGTTACAGCCTTGCTTGCCGATATGGCTCTCAGGCCGGCAACCGCGTGAGTTGCGCGGTCAGCTTGTCCAGCGTTGCCTGGTATTCTGCCAGTCTTTTCTGCTCCTGCTCAACGACTGCTGCGGGTGCTTTTGCTACAAAACTGTCATTTCCTAGCTTTGCCTTGCACTTTGTCACCTCATTGCCGAGGCGGGCGATTTCCTTCGACAGGCGTTCGCGTTCCGCGGCGACGTCGATCTCCACTTTCAGCACCAGTTTGTTCGTACCCACGATAGCAACTGGCGCGCCTGCCGAAGCTGCATCGAGCGCCGCTTCGTCGGCGATGATCTGGACCTCCGAAAGCTTCGCGAGCGCCTGCGCATAGGGCGCGAACGTCGCGAGGCGCCCGGCATTGCCCGTGGCCAGCAGCGGCACCTTCGTGGCGGGCGAGAGGCCCATCTCGCCACGCAGGTTGCGGCATGCGTCGATCACGGCCTTCAGGTCGGCGGCCCATTGCTCCGCGTTTTCGTCGATCTTCTTCGCTTCCGCCACCGGGTAGCGCTGCACCATGATCGATGCTTCGCCTTCCAGCGCATTTTTGCCATTCGCTTGCGGGTACGCGTCGGTGAGCGGCGCCACCTTCTGCCAGAGCGCCTCGGTGATGAACGGAATCACCGGGTGCGCGAGGCGCAGCACCGTCTCCAGCACGCGCAGCAGCGTGCGGCGCGTGGCGCGCTGCTGCTCGGGCGTACCCGTCTGGATCTGCACCTTCGCCAGTTCCAGATACCAGTCACAGTATTCGTCCCAGACGAACTTGTATATGGCGTTGGCCACGTTGTCGAAGCGATAGTCCGCGAAGCCCTTCGCGACTTCGGCTTCCACGCGCTGCAGGAGCGAGACGATCCAGCGGTCGGCCTGCGAGAAGTCCGTGTAGCCGCCGGGGCCGCAATCGCCCGGCTGGCAAGCACCCGGCTTGCTGAACCCGCAGTCGTGGCCTTCGCAGTTCATCAGCACGAAGCGCGTGGCGTTCCAGAGCTTGTTGCAGAAGTTGCGATAGCCCTCGCAGCGCGCGAGGTCGAAGTTCACGTTGCGGCCGAGCGTGGCCATCGAGGCCATCGTGAAGCGCAGCGCGTCGGTGCCGAACGCGGGAATGCCTTGCGGGAATTCCTTGCGCGTCTTCTTTTCGATGGTCGCGGCCTGCCTGGGATTCATGAGGCCCGTGGTGCGCTTGGCGACGAGCGTCTCGAGATCGATGCCATCGACGATATCGATCGGGTCGAGCGTGTTGCCCTTGCTCTTCGACATCTTCTGGCCCTCGGCGTCGCGCACGAGGCCGTGCACATACACGGTGTCGAACGGCACCTTGCCGGTGAAGTGCGTGGTCATCATGACCATGCGCGCCACCCAGAAGAAGATGATGTCGAAGCCCGTGACCAGCACCGACGAGGGCAGGAAGGCCTTCAGTTCCGGCGTATCCGCAGGCCAGCCGAGCGAAGAGAACGGCACGAGCGCCGACGAGAACCATGTATCGAGCACGTCTTCGTCGCGCTTGAGTGCGCCCTTGTAGCCCCTGGCTTCGGCCTGCGCGCGCGCTTCTTCCTCGCTCTTCGCGACGAAGATCTCGCCGTTCTCGCCGTACCACGCCGGGATCTGGTGGCCCCACCAGAGCTGGCGCGAAATGCACCAGTCCTGGATGTTTTCGAGCCACTGGTAGTAGGTGGTCGTCCAGTTCTCCGGCACGAACTTGATCTGGCCGTTGCGCACGACGTCGAGCGCGGTCTCGGCGATCGACTTGCCGGGGTTGAACGTGCCTTCGGGCGCGGGCTTGCTCATCGCCACGAACCATTGGTCCGTGAGCATCGGCTCGATCACCACGCCCGTGCGGTCGCCGCGCGGCACCATCAGCTTGTGCGGCTGCACCGAGTCGAGCAGTCCCAGCGCCTCGAAATCGGCGACCACCTGCTTGCGCGCCTCGAAGCGGTCGAGGCCGCGGTATTTGGCCGGCGCGTTGTCGTTGATCTTCGCGTCGAGCGTGAGGATCTCGATCATCGGCAGGCCGTGGCGCAGGCCCACCTGGTAGTCGTTGAAATCGTGCGCGGGCGTGACCTTCACGACGCCCGTGCCGAACTCGCGGTCCACGTACTCGTCGGCGATCACCGGAATTTCGCGGTCGGTGAGCGGCAGCTTCACCATCTTGCCGATCAGGTGCGCATAGCGTTCGTCTTCCGGGTGCACCATCACGGCCGTGTCGCCGAGCATGGTCTCGGGACGCGTCGTGGCGACGGTCAGCGTGGCCGAGCCGTCCGCGAGCGGGTAGCGCAGGTGCCAGAGGTTGCCGTTTTCCTCCTCGCTCGCCACTTCGAGATCCGAGACGGCGGTGAGCAGCACCGGGTCCCAGTTCACGAGGCGCTTGCCGCGGTAGATCAGGCCCTGTTCATAGAGGCGCACGAACACGTCGCGCACGGCGGCCGACATCTTGTCGTCCATCGTGAAGTACTCGCGCGACCAGTCGATCGAGGCGCCCAGACGGCGCACCTGACCGGTGATGGTCGAGCCCGACTGCTGCTTCCATTCCCACACGCGCTCGACGAACTTCTCGCGGCCCAGGTCGTGGCGCGAAATCTTTTGCGCGTCGAGCTGGCGCTCGACGACGATCTGCGTGGCGATGCCCGCGTGGTCCGTGCCCGGCACCCACAGCGTGTTGTCGCCGAGCATGCGGTGGTAGCGCGCGAGCCCGTCCATGATCGTCTGGTTGAACGCGTGCCCCATGTGCAGCGTGCCGGTGACGTTGGGCGGCGGCAACTGGATCGAGAAGTTGTTGCGGCCGGGCTCGAAGGTCGCGGCGGCGTAGCCGCGACGCTCCCATTCGGGGCCCCAGTGGGCCTCGATCGTCTGGGGCTCGAAGCTTTTCGCTAGCGTGCTGTCGCTCATGGGTGGAATCTGCCGAAAAAAGGGATGCGGAAACGTTCGATTATAAGGGGAAGTCCTCTCGCAGCCGACGCGCCAGCCGGGGCGGCACGATGTGCGGCCCGTGCGCGGGTCCATGCGCAGGTCCATGCAGCGGGCAGGCCGCGCGCCCGGCGCGCCGTGTCCGGGACGCGCGAGCCGCCGTGCGTGTGCGCACTTATAATGGCGGTCTGCCATTCAACGGTGCGCCTGTGAAGTGCGCCACGCCCCTGGGTCATCCGGGGCACGTTTCTTTTCTGCCCATGCCCGATCTGCTCGCGAACCTGAACCCCGAACAACTCGCCGCCGTCACGTTGCCCAACGAGCCGGCGCTCATCCTGGCCGGGGCCGGCAGCGGCAAGACGCGCGTGCTCATCACGCGCATTGCGTGGCTGATCCAGCAGGGCATGGCCTCGCCGTCCACCATCCTCGCCGTGACCTTCACGAACAAGGCCGCGCGCGAAATGATGGGGCGCCTTCAGGCGCTCCTGCCCATCGACACGCGCGGCATGTGGATCGGCACCTTCCACGGCCTGTGCAACCGCATGCTGCGCGCGCATTATCGCGACGCCGGCCTGCCGCAGACCTTCCAGATCCTCGACACGGCGGACCAGCTCTCGGCCATCAAGCGTCTGATGAAGGGCCTGAACATCGACGACGAGAAGTACCCGCCCAAGAACCTGCAGTACTTCATCAACAACGCGAAGGAGCAGGGCCTGCGTCCGAAGGACGTGGACGTGAGCGACGACTTCAACCGGAAGTTCGTCGAGCTCTACGAAGCCTACGACCAGCAGTGCCAGCGCGAAGGCGTGGTCGATTTCGCCGAGCTGCTGCTGCGCTGCTACGAGCTGCTCGCGTACAACCCGCCGCTGCGCGCGCATTATCAGGCGCGCTTTCGCGACATCCTCGTCGACGAGTTCCAGGACACCAACAAGCTCCAGTACGCGTGGCTCAAGCTGCTCGCGGGCCCGGGCAACGCGATCTTCGCGGTGGGCGACGACGACCAGTCGATCTACGCGTTCCGCGGTGCGAACGTGGGCAACATGCGCGACTTCGAAAACGAGTTCCGCGTGAAGCACATGATCAAGCTGGAGCAGAACTACCGCTCGCACGGCCACATTCTCGATGCGGCGAACCACCTGATCGCGCACAACTCGCGGCGCCTGGGCAAGAATCTGCGCACGGATGCGGGCCACGGCGAGCCGGTGCGCGTGTACGAGGCGGCGACCGATTCGCAGGAGGCGGGCTGGATCGTCGAGGAGATTCGCGCGCTCATCAACCAGGGGCTCGCGCGCAACGAGATCGCCATTCTTTACCGCAGCAACGCGCAGTCGCGCACGATCGAGCACACGCTCGTGAACGCGGGCGTGCCGTACAAGGTGTATGGCGGGCTGCGCTTTTTCGAGCGCCAGGAAGTGAAGCATGCGCTCGCCTATCTGCGATTGATCGACAACCCGAACGACGATACGGCCTTTGCCCGCGTGGTGAACTTCCCCGCGCGCGGCATCGGCGCACGCTCGATCGAACAGCTCGCCGACGCGGCGCGCCTCTACAACTGCTCGATGGCCGCGGCCATTCCGTACGTCACGGGCAAGGCGGGCACGAGCCTTGGCGGCTTCGCGAACCTGATCGCGAAGATGCGCGCCGAGACGGCGCAGATGAGCCTGCCGGAAACCGTCGAATACACGGTGCGCCTGAGCGGCCTCGCCGAGTTCTATCAGACCGAGCGCGAAGGCCAGGACCGTCTGGAGAACTTGCAGGAACTCGTGAATGCGGCCACGGCGTTCGTGAGCGAGGCGGGCTACGGACTCGATACACCCGCGCGCTCGATTCCGCTGCGACCGGGCGCGAGCGCGGTGCCGGAGATCGTCTCGCAGGACGGCGAAATCGAAGTGCTCGACGCGCCCGCGATCACGGACCCCGCGCAGAACCCCGACCTCATGACGCCGCTCGCGGGCTTCCTCTCGCACGCGTCGCTCGAAGCCGGCGACAACCAGGCGCAGGCGGGCCAGGACGCCGTGCAGCTGATGACGGTTCATGCGGCGAAGGGCCTCGAATTCACGGCGGTGTTCATCACCGGTCTCGAAGAGGGGCTCTTCCCGCACGAGAACAGCGCGATGGAGGCCGACGGCCTCGAAGAAGAGCGCCGCCTCATGTACGTGGCGATCACGCGCGCGAAGGAGCGGCTCTATATCTCGTTCGCGCAGAGCCGTCTGCTGCATGGCCAGACGCGCTACAACGTGCGCTCGCGCTTTTTCGACGAACTGCCGGAGGCATCGCTCAAGTGGCTCACGCCCAAGGTCGAAGCGGGCGCGCGCTGGGGCGGCCGCTCCGACAACGCAGGCTGGGGGCGCGACTGGTTCGCGCGACCCGGTGGCGGCGATGGCAGCGGCGGCGGCCGTCGCGAGCGCGACGCCTATATCGCCGACAAGAGCCCGGCCCCCGCCTTCGCCAATGAGCAGCGCGCGGCCGAGACGGGCTTTCGCGTAGGCCAGGGCGTGTTCCACACGAAGTTCGGCGAAGGCACGATCACGGCGCTCGAAGGCAGCGGCACCGACGCGAAGGCGCAGGTGCGCTTCAAGCGCCACGGCGAGAAGTGGCTCGCGCTGGCGGTGGCCAAGCTGCAGGCAGTGGAGTAACGCCCAAGCCTTTTGACGAACCAGACGGAAATCTCTCGACAATGAATCTCTCGACCCAGGCGAGCGGCGCGACCGCCCGCCCGCTCGGCGTGCTCGCCGCGCTGCCCCAGGAACTCGGCGATCTGATCGCGGCGATGCAGGCCGAATCGGGCGTGCGCACGCACACGTTCGGCCGGCGCGACTATCACATCGGCACGGTGCACGGGGCGCCGTGTGTGGTGACGCTCGCGCGCGTCGGCAAGGTGGCGGCGGCGGCCACGGCGAGCGCGTTGATCCATGCGTTCGACGTGGAGGCGATCGTCTTCACGGGTGTCGCGGGCGGCGTGGGCGCGGGCGTCCACGTGGGCGACGTGGTGGTCGGCGAAACGCTGCTCCAGCACGACATGAACGCCGAGCCGCTGTTCCCGCGTCACGAGATTCCGCTGCTCGCGCGCTCGCGCTTCGACGCCGAACATGCGCTGGTCGAGGCGCTTGCCGTTGCGTGCGAGCGGTTCATCGCGGAAGAGGGCGCACAGTTGAAGGCGCGCTACAAGGCCGCGCTGCCGCGCTTCGAAACCGCGTTGCCGCAGGTGCATCGCGGGCTCGTGATCAGCGGCGACCAGTTCGTGGCGAGCGCCGCCGCCGTGGACGCCCTGCGCGCGCTGTTGCCCGATGCGCTCGCGGTCGAGATGGAAGGCGCGGCGCTCGCCCAGGTCTGCCACGAGTACGACGTGGCCTGCGCAGTGGTGCGCACGATCTCCGATACCGCCGACGAGCACGCGAGCACGTCGTTCTCGAGCTTCCTCACCGATATCGCGGGCACTTACTCGACGGGCATCCTGAAGCGCTTTCTTGCTTCATACCGGCCCCTCGCGCGCTGACTGCCCGATAGCACCAATCAGCGCCAATCAAAAACCGCGCGCGCCGCTCAGCCGTTGCCCGCGCTGTCATCCGAACTGACCGCCTCGCGTATCGACTGCAGCGCCGAGGCGTCCTCGATGGTCGGCAGATCGCCCGGATCGCGGCCTTCGGCAAGCGCCGCGATCGCGCGGCGCAGCAGCTTGCCGGAACGCGTCTTCGGCAGCGCCGGCACGAAGTGCACGCGCGCGGGCCGTCCGATCGCGCCGAGCTGCCGGTCCACCGTCGCGGCCAACGCCGCTGCGAGCTTCTGCGCAGCGGCCGGATCGGCTGCCGCATTCGCATCGCGCAGCACGACGAAAGCCAGCGCGGCCTGACCCTTCACCGTATCCTGCACGCCGACCACGGCCACTTCCGCGACGGCCGCATGCGAAGAGATCGCCTCTTCGATCTCGCGCGTACCCAGTCGATGGCCCGCCACGTTGATGACGTCGTCGGTGCGGCCGAGGATCGTCACGTAGCCGTCCGTGTCCTGCACGCCCCAGTCGAAGGTCGAGTACACCTGCTGGCCGGGCACGCTTTCCCAGTAGGTCGTAACGAAGCGCGCGTCGTCGCCCCACACGGTCTGCATGCAGCCGGGCGGCAGGGGGTAGCCGAGCGTGATCACGCCTTTCTCGCCATGCGCGCAGGGCTCGCCCGTATGCTCGTTGCGCAGCACGAGGTCGTAGCCGTAGCAGGGCACGCCGGGCGAGCCGAGCTTTTGCGGCAGCGCTTCCACGCTGCGCTGTATCGCGAGCATGGGCCAGCCGGTCTCCGTTTGCCAGTAGTTGTCGACGACGGGTTTGCCCAGTGCGTCAGAGATCCATTGGGCCGTGGGCTCGTCGAGCGGCTCGCCCGCGAGGAAGAGCGTGCGCAGGCTCGAAAGGTCGGCGGCGCGCAGGAGCGCCGGGTCCTGCTTCTTGAGCACGCGGATCGCCGTGGGCGCGGTGAACATCAGATTGATACGATGCTGCTCGACGAGACGCCACCAGATGCCGCCGTCGGGTCGCACCGGCGTGCCCTCGTACATCACGGTGGTCATGCCCGCGAGCAGGGGCGCGTAGATGATGTAGCTGTGGCCCACGACCCAGCCGATGTCCGACGCCGTGAACATGGTGTCGCCGGCGCGCCCCTCGAAGACGTATTCCATCGAAGCCGCGAGCGCCACCGCATAGCCGCCCACGTCGCGCTGCACGCCCTTGGGTTTGCCCGTCGTGCCCGAGGTGTAGAGGATGTACGAAGGCTCGTTCGATTCGAGCCATTCGCAGGGAATCTGTACGTCGTAATGCTGCTCGCGCAGCGGCTCGTAGTCGACGAGATAGGGCGCGTTCAAGCGCTCGGGCGCGAGCTGGCGGTCGATGAGGAGCACCTTGGGCGGCGCGTGTTCGGCGCGCGCCATCGCTTCGTCCACGAGCGGCGTGTAGTCGATCACCTTGCCGCCTCGTGCGCCGGCGTCGGCGGTCACGAGCAGCACGGGCTTCGCATCGTCGATGCGCGCGGCGAGGCTCGGCGCCGCAAAGCCGCCGAACACCACCGAATGGATCGCCCCCAGGCGCGCGCAGGCGAGCACGGCGAAAACGGCCTCGGGAATCATCGGCAGATAGATCAGCACGCGCTCGCCGCGGGCCACGCCCAGCGAGCGCATCACGGCGGCCATGCGGTTGACTTCGGCGTGCAGGTCGGCGTAGGTGTACTGCCGCTCGATGCCGGTCTCGGTCGACACGTAGATGAGCGCGTTCTGGTGCGCCCGCGCCGCGAGATGGCGGTCGACGGCGTTGAAGCACAGGTTCGTGCGGCCGCCGCAGAACCAGCGCGCGAACGGCGGGTTCGAGCGGTCCAGCACCTGGTCGAACAGCGTCTCCCAGTGAATGCGCCCGGCCTCGCGGCGCCAGAAGTCGTCGGGGTGCGCGATCGATTCGCGGTGAAAATCGCGGTAACGCATGACTGCCTCCCTCCCGTGCTGGTCGTGCTCACGCGTGCCGAGGTGCAGCCGACGTGGCAGCCGATGATTTGAGCGGCCGGATCTGGCGCTGGTTTCTCAGGATAGTGCAGTGCAACGTTCGAGGACAACGCGGGTTGTCCATGATTTGCCGCGCGTGCTACGCACGGTGCCGGTGGGGGGCGCCTCGCCAGGCGCTCGCTTGCGTGCGGCAAGAAAAAAGGGGAACACCGTGCTGGCGTTCCCCTGTTTGGGCGGATCGGCTGACGGTGCGCGCGCAGCCGGCGTGGGTCGCTCACGTGCCCGGCTTCACGACCACCGTGCAGGTCGTTCCGGCGGCGAGCACCATGTCGTCCGGAATCTTGTCGATGTGGATGCGCACCGGCACGCGCTGCGCGAGCCGCACCCAGTTGAAGGTCGGATTCACGTCGGCGAGCAGTTCGCGGCTTTGCGGATTGTCGCGATCGTAAATGCCGCGCGAGATGCTCTCCACGTGGCCTTCGAGCGTGCCGCCGCTCATGAGCTTGATATCGGCCTTGTTGCCCACCTTCACGTGCGGCAGCTTGGTTTCCTCGAAGTAGCCGTAGACCCAGAACGAATGGCTGTCCACCACGGCCAGTTTCGCCTGGCCCGCTGTCGCGTAGTCGCCCTGGAACACCTGCAGGTTCGTGATGTAGCCGTCCACGGGCGAGACCACGCGCGTGCGTTCGAGGTTCAGCTTCGCGGCGTCGAGCGCGGCGAGCGCCTGCTGGTACTGCGCCTGCGCCGAATTGGCCGTATGCGAGGCGTTTTCGCGGGCCTCCGCCGAGACGACCTGGCTGTCCATGTCCGCGCGGCGGCGCGCATCGTCCTGGCGCATCGTCAGCTCGGCCTTGCGCGCGGCCACGGCGGCCTGGGCCTGCTCGACGGCGATCTGATAGTGCGAGGGGTCGATCTGCATGAGCAGGTCGCCCTTGTGCACGAACTGGTTGTCGCGCACGGGCAGCTCGACCACGGCGCCCGAGACGTCGGGGGCGACGTTGACGACTTCGGCGCGCACGCGGCCGTCGCGGGTCCACGGCTCGTCCATGTAGTGCACCCAGAGGACGCGCCCGACCAGAATGGCGACGACGAAAATGATGGCCGTCGCGATAAAGCCAATGAGGTTGCGGATTGTCATGATTCGGTTGATTCGTTCAGCTATGCAATCAGCGACGCCTTGAGCGACGCATTCAGTGATAAACGGCGAGCCCGAGCACGCAGCACACGACCACGAGCAGGCTCACGCGAAAGAGGGACGGGTGCCACACGACCCGGTAGAGGCCGGTTCTGGCCAGCACGGAATCGAGCACCCAGGTGATCGCGGCGCCCAGAATGAAGAGCAGGACGATCGCCGGGATATAGGCGTCGAGAAACGCGACGTCACGAGGCATGGTTGGCTCCCTGGCTCGCGCTCTCATGGCCCGCGTACGCCGCGAGCGGCGATTGCGGGTCGATGAGCGCGGTGCGGATGAAATGCAGATGGCTCTGGATGCGCTGCAACTGGTGGCGCGCTTCGCGAGAGGTACTGTCGCTGCGGTCGGCCGTGCTCGTTGCCACTGGCTTCCAGAGGCCCTGCAGCACGGTATGGATGGCATCGATGGCGCGCTCGGTTTTCTCGAGCGCGTCGCGGTAACGCGCCTCGCTCGGGCGCTTGAACAGGGCGCTCACAGCTTCGAGCGTCGCGTCGGTCGCCACGCGCCATGCCGTTCCCTTCGCGTTGCGCGGCTGCGCGGGCAGCGTGGTCAGCTCGTGGCGCAGATCGAGCGCGGCGTTGCCCACTTCGAGCGTCGAGAAGAGCCAGCGCAGCGTGTCGCGGCGTTGCGTTTCGTCGTTGCCGGCGATCGCCGAGAGCTGGAACATCAGGTCGCGCGCGCCGCTTTCGAAGCGGTTGCGCAGTCCCGTGAGGCGAGCACGGCAAGCCTGCACGGCGCCGCCGCGCAGGTCGGCGAGCAGACGCTCGCGCAGCCACGGCGTGGAGGGCGGCAGCAGCACGGCGAATGCGAGAGCCGAGACCGCCATCGAGGCGACGAGCGCCATCGCGTCGTTCATGTAGCTGCCCGGGTTGTACTGCACGACATTGTCGGGGCCCGCGAGAAAGCACAGGAAGATGCAGTAGCCCACGCCGCAGCCGGCGTATTTCGGGCGCGTCGTGAGGAAGACGCCGAACGCGAGCGCGGGCGCGAGTGCGACGCACAGCATCGCAAAGCCGTCGATGTGCGGAAACACGCCGAACGTGAGGATCATCCCGACGAACGATGCGAGCACGGTGCCTAGCGCCATCTGCGTCGCCATGCGCGAGGGTTGCGGCGCGGACGAGGCGAGCGCGCAGGTCGCGGCCGCGTTGAGCACGAGGTTCGTCCCGCTCGGCCACGCGGTGGCGATCCAGAACGCGCCGAGCAGCGTCATCACGACCGCCGCCCGCACTCCCGCTACGCCTGCCGCGATCGAATTCGTCTTCGGCACGTAGCGCGCGATCCACTTTTCCCGCGAGTGCGTATCGACCGCGAGCGAAGCGTAGGTGGCCGTGTACTCGGTCATTTCATGGACGAAGCGGTAGAGGAGCTCGGTGGCCGTGTCGAAGTCGAGGAGGCTCGCAGCGCCTTGCGCTTCGAGCTCGGCGCGTGTGGTGCGTACGCGTTTGGGCAGCATCGAACGATAGTCGTCCAGCTGCTTCGAGACGTGCGACGCATCGGCGGCCGTGAGCACTGGTTCGCCCGCTTTCGCAAAGAGCGGCGCGATCTCGCGGAAGTACGGCTCCAGCGCTTCGACGGTCGCCGCCGAGCCGTCCGCGCGCAGCCGGTTCATCAGCTGATGCAGCGCGTGAAAGCGCGTCGAGGCGGTCATGAACTCGTTGTTCAGGCGCGCGAGACGCCCCGCGCGCATGCGCGCATCGGGCGACTCGAACACGGCCATGCTGCGGTTCGCCTCGAGGCCCACGACGTCGGCGACGAAGCGCGCATTGCTCGCCTCGATATGCGAGCGGTCGATGCGCCCGGCGAGCGCCGCGCAAACGTAGTCGACGAACGACGAGAAACGCCGCCGCACGCTCGAACGCAGCAGCTCGCCCGTATATTGGGGGAACAGCACGGCGCTCACGAAGCCCGAACAGAGAATGCCGATCGAGATCTCGGCCACGCGCGTCATGGCCGACATGAACGCGGTGTCGGGATGCTGCGAGGCGGGAATGCCGATCAGCGCCGCCGTGTAGCCCGCGAGCACGAAGCCGTACGAGCGGAAGTTGCGGTTGCGCGCGGCGCCCGCGGTGCACAGGCCCACCCACAGCGCCGTCGAAACGATGAAAAGCTCCGGCTGCTGGGCGAACAGGCCGATCAGCGCGAGCATGACGACGAGCCCGACCAGCGTGCCGCAGATCCGGTAGAAGCTCTTCGCGAACACAGGGCCGCTTTGCGGCTGCATCACGATGAACACCGTCGTCATGGCCGTGCGCGGCTGCGGCAGGTCGAGCTTCATGGCGATGCCGAGCGCGAGCAGCGCGGCGACGATCGCCTTGAAGACGTAGATCCAGACGAGGCCGTCGGTGCGGGCCCAGTCGGCGAGCGCGGCATAGAAGCGCTCGCTGACCGGCTGCGAGGGTGAGGGCGTGGATGCTTGCATGATCCGGCCGCCTTAGTGCGCCGCGCCGGCTGCGCCGGCATCGCCCGATGCGCCTGCATCGGCGGCGTCCGGTCCGCGCGAAGCCTGCGGCGAATGCGGCGCCAGCAGTGCGGCGGGCATCAGCGGCACGGCGCGCGTCTTCTTGCCGTGCGCGGGCAGTTGCTCGGCATCGGTCGGGCCTTTCATGGAGGCCTCGCTCGATGCGTCGATCATGCCGCCGCCCAGCGCCGCGACGAGCGTGGCATGCGCGGCGAGGCGCTCGGCCTGGACATGCGCGACGCCTTCCTGTGCGCGCAGCAACTGCGTTTGCGCGATCAGCACGTTCACGTAGTCGGTCAGGCCGCGGCGGAAGCCTTCCTGAGCGAGATCGTAGCTGCGCTGCGCGACGGCCACCGAGCGGTGCGCATCGTCTTCCTGGGTGGCGAGCGAGCGCATGCGCACGACCTGGTCGGCGATTTCCTTGAGCGCGGTGACGATCGTCTGGTTGTACTGGTCGACCGCGATGTCGTAAGCCGCGGACTGCGCACCGAGCTGGGCGCGCAGTCGGCCGCCGTCGAAGATCGGCAGCGAGAGCGCGGGGCCCGCCGAGTAACTGCCGCTCATCGACTTCAGGAACTGGAACAGCGGGCCGGCCGCCGCGTAGCCGCCCATCGAGGCGAGCAGGTTCACGTTCGGATAGAACTCGGCTTTGGCGACGTCGATGCCGCGGGCTTGCGCGGCAACGAGCCAGCGCGCCGCAACCACATCGGGGCGATAGCCGATCAGCTCGGCGGGCAGCGCCGAAGGCAGGCCCGCCGGCGCGGCGAGCGAGAGCGCCGGGCGCTGGATCGATTCGCCGGCGCCGGGGCCTTTGCCCGCGAGCGCCGCGAGCTGGTTCTTGCCGAGCGCGATGGATTCTTCGAGCGCGTCGATCTGGCGCTCGTACTCGGGCAGCGGCGTTTGCGCCTGGCTCACTTCGAGCTGCGTGCCGATGCCGCCCGCGAGGCGCTTTTGCGCGAGCGCGAGAATGCGCTGCTGCTGGGCGAGCGTTTGCTTCGCGATGTCGAGCAGCGCGTAGTTCATCGACATCTCGATGTAGGTGCGCGTGACGTTGACTTCGAGCTCGAGCTGGGCCGCGCGCGCGTCGGCGGCGCTGGCGTGGGCCACGTCCAGCGCGCGCTCGGCGTTGTTCTTGTCCTGGCCCCAGAGATCGAGGTGATACGACAGGCCAAGCGTGGCCGTGTTGTTCCACGTGTTCGCCCCGGCGAGCGGGCCCGGGCCGTAATAGACGTTGTCGGACCACTGCTGGCGCTGAATCGACATGCTGCCGTTGATTTGCGGCAGGAGGCCGGCCTGGGCCACGCCCACCATCGAGCGCGCTTCGCGCACGCGTGCCTGCGCGGCGGCAAGCGAGGGGTTGCCGGCCACGGAGGCCTCGATCCAGGCGTTCAGCTGAGGGTCGTTGTAGCCGCGCCACCAGTCGCTGGCGGGCCAGCCGGCATCGGTGCTGGCCGCGCGGATCGCCGAGCCGGCGTCGAGTTGCGCCGCTTCGGCCTGCTTCGCTTGCGGTGCGATGCCCCCGGTACTGGCGCAGCCCGCGATTATCAACGAGAACGTAAGAACCGTGAGTGCGGCGAGTCCTTTCGGTACCGGAGACTGCACGATTTACTCCTTTTCTTGACTATGAATCACTGTGCGTCATTATATTTTTCGAGCGATTGGTGAATAACCGGTAAGGATGCAAGGCATTTTTACGGAAAGCGAGATAATCGGTCTTGCGAAATGTGAAACAATTCGTGTGTCAGATAGAGGATTGGTATGGATACGCTTCAAAACATGCGTGTATTCGTCCGGGTGGTGGAGGCGGGCAGCTTCACGGGCGCGGCGCAATACCTGAACACGACCACGGCTTATGCGTCGCGCGCGGTCTCCGATCTGGAGGCGCACCTGCGCACGCGGCTCTTGAACCGTACGACGCGCCGCATCGCGCTCACCGAGGCGGGCGAGCGCTATCTGCAGCGCTGCGAGCAGATCCTCGCCTATGTCGATCAGGCCGAAGCGGAAGCCGGCGACGCCCATGCGCGCCCCTCGGGCAAGCTCAAGGTCCATGCAATGACGAGCTTCGGCCAGCACTATGTGGTGCCGGCGGTGGGGCAGTATCAGCAGCGCTACCCGGACGTGCACGTGGAGCTCACGCTTGCGCAGCGCATGCCGGACCTGCTCGACGAGGGCTATGACGTGGCGCTCGTCGTCGCGACCGATCTGCCGGACTCGGGCTTCGTGTCGCAGCGGCTCGCCAGCGCGTTCAGCATCGCGGTCGCTTCGCCGGCGTATCTGGAAAAGCGCGGCGTGCCGCAAAAGCCCGCCGACCTCGCGAACCATACTTGTTTGCAGATGGTGACGCCCGTGTTTCCGATGTCGCAGTGGCAGTTCACGGGTCCGGACGGCGAAGCGACGATCGACCTCGGCCCGGCGACCTTCCAGGTGAACGTGGCGGAGGCGATGGCCGTGGCCGTGCGCGAGGGCATGGGCGTGGGCCTCCTGCCGATCTACTCGGCGATCAGCGGCCTGCGCAGCGGCGAGTTGCAATGGATCTTGCCGGAGTACAAGTCGCAGGAGATGAACGTGTTCGCGGTGTATCCGTCGCGACAGTATCTCGACGCGAAGATCCGCACATGGGTGGAACTGCTGCGCGAGAGCACGCCTTCGACGCTGGCGCGCGACCAGACCGAGCTGCGCCGGTTCGCGCGCACCTGAACGCGCAGCGCCCTGGCTGCCCACATCGACGCCGATCACGACACGCGCTCGGGCTGTGACAGCTTGTTACAGCTTGCGCGGATGGCAACACTTCCTTACGCCCGGTCGCACGCCGGCTTGGTAAGGTAGCGCGACTGATTCACGCCACCCACTATTGCCATCACCGAGGACTTGAATGGATACGCATCTGATGATCGGCATCGCCGTGATGATGGGCCTGATCGGCATCGCGGCATCGCGCGACCTGCTGCGCATGCGGCGCGCGCAACTCGAGCCCGTGACACTGCGCGTGCGCCGCGACGACGCGCGCATGCGCTAACGCTGCGGGCCTCTTCCTTCGCTAGATTTCCACCACCTTGTCCCACGCGAAAGCGGGATTCTCCGGCAGCCCGGTGCGACGGTCGCGATAGCCGCGCGGATTGCACACCACGCGCGTGCCGTTGACCGTGTAGTCGAAGCACGTATGCGTGTGGCCGTGCACCCATAGCGCGACTGGCGTGCGCACCAGCGCATCGAGATCGCTCACGAACCCCGCCGAAACGGGATCTTGCGCATAGCGCGGCGCGAGGCTCTGCCTGTGCGGCGCGTGATGCGTGACGACGATCGTCTTGCCCGCGAAGGGCTTGGCCAGTTCCGCTTCGAGCCACGCGCGCGAGCGCGCAAACAGCGCGATCGAGTCCGCTGGCGTGAAGTCGCGCGCGCCCGCTTGCGGGCTCGCCGGCCACGACACCTGAATCAACCCGCGAAAGTCGAGCATCACGCGCATCGCGGCCGCGATGGCGGCATCGCGGGCGGCGTCGTCTGCGCCGAAGAGCGCGAAGTCGGCCCACAGCGTCGTGCCGAGCACGCGAAAACGGCCAGCCGGATCGACATAGACGCCGTCGTTGAGGAAATGCACGTTATCGAGCGTCGAGGCCGCGTCGACCATCGCGGTTTCCAGCGCGCCCAGGTCGCCGTCGTAGTACTCGTGGTTGCCGGGCACGTACACGACCGGCACCCGCGGATCGAACGTCTGCGCCGCCCAGCGCAGCCCCAGCCCGTGATTGTGGATGTCGCCCGCCAGCACCACGAGATCGGCTTGCGCGTGCGGGATCGTATCGGGCTCGTCGTTTTCCAGATGCAGGTCGGACAGCACGCGCACCTTCACGGGAGTTTTCACGGTCAGGGCTCCTTACGTTCCTGGCTTTTCAGCGCAGCACTTTCCCCGGATTCATCAGGTTCAGCGGATCGAGCGCGGTCTTGATCGCGCGCATCAGCGCGAGTTCGACCTCGCTCTTGTAGTGCATGTTCTCGTCGATCTTCAATTGCCCGAGTCCGTGTTCGGCGCTGATGGTGCCGCGATGGCGCTCCACGCTGTCGTAGACGATGCGGTTCAGCGTTTTCTCGTTTTCGGCGAGGAAACGCTTCGGGTCGCCGCCTTCGGGTGCCTGCACGTTGTAGTGCAGGTTGCCGTCGCCGAGATGGCCGAACGTGACCATGCGTGCGCCGGGCACGGTGCGCGCGATCCCGGCATCGGTTTCCTCGATGAAGTGGCCGATGCGCGAGATCGGCACGCCGATGTCGTGCTTGATGTTCAACCCTTCCTGCGCCTGCGCGAGCGGAATGTGCTCGCGGATGTTCCAGAAGGCCTGCGACTGCGCGAGACTTTCGGCGACCACGGCGTCTTCCACGAGACCTTGTTCCAGCGCGTCTTCCATGAGCCGCTCGAATAGCGCGCGCGCGTGCTCTTCGCTTTCGTTATCCGCGAGTTCCAGCAGCACGACCTGCGCGTGACGCTCCGCGAACGGATACCGCAGCTGCGGGAAATGGCGCCCGACGAGCTGCATGCAGAAGTCCGACATCAGCTCGAATCCCGTGAGGAGCGGCCCGGCATAGCGCTGCGCGAGCGCGAGGAAGTCGAGCGCCGCATGCGCCGAGCCGAGCGCGGCGAGTGCGGTGACGCGCGCGGCCGGCAGCGGATGCAGCTTCATGACCGCTGCGGTGATGACGCCGAGCGTGCCCTCGGCACCGATGAAGAGGTCGCGCAGATCGTAGCCGGTGTTGTCCTTGCGCAGCCCGCGCAGGCCGTCCCAGATCTCGCCCTGTGGCGTGACGACTTCGAGGCCGAGGCACAGCTCGCGCGCGTTGCCGTAGCGCAGCACGCCGGTGCCGCCTGCGTTGGTCGAGAGATTGCCGCCGATCGTGCAGCTGCCTTCGGCTGCGAGCGAAAGCGGGAAGAGGCGGTCGGCGTCCTTCGCGCGCGCCTGGACTTCGGCGAGAATCACGCCCGCTTCGACCGTGATCGTGTTGTTCTGCACATCGATTTCACGCACGCGGTTCAGGCGACGCAGACTCAGCACGGCTTGCCGGCCGCTGGCATCGGGCGTCGCGCCGCCCGCGAGACCCGTGTTGCCGCCTTGCGGCACGAGCGCGATGCGGTGTGCGTGCGCGAGCTTCACGACCGCGGCGACTTGCTGCGCATCGGCCGGGCAGAGCACGGCGAGGGCCTCGCCCTGATAGCGGCGGCGCCAGTCGGCGAGATAAGGGGCCGTGTCGTGCGTGTCGGTCAGGACGTTTTGCGCGCCAATGGCGGCGGCGCAGGCGTCGAGAAAGGCTGGTGGGGCGTTTCGGGTGGAGTCGGTCATGGTGTGTCGGTGTCTCACGCGCTTCGCACGCGGCGCGGGGCTCACGCGTGGCGCGATGGGCATTGGAGGCATTGCAGTGCGTGGGGCTCAGGCGTTCAGTGTGACACGCTGCGGGCCTTCGCGCAGTGCCAGCGGAGCCGGCGCGTGCAAGGCAAAGGCGCGCAGGATCGCCGCCGTGCGTTTGCCGCGCTGCTCAGGACGAGTCGCGCCTGGCGCGCCGCGCGGCACGCTTGTACGGCGCGACGTACGCGAGTGCGCAGACGAAGAAGCCGAGTGCAAGCGCGACCTCCACCCAGCCGAGCCGGTTGCCCGGGGCGGGATCGGTCATGCCGCGCACGATGCCCTCGGCAAAGTAGAGGAGTACGAGCATCGCCGCCCATTGCAGCGTATAGAGCCGCCTGCGCAGCACGCCCGGCAGCGCGATGGCGAGCGGCACGGCCTTGAGCATGAGCGCGCTGCCGCCGGGGCGCAACGGCGCGAGCCGCCATTCCCACGCGATGCACAGCAGCGTGAGCGCGGCGAGCATCGCCAGGGCGCCGAGCGCGGCCCCACGGCGCTGCACGACGGAATGCGCGGCGGGCGGTTCATCGGGCTGTGCTCCGGGCTCCGGTGCGCCACGCGCTCTCGTGTTCATGGCCGCTTGCCTTGTTCAGCGGTGGCCAGCGCAAGCGCAGCGCGTGCAAGCCGCACGCCTAGCGCGCTTGCCAGCGTCTTTTCTTCGGCGCTCAGGCCGTGGCCGCGCGCGTCATGGCGCGCGTGATGCGAGGCGCCGTAGGGCGTGCCGCCGCCTTGCGTGGTCGTGAGCGCGCTTTCGGTGTAGGGGATGCCCACGAGCAGCATGCCGTGATGGAGCAGCGGCAGCATCATCGTGAGCAGCGTGCTTTCCTGTCCGCCGTGCAGGCTGCCCGTCGACGTGAACACGCAGGCGGGCTTGCCGGCCAGCGCGCCCGAGAGCCACTGCGGCGTGGTGCCGTCGAGGAAATACTTGAGCGGCGCGGCCATGTTGCCGAAGCGCGTGGGCGAACCGAGCGCGAGACCCGCGCATTCTTCGAGATCGTGCAACTCGACATAGGGCGGGCCGTCAGAAGGGATATCGGGCTCGGTGGCCTCGCAAACCGTGGAGACGGGCGGCACGGTGCGCACGCGCGCTTCGGCGCCGGGCACGCTGTCGATCCCCTGGGCGATCGCGCGTGCAAGCTCGCGCGTTGCGCCGTGGCGGCTGTAGTAAAGAACAAGAATCGGTTTCATCGGGCCTCGTGGTGGACGGGCTATTATAGGGGTTGGGTTCGCCGCCGATGCGGCGCCTCGCCGTTCAGACGATACAAGGGCAATGCAAGGGCAAAGCAAGGAAGGCAGGCCAATGGATGTGCTGTCGAGGATCAAGATCGATCTGGACATCGTGAAGCGGCTGGCACGCTTCGCGGCGTGGCGCAGCCGCGAAGATCGCATTCCGCAGGTCGCGGGCAGCCTCACGTTCACCACGCTCCTCTCGCTCGTGCCGCTCGCGACGGTCGCGTTCGCGCTCTTTACGGCCTTTCCGATCTTCGCTTCGTTCCAGAGCTCGCTGCAGGCCTTTCTCGCCGACCACCTCATGCCGGCGCAGATCAACAGCCAGATCTTCAAATATCTGAACCAGTTTGCCTCGAAGGCCAAGGGCCTCACGACGATGGGCATGATCGTGCTCTTCGTCACATCGGTCATGACCATGATGACCGTGGAGTCTGCCTTCAACCTCATCTGGCGCGTGCGCAAGGCGCGACCCTTCGCGCAGCGCGTGCTCGTCTATTGGGCCATTCTCACGCTGGGGCCGATCCTGATCGGTGTGAGCCTGTCGATCTCCTCGTACGTGTTCACGCGCTCCGCTGTCATCGCGACCGAGCAGCACGTCTCAGGCCTCTTCGACTGGCTGCTCTTCGGCGCGTCGCTGCCGCTCACGGCGCTCGCGTTCACGATGATGTACGTTTATTTGCCGAACTGCCGCGTGCAGTGGCGCGACGCGCTGGTGGGCGGGCTCACCGCGGCGATCGCGTTCGAGGTGGCCAAGCGCGGTTTCGGCTTCTACGTGCGGCGCATTCCGACCTATACGGCTGTCTACGGCGCGTTCGCCGCCGCACCGATGTTCCTGCTGTGGATGTACCTCAGCTGGTTCATCACGCTCGTCGGCGCGATGATCACCTCGGCGCTGCCCGAGATCCGCACCGGTCGCTTCGACCGGCCGAGCTTTCCCGGCAGTGATCTGCTCGACGCGCTCGAACTGCTAGCCGGTCTTGCGCAAGCGCGCGAAGCGGGCGAGCCGGGCCGCACGTCCGGGCAGCTCGCACAGTTGCTGCGGCGCGACCTCGCCACGGTGACGCGCCTGATCGACGGCCTCGAAGAGGACAAGCTCGTGGGTCGCCTCGAAGAAGAGGACCGTGGGAAGACGCTGTTCCTGCTGATCGGCAATCCGGCGCGCATTCCGGCTGCGCGCATCTTCGATCGCTTCGTTATCGATCGCGAGGAACTCGCGTATCAGCTCAAATCGAGCAGCATCGACGCGCCCATGCTGCTCGGTGCGCTCGACAACGACAAGCTCTCGATTTCGCTCGCCTCGCTGCTCGCGGCACGGCGCCTGGATGTGCTGACCGAGGCGCATTCGCCGGTGATGCCGCATCCGGCGGCGTGAGCGGTGCGGCATGCGCGGCGCGCTGTCGAGGCAAATTCGAAGCAGACGGAAAACTCAGAGTGAGATCTTCCCGCGGCAGATGTCCGCGAACATGACCCAGTCGCCCATCAGGCTGTAGATGGGATGGCGGAAGGTGGCCGGGCGGTTCTTCTCGAATCTGTAATGCCCGACCCACGCGAAGCCGTAGCCGCACACGATCGCGGCCGGCAGCCAGAGCCAGTTGCCGGTGGCGATCGCCATGGCGACGCAGCCGATCACGCCGAGCGACCCGATGAAATGCAGCCGCCGCGACACGAGATTGCTGTGCTCGCTGAGGTAGAACGGATAGAACTCCGCGAAGCTCGAAAAGTGCTCGCCATGGGTGGTGGGATGCATCGTCTCCTCCTTTCTGCGCGGGCGCGCAGGGGACGGTTTAGCCTGTCATTTTCCGGCGTTCCGAACGGCCGTGCAACCGTAGCCGGTCTCAGCCATTCCCCACGCGGGGCGCTTGCTGCGTTGCAAAGGTATAGAGCGCATCGAGCGTCGCGTCGGGCTGCTCGGTCATCAGCGCGTGGCCCGCGTCCAGCGTCACTGTGTCCACTTGCGCGCCGGCTTTCGCGAGCGCCTCTCCAAGCGCGCGCGCCGCGCGTGGCGGCGTCATCGCGTCGCGGCGGCCGACGACCATACGCACCGGGCAGCGTACTTTTGTCGCGCTAGCGAGACCGTCGGCATAGGCGTTGCAAGCCGCGAAATCGGTGTGGAAAAGCTGGGCCTCGCCACGCGCTGACACTCGCTCCATGAGGCGCCGGTTCACGCCGCGCAGCCAGAAACCCGGGCCGGGGCTCGACGGCTTGGCGGCGAGCGTCGAGTGCGACCATGCGTTGACGAGCGCGACCGCTTCCGGCTCGCGCTCGCGCGCGGCCTCGAGCAGCGTGGGCGCGACCGTCATCGGGAAAGCGGTGGCGAGCAGGGCGATACGCGCCGCGCGCTCAGGATGCCGGGCGGCGAATTCGAGCGTGATGAGCGAGCCCATGCTGTGGCCCGCAACGAAGGCCTGCGGCGCGTTCACGGCATCCAGCAGCGCGGCGAGCCAGTCGGCGAGCGCGCCGATGCTCGTGAGTGCCGGCCCGGCGCTGCGCATATGGCCCGGCAGATCGACGGCCAGCACGTTGAAGCCGTGGTTCGCGAAATAGCGCGATTGCAGCGCCCAGACGCTATGGTCATGCTGCGCGCCGTGCACGAACACCGCGAACGGCAGTGCGCCGTCGATGGGACGCGAGGCCGTATAGGCGTAAACCGGCTTGCCGGCGACATCGACGATCATGGCGCCTCCTTGCCGGCGGCTTTTGCCTGTGCGCCGGCCTGGGCCTTCGACGCTTCGGTCTTTTGCGACGCCTTCAATGCGCGCTTGAGGTCGTCGACCAGATCGGCTGGGTCCTCGAGGCCGATCGAGAGCCGGATCGTGCCCTCTGCAATACCGGCGGCGGCGAGCGCGGCGGCGTCCATGCGGAAGTGCGTGGTCGAGGCCGGGTGGATCACGAGCGAGCGGGCATCGCCGACATTGGCCAGATGCGAGAACAGCGTGAGCGATTCGATGAAGCGCTTGCCCGCCGCGCGGCCGCCGCGCAGGTTGAAGCTGAACACGGCGCCGGCGCCGCGCGGCAGCAGGCGCTTCGCGAGCGCGTAATCGGGATGGTCCGGCAGCTCGGGCCACGCGACCGATTCCACCGCCTCGTGCGCGGCGAGGAATTCGACGATGCGCCGCGTGTTCGCGACGTGCCGCTCCATGCGCAGCGGCAGTGTTTCGATGCCTTGCAGCAACTGCCACGCGGCTTGCGGATGCAGGCAAGCGCCGAAGTCGCGCAAACCCTCGCGCCGCGCGCGCAGCAAGAAGGGCGCAACGGTGCTTTCCTCGCTGAACACCATGTCGTGAAAACCCGCATAGGGCTCGGTGAATTCGGGAAAGCGGCCCGAAGCGTCGAAGTCGAACGTGCCGCCGTCCACCAGCACGCCGCCGATCGTCGTGCCGTGGCCGCCCAGAAACTTGGTGGCCGAGTGATAGACGAAATCGGCGCCGTGCTCGAACGGCCGCAGCAACCACGGCGTGGTGAACGTCGAATCGACGAGGAGCGGCACGCCGTGTGCGTGCGCGATCTCTGCGACTGCTTCGATGTCGAGCACGTCGAGGCCCGGATTGCCGAGCGTCTCGCCGAACAGGAGGCGCGTGTTCGGGCGCAGCGCAGCGCGCCAGGCGTCGAGATCGCCTGGCTTCACAAAGGTCGTTTCGATGCCGAAGCGCCTGAGCGTGTAGTGCAGCAGGTTGTGCGAGCCGCCATAGAGCGCCGCCGAGGCGACGATGTGCGAGCCCGCGCCCATGAGCGTCGCGATCGCGAGATGCAGCGCCGCCTGGCCGCTGGCCGTGCCGATCGCGCCCGCGCCACCTTCGAGCGCGGCCACGCGCTCCTCGAACACGGCGACGGTCGGGTTCGAGATGCGCGAGTACACGTGGCCGGCGCGCTCCATGTTGAACAGCGCGGCGGCGTGATCGGTGTCGCGAAACGAGAACGAGGTGGTGAGGTAGATCGGCGTCGCGCGGGCGCCGGTGGCAGGGTCGGGCGCCGCGCCGGCGTGCAGCGCGAGCGTGTCGAAACGGGTATCGGGCGTCGATGACATCGTGGCGGCGCGGCCGGCGCGAACCGGCGCTGTGTCGGGAGTGAAGGGCATCGTAACACTGGCGGCGTGGTGCGGGGGCATGGGACCGGCCGATTTGCGGGCCGGATGAAAGGCCTCCGGGCGCGCCGGGTGTCAGGGCTGGAACGCCCGCCCCACGGCCCTTCGCGCACCGCCCGGAGACCGGCCTGCCCCATGCCGCGCGGCTTTCCTTTTAAGACTCTTTCCGCTAGGATCGAAAAGAGGTAGGTATCTTTTCATTGAGCTTTCCCCATTATTCGCTGTTTTTCCGGAGACACATCATGCGTGTCAGCGACATCCTCAAGGTGAAGGGCAACACGCTCTTCACCGTCACGCCCGACACTGCGCTGCACGAAGCAGTCAACACGATGGCCGAACACGACATCGGCTCGCTCGTCGTCATGGAGTACGGCGATCTGGTCGGCATGCTCACGTTCCGCGAGATCATCCTCACGCTGCGCGCCAACGGCGGCAGCGTCGGCACCACGACGATCCGCAAGGTCATGGACGATCATCCCATCACCTGCACGCCGGAAACCGAGGTCGACGAAGTGCGCCGCATGATGCTCGAACATCACGTGCGCTATCTGCCGGTCATGGAAAGCCGCTCGCTCATGGGCGTGATCTCGTTCTACGACGTCGCGAAGGCCGTGGTGGAGGCGCAAGGCTTCGAAAACAAGCTGCTCAAGGCCTATATCCGCGACTGGCCCGAGGAGGAGCGTCAGCCGGCGCGCTGAGCAAACCGGGCGACCTCATCGCCATCCACGCATGGAAAAGCGCGCATCAGGCGCGCTTTTTCGCGTCTGGAGCCTGCAAATTCCGTCAGTGCAATCCTACTCGATGAACGATAGACCGATACCCGCAACGCCGCGCGACGAAGAAGCCGCACGCGAATCGCGCCACGACGCCGGCCATGCTTCGCAGTTCGCGCTGCTGCGCCAGCGCCGCTTTGCCCCGTTTTTCTGGACGCAGTTCCTCGGGGCGATGAACGACAACGTCTTCAAGATCGGCTTCACGTCGCTCGTCACGTATCAGGCCGCGCGCTTTTCGGGCGTCGATCCGAAGACGGTCGCGTTCCTGATTTCGGCCATTTTCATCTTGCCGTTCGTGCTGTTTTCCGCGACCTCGGGCCAGGTCGCCGACAAGTACGACAAGGCGATGCTGATGCGCTGGGTCAAGACCTTCGAGATCGCGGTCATGCTGGTCGGCGCGGCGGGTTTCTGGATGCACAGCGCGCCGCTGCTCTATGCGTGCACCTTCCTCATGGGTGTGCACTCCACGGTGTTCGGGCCGGTCAAGTATGCGTATCTCCCGCAGCGGCTCGCCTCCGACGAACTGGTCGGCGGCAACGGGCTCGTCGAAATGGGCACCTTCGTCGCGATCCTGCTCGGCACGATCCTCGGCGGCGTGGCGGCGGGCCTCGGGGCGACGGATGAAGCGGCACCCGTCGGGCCACCGCTCGGCGCGTGGTGGCTCGGCGGCATGTGCATCGTCATCGCGCTGGTGGGGCGGGTCGCCTCCGCGTTCGTGCCGCCGTGCGAGCCGTCGCAGCCAGGCCTGCGCATCAACTGGAATCCGCTTTCCGAAACCTGGCGCAATCTGCGCCTCGCGCACGGCGACCGCACCGTGTTCCTGAGCCTGCTCGGCATCTCGTGGCTCTGGTTCGTCGGCGCGACGTTTCTCGCCTCGTTCTTCAATTTCGCCAAGGACGTGCTGTCGGCCGACGCCGACGTCGTGACCCTGCTGCTCGCGATGTTCTCGCTCGGCATCGGCTCGGGTTCGCTGCTTTGCGAGCGGCTCTCGCGGCGGCGCATCGAGATCGGCCTCGTGCCGCTCGGCTCGATCGGGATCAGCGTGTTCGGCATCGATCTGTTCTTCGCGAGCCACACGCTGCCTGCCGCGCCCCATCTGCTTTCGGTCGGCGAGTTCCTGCGCGGCGCCGCGCATTGGCGCGTGCTCGCCGACCTGTTCCTGCTGGCCATGTTCGGCGGCTTCTACAGCGTGCCGCTCTACGCGCTGATCCAGAGCCGCAGCGCGCCGAGCCACCGGGCGCGCATCATTGCCGCGAACAACATTCTCAATTCGCTCTTCATGATCGTCTCGTCGCTCATGGCGATGGCGCTCACGACCGCGGGCGTCGGCATTCCCGGTCTCTTTCTCACTACGGCGCTGCTCAATATCGTCGTGGCGGCCTACATCTATACGCTCGTCCCCGAGTTTCTGCTGCGCTTCATGGCGTGGGTGCTCGTGCATACGGTCTACCGCGTGCGGCTCGTAAATGCCGGGCGCATTCCGCCCAAGGGCGCGGCGGTACTGGTCTGCAATCACGTGAGCTATGTCGACGCGATCGTCATCATGGCCGAGAGCCCGCGGCCGATCCGCTTCGTGATGGATCAGCAGATCTTTCGCTCGCCTTTTTTCGGCTGGGTCTTCCGCCACGCGAAGGCCATTCCGGTTTCGCCCGCGCACGAGGATCCGGTGGCGCTCGCCAAGGCCTATGACGCGTGCGCGGCAGCGCTGGCGGATGGCGATCTCGTCTGCATCTTTCCCGAGGGCAAGCTCACGCGCACGGGCGAGATGAACCCCTATCGCCATGGCGTGAGCGAAATCCTGCGGCGCTCGCCGGTTCCCGTCGTGCCGATGGCGTTGCGCGGTCTTTGGGGCAGCACGTTCTCGCGCTTCGCGGCTTCCGGTCAGGAGCGGCGGCCGCTGCGGCGCGGCCTGACGCGCCGGCTGACGCTCGCGGTGGGGGAGCCCATCGCGGCGGCCGACGCCACGCTGGAACGCTTGCAGGACACGGTGGCTCAGTTGCGCGGCGCGCGGCGCTGATGCGAAGCCGCGTGCGATAGCTCGACGCGTCCGCAGACCAGTACGGCAAGGCACCGCCAGCATGGTGGTCAAAGCGGCGAGCCTGCGGCGACACCCGACCATGCGCTCGGGCGTCGCCGCGCGCGGGCTGGCATAATGGCAGATTCCCCGAATCACTTTGGACGACTGCCATGTCCGGCAACACGCTCGGTACGCTTTTCACCGTCACCACCTTCGGCGAATCCCACGGCCCGGCCATTGGCTGCGTCATCGACGGCTGCCCGCCCGGCATGGCCCTCACCGAAGCCGACATCCAGACCGACCTGGACCGCCGCCGTCCTGGCACGTCGCGCCATGTCACGCAGCGTCAGGAAGCGGATCAGGTCGAAATTCTCTCGGGCGTGTTCGAAGGACGCACCACGGGCACGCCCATCGCGCTCCTGATCCGCAACACCGACCAGCGCAGCAAGGACTACGGCAACATCGTCGAGACCTTCCGGCCCGGTCACGCCGACTACACCTACTGGCAGAAGTACGGCATTCGCGACTATCGCGGCGGCGGCCGCTCGTCGGCGCGCCTCACGGCGCCCACGGTGGCGGCGGGCGCGGTCGCGAAGAAGTGGCTGCGCGAGCGCTTCGGCGTGGAAGTGCGCGGTTACATGCGCTCGTTGGGCGAGATCGACGTGCCGTTCGTGAGCTGGGAGCACGTGCACCAGAATCCGTTCTTCGTGCCCAACGCTGATGTCGTGCCTCAACTCGAGGACTACATGGACGCATTGCGCAAGGACGGCGACTCGATCGGCGCGCGCGTGAACGTGGTGGCGAGTGGCGTGCCGGTGGGCTGGGGCGAGCCGCTCTTCGACCGGCTCGATGCCGATATCGCGCACGCCATGATGGGCATCAACGCGGTGAAGGGCGTGGAAATCGGCGCGGGCTTCGCGAGCGTGGCGCAGCGCGGCTCGGTGCACGGCGACGAGCTCACGCCCAACGGCTTTCACGGCAACCACGCCGGTGGCGTGCTCGGCGGCATCTCGACGGGGCAGGACATCACCGTTTCGATCGCCATCAAGCCGACTTCGAGCATCCGCACGCCGCGCCGCTCGATCGACAAGGCGGGCGCGCCCGCGACGGTCGAGACCTTCGGCCGCCACGATCCGTGCGTCGGCATTCGTGCGACGCCGATCGCCGAGGCCATGCTCGCGCTCGTGCTGATCGATCACGCGCTGCGCCATCGCGCGCAAAACGCCGATGTCGAGGTTTCGACACCGAAGATCGCGGCAAGCGACGAGTGATCTGAACTTGCACGACCGCACTGCGTGCCGGTCGACAACGTTGCGCGGACAACAAAAAAGCCGTTTCGGGCTCCCACCCGAAACGGCTTTTCTTTCGTCTTCCGGTCTTACATGTTCGGATAGTTGGGACCGCCGCCGCCTTCCGGCGTCACCCATACGATGTTCTGGGTCGGGTCCTTGATGTCACAGGTCTTGCAGTGCACGCAGTTCTGCGCGTTGATCTGCAGGCGGTCGCTGCCATCGTCGTTCTTCACGAACTCGTACACCGCGGCCGGGCAGAAGCGCGCTTCCGGTCCCGCGTAGGTGCGCAGGTTCACGTTCACGGGCACGCTCGCATCCTTGAGCGTGAGGTGCGCAGGCTGGTTCTCTTCGTGGTTCGTGTTCGAGATGAACACGGAAGAGAGCCGGTCGAACGTGAGCTTGCCGTCCGGTTTCGGATACTCGATCGGCTTGCACTGCGACGCCGGTTTCAGCATCTCGTGATCGCGATGCTGGTGATGCAGCGTCCACGGCACGTTGCCGCCCAGCAGCTTCTGCTCGATGCCCACCATCAGCGTGCCCAGGTACAGGCCCTTGCTCATCCACTGCTTGAAGTTGCGCGCCTTGTACAGCTCCGTGTAGAGCCACGACTGCCTGAACGCTTCCGGGTACGCCGCGAGCTCGTCGCTCTGGCGGCCGGCCTGCACGGCTTCGAATGCGGCGTCCGCTGCGAGCATGCCGGTCTTGATCGCCGCGTGGCTGCCCTTGATGCGCGAGGCGTTCAGAAAGCCCGCATCGTCGCCCACGAGCGCGCCGCCCGGGAACACGAGCTTGGGCAGCGACATGAGGCCGCCCGCCGTGATCGCACGCGCGCCATACGACACGCGCTTGCCGCCTTCCAGATACTTGCGGATTTCCGGGTGCGTCTTGTAGCGCTGGAATTCCTCGAACGGCGAGAGATACGGATTCTGGTACGCGAGACCGACGACAAAACCCACCATCACCTGGTTGTTGTCGGTGTGATACAGGAACGAGCCGCCGTAGGTGTCCGATTCGAGCGGCCAGCCGGCCGTGTGGATCACGAGGCCCGGCTGGTGCTTCGCGGGATCGATCTCCCACAGTTCCTTGATGCCGATGCCGTAGACCTGCGGATCGGCGTCCTTGCCGAGCTTGAACTTCTCGTTGAGCTGGCGGCCCAGGTGGCCGCGGCAACCTTCACAGAACAGCGTGTACTTCGCATGCAGCTCCATGCCGAGCTGGAAGTTCTCGGTGGGCTCCCCGTCCTTGCCCACGCCCATGTTGCCGGTGGCGACGCCCTTGACCGAGCCATCGTCGTTATAGAGCACTTCGGCGGCCGGGAAGCCCGGGAAGATCTCCACGCCCAGCGCCTCGGCCTGCTGGCCCAGCCAGCGCGTGACGTTCGCGAGGCTGATGACGTAGTTGCCGTGGTTCTTGAAGTTGTCGGGCAGTGCCCAGTTCGGCACCGACTTCGCGCCCGTTTCCGAGAGGAAGAGGAACTTGTCCTCGGTCACGGGCACGTTCAGCGGCGCGCCCTGTTCCTTCCAGTCGGGAATCAGCTCATTGAGGGCGCGCGGATCCATGACCGCGCCCGAGAGGATATGCGCCCCGATCTCCGAGCCTTTCTCCAGCACGCAGACGCCAATTTCAGCGCCTTTTTCGGCGGCCAGCTGCTTCAGGCGGATCGCCGCGGACAGCCCGGCGGGGCCGCCGCCGACGATCACCACGTCGTATTCCATCGACTCGCGTGGGCCGTACTGCTCCAAAAGACTTGCGGGGGTCATCAATGCTCCTCTTGCCATTAGAATACTTTTTTCGGGTTCGTATTGTCGGGTAACGTTTCCCGTGCCGCAACCCAGCAGGGTAACATTAGCACGACCGTTCTATTTGTGGGCGCTGGGTTCGGCGCGCTGATTACGCCGTGTTCTGGCGCTCATTCACCTCTGGACAGGAACCGGATATGGGCCGTTCGATCAATCTGGAAGGCAAGGTGGCGATGATCACGGGCGCCTCCAGCGGGCTCGGCAAGCGCTTCGCCCAGGTGCTATCGCAGGCGGGGGCGAAAGTCGTGCTGGCGAGCCGACGCGTGGAGCGGCTCAAGGAACTGCGCGCGGAAATCGAGGCCAGCGGGGGCGCCGCGCACGTCGTCTCGCTCGACGTGACCGACTACCAAAGCATCCGCTCGGCCGTGGCGCATGCGGAAACCGAGGCGGGGACCATCGACATCCTCGTCAACAATTCCGGCGTCTCGACGACGCAAAAGCTCGCCGACGTCACGCCCGCCGACTTCGAATACGTGTTCGACACCAACACGCGCGGCGCCTTTTTCGTGGCGCAGGAGGTGGCGAAGCGCATGATCATGCGCGGCAACGGCGGCGGCGCGACGCCGGCCTACCGCATCATCAACATTGCATCGATGGCGGGTTTGCGCGTGCTGCCGCAAATCGGCCTGTACGCGATCAGCAAGGCCGCGGTCGTGCATATGACGAAGGCGATGGCGCTGGAATGGGGCCGTCATGGGATCAATGTGAACGCGATCTGCCCCGGCTACATCGACACGGAAATCAACCATCACCACTGGTCGACCGAGCAGGGGCAAAAGCTCATTTCGATGCTGCCGCGCCATCGCGTCGGCAAGCCCGAAGACCTGGACGGCCTGCTGCTGCTGCTCGCCGCCGACGAGTCGTCGTTCATGAACGGCGCGATCATCACCGCCGACGACGGCTTTGGACTGACCTGAACGCAGGCGGACCCCGGCCGGCCGTCGGCATTCCGTTTTATCGAAACAACAAGAAGTCGAAGTGCAATGAGTGACTACCATCCCGTATTCGAAATGACCATGCCGATCCGCTGGGGCGACATGGACGCGTTCGGCCATGTGAACAACACGGTCTATTTCCGCTACATGGAGCAGGTGCGCATTTCCTGGTTCGAGCACCTGGGCGTGGCCGCCGAGAGCGGTGAGGGTCAGGGGCCCGTGATCGTCAATGCTTCGATGGAATTTCTCAAGCAGCTCCATTACCCGGGCGACATCGTCTGCACGATGACGGTGGGCCAGCCCGGCCGCAGCAGCTTCGACACGGGCTTCGAGCTGCGCCGCGCCGACGGGCCGGACACGCTCTACGCGCGCGGAAACGCGCGCTGCGTCTGGATCGACTACGCGGCGGGGAAATCGGTGCCGATCCCGGAAATGCTGCGTGCGACCATCGAGCATGCGGCGCTGGTGAAGTCGGACCGGGTGGGATGACCGCCCCACGGCACGCACCGCGGGGCGCTGTGCGCGACTGCTGGCACTACTGGCCCAGCAGCCGCTGCAGCAGCTCGGTGGCGTTGCCGGTGTCGTACTTGCGCATCAGCCGCGCGCGATAGACATCCACGGTGCGGGGGCTGATGTCCAGAACTCGCCCGATCTGCTTGCTAGTCTTGCCCGTCACGAGCTGCGCGGCGATTTCGCGCTCGCGCGGCGTGAGTTCGATGGCCACGCGGCGCGTCGCGCTCAGGTCTTCAAACGTCCAGACACCTGCCGCATGCGGCTCGGCGCGGTCGAGTGATCGCCCTGTGACGTGACACCAGAAAAGTTCGCCGTTGGCGCGCTTCATGATGCGGTCGTCGGCGTAGCTGCCTTGGGCCGTCATGATCGGCGGAATGCGTGCGCCGATGCGCTCGAATTCGTCGGCAGACGGGTAGAGCACCTGGAACGACTGCCCGATCAGCGTCTCTCGCGAGCAGCGGAAAATGGCGGCGACCTGGTCGTTGCAATCCATGATGGTGCGCTCGCGCGCCAGCACGAGGCCGATGGGCGCGAGATGGAACGCTGTCTGGTAGTCGAGGGCGGAGCGTTCGGCGGGTTGGGTGGTAGCGGCCATGGCGGACGGTGCGGGTATTGCTTTATGTAGTTTTGCGTATTGTGCCGCAACAGGGGGCCAGCGTACGCTTTGCACCCATCGGAGAGTCTGGTTTGCAAGCTCGCGCGGCTCGTTCGGGCACGTGCGCGGGCCTCGGTGGCGCAGCCGGCTTCACGGCAGCGCCACCGGCGCATGACTAGAATTGAAAATCCGGACGCGGTAGACGTCCGCGCGCCAGACCGGATTGGCGGATTTCCATACGAGGAAGGGACACACAGATGAACAAGGTCTATAAAAGCGCGGCAGCCGCGCTCGAGGGCATCGTCAAGGACGGCCAGACATTCGCGGTTGGCGGCTTCGGGCTGTGCGGCATTCCCGAGGCGCTGATCGGCGCACTGCGCGACACGGGTGTGAAGGGCATCACCTGCATCAGCAACAACGCGGGCGTGGACGGCTTCGGCCTCGGCCAGCTGCTGGAGACGCGCCAGATCAAGAAGATGATCTCGTCCTACGTGGGCGAGAACAAGGAATTCGAGCGCCAGTATCTGTCGGGCGAACTCGAACTCGAGTTCACGCCGCAGGGCACGCTGGCCGAAAAGCTGCGCGCGGGCGGCGCGGGCATTCCGGCGTTCTTCACGAACACGGGCTTCGGCACACTGATCGCCGAAGGCAAGGAAACGCGCCAGTTCGGCGACAAGCACTACGTGCTCGAGCATTCGCTCACGGCCGACGTGGCGCTCGTGAAGGCGTGGAAGGCGGATAAGTCGGGCAACCTGGTGTACCGCCGCACGGCGCGCAACTTCAACCCGATGTGCGCGATGGCGGGCAAGATCACCGTGGCGGAAGTGGAGGAGATCGTCGAGAACGGCGAACTCGATCCGGACGCCATCCATACGCCGGGCATCTTCGTGCAGCGCATCGTGCTCAACGCGCACCCGGAAAAGCGCATCGAACAACGCACCGTGCGCGCAGCATCGGGCAACTGAGGAAGGAGACCGACCATGGCATGGAATCGTGACCAAATGGCCGCGCGCGCGGCGAAAGAACTGCAGGACGGCTTCTACGTGAACCTCGGCATCGGCTTGCCGACGCTCGTGGCCAACCACGTGCCCGCGGGGATGGAGGTCTGGCTGCAGTCGGAAAACGGCCTGCTCGGCATCGGCCCGTTCCCGACCGAAGACCAGGTGGACGCCGACATGATCAACGCCGGCAAGCAGACCGTGACGACGCTGCCGGGTTCGTCGATCTTCTCTTCGGCGGACTCGTTCGCGATGATTCGCGGCGGCCACATCAACCTCGCTATCCTCGGCGCGATGCAGGTGAGCGAGAAGGGCGATCTGGCCAACTGGATGATCCCCGGCAAGATGATCAAGGGCATGGGCGGCGCGATGGACCTCGTGGCCGGTGTTGGCCGCGTGGTCGTGCTGATGGAACACGTGGCGAAGGGCGACCAGCACAAGATTCTCGACGCCTGCACGCTGCCGCTGACGGGTGTGGGCGTGGTCGACGTCATCATCACCGACCTTGGCGTAATGGAAGTGACCGACGCGGGCCTGAAAGTGACCGAACTCGCGCCGGGCGTGACGGTGGACGAGATCAAGGCGAAGACCGGAGCGCCGCTCGATGTGAGCGCCGTGAGCTGAACGTCGTAGTGCAGGCATGATTTACAGCGGGCGAGACTTTGGTCTCGCCCGTTTCGTTTTGCAGTGTCTGCATTGTTGCCCATGGGCGCCTCGTCGAAACGTCGGCCGAACGGCATACGCCGGATGGCAGGGCCAGGCTCCGCGCAAAAGGCGCTCGGGCGCGCCAGAGATCAGGCCGCAAGGCCCCGCGCGCGAGGTGTGCGTGCGGCATTGCCGTCCATGCAGCGCGTCAAAGCCGTCTACAATCGGCCCAAAGCCTTGAGCCGCTTTTCAGCGAGGATCCTGCGATGTCCGAATCGACCGCCGCGCCGCGTCAGCAGTACGTCCAGTGTCTGAGTCCCGCGGGCCTGCACCGCATCGCTTACACCGAATGGGGCGACGCCGCCAATCCGCGCGTGCTCGTCTGCGTGCACGGACTCACGCGCTCGGGGCGCGACTTCGACCGTTTCGCCGCCGCGATGGCCGGCGAATACCGTGTCGTGTGCCCCGACGTGGCCGGGCGCGGGCTGTCGTCGTGGCTGCCCGATCCGCGCTGCTATGGGGTCGCGCAGTACGTGGCTGACATGGTCACGTTGATCGCACGCACCGGCGCCGAGAAGGTGGACTGGTTCGGCACCTCGATGGGCGGCCTGATCGGCATGGCGCTCGCGGGGCTGCCCGGTACGCCCATTGGCCGCATGCTGCTCAACGACGTCGGGCCGCACATCGAGCCCGCGTCGCTCGCGCGCATCGGCGAGTACGTCGGGCGTGACGAGCGCTTCGCTACGCTTCAGGAAGGTATCGACAATGCCGCGCTGCTCGCGGCATCGTTCGGTCCGCTGAGCGCCGGGGAGTGGCGCGAGATCAATACGCCGTTGCTGCACGAAGTGGAGGGCCAGTGGCGCTATCGCTACGATCCGCGCATTGCGGCGCCGTTGAAGGCGGCCACCCCCGCGCAGAACGAGGAGGGCGAGAAGTATTTGTGGCGCTCGCTCGCGGCGTTCGGAGGACCCGTGCTGGTGGTGCGCGGAGCGCTGTCGGACCTGCTTTCGCGTGAGACGGTGGCGAAAATGGTTGAGACCGGCCGTAACGTGTCGAGCGTGGAAATCGATGGCGTCGGGCACGCGCCTGCATTCCTCTCGGCCGACCAGATCGCGATCGCGCGCCGTTTCTTCGACGGCGAGGCCCTTCGCGCGTCATAATATGAGATTCGCCGGCCTGTTCCCGTGCGCTGTTATGCGTGCTGGATCGCGCCGGCGCGGAAGTCGACCGTTTTTCACTTCTCAACAGGAATCTTCATGGCAGTCATTCGTCACCACGTTGGCCCGCGTCTTTCGGAAACCGCTATCTACAACGGCACCGTCTACCTTGCCGGCCAGATCGCCGAGGACACGAAGCAGGACATCGCAGGCCAGACGCGTGAAGTGCTCGGCCACATCGACCGCCTGCTGGGCGAAGCGAACAGCGACAAGTCGCTGCTGCTCTCGGTGCAGATCTACATTGCAGACATGAAGGATTTCCCTGGCATGAACGCCGAGTGGGACAAATGGGTCGCGCAAGGCGCGACGCCGCCGCGCGCGACTGTCGAAGCGAAGCTCGCAAATCCCGAGTGCCTCGTCGAGATCGTCGTGGTGGCCGCGCAGCGCGACTGAGCGCAATTCGTTGATTCTCCGCACGTGTTCGAGTGTGCTTGATCCATTCCGTTGTCGCCCGTCCGGTATGCCGACGGGCATCGTCTCATGAGTAGCGACACAGTCCCTCCCGCCCCCGCGGTTCCCGCCGATCCCGGCCCGCTGCCGTCGCTTGCCGACGCACTTGCATTCGTGCGCGAGCACGCGGGTGACGCGCGTCTTTCCACGGGCGAGCCGCTCGTCGAGCATGCGCAGGGCACGGCGTCGATCATGGGCCGGCTCAATGTCGATCCGCCTGCGGTGCTCGCCGCCGCGCTCTTCAATCTCGCGCCGCATCTCGACGATCCGGAGGCCACGATCGAAGCGCGTTTTGGCACGGAAGTGACGAAGCTCGTGTTCGACGTTCGCAAGCTGCTGCGCCTTGGCACCGTCAGCCTGCGTGCCGCGCAGCAGTCGGTGCCCGAATCGGGCCGTGAAGGGCGCGACGCCCAGGCGGCGCGGCGTGCGCAGGTCGAATCGCTGCGCAAGATGCTGCTCGCGTTTGCGCAGGACATCCGCGTCGTGCTGATCCGGCTCGCGTCGCGGGTGCAGTCGCTGCGGTTCTACGCGGCGGCGAAAGTCACGCCAGCGCCCGAAATCGCCCACGAGACCCTCGAGATCTATGCGCCGCTCGCCAACCGGCTGGGCATCTGGCAGCTGAAGTGGGAGCTCGAGGACCTCGCGTTCCGCTTCCAGGAACCGGACACCTACAAACGCATCGCGAAGCTGCTCGATGAAAAGCGTGTCGAGCGCGAGAGCTACGTGTCGGAGGCGATCGCACGGCTGCAGCGCGAGCTTGCCGCGGCACATATCCCGGCCGAGGTGAGCGGGCGCCCCAAGCACATCTACAGCATCTGGAAGAAGATGCGCGGCAAGGAGATCGACTTCGCCGAGCTCTATGACGTGCGCGCGTTCCGGGTGATCGTGCCCGATATCAAGGATTGCTACACGGTGCTCGGCATCGTGCACAACCTCTGGCAGCCGGTGCCGAAGGAGTTCGACGACTATATTTCGCGGCCCAAGCCCAATGGCTACCGGTCGCTGCATACGGTCGTGATCGGTGACGACGGCCGTGCATTCGAGGTGCAGATCCGTACGCAGGAAATGCACCAGTTCGCCGAGTACGGGGTGGCCGCGCATTGGCGCTACAAGGAAGCCGGCGCGAAGGGTTACGGCGGCCAGTTCAGCGCGAGCAGCAGTTACGACGAGAAGATCGCGTGGCTGCGCCAGCTGCTGGCGTGGAAGGACGATGTGTCGGACGGGCGCCAGCCGTGGGAGCAGCTGCGCCAGGCTACGCTCGACGACGACCACATCTACGTTCTCACGCCCCAGGCGCGCGTGATCGCACTGCCGCAGGGTGCAACGCCGCTCGACTTCGCCTATCACCTGCACAGCGAGCTCGGTCATCGCTGTCGCGGTGCGCGCGTGGACGGCGCGATGGTGCCGCTCAACACCCAGTTGCGCAACGGCCAGACGGTCGAGATCGTTTCGGTGAAGGAGGGCGGGCCGTCGCGCGACTGGCTCAATCCGCAGCTGGGCTACCTGCACAGCACCCGGGCGCGCCAGAAGGTGCGCGCGTGGTTCAACGCGATCGACGCGCAGGAAAACATCGCCAACGGCCGCGCGATGGTGGAAAAGACGCTGCAGCGCGAGGGCCGCACGTCGGTCAATCTCGATCAGCTTGCGGCCAAGCTCGGCTTCAAGTCGACGGACGAGCTTTTTAGCGTGGTAGGCAAGGAAGAGTTCAGCCTGCGCAACGTCGAGCATGCCTTGCACGACGCACCCACGGCCGAGTCGGAAGAGGAAACGCCCGAGCAGCTAACCAAGCGCGCGAGCGGCGCGAACGTCGCGCATGGCGGGTCGTCGGGCGTGCTGGTGGTGGGCGTGGACGCGCTGCTCACGCAGCTCGCGCGCTGCTGCCGGCCGGCACCGCCGGACGCGATCAGCGGTTTCGTCACGCGAGGCAAGGGCATGTCGATCCACCGCAGCGATTGCCCGACCTTTCTGCGCATGGCCGACAGGGCGCCCGAGCGCGTGCTGCACACCACGTGGTCCGCCGATGTGATGGGCGGGCGTGGCCAGTCCGTCTATCCGGTCGACATCTCGATCGAGGCGACCGACCGCCAGGGGCTGCTGCGCGACATCTCCGAGGTATTCGCGCGCGAAAAGATGAATGTGATCGGAGTGAAGACACAGTCCCGCCGCAATGCGGCGTACATGCAGTTCACGGTCGAAGTGTCGAACTCCGCGCAAATCCAGCGTGCCTGCGTGCTGCTCGGTGAGGTGGGCGGCGTGGTGCGGGCGTCGCGCAAAGGCTGAGACGGTGCGGCATTGCCGCGCCGCAAAAAAGCACTTGCCAAGTGTGCGGCTACTTCATATAATCTCTCTTCTTCAGGCTCGTAGCTCAGCTGGTTAGAGCACCACCTTGACATGGTGGGGGTCGTTGGTTCGAGTCCAATCGAGCCTACCAACGAAATCGAGCTTCTGGTTTTGCCAGGGGCTCAACCGCAGTAAGCGCTGCACCTTTAAAGGAAGCGCCATAAGGCGAATACGGTTATGACACCGCGAACGTTCACCGAAACTACTTCGGAGCGACGCTAGTCGAGGACCTCTTTCGCCTGTGCAGTCTGGTTTGAAAAGTGAATGCGGCCCCTCGAAAGCGGGGCCGCATTTTTTTTGTCGCGAAGTTTTCCGCGCTGCGTTCCCACGAACAACACGATGTGCCTTCGCGGCACTTCTGGAGAAAAACATGGTTGCGATACGTCTGCCCGACGGTTCGGTTCGACAGTACGATCATCCCGTCACGGTCGCCGAAGTGGCGGCTTCGATTGGCCCCGGTCTCGCCAAGGCGGCGCTCGGCGGCAAGCTCGACGGTGAGCTGGTCGATACGTCGACGCTGATCGATCGCGACGCATCGCTCGCCATCGTCACGGACAAGGATGCCGACGGCCTCGACATCATCCGTCACTCCACGGCGCACTTGCTCGCGTACGCAGTGAAGGAGCTGTACCCGGAGGCCCAGGTCACGATCGGACCGGTCATCGACAACGGCTTCTACTACGACTTCGCCTACAGCCGCCCCTTCACGCCCGAAGATCTCGAAAAGATCGAAAAGCGCATGCAGGAACTCGCGAAGAAGGATGAGCCGGTGTCACGCCGCGTCGTCACGCGTGGCGAGGCCGTGGACTACTTCAAGAGCATCGGCGAGAAGTACAAGGCCGAGATCATCGAGTCGATCCCGGGCGCCGAGCAAATCAAGCTGTACTCGCACGGCGGCTTCACGGACCTCTGCCGCGGCCCGCACGTGCCGTCCACGGGCAAGCTGAAAGTCTTCAAGCTCATGAAGGTCGCGGGCGCCTACTGGCGCGGCGACTCGAAGAACGAGCAGCTGCAGCGCATCTACGGCACGGCCTGGACGAAGAAGGAAGACCAGGACCAGTACCTCCACATGCTCGAGGAGGCCGAAAAGCGCGACCACCGCAAGCTCGGCAAGCAGCTCGACTTGTTCCACATGCAGGACGAGTCGCCGGGCATGGTGTTCTGGCACCCCAAGGGCTGGACGCTTTGGCAGCAGGTCGAGCAGTACATGCGCGGCCGCCTGCGTGTCGCGGGGTACGACGAAATCAAGACGCCGATGATCATGGACCGCTCGCTCTGGGAGGCGTCGGGTCACTGGCAGAACTATCGTGAAAACATGTTCACGACGGAGTCGGAAAAGCGCGACTACGCGATCAAGCCGATGAACTGCCCGGGCCACGTCCAGGTGTTCAACCACGGCCTGCGTTCGTACCGCGATCTGCCCCTGCGCTACGCGGAGTTCGGCTCGTGCCACCGCAACGAGGCGTCGGGCGCGCTGCACGGCCTGATGCGCGTGCGCGGCTTCGTCCAGGACGACGCGCACATCTTCTGTACGGAAGACCAGATCATCAGCGAGTCGATCGCCTTCAACACGCTGGCGATGAGCATCTACAAGGATTTCGGCTTCGATCATATCGACATCAAGCTCTCGCTGCGCCCGGATTCGCGCGCGGGGACGGATGAGACGTGGGATCGCGCCGAGCAGGGCCTGCGCGAGGCGCTGACGGCCTGCGGCCTGCAGTGGGAAGAGTTGCCGGGCGAGGGCGCGTTCTACGGTCCGAAGGTCGAGTACCACATCAAGGACGCCCTTGGCCGCTCGTGGCAATGCGGCACGCTGCAGCTCGACATGGTCCTGCCGGAGCGCCTCGGCGCCGAATATGTGGCCGAGGACAACGGCCGCCGCCGGCCGATCATGCTGCACCGCGCCATCCTCGGTTCGATGGAGCGTTTCCTCGGCATTCTGATCGAGCACCATGCCGGCGCGATGCCGCCGTGGCTCGCTCCGGTGCAGGCCGTTGTGATGAATATCGCGGAAAGTCAGGCCGAATATGCCGCGAATCTGGTTCAATCGTTGCAAAAACAAGGGCTTAGAGTGGTGGCCGATTTGCGCAACGAGAAAATTAGCTATAAAATACGCGAGCACACGCTTGAGAAGGTCCCGTATCTGCTCGTAGTCGGCGACAAGGAGCGTGAAGCACAAACGGTAGCCGTGCGTGCCCGTGGCGGCGTCGATCTGGGTGTCATGCCGGTCGATGCCTTTACAGCGCGTCTTGCGGAAGACGTCAAGACGTTCAGGTAAGCCACTGCGGCAGCGCGGCTCGTTTTTTTAATCTTTAGAGGAAACGTAACATCGCTACGGATAAGTCGCATCGCATCAACGGTGAAATCACTGCACCCGAGGTGCGTCTCGTCGGAATCGAGAACGAGCCGCTCGGCATCGTAAAGCTGGCAGATGCGTTCCGCATGTCGGAACAGCAGGACGTCGATCTGGTTGAAATTGCCCCGCAGGCGGTGCCTCCCGTGTGCCGCCTGATGGACTACGGCAAGTTCAAGTACCAGGAATCGAAGAAGCAGCACGAGGCCAAGCTCAAGCAGAAGGTCATCCAGGTCAAGGAAGTCAAATTCCGCCCGGGTACCGACGATGGCGATTACAACGTCAAGCTGCGTAATCTCATCCGCTTCCTTGACGATGGCGACAAGACGAAGATCACGTTGCGTTTCCGCGGCCGCGAAATGGCCCACCAGGAAATCGGCATGCGCATGCTCGAACGCCTGCGCACCGACCTCGAAGAAGTCGGTCAGGTCGAGCAGATGCCGAAGATGGAAGGGCGCCAGATGATCATGGTGCTCGCTCCGAAGAAGAAGAAGTAATCCGGCGCGTCGCGCGGTTCGCGCGATGCCCGAAAAATTTCGATTGACGTCTTCGGCGCCATGGCGCGCAGAAGGCGGGAAGCAGGTTCCGGAACGGCGCCCGCGCGCCGCACGTCAAGTGCGGCAAACGGGCGTTTTTCCTGAAAGCGGCGGTTAGCACTATCAGCCAGTCGCCAAAACAAGTGGAGTGGGTTTCGAAGGGCGGTCAGAGGGCAAGGTGTTCCGACACTGAGCCAGCCGCACACCCATGTCCATCAAATAATGGAGTTGTCTGTCATGCCGAAGATGAAGACCAAGAAGAGCGCTGCAAAGCGCTTCGTGGTTCGTCCGGGCGGTACCGTCAAGCGCGGTCAAGCCTTCAAGCGTCACATCCTGACGAAGAAGACCACCAAGAACAAGCGCCATCTGCGCGGTGCAACGGCAGTTCATGATTCCGATCTGAACTCCGTGCGCGCAATGCTGCCGTTCGCGTAATCCCTCAACCGATACTCACAGGAGCGAAACATGCCTCGAGTCAAACGTGGGGTTACCGCACGGGCCCGCCACAAGAAAATCATCAACCTGGCCAAGGGTTACCGCGGCCGTCGCAATAACGTCTATCGCATCGCCAAGCAGGCGGTCATGCGCGCGGGCCAGTACGCCTACCGCGATCGCCGCAACAAGAAGCGTGTGTTCCGCGCACTGTGGATCACGCGTATCAACGCGGCGGTGCGTCAGCACGACATGACCTACAGCGTGTTCATCAACGGCCTGAAGAAGGCTTCGATCGAACTCGACCGCAAGGTTCTGGCTGACATGGCTGTGTTCGACAAGGCTGCATTTGCTGCGATCGTCAAGCAGGTGAAGGCCGCCGTCGCTGCCTGATAGCAGGTATTGCGCAGGTTCGTTGCAGCAGACATTCCGGTAGTCGCGGTGATGCTGCAACAAAAACGGGGCTCCTCACCGAGCCCCGTTTTTGTTGGTAATTACGCTTCTTGCGCCGCTTCATGCAGTGTCTTCGCGCCGCCGTCGCCAGGTTTCATCATGGTGTGCCGCGGGCGCGCAGACGCTCCAAGTCTCAAACTCTGACGCTGAAAAGATGGGATCAATGGATCTGGACCAGATTGTCGACGACGCGCAACGCGCTTTCGCTGCCGCCCCGGACGTCAACACGCTCGAAAACGAAAAGGCCCGCTTTCTCGGCAAATCCGGCGCGCTGACCGAACTGCTCAAGGGCCTCGGCAAGCTCGACCCGGAAACGCGCAAGACCGAGGGCGCGCGCATCAACGCCGTCAAGCAGCAGGTGGAAGCCGCGCTCAACGCGCGCCGCCAGGCGCTCGCCGACGCACTGCTGAACCAGCGCCTCGCCTCCGAGGCGATCGACGTCACGCTGCCGGGCCGCGGCACCGGCACCGGTAGCCTGCACCCCGTGATGCAAACGTGGGAGCGCGTCGAGCGCATCTTCGGCTCGATTGGTTTCGACGTGGCCGACGGTCCCGAGATCGAAACCGACTGGTACAACTTCACCTCGCTCAACAGCCCGGAAAACCATCCGGCGCGCTCGATGCAGGACACGTTCTACGTGGACGGCAAGGACGCCGATGGCCGTCAGCTTTTGTTGCGCACGCACACGAGCCCGATGCAGGTGCGCTACGCGCGCACGCACACGCCGCCCATCAAGGTGATCGTGCCGGGCCGCACGTATCGGGTGGACAGCGACGCCACGCACTCGCCGATGTTCAACCAGGTCGAAGGCCTGTGGATCGAAGAGAACATCAGCTTCGCAGACCTCAAGGGTGTCTACACCGACTTCCTCAAGAAGTTCTTCGAGCGTGACGACATCCAGGTGCGCTTTCGTCCGTCGTACTTCCCGTTCACGGAGCCTTCGGCCGAAATCGACATGATGTTCGAGCAGGGCAAGAATGCCGGCAAGTGGCTCGAGATCTCGGGCTCGGGCCAGGTGCATCCGACCGTGATCCGCAACATGGGCCTCGACCCGGAGCGCTACATCGGCTTTGCGTTCGGCAGCGGCCTCGAACGCCTGACGATGCTGCGTTACGGTGTGCAGGACCTGCGCCTGTTCTTCGAAGGCGATCTGCGCTTCCTGCGCCAGTTCGCCTGATCGAAGCGACGCATTCGCTTGCAGAGCGCGAGGCGGACGCAGCATCTGAAGAAGGTGCGCGGGAACCCGCCCTCGCGACGGTCACAATCTGTCTGGAACGTAAAACCAAATGCTATTCCCCGAATCCTGGCTGAGAAGCTTTGTCGATCCGAAGCTCACGACCGATGAACTGGCCCATGCGCTCACCATGGCCGGCCTCGAAGTCGAAGGCCTGAGCCCGGCCGCGCCGCCCACCACGAAGATCGTCGTGGGCCGCGTGCTCGAAGTCGTGAAGCATCCCGATGCCGACAAGCTCAACGTCACGCAGGTCGACGCCGGCACCGGCGCCACGCTGCAGATCGTGTGCGGCGCGCCCAACGTCGCGCCCGGCATCAAGGTGCCCGTGGCGCTCGTGGGCGCCGAACTGCCGCCCGCCGAAGAAGGCGGCAAGCCTTTTGCGATCAAGCTCTCGAAGCTGCGCGGCGTGGAAAGCCAGGGCATGCTGTGCTCGGCGCGCGAGCTCAAGCTCTCGGAAGACCACAGCGGCCTGATGATCCTGCCCGAAGACACGCCCATCGGTCAGGATATCCGCGAAGCGCTCAATCTCGACGACACCATCTTCGAAATCAAGCTCACGCCGAACAAGGCCGATTGCCTTTCGGTGTACGGCGTCGCGCGCGAAACGGCGGCGATCACCGGCGCGCCGCTTGCGGCGCCCGTGTATCCGAAAGTCGAGGTGAAGCTCGACGAAAAGCTGCCCGTGAAGATTTCGGCGCCGGACCTGTGCGGCCGTTTCTCGGGCCGCGTGATCCGTGGCGTGAATGCGCGCGCGAAGACGCCTGCGTGGATGGTCGAGCGTCTCGAGCGCTCGGGCCAGCGCAGCATCTCGGCGCTCGTCGACATCTCGAACTACGTGATGCTCGAACTAGGCCGCCCGTCGCACGTGTTCGATCTCGACAAGATCCATGGCTCGATGGACGTGCGCTGGGGCCGCAAAGGCGAGACGCTCAAGCTGCTCAACGGCAACACCGTCGAAGTCGATGAGACCGTGGGCGTGATCGCCGACGACCGCGAGATCGAAAGCCTTGCGGGCATCATGGGCGGCGACAGCACGGCGGTCACCCTCGACACCACGAACATCTATCTCGAAGCCGCGTTCTGGTGGCCGGACAGCATTCGTGGCCGCTCGCGCCGCTACAACTTCTCGACCGATGCCGGCCATCGCTTCGAGCGCGGCGTGGACTGGTCGACGACCGTGGAGCACATCGAGCGCATCACGCAGCTGATCCTCGATATCTGCGGCGGCGCTGCCGGCCCGGTCGACGGTCATACGGTCAACGTGCCAAAGCGCGAGCCGGTGAAGATGCGCGTGGCGCGCGCGAACCGCATCATCGGCGTGAAGATCGGCGCCGACGAGATCGCGGAGATCTTCACGCGCCTCGGTCTTTCGTTCGAACGCGATGGCGATGAGTCGTTCAGCGTGACGCCGCCGCCGTATCGTTTCGACATCGAGATCGAGGAAGACCTGATCGAAGAGGTCGCGCGCATCTATGGTGTCGAGAAGATTCCGGCGCTGCCGCCGGTGGCGCGCTGCGAAATGCGCGCGACCCACGAAACGCGCCGCTCGATCCACGCGATCCGTCACGCGCTCGCCGCGCGCGACTACGCCGAGACGATCAACTTCAGCTTCGTCGATGCCGAGTGGGAGCAGGACTTCGCGGGCAATGCCAATCCCGTGAAGCTGCTGAACCCGATCGCGAGCCAGCTCTCGGTCATGCGCACGACGCTGTTCGGCAGCCTCGTCAACGTGCTGCGCCACAACCTCAATCGCCGCGCGGACCGCGTGCGCGTGTTCGAAGCAGGTCGCGTGTTCCTGCACGATCCGTCGATCAAGGCCGGTGAGATGACGGTCGAAGGTTTCGCACAACCGCAGATGATCGGCGCGCTTGCCTACGGTCCCGCGCTCGAAGAGCAGTGGGGCGCGCAAACGCGCGGCGTGGACTTCTTCGACGTCAAGGGTGACCTGGAAGCGCTGTTCGCACCGCTTGGCGCAGCCAAGGCGCCGCGTTTCGTGAAGGCCGAGCACCCTGCGCTGCACCCGGGACGTAGCGCGCGCATCGAAGTCGATGGCCGTGCCGTGGGCTGGATCGGCGAGCTGCATCCGCGCTGGATGCAGAAGTACGACCTGCCGCACGCGCCGATCCTCTTCGAAGTCGAGGCCGAGGCACTGATGGCGCGCGATCTGCCCACGCCTGGCGAAGTCTCGAAATTCCCGCCGGTCCGCCGTGACATCGCGCTTGTCGTCGATCAAAAGATCGAGGTGCAAGCGCTGCTCGACGAGTTCCAGAAGGGCATGCAAGACGAGCCTTGCCGGATTGTGCAGAGGGTTGCGCTCTTCGATGAATTTCGTGCAAAATCAAATACTTCCGGACTTGGCGCGGACGAGAAAAGCCTTGCCTTCCGGGTGACCCTGCAAGATACTGGCGGAACCCTTCAGGACGAAACGGTCGATGCGGCCATCAAGTCCCTGGTGGATCGCCTGGCTCGAGTGTATGGCGCCCGGTTGCGCGGATAAGCTCCTCGGCTATCACGTACCGACATCGGCTTCCGGTTTGTGTGGTTGCAAGTCTTGCCAGCAACCGGAAGCGCGCCATTTCAAAGATAGATGAACGAAATGAACTCGAGTGATTTCGAAGCCCTTCTTGCGGCACAGCGTAGCGCCATGATTCGCGACATTCCTGCCTCGTCGGCAAGCGCCACGAACGACACGCCCACGCTGACGAAAGCCGAACTCGCTGAGCTGCTGTTCGACAACGTCGGTCTCAACAAGCGCGAGGCGAAGGACATGGTCGAAGCCTTCTTCGAGGTGATTCGCGACGCGCTGGAAAGCGGCGATAGCGTGAAGCTGTCGGGCTTCGGCAACTTCCAGTTGCGCGACAAGCCGCAACGACCCGGCCGCAATCCGAAGACGGGCGAAGCGATTCCTATCGCGGCGCGCCGCGTCGTGACGTTCCATGCGAGCCAGAAGCTCAAGGCGCTCGTGGAGAGCGGCGCCGAAGCGAGTTTCCCGCGTTGATGCGCTGAGTTGGCAGCCTCGCGGCGGTGGCAACATGGCGGGCGAGAACCAGGCGGAAAGTAGCGGACTTCAAGGACCCAGGCGGCGACGCCTCATTGCGCAACCACCACGACGGCAATCCGGCGATGACATCGACAAGCGAAAAGGTCGTCTTGCCTCCCATCCCCGCCAAGCGCTACTTCACCATTGGCGAGGTGAGCGAACTGTGCGGCGTGAAGCCGCATGTGCTGCGGTATTGGGAGCAGGAGTTCACGCAGTTGAAGCCGGTGAAGCGGCGCGGCAATCGTCGCTATTACCAGCATCACGAAGTGTTGTTGATCCGGCGGATTCGCGAACTGCTCTATGAGCAGGGGTTCACGATCAACGGCGCGCGCAATCGTCTGGATTCGCATGGGGCGATGGTCGGCGAATCGGCCCAGGCCGAAGCATCAGGCGAGCCCGCTACCAAAGGCACGATGGCGCTCGTGGACGTCGACCAGTTGCGCAAGGACTTGCTCCATGTGCTCGATTCACTGGGCCGCTGAAACCTTGTTCGAAACGCTTGTGGGTGTGCCGTTCACGCGCAGTTCACGTGCAGTTCACGCGCAGTTCACGAATTGCGCTTGAAGCGGTTCTAATTAGAGAAACTGTCTGTTATACTCTCTAGCTCTCGGGGCGTAGCGCAGCCTGGTAGCGTACCTGCATGGGGTGCAGGTGGTCGGAGGTTCAAATCCTCTCGCCCCGACCAGGAAAATCAAGGACTTACGGTGAAAGCCGTAAGTCCTTTTTCGTTGCAGCGTCTGCCCGCGGGGATAAACCGCTGGCATTCAAGGTTGGCGCCTCGGTGAGGCGGTTTCCGGATGTTCGCGAAGGCGGCAGCGCGAGGCAGCGTCAGGCAGCGCCATTGCGGTTCGCGGGGACCAATCATATGGTGGCTCTGTCGCCTCGAGCCGCTTTCCGATCACGCTACCGCTTGCAGCCACTCAATCCTCGGCTTCACCACCCCACGGTTCATCGTTGTCCCGATATCGAACTGCTCGAGCAGCGCATGCCCTGGTTACGCAAGACGTCGATCAGGAATCCTGCCAAACGGCTTCGCAAGAACGCGAGCCGGATATCCAGAAAGCCGCTTCCTCTTCATATCAAGCTGCCTGAAAGTGCCATCGCGATCCTCGCCGATCGAGTCGAGTGCCGTAAGCAATGCCGCGAAATACGAACGACACCGCAAGATCCGGCTGTTAATTTTTCTCACATATCGGTGAGAATCCTTCGTTATACGGCGCGTGCCATTCGCCTTACGATACGCGTACCTCCGCGCCCGTGATTCGAACGATCGCGCCCCTCCGCGCGCACCCCGTGCCCTTGACAGCGATACCTCAAATGAACCCGATCGAACTCGCGCAACTGGTTTTTCTCGCCGCCCTATGGGGCGGATCGTTTCTGTTCATACGCGTCGGTGTGACCGATTTCGGCGTAGCGCCGCTGATGGCGCTGCGGGTCGGCATCGGGGCGCTGTTCCTGCTGCTAGTGCTGTTCTCCCGGCGTCCCGCGCGCGAGGCGCTGGGCGCGTTGCGCGAGCGTGCGTGGCCCCTCTTCGTCGTCGGCATCCTCAATTCGGCTGCGCCGTTCTGCCTGTTCGCGTGGGCCGAACTCACGCTCTCAGCGGGTGTCACGTCCGTCATCAACGCGACCACGCCGCTGTGGGGCGCAGTGGTCGCATACGTCTGGCTCAAGGATCGTTTGAGCGGGCTGCGCGTGGTCGGGCTTGCCATCGGCTTTGCGGGCGTGCTTGCGCTCGTCTGGGACCAGATCGCGACGCACGCCGGCGATGGGGTATCGTCCACGAGCGCCGCGCTGGCAGCTCTCGCGGCACTGGTTGCTGCAGCGCTCTACGGCGTTGCCGCAAGCTACACGAAGCGCCATCTCACCGGCGTGGACCCCCTCACGGTGGCCGCCGGCACGATGACGAGCGCGAGCGTCGTGCTCGCGCCGTTCGCCGTGGCGACCTGGCCCGCTGCGACTGTTTCGCTCAATGCCTGGGGCGCGGTTCTCGGTCTCGGCGTGGCGTGCACCGGCGTTGCCTATCTGCTGTTCTTCCGGCTGATTGCATCGGTCGGGCCGGCGCGCGCAATCACGGTGACGTTCGTGATCCCGATGTTCGGCATTCTGTGGGGCGCGCTCTTTCTCGGCGAGCGGGTTTCGATGGGCATGGTCGAGGCGTGCGCCGCGATCCTCCTCGGCACCGCGCTCGCGACCGGTTTCGTGAAGCGGCTACCGGGAATCGCCGCGCGGCGCAGCGGGGCGGGCGCGGAGCGCTAGCAAGTGTGTCCTCACATGCCCTGGCGACGGTGCGTGCGCCGCGCGCGGTGAGCGCGGCCAAACGCGCCGCACAGTTCGTCTGGACACACACGCGGGTGGCATGCGCTGCCGCCGAATCGGGCGCAATGCATGCTCATGCGGCCGCGCGCGGCGCACGCTGTGCTCGTTCGTCGCGATCGCCTCGGCCGCTTCTATCGTTTTTCCCAACGGGCAGTGTCGCGACGATCATCGTCCCCACCACGAGCAGTGCCGCGGAATAGATGAGTCCCGCGGCATAGCTGTGTGTCGCATCCTTGAGCCATCCCACGACGAGCGGATTTGCCGCCGAGCTGATATTGCCGATCGCGTTGATCACGGCGATGCCCACCGCGCGCGCTTGCGGCGTGAACGCCTGGTCCGGCGTGGTCCAGAAGATCGACATCGCCGTGTACGAGCCCGCCGATGCGAGGCATACGCCGAGCAGTTGAACGAGCGGCGCGCCGCTTTGCGCGGTCAGTACGCAACCGAGCCCGGAGAGCAGCATCGGTGCCGCGAGGTGCCATTTGCGTTCCTGATGCCGGTCCGAGCGGCGGCCCCACGCGATCATCGCGGCGATGGTCACGATCTGCGGAATCGTCGCGATAAGGCCCACGGTGACATTGCTCGCGCCCGCACTGAAGCCCTTCACGATCAGCGGGGCCCATACGGCGACCATCGCCAGCGTGTTGACGAGGCAGAAGTACGCCGCCGCGAAGCGCAGGACCACCGGCGAGCGCAACTGCTGCCAGAGGCCGGGCTTGCCCGCGGCGTGCGCCGTGGGCGAGGCTTGCGCGTTCGCAGGCTCGGCGAGGGCAGCTTCGAGCGTGCGTTTTTCTTCCGTGCTGAGCCAGCGCGCGGCACGCGGCGTGTCGTCCAGATAGCAATACGCCACGCAGCCGAGCAGCGCGGCAGGCATGCCTTCCAGCACGAAGAGCCACTGCCAGCCCGCAAGCCCGGCGTGGCCGTCGAGCTTGAGGATATAGCCCGAGACTGCGGAGCCGAGCGCAGCCGTCACGGGCATGGCGATCATAAAGAGGGCATTCGCCCGCGCGCGCCACGCGCTCGGGAACCAGCAGGTGAGGTAAAGCAGCATGCCGGGCAGAAAACCCGCCTCGGTCACGCCAACCAGCATGCGCAGCCAGTAGAGCGTGGTGGCGTTGGTGGCGAACATCGTCGCGGTGGAGGCGAGGCCCCACGCGATCATGATGAAGCTGATCCAGCGGCGCGCGCCTACGCGTGCGAGCATCAAATTGCCAGGAATTCCGCACGCGATATACGCGATATAGAAGAGCGTGGTGGCGAAGCCGAACTGCGTGCTCGACAGGCCGAGATCCTTCATCATCGTCAGCCCTGCGAAGCCGATGTTGATCCGGTCGAGGAACGAGACGACGAACTGCAGGAACAGGAAGCCGAGCAAATGACGCGACACTTTGCGTGTCACCCGTTCAGTGGCGGCTGCGTGGCTCGACTGCACCCGCGCGGATGATTGCGCGGACGGATGCGGCGCATGCGAAGCATGCGCTTGCGGGATAGGGCTCATGTGTCTCCTCCAAAGCACCGGGGCGTGATCGTGGCAAGGGTTATTGCGTTGTTGTTTGCCGTGTATCAGGGTTTCGCGCCGATTATCGGAGCGCCTCGCGTATAGGCTGTCCTCAATTTGGGTACAACGGCCGTGTTCCTTCGTCTGGATTCGGGAATACCCGCATCGAGGGCGCTGTTTTATTCACACGAATGCTAGCGTTCAGCGAATATCTGTTAATCGCATTGCGTGAATCCAATTTTCTTCATAAATAGCCGGTAATTTCGAGAGGCGGGTAAAGTCGGCGGGTGACGGCAGGAAAATTCTTCTGCTGAAGGATCGACGCATTTGATTGGCTGCATTCACGATATTGAAAGTCGGTAGTCAGGAATCACGACGTGGAGGGCGTTTCCCGGACGTGCGGTAATGCCGTGCACGAGCGCTGTCGCCTTCTCGCGGCTAGATTTCTTTCTCATATCTGCTTGAATGAATTGAACGTTGCAGGGCGACGGAATCAGATTTCATTAAATGATGCGTGTGCCCGGAATGAATTGATCGACCCGGGAAATACATGAAATCAAGAAAATTGACCTGGCAGGCACGTTCCGCCCCCGGAGCCGTCATCGTGCTCTGCGCGTTCTGCACGGCCGGCGCGCGTGCGGAGAACAGCTTCGGCATCCAGATCGGTCCGGGCGTCGCGGCGCACGACGTCAAGAAGCTCGACCTGGGCCTCGTCTGGGATCCGGGCCTGCAGTGGTGGCACATTGGCGGTTATCACTTCACGGTGGTCGGCGAGGGGCACGTCGCCTACTGGAAGCTGGACGCCGCCGATGCCGTCTACTCCCATATCTGGGAATTCGGCGTGACGCCGGTTTTTCGCTTCATCAAGGACACCGGCTGGTTCAAGCCGTTCATCGAGGCGGGCGTGGGCATACGTTTTCTGTCGCATTTGCGGCAGACACCGGACCGCGCCACCTCGACGTCGTTTCAGTTCGCGAACATGGTCGGCGTGGGCGCGCAGTTTGGCGAGCACGGTAACTATCAGGTCGGATTCCGCTTCCAGCATTTGTCGAACGCGGACATCAAGCAGCCGAATCCCGGCATGAACTTCAGTCAGATCTATTTCCAGTACAACTTCTAGCAGATGCTTGACCGCTGGGACGAAGCGAGCCGCGTGCTAGAATTTTTTTGCATCCCGCCCGTCGAGCGGCACCGATTTTTCGCACCGCCGAATTCATCGAGGTTTCCATGGCCGCAGGCAGTCAACTCACGATTTATACGAGCCGCAAGGACAAGAAAGGGCATAAGTCGGCGGTCTCGTGGATCATGGAAGCCGCGCGCGCACAAGGCGCCTTCGGGATTACCGTGCTCGAAGGCTACGAGGGCCTCGATGCTCATGGAAAGCTGCACGCCGCCCACTTCTTCGATCTCGCCGACGAGCCCGCCGTGGTGCTGATCGTCGCCGACGATCCGTCCATCGATGCGCTGCTCGTCACGCTCGGGCAGGGCGGCGTCGAACTCTTCTATACACGCAGCTCGATCGACTACGGCCGCCTCGGCGGCGTCTGAGCGGTTTCCTGTCTGCCCGCCCCGGGTGCGCTATGCCGCAGTCGCTGCCGTCGCGCAAATTATGATGGTCTCCCGCAACCCGTTAAACTGTCGTTTTTGGTGCGGTGCACCACGGGTTGCGCCGCATGACCGGCATATTTCACAGGCGACACGCCGGCGTCGCAGATAAGGAGTGAGGAGCAGGCATGGCAATCGAAACTGTAGGGATCGTGGGCGCGGGCACGATGGGCAATGGCATCGCGCAAGCGGTAGCGGTGGCGGGGCTCAAGGCGGTGATGATCGACGTCACCGACGCGGCGCTCGCCAAGGGTGTCGCCACGCTCACGCACAGCCTCGAGCGGCTCGTCTCGAAGGGCAAGCTCGAAGCCGGCGCGCGCGATGCCGCGCTCGCGCGCATCGAAACGACCACCGACTACCAGCGTCTCGCGAGCGCCGATCTCGTGATCGAGGCGGCGACCGAGAACGTCGACCTCAAGATGCGCATCCTCAAGCAGATCGAGGCCGCGGCTCGCCCCGACGCGATCGTTGCAACGAACACGTCGTCGATCTCGATCACGGCGCTCGCGACCACGCTCGCCGATCCGTCACGCTTCATCGGCATGCACTTCTTCAACCCGGTGCCGATGATGCCGCTCGTCGAGGTGATCCGCGGGCTGCAGACGCGGCCGGAAGTTGCCGAGGCGGTGCGCGAGATGGCGCTGCGTCTCGAGAAGACGCCGATCGCCGTCAAGAATGCACCGGGCTTCGTGGTGAACCGCATTCTGGTGCCGATGATCAATGAGGCGTTTTTCGTGCTCGCGGACGGCATTGCGAGCGCCGAGGAAATCGACGCGGGCATGAAGCTCGGCGCGAATCACCCGATCGGACCGCTTGCCCTGGCGGACCTGGTCGGCCTCGACGTGTGTCTTTCGGTGATGGACGTTTTTCTGAAGGACTTCGGTGACTCGAAGTATCGTGCCTGCCCGCTGCTGCGCGAGATGGTCGCGGCAGGCCATCTGGGCCGCAAGACCGGCCGTGGCGTGTATCAGTACGACAAGGTGTCCTGACGCACCGGAATGCAGGCGCAGACGCCTGCATTCGGCTTCATGTGAGCACGCTGACCCGGTACTGCGTGACCTGCTGGTACGTCTTGCCGGGCCGCAGCACCACTTCATCGCATGCGGGCGCTTCCATGTTGATCTGGTTCGGGAAGCCGCCCGCTTCGAGGCACAGCCCCGCGTAGCGAGCGCACGTCGCGCCCCTGCGCCCCGGCTGTCCCTCCAGATAATTCCCCGTATAGAGCTGCAAGCCGCGCTGGTCGGTCGCGACGGCAAGCTCGCGCCCGCTGCCCGGATCATAGACCCGCGCCACGGGGCGCACCGGCCAACGGCCCGGCGCGGCGTGCAGCGTGCCTGCCGTGCTCTCGGGCGCGCGCAGCACGTAGCAGTGGTCGAAGCCGCGCGCGCGTTCGAGCTGGGCGTTCGGCCAGTCGAGCCGCGCGCCGAGCGGCGCGCCATGGCGGAAATCGAACGCGCTGCCCGAGACGTCGGCGATGCGACACGGAATCAACTGGGGATCGACCTCGAGGAACGCGTCGGCGTCGATCGTCAGTACATGGCCGCGAATGTCCGGGCTCGCTTCGCCGGAGAGATTGAAGTAGCCGTGGCTCGTGAGGTTGAGCGGGGTGGGAGCGTCAGCCACGCCCTCGTAGTCGATCGTCAGCGTGCCGTCGTCGGCTAGCGTATAGCGCACCTTCACGCTGACGTTCCCGGGAAAGCCGCAATCCCCTTCGGGCGAATCGAGCCGTAGCACCAGCGAACCCCGGTCCTCATCCGCCAGCCACATCTGCCGGTGAAAACCGTTGGCGCCCCCATGCAGCAGATTGCCGTTCTCGTTGCGATCGAGTGCGTAGTCGATGCCGTCGAGCATGAAACGCGCACCCGCGATGCGGTTGGCCCAGCGCCCGATCAGGCCGCCCATGTACGTCGAAGCCGCGAGATAGTCGGCGGGCGTGTCGTGGCCGAGGAGGATGTCCGCGAGGCGGCCGGCGCGATCGGGCGCGAGCCACGAGACGAGCGTCGCGCCGAGGTCGCTCACCATCACCTTCATTCCCTGCGCGTTGCGCAGCGTGTAGAGCCGGACGGCGTCGCCGCCGGGCAGCGCGCCCCACGGTTCCGAACTCAGATGGGCAGCAAGAGTGTTCATGAGGTGAAATGAAAAGTGTTGCTGAATCCCTGGGCGGCCGAAGCCGGCTTCATGGGGTGGACAGCCGCGGGGCGGAAGCGTTCGCCACGCTGTCCTGGTATTCGCGCGGCGTGCAATCGAGTTCGCGCCGGAATACGGCATACATGTACTGCAGCGACGTGAATCCGCAGCGGATCGCCACCTCGGCACTCGATGCGTCGCGACTGGCGAGCATCGCCTTGGCGGCATCGAGCTTGTGGCGCAGGATCTCCTGATGGACCGTGCACTGGAGTTCACGCCGGAAATATTCTTCCAGAGACGAGCGCGACACGCCCACGTAGTCGGCCACCTGCTCGGTCTTGATGCCCTGGCAGGCGTATTGGCGGATGAAGTGCCGTGCACGCATGACATGGGGGCTCGAGAGCGGTTCATGCCGGGTCGATTCGAGCACATTGATGCCGACGGGTGGAACCAGAATGCGTTGTCCCGGAAAACGTGCACCGCGCAGCATCTGGTGCAGCAAGTGTGCCGCCGTCTTGCCCATTTCCTCCGTTCCCTGGATGACCGACGAAAGCGGGATGCGCGTTAGCGTGCGGGTGAGGGGATCGTTGTCGATGCCGATGATCGCCACCTGCTCGGGCACCGCAATGCCGTGAATCAAACATGCCTGCAGCAAATGCCGCGCCCGGGCGTCGGTCACGGCGATCACGCCCACGGGTTTGGGCAGGCTGTGCAGCCAGACGCTCAGCTGCTCGATGGCCTGGTTCCAGGCGCTGGCGCTGGTGGCCTGGCCGCGGTAGATCGGCGCGGGCACGCCTTCCTTGCGGCCGAGCGCCTGGAACGCCAGCTCGCGCTCCTGCGCCCAGCGGTTTTCCTGCGCCACGGGCAGGCTGTACATGGCGAGATTCGGCAGGCCTGCGCCGATCAGATGCGTCCACGCGAGCGAGACCAGTTTGCGGTTGTCGGTCGCGATGTACGGCAGCTCGGGCGGGTACTGCGTCGCATCCTCGAACGACGAACCCACGGCCACGACCGGCAGCGGGCAGCCGCGCAACGCCTCGGCCACGGCAGGGTCGTCGAAGTCGGCGATGATGCCATCGCCGTCGAAGCGCTCGATGCCCGCGAGGCGGCAGCGAAAATCCTCTTCGAGAAACAGGTCCCACGCCACGCGCGTGGAACGTAGATAGTCGCCGATTCCGGCAATGATTTCGCGGTCGTACACCTTGTTCGCGTTGAATAGCAACGCAATGCGGTGGGGTGACTGGGAAGCGGGGGCGCGGGTCATGTCAGCTCGGCGGTGTTTCGCGCGGCGTGCCCGCGCAAAGCCGCCATCTCTCCGGTTCGGGCGCGGTGCGTTCAAATGAGCGTCGCGCTACGATGTCTCTCGCGCCCTTGGCGCGTCGTTTTAAGCGTCCGGCTATTTTAGGCCCAGATTCGGGCTCGCGGACGCCCCTGCCGCGCCACTCGGCAGGAAACATTAAGGGTCTCGCGCAATTTCGCAATTGCCGCGCTTTGCTCGTCGCGGGCAGTATGGCATCACACAGAGGGTGCACGCTGCGCGCTGCGCTGCAACAACACTGGAGACATCATGTCGTATTTCGAACATATCCCCGCAATTCGATACGAAGGCCCGCAGTCGGACAACCCGCTTGCGTACCATCACTACGACCGTACGAGGAAGGTGCTCGGCAAGACGCTCGAGGAGCATCTTCGCATCGCCGTGTGCTACTGGCATTCGTTCGTCTGGCCCGGCAACGACATCTTCGGGCAGGGCGCGTTTCACCGGCCGTGGCAGCAGCCCGGCGACGCCATGGAGCGCGCGCGCCAGAAGGCCGATGCCGCGTTCGAATTCTTCTCGAAGCTCGGCACACCTTATTACACGTTTCACGACACCGATGTGGCTCCGGAAGGCAAGGACCTGAAGGACTACACGGAAAACTTCAAGCGCATGGTCGACTACCTCGGCGAGCGCCAGCAGGCGAGCGGCGTGAAACTGCTCTGGGGCACCGCCAACCTGTTTTCGAATCCGCGCTACGCGGGCGGTGCGGCCACGAGCCCCAACCCCGAAATCTTCGCCTATGCCGCCACGCAGGTTTGCCATGCGCTCGACGCGACGCGCACGCTCGGCGGCGAGAACTACGTGCTGTGGGGCGGCCGCGAGGGCTACGATACGCTGCTCAATACCGACCTCAAGCGCGAACGCGAGCAGTTTGCGCGCTTTCTCTCGATGGTGGTCGAGCACAAGCACCGCACCGGCTTCGCCGGCACGCTGCTGATCGAACCGAAGCCCCAGGAGCCGACCAAGCACCAGTACGACTACGACGTCGCCACGGTGCACGGCTTTCTCACGCAGTACGGCCTGCAGAGCGAGATTCGCGTGAACATCGAGGCAAATCACGCGACGCTCGCCGGCCACTCGTTCCATCACGAAATCGCAACGGCGTTCGCGCTGGGCGTGTTCGGCAGCGTGGACGCGAATCGCGGCGACCCGCAGAACGGCTGGGATACCGACCAGTTCCCCAATAGCGTCGAAGAACTCACGCTCGCGTTCTACGAGATCCTGCGCCACGGCGGTTTCACGACGGGCGGCATGAATTTCGACGCGAAGGTGCGGCGCCAGAGCATCGATCCCGAAGACATGTTCTATGGCCACGTGGGCGCCATCGACGTGCTCGCGCTCGCGCTGGAACGCGCGGCGGTGCTGGTGGAAAACGACCGCCTCGAGCAGTTCCGCACTCAGCGCTACGCGGGCTGGGACAGCGAGTTCGGCCGCAAGATTCTCGCGGGCGGCTATTCGCTCTCGTCGCTGGCTACCGACGCGCTCGCGCACGGCATGAATCCGCAGCACGCAAGCGGCCAGCAGGAGCGGCTCGAAAACGTCGTGAACCAGGCGATTTTTGGTCAGCGCTAGTCCTGTCGCGGCGCGCGAGGGAGGTCCGCGAAAAATCATCAAGGCGCGCCGTCAAATTCGCAATTGCGCCGGTTGGCGTTGAAGGCAAACTGGCGCAAAAAAGAAGGACGGAGACATGTTCATCGGTATCGACCTCGGCACGTCGGGCGTGAAGGCCGTGCTGCTCGATCGCGCGGGCGACGTGCTCGGCAGCGCGAGCGCGGCGCTCAGCGTGAGCCGGCCGCACCCTCGCTGGTCCGAGCAGGCGCCGCAGGACTGGTGGCTCGCCACGCAGAGCGCATTGCGCGCGCTCATCGAGGAAGCGCGCGGACGCGGCATCGACCCGGCTCGCATCGAAGCGCTTGGCCTGACCGGCCAGATGCACGGCGCGACGCTGCTCGATGCGCGAGGCGAGGTGCTGCGCCCAGCGATCCTGTGGAACGACGGTCGTTCGGACAACGAATGTATCGAGCTGGAGCGCGCCGTGCCGCAGCTGCACGCCATCGCGGGCAACCTCGCGATGCCGGGGTTCACGGCGCCGAAACTGCTATGGGTGCGCAAGCACGAGCCGGAAATTTTCTCCCGCATCTCACACGTCCTGCTGCCAAAGGATTATTTGCGCTGGCTGCTCACGGGCGTTTTCGCCACGGACGCCTCCGATGCGGCCGGCACCCTGTGGCTCGACATTGCAAAGCGCGACTATAGCGATACGCTGCTGGCGGCGTGCGGCCTCACGCGCGCGCAAATGCCCGAAGTATTCGAGGGCAACCAGGTGACCGGCACGCTGCGGCCAGAGCTTGCCCGGCAATTCGGCCTGCGCGAAATTCCCGTTGTGGCGGGCGGTGGCGACAACGCGGCTGGTGCCGTGGGCGTGGGCATCGTACGGCCCGGCGATGCGATGCTTTCGCTTGGCACCTCGGGGGTGTATTTCGCCGTCTCGGACGGCTTTCTCGCCAATCCAGATTCCGCGGTTCACAGCTTCTGCCATGCATTGCCGCAAACGTGGCATCTGATGTCCGTGATGCTCAACGCGGCCAGCTGCCTCGACTTCACGGCGCAGCTCACGGGCTACGAGAGCGTAGCGGCACTGCTCGCCGACGCCGAAGCGAACTCGAGCGCCGGGCGCGATGCGCGCCGGCCGTGGTTCCTGCCATACCTGAGCGGCGAGCGCACGCCGCACAACAACGTCAACGCGAAGGGCGTGTTTTACGGCATGACTCCGCAGACCTCGCGGGCCGATCTCGCGAACGCGACGCTCGAAGGTGTGGGCTTCGCCTTGCTCGACGGCGTTGACGCGCTACATGCGGCGGGCCTCATGCCCGACACGATCACGGTGATCGGGGGCGGCTCGCGCAGCGCCTGGTGGACCCAGATGCTCGCCGATATCAGTGGTCGCGCGCTCACGCTGCGCACGGGCGGCGAAGTCGGCCCGGCGCTGGGCGCCGCGCGCCTCGCGCATCTCGCGCTCGAACCTGGCGCGTCGCTCGACGAAGTCTGCCCGCAACCGCCCGTGCTCGCGGTGCGTGAACCCGATGCCGCGCGCCACGCATGGTATCGCGAAGCGCGGCGCCCGACCTTTGGTGCGCTGTATCGCGCACTCGAACCGGTTTTCGCAACCGGCGCCTGAAAGGAGGCGTCGGGGTGGAAAAGAACTGCACGCCCAGCGTAGCCGTGCAGTCGATTGGCAGTCCTACAGGTAGCCCGCACGCCAGGCCGTTTTTGTGTGTGTTGCGCCATTGAATCGGCATCTATCCGATAACCAGTCGCCGTGCCGGCGACGCGTACGCGCGTTGGCGTGCATTGGCATCAAGAGGAGTATGGAGACATGAATTTCGCCAAACGTCGTTCTGTTCTGAGTTCGCTCATCTGCGGCGCTGTGCTTGCGAGCCTGTCGCTCGCGGCACCGCTCGCGCATGCGAGCAAGGATCATCCCGAAATCGGCTTCTGCATCGACGACTTGCGCGTCGAGCGCTGGTCGCGCGATCGCGACTACTTCGTCGCCGCGGCCGAGAAGCTGGGCGCGAAAGTGTCGGTGCAATCGGCCGACGCGAGCGAAGCGCGCCAGATTTCGCAGATCGAAAACCTGATTTCGCGTGGCGTCGACGTCATCGTGATCGTGCCGTTCAATTCGAAGACGCTGGGCAATGTCGTGGCCGAGGCGAAGAAGGCGGGCATCAAGGTCGTCTCCTATGACCGGCTGATCCTCGACGCCGACATCGACGCCTATATCTCGTTCGACAACGAGAAGGTGGGCGAGCTCCAGGCGAAGGGTGTCTACGACGCGCAGCCCAAGGGCAATTACTTCCTGCTGGGCGGCGCGCCGACGGACAACAACGCGAAGATGCTGCGTGAAGGACAACTGAAGGTTCTCAAGCCCGCGATCGACCGCGGCGACATCAAGGTGGTCGGCCAGCAGTGGGTGCCGGAATGGAGCGCTTCGACTGCGCTGCGCATCACGGAAGACGCGCTCACCGCGAACAACAACAAGATCGACGCAATCGTCGCCTCGAACGACGGCACGGCGGGCGGCGCGATCCAGGCGCTCGCCGCGCAGCATCTCGCGGGCAAGGTGCCGGTGTCGGGCCAGGACGCGGACCTCGCGGCGGTCAAGCGCGTGGTGGCGGGCACGCAAACCATGACGGTCTACAAGCCGCTCAAGCTCATCGCGGGCGAGGCTGCGAAGCTCGCCGTCGATCTCGCGAAGGCTCAGAAGCCCGCGTACAACGCGCAGTATGACAACGGCAAGAAGAAGGTCGACACCGTGCTGCTGCAGCCCACGCTGCTGACGAAGAGCAACGTCGACGTCGTCGTGAAGGACGGCTTCTACACGCAGGCGCAACTGGCCAGCCAGTAACGCCGTGGGCCAGGCGGCCCGCGCACGCCACGGCGCGCGCGGGCCTTCGCAGCGAGTAACCAGCGTATGACCGAACCCTTGCTGACGATGCGCGGCATCGTCAAATCCTTTGCGGGTGTGAAAGCGCTCGACGGCATCGATCTCACGGTGCGGCCCGGCGAATGCGTGGGGCTGTGCGGCGAGAACGGCGCCGGCAAATCCACGCTCATGAAAGTGCTGTCGGGCGTGTACCCGCACGGCACCTGGAGCGGCGAGATCCAGTGGGAAGGCGCGCCGCTCGAAGCGCAGAGCGTGCGTGACACCGAGCGCGCCGGCATCGTCATCATCCATCAGGAACTGATGCTCGTGCCCGAGCTATCGGTTGCGGAGAACATTTTTCTCGGCAACGAGATCACGTTGCCGGGCGGCCGCATGAACTACGCGGCGATGTACCAGCGCGCCGACGAATTGCTGCGCGAGCTGAACATCGACGCGATCAACGTGGCGCAGCCGGTGATGAACTATGGCGGCGGCCACCAGCAGCTCATCGAGATCGCGAAAGCGCTCAACAAGCGCGCGAAGCTGCTGATTCTCGACGAGCCGTCGTCCTCGCTCACAGCGGCGGAAACGAAGATCCTGCTCGACATCGTGCGCGACCTCAAGCGGCGCGGCGTGGCGTGCGTCTACATCTCGCACAAGCTCGACGAAGTCGAAGCCGTGTGCGACACGGTCAGCGTGATTCGCGACGGACGCCACGTGGCCACCGAACCGATGGCGGCGCTCACGACCGACCGCATCATCGCGATGATGGTGGGGCGCGAGATCCGCAATCTCTTTCCGCGCGAGCCGCACGACATCGGCGAGGTCGTATTCGAGGCGCGCAACGTGACCTGCTACGACGTGACGAACCCGCGCCGCAAGCGCGTGGACGACGTCTCGTTCTCGCTGCGGCGTGGCGAGATCCTGGGCGTGGCCGGACTCGTGGGCGCGGGCCGGACCGAAACGATGCAGGCGATCTTCGGCGCCTATGCGGGGGTGTGCACGGCAACGGTGATGCTCGAAGGCAAGCCGCTGAAGATCCGTTCGCCGCTCGACGCCATCAACGCGGGCATCGCCATGGTGCCCGAGGACCGCAAGCGCCACGGCATCGTGCCGCAACTGGGCGTGGGGCACAACATCACGCTCTCGGTGCTGCAGCGTTTTTCGAAGCACGGACGCATCGATACCGCCGCGGAATTCGACACGATCCGCACGGAGATGCAGCGCCTTTCGGTGCGCGCGGCAAATCCCATGTTGTCGATCGCGAGCCTCTCGGGCGGCAATCAGCAGAAGGCGGTGCTCACCAAGATGCTGCTCACCGAGCCGAAAGTGCTGATTCTCGACGAGCCCACGCGAGGCGTGGACGTCGGCGCGAAGTACGAGATCTACAAGCTGATCTTCCAGCTGGCCAAACGCGGCGTGGCGATCGTGATGGTCTCGTCCGAGCTGCCCGAGGTGCTCGGCATCAGCGATCGCGTGCTGGTGATCGGCGAGGGCGAGTTGCGCGGCGACTTCGTCAACGAAGACCTCACGCAGGAAGACATTCTCGGCGCGGCGATCCAGAGCGTGCGCGCCCAACCCGATACAGCGAGTGCAGTATGACACCCGACGTCACGACCCAAGGCGCACGCCAAGGCCTGCCGCAAGCCAGCCAGGGCTATGCGCAGCGTTTCCAGCAACTCTTCTCACGCTACAAGATCCTCGCGCTGCTGCTCGCGGTGGCGGTGATCTGGCTGTTCTTTTCGCTGCTCACGCATGGCGCGTTCGTCACGCCACGCAACGTGTCGAACCTGCTGCGGCAGATGTCGATCACCGGCATGCTCGCGTGCGGGATGGTGTTCGTCATCATCGCGGGCGAGATCGATCTTTCGGTCGGCTCGCTGCTGGGCTTGCTCGGCGGCGTGGCTGCGATTCTCGACGTGAACCGCGGCTGGCCCATCGGCGTGACCGTGCCGGTGGTGCTCGCGCTCGGCGTGCTCGTGGGTCTCTTCAACGGCTGGTGGTCGACGTACCGGCGCGTGCCGTCGTTCATCGTGGGCCTCGGCGGCATGCTCGCGTTTCGCGGCGTGCTGCTCGGCATCACCGGCGGCTCGACCATCGCTCCGGTGTCCGATCACTTCGTGTTTCTCGGGCAGGGGTATTTGCCGCGTGTGGCCGGCGACGTGCTGGCGCTCGCGCTCTTCGTGCTGCTCGCGGTGCTCACGGTGCGCCAGCGCGCGAACCGCAGGCGCTATCAACTGAGCGTCGTGCCGCTCTGGCAGGACGCCGCGAAGATCGTCGGCGCGGGCGCGATCCTGCTTGCTTTCGTGCTGATGCTCGACAGCTATGGGGGCATTCCGGTGCCCGTGCTGCTGCTGCTTGCGCTGCTCGGCGTGTTCACATGGATCGCCACGCAAACCGTGTTCGGCCGGCGCATCTACGCGGTGGGCTCCAACCTCGAAGCCACGCGACTTTCGGGCGTCAACACGAACCGCGTGAAGCTTGCGATCTTCGCGCTCATGGGGCTCATGTGCGCGTTCGCGGGCATCGTCAATACGGCGCGTCTCGCGGCGGGTTCGCCCTCCGCGGGCACGATGGGCGAGCTCGACGCGATCGCGGCATGCTTTATCGGCGGCACCTCAATGCGCGGCGGCTCTGGCACCGTGTACGGCGCGCTGATCGGTGCGCTCGTGATGGCGAGCCTCGATAACGGCATGTCGATGCTCGACGTGGACGCATACTGGCAGATGATCGTGAAGGGCGGCATCCTGGTTCTCGCCGTGTGGATCGACGTGGTGTCGGGATCGAACCGCCGTTGAGTTGTATCTGGTTCGGAATGCAGATCAACTGACAGCGATACGCCACCACGCCGGGAGCAGCGCGCGCACGCCGGGTTGCGCGAAGCGGTCGTCGAGCAGATGCACGACGCCGCGATCCTGCTCGGTGCGGATCACGCGGCCGGCGGCCTGCACGACCTTGCGCAGGCCGGGAATCAGGTAGGTGTAGTCGAAGCCTTCGCCGTAGAGCGTGTCCATTCTCGCGCGCATCGCTTCGTTTACGGCGTTCACCTGGGGCATGCCGAGCGTGGCGATGAACGTGCCGATGAGGCGCGTGCCGGGCAGGTCGATGCCTTCGCCGAACGCGCCGCCCAGCACCGCGAAGCCAATGCCGCAGCCGCCTTCCACGAAGCGTGCGACGAAGGCCTGCTGGCTGGCTTCGTCCATCGTCCGCGACTGAAGCCATACGTCCACCTCGGGGTGGCGCGCGATGAACGAATCGGCGGCTCGCTGCAGATAGTCGTAGCTGCTGAAAAAACACAAATAGTTGCCCGGGCGCTCGGCATATTGTTCCGCCACGCGCGCGACGAGCGCTTCGAGCGAACGCTCGCGGTCCTTGTAGCGCGTCGAGATATGGCGGGCGATGCGCACGTCGAGCTGTTCAGCGCGGAACGGCGTGTCGATGTCGACGCTCACCGTGCTGGCGGGCAGTCCGAGCATGTCGGTGTAGTAGTGTGTGGGCGAGAGCGTCGCCGAAAACATCGTCGTGCTGTGCGCCGTGGCGATACGCGGGCGCAAGGCTTCCGCAGGCACGATGTTGCGGATCGCGAGCGTCGAGCGCGGGCGGCGCGCGCTCTGCTGCGGCAGCGGCGTTACGTCGAACAGCGAATGCTTGTCGAAGCGTTCCGCGATGCGCGTGAAATGCAGGACATCGAAATAGAAGCGCTCCAGCTCGGGGTCGCGCACTAGCGCCGGCTCGGCGAGCTGGTCGCCGATCGCACCGATCACGTCGCCAAGCGCGGCAACGAGGCCCTCGGGCAAGGTGTCGCTTGCACGCCAGGCACCCGGTTGCACGGTGTTCTGCGCGTTCCAGTGCTTCTGCAGGCGTGCGAGCGCACGCTTGAGCGGCGCGCTCGCGGCACGGCGCACGCCGTCGATACGCGTTTGCACGAGTTCCGCCGAATACATTGCGCGGGCGCGCTCGGGCAGGTTGTGCGCCTCGTCCACCAGCACACTCGCGCGCCACTGGTTGTGAACGGCGAGCATGAACAGCATGGCGCTCGTGTCGAACCAGTAGTTGTAGTCGCCGACGATCACATCGCTCCAGCGCGCGAGCTCCTGGCCGAGGTAATACGGGCATACGGCGTGCTCGCTCGCCACTTCGCGCAGCGCCGCGCGATCGAGCCGCACGCGATCGAGCGCCGCCGCTCGCGCGGCGGGCAAGCGGTCGTAGAAACCCCGCGCCAGCGGGCACGATTCGCCATGGCACGCCGCTTCGGGATGCTCGCACGCCTTCTCGCGCGCAACCAGTTCGAGTACGCGCAGCGGCAACCTTCTACCTGCTGCATCGGGGGACGGGGCGCAGTTAGCGCCGGCGAGCGTGGCTAGGGCGTCGAGCGCCAGTTGGCGTCCCGAGCTTTTCGCGCTCAGGAACACGACCTTGTCGATCGCGGCGCGTGGGCAGGCCTTCAACTGCGGAAACAGCGTGCCGATGGTCTTGCCGATGCCCGTCGGCGCCTGCGCGAGCAGGCAGCGCCCCTGGGTGGCCGCGCGCCAGACGGCCTCGGCGAGCTCGCGCTGGCCGTGTCGAAACGAAGGGTGCGGCAGGCACAGCGTGGCGAGTGCGGCGTCACGCTCAGCCCGATGGCCGCATTCCTGGTCGGCCCATGCAACGAAGCGGCGGCATTGCGTCTCGAACGCGGCGCGCAGCTCCGAAGCGCTGGCGTGTTCGACGAGCGCCGTCTCGCGGCCCGACCCGATGTCGTAGTAGACGAGCGCGAGTTCGAGCGCCTCGAGGCCGAGCTTTTCGCACAGGAGCGCCCCATAGACGCGCAACTGCGCCCAGTGCAGCGCCCGCTGGTTTTCGCGCATCGCTTCGAGATCGCCGCGATAGGTCTTGAACTCTTCGAGCCTGCGGCGCGCCGGGTCGTAGCCGTCGGCGCGGCCGCGCACCGTCAGCGTTTCGAATGTGCCCGAAAGCGCGACTTCGGTCTCGTAGCCCGGCGGGCGCCGTGCGGCGATGGCGGCGTGGCCGGCGCGGCCATCGCTCGCGTCGGGAGACGGCGTGAAGCGCAAGTCGAGGTCGCCGCGTTTGGCGGTGAACTCGCATAGCGTGCGCACGGCGACGGTGTAGCTCATGGCGCGCGCAACGCCTGCGAGGCGGCGGCTGTGCCGGTAGAGTCAGAGTCGGGCCAGCGCACCAGCAAGACCGAGACGGGCATGCCATGCTGCGCGCAATACGCAAGCCAGCGGCGCTGGTTGTCCTGCAGACGATCGCCGGGCCCTTTTACTTCGATGAGCTCGTAGCGCCCCTCGTGCGGCCAGAAGCGCACGAGGTCGGGCAGACCCGAACGGTTCGCAACCGGCTCGCGCAGCAGCCGCTCGAACCAGAGGCGCAGATGGGCGGCGGGGAAACAGTCGAGCGCGAGCGCAAGCAGCTCGCCGCTCAACGCGGGCCATGCGACGAAGGGCGACTGAATGCCGGCCTTGTCCGCATAGCGCCGCAGGATCGAATCGCGGTACGCGTGGGTATCGAGTTCGGCGAGACATGCTTCGAACTGCGAAGCACGCCTTGCGACGAAATCGGCTGCGTGCAGGTCGGCGGGGCCGCGCTGGAACGGATGGAAGAACGCGCCAGGCAGCGGCGCGAACAACGCGGGCCAGCAGAGCAGGCCGAAAAGGGCGTTGATCAGCGTGTTCTCGACGTAGAACACCGGCGCTTGCGCCGTGGTTAGCGAGAGCCGGGCGGCTTCTTCGACGCGCAGTCCCGCAGGCGCTGCAACCAGCGCCAGTTCGCGCTGCGCGAACCCCGGCTCCGCTGTCGCTTTCGACTTCGCGCGCGTGCGTGCGAGGCGTGAGCGCGTGCGCGCCGCGCGCTGGCCCTCTTCTTCGTTCAGGGGCGCTTCGGCGATCGCCGTTGCGAGCGCGAGCGCTTCGTCCCGGCGGTCCAACTGTTCGAGCACGCGCACGCGCCGGTAGCGCGATTCGGGATGCCCGCAGTCGAGGTACGCGCGCCACGCGAGTTCGGGGTCGCCCGCGCGCTCGGCGGCGAGTCCCGCGGCGTGACGCAGCTTGTCATGACGCGCGCGCAGCCACGCGTTGACCTGCGTGCGCGGGGCAAGCGCGTCGAGCGCGGCGAGCGTCGTCGCAATGGCGGCGTTGAGTGCGCAGGCGCCATTGGAGTCCGCGGCCTGTGCGGCACGGTCGAGTTCGTCGCGGCAATCGCGCAGCGCGAGATAGGTGTCGATATCCTCGCGGCGCTGGAACGCGCGCGACGCATCGTCGAGCGGCACGCTCTCGTAGCGATAGACGCCGAGATCGGCGAGCACGAACTCGGACCAGTCCTGATGCAGGTTGCCGAAGAACATGAGCCGCAGGCGCTCGCAGAGCGGCGCGGCGGTGAACAGCAACACGGTGTCGGGCGAAGCGGGGAACCAGGCGTCCCACGCACGAGGCTGGGGCGCGGCGGCATAGTGTGAGCCAAGCGCGGCGAGCATGGCCGCACGCGTGGCGCGGGGTTCGAGCGCGATGCCAAGGCGTGTGGCGAGCGCTTGCAATTCGGCCTTCATTACAAGCGGGGCGAGGGCAGCGAGGTCGAGCATGGGCGCGTCGTCGATCCAGCGCGCCGCGACGAGCGGTGCCGCCGCTGCGCGCGGGCAGCCGATCTCCTCGTATGCGAGGCGGCTTGCGCGGAAATGCGGCCCCTTGCGCATCAGCATGCGCACGAAGAGCGCGCGCGAGGCGCGCGGCAAGTGCGCGAAGCCGGCGGCAAAGCGGCGCTCGGGGTCGTCGAACAGGTCGGCGCAGCGCTCGTCGAGCCACGCCAGCGCGCGCTCGAAGTTCGCGAGGTAGTAGAACGGATCGGGAGAGTCGGGAAGCACGCGCGGTACTGTACGGATATACAGCGGCGATGATAGCAGGCTGCGCCGCTGTCCGGTTGTGCACGGGCGCGAGGGCGAACGGGGGGCTCGAGCGCCGTAAGGGATTCCCCTGACCTACGCTACAATTGCCGCAGCCTGAAAACGGAAGAGCGATGAACAAACGTAACGCATGCTTCGCCGGCCTCGTGGCCGCGATCACGCTGCTCGCGGGATGCGCGGCGCAGTACCGCAACACCAGCGCCTGCGAAGAGGAGATGCGCAACCGGCTCGCCGCTACGACCTTCGGCGGGCTGAAGGTCACGCATAGCGCGACGACCTGGCGCGGCGCGCGCGTCGTGGTCGAAGGGCAGCTCGATCATGGCGCCGCGTCCGACGCCGCGGTTTCGGCGCAAGCGTCATCGCCCACGGCGGCGAGTGCGCCGCACGCTACCACGGCCACCGCACCGGTCGCACAGGCCGCGGCGTTGCCCGGCACGATGTCCGTTCCGACGGCGCCCGGCGCAACGGCGGGCGCTGGCGTGGAGGACAAACCGACCACGCCGGTCGCGGCACTTGCCGCAAAACTCGGCATCAAGAAAGCCCCGGTCACGCCAACGGCTGCGGAGTGCACGTTCAACGAAACCGGCCTCGCGACGTTCCGCTGGCTCGCCCCCGCGCCGCTCGCGAAGACCACGCCGGACCCGAACGCCGAAAGCGACTGAGGCGAACCGCCGTGCCGTTACACCAAGGCCTCGCAAGAGGCCTTCGTCATTTCTGACTCGCCCGTGACTCGCGTGTCACGGCAATTTCGTCGCTGAGGCCGCGCTCAGAACGCGAAGTACGGCCCGTTGCCCGCAGGCGTGGCCTGCGCCTCGATCGCCGTGAACACACGCCGCCCGAAGAAGAATGGCAGTCCCCAGTCGAACGCATAGGCGTTGTAGCCCGCGAGATTGCTGAACGCCCAGTTGCCGGTGGCGAGAAGCGTTGCCGGACCCGTCACCGAGAGAGCCACGGAAGCACTCACGCCATCGAGTCCGGTGATCGTCGCGGCGAGGCTGACCGGCGAACTCGGGCAATACCAGATGCCACAGCGCGCCATGGTCGAGCTGTTGAAGTACAGCGCATTCGAGCCCGTGTCGAGATAGCTCTGCGAGTAGACGGTGCCATCCGACGTCGTCGTCTTCACATAGCCGGTGTTCGCGTTCGCGTGCAGCACGGTCGCGCTGCCGAGCGTGTTGTTCGCCTGCGTGCCGATGCCGAAGATCAGCGACCCGCTAACCGTAGACGACCCGTCGGCGGCCACGTCGGGCAGCGCGATGACCACGCCGTTGTTGTCGGCGGTAAAGCCCGCGACCGGGTTGCCGACCTGCTGCGCGAGTGGCTGCACGCTCGGCGTGCAGCCGCTCGCGGGACACGCGTAGTACCACGCGGATTGTGATGTGTTCACGCAGGAGACGCCGCAATCCTCGCTGAACGGTCCGATGCCGAGAATGCCGTTCGCGTGCAGCGTGGCGGCGCTATTCATCGCGAGGCCGAGCCCGGAGCAACCGGAGGGCACGGCGGGCACCGCCGGGTCCGCGATGAGCTGGATCGGCAGCGAGGCGGCGATTTCGCCCGCGAGCTTCACGTCGGCGCGCCGTACGGCGCCCCGTACGGCGCCCCACGTGTAGCCCGTGCCGAATACCGAACATTCGCCAGCGATGTCGGCACCCGCGCCAGCCGTCACTGCGGGCAGCGCGAAGCCCGCTGGCAGCGCCGAGGCGAGCAGGCGCAAGCCCTGCGATCCCGTGTCGACTTGCACGTTGTCGACGGTTGCGCAGGTCGCGGTGCCCGGCACGCAGACCGTGACGCTCGCCATCAGCATGTTGCGCGTCGAGGTGGGCGTGGGGCCGACCGTCACGGCAAGGACGTTCGGCGTGGCCGATTGCGGCACCGTGCCGCTCGGGTTGCCCGTGCTGGCGAGCGACGGCGTGCTCGCCTTGGGTGTCGCGCTCGCTGATGCCGTTGCATTGCCCGACGCAGTGCCGGAGCCGCCGCCGCCACAGGCGGCCAGCAGCGCGCAGAGCGCAAAGCCGGCGACCCCGGCGCCCAGCCGGGCGCGGGCGAGACAGGAAAGCCGCGGGTGGGGGAGGTCGCTCATTGCAGATCTCCCTCGCCGATGCCGACGGGCAGCGCGGCGGGCAGCCACGCGCGTCCTGCGTACGCGCGCATGTGGCCGCCCGTCTCGACTACGACCTGCGAGCCGTCGACACGCGCAGCGTGCAGGTCGTCGCCGCCGGCCGCGTGCAGCGCAGCGGCCGCGCTGCGCCAGTCGGGTGCATAGCGGCCGAGCAGTATTTCCAGGTTGGGCTGCGCGGGCCCTTGCCACGTGTACGCGAACACCGTCCCGGTGCCGCCGGCGACGTATTCGCTGACGCTCGTGCCGCTCGCGTCGACATAACTGACAACGCGAGCGGCGCCGCCCGAAACGGCGCGTGTGACGGCGCCGGCAGGCATTGCCGCGATGTCGCCGAGCGCGGCGTATGCGGTCGTGGCGGCGATGCCGAGGCTACCGAGCGCGCAGGAGAATGCCGCGGCGCGGACCGCCTGGACGAAGCTGTAAGTTTTCATGACGCTCTCCGGTCCTGCTTTGTGTGAACTTCTTTTTTGAGATTTCGAAGCGAAATTAGCACCGGGGTCGTTTTCGCAAGAGGTGCGCGCTGCCATGGCGGCCGAGCGCAACGTCGCGTTCAGTCGCGGTTCGCCGCTAGTTCATTGAAATAAAAGGGAAATGCAGGTGAGACAAGGGCGGGATTGCCTCGGCTCAAATGTGGAGAAATGTTACGGGTCGACAGTTCGGGCGATGCGGACGCCCACGAGGGAGGTCGTCACGCGAGGACATGAAGTCCCTCCGCAGTTTTTGCACAGCGGGCCGCCTGACCGGTAAAATGATTGGTTGATCCACGCAAACTGGCCGTGGCGTAGCCGAAGGGATTACCCGAACATGAGTGATTTTCATCAACGTCTTGCCGCACGCGCGCTGGCGCTTTTGATGGCGGGCGGGCTGGTCGCCGGCTGCAGCTCGCCGACGCCAGGCAAGATCGATTACCGTAGTGACGCCAAGGCGAAGCAGTCGTCGCTCGCCGTGCCGCCCAACATGCTCGACGAAGCGTCCGACCAGCGCTCGCTGGCGCCGCAAGGTGGCGAGACCTCGCTGTCCTCGCTCAAGCAGACCCAGGCCGCCGCGCCGCAGTCCGACCAGACCCAGGTGGTTCCGCAGGTGCCGGGCATGCACATCCAGCGCGACGGCACGGAAAGCTGGCTCGTCATCGACAGCCGCACGCCCGACCAGGTGTGGGCGCAGGTGCGCCGCTTCTGGCAGGAGCAAGGTTTCCTGCTCGTGGTCGACCAGCGCGACAAGGGCGTGATGGAAACGGACTGGAACGAAACCCATCCGAAGATCAGCGACGGTCTCATCCGCAACACGCTTTCGTGGGCCACGGGGAACTCGTACGTGACCGCTGAGCGCAACAAGTACCGCACGCGCCTCGAAACGTCGCCCAGTGGCGGCACGTATGTGTTCATCAGCCAGAAGGGGCTGAGCGAGCAGCTCTCGGGTACCAACAACGAGACGAGCAAGTGGGCGCCGAAGCCCAACGATCCCGCGCTCGAAGCGGAGTACCTCAAACGCCTCATGATGACGCTCGCGAACGCAAAGCCGGGCGTGCCCGACGCGCAGGTCGCAGCCGAAGCCGACGCCAAGGCGAACAGCAAAGGCACCGCCGCGAAGTCGAAGGGCGGGGACGCCGCCGCAGCAGCCGTCGCCGCGCAGAATGTCGCGGCCGTGGGCGGGCAGTCGGGCAGCGGTGCGTCAAAGGGTGATGCGCAGGGCACGTCCGGCCAGTACAGCTCAACCGAGCTCACGCTGGGCGAGCCGTACGATCGCGCGTGGGTGCGCGTGGGCATCGCGCTCGACCGCGCCAATTTCACCGTGGACGACCGCGACCGCACGAAGGGCATCTACTACGTGCGTTATGTCGACCCGAAGGACTTGAGTTCGGACGAGCAGGGCTTCTGGAACCAGGTCTTCCACGGTCGCAAGGAGAAGGTTGCCAAGCAGTACAAGCTCAACGTGCGCGCCGTGACCGACAACCAGACGCGCGTGGCAATCGTGGACGACAACGGGCAGATTGATTCCTCGCGCCCTGCGCAGGAAATCATGAGCCTCGTGGTCGACGAACTCCACTAAACCTCGCACAGGCCGGCGCCCGCTGGCTGACGAAAAAACCCGCCTGCGCCTGGCCGCGCAGGCGGTTTTTTTCATGCGTGCGCCGACGGTCGGCGGCTCAGTGCGGAATCATCCACGTCAGCACGTTTTGCTGCAGCCACACGAGGACGCCGAGCAGCACCGTCAACAGGATGGAGTGCTTGAAGGTCTTCGCGAATACGTGGCCTTCCTTGCCCTTGAGATCGGTGGTGGCAACGCCCGTTGCGATGTTCTGCGGCGAGATCATCTTGCCCATCACGCCGCCCGAGGAGTTGGTCGCCGCCATGAGAATGGGGTTGAGGTTGAGCTGCTTGGCGGCCACCACCTGCAGGTTGCCGAACAGCGCATTGCCCGAAGTGTCGCTACCCGAGAGGAACACCGCGACCCAGCCGAGGAAGGCTGAAACCAGCGGAAAGAACGCGCCGACCGAAGCGACGGCGAGGCCCAGCGTATAGGTGAGCCCCGAGTAGTTCATGAGGAACGCGAGCCCGACGATGGTCGCGACCGTCAGGATGGCGATGCGCGTCTGCACCCACGTATCGACGATTGCGCCGCCGAAGTCCGCGGGCTTCAGGCGCACGACGAACGCCGTGATGATCGCCGCGACGAGAATGGCCGTGCCGGTGGCGAGCGGCTGGAAGTCCCAGATCGCGCCGTACGGCGTGTTGTAGAGCGTGATGTAGACGGCCTTGTCGAGACCGGGCCACGGCACCTTCACCTCGCCGATCGTGAACACCTTCGCGACCGTCCAGATGATCACGACCGCCGCGACGATGATCCACGGATACCAGCCTTGCGCACCCGACACCGCGCCGCGCGCTTCGTTGGCGCGATCGACCTTGATGGCGAAGTGAGGATCCGTCACGGGTTTCCATACGCGCAGGAAAAGGATGGTGAGGATCAGCGAGACGAGCGACGAGAGCACGTCGGTGAGGCTGTAATTGATGAAGTTGGCCGTGATGAACTGCGTGATGGCGAAGCTGCCGCCCGACACCAGCAGCACGGGCCAGACGCGCAGCATGCCGCCCACGCCCGCGTAGATCCCAATCACATAAAACGGCAGCAGCAGCGCAAAGAACGGCAGCTGGCGGCCGACCATCTGGCCGAGCAGGTCGGAGGGCAGGTGCGTGACCGCGCCCAGCACGGTAATCGGCACGCCGAGCGCGCCGAACGCCACCGGCGCCGTATTGAAGATGAGCGTGAACGTGAGGGCTTCGAGTGCCGGGAAGCCAAGCATGATGAGCAGCGAACTCGTGATGGCGATCGGCGTGCCGAAGCCGGAAATGCCTTCGAACAGCGCGCCGAACGAAAAGCCGACCACGACCAGCACGATGCGCCGGTCGTTGGGCAGATTGTCGAGCAGCCACATGCGAAAGGCCGCGAAGCGGCCCGAGCGCAGCGCGATGTTGTAGAGCAGGATCGCCGTGACGACGATCCACATGACCGGCCAAAGCGCGAACACCACACCCGCGAGCACCGAACTGATCGCGAGGTTGATGGGGAACTGCCAGCCCGCGATCGCAACGATCAGACCGACCACGAGGCCCGCCAACGAGGCCTGCCATGCGGGCCGCCGCGCCCAGCCGAGCAGGGCGAGCACCGTGACGATAGGCAGCACGGCCACGAGGAATGAGAACAACAGCGAATTGCCGATAGGGGTCAACAGCTGATGGAACATCACGTCTCCTTGGTTGTGATTCGTTGTCGGCGCAGCAGGTGCGTGCGCCGGGGCGCGTCGTCGGCTGTGGAGTGCAATGGCTGATGGGACGGCTGAGTTAAGGCGATGCTTCAATCCCAGCGGGCATACTTGGAGGATAGGTAGCGAGTCACGGGCGTCAAGGAGGGAAAGTACGGTCTGGCACCGTTTTATGCTGGATCCCGCGTTGGAGCTGCGAGGATCGCTGGAGCCCGTCAGTGGTGCCCGTGCCTGCCGCCGCCGCCGCCGCTCCAGTAGCCGAAGCCGAACGAAACGGCCGGCACACCCCAGCCCCAGCCGTACGCCGGCCATGGGTAGTACGCCGGATACGCAGCGGGATACGCAGGGTACGGAGGATAAGCGGCGGGGTACGCGGGCCACGCAGGCACGGCCAACGCGACGGGCGGCGAAGAATAGAGTGGGCCCGGATACTGGGCGTCCGGCACGGCGGCCGGCGCCGGATTAGGCGCAGTTTGCGTGACCATGGCCTCCTGCTGGGCGCTCGCTATAGGCACGGTGCCGTAGTAGTAGGGTCCGTAGGCGTAGGGGGGATAGTAGTAGCAGCCGGAAAGCGCGAGGAGCGCTGCCGCAGCGGCGCCGAGCTTTGGCGCAGGGCGCAGCGTTCGCGCGGAGCGCTCATTGCGGACCGATGAGGGTGCGGCGGCAATCAGGAACACGGACGAGTGTTTCATGGCGAGCTCCGCAAGAGGGCGAACCGCAGCGCGGGTTATCGCCTTCTGGCCCGGGCCGTTCGACCGTTCGAGCTTACGCCGGGCGCGCGCGCCGTGTGTTACGGCGGGGCGGTGACCCGTTCACCGAATGTTTCAGGGCGTGCTGCGTCCCAACTTGCGAGGACCCAAAAGAAACGCGGTGCAGACCTCTGAGGGTCTGCACCGCGCGTCCTTCCCTGTTGCACGCCTTGAACGGCGTGCTGCCTGTCGCGTCGTTTCTGTTCTGTGCCGTCGCTTCGATCGTGCCGCTATTCAGGTAGCCGCATCGTCGACGCGTGACGGCACGTGCGTCCGCGAATTACTTGCCCACCTGATTCCCAATAATGCCGCCAACTGCCGCGCCGCCCACCGTGGAGAGCGCATTGCCGCCGATGGCCGCACCCGCGGCGCCGCCCACGCCCGCGCCGATCACGGTATCGCGGTCGCGTCTCGACATGTTGTCGCAAGCTCCCAGGCTGCCGAGCACGGCGACGAGGGTCGTCACCGTGACTAAACTGCGTGCACGCTTGAGCGTTTTCATTTTTCGACTCCCACGCAAAGCGATGTGGAATGCGCGGTGCGGCCCGGGCATCGCGCGCACGCCGCACCTCCGATACGTTCATCGTAGGCACGCGACCCGTATCCGGGTGTGTGCGCTTGTCAGCGAGTTGTGGGAGTCGTTAGAAAATGTTTCGGCGGACGGCGCGCGTCCGCCGGAACACCGTCCGCGCTTACTGGCGCTGATAGATCTCGGCGCCTTGCTTGATGAACTCGACGGCCTTCACTTCCATGCCTTTCTTCAGGGCCTCGTCGTCGCTCACACCTTGCTTTGCAGCGAAGTCGCGCACGTCCTGCGTGATCTTCATCGAGCAGAAGTGCGGGCCGCACATCGAGCAGAAGTGCGCGACCTTGGCCGAGTCCTTGGGCAGCGTTTCGTCGTGGAACTCGCGCGCCTTGTCCGGATCGAGGCCGAGGTTGAACTGGTCTTCCCAGCGGAACTCGAAGCGCGCCTTCGACAACGCGTTGTCGCGCACCTGTGCCCCCGGATGGCCTTTCGCCAGGTCGGCCGCGTGCGCCGCGAGCTTGTACGTGATGATGCCTTCCTTCACGTCGTCCTTGTTCGGCAGACCCAGATGTTCCTTCGGCGTCACATAGCAAAGCATGGCCGTGCCGAACCAGCCGATCATCGCCGCGCCAATGCCCGAGGTGATGTGGTCGTAGCCCGGCGCGATGTCCGTGGTGAGCGGCCCGAGCGTGTAGAAGGGTGCTTCGTCGCACCATTCCAGCTGCAGGTCCATGTTTTCCTTGATGAGTTGCATCGGCACGTGACCCGGGCCTTCGATCATCACCTGCACGTCGTGCTTCCACGCGATCTGCGTGAGCTCGCCCAGCGTCTTGAGCTCGCCGAGTTGCGCTTCGTCGTTGGCGTCGTAGATCGAGCCGGGACGCAGGCCGTCGCCGAGCGAGAAGCTCACGTCGTAGGCCTTCATGATTTCGCAGATCTCTTCGAAATGCTCGTAAATGAAGGATTCCTTATGATGGGCGAGGCACCACTTGGCCATGATCGACCCGCCGCGCGAGACGATGCCCGTCATGCGGTTCGCGGTCAGCGGCACGTACTGGAGGCGCACGCCCGCATGGATCGTGAAGTAGTCCACGCCTTGCTCGGCCTGTTCGATGAGCGTATCGCGGAACATCTCCCACGTGAGGTCTTCGGCCTTGCCGTTGACCTTTTCGAGCGCCTGATAGATCGGCACCGTGCCGATCGGCACCGGCGAGTTGCGGATGATCCACTCGCGCGTTTCGTGAATGTGCTTGCCGGTCGAGAGATCCATGACCGTGTCGCCGCCCCAGCGGATCGCCCACGTCATCTTGTCGACCTCTTCGCCGATCGACGACGTCACCGCCGAATTGCCGATGTTCGCGTTGATCTTCACGAGGAAGTTGCGGCCGATGATCATCGGCTCGCTTTCCGGGTGGTTGATGTTCGCGGGGATGATCGCGCGGCCGCGCGCGACTTCTTCGCGCACGAATTCGGGCGTGATTTCCTTGAGCGCGTTGGCGCCGAAGGCCGCGGCGCCGAACGCCTGGCCCCCATGCTGGCGGCCCATCATCGCCGCGAGCTTCGCGCCGTTCGGGCCGCTCGCCTTGAGGCTTTCCAGATACTCCGCGCGGCGCTGGTTTTCGCGAATCGCGATGTATTCCATCTCCGGCGTGATGATGCCCTGGCGCGCGTAGTGCATCTGCGTGACGTTCTTGCCGGCTTTCGCGCGGCGCGGCGTGCGGTGCAGGCCCGGAAAGCGCAGTTCCGCCGTCGCGGGGTCGGCGGCGCGCTCGCGGCCGTATTCGGAGGAGAGGCCCGGCAGCGCTTCGGTGTCGCCGCGCTTTTCGATCCAGTTCTGGCGCAGTGCCGGCAGTCCCGCGCGAATATCGATCTTCGCTTCGGGGTCGGTGTACGGACCCGAGGTGTCGTAGACGTAGATTGGCGGGTTCTTTTCACCGCCGAAACCCGTCGGGGTATCGGACTGGCTGATTTCGCGCATCGGTACGCGGATGTCGGGCTGCGAGCCCGTCACGTAGATCTTGCGGGAATTGGGCAGCGGCGCGATCGCGGCTTCGTCGACGTGCGCGTTGGCGGAAATGAACTTCGGATTCGCGTTCATGCGTCTCTCTCCAGGGAAAGCCAAGTGGGAACAACGGCTTAGCAGGAGTTGAGACGGAACGTGGACGGACTTCGCTGTGATGAGGTGAGGCGTTGAGCGATGCGAAGTCCGGACGCTTCCCTGCGCTGGCATTATCCAGATCAGGTTCAAAGGGTATTTCTCACCCGCGAAATACGCTGCACGACTTCCGTTCGATGCGGCGCATGACGCAGGACCCCCGCGTAAGCAAGGCCAAACGATACACCGCGCTGCGACGATCTGGCAAGTGCCTTCTCGCCCGAGTTGTGCCAGGCGAGGCGTGCCGCGCGCCGAACTTTACAGCGTGAAATCGTTCGAGGCCTCGGGTTGAAACAGGATGCGCTCGATCTTCAGCGTTTCCACGGCGCCGCCTGGCGTCGTGAAGTGAACGGTGTTGCCGCGCTTCGCGCCGAGCAGCGCAAGGCCTGCGGGCGAGAACACGTTGAGGCGGCCGGCGTCGACGTTGGCGTCATGCGGATAAACGACGGTGTAGGTGAGCGTTTCGCCGCTGCGCTCGTTCACGAGCGTCACCTGCGAATTCATCGTGACGACATTGGCGGCGACGTCGCGCGCTTCCACGATCACGGCGTGTTCGAGGACGTCGTCGAGCATGGTTTGGCGGGCAGTCGCGGCGCCGGGCTCGGCGGCGCATTTTTCGAGGCGCGCGACATCGAGTTCGGTCAGGTAGCGGATTTTCTTCGTCATGGATGTTCTCCTTGCGATTCAGAAAGCGTTGTCGGGTCGAGAGGGCTGGCGCTCGACACTGAGCAGTGGAGCGCACTGGGCACCTCCGTGGCACGGCCGGGGCACTGTGGGGCGCAACGGTTCGGCCCGGAGCCCGCCCGAACGGCTCCGGTGCGGCAAAGGAGGCAAGTTCAGTACAGGCGCCGGGCGGCGGTGAGCGGGGCGCGTGAAGGCGCGCGGGCGCGCAGAGGCAGGCAGACGGCAGCTTTCATGCGCGCCGCGCGGCCGTGCGCCGGCGCCATGCGCTGGGTGCGCGGCAGCGGGGCGAACAGGTAGCGCGAAACGGGCGGCCGCATGGTGAGCGATGACTTGCCAGATGGCTGAAAGTTAATCGAAAGATTTGAGCATCGTAGCACGATCTCGCTAACGTGACCCCGCAGGCGTTCGAATCCGAGGTCTCTGGGATGCGTCCCTTGTCTCGTGGCGCGGTCTGTCAACATCGGTGCGCATAAAGCGTACCGAAAGCATCCACGGCCCCAGACCTTGTTGCATAATGCGGGTCGCCCGTCTCGGGTGTCTTTCGTACTCCGTTTTTTTGCGTCCTTGCGCACCTGCCCCATGCCGTCGAGTTTCATCCGTCCCGCCGCTTTTATGCCGGGGCGCCCGCGGTCCTTTCCTTCACGCGCCGCGGCGATATGACGATGCCCCCGCGTGTGCCTTCGCGCATGTCTTTCCGTTCGTTCCTCGAAGCGGCTTCCCTTGCCGCGGCGGCGTCATGGCGTCTCGTGCGCCGTGTGCGGCTGCCACAATCGCGCGGCGGGCGCGTCGCGCTCTCGCTTGCCGTCGTCTACTTCGTCTGGGGCTCGACGTATCTCGGCGTGAAAGTCGCGCTCGATGCGTTCCCGCCGCTCCTGCTTTCCGGTCTGCGCAACCTGCTCGCCGGGGTGGGTCTCTTCGTCTTCGCGATGCGCCGACGACCCGTCATGCCGACGCTGATCGAAGTGCGCAACGCGGGCGTGGTGGGCACGCTGCTCGTAGGGCTGTCGAGCGGCATGCTCGCCTACGGCATGCGGACCGTGGGCACCGGCACGGCGGCCGTGATGGTCGCCACGGTTCCGCTCTTCGCGACAGTGATTTCGGCCGTCACCGGGCGGCGCGTTGCGAAGGCCGAGTGGGCGGCGGTCGCGCTCGGCCTCGTGGGCATCGCGATCCTGAGCCATGGCGGCGGCGCCTCGGGCTCGGCGGGCGGCAGTCTCGCCATTCTGTGCGGCGCCCTTTTCTGGGCGATCGGCGCCCATCTGGCGGGGCATCTCGCGTTGCCCTCCGATCTCTTTCTCGCCACGGCGCTGCAGATCGGACTGGGCGGCGCCATGTCGACGGCGGTCGCGTTGATCAGCGGCGAACGCATGGCGGAGCTTCATGTCCTGCCGCTCGTTGCGTTCCTCTATCTGCTCCTGATCGGCACGATGGCAGCGTATGTCGCCTACGGCTACCTGATCCGGCACACCAGCCCCCTCGTCGCGAGCAGCTGCATGTACGTGAATCCGGTCGTTGCCGTCGCCCTCGGCGCGCTGTTGCTCGGCGAGGCGGTCACGGGCGGCACCATCGTCGCGACCGTGCTGATTCTCGGCAGCGTGGGGTTGTCGTTCCTGTTCGACGACCGCCGCCGCACTTCCTGAGCGCTCACGCGCCACCCGTCACCGCGCGCCGCTATCGTCGCGCGCACCCGCAATCCGCTCACGCGACACGCGACGCACGCGGCATCGCGCCGTGCAATTTATGCAGGCGCGGCCGCGAACGCATCGCGTTGATCCGGCATGCACGCGGGCATCTGCGCACGCTCCGAAGACTCGTGGCACCCGCAATGGGTGGTCATGCCGGTGGCTTTACCGTTCACCGGTGACTATTTCGCCTTTTCCGCCGAGTTCGTGAGGGCGTGACCGCCTGCGGATACATCCTCGCCGGCGCCCGCCATCGTGTTGCAGGCCGCGAGCGCTGCCATCGAAGCGGTAATCAGAAAGAGGGCAATCATGCGTTTCATGAGGAAGTCCTCCACGGTGCCAAAGGAGACGACTGTCAAGCATCGCGCGTGCCCGGTCATGTGTGCGGCTTGCGCGCGCGGCCGGGTCCGGTGTTTGCTCAAGCGCAGGCGCACGCGCGACACAGCGCAGCATATCCGCCCGAGAGAATGACGACGGATGATCAAGGGATGAGGAGGACTACCCATGCTTCATTACGCCATCGTGTTTTTCATCATTGCGATCATCGCAGCCGTCTTCGGCTTCACGGGCATTGCAGCGGGCGCGGCTGAGATCGCCAGGATCCTGTTCTACATTTTCCTCGTGGTCTTCGTGGTCACGCTGCTGCTGGGCGTCATGCGTGGATAGCGCGCGTCCCATGTAAAACCCATTCATGCATGTCATCCAGCAAGGAGATTCAGATGTCGAAGACACAGGCTACGTTCGAGTTCGACCTCAAGCGCGTGCGTAACGAGGCGCGCAGCAATCTCGACCAGGGGCCGGTCACGCCGGACTACCCCGCGAACCGCGAGACCGTGCTCAAGCTGCTCAACGATGCGCTCGCGACGGAACTCGTGTGCGTGCTGCGCTACAAGCGGCACCATTTCATGGCGAAGGGTATCGAGTCCGAGTCGGTGGCTGCTGAGTTTCTCCAGCATGCGAACGAGGAGCAGCAGCACGCCGACATGCTTGCCGCGCGCATCGTGCAGCTAGGCGGCGAGCCCGACTTCTCGCCGGCGACGCTGCTCGGACGATCGCACTCGGAATACAAGGAAGGCACCGACCTCAGAGACATGATCCGCGAGAACCTCATCGCGGAGCGCATCGCGATAGAAAGCTATCGCGCGATCATCCACTATCTCGGCCATGACGACACCACGACGCGGCGCATCTTCGAGGAGATCCTCGCAACAGAGGAGGAGCACGCCGACGACATGACCGATTTGCTCTATGCACGCAAGTAGCGCTCACGACGAAGCCTGTGCGCCTTCGGCTGCGCGCGGGCGCGTTGCATAGTGAATCCAGCCCGCGAGCGCGGTGAATGCGAGACCGGCCCCGCACACGCCGATCCAGCCGAACGCGCGCCAGGCGCTCACGCCCACGGCGGCGCCCGTTGCGCCGCCGATGAAGTAGCACACCATGAAGACGGTGTTCACGCGGCTGCGCGCTTCGGGCCGCAACGCGTAGATGCGCGACTGGTTCGAGATCTGCGCGGCCTGCACGCCGACGTCGAGGACGATCACGCCGATCACGAGGCCGATCAGGCTCTTGCCCGAGAGCGCGAAGATGACGAACGCGACGGCCATCAGCGCGATCGACAGCGTGATGACCGCGCGCGGCCCGCGCTTGTCGGCGGAGCGGCCCGCGACCGGCGCGGCCAGCGCGCCCGCCGCGCCGACGATGCCGAACAGCCCCGCCGCCTGCGGCCCGAGATGGAACGGCTCGCCCGCGAGCAGCAGCGTGAGCACGGGCCAGAAGAGACTGAACGCGGCGAACAGGCATGCACCCGTTGCGGACGCTTCGCGCAAGCCCGGTAACTCGAGCACGAGATGCCACATCGAGCCGAGCAGCTTGCCGTAGCCGAGCGTCGAAGTCGGCTGGCTCTTCGGCAGTTTCTTCACGATCACGACCGCGAGCGCCAGCAGCGCGACGATCGACGCCCCGAACACCGCGCGCCAGCCGAAGTACTGACCGACAAAGCCCGCCGCGGTGCGCGCGAGCAGGATGCCGAGCAGGAGGCCGCTCATGACGGTGCCCACCGCGCGGCCACGCACTTCGGGCGGCGCGAGCTCCGCCGAGAACGGCACGGCCTGCTGCGCGATCGTGGCGAGTATGCCGATCGCGAGGCTTGCGCCGACCAGCACGGCGAGCGAGGGCGCGGTGGCGGCTACGAGCAGGGCGACGCACAAGCCGGCCGTCTGCAGGAGGATGATGCGTTTGCGGTCGAAGCGGTCGCCCAGCGGCGCGAGCAGCAGCATGCCGGCCGCGTAGCCGAGCTGGGTGCCCGCAGGCACGGCGCCGATCCATGCCGCGCCGGCCGGGAAGCTCTTGCGGAAATCGTCGAGCAGCGGCTGGTTGAAGTAGATGTTCGCCACCGTCACGCCCGCGATGATCGCGAGCAGGAGCAGCAGGCCGGACAGCGACCGGCTTTCGTCGGCGGCTGCGGATTCGGGTGTGGACATGTGCGCAATGCGGGCGGCGCCCGTCGATACGAAAGGCTGGCTTCGAGCGTGCCGATCATACCGGAGCGCGCGCAATCGCGCTGGCGCGCGGTGTGCGTGCCGGTGCGCCTGCGCGGGCGCATTCGCCGGCAGGCACATTCAGCCGCGCAGTCAGTCGCTTAGTCAGTCGATCAATTCGCCGGAAGGTTCGTAGAACGGGTACGGGCCGTCGAATGTATCGACATACCCGTGGTGCGTCACGATCCCGCGCTGCGGCTCGTAACGATGCAGTGCGAAGGCGGGTGGCTCGAGCGTGAAGGTCGAGGGCGCATCGGGCGCAAGGTCGAGCGTGACCTGATGCGCGGGCGCGGGCACGGCCGCGGCGATCGTGCCGCCGAAGCGCACGAACATGGGACGGTGCACGTGACCGCACAGCACGCGCTCGACGTTGGGATGCCGGGCGATGAGCGCTTCGAGCGCTCGCGCCGCGGTCGCATCGAGCCGCATCGCATCCATGTGGCCGATGCCGCAATCGAACGGCGGGTGGTGCAACGCGACGACCACGGGCTGGCCGCGCGCGGCGTCGAGTTGCTCGGCGAGCCACGCGAGCCGCGTTTCGCAGAGCGTGCCCGCGCTTTGCCCAGGCTGCATCGAGTCGAGCGCGATCACGCGCAGCGGGCCCACGTTCGCCGCGTACTGAACGAACTCGCCGCCTTGGCGCAGTTCCGGCCGCTCGGCAAACACTTCGCGCAGCGGCCCACGCGCATCATGGTTGCCGATCAGCAGCCAGTACGGAATCTCGAGCCTGTCGAGCAGCGTCTTGAGGTGCTGGTATTCCTCGACCGAGCCGCGATCGACCAGGTCGCCGGTCATGAGCACGGCGTCCGGGCGCGGCGTGAGCGCGTTCAGCCGCGCGATGGTGCGCGCGAGACTCGCCGCCGTATCGACGCGGCGATAGGCGAGCGCGCCAGGCGGCTTGATGTGCAGGTCGCTGATCTGGGCGAGCAGCATGGGAGTCCTCGACTTGAAAGTTTCAGGCGAGCGCAATCAGCGCTTCAGCGGCGATGGAGATGCCGACCGGCGTGCCGTGCGCGAGCTCGACGCGGCCCGGCACGTCGACGAGCAGCGCGTCGGGCGCGGCGCCGCCGATCGTGAGGCGCGTGCGCTCGCCGAGAAAGGTCGCCCGTTCGATCACACCGCGCAATTGCGCGGCGGCCGGGTCGACGAGCGTCGCGTCTTCGGGGCGGAAATAGAGTTCCGCGATGCCGGCGGTGTCGTCCGTCTTTTGGCGCGCGACGGCTCCCACCGCGCCGCCATTGGTGCGCAGCATGCCATCTTGCCATTGTCCTGCGATACGGTTGAGCGTGCCGATGAATTGCGCGACCGCGCGGCTCGCCGGCTGGTAGTAGATCTCGCGCGGGGTGCCGATCTGCTCGATGCGCCCCGCGCTCATCACCACGATACGGTCGCCCAGTTCCATTGCCTCGGCCTGGTCGTGCGTGACATAGACGGTCGTCACGCCCAATTCGCGCAGCAGCGCGTTCATCTCGCCGCGCAAGGTGTCGCGCAGGCGCGCATCGAGCGCCGTCAGCGGCTCGTCGAGCAGCAGCACGCGCGGGCGCGGCGCGAGCGCGCGTGCGAGCGCGACACGCTGGCGCTGGCCGCCCGAAAGTTGATGAATGGGCTTGGTCGCGTGCGCTTCGAGCCGCATCATCGCGAGCAGTTCGTCGACGCGAGCGCGTGCGTCGGCGGCGGGAACGCGCTGGATCTTCAGGCCGTAGCCGATGTTGCCGCGCACGTCGAGGTTGGGAAAGAGCGCGTAGTTCTGGAACACCATGCCGACTTTGCGCCGCTCGATGGGCTGCGCGGTCACGTCCTCTTCGCCGAAGGCGACGCGGCCGCCGGCATCGGGTGTTTCCAGTCCCGCGATCATGCGCAGCGTGGTGGTCTTGCCGCAGCCGGAAGGCCCGAGCAGCACGAGCGTTTCGCCCGCGCCGATCGTGAGATCGAGCGGTTCGAGCACACGCGTGCCGCGAAAGGTCTTTGCGCAGCGCGTGAGCGTAATCGGAATCGGTTCGAGTTTCATTCGGAGTCCTTGTTGTTCTTTTGCGTAGCCGCCACACGCCGCCTGGCGGATGGTTTTCCGGACGCACCGGGTACCTCCACGCCGAGCCATTGCATGGCCACGAGCAACGGCATGGTCATGAGGAAGAACAGAATCGTGTAGGCGCTGCCCACTTCGATGCGCAGCGACGCGTAGGTATCCGCGAGGCCGACGGGCAGTGTCCTGGTGTCGGGCGTATGCAGCATCCAGGTGAGATTGAATTCGCCGATCGAAAGCGTGAGCACGGCAAGGGCGCCCGCCACGATGCCGGGCCGCGCGTTGGGCAGGACGATTGTCGTGAAGCGCTGCCAGAAGGTCGCGCCGAGGCTCGCCGCGCCTTCTTCGAGCGTGCGCAGATCCGCCGATGCACACACGGCCGCTACGGGGCGCACCATGAACGGCAGCGTGAACACGACGTGACCGACGACGATGAACGCCGCGCTCATGCGAAACGCGCTGAAGCCGCCGTACACCACAAGCAGCGCGAGCGCCGAGGCGAGGCCTGGTAGCGCCACGGGCAGCACGAGCAGCTCTTCGATCACACGCGAGAGGCGCGTGCGGCTGCGCGCGAGCGCATAGCCCGCAGGCACGCCGGTGACGAGCGTCACGGCGAGCGTGGCAGCGGCGACTTCGAGCGAGAGGAACACGCTCGCGTGATACTGCGTCCAGACCTCATCGAGCCAGCGCAGCGTGAGTCCGCTCGCCACGCCGCGAAAGTAGTTGACCGTGAGACCCGCGACGATCGACATCACCACGGGCACGATGAGAAACGCGCAGGTGGCGAGCATCACGAGCCATTGCGCGCACGCGAGCCACGCACGCGCCGAGGGCAGGGCGAGCCGGCGCGGCGCGCCTGGCGGGCTATCCGGCGCGTCGTGTGCCTCCTGCGCAGTTTGCATGGCTCGAGTGCCGGGCGTGGCGGGTTTGGCGAGCGAATTCATTTGGGAGTCCTCGAAAACCGCGGTGCGCTCATGCCGTCGCTGCGACGGCCGCGCCTGTCACGTTGCGCGCCAGCGTGAGCACCGCCCACGTGACGAGGCCGAGCACGATGGAAAGGCCGGCGGCCGTCACCATGTTGGCGTTCAGGGTGAACTCGGTATAGATGGTCATCGGCAGGACGTCGATGTCGGTGGCGAGCGTGAAGGCCGTGCCGAACGCGCCCATCGCGGTTGCGAAACAGATTGCACCCGCGGCGACGAGGCCGGGCGCGAGCGCGGGCAGGATCACGTCGCAGAGCACGCGCCACGACGATGCACCCAGTGAACGCGCGGCCTCTTCGAGCGAGCCGTCGAGCTGGCTTGCGCAGGCCATGACCGTCACGATCACGCGCGGAATCGAGAAGTACAGGTAGCCCGCGAAGAGCCCGGCCATCGAGTAGGCGAAGACCCAGCGCTCGCCGGCGAGGCGCAGCGAAAGCGCGCCGATCAACCCCTGGCGCCCCGCGAGCATGATGACCATGAAGCCTACGACGACGCCAGGAAACGCCAGCGGAAAGGTGAGCAGCGCAACGAGCGCGCGGCGGCCCGCGAACGCGTGCCGCGCGAGCAGGAGGCCGCAGATCGTGGAAATCACTAGCGTTGCCGCGGTCACGGCGGCCGAGAGCGCAATCGTCGCGCCAAGGCTTTTCATATAGCGGCCGTTCGTTAGCAGTGCGCGGTAAGTCTCGATCAGATGCCCGTCGGCGCTCACCTGCACGAGCGCAACCATGGGCAGCAGCCAGAACGCGAGGAAGACCGCGAGCGCAGGCGCGACGAGCGCAATGCGCCAGCGCAGCGGGAAAGTGAGGTCATGCATGGTCGTGCGGGGCTCGGGTCTCAGTGCATGATCTGCAGGTAGCGCTCGCCGAAGGCTTGCTGCTGGGCCGCCATCCTGGCGAAATCCACGCTTTTCGCGCGTGCGTAGTCGGTCGCGGGCAAGAACTTCGAGGCCGCTTCGGGCGAGAGCGCGCTGGCACGCACCGGGCGCAGCCAGGCATTGGCCCAGAGCTTCTGGCCTTCGTCGGAGAGCACGAAGTCGAGCACCTTCTTGCCGTTGGCTTCGTGCGGCCCGTTCTTCACGAGACTCATGACGTAGGGCACGGAAATCGTGCCTTCCTTCGGGATCACGAATTCGACGTTCGCGTGATCCTTGTACTTCGCGCGGTAGGCGTCGAAGTCGTAGTCGAGCAGGATCGGGATCTCGCCCGAGAGGACGCGTGCGTAAGCCGTCTGCTTCGGCACGATTGGCTGATTGGCCTTGAGCTTGCTGAACCAGTCGAAGGCCGGCTGGAAGTTGTCGAGCGAGCCGCCCAGCGCGAGATTCACGGCTACGGCGCCCGCATAGCCCACGAATGCGCTGGACGGGTCGAGGTAACCGACCATGCCCTTGTACTCGGGCTTGAGGAGGTCGGCCCACGAGCGCGGCACCGGCTTGCCTTCCAGCGCGTCCTTGTTGACGAAGAAGCCCAGCGTGCCCGAATGGATCGCGAACCAGTAGCCTTGCGGGTCCTTCAGGTCGGCGGGAATGTCGTTCCAGTGCGCGGGCTTGTACGGTGCGATCACGCCCTTGTCCTTCGCCTGAAACGCCGACGAGACACCGAGGTAGACCACGTCGGCGACCGGGCTTTTTTGCTCAGCCATGAGTTGTGCGATGGACTGGCCGGAGTTCTTGTTGTCGAACGGCACGCGAATGCCAGTTTCTTTCTGGATGGCCTGGATCTGGCTCGCCCAGTCGGCCCACTCGGGCGGGCAGTTGTAGCAGATCGCAGTCTGTTCTGCCTGCGCGGCGAGCGGCGCACCGAGCGCGGCAAGACCGGCCACAAGCGCTGCAGTGCTTGCGGCGGCCCTTGCGGCGCTTTTCGCTGCAGAGGGCAGCGCGCAGGACAGGCGCCTCATGCGTTGCAAGGGCGCGGCGAGCGCGCGCAGGACGTCGCGCGCGGGCGAAGGCGAAAGCGGGCCGGTAGATGCGAATCGTCGGATCACGGCGGGTCTCCAGATCGGTCGGAAAACGTGCGGTTTGATGGAGGCCGCGTGCGCGCGCGGCCCGGATGGTCTTTTCTTCTGCGGCGCGTGCGCTTACGAAGGCGCGTCGCCGGGTTCGAGATCTCGGTTGGCCAGTCCGTTGGCGCGCGCGACATGCATCGCATGAGCAGCCCGTCCATGCGCAATCGCGGCGATGGTGCCGCCCATGCGCAGCGTATGCGGCAGCGTATGCGCGAGCGGACCCTCGTACTGGCCGCCGATGCGCGCCATCAGGCACTGCCATGCTTCGCGGCCGATCCCGCGGTTCGGCGTGCCGATGCTCGCGAGTGGTGGCGCGAGCAGTTCGCTCATCGCGAGGCCGTCGAAGCCGAGAATCGACATGTCCTGCGGCACGCGCAGGCGAGCGCGGCGCAGTCCGCGCATCACGACCATCGCGAGCAGGTCGTTGCTGCAGAAGAGGGCCGTGGGGCGTGCGGGCCCGCTCGTCAGATGCGCGAGCACCGAGGGCGCGAGTTCGTCCGCGTTGAAATCGATCTCCAGCGCCGGCGCGGGCGCAAGGCCTGCCTGTTGCATTGCGTGGGAATAGCCCGCATGGCGCTGACGTGCGCGGTCGGAGGCGGCCAGCGTGCCGGCCAGCATGAGGATGCGGCGATGGCCATGCGCGATCAGCGCGCGCACGCCGTCGCACGCCGCCTGGTGGTTGTCCACCGATACCGAAGGGCGACGCTTCGTGTCGTTATGCATCAGGACGTAGAGCGGGCCGTCTGCATCGAGCTCGTCGAGCAGCGCGTGGGTGTCTGCGTCCGCCACGGTCAGGATCAACCCTTCGACCCGTTGCGCGCGCAACGTTTCGATCGCGTGACGCTCGCGATCGGCGTCGTACTGCGTGGTCATCAGCATGAGGCGAAAACCCTGCGCCGCGGCGAGTTCGTCGATGCCCTGCAGGCACTCGGCGAACACGGGGTTGGCCAGCGTGGGCAGCACGACGCCGATCAGGCGGGTGCGCTCGCCGCGCAACTGGCGTCCGAGCGGATTGGGGCGGAACTTCAGCGCGTCGATCGCTTCGCGCACGCGCGCGAGCGTGACGGGGTTGACCGTGTGAGGCGCATTGATCGCGCGTGAGACAGTGGCAATCGAGAATCCCGCGTGGGCGGCGACATCCTTGATGGTTGGCGTCATGCGAGGGGCCCCGGCTCGTTGTAAACGTTTTCGATAGGGCCGATTATGAAAAAGGCGTATGACCTGCAGATGACGGACAGGCAGGCAAAGGACCGCCGGCGCGGATCGTCTGGCCCCGGGGAGCCCATTTGGGACGCGTGCCGGGCAATGGTAGAATCGCGTCCGCCCTGCCGGGGTGATGAAATTGGTAAACATAGCGGACTTAAATAACGATTGAGTGCCCGACCGGAAACGGCCGGTGCAGAACCCCTCAAATTCGGCGAAACCCCTGGGCCTCGAGGCGCATAACGCGCGAGGCGCCGAGGCAACGCCGAGCCAAGCCGGCCGCGGCGTAACACTGTGGGCCCGGAAGGTGTAGAGACTAGACGGGGGGCGCCTAAGGCGGCGCGCGGCGTGCAAACGCTGCACGTGGCGACGGCGAAGGCATAGTCCAGCGCACGAACGCTCGCCCATCATGGGTAGGGCGGCGTCGAAAGACGCAGTGTGACGAAAATCCGCCGCCTAACGGCTTGCCGGTTCAAGTCCGGTCCCCGGCACCAGATGTCCTTTCAGCGGATTCCGCTGGATTCAGAGAACCCGCGACGGCTCAACGCTTCGCGGGTTTTTCACTGGCGCGGCGCATCGAATGCGGACGCACGGCGGCGTGCCTGCGGCAAAGAAATAAGCGGAAGAAGACGGCGATGCCTGCCGGAAGAAAACCGGTCAGTTGCGGAGGCTTGCAGTGCGAAGCTCGGTCGAGCGCTGTGCCGAAAAGAGGCGCTTGCGCGCTCAACGATTACCGATTTTCCCGGTATGAGGATTGATCAGCCGTGCAAACCCGAATAACGCCGCGATACCGAATGGGCAGGCGATGAAAAATGCGGTCAACATGACGCGCCTCTAAGCGTAACAAAATGTATCGTCAGTCTAGCGCGCCCATGCGGATTGAGTATCAGGGTGAACGACAACAAACTATTGCGGTTTAGCAAAGAGGTGGGGCGACGAGGGCTGGCATGTTTGACAGGAAGGCCCGTCCGGCGGGGCTGGCGCCGAAAGCGTGAAGCGCCGCCTCAGATGCAGTCGAAGATTACCTCTACTGTCTGAGTTGTCACGCCATGCAGCCCTTCGCTGTGAATTTCCACGGTGTGCAACTGCTTTTTTTGCTTTTCGCAGTAGTCTTCTGCCTTGTGGAGTCCGGCCGTGCGCACGCGGTTCCAGGAAACGATATCCCAGCGTGCACGGCTCGTGACGGTGAGATGCCCGTCCTGTCTCGAATTAACGGCGGTCACCGATGTGCACGCCGAGAGGAAACTGACTCCAAACAACAGGACAAAACCTTTCATACATTCTCCGTGGTCCGCGAGCATTCTCGCCGCCAACCATCGGCATTGGCAACACAAAAGGAATTCGAGGCGAGAGCAACCGGATCGCTCCGCGTTTTTTGACGCTCGGGAATTTACGGGCAGGACACCCGGAAACAGGCAGGACTATTCGGTGCGGGGCATGGAATAGTGCCCCGCGGTGGAAGGCGATTAGCCCTGTGTGCCCGTGCGGTGCCCAAGGTTGACCTGACGGACCATGCGCGGCCGCGGCAGGTGCCGAAGCAACCATCGCGCGCGTGGCTTCGCGCGCCGCGCTGTCAGCCGGCACGTGCCGGGCTAACGTGCGCCTCCCGCAGCCCCTACCTCTTAGTCGTGGGCGATCAGGTCGCCGACCTGTCCTTGGCCCGACACGAGGCACGACGAGAGGAAGTTCTCGCTCTGGCTGCTTGCGCCGCGCTCGCCGAATCCTCGTACGAGCGCTTCCGCTTTGACGAGTGCGGAGCCCTGGGCGCAGGTGAGCGAGCCAGCCTCGTGAGCCTGCACACGTGTCATGGCACGGTTCGCGAGGAGGAGGGCGAGGATGATGACGATGCCAACATTGAATGCTTGTCTCATGATTTCGTCTCCTTGTGCATTGAGACTATCTCAGCCGTTCGGCGTCCGAATCCAGGAGTTTCCCGGCCATGCACCGCAGCACATGTGGCGCGCCGAAACGCGCTTTCATGCGATCTGCGTAATGCTTCGGCATCCTGCGCTTGACTCCCGCGCGTGGCTGCGCCTTGAGCGGCGCGGCATCCCGAAGCAGCGTTTGCGTGAGAGGCGGAGCGCTGCATTGCAGCAATGCCGCGACGCATCAGTCCGGACGTCAGGTAACGAATGTAGTCCCGTTGCGCGGAGAAGAGAGCGTGGCACATCGACACGGCGCGTTTTTGCACAACGAGCCGCGGGACGGCGTCATATGACACCGTTTGCTGGTGGTCCCAAAGCAGGGTGTCGAAAACGAAAACACTCGAGATGCCGCTTGAAATGGGGCGGCGCTTACTGCAAGATCGACGCCCCACCCCTTTTTCCAGGATGAGGTAAACCCCATGCAGTTGATCGGTATGATGGACTCCCCATATGTGCGTCGCGTCGCGATTTCGCTGCATGTCCTCGGGCTCGAGTTCGAGCACCACAGCATTTCGGTATTTCGCCAGTACGGCGAATTTGCCCGGATCAACCCGGTCGTGAAGGCGCCCACGTTCATCGACGACGATGGCACCCAGCTGATCGATTCGACGCTGATTCTCGACTATCTGGACCGCAAGGTGCCTGCCGCGCGGCGGCTCATGCCGGAGGAAACGCAAGAGCGCGCGTTCGCACTGCGCGTGAACGGTTTCGCGCTCGCGGCCATGGAAAAGACGGTGCAGCAGGTCTACGAGCGCGAACTGCGTCCCGCCGAGCGCCAGCACGAGCCGTGGTTCGAACGCGTGAACGCCCAGATGCACGCGGCGTGGGCGGTCCTCGAGCAACTCGTCGCGGGCCGCGGCGGCTGGCTGTGCGCGGGCCGCATCACGCAGGCCGATATCACGGCGGCCGTTGCATGGCGGTTCAATCAGCACATCTTGCCCGGTTCCGTGGATCCCGCACGGTACCCGGCGATCGCCGCGCTCTCCGCGCGCGCCGAGACGCTGCCGGAGTTCGTCGCCACGCCCCTCGTCTAGAGGCGGACGCGCGTTGGCGAGCCACATCGCGCAATGCGTCGCAAGGAGGCACTGCGGCCGGCCGGCGAAAGTGCCGCGCCGAGCCCGGTGCCGGCGCACCTGTTCCCATTGTTCGCGATTCTTGACAAGTGACTTCGCGGACGAGCCATTTATCAGCGCACGCTGCATTCATACAATCACAAACATCGAATGGCCTTACGTCACCAGGACGCGGGGCGTGCAGCGGGAGCGGGTCATGAAATCCTTTATCGAACGACAGTTGTATCAGCCTGCGCTGGTCCTGCCGATGGTGGACTTGATGCAGATGATGGTGTCGCTCGACTTCAACATGGGGCAAGTCGGGCTGATGATGGCTACGCGCGGTGCGCGCGCCGCATTTCAGCGCTCGCGCGAATTGTGGAGCGCAGACCGCGATGAAGTCGCGGCTGCGCATTGCGCGCATTGCTCGCATTGATCCGGCGCCCGGATCGCGCGGGCGAGCGACTGCACGCCGGTTTGCCCCACGGTAAGACCAAGCCCCAATAACGCATTCACCGAACGCCTGACGCAAGCGCGCAGTGCGTTCGACAGTCCCCCTGACGCGCAGCGGCTTCGCCCGTTTGCTGTTGTGACGTCACCCTGTGAGCCGCCTCGTCGTGCGAGGCGGCTCTTTTTTTTGCGCCTGCGTCATTCGCCTTCGCACTGCACGCGGAGGCACACCATCACGCTGCGCGCCGTTGCCATTCGGCGCGCGTAAGATGGCGCGAGCGGCCGCGTCTGGCGGATGTGCATTGCGGGGCGGCATCCCGGCTCAACGCGTGACAACGGCAAAGGAGAGCGGCATGGCACAACGATTCGATGCGATCGTGATCGGCACGGGGCAGAGCGGGCCGCCTCTCGCCGTGCGGCTCGGGCAGAGCGGCCGCAAGACGGCTGTGATCGAGCGCGCGGCGTTTGGCGGCACCTGTGTGAACGTGGGGTGCACGCCGACCAAGGCGTATGTCGCTTGCGCGCGTGCCGCCCACGTTGCGCGGCACGCGGCCGACTTCGGCGTGCGAATCGGCGGTGGCGAACTGGCGAGTGGCGTGCCCGCAGGCAATGTTCACGTCGACCTCGCGTTCGTGAAGGCGCGCAAGGAGCGCATCGTCGGGGCTTCGCGTGACGGGGTCGAGCGCTGGCTGCGCGAGGCGCCGAATGTCACCGTGTTCAAGGGTCATGCCCGCTTCTCAGGCGCGCATGCGGTGCGCGTGAGCACCCACGACGGCGCCCAGGCCGATCTCGAAGCACCCGAAATTTTCATCAACACGGGCACGCGCGCGCAGATCCCCGCCATTCCGGGCCTCGAAACAATTCGCTACGAAACCAACTCGACGCTGCTCGCGCTCGAGCAATTGCCCGAACATCTGGCGATCTGCGGCGCCAGCTACGTGGCGCTCGAATTCGCGCAGATGTTCCGCCGATTCGGCAGCCGCGTGACGGTGCTGGTGCGCGGGCAACGCATCCTCTCGCGCGAGGATGAAGACTTTTCGCACGCCGTGCAGGACCTTCTCGCGCGCGAAGGTGTGGCGTTTCGTTTCGGCGCGCAGCCGCGCAGCGTGGCGCCGCTCGAAGGCGACGCAGGCGTGCGCATCGCGCTCGACAGCGGTCCGCTCGATGCTTCGCACCTGCTGTTCGCGACGGGACGCGTGCCGAACACCGACGACCTGGGCCTCGACGCCGCGGGCATCGAGACCGACACGCACGGGCTCATTGCCGTGGATGGCCAGTTGCGCACGGCCGTGGAAGGCATCTGGGCGCTCGGCGACGTGAACGGCCGCGGTGCGTTCACGCACTCGTCATACGACGACTTCCAGATCGTCGCGGCGAATCTGCTCGACGGCAAGGCGCGCAGCGCCGACACCCGCATTCCCGCGTACGCGGTGTATGTCGATCCGCCGCTTGCCCGCGTGGGGTTGAGCGAGCGCGAAGTGCGCGAGCGCGGCAAGCCTGCGCTCATCGCCACGATGCCGATGTCACGCGTAGGCCGCGCGCGCGAGCGCGGCGAAACCGGCGGTTTCATGAAGGCGATGGTCGACCCGCAGACGCAACGCATCCTCGGCGCGGCGATATTCGGCATCGAAGGCGACGAGGCGATCCACACGTTCATCGACACGATGACGGCCGGCGCGCCCTACACGACGCTGCAATACGCGATGCACGTGCACCCCACCGTGAGCGAACTGGTGCCGACCTTGCTCGACGGCCTGAAACCCCTCGCTTGAAACCAACACGTGAGTGCTTCCGGATGAACGAACCGCTAACCGCCGCATTCGGCAATCTATTCGCAGGCATCGTCCACGACGCGGACAAGGAGCGTCTGGATACGCTCGTTTCGCGCGATGGGCTGTCGATCGAGCGCATCGTCTCGACGGGGCAGGCGAGCCCGCCGGGCTTCTGGTACGACGACGCGCGCGAGGAGTGGGTGGTGCTGCTCTCCGGCGCGGCGACGCTGGCGTTCGAGGATGCGGCCGTGCCGCCGCGGCGCCTGCTGCCTGGCGACTATGTGCACCTGCCGGCGCATTGCCGCCACCGCGTGTCCTGGACCGATCCAACCGCGCCGAGCGTGTGGCTGGCGGTGTATATCGGCGCGGGAGCGAATGAGAACGACGACGCAAAGGCGTGAGCGCGGCGATAATCGCTGTTCCATAGCCGAGCCGTTCCGCCATGTCCGCGAAACACCCGCTGCGTCCGCTGCACGTTGCGCTGGTTGCCGATACGCACAATCTGCTGCGCCCCGAGCTCCTTGCATTCGTCAAGGGCTCGGACGCGATCGTGCACGCTGGTGACATCTGCGACGCGGCTGTGCTCGACACGCTCGCGGCCATCGCGCCGCTTACCGCAGTGCGCGGCAACAACGATCGTGGCGCGTGGGCGGAGGCGCTGCCCCTGCAGACCACGGTGGAACTGGGCGGCGTGCGGCTCGCCGTGGTACACGAACTGGCCGATCTGCAAGGCAATCCCGCTGTTGAAGGCATTGCGCTCGTCGTGAGCGGGCATTCGCACAAGCCAGCGCTCGAAACGCGCGATGGCGTGCTGTTCGTGAATCCCGGCAGCGCGGGGCCGCGGCGCTTCAGGCTGCCCGTCTCGGCGGCGATGTTGACGATAGCAAGCGACGGCGCACTGCACGTCGAGCACGTCAACCTCGTCGAATAGCGCTATCGGGCGAGCAAGAAAAAAGGCCAGCACGAAGCTGGCCTTTCGATGCGGGCGGTTTAATCCCGTATCAGGCGCGCACGGCACGCACCGCGTCGGCGAGGGCGTATTCCTCGTCGAGTTCGCGCGCGAGACGCGCGCCGCGCAGCACCGCATGCGCTTCCGACTTGCTGCTGACGCTCGGCGCCGAACCCGGCAGCGGACGGCGCGCCGTTTCGGGCATTGCGAGCACCGAGACGATGCCGATCACCGCCGCGCCCATCAGGTAGTACGCGGGCATCATCAGATTCTGCGTGTGCTCGACGAGCCACGCCGCCACGAGCGGCGTCGTGCCGCCGAACAGCGACACCGACACGTTGAAGCCGATGGCGAGCGCGCTGTAGCGGATCGCGGTCGGGAACAGCGCCGGCAGCGCCGATGGCATCACGCCCGTGAAGCACGAGAGCAGCGCGCCGAGAATCAGGAGGCCGAAGAATACCGGCAAGAGCGTACCCGTCTGGATCAGCGTGAGTGCCGGGATCGAGAGCAGGATGAGCCCCACGCAGCCCCCGAGCATCACGGGCTTGCGGCCGACGGCATCGGACAGGCGCCCGAGCGCGAGCGTCATCGGCATCATGAGGACCATCACGATGAGCACGAGGAAGAGGCTATGCGTCTCGTTGAAGTGCAGCGTGGCCGAGAGGTAGCTCGGCAGGTACGAGAGCGCCATGTAGTCGGTCACGTTGAAGATCAGCACGAGGCCCACGCATAGCAGGAAGGGGCGCAGATGGCGGGTGAGCAGCGCGTGCAGCGTGAGCTTCGGGCGCGCGTGTTCCTCGGCTTCGCGCAGTTGCGCTTCGCGCTTGAACGCGGGCGTTTCTTCGAGCTTCGTGCGGATATAGAGACCGACGAGGCCGAGCGGGCCGGCGATCATGAACGGCACGCGCCAGCCCCAGTCGAGCAGCTGCTCGTGCGAGAGCATGGCCGTCAGCAGGGCAACGGTGCCCGCGCCCAGGACGTAGCCGATCAGCGTGCCGAACTCGAGGAAGCTGCCCAGGAAGCCGCGGCGCTTGTCGGTGGCGAACTCGGCGATGAAGGTCGCCGCGCCGCCATATTCGCCGCCTGTCGAGAAGCCCTGGACGAGACGCGCCACGAGCAGGAGCGCGGGCGCGGCAATGCCGATCGAGTGGTACGACGGGATCAGCCCGATCGCGAAGGTGCCGCAGGCCATCATGATCATCGTCATCGCGAGCACGCGCTGGCGGCCGATACGGTCGCCCAGCGGCCCGAACACGATGCCGCCGATCGGGCGCACGAGGAATGCGGCCGCGAACGTGCCGAACGTCGCAATGAGCTGTGCTGACGCGCTGCTCGAGGGGAAGAACACCTGGCCGAGCGTGACGGCGAGGTAGCTGTACACGCCGAAGTCGAACCATTCCATGGCGTTGCCGAGCGCCATGGCGCCGACGGCGCGTTTGAGAAGGCCCTGGTCGACGATCGTGATGTCGTCGACAGTGAGGTCGGCGTATGCCGCCGGTGTGGCGGAAGTGGAAGCGGTCAAGGTCTGCATCTCCAATGACTGCGACGAGCGTAAGACGAGGCTCGCCACGGTTGCCGGAGAGTACCGTTTCGGGTTAGCGACGACATTTCGCGCACCGCGCGTCGCCGGATGGCGGCCGCTGCTGTGCCGCGCCAGGCAAGAGGCGCACGAAAGCAATGCTGAAGCGCCGCGAAACGACACTCGGACGAGTTGTGTTTAAGCGTTGCGCCTGCGTGGCCGTGGAAGGGGGGCAGGGCACATGAGGACGCTGGACCGGCACGGGGGTGCCCGGTAAAGCGCCGTTGAAATCAAAAAGCAGCCCGCGTTACGGAGCGTGTCTTTCTGCGATGTGTGCACTCGGGGCGATGGCGTTCTGCCGCGATACGGGAAGTGTCGCCGCCGCAACACTGACGAATGCCGATTGATGGCTATTTGATGGAATAGCCTGTTGAACGAGGCCCAATGGTAGCATGATCGCCGAAGATCCTGCAAATCGCTTGCCAGGCGGGGTTCCTCGAAGCGGGCCAGATGCCCGTGTGGCGGGCGATTGCGCCGATTTCATGGAACCGTTTCCTGCGCCTGCAACGCGCATGAAGCACATAAAAAAACCGCGCCCGGGGCGCGGTTTTCGGTCGGCTGTGCTGCGCCACCGACTGGCGCAGAGCACTTCCTGAGAGAGTTCCAGCAGGCCTTAGCCTTCGGTCGGCGGCACATAGCCGGCGGCCTGGTCGGCGCCTTCGCCGAAAAAGTACTTTTCCGTTTGCTTCATCAGATACTGACGTGCGCGCGGATCGGCCATGTTCAGGCGGTTTTCGTTGATCAGCATGGTCTGCTGCTTGAGCCACTGCTGCCACGCCTCCTTCGAGACGTTTTCGTAGATGCGCTTGCCGAGTTCGCCGGGCAGCGGGGGAAAGTCGAGACCCTCGGCTTCCTTGCCGAGCTTCGCGCATTGAATCATACGGGCCATGCTGTGCTTCTCCTTGATCGTATGTGGGGGTGGCGTGAGCGGGCGCTCAGAGCTGTTTCATCAGCACGAGCGACTTGCGCTGCCAGTTGTAGAGCCGCCGGCGGTCTTCGGGCAGGTCGTCCACCGTTACCTTGACGAAGCCGCGCTTGAGGAACCAGTGTTCCGTGCGCGTGGTGAGCACGAAAATGCGGGTGAGGCCGCGTGCCCGCGCGCGCTGTTCGATGCGCCGCAAGAGCCGCTCCCCGTCGCCGGAGCCTTGCGCCTCGGGCGAGACCGTGAGACACGCCATTTCGCCGATGCGCTCCTGCGAGTACGCGTAGAGCGCCGCGCAGCCGAACAGCACGCCATCGTGCTCGATCACCGAGAAGTGGTCGATGTCGCGCTCGATCTGGTGGCGGCCGCGGCGCACGAGCGTGCCGTCGCTTTCGAGCGGCTCGATCAGCGTGAGAATGCCGCCGACGTCATCGGGTGTGGCCTCGCGCAGGCTTTCCAGGTTCTCGTACGAGATCATGGTGCCCACGCCGTCGTGCAGGAACAGTTCGAGCAGGACGCTGCCGTCGAGCGCATAAGGAATGATGTGCGCACGGCCCACGCCGCCGCGGCAGGCGCGAATCGAGTGCTTCAGATAGAAGCCCGCGTCGCCGAGCACGGTGCCGCTTTCCTGCAGCTTGTAGGCGTCGTCGAGCGACATTTCGCGGATCAGCTCGCCATCTTCGTCGATCAGGCCCGGCGTTTCGGTGAGGAAAATGATCTTGTCGGCGCGCAGCGCAATGCCCGCCGCCGAAGCGACATCTTCCATCGAGAGGTTGAACGCCTCGCCCGTGGGCGAGAAACCGAGCGGCGAGAGCAGCACGAGCTTGCGGCTCGCGAGCGAATGGCGGATCGAATCCGCGTCGATCTTGCGCACGACGCCCGTGTGCTGGAAGTCGACGCCGTCGAGAATGCCGACCGGTCGCGCCGTCACGAAATTGCCCGACACCACGCTGATGTGCGCGTGCGCCATCGGCGTATTCGGCAGACCCTGGCTGATCGCAGCCTCGATGTCGAGACGCACTTCGCCGGCCGCTTCCTTCGCGGACTCGAGCGCGCGGGCATTCGTGATGCGCATGCCGTGCGAGAACTCGGATTCGACGCCGTGCAGGCTCATCTGCTCTTCGGCCTGCGGGCGCGAGCCGTGCACGAGCACGATCTGGATGCCCATGGCCTGCAGCAGCGCGATGTCGGCGACGAGCGCGTTGAGCAGATTCTGGTGGACGACCTCGCCGCCGAACGCGACGACGAACGTCTTGCCCTGGAACCTGTGGATGTAGGGCGCGACCGATCGCATCCAGTCGACGAACTGCGCGTGCTGCGCGAGGATCTGCGAGTCGGGATCCGCAGCGGCGGCGGGCGCGCTGTCGGTGGCGGGGGCGAGGTCGGTTTGGGAATTCATGCCCGGGATTATAATGCGCCCCCATGTCGAATGTACCCAAAAGACCTGCCTCGGCGCAGGGCAGCAACACCCCGGCCGGGAAGGAATCGGCGCAGGACGGCGCGCAGCGGAAAAGCGCGTCGCAGAAGTACGGCGACGGGCAAAAGCTCGCGTCGGCGGACAAGCTTGCCGCGCTCATGGGCGGCGGCGTGCTGGGCGGCGCACGCGTGCAGGATAAGCGCGCAACGGAGCAGGCGCCGGCGCAGCCCGCGAGGGCGAAAGACGCGCCGGGCGCGCGTGCCGAAAGCGGCGTGAAACAGGGCGATGCCGCCGCCACGCACACGCAGGATGAGCGTGCGCGCCGTCGCGAGCCGGCGCGCGGCGAGGCGAGCCGCGCACCGCAAGGCGCGCAACGTGCGCAGCAGCGCGAAGCGCGCGCGCCGCGCGATGAGGCACGCAAGCCGGACTCGCCGCGCGAGACGTGCGCGCAAACACAAAAGCAGGCGGGGCACACGCCGTCCGATGAAGCCTCGCGCGAACACACGCAACGTAGGCAACGTGGGCAACATACGCGGCCCGATGCGCCCGGCGGCTCGGGACATGCGCAGCCTCGCGATCCGTCTCCGCAGCAAAAGCCGGCGCGACCGGCACAACCGCAACGCGCGCCGCGACCGCAAGCGGAGCGCGCCACACGCTCCCCCAATGAGCGCAGTGAACGCCCGCAGGGCAACGAAGCGAAGGAAGGCAACCCGGGCAAGCCGCGTGGCGAACGTGAGCCGCGTCGCGTGATCGAGCCGAACAAGGTGCCGCCCATCACGTTCCCCGAGGCGCTGCCGGTATCCGGCCGCCGCGAAGAAATTGCGCGCGCGCTAGAAGCGAATCAGGTCGTGATCGTGAGCGGCGAGACGGGCTCGGGCAAGACTACGCAGTTGCCGAAGATCGCGCTCGCGCTGGGTCGCGGCCTCGGCGCGGGCGGCACGGGTCTGATCGGCCATACGCAGCCGCGGCGGATCGCGGCGTCGGCGACCGCACGGCGTATCGCCGACGAACTGAACACGCCGTTCGGCGAAGTGGTCGGCTACAAGGTGCGCTTCACCGACAATCTCTCGCCGGGCGCCTCGGTCAAGCTCATGACCGACGGCATCCTGCTCGCCGAGACGCAAACCGATCCGCTGCTCAAGGCCTACGACACGATCATCATCGACGAGGCGCACGAGCGCAGCCTGAACATCGACTTTTTGCTCGGCTATCTGAAGGAGATCCTGCCGCGCCGGCCCGACCTCAAGCTGATCGTGACCTCCGCGACCATCGACGCGGACCGGTTCGCGCGCCACTTCGGCAGCGACGAAAAGCCGGCACCCGTGATCGAGGTGAGCGGGCGCTTATATCCCGTCGAGGTGCGCTATCGGCCGGTGCAGGAAGACAGCCCGGCGGTGAAGAACGCACAGGGCACGGCGGGGCGCGAAAAGAGCGGCAAGTCGCAGCGCGACACCGACCGCGACCTGATGGAAGCGATCGTCGACGCCGTCGACGAACTCTGCCGCGAAGGCTCGGGCGACGTGCTGGTGTTCCTGCCCGGCGAGCGCGAGATTCGCGATGCCGCCGAGGCGTTGCGCAAGCACCATCCGCCGCACACCGAAATCCTGCCACTTTTCGCGCGCCTCTCGGCGCAGGAGCAGGAGCGCGTGTTCAAGCCGTCGAACGCGCGCCGCATCGTGCTCGCGACCAACGTCGCGGAAACCTCGCTGACGGTGCCGGGCATCCGCTACGTGGTCGACACGGGGCTCGCTCGCGTGAAGCGCTACTCGTACCGCAACAAGGTCGAGCAGTTGCAGATCGAGTCGATCTCGCAGGCCGCCGCTAACCAGCGCGCGGGCCGCTGCGGGCGCGTCGCGGACGGCATCTGCATCCGGCTCTATGAAGAGTCGGATTTCGTCGCGCGCCCGCGCTTTTCCGATCCGGAAATCCTGCGCTCGTCGCTCGCCGCCGTAATCCTGCGGATGAAGTCGCTGCATCTCACGGCGATCGAGACGTTCCCGTTCATCGAGCCGCCGCCGGGGCGCGCGATCGCCGACGGCTACCAGCTGCTCAACGAGCTCGGCGCCGTGGACGACGACAACGCGCTCACGCCGCTCGGCCGCGAACTCGCGCGCCTGCCGCTCGATCCGCGCGTGGGCCGCATGATTCTCGGCGCGCGCGACGAGCAGTCGCTGCGCGAAGTGCTCGTCATTGCGAGCGCGCTCTCGGTCCAGGACCCGCGCGACCGGCCTATCGAGGCGCAGGAGCAGGCGGACCAGGCCCATCGCCGTTTCGCCGACGAGCGCTCCGAGTTTCTGCAATGGCTCAAGATCTGGGCCTGGTTCGAGGATGCAGTCGCGCACAAGAAGTCCAACCGCCAACTGCTCGATGCGTGCCGCGCGAACTTCCTCTCGCATCTGCGCTTGCGCGAATGGCGCGACGTCCACTCGCAACTGCTGACGGTGGTGCGCGAGCACGGCTGGCGCATCAACGAAGCCGACGCGACCTATGAGCAGATCCATCACGCGCTGCTCACGGGCCTGCTCGGCAACATCGGCCTGAAGGCCGACGACGAACCGCATTACCTCGGCGCGCGCGGCATCAAGTTCCACTTGTGGCCGGGCTCGGCGCTCGTGAAGAAGGCGGGGCGCTGGGTCGTCGCCGCCGAACTCGTCGAAACGAGCCGGCTCTACGCGCGCTGTATCGCCAAGATCGAGCCCGAATGGCTGGAGAAGGTGGGCGCGCACTTGCTGAAGAAGTCGCTCTCCGAGCCGCATTGGGAAAAACGGGCCGCACAGGTCAGCGCGTTCGAGCGCGGCGTGCTTTATGGCCTGCCGGTGTATCAGCGCCGCAGGGTGGCGTTCGGCAGGCAGGATCCGGCGCGCGCGCGCGAACTCTTCATTCGCGGCGCGCTCGTGGAAGGCGAGTTCGACACGAAGCTCGCATTTTTCGCGCACAACCGCAAGCTGCTCGCCGACATCGAGCAGCTCGAACACAAGTCGCGCCGCCAGGACGTGCTCGTCGACGACGAGTTGATCTACGGCTTCTACGATCAGGCGATTCCCGAGGGCATCTATTCGGGCGCGTCGTTCGAGCGCTGGTATCGCGACGAGGTGAAGAAGAGCGGCCAGCCCGAGGACAAGCTGCGTCTCTTGTTCCTCTCGCGCGACGACCTGATGCGCCACGAAGCGGCGGGCGTGACGACCGACCTGTTCCCGAAGCGCATGACGATGTCGGGCGTGGCGATGGCGCTCACGTATCACTTCGAGCCGGGCTCGCCGCGCGACGGCGTGACCCTCGCGGTGCCGCTCTACGCGCTCAACCAGGTCGACGCGCGCCGCTGTGAATGGCTCGTGCCGGGCATGCTCAAGGAGAAGGCGCAACTGCTCCTGAAGTCGCTGCCGCAAAAGCTGCGCCGTCATTGCGTGCCACTGCCCGAGTACGCGGCTGGCTTCGCCGGGCGCGCGGGCGGCGAACGCTTCGGCGCAGGTGGCCTGCTGGAGGCGTTGATTGCCGACGTGCGCGAGCAGAAGCAGATCGCGTTGAAGTCGGCCGACTTCAAGCTCGAAACGCTTCCCGCGCACCTCTTCATGAACTTCAAGGTGATCGACGAGCACGGCCGGCAGCTCGCCATGGGCCGCAATCTCGCGCAACTGCGCGCCGAACTCGGCGCCCAGGCTCAGCAGCAGTTTCAGAAGCTCGCGAGCGCGACGGCGCTCGCCGCGCTGGAAACGCATGCGCAGGGTGGCGTCGCTGCCGAAACGGCGCAGCAAGCGGCAGCCGGCAAAGCACCGCAGAGGAGCCTCGCGCCGCACACGCCCGCAGCAGGCGAAGCGACGCCCGGCGAAGCGACGCCCGCCACCGCCCTCTACGAAAACCTCACGACGTGGAATTTCGGCAAGTTGCCCGAGCTGCTGGAAATCCGGCGCGGCGGACAGACGCTGTTCGGCTATCCGGCGCTGGTCGATCGCGGCACGCATTGCGACGTGGAAGTATTCGATTCGCCGGAGGAGGCGGCGCGTATTCATCGCGCTGGCCTGCGGCGGTTGTTCGCGCTCCAGCTGCGCGAGCCCATTCGCTATCTGGAGAAGAATCTGCCGGGCCTGCGCGAAATGGCGATGCAGTTCATGACGCGTGCGACGCAGGAGGAATTGCGCGACCAGCTGATCGAACTCGCGCTCGACCGCGCCTGCCTGCAAGAACCGCTGCCCGACGACGACGCGAGCTTTCACGCGCGCAAGGACGAAGGCCGCGGACGTCTCTCGCTGCTCGCCCAGGAAATCGCGCGGCTGGTGGGGCAGATCCTCGCGGAATACGCGGCGCTCGCGAAGAAGCTCGTGCAGGCCAAGGCCTTTGGTGCGCCCGCGACCGACATGCAGGCGCAGGTCGATGCGCTCATCAGCAAACGCTTCATTCTGGAAACGCCGTATGCGCAGCTCGTGCATTTTCCGCGCTACCTGAAGGGCGTCGCGCTGCGCATCGACAAGCTGCGCGCCGATCCCGCGCGCGACGCGCGCCAGGCCGCCGAATTTCAGCCGCTCGCGCAGCAATACCAGCGCGCGCTCTCGCAGCGCGGCGGCGTGTTCGATCCTCGTCTCTCGGAATTCCGCTGGCTGCTCGAAGAACTGCGCATTTCGCTCTTCGCGCAGGAGTTGCGCACGCCGATGCCGGTTTCGGTGAAGCGCCTGCACAAGGTCTGGGAGTCGATGCAGCGCTGAACGGCACTGCGGCCGCGCATTACGGGCCATAACACTGGTCCGAAAACGGCCGCATATCTGCGTTCTTTGCATTTTTCAAGGGCCCTACGTCAACCTTGCAGGCAAACAGACGTTCTACAATCACGCACGCATCTGCCCGGGAACGATACTTCAATGCCGAACAACGCAACTCTCAGCCGCATCGCCAGCAAGGCCGTCGGCGTCGCGCTCGCTTTCGCTGCGCTCGCTTCAACGTCCGCGCATGCGGACAACATCATCGTCCTCAATTCGGGCGAAGCCACGCTGAGCCTCATCGACGACAAGACACACGAAGTCGTCGGTACCGTGCCCACGGGCAAGGAGCCACATCACCTTTTCCCCACGCCGGACAACAGTGCGCTGATCGTCGCGAACTCGGTGTCGAACAACCTGCTGTTCGTCGACCCCAAAACCGGCAAGGTGCAGCACTGGGTCGAGAACATCGAAGACCCGTACCAGCTCGGCTTCTCGCCTGACCGCAAGTGGTTCGTCACGACGGGCCTGCGCCTCGACCGCCTCGATATCTACAACTACGCGGGCGGCAGCAATATCACGCTCGCGAAGCGCCTGCCGCTCTCGGCCATGCCGAGCCACCTGGCGTTCACCAACGACAGCCGTACCGTGTTCGTTTCGCTCCAGGTGTCGGGCGAAATCGCGGCGGTCGATCTGCCCACGCAGAAGGTGCTCTGGAAGATGAAGGTCGGCCCCGCACCGGCCGGCCTGTGGCTCACGCCCGGCGACAAGTACCTGCTCGTCGGCATGACCGGCGCCGATTACGTTGCCGTGGTCGACTGGCGCAACCAGAAGATCGTCAAGACGATCCAGGTGGGCAAGGCCGCCCACAACTTCCGCTCGCTCGTCGATGGCCGTCACGTGTTGGTGTCGAGCCGGGTGTCGAACGTCATCAGCATCATCGACGAGGAAACGCTCGAAAAGACCGGCGAGATCAGCGGCCTGATGCCCGGGCCCGACGACATGGAACTCACCGCCGACAAGCGCTACCTGTGGGTGACGTTCCGCTTCGCGAAGCACATCGGCCTGATCGACATGCAGACGAAGAAGCTCATCAAGACGATCGCCGTGGGCCGCTCGCCGCACGGCATCTACTTCTACGATCGCGCGCCCGTCACGGCGCCGAACGGGGCATAAAGAGGAAGAGGGGCGCGTGGAGATGGCGGCGGCTGTGCTGGCATTCGTTGCCGAGGCGGGGCACGCGGTCGGCGCGGGCGCCGGTGATCTCGTCTCGTGGCTCCAGTCGCTTCTCTTCGTCAATGTCGTCCAGCCGATGCTGTTTCACATCGGCATGATGGACGTGGAAGACGACACCTACGACGCGCTCTACTGGGTGATCGTCGGCGTGCTCGAAGTGGGTCTCATGTATGCGCTGCTGCGCCCGCTCGAAGCGCTCGCGCCGGTGGAGAAGTGGCGCGACCGCAAGGGCGTTGGGATCGATGCGCTCTACACGTGGATCACGCGGCTCGGCGTTCTGAACCTGCTGTTCTTCTTCACGATGCAGCCGTTCTTCGACCGCGCGCAAAGCGCGCTGCGGCTGATGGGCGTGAAGAGCGTGGACCTCGACAATCTCTGGCCGGGTGTGACCACGCAGCCGCTCGTGGCGTTCGCGATCTACCTCGTGGTGCTCGACTTCTGCGGTTACTGGTACCACCGGCTGTCGCATCGCTACGGCATCTGGTGGGAACTGCACGCCGTGCACCACAGCCAGCGCAAGATGTCGCTCTGGTGCGATAACCGCAACCATTTGCTCGACGTGCTCGGGCAATCCTGCATGTTTGCCGCGGTGGCGCTCGTGATCGGCGTGCCGCCGGCCCAGTTCGTGGTGCTCGTCGCGTTGACGAACTTCGTGCAGAACGTGCAGCACGCCAACATCCGCCTGCACTTCGGCTGGCTCGGCGAGCGCCTCGTCGTGAGCCCGCGTTTTCACCGCCGCCATCACGCCATCGGCTATGGCCATGAGGGCACCACGTATGGCTGCAATTTCGGCGTGCTGTTCCCGTGGTGGGACATGATGTTCGGCAGCGCGTCGTTCAATCGCGAGATCGAGCCCACCGGCATACGCGACCAGCTCGAAGGCGTGTGCTATGGCGAGGGTTTCTGGGCGCAACAGGGTTATGCGTTCGCCCGCATCGCGCGGCGCCTGCGCACGCTCGCTCGCGCCGGGGCGGCTGCACAGGCTGCACAGACCACCGAGGCCGCGGCGCGCGACGACGCCACCGTCTCCTGAGCGCACCGGACGCTTGCCTTCGCCGCCGGCCGCCCGCGCTTTGCCCGCCGTGCGCCCCGGTGGTTTATCCTGTCGGCCAGGTTCCCCGATTTTGCCGACACCGTGTTCTCCACCCGTCCTTTTCGCCGTATTCCGCTCGCATGAATGACCTGTTGCGTTCGTTCGGACGCGCGCTCTCGAGCGTGTTCCATCCAGCCATGCTGGTTCTCACGTTCGTGCCGTTTCTGGTGGCCGCGCTGGCGTGGGGGGCCGTGCTCTATCTGTTCTGGCAGCCGCTGCTCGACCTCATGCGGGGGGCGCTGGCGAACTGGACGTCGATGAACTACGTCTATCATCTGTTCGACGTGCTCGGGTTCGGCGGGCTGCGCGCAACGATCGCGCCATTTCTCGTCATCGTCCTGACGATTCCGCTCATCGTCATCACGGTTCTGCTGCTGATCGTCGCGATTTCGATGCCGCGCGTGATCCGTCATCTTTCGAAGCGCCAGTACGCGATGCTCGAATTGCGGCGCGGCGGCAGCTGGTACGCCAGCCTGTTCCATTCGCTCGTCACCACCTTCGTTTGCCTGATCGTGATGGTCGTGACGCTGCCGCTCTGGCTCATTCCCCCGTTCTTCGCGCTGATCCCGCCGCTGCTCTGGGGCTGGCTCACGTATCGTGTGATGACCTACGACGCGCTGGCGCTGCACGCGAGCGTCGAGGAGCGGCGCGCGCTGGTGCGCAGCCACCGGCTGCCGCTGCTCGTGATCGGCGTGGTGAGCGGGCTGCTCGGCTCCCTGCCCACGGCGATCTGGGCCGTATCCGCGTGGCTGCTCCTGTTCTTCCCGGTGCTGGCGGCAGTGACCATCTGGATCTATGCGTTCATTCTGGTTTTCACTGCGCTCTGGTTCGGGCACTACTGCTTGCGCGCGCTCCAGCGCATGCGCGCGCACGACGCGCAGCCGGCGTCCGGCGACGTGACGGTCGTGCGCTGACGCTCCCTCATCAAGATAATCAGCAGGACACATTCAGCGAGGCGACACATGGCATTTGGCGTCATCATCATCGGCGACGAGATTCTCTCGGGGCGCCGCTCCGACAAGCATCTGCCGAAGGTCATCGAACTGCTCGGCGCGCGCGGACTTGCGCTCGAGTGGGCCCAGTACGTGGGCGACGATCCCGCGCGCATCACGGAAACGCTGCGGCGCTCGTTCGCTTCGGGCGACATCGTGTTCTCGACGGGCGGCATCGGCGCGACGCCGGACGACCACACGCGCCAGTGCGCGGCGGCGGCGCTGGGCGTGCCGCTCGTGCTGCATCCCGACGCAAGGGCGGCCATCAGCGAGCGCATTCGCGACATGCATACGGGCCCCGAACCGGTGAACTACCAGTCGCCCGAGAATCAGCACCGTTTCCAGATGGGCACGTTCCCGCAGGGCTGCGAGATCATCCCGAACGGCTACAACAAGATCCCGGGCTTCTCGATTCGCGATCATCACTTCATGCCGGGCTTCCCCGTGATGGCCTGGCCGATGATCGAGTGGGTGCTCGACACGAAGTACGCGCATCTGCATCATCAGACGCCGCATGCCGAGAAGTCGCTGCTCGTGTTCGAGTTGCCGGAGTCGACGCTCACGCCGCTCATGGAGCGCATCGAGCGCGATTTTCCCGGTGTGCGCGTGTTCAGTCTGCCGAGCGTGGGCGACACGGAGCGGGGCGGCATTTACGCGCGCCGGCACATCGATCTTGGCGTGAAGGGCGAGCCCGAGGCGGTGGCGGCCGCCTTCGTGAAGCTGCGCGAAGGCGTGCATGAACTGGGCGGCGATGTGGTCGAGCCGGCCGCGCCGGGCTAGGCATCTGCCGATGGCGAGCGCCGCAGCGGGCCGCGCGCCGGGTAGCGAGGAGTGCGCCGGCTGCCGCAGCGTGTCAGACGGCGCGGCGGCGCATCATCGGCGTGTCACACGCGGCGCCCAGAGTGGCCCGCTGTGCTGGGCTGGGCGCGGGGCAGCGCCGCCGTGGCGAGGCTTATGCCCCGATCCACGGCAGGCCACGGAAGCACCAGCCGCTAACGGTTTTTCTGTGCCCCTGGCTGTCCTTATCACCCTCGAAGCCTTCGAGCAGGTCGTAGGCTTTCGTGAAGCCGGCCTTGGCGGCTTCGATGGCGGCGAGCTTGGAGCGCGCGGCGCTGCGGCACAGGAACAGGACGGGCGCGTCGCCCTCGACGGCGCTCCTGAGCTGGGCGAGGAACTCGGCGTTGGGCACCCCGCCCGGGTAGCGGGTCCATTCGACATGGGCGTACTGGCCGTCGCCGACCACGGGGCGGCCGACCCAGTCGAGCTCCGCGCGCGTGCGCACGTCGACGAGGCGTGCTCGCGGGTCGAGTTGCAGAAGCTCGAATGCCTCTGCAGGCGAAACCGCACCCGCGTAAGGCAACTGGTTCTCGACGCGGCGCTTTTCGGCCTGGGCGTACAACTGTTCGAGCGTACTCATGACAACGGATCTCCTGTTTCGCGTTGGACCAAAAAATCATTCTAGCGCGTGGCGCTGGGCGCGAAGCGCGATCCGCGTACCGGAGAGCGCATCATGCAGACGCCACGCGCGTGCGGGCGCGTGGAGATCAAGAAGGAGGGATGCATTGAGTTGGTGCATCTCGGCGCTTTTGCACCATAATGAAGAGAGATTCGCGCGCCAAATTCGGGATTGCACGGGTTTGGTGCCGATAGGCCGCCGCACCGGCGGCACCACCAAGGCGCCGCGCACGTTTTTTCACTCCAAGTGCGCGTCGCGAAAGGGATTTGCGCCAGCTTGGCGCATGCATGGCATGGAAGCTGCTTTATACGTCGCGATCGATTCGTAGCCGGCCAACCGGGTCAGCGGGACAGACCTGGGAAGGAGGCGGCCGGCGAGGATCAACAAGATTGGGACGGCGGCAGCGTTCGCCGAAATCGTTAATCAGGAGAAAAGGTTATGAGTAAATCCGTGGCCGACGTCATGCAGCTCGTCAAGGACGAAGACGTCAAGTTTGTCGACTTCCGCTTCACCGACACGCGCGGCAAGGAGCAGCACGTTTCGGTTCCGCTGTCGGCATTCGACGAAGACAAGTTCGAGTCGGGCCATGCGTTTGACGGTTCCTCGATCGCCGGCTGGAAGGGCATCGAAGCCTCGGACATGCTGCTCGTGCCGGACCCCAACACGGCGTACATCGACCCGTTCTACGAGGAATCGACGCTCGTGCTGACCTGCGACGTGGTCGAGCCGGCCGACGGCAAGGGCTACGAGCGCGACCCGCGTTCGCTCGCCAAGCGCGCCGAAGCGTACCTGAAGAGCACGGGCCTCGGCGACACTGCCTTCTTCGGTCCGGAGCCGGAATTCTTCATTTTCGACTCGGTCCAGTGGAACACGGACCAGTCGGGCTGCTTCGTGAAGATCGGTTCGGATGAAGCGCCCTGGTCGTCGGGCCGCGAAATCGAAGGCGGCAACACGGGTCACCGTCCGGGCACGAAGGGCGGCTACTTCCCGGTCGCACCGGTCGACACGTTCCAGGACATCCGCTCGGAAATGTGTCTGCTGCTCGAGCAGATCGGCATTCCGGTCGAAGTCCACCACCACGAAGTCGCGGGCCAGGGCCAGAACGAAATCGGTACGAAGTTCTCGACGCTGGTTCAGCGCGCGGACTGGACGCAGCAACTGAAGTACATCGTCCACAACGTGGCGCACACGTACGGCAAGACGGCGACGTTCATGCCGAAGCCGGTCGTCGGCGACAACGGTTCGGGCATGCACGTTCACCAGTCGATCTGGAAGGACGGCCAGAACCTGTTCGCGGGTAACGGCTACGCAGGCCTCTCGGAATTCGCGCTGTTCTACATCGGCGGCATCATCAAGCACGCTCGCGCGCTGAACGCCATCACGAACCCGGGCACGAACTCGTACAAGCGTCTCGTTCCGCACTTCGAAGCACCGGTCAAGCTCGCTTACTCGGCACGCAACCGTTCGGCATCGATCCGTATTCCGCACGTCTCGAATCCGAAGGGCCGCCGTATCGAAACGCGCTTCCCGGATCCGCTGGCCAACCCGTACCTGTGCTTCTCGGCGCTGATGATGGCAGGTCTGGACGGCGTGCAGAACAAGATCCACCCGGGCGAAGCCGCCGACAAGAACCTGTACGACCTGCCGCCGGAAGAGGATGCAAAGATCCCGACCGTTTGCGCCGGCCTCGACCAGGCGCTGGAAGCGCTCGACAAGGATCGCGAGTTCCTGACGCGCGGTGGTGTGTTCACCGACGGCATGATCGACGCTTACCTCGCGCTGAAGGAAGGCGAACTGCAACGCGTGCGCATGACCACGCACCCGGTCGAGTTCGAACTGTACTACTCGCTGTAATGGCGATGGCGCTTCGCTGGATCCGGTTCAGCGAAGCGCCGGTTCAGTTCGTCCGACTCGCAGCAATCGCGTTGCGAAATGGTCTCGAAGGGACGGCGGTGCCGTCCCTTTTTCGTTGGGCCGCATGATTGGCACGAAGTTGTGCCCCGTTCTTCACGACCTGGACCGTTGCCGGCGTGCCGCAAGGTGGCTGGCCTGAAACATGGTGCTCAAGAATCTGATCAAGGCTAGAAAAGGCCACGCGGATCCGCTTTCCGACGACGGGCAACTCGTCGAGTCGGGCCTGCTGCCCGGCTTCGAGGCGCTGCCCACAGTCGTGCTCGTGCTCGACAAGCGCACGCTGCGCGTCGCCTTCGCGAATCCTTCGGCCGAGGCGATGCTCGATCTCTCGCGCCGTCAGCTCGCGCAGATGGCGTGGTCCGATCTCTTCTCGAACGCGGACGAACTGCTCACGACGATCGCATCGATTGCCGCGCATCGCTTTCACGCGACGCGTCTCGACGCTTCGCTGGAGCGCCCCGGCCGCGAGCCGCTGAACGTGCATGTGGTCGTGGGCTTTCTCGAGAGCGCCCCCGATTACGTGCTGCTAGAGCTCTTCGAGAACGAGCGGCACCTGCGCAGCGATCGCGAAGAGCGCATCCACGACCTCACGGCCGTGAACAAGCATCTCATCCGCAATCTCGCGCACGAGATCAAGAACCCGCTGGGCGGCATTCGCGGCGCGGCGCAACTGCTCGAATTCGAACTCGGCGCGCTGGAGCGCGACGAATTGCGCGAGTACACGCAGGTGATCATCAAGGAGTCGGACCGCCTGCAGACGCTCGTCGACCGGCTGCTGGAGCCGCACCGGCATCCGCACATCGTCGGCGACGTGAACATCCACGAGGTATGCGAGCGCGTGCGCGCCGTGATCCTCGCGGAATTCCCGCGCGGCCTCACGATCGAGCGCGACTACGACGTGAGCGTGCCCGACCTGCGCGGCGACAAGGAGCAGCTGATCCAGGCACTGCTGAACATCGTGCGCAACGCGGCGCAGGCGCTGCGCGAACGCATTTCGCAGGGCGATGCGCGCATCGAGTTGCGCACGCGCGTCGCGCGCAAGGTCACGATATCCAAACGCTTGTGCAAGCTGGCACTGGACTTGCATATCACGGACAACGGGCCCGGCATTCCCGAGGAAATCCGCGATCGCATCTTCTATCCGCTCGTCTCCGGACGCGAGGATGGCAGCGGTCTCGGCCTCACGCTCGCGCAGACGTTCGTCCAGCAGCACGACGGACTCATCGAAGTCGATAGCCGGCCCGGACACACCGAGTTTCAGATTCTGTTGCCGCTCGATAGCTGAACGGATCATCGAGCCGATAACCGAAGCTGATTTCAGATTTACCGATACCGCACGCCACCAGGACTTCTGACCGATCTTATGAAGCCGATCTGGATAGTAGACGACGATCAATCGATACGCTGGGTGCTCGAAAAGGCACTCGCCCGCGAGAACTTCGCCACCCGCAGCTTCTCGAACGTGCGCGAAGCCGCGAGCGCGCTCGATCACGACAGCCCGCAGGTGCTCGTCTCCGACATCCGCATGCCCGGCGGCTCCGGCCTCGAATTGCTGCAGACCGTGCGCGAGCGCCTGCCGGGCTTGCCCGTCATCATCATGACGGCGTTCTCGGACCTCGATAGCGCGGTTGCCGCATTTCAGGGCGGCGCGTTCGAGTATCTCGCCAAGCCCTTCGACGTCGACAAGGCCGTCGAGCTGATTCGCCGCGCCGTGGACGAAAGCATGCGCGGCGAGCAGCAATGGGACGAGCGTCCCGCCGAAGCGCCCGAGATGCTCGGCCAGGCGCCGGCCATGCAGGACATGTTCCGCGCCATCGGGCGGCTTTCGCATTCGGCGGCCACGGTGCTCATCACGGGCGAGTCTGGCACCGGAAAGGAGCTTGTCGCGCGCGCTTTGCACCGACATAGCCCACGCGCGAACGGTCCGTTCATTGCGCTCAATACTGCCGCCATTCCAAAGGATCTTCTGGAATCCGAATTGTTCGGCCACGAGCGCGGCGCGTTCACTGGCGCCCAGGCCATGCGTCAGGGCCGCTTCGAGCAGGCCGAGAACGGCACGCTGTTCCTCGACGAAATCGGCGACATGCCGTTCGATCTCCAAACGCGCCTCTTGCGCGTGCTCTCGGACGGGCAGTTCTACCGCGTGGGCGGACACAACCCGCTGCGTGCGAACGTGCGCGTGATCGCCGCGACGCATCAGAACCTGGAGACGCGCGTGCGCCAGGGGTTGTTTCGCGAGGACTTGTATCACCGCCTCAACGTGATTCGCTTGCGTCTGCCCGCGCTGCGCGAGCGCAGCGAGGATATTCCGCTGCTCACGCGCCACTTCCTGCAGAAGAGCGCGCGCGAACTGGGCGTGGAGCCCAAGCGCGTGTCGGACGAGGCGCTTGCCTGGATGTCCGCGCTGCCGTTCCCCGGCAACGTTCGCCAACTGGAGAACCTCGCGAACTGGCTCACGGTGATGGCGCCTGCGCAGACCATCGAGATCAAGGATCTTCCGCCTGACCTCATGCCCGCGCACGCTGCGCCCGGTGCTGCATCGCCCCTCGGTGAAGCCGCGGGCGCTGCCGATGCCTCGTCGGCTGCGGTCTCGGCTCTGGCGACGAACGGCGCGAACCATGCGTCGCACGTGGCGGCTGCGGGGATGCCTGGCGCTATCGGCGGCGTGGCGGGTGGCGTGGTGTTCGGCACGCCCGCGTTCGGCGCGTCCAACGGCACGGCCGTCTCGCCGCTCAGCGTGTGGGAGAGTGGTCTGCGCACGGAAGTCGCGCGTCTCTTGCGCGAGAACAGCGCGGACGTCATGGACGAACTCTCGCGCCGCTTCGAGGCCGCCGTGATCCGCGAGGCGCTCGACTTCACGCGCGGGCGCAAGGTCGAGGCGGCCGAGCGCCTGGGCATCGGCCGCAACACGATCACGCGCAAGATCCAGGAGCTCAATCTCGAGTGATCTTTCGCATCGGGTCGGCCTCGTGCAACGCAAGGCAGCCCGATGCGCAGTGCGCCGGCGCGCGCACAGGGCATAATCGTCGCTGTTTTCCTGTCGACGACCGATCATGCCCGTGACTTCCCCGTGGCCCGCCGAGGCCGATCCGTTCCTTTCTCTCGAATCGCTCGACGATCCTGCCGTCATGGCCTGGGTCGAAGAGCAGAACGCGCGCACGCGTGCCGCGTGGCAGGGCGGCGCGCGTTTCGATGCGCTGGAGAAGCGCCTCGCGCAGGCCTACCTGCCGCGCGAGCGGCCGGTGATCCCGAGCCGCTGGCAGGAGTGGGCCTACGACCTCTGGGAGGACGAGGACAATCCCAAGGGCCTGTGGCGCCGTGCGCTGTGGGCCGATTGGCGCGCGCACGAGCCGCAGTGGCAGACGCTCATCGACTTCGACGCCCTCGGTGCAAAAGAGGGCATGCCGTGGGTTTGCGCGGGCATCGACATCCTCTACCCGGACGGCGACCGCGCGCTGATCCAGCTTTCCGATGGCGGCTCCGACGCGGTCGTGGTGCGCGAGTTCGATATCGTGCGCCGTGAGTTCATGGAAGACGGTTTTGCCATCGCGAAGGAGGGCAAGCACACGATCTCCTGGATCGACCGCGATACGGTGTACGTCGGCTGGGACGCGGGCGGCAGGAACGGGAACAAGATGCTCACGCGTTCGGGCTATCCGCGCGAGGTGCGCCGCTGGACGCGCGGTACGGCGCTCGCCGACGCGCCCGTGGTGTTCCGCGGCGAGTTCGACGACATCAGCGTGGAGGGCGACTACGATCCGGTCGAGAAGCGTCACGACGTCGTGCGCAGCGTGGACTTCTTCGATTCGTACACCTATCGTCTCGATGAGCGGGGCAACTGGCAGATGTACGACGTGCCCACGCATGTGGCAGTCGGGGCGTGGCACGGCTGGCTGCTGCTGGAGCCCCGGCTCGACTGGGTCGCTTCCGACCTCACGTACAAGGGCGGCGCGCTGCTCGCGATCCGCGAAGACGCTTTCCTTGCGGGCAGCCGCGCGTTCACGCCGCTCTTCACGCCAACGCCCGTCACTTCGGCGTGTGACTGGAGCAATACGAAAAACGTCCTGATCGTCTCCTGGCTCGACGACGTGGAGAGCCGCACGATGCTCTGGCAGCCCCGGCAAACGGATGGCGCATGGCGCTGGGAGCCGCGGGCGTTCCCTACGCGCGCAAGTTCGCAAGTGGACGTCTCGCCGATCGAAGACACGCTCAACGACGAAGTGTTCGTCGACGTGGACGACTACCTGCTGCCGCCCGAATACTGGCTCGCCGATCTCGCGCAGACCGATCTCCAGAAGTGGGAATTGCTCGACCGATGGCCCACGCAGTTCGAGGCCGGACCGCTCACCGTGATCCGCTCGCACGCGCGTTCCGCCGACGGGACGAGCGTACCGTTTACGGTCATCGGCCCGAAGGCCGTGCTGGAAGGCGGGGCTCGCAAGGCGTCGCCGTGTCTGCTTACGGGCTATGGCGGCTTTGCAATCGCGCTCACGCCGCAATATCTCGTGGGCTCGGGCATCGGCTGGCTGGAGCAGGGCGGCGTGGTGGCAATCGCCCACATTCGCGGCGGCGGCGAGTACGGCACCGCCTGGCACGTGGAGGCGCAGCGCGAACATCGGCAGCGCTCGTTCGACGACTTCATCGCAGTGGCCGGGCAGTTGATCGCCGACGGCTACACCAGCGCCGCGCAGCTGGGCATCAAGGGCGGCAGCAACGGCGGGCTGCTCGTGGGCGCGTGCATGGTGCAGCGACCCGAGCTATTCGGCGCCGTGGTGTGCGAGGTGCCGCTGCTCGACATGCAGCGCTATCCGCTGCTGCACGCGGGCGCCTCGTGGATCGACGAATACGGTGATCCTCAGGATGCCGAAGAAGCGCTCGCGCTGGCCGCGTATTCGCCTTACCACCATGTCAAGCCCGGCGTGACTTACCCTGCCACGCTCTTCACGACTTCGACGAGCGACGACCGCGTGCACCCCTCGCACGCGCGCAAGATGGTCGCGCGCATGCTGCAGCAGGGGCACGCGAACGTGTGGTACCTGGAGAACACCGAAGGCGGCCACGGCCCCGGCAGCGATTCGCTCGAGCGCGCGCAGTATGACGCGCTCGTCTATCGCTTCCTGTGGACGACGCTCGCGGCGAACTGGTGAGGAAGGCGCTCAATTGCCGAGATCGAGCGTGGCGATCACCGGCGTGTGGTCGGAGGGCTGATCCCATTTGCGCGGAACCTTGTCCACTTCGCATGCGGTGAGATGCGCCGCGAGCGCCGGCGAGAGCAGCACGTGGTCGATGCGCAGGCCCGCGTTGCGGCGAAACGCGAACATGCGATAGTCCCACCACGTAAAGGTTTTTTCGGGCTGCTCGAACCGGCGGAATGCATCCACGAAACCGAGTTCGATCAGGCGGCGGAACTGCGCGCGCTCTTCCGGCGAGACGAGGTTCTGGCCTTCCCACGCCTTGGGGTCGTGCACGTCGCGGTCTTCGGGAGCGATGTTGTAGTCGCCGAGCAGCGCGAGCTTCGGGTAGCGCTGCATCTCCTGCGCGAGCCAGCCGTGCATGGCGTCGAGCCATTGCAGCTTGTACGCGAACTTCTCCGTGCCCGGTGCCTGTCCGTTGGGAAAATAGGCGCTCACCACGCGCACGTCGCCTACCGTCGCGGCGATCACGCGTTGCTGCGCATCTTCGAAGCCGGGAATGTTGCGCACGATCGTGGCTTCGTCGACGAAGAGGCCCTCGCGCACGAGGATGCCCACGCCGTTATAGGTCTTCTGGCCGGCGAACCAGCTGCGATAGCCGTGCGCCTCGAGATCGGCGCGCGGAAATTTTTCGTCGGGAAGCTTAAGCTCCTGGAGGCACAGCACGTCGGTCTTGCTCGCATTGAGCCAGTCGATGACGTGCTGCAGACGGACCTTGAGGGAGTTGACGTTCCAGGTGGCGATTTTCATATAAAGACGAAGCCGTTGTATATCAATGATTTATGTCGGTAGGCGACCGGTACTTTGGGCTCTGGCTACCCATTTGACTACCCGGTCCGGACGGGCTCGCCTGATGCTCTGCCTGTCGTTTTTCCGCCATCGTATCAGTGCTGGCGGCTATACCCCGGCTCTCGATCCTGTTAACCGCAAAATGCGCATACCGCTAAAACAGAATGCCGTTCAGCAACGGAACGGCATTCTGTTTTGCTCATGGCACCGGTCCTCATCACGCGTGATGCGTCGCCAGCCATTCGCGCAAGGCGTTGTTCATCCGGGTTTGCCAGCCATCACCGCCCGCCTTGAAACGTTCGACGATATCGGCGTCATAGCGCACCGTTACCGCAACCTTCGGATTGGCTAGTTTGGGTCGCCCGCCACGTCGCTTCATCTGCGCGAACTGTTCGTCGGTGGGTTCGAACGTGTCTGCGTCAGCCGCGATGCCGCGAGCAATCGCGGCTTCTTCGTCAGGTGTGTTACGGATCAATCTGGGTGGCTTCTTCATAGCGGTCAATCTCCCGGTTGTTGGCTTTGCGCAGACTGATGACCCGGAAGATGTCGCCACGCTGTGTGAACACGACGCAATAGAGCCGGGATTCGATTACCGCATAGCCAATTTCGCGCAGCTCGCCATAGTCCTTGCGATCGTCGGGCATGCACCATACGGATGACCAGTCGATCCGCTCTGCCAGGGCGAGAGAGACGCGGTGCTTGCGGGGGTTGGCTTCGCTCTTGATCGGATCGTTGGTCGTTTTCACTGGTTATTGTAGTTACAAAAACATACGGGGGCAAGGTATTCCTGTAACTACGTTATTGCCGCCGAACCCCTCCACACAGCGCACCCGGCTCGCCGACTGGCTTCGTCGGCGCCGCGCATCAGAGCGCGGTCTGCTCCTCGGCTTGCGGCGCGGCGGCGACGCCCAGACGCACGCGCGCCGCTTCGTACTCGCGCTTGAGCCGCGCGATCAGCTCGGCAGCCGGCACGATGCTCTTCACGGCGCCGATGCCCTGGCCCGAGCCCCAGATGTCCTTCCACGGCTTCACGCGCGTCGAGCCGAAATTCATCGCCGAAGGATCCGATTCCGGCAGCGCGTCCGGATCGAGTCCGCTCTGCACGATGCTCTGGCGCAGATAGTTGCCATGCACGCCCGTGAAGAGATTCGAGTAGACGATGTCGCCCGCGCTGCCTTCGACGATCATCTGCTTGTACGCGTCGACGGCGTTCGCCTCGTGCGTGGCGATGAAGGCCGAGCCGACGTAGGCGAGGTCGGCGCCAGCGGCCTGCGCCGCGAGAATCGCGTTGCCGTTGCCGATCGCGCCCGAGAGCAGCAGCGGGCCGTCGAACCATTCGCGAATCTCGTGGACGAGCGCGAACGGCGAGAGCGTGCCTGCATGGCCGCCCGCACCGGCGGCGACGGCGATCAGGCCGTCCGCGCCTTTCTCGATGGCCTTCTTCGCGAACGTATTGTTGATCACGTCGTGCAAGACGATGCCGCCCCATGCGTGGATCGCGTGATTGACTTCCTCCCGCGCGCCGAGCGACGTGATGATGATCGGCACCTTGTATTGCGCGCACACGCCAAGGTCGTGCTCGAGGCGGTCGTTCGACTTGTGCACGATCTGGTTCACGGCGAAGGGCGCCGCGGGAGCTTCAGGGTGCTTCGCGTTGTACTCGGCGAGTTCGGTGGTGATGCGGTCCAGCCATTCGCCCAGCACGTGCGCGGGCCGCGCGTTGAGGGCGGGGAAGGAGCCGACGACGCCCGCCTTGCATTGGGCGATCACGAGATCGGGGTTCGAAATGATGAAGAGCGGCGAGCCGACGACCGGAATCGACAGGCCGCGGCGCAGCACGGCGGGCAGGGACATCTAGATCTCCTGGACTGGGCGGCGGCCGGGTGTGGCCGCCGCATTGTTCGTTGCTGGCGCGATGCGGGGCCTTCCTTCATTGCGCCAGCGGGCAGGACCAAACATAGCAAACCGCCGGACACTATGCAACCAGTTGCATAGTGGAAAAATTCGAGCCACAACAGCGGCAGCCTGATCGGAAGCGTGGTTTAGAATCGGCGCATGTCCACCCCGCACGCCATCCTCATTGCCTTGCTGGAAAAGCCTTCGTCGGGCTACGACCTCGCGCGGCGCTTCGATCGCGCGATCGGTTACTTCTGGCACGCCACCCATCAGCAGATCTATCGCGAGCTTGGCCGCATGGTCGACGCTGGCTGGGTGTCCGTCATCGAGGACGACGCGGCCGCGGCCACACGCAAGAAGGTGTATTGCGTGCTGCCGGTGGGGCGCAACGAGGTGGTGCGCTGGGCGCGCGAGACGCCGCTCGATCTCGACTCGCGCAATGTGTTCCTGCTCAAACTGCGTGCCGACGCCGTAATCGGTCCGCTCGGCCTGGCCAACGAACTGGAGAGGCTCATCGGCGAAAATCGTGCGCGGCTCGCGGTTTATCGGGAGATCGAGCAGCGGGACTTCGGCGGCGCTTCGCTCACGCGCGGTCAGCAGATTCAGTACGCGATTCTGAAGGCGGGTATTCTCACTCAGGAGATGTGGCTCGCATGGGCGGCCGAGGTGAGGCCGCTGGTGGATCCGGCAGCGGCACAATGAGATTTGCCTGGTTATCCGAAGTAATTGGTGAGTGGCACAGTGTGTCTGCGATTGCGTTCGAAGACGCATTAATTCATGCGTGTCCAAAAAGTTAGTTGACGAGCGTCGCGAGAGGCCCTATAATTCTTTTCTCTGACGGACGCGGGGTGGAGCAGTCTGGCAGCTCGTCGGGCTCATAACCCGAAGGTCGTAGGTTCAAATCCTACCCCCGCAACCAAACGTATTAGTCAGGTCTTAAGCAGCACCAAGGCTTCGCGCCGATCAATGAACCCGCTCAGAGCGGGTTTTTTGTTTTCCGCGCCTGTGCAAGGCGCGTTGTCTACAAGGCTCGTCACCGAGCGCTTGCCTCGCCCCCAATCGCCCAGTCCACCGCTGCCTGCGCGTGCAACGCCGTGGTATCGAACACCGGCAACGTCGAATCGCGAGGGCCGATCAGCAGCGTGATTTCGGTGCAACCGAGAATGACCGCCTGCGCACCACGAGCCGCGAGGCTATCGATCACGCGTTGGTAGGTGCGCCGCGATTCGTCATCCACCATGCCGTGACACAACTCATCGTAGATGATGCGATGGATGTCCGCACGATCGTGCTCGTCAGGCACGACGGCTTCGATGCCATGCGCCTCGCGTAGCCGCCCCACGTAGAAGTCCTGCTCCATCGTGTAGCGCGTGCCGAGCAGGCCCGCACGCGTGTAGCCTGCGGCGCGCAACGCCTGGCCTGTCGGGTCGGCGATATGCAGGAAGGGGATCGAAATGACCGCCTCGATCGCCGCTCGAACGCGATGCATGGTGTTCGTCGCGAGCAGCACGATATCCGCGCCGCCGCGTTCGAGTTGCTGCGCGGCCTCGGCCATCTGCGCGCCGAGTGCGTCCCAGTCGCCCGCGCGCTGAAGCGCCTCGACCTGCGCGAAATCCACCGTCACCATCAGGCTGCGCGCGTTGTGATGACCGCCCAAACGCGCCTTCGCATGGCGGTTCAGCAGCCGGTAATACTCGGCCGACGATTCCCAGCTCATTCCTCCGATCACACCGATCGTTTTCATCGATTTGCCTCGCATGCTCATGGACGGGTCAGTCGGCACGAGTATAGGCGCGTGCAGGCCGTCGTCCAGATACGGTTTCGCGATTCCACCGCGGTACGGAAATGGCGAGCATCGCGACGTCTTGTCCGAACGTCGCGCCCACGTGAGCGTCTTCGCGTTTGTGTTGGCTCGCGGCGATGGCGCCGTCATTCTGGCGTCGATAGAATCGACGCGGACGATGCGTTTTCGCCATGCCAGAACAAGGAGCCGCAAATGGACCTGATCATTCGCCGCGCGGTGCTCGCGCATACGCATCCCGCCGGGCATCCCTCGGTGGATATCGGCATCGAGGGGGGGCGTATCGCCGCCGTCGAGCCGCATCTCGCCGCGGCGGCGCGCGAGGAGATCGACGCGGCTGGTGCGCTGGTGAGCGCACCGTTCGTCGACGCCCATTTCCATATGGATGCCACGCTCTCGTACGGGCTACCGCGTGTGAACACTTCGGGCACGCTGCTCGAAGGCATCGCGCTGTGGGGAGAACTCAAACCGCAACTCACGCAGGAGGCGCTCATCGAGCGCGCGCTCCAGTATTGCGACTGGGCCGTCGCGCGCGGGCTGCTGGCGATCCGCTCGCACGTCGATGTATGCGACGGGCGTCTGCTCGCCGTCGAAGCGCTGCTCGAAGTGAAACGCCGCGTCGCGCCGTATCTCGATCTGCAACTCGTGGCGTTTCCGCAGGATGGCGTGCTGCGCAGCCCCGGGGCATTCGACAACCTAAAGCGCGCGATCGCGATGGGCGTGGATGTGGTAGGCGGCATTCCGCACTTCGAGCGAACGATGGCGGACGGCGCCGAGTCGGTGCGCCTGCTCTGCGAGTTCGCCGCTGAAAAGGGCTTGCGCGTGGACATGCATTGCGACGAATCCGACGACCCGCTCTCGCGCCACATCGAAACGCTCGCGGCGCAAACGCATCGGCTCGGCCTGCATGGGCGCGTGGCGGGTTCGCATCTCACGTCGATGCATTCGATGGACAACTACTACGTGAGCAAACTGATTCCGCTGATGCGCGAGTCGGGTGTCGCGGCGATCGCGAATCCGCTCATCAACATCACGCTGCAGGGGCGCTCCGACACCTATCCGAAGCGTCGCGGCATGACGCGCGTTCCCGAGTTGATGGCGGCGGGCGTGACCGTCGCGTTCGGTCACGACTGCGTGATGGACCCGTGGTACAGCTTCGGCTCGGGCGACATGCTCGAAGTCGCGCATATGGGGTTGCACGTCGCGCAGATGACGGGCACCGATGCCTCTCGCGCATGCTTCGACGCAGTGACCGTCAACGCGGCGAGCATTCTCGGTCTCGAAGACTACGGCGTGGCGCCCGGTTGCGCCGCGAACCTCGTGGTGCTCGACGCCCGCGATCCCATCGAGGCGATCCGGCTGCGCGCGGCGCGCCTCGCGGTGGTGAGCCGGGGCAGGGTGGTGAGCCGGCAGCCCGCGCAGCGCGCGGCGCTTGCGCTCGCCGGGCGTCCGGAGAGTGTCGATTTCAGACTGCATCGATAAGGCGTCACGCAACAAAAAACCGCACAGGTCTGCATGCCCCTGTGCGGTTTTAGTTCGGATCGCTTAACAGCAGGTCACATGCCTATTGCTGTGCCGGCGGCTGCTCCATGCCGTTGTGACGCAGCAGCGCGTCGATATTCGGCTCGCGGCCGCGGAAGGCCTTGAACGATTCCATCGCCGGGCGGCTGCCGCCCACTTCGAGGATTTCCTTGCGATAGCGCGTGCCAGTGCTTTCGTCGAGCACGCTCGACTTCGCGGCCTGTGCCGCTTCCTCGAAGGCCGCGTACGCGTCGGCGGAGAGCACCTCTGCCCACTTGTAGCTGTAGTAGCCGGCCGCGTAGCCGCCCGCAAAGATGTGGCTGAACGTGTTCGGCCAGCGCGAGAACGAAGCCTGCGCAATGACGTGATAGCGCTCGTTGATCTCGCGTGCGAGGTCGTTCGCGCTCTTGCCCTTCGAGGCGTCGAAGTCCACATGCAGCGCCATGTCGAACATCGAGAACACGATCTGGCGCAGGGTGCCGAGACCGCTCTGGAAATTCTTCGCCGCGAGCATCTTGTCGAAGAGTTCGCGCGGCAGTGGCTTGCCCGTTTCGACGTGCGAGCTCATTTCGCGCACGACGTCCCATTCCCAGCAGAAGTTCTCCATGAACTGCGAGGGCAGTTCGACGGCGTCCCACTCCACACCGTTGATGCCCGAGACGCCAAGTTCGTCGACGCGCGTGAGCATGTGGTGCAGGCCGTGGCCGAACTCGTGGAAGAGCGTGATGACTTCGTCGTGCGTGAAGCACGCGGGGCGGCCGCCCACCGGCGCGGAGAAGTTGCAGGTCAGATACGCGACCGGCGTTTGCACGCCGTTGCCGTCGAGCTTGCGGCGCGAGCGTGCATCGTCCATCCATGCGCCGCCGCGCTTGCCTTCGCGCGCGTAGAGGTCGAGATAGAACTGCGCGACCAGTGTGCCATCTGCGTTCTCGACGCGGAAAAAACGCACGTCGGGATTCCATACCGGCGCACTGTCGGGGCGAATGTGCACGCCGAACAGCGTTTCCGTGACCTTGAAGAGGCCCTGGAGCACGAAGTCTTCGGGGAAGTATTGCTTCACCTCGTTTTCCGAAAACGAGTAGCGCTTCTGGCGCAGGCGCTCGGCGGCGAACGCCATGTCCCACGGCTCGATCTGCGCGAGGCCCAGCTCGCTGGCCGCGAAGTCGCGCAGCTCCTTCCAGTCCTTCTCCGCATGCGGGCGCGCGCGCGTGGCGAGGTCTTCGAGAAAGCTCATCACCTGGGCCGGCGTTTCGGCCATCTTCGGCGTGAGCGAGACTTCGGCGAAGTTGTCGTAGCCGAGCATCTTCGCTTCCTCGGCGCGCAGTTTCAACTGCTCTTCGATGATCGCGGTGTTGTCCCATTCGGCTTTCCCAGCGCCGTAGACGGGCCCAAGCTCCGAAGCGCGCGTCACGTAGGCGCGGTACATCGTTTCGCGCATCGCGCGGTTTTCCGAATACTGGAGCACCGGGAAGTACGAGGGGAAGTGCAGCGTGAACTTCCAGCCTTCCTTATTCTCGCGCTCGGCGGCTTCGCGCGCGGCGGCGCTCACATCCTCGGGCAGGCCCGCGAGCTCGGCTTCACGGGTGGCGTAGAACGCGTAGGCGTTGGTCGCGTCGAGCACGTGGTCGGAAAAGGCTTTCGCGAGCGCAGCCTGGCGCTCCTGCAGTTCGGCGAAACGCGGCTTCTGCTCTTCGGGCAACTCCGCGCCCGAGAGACGGAAGTCGCGCAGCGAATTCTCGAGAATCTTCTTGCGTTCGCCAGAGAGCAGCTCGAACGAGTCGTGATGCGTGATGGCCTTGTACTTCTTGAAGAGCTCCAGATTCTGGCCGACGCTCGACCAGAATTCGGTCACGCGCGGCAGGTTCTCGCCATGGGCGGCCCGCAGCTCGGGCGTGTCGGCAACGGCGTTCAAGTGGCCGACCACGCCCCAGGCACGCGAGAGCGGCTCGGTGGCGCGCTCGACCGGCTCGACCACGTCGCTCCATTGGGCGGGCGTCATGGGTTGCGCGGCGCGCTCGACAGCTGCTTTTGCGTTCGCGAGCAGCACGTCGAGCGCCGGCGTGACGTGCTCGGGGCGGATTTCGCCAAAGCGCGGCAGGGCGGTGAAATCGAGGAGCGGATTGTCGGAGGGGGTAGTTGCCATGATGCTTCCTGTTCCTGTCTGTCGCGGGTCGGGGGACGGGGGCGCGGCAGCGCTGCGCGCGCCCGTTAGAGCGAGTATTGGGGCGCGAGGGGCGCTTTCCAACCGGTGAATCCGATCAAATTAACAGATGTCGCAGGGAGTCGGCGAAATCACGGCCCGATTCGATCATCCGGCTCACTGAGCTCCCGCCCGAGCAGCAAAAGAAAAGCGGCCCATGAGGGCCGCTTCTTGAGCGTGACGCCGCAATGCTCGATCGCAACTGCCTTACGCGCCTGCTGCGCGTTCCGCCGCTTCGATCGTGTTCACCAGCAGCATCGTGATGGTCATGGGGCCAACGCCGCCCGGCACCGGCGTGATGAAACCGGCCACGTCCTTCAGGCCCGCGAAATCGACGTCGCCGCAGAGCTTGCCGTTGTCGTCGCGGTTCATCCCCACGTCGATCACGGTCGCGCCGGGCTTGATCATGTCGGCGGTCAGGATGTTGCGTTTGCCCACCGCGGCGACCACGATGTCGGCGTCGCGCGTGTGCTTCGCGAGGTCGCGCGTCTTGCTGTGGCAGATCGTGACCGTCGCGCCCTTTTCGAGCAGCAGCAGCGCCATCGGCTTGCCGACGATGTTCGAGCGGCCGATCACCACGGCGTTGGCGCCCTCGAGCGGGATCTTGTACTCCTCGAACATCTTCATCACGCCATAGGGCGTGCAGGGGCGAAAGAGCGGCTGGCCCGTCATGAGCGCGCCCGCGTTGGCGACGTGAAAACCGTCCACGTCCTTCTCGGGCGCGATGGCCTCGATCACCTTGTGGCTGTCGATGTGCTTCGGCAGCGGCAGCTGCACGAGAATGCCGTGGATCTTCGGGTCACGGTTCAGCTCGTCGATGCGCTTGAGCAGATCGGCCTCGGAAAGCGATTCGGCATAGCGGTCGTACGACGAATGGAGGCCGTTGTCCTCGCACGCCTTGACCTTGTTGCGCACGTAGACTTCGCTCGCCGGATTGTCGCCCACCAGCACGACGGCCAGCCCCGGCTGATGGCCGCGGGCGGTGAGGGCAGCGGCGCGTGTGGCCACGTCGGCGCGAAGTTTCCTGGAGAGGGCGTTGCCGTCGATGAGGGTGGCAGTCATGGTCGGTCTGGATCGAAAGTGGGCGTTGCGGGCACGTGCGGGCGCTTGTGGAGACTCGTGGAGGCGCGAGCGCTGGCGCACAGCACAGGGCGCAGGCGAGCGGCATGGGGCCGGCTTCTGTGCGAAGGCCGACATTATACCCGCGCGGCGGCCGCGCTTCGGCCTGGACGGGCGAGCGGCGACCTGCGAAGACCGGTAAAGGGAAGGAGGTCCAGATGCGGCGGCGGCGCGCCGCAGGCTGCATTCGCGCGCACCACGGCGCACGAATGCACTTAAGACCGCGCGCTTACTGCTGCGCCTGTTGCGGCTTGTTGGAGAGCGCGAGACGCAGCAGGTCGGCGACCGTGTTGACGTTGAGCTTCTCCATGATGTTGGCGCGGTGCGCCTCCACGGTCTTGATGCTGATGCCGAGGTCGTCGGCGATCTGCTTGTTCAGGCGGCCCGCGATGATGCGCTCGAGCACCTGGTGCTCGCGCGCCGTGAGCTTGCCGAGTCGTTCGGCCGCAGCGCGCTGCTGCTGCACGTTGCTGCTTTCGTTGCGCGCCTTGTCGAGCATGCGCTCGACGAGCTTGCGCAGCTCGGCTTCGTCGAAGGGCTTTTCGATGAAATCCATCGCGCCCTTCTTCATGGTCGAGACGGCCATCGGGACATCGCCGTGACCCGTCACGAAGATGATCGGCAGCGAGGCGTTTTCGGCGATCAGGCGTTCCTGCAGTTCGAGGCCGCTCATACCGGACATGCGCACGTCGAGTATCAGGCAGGCGATCTGTCCGGCCTGCTGCGCCGGCTGATAAGCATCGAGGAACTCCTCCGCGCTGTTGAAGCACTGGACGCGGTAGCCGTTCGCTTCGAGGAGCCAACGCAGGGAGTCTCGTACGGCCTCATCGTCATCGACAACAAAGACGGTTTCCTGGGTGGTGACTGGGCTGTTCATGGCTCTCCCGTAACGGTTTGTGGAGTCGGTTCTTCGGAGCCCCGCGAAGGGCTGTCCGTTTCGCCGATGGGCAGACTGCAATGGAACGTTGCGCCGCTGATGTGGCCGTCGGATTCGACGTTGTTGACCACCCAGAGACGCCCGCGGTGCGATTCGATGATGGAACGGCAGATGTTCAGGCCCATGCCCATGCCATCGGATTTCGTACTGTAGAACGGTTCGAAGAGGCGTTCGGCCGTGGCTTCGTCCACGCCCGGACCCTGGTCCACGACGCTGATGCACACGTTGCCGCCTTCGCGCTTCACGATCACGCGGATCATCGCATCGATCGCATTCGGACGCGCCTCGGCCATGGCTTCGGCTGCGTTTTTCAGCAGGTTGACGAGCACCTGCTCGATCAGCACCGGATCGACGTAGATCACGGGCATGCGCGAGCGCATGTCGGTCACGATGCGGATGCGGCGCTTGCGCGCCTCGATTTCGGCGAGGCCCACGGCGTCGGCCACGATGTCGGCCACGCGCGTGGCCTGGCGCTTGGGCTCGCTGCGCTTCACGAACTCGCGGATGCGCTTGATGATCATGCCCGCGCGCACCGCTTGCTGGGCCGTTTTCTCGAGCACGGGCAGCAGGTTGTCGGGCGCGGCGCGGCCCGACTTCACGAGCGCGACCGTGCCGGATGCATAGTTGTTGATCGCGGCGAGCGGCTGGTTCAGTTCATGCGCAAGCGAGGAGGCCATCTCGCCCATCGTCATCAGGCGGCTCGTGAACTGGAGCTTTTCGTCCTGCTGGCGGGCCAGCTCCTGGGCCTGCTTGCGCGTCGTGATGTCGGTCGCGATCTGCATCTGCGCGAGGTGGCCGTCCACCCACTGGATGTACTGGCGGCGCACTTCGAACCACTTCTGGATGCCCTCGACGTACACCTCCTGTGCGTCCGCCGTGCTTTCCGTGAGCGCGGTGGCGGGCAGGCCCGCGAAGGCGTCCACCATGTCGATCGAGTCCGATGAGGCGTTGGCCGAGTCGAAGCCGCCGCCGCCGGCCAGTTCGAGGTGGCCGTCCGGACGGATGCCGAAGAGGTGGCGGTAATAGCGGTTCGCGAACAGCAGCTCGGCTTCGTCGGCGGCGAGCACGGAGACGGCCGCGTCGAGGCTCTCCAGCACCGTGGTGAAGCGCTCGTGCGCGGCGGCGAGCTCTTCGCGCGCGCGCTTCGGTTCGGTGATGTCGGTCATCGACGACATCCAGCCCGTCTGACGGCCCGAGCTGTCGATGAGCGGCGAGACGTAAAGGCGGGCATGGAACTGCGAGCCGTCCTTGCGGCGCACGCGCAGCTCGAAGCCCGAGGAGGGCGCCTTGCCGCGCAGCGTCATGTCGAGCTGGCGCTGCATTTCGGGGTAGGCGTCGCGCGGCCAGTAGGGGAACGGCGCATTCTTGCCCACGAGGTCGCTTTCATCCCAGCCAGTCATGCGGCAGAAGGCCGGATTCACGTGCGTGATGCGCCCGTGCATGTCCAGCACGCGCATGCCGATCAGCACCGAGTTCTCCATCGCGCGACGGAAGAATGCTTCCGCGTAGAGCGCCTGCTGCGCCTCGAAGCGCTGGCGCGTGTGCTTCCAGAGACTCCAGAGGCTCCACAGCACGAAGCACGACAGACCCGCGACCAGCCACACGAGCGTGTTGTTCGTGAAGTTGGTCATCTGCGGAAACGAGTACACGCGTACCGAAACGCCCTGGCCCGGCGGATCGAGCGGCAGGTCGTAGTAGACGTCGCGCGGCAGGCGCGGGCGCGTCGAGGTGGTGGCGAGCTCGCGGTCGTTCGCGTCGAGAATCGAGATCTTGTACTTGGCCGACAGCTCGGGCGGGATGTCGTGCTTCAGAATGCCTTCGACCGAGAACACGGCCGCGATTGAGCCAAGAAACTCGCGATCGCGGTATACCGGCGTTTGCAGCGTGATGTAGCCGTTGCCGACGTCGTCGTAGATGAGCGGGGAGTACACCTGGCGCCGCGTCGAGCGCGCTTCGGCGAAGGCGGCCTTCACGGCTTCGTCCATTTGCGCGTCGTTGGGCTTGGCGAGGCGCTGGCCGAACAGCGGCATTGCCGTGTTGGGCCACCTCGGCTCCTGCTGGCTCGTGTACCAGTTGAGATAGAGGATCTCCGGATGGCCCTGCATGATGTCCGTGGTGGACGTCTGGAAATATTGCGGATCGCTGTGGCCCGCCGCGAGGTCGCGCGCCAGCGCCTGCAGTTGCTCCTGCGCGCCCGTCATGGAAAGCCGGATCTGCTGCTGGGCCCACGCGACGTTGCGGTAAAGCGTGTCTTCCTGCTGCTGTTGCTCGCGGCGGTTGAGGCTCCACAAGATCAGGCTCATGACGACCAGGAACACCAGGATCGACAGGAGCGGCGTCAGCAAATAGGAATTCGACCACCAGGGTCCGTGGTGCCAGCGGGACGGCGACGACTCGCCGGGCGTTCCGGGCGGCCGCGCCGAGCGTGCGAAAAGCCGTTCGGTCAACATGGCAAGGATTGTAGCGCAGCGTAAGACACGGAAATGCCGCGAAAAAAGCAGTAAATCGCCGATAAACGGGTGCAAACTGACCGTTATCGCCACAGGGGCGCGAACGATTAAGCGTGCGCTGCAGCAATTTTCCACATTATAAAATCACATCTCGCAATTCGAAAATTTTGTTGCGCAAGGCCCAGGGGGGTCATTACAATCGCCCGGAAGCTGCTGCGGTTGGCCCGGTCGCGCCTCAAGCGCTGCCGCCAACATGGCCCGATCAACAGCGTTCCCCCATCAGGAGACGAGCATGTCCGCTGTACCCGACGAAGTCCTAAAGTACGTTGCCGCCGACAAGGACGAGGATCCCCAGGAAACTGCCGAATGGCTCGAAGCGCTGGACGGCGTCATCTCGACGGTCGGCCCTGATCGCGCCCATTACCTCATCGAGAAGCAGATCGAGTTCGCGCGCGTGCACGGCGAGCATCTGCCGTTCTCGGCCAACACGCCGTACATCAACACGATTCCGGTCGCCAACCAGGCCCGCAATCCCGGCGACCAGGACATCGAGCACCGCATCCGCTCGTACACGCGCTGGAACGCCATGGCCATGGTGCTGCGCGCGGGCAAGCATACGAACGTCGGCGGCCATATCGCCTCGTTCGCCTCGGCGGCCACGCTCTACGACGTCGGTTACAACCACTTCTGGCGCGCGCCTTCGGCCGAGCACGGCGGCGATCTCGTGTTCGTGCAGGGCCACTCGTCGCCGGGGGTCTACTCGCGCGCGTTCCTGCTCGGCCGCCTGACCGAAAAGCAGCTCGACAACTTCCGCCAGGAAGTGGGCGGCGAGGGCATCTCGTCGTACCCGCACCCGTGGCTCATGCCCGACTTCTGGCAGTTCCCGACCGTCTCGATGGGCCTCGGCCCGATCATGGCGATCTACCAGGCGCGCTTCATGAAGTACCTGCAGGCGCGCGGCATCGCGAAGACCGAGGGCCGCAAGGTATGGGCCTTCCTCGGCGACGGCGAGACGGACGAGCCCGAATCGCTCGGCGCGATCGGCATGGCCGGCCGCGAGCGTCTGGACAACCTCGTGTTCGTCATCAACTGCAATCTGCAGCGCCTCGACGGTCCGGTGCGCGGCAACGGCAAGATCATCCAGGAGCTCGAAAGCGAGTTCCGCGGCGCGGGCTGGAACGTCATCAAGGTCATCTGGGGATCTCGCTGGGACGCATTATTCGCGCGTGACAGATCGGGCGCGCTGATGCGCCGCATGATGGAAGTCGTCGACGGCGAGTACCAGACGTACAAGTCGGAGTCGGGCGCCTTCGTGCGTGAGCACTTCTTCAACTCGCCGGAGCTGAAGGCGCTGGTCGCCGACTGGTCCGACGACGACATCTGGAACCTGAACCGCGGCGGCCACGACCCGCACAAGATCTACGCGGCGTTCCACGAGGCATCGAACTCCAAGGGCCAGCCGACCGTCATCCTCGCGAAGACGATCAAGGGCTACGGCATGGGCGAAGCCGGCCAGGCGATGAACATCACCCACCAGCAAAAGAAGATGCAGGTGGATCAGCTCAAGAAGTTCCGCGACCAGTTCCGTCTGCCGATCACGGACGAGCAGATCGTCGACGTGCCGTATCTCACGTTCGAGGAAGGCTCGAAGGAACTCGAATACATGCGCCAGAAGCGCATGGACCTCGGCGGTTACCTGCCGGCTCGCCGCCAGAAGGCCGAGTCGCTCCCGGTGCCGGGCCTCGACGCGTTCGAGCCGCTGCTCAAGGGCACGGGCGAAGGCCGCGAGATCTCCACGACGATGGCGTTCGTGCGTATCCTCAACATCCTGTTGAAGGACAAGGCGCTCGGCAAGCGCGTCGTGCCGATCGTGCCGGACGAGTCGCGCACCTTCGGCATGGAAGGCCTGTTCCGCCAGATCGGCATCTGGAACCAGCAGGGCCAGAAGTACGTGCCGGAAGACTCCGACCAGCTGATGTTCTACAAGGAATCGGAGACGGGTCAGATCCTGCAGGAAGGCATCAACGAAGCCGGCGGCATGTCGGACTGGATCGCAGCCGCGACGTCGTACTCGACGCACGGCGAGATCATGATCCCGTTCTACATCTTCTACTCGATGTTCGGCTTCCAGCGCATCGGCGACCTCGCATGGGCCGCGGGCGACATGCGCTCGCGCGGCTTCCTGCTGGGCGGCACGGCAGGCCGTACGACGCTCAACGGCGAAGGCCTCCAGCACGAAGACGGCCACTCGCTCCTGTGGGCCGCTTCGGTGCCGAACTGCGTGAGCTACGACCCGACGTTCGGCTATGAACTCGCGGTCATCATGCAGGATGGTCTGCGCCGCATGGTGCAGGACCAGGAAGACGTGTTCTATTACATCACGGTGATGAACGAGAACTACGAGCACCCGGCGATTCCGCAGGGCGAGAGCGTGGCCGCCGACATCATCAAGGGCATGTACGCGTTCCGCAAGGGCGCGGACAACGCCAAGGCGCCGCGCGTGCAACTGCTGGGCGCGGGCACGATCTTCAACGAAGTGATCGCCGCCGCCGACCTGCTGAAGAACGACTGGGGCGTCGAAGCCGACCTCTGGAGCGTGCCGAGCTTCACCGAACTGGCCCGCGAAGGCCATGAAGTCGAGCGCTGGAACCTGCTGCACCCGAGCGAGCCGCGCCGCGAATCGCACGTCGAAAAGCTGCTCAAGGGCACGCAAGGCCCGGTCATCGCATCGACCGACTACGTGCGGGCGCTCGTCGACCAGATCCGCGGTCTGGTGCCGCGCAAGTTCGTGGTGCTCGGCACCGACGGCTTCGGCCGTTCGGACACGCGTGAGAAGCTGCGTCACTTCTTCGAAGTCGATCGCTACTGGACCACGATCGCAGCGCTCAATGCGCTCGCGGACGAAGGCAAGATCGAGCGCAAGGTGGTGGGCGAGGCCATTGCCAAGTACAACCTCGATCCGTCCAAACCCAACCCGATGACCGTCTAACCCATCACCCCGTGCATGGCATGCGCGCCTCCCCGAAGCGGGGAGGCGCGTTTTATGCGGCCCCGGAGACAAAACAATGAGTCAAGCGATCGAAGTCAAGGTGCCGGACATCGGCGATTACAAGGACATTCCTGTGATCGAGGTGCTGGTGAAGGCGGGCGATACCGTCGAAAAAGAACAATCCCTCATCACGCTGGAGTCCGACAAGGCGACGATGGACGTGCCGAGCCCGGCGTCGGGCACGGTCAAGGACGTGAAGGTCAAGGTCGGCGACAACGTGTCGGAAGGCTCGCTCGTGCTCGTGCTGGACGGCGCCGGCGCGGCTGCGGCTCCGGCCGCTGCACCTGCCCCGGCAGCGGCACCGGCT
>NZ_BBJJ01000011.1 GCF_000739815.1 Paraburkholderia mimosarum LMG 23256 = NBRC 106338
ACACCTTGCGGGACTCCGCAACAATCCGGCTGCAAGAGTTGTTGCGGCTTACGGAGGTGATGACTTCTGACGGGGCGTGGGTTTCGCTGTCCAAGCCGCGAATGATCGTTACCGGGTGCGGCATTTCGCCGTATATGGCGCGGTCGGCATGTTCGACCGTCTGGACACGATTCATCCTGCGGAGTTACTGGCGCTGACCGAAGTGAAGGACGGGGAGGCGTGGCACTCGTTAGCCTTTCCGCAGAACATCGACAGGTACGTGCGGGACGTTTTGGGCGCGCTGCGGCCGCACGAGGCGTTGGCCGCAATCATGAACCTCGTGAAGCAGTACAGCTTCGGATTCAAGGCGCCTAAGGTCAACGTGCCGCACCGCTTCCGGACCGAGACTGAAGAAAAGGACGATCCGGGCGGCATGCGTCCGGTCCTTTCGTGGCTGTATACGGAAGGGAAGGCGACCATGCGCGAGTTACAAAAGGACTACACGCTGGAAGATGCGTTCCGCAAGCACCGGGAACTTCTTAAAGCGAAGGTGAAGGCCGCGCTCGAAACAGAGGCCGCACAGAAGAAGGCTAAGGCGAAGGGTGGGTGAGCAAAACGAAACGCCCGCCTATCCGATCAATAGTGTGGGGGTTCTATGGTTTCGTGGCTTGAGCGATACGTGCAGCCGTCATGGCCGTGACTTGGTGAGCTATCTGCTTTCTGTCTTCACTATCAGCAGCGAGCGCGGCGCGATACTTGGCGACCATCCCTGACAGGCTTGTCTTGATCTTGTGCGCGGCAACTATTTCAGCTTCGAGGTGTTCTGACGAAAGTGTAGAGAAGTCTGCACCTTCGCTCGGAAGGCTCGGTGCAATTCTGTCGATTTGCGCGCGGTCTGCCGCCACCGCTTCATCCCACACGATTTTGTTGCCTGATCCGCCTAGTCCCTTCGCCGCGAGCACGGCATGGCGGGAGCCGTTTGCCTCTTCAATCAGTGTTGGCAAAGAGGAAAGGGAGTCGTGGGCATCACTCAGCACCTTCCGGAGTTCAAGCCGCAGGTCCAACGACTTGATTTGGTTGGCCCGCCGATAGCCTAGGAAGCCAGTTACCGCTCCGAATATTCCCGTCGCCATCCCAACGTAGCCCGTCCAGTCTGCGTCCGCCATTTTGGTCTCCGCGTGAGGATCTGCAAATTGTACATAACAAGGGCCAGGAAATAGGCTAGTTTCGAATCGTCCGCTAGAAGGCGGGTGATAGTAGATCGCGCGGCGCGGTGCCGGACAGGTCGCCTGCGCACGGAGTCTTAGGCGCGCTCGCGGACTCTCGGAGGCGACTAAGGCCGCGCCGCGCATGCACTAGCCGTACAGATTTCCGTATCGGGCGGCTCGTACGGAAAAGATACATTTCCTACTTTCAGAAATGCGCGCGTAAACGGAAAAGGGCTTACGTCTTTCAACGTAAGCCCTTGATTTTCCGCTTCGGTGTTTGTCGTTACCAACACCAGGGAATTCTGGTGGGTAGTACTGGGATCGAACCAGTGACCCCTGCCGTGTGAAGGCAGTGCTCTACCGCTGAGCTAACCACCCGAAGAGATTGAGATTATGCAGGCTATTTCAGATCCTGTAAAGCCCTTCTTTAAGCATTTTGCACATCGGCCGAATTTTCTTCGACGGCGACCGGCTCGGTGCGCCAAACGGACGTCCCTTTGAGCGCCTTGTCGAGCTCATCGAGCACGGCGTTGTGCGCGCAGACTTCCTCGTCGCTTGCCAGGATCACCGGCAGCTCGATCGACTCGAACCGCACGCGCGGCGCGGCGACCGAGCCCGGCGCAGCGTGCTCGCCCAGCATGTCGATGACGAGGCTCTCCTGGCCGCGCGTCATCGCCAGATAGACTTCGGCGAGCAACTCCGAGTCGAGCAGCGCGCCGTGCAGCGTGCGGTGCGCGTTACTGATGCCGAAGCGGTCGCACAGGGCATCGAGCGAGTTGCGCTTGCCGGGGAAGATCTGCTTGGCCTGCACGAGCGTGTCGATCACCTCGCCGCAATGCTCCTTGAACGCCGGCTTGCCGAGCAGCGCGAGCTCCGCGTCGAGAAAGCCGATGTCGAACGGCGCGTTGTGAATGATGATGTCCGCGTCGCGAACGAAGTCGAGGATTTCATCGGCGACTTCGGCGAACTTCGGCTTGTCGGAGAGGAATTCGGTCGTGAGGCCGTGCACCGCGAGTGCGCCCGGATCGCTGTCGCGCTCCGGATTCACGTAGAAGTGCAGGTTGTTGCCGGTGAGCCGGCGGTTCACCAGCTCGACGCAGCCGATTTCGATGATGCGGTCGCCCGTGCGGGCGTTCAGGCCCGTGGTTTCGGTATCGAGAATGATTTGGCGCATGTTTTGTCAGTCTTGAAAGCGTCGAGGAGCCGCGTGCGGTGCGGTCTCAGAGTTCGGCGAGCGTGGCGACGCCGCGGTTCGCGAGCGCGTCGGCACGCTCGTTCTCCGGGTGGCCCGCATGGCCCTTCACCCAGCGCCACTCGATCTCGTGCTGCGCGACGAGCGCGTCGAGGCGCTTCCAGAGATCGTCGTTCTTGACCGGCGTTTTGGCGGCCGTCATCCAGTTCTTCTTTTTCCAGCCGTGAATCCACTCACTGATGCCTTTCTGCACGTACTGCGAGTCGGTGTGCACGATCACCCTGCATGGGCGCTTGAGCGCGTCGAGCGCGGCGATCACCGCCATCAGCTCCATGCGGTTGTTGGTCGTGCCGGCCTCGCCGCCGAACAGTTCCTTTTCCTGCGCGCCGAAGCGCAGCAGCGCGCCCCAGCCGCCGGGGCCGGGGTTGCCTTTGCAGGCGCCGTCCGTGAAGATTTCGACGAAATCGGGTGTGCTCATGTGTCCTTGTTGCGAGTGGGTGACGGTGTGGTGGCGGCCGGCTTCAGGCTCGCCGCCAGTACCGGTTTCTTGACCTTCAGCGGCCCGACGAGGCGCATGCCGCGCACACGCTTGATCGCCGTCACCATATAGATCGCGCCGAAAATGGGCCACCAGCGGTCGCCGGCGGCTTCCATGAAACCGTAGCGGCCGAGCCACTGGTCGGTGGCGAGCGGCGGACGATAGCAGCCAAAGCGCCCGCGTTCAAGCTCGAAGCCGAGCAGCTTGATCCAGTCCTTCAGGCGCGTGAAGGCGATGAGGTCCTGCCGCGCGGGCAGGAACGGATGGCCAGTCAGCTTTCCGGCAGAGTGGCGCGCACCCCACAACGAAAGCGAGTTGAATCCGACGATCAGCAATTGCCCCTCGGGCATCAGCACCCGTTCGGCTTCGCGCAGCAGTCGGTGCGGGTCGCTCGTGAATTCGAGCGTGTGCGGCATCACGATCAGGTCGACGCTCTGCGCCTCGAACGGCAGGTCGAGGTAGTCGCACCATACCGTGCTGCGGCCAGCGGGCGCGTATAGCGGCGGGGCGCCTGTCGCCGCCGGGAAGCGGGCTTCCGTGGTGCCGGCCGCGCGCGTGCCGCTGGTTTCGGGTATGCCCGGCGCGCCACGCAACGGTTCGGCGCCGTTCTCGAGTGCATGGCCCGGTGCGCCGGGGATCGAGTAGGGCGCGCTCGCGGCGCTGGCCGCGTCGAGCACGAGGCCGCGGCACGGCATGCGGTTTTCGCGCAGGGCGTCGAGCTGCGGCAGGCCGAGCTGGAGCGCATGGTAGCCGAATATGTTCGACACCACGCGATCTAGCTGCTCCTGTTCCCAACCTAGCACGTAACTGCCAGCGGGCGATGTGGTCCAGGCGGGCCAGTCTATAATCAATCGATCAGTCATGTCGAAGAATACGTCGCCCCATGAAGAGTCCGCTTGAGTACGCGCGTTCGGGCGCTGCCTGCGCTGCCCACGAATACGTACCGGTTCCGGCTTTTGAAGACAATTACATCTGGGTCGTCTCGGACGGCCAGAATGCCGTCGCCGTCGACCCGGGCGACGCCGCCCCGGTTCGCGCATATCTCGCGAAACGCGGCTGGCGGCTCGCCGCTATTTTACTCACGCATCACCACAACGACCACGTCGGCGGCGTGGCCGACTTGCTCGCCGACGCCAGCGTGCCCCGCGTGCCCCGCGTGCCCGTATACGGCCCGGCGGGCGAAGCGCTCGGCCCGCTCGATCCGTTCGTCACGCGCGTGAAGGGCGGCGACGCCGTCCATCTCGACGCGCCCGCGCTCGACTTCACGGTGATCGACGTGCCGGGCCACACGCGCGGCCACATTGCGTATTTCCAGGCGGCGGTCGCCGCCGGCACGCCCCATGTGTTCTGCGGCGACACGCTGTTCGCCTGCGGCTGCGGCCGCCTCTTCGAGGGCACGCCCGCGCAGATGCTCGTCTCGCTCGACGCGTTGGCGGCACTGCCCGGCAACACCCACGTGCATTGCGCACACGAATACACGCTGTCGAACATCCGCTTCGCGCTCGCCTGCGATCCCGGCAATGCCGATCTACGCGACTGGAGCCGCGAGGCGGCGGCGCTGCGCGAGCGCGGCGTGCCGACCTTGCCCACGACGATCGCGCACGAGCGCGCCGTCAATCCGTTCCTGCGCGCGGGCGATGCGGCCGTGCAAGCCGCGCTCGCCGAGGCACTGCACGAAGCGGTGCCGGACCGGCTGGCTGCTTTCGCCATGATGCGCGAATGGAAGAACCGGTTTCGCTGACCGACCGGAATGAGGGGGTATGCTCAACCCAAGCGTGTGGAATCGCACCCAAGCTGCGGATTTCACGGCTTTTTTCCGAATAATTCCGATTGACGGAAGCGGGTGTGTTCCGTACTATCGGCTGCAAATTCCAGCCTTGCGGATGTAGATTTTCATGCGATTCATACTCAGTGCGCTGCTGGTCCTCATGCTCGCCGCCTGTGCGGGCGGGGGACAGTCTGCGAGTTCTCAAGCCTCAGCCAACGCCCAAGCCAACGCCGACCTCATTCGCAAGACCTCAGCAGCGAAAGAAACGATTAACGTCGATCAAGGTTCCGTCACTCAACTCACGAGCCCCGACGCCGACCTCTGGGGGCGCATCCGTCGCGGCTTCCAGATGCCCGACCTGCAGAGCGACCTCGTCGACATGAACGCCAACTGGTACGCCCAGCGGCCCGACTACGTCGCGCGCATGACCGAGCGTTCGCAAAAGTACCTCTATCACATCGTCGAAGAACTCGAGGCGCGTCACATGCCGACCGAGCTCGCGCTGCTGCCGTTCATCGAATCCGCGTATAACCCGCAGGCGCTGTCGGTCGCGAAGGCGGCCGGAATGTGGCAGTTCGTGCCGGGCACCGGCCGCACCTACAACCTCAAGCAGAACATGTGGCAGGACGAGCGCCGCGACGTGCTGGCCTCCACCAGTGCCGCCCTCGACTATCTCTCGCGTCTGCACGACATGTTCGGCGACTGGTATCTCGCGCTGGCCGCCTACAACTGGGGCGAGGGCAACGTGCAGCGCGCCATCGCGCGCAACCAGGCGGCGGGCTTGCCCACGGACTACCAGAGCCTGCGCATGCCCAATGAAACGCGCAATTACGTACCCAAGCTCCAGGCGGTCAAGAACATCGTGATGAACGCGCAGCAATACGGGCTCACGCTGCCGTCCATTCCGAACCACCCCTATTTCGTCACGGTCACGACGTCGCACGACATCGACGTGGACGTCGCCGCCAGGCTTGCGAACATGACGACCGACGAGTTCCGCTCGCTCAACCCGTCGTTCAAGAAGCCGGTCATTCTCGGTGCCACCGACCCGCAGATCCTGCTGCCGTTCGACAACGCGAGCGCGTTCGAGCGCAATCTGAAGGCGTATTCGGGGCAGCTGTCCTCGTGGACCGTCTATACGACCGATGCACGCACGACGCCGGCTGCGCTCGCGCAGAAGATCGGCGTGGACGCCGACACCCTCATGTCGGTGAACAAGATTCCGGCTGGCATGCGCCTGAAGGCGGGCTCGACGCTCGTCGTGCCGCGCACCGACGACGGCGACGACGAGGACATCAGCGCCGACGTCGCGGAGAGCGCCGTGCTGGCCATGGAGCCGGACGTGCCCGACACGCGCAAGATGTTGATCCGCGTGCGCCGCAAGCAGTCGATGGAAGCGGTGGCGAGCCGCTACGGCGTGTCACTGGGACAGTTGAAGGCATGGAACAAGACCCGCCGTGACTACGTTGCACCGGGCCAGGTGCTCGTGCTGCACGTGCCCGTCAACAAGGCAATGCCGAGCGAGCCGGGGCCTGAACGTCTGGCAACGAACGTTTCTGGTGGCGGCGTGCAGCGAATCGGCACCCGCGTTACAGACACTGGGTCGAAGTCGCGCTACGATAAGAAGCACGGTCGCACGCGCACTGAGGTCGTCAAGGTTTCCGAACCTGTCAAGGCAAAGGCCTCGAGCGCAGCGCCCAGCAAGGCGTCGAAGGGTGCGGCAAGCCGCCCGAAGGCCGAAACCCATACGCAGAAGCACAAAGTCCAATAGCGGCTAGCGAAGGGTGCTCAAATCGTGCGTTGCGGGGGCAGCGCAGGGTATTCGCTCCGATCACTTCTCCGTGTTGTTACGTTTAGCGCCGTCAACCCGCCAGGTGACGGCGTTTTCATTTGCGGCGTGTGCATTCGAAAAGCGCAGCGCCTGTTTGCCGCCGCGCCGCCGCCCGCTATAGTGGAAAGGGCCGCACGCGTGAGCGCGTGGGTGCTCCCCATCGTCGGCGTCATCCTGGAATTTGAAGGAAAGGTGACTTTCGCGCTATAATTTCAAGGTTTGAGCTTATCAACCCGCACCCTAGCGCCTACCTCCTCCCAACCGTTCATCCGCCGCCCGCGCCTCACCGTCGACTGGCCGGCTGCCGCCCGATCCTGCGTCAAAAACGCGAACTCGTGGCCCGGCGCCACCACGGCCGACCGCACGAAGAGTCGCGTAGCGAGCGAGCCGCGCGCGCATTCCAGATCTACCCGACGAAGGTGGACACAGAATGCCGACGCCGCAGCCGCTCCCAGGTCGCAAGATCGCAACGTCGGATAACAGGTCGGCACAGGGTGCTCCCCCCAAGGAGTCTCCCGTGTTGCCGTCATTTTCTCCCGCTCTGCTCGCGCTCGCCGACGGCACGGTCTTTCGTGGTTACTCGATCGGCGCGCCGGGTCATACGATCGGTGAAGTCGTGTTCAACACGGCCATTACCGGTTATCAGGAAATCCTGACTGACCCGAGCTACGCTCGCCAGATCGTCACCCTCACGTACCCGCATATCGGCAACGTCGGCGTCAACGCCGAAGACGTCGAAGCCACGAAAGTCCATGCCGCCGGTCTGATCATCCGCGACCTGCCCACGCTCGCCTCGAACTTCCGCATGGAGCGCACGCTCGGCGACTACCTGAAGGACGAAGGCGTGGTGGCGATCGCCGGCATCGACACGCGCAAGCTCACCCGTATTCTGCGCGACAAGGGCGCGCAGAACGGCGCGATCCTCGCCGGTTCGGACGACGAAGCCCGTGCCATCGAACTCGCGCGCTCGTTCCCGGGCCTCGCGGGTATGGATCTCGCCAAGGTCGTCTCGACCGCAAAGCCCTACCCGTGGAATACGACCGAGTGGCGTCTGGGCGAAGGCTACCGCACGCAGTCGGCGCCGAAGTACAAGGTCGTCGCGTTCGACTTCGGCGTGAAGCAGAACATCCTGCGCATGCTGGCCGAGCGCGGCTGCGACGTCACGGTGCTGCCGGCGCAGGCCACGGCTGAAGACGCGTTCGCGCTGAACCCGGACGGCGTGTTCCTCTCCAACGGTCCCGGCGACCCGGAGCCGTGCGACTACGCGATCAAGGCCACGCAGGCGTTCATCGCTCGCGGCATCCCGACCTTCGGCATCTGTCTCGGCCACCAGATCATGGGCCTCGCCGTGGGCGCGAAAACCATGAAGATGAAGACGGGTCACCACGGCGCGAACCATCCGGTCAAGGATCTCGGTGACGGCCGCGTCGTCATCACGTCGCAGAACCACGGCTTCGCAGTGGATGCCGACACGCTGCCCGCCAACGCACGCGTCACGCACGTCTCGCTGTTCGACGGCACGCTGCAAGGCTTCGAGCTGACCGACAAGCCCGCGTTCTGCTTCCAGGGACACCCGGAAGCGTCGCCCGGCCCGCACGACATCGGCTATTTGTTCGACCGCTTCACCGCGCTGATGGACAAGGCGAAGGCGTAAGCGCGGCGCACAGGCGGGAACGAACAGAGCAGGGTGCGCAGCGAGCCGAACTCAAGATCGGCCCACGCGCGTACCCGGCGGCGAGCGGCAAGCGAAGCGCGCGCCGCAGGACGTAAAAGACACAGGAATATTTAGCGAGAGCGTTATGCCCAAGCGGACAGACATCAAGAGCATTCTCATCATCGGCGCGGGTCCGATCATCATCGGCCAGGCGTGCGAGTTCGATTATTCGGGCGCGCAGGCATGCAAGGCGCTGCGTGAAGAAGGCTACAAGGTCATCCTCGTCAACAGCAATCCGGCGACGATCATGACCGACCCGAACACGGCCGACGTCACCTACATCGAGCCGATCACATGGGAAGTGGTGGAGCGCATCATCGAGAAGGAGCGCCCCGACGCGATCCTGCCGACGATGGGCGGCCAGACCGCGCTGAACTGCGCGCTCGACCTGCACCACCACGGCGTGCTGCAGAAGTACGGCGTCGAGCTGATCGGCGCGTCGCCGGAAGCCATCGACAAGGCCGAAGACCGTCAGAAGTTCAAGGACGCGATGACGAAGATCGGCCTTGGCTCGGCGAAGTCGGGCGTCGCGCACTCGATGGAAGAGGCGCTCAAGGTTCACGCCGAAATCGCCGCGGCGACCGGCACGGGCGGTTATCCCGTCGTGATCCGTCCGTCGTTCACGCTGGGCGGCTCGGGCGGCGGCATCGCGTACAACCGCGAAGAGTTCGAGGAGATCTGCAAACGCGGCCTCGACCTTTCGCCCACGCGCGAGCTGCTGATCGAAGAGTCGCTGCTCGGCTGGAAGGAATATGAGATGGAAGTCGTCCGCGACAAGGCGGACAACTGCATCATCGTCTGCTCGATCGAGAACCTCGACCCGATGGGCATCCACACCGGCGACTCGATCACGGTCGCGCCGGCGCAGACGCTCACCGACAAGGAATACCAGATCCTGCGCGACGCGTCGCTGGCAGTCCTGCGCGAGATCGGCGTGGATACCGGCGGTTCGAACGTGCAGTTCTCGATCGATCCGCGCACCGGCCGCATGATCGTGATCGAAATGAACCCGCGCGTGTCGCGTTCGTCGGCCCTCGCTTCGAAGGCCACGGGCTTCCCGATCGCCAAGGTCGCGGCCAAGCTGGCTGTGGGCTATACGCTCGACGAGCTGAAGAACGAAATCACGGGCGGCCAGACGCCGGCTTCGTTCGAGCCGACCATCGACTATGTGGTCACGAAGATTCCGCGCTTCGCGTTCGAGAAGTTCCGTGAAGCCGACCCGCGCCTCACCACGCAGATGAAGTCCGTGGGCGAAGTCATGGCCATCGGCCGCACCTTCCAGGAGTCGTTCCAGAAGGCGCTGCGCGGCCTCGAAGTCGGCGTGGACGGGCTGGACGAAAAGACCACGAGCCGCGACGAAATCATCCGCGAGATCGGCGAAGCCGGTCCGGACCGCATCTGGTACGTGGGCGACGCGTTCCGCGTGGGCATGACGCGCGAAGAGATCTTCGAAGAAACCGCGATCGACCCGTGGTTCCTCGCGCAGATCGAAGAGATCATCAGGAAGGAAGAAGCGGCTCGCGGCCGCACGCTCGAAAGCCTCTCGAAGGACGAACTGCGCTATCTCAAGCAGAGCGGCTTCTCGGATCGCCGTCTCGCGAAGCTGCTCGGCAGCAACGCCGCCGACGTGCGCCGCCGCCGCATCGAACTGAACGTGCGCCCCGTCTACAAGCGCGTAGACACCTGCGCAGCCGAGTTCGCGACGAAGACGGCCTACATGTACTCGACCTATGAGGACGAGTGCGAGGCAAGCCCCACGAACAACAAGAAGATCATGGTGCTGGGCGGCGGTCCGAACCGGATCGGCCAGGGTATCGAGTTCGACTACTGCTGCGTTCATGCCGCGCTCGCCATGCGCGAAGACGGCTACGAAACGATCATGGTCAACTGCAACCCCGAAACCGTTTCGACCGACTACGACACGTCCGACCGCCTGTACTTCGAGCCGGTGACGCTCGAAGACGTGCTCGAAATCGTCGATCTGGAAAAGCCGCTTGGCGTGATCGTGCAGTACGGCGGCCAGACGCCGCTGAAGCTCGCGCTCGACCTCGAGGCGAACGGCGTGCCCATCGTCGGCACGTCGCCCGACATGATCGACGCGGCCGAAGACCGCGAGCGCTTCCAGAAGCTGCTGCAGGACCTGAACCTGCGCCAGCCGCCCAACCGCACCGCGCGGGCCGAAGACGAAGCGCTCAAGCTCGCCGACGAAATCGGCTATCCGCTCGTCGTGCGTCCGTCGTACGTGCTGGGCGGCCGCGCGATGGAAATCGTCCACGAGCCGCGCGATCTCGAGCGCTACATGCGCGAGGCCGTCAAGGTGTCGAACGATTCGCCGGTGCTGCTCGACCGCTTCCTCAACGATGCGATCGAATGCGATGTGGACTGCATCTCCGATGGCGAAGCCGTGTTCATCGGCGGCGTGATGGAGCACATCGAGCAGGCGGGTGTCCACTCGGGCGATTCGGCGTGCTCGCTGCCGCCGTACTCGCTCTCGACGGAGACGATCGCCGAACTCAAGCGCCAGACCGCCGCAATGGCGAAGGCGTTGAACGTGGTCGGCCTGATGAACGTGCAGTTCGCGATCCAGCAGGTGCCGCAGGACGATGGCTCGAAGAAGGATGTCATCTACGTGCTGGAAGTGAACCCGCGCGCGTCGCGTACGGTGCCGTACGTCTCGAAGGCAACGAGCCTGCCGCTCGCGAAGATCGCGGCGCGCGCAATGGTCGGCCAGAAGCTGGCGCAGCAGGGCGTGACGAAGGAAGTCGAGCCGCCGTACTTCAGCGTGAAGGAAGCGGTGTTTCCGTTCGTGAAGTTCCCGACCGTCGATCCGGTGCTCGGACCCGAAATGCGTTCGACCGGCGAAGTGATGGGCGTGGGCAAGACGTTCGGCGAAGCGCTCTTCAAGTCGCAGCTTGCCGCGGGCTCGCGCCTGCCGGAATCGGGCACCGTCTTCATCACCGTGATGGACGCGGACAAGCCCAAGGCCGTTGAAGTCGCACGCATGCTGCACGAGCTCGGCTACGGGCTCGTCGCCACGCGCGGCACCGCCGCCGCCATCGATGCGGCCGGCGTGCCGGTCAAGGTCGTCAACAAGGTGAAGGACGGCCGTCCGCACATCGTCGACATGATCAAGAACGGCGAGATTTCGCTCGTCATCACGACCGTCGACGAAACGCGCGCGGCGATTGCCGATTCGCGTTCGATTCGCATGAGCGCGCAGGCCAACAAGGTCACCTATTACACGACGATGTCGGGCGCACGTGCGGCCGTCGAGGGGCTGCGCTACCTGAAGAACCTGGAAGTCTATGATTTACAAGGCCTCCATGCTCGCCTAAACTAAGGCTTCAATTGTCTGTCCAAGATTGACGAGGCAGGCTAAAAAGCTGAATGTGCCGCGGTTAAGCGGCGTCCCCACAGGGTTTCCAGGCTGCGCCAGACCGCGCAGCCGCCCTCGCGGGATGCACTTAACCGCGGAATTTTTTTATGGCCGCACTATGCGCGCAGGCGCGCGTGGCGCGGCTTCATTGAGGGCCTAACTGGCCAGACGAGTTGTTTATGAGCACGATTCCCTTGACCAAGCGCGGCGCAGACCAACTTCGCGGAGAACTGCAGCGCCTGAAGTCCGTCGAGCGTCCGGCGGTGATCAATTCGATCGCCGAAGCCCGTGCGCAAGGCGATCTGTCGGAAAACGCGGAATACGACGCCGCGAAAGAAAAGCAGGGCTTCATCGAAGGCCGGATCGCAGAAATCGAGTCGAAGCTGGCGGCCGCGCAGATCATCGACCCGTCCACGCTCGAGGCCGACGGCCGCATCGTGTTCGGCTCGACGGTGGCTCTCGAAGACCTCGATTCGGGCAAGACGGTGACCTACCAGATCGTCGGCGACGACGAGGCCGACCTCGAGCACGGTCTGATCTCGGTCAGCTCGCCCATTGCGCGCGCGCTCATCGGCAAGTCCGAAGGCGACGTCGCCGAAGTGCAGGCGCCGGGCGGCGTGCGCGAGTACGAGGTCATCGAGGTTCGCTACGTCTGAGGACGCCGACGTGAGTACCGCAAGCCACGTGGGTTCCGCCACGCCCGTTTCGCTCGTTCCGCACCGGCTTTTCGGGCTGCTGGCCATGCTGTGGGTCGGCAGCCAGCTGACCATCGGCTATGCCGTCGCGCCCGTGCTGTTCGCCTCGCTCGAAAGGGCGGTGGCCGGCGACATCGCCGCACAGCTCTTTCGTCTCGAAGGCATGGTCGGCGTAGTGTGCGGCGTGCTGCTGCTCGGTCTCGCGAACGTGCTCGCGCGCCGTGGCATGCTGGGCTATCGCCGGCTGCGCTGGATTCTGGCCGCGATGCTGCTGTGCGTGCTGATCGGTTATTTCGCGCTGCAGCCGTTCATGAACGCGTTGCGCGTACAGGCGATGAGCGCGGGCATGGATGTCGCCAGTTCGCCGTATGCGAGCCGCTTTGGCTTGCTGCACGGCGTATCGAGCGTGTTCTATCTGGTGCAGAGCCTGCTTGGCGCCTGGCTCGTCTGGCTGCTGCCTTCGGCGCGCGGTACGCTGCCGCAGCGCCCGGAAGCCGCCCCGCGCTGAACGCGCCCGAACGCTGCGTCAGGCGAAAAAAAGCGCGGCTCGAAGGCCGCGCTTTTTACTTCGAACCCTGATGGACGCGCTTGGAGCTGGTCTGGCGCTTCTTGGCGCGCTTGATGTTGCCGCCTTGCGTCACGCGCTCGTTGCCTTTCACCGTCAGCTTTTGTGCCTTCGGCTTGCGCATCGGGTTCTCGCTGGGCTTGACGACCTTCACGACGCGCGGCGCAGCACCGCGCTTGCCTGCCTCGCGCGCGCTCGGCACGTCGGCGGACGGGCGCGACACGGTGCCGCGTGCGCCCGCGCGCGCGGTAGTGGTCTTCGCGCTGGCTTGCTCGGGCCTGTAGATGACGAGCAGCTTGCCGATGTGCTGGATCGGGGCGGCGCCCAGACGGTCGCAGATCTCTTCGTAGATCGCGATGCGCTCCTCGCGCTCGTCGCCGAACACGCGCACCTTGATGAGCTGGTGCGCGTCGAGGTGAACCTGGATTTCCTTGATCACGGCGTCGGTCAGTCCCTCGGCGCCGATGAGCACGACCGGTTTGAGCGCATGAGCCTGGGAGCGCAGTTCGGAGCGCTGTTCGGCGGAAAGAGAGAGGGCGGGCATGGGATGTGGCAGACTCGACTAAAATGACGGCGCCGCGCGGGTCGGCAGGCAAGGATTGGCAGCCTGTACGGACCGGACGCGGTCCGCGGATGGCGGGCCGCTGGCGGGCAAGCGCGTCGGAACAACGGAAAACCGTGGGGAAACGGCAGGGCGCGGGCACTTGGGTTGCCGGAGCAACGATCATCCGGCAAGGCGAGCCGCGACGGCCGCACGAATTAAACGCGTATTATCCGCTAAAAGCGCGGAATCACGCAGCAAGAGTTCATCTTTAATGGCAAAAAATCGCTTCAACCAGTCGTGGCTGCACGACCATATCAACGACCCTTACGTGAAAATGGCGCAGCGGGAGGGCTATCGCGCCCGCGCCGCGTACAAGCTCAAGGAAATCGACGAGCAGGACAAACTGATCCGCCCTGGCATGGTGATCGTGGACCTCGGGGCGGCGCCGGGAAGCTGGAGCCAGTACGCGCGCAACAAGCTCGCGGTGGGCGTGAAGCGCGACGAGCAGCGGCAGGGCGGGATCGACGGCACGATCATCGCGCTCGACATTCTGCCGATGGAACCCATCGCCGACGTCCAGTTCCTGCAAGGCGACTTTCGCGAAGACGACGTGCTTGCGCAACTCGAAGAATTGGTGGGTGGCCGCCCGGTCGATCTTGTAATTTCGGACATGGCGCCCAATCTCTCGGGGGTCGCGTCGGCCGACGCGGCACGGATCGAACACGTGTGCGACCTTGCGCTCGAGTTTTCGCAGAATCATCTGAAGTCCGAAGGGGCCCTTTTAGTCAAATGTTTCCACGGCAGCGGTTACAGCCAGATCGTCGAGAAGTTCAAGCAACAGTTCAAGGTCGTAGCCGCGCGCAAACCGAAGGCGTCGCGCGACAAATCGTCCGAAACGTTTATATTGGGTAAACACTTGAAGCGCCCCCGTTAAACAGGGCGCGATTGCGGTACATAACGCGAAACCGACTGTCAGACGCGTGCAAGACGCAGTCAGGGCAAGGCGCCGAGGCTATTCCTGCGGTAGTGAAACCTTATGGCAGGGGGCCTTGTACTGGATTAGAATGCTTTGATGGTGTCGCAAGGCGAATGTAGGCGCCCATCTATGAGTGAAGGAGTGGTGCTTTGAACAACAACATGTTTTCGAAGGCAGCGGTGTGGCTGGTAATCGCACTGGTGCTGTTTACGGTGTTCAAGCAGTTCGACAAGCCCCGTGTCCAGGAAGGCGTTTCCTATTCGCAGTTCATGGACGACGCGAGAAACGGCAAGGTCAAGAGCGTCGTGGTGCAGGGGCGGAACCTCACGGTCACTCCGGCTGATGGCCAGAAATACCAGATCGTCTCCCCGGGCGACATCTGGATGGTCGGCGACCTGATGAAATATGGCGTGCAGGTGAGCGGCAAGGCCGATGAAGAGCCGAACGCGCTCGTCTCCGCGTTGTACTACCTCGGGCCAACCATCCTCATCATCGTGTTCTGGTTCTACATGATGAGACAGATGCAGGGGGGCGGCAAAGGCGGGGCGTTTTCGTTTGGTAAATCGCGCGCCCGCCTGATCGACGAGAACAACAACGCCGTCAACTTCTCCGACGTCGCGGGCTGCGACGAAGCCAAGGAAGAAGTGTCCGAGCTCGTCGACTTCCTGCGCGATCCGCAAAAGTTCCAGAAGCTGGGCGGGCGCATCCCGCGCGGCGTGCTGCTGGTCGGCCCTCCGGGCACCGGTAAGACGCTGCTGGCACGTGCCATTGCCGGCGAGGCGAAGGTGCCGTTCTTCAGCATCTCGGGTTCCGACTTCGTCGAAATGTTCGTCGGCGTGGGCGCGGCCCGCGTGCGCGACATGTTCGAACAGGCCAAGAAGCATGCACCGTGCATCGTGTTCATCGACGAAATCGACGCGGTCGGCCGCCATCGCGGCGCCGGCATGGGCGGCGGCAACGACGAGCGCGAGCAGACGCTGAACCAGATGCTGGTGGAGATGGACGGCTTCGAGGCGAACTCGGGCGTCATCGTGATCGCGGCAACCAACCGTTCGGACGTGCTCGACAAGGCGCTGCTGCGTCCGGGCCGTTTCGACCGTCAGGTTTATGTCGGCCTCCCGGACATTCGTGGCCGCGAGCAGATCATGAAGGTGCACCTGCGCAAGGTGCCGATCGCCAACGACGTAGACGCAGCCGTCATCGCGCGCGGCACGCCGGGCTTCTCGGGCGCCGACCTCGCCAACCTGGTGAACGAAGCTGCGCTCTTCGCGGCGCGCCGCGGCAAGCGCATCGTCGAGATGCAGGATTTCGAGGACGCGAAGGACAAGATCTTCATGGGTCCGGAGCGCAAGTCGGCCGTGATCCGCGAAGAGGCGAAGCGCGCCACGGCATATCACGAGTCGGGCCATGCGGTCATCGCGAAGCTGCTGCCGAAGGCCGATCCGGTGCACAAGGTCACGATCATTCCGCGCGGCCGTGCGCTGGGCGTGACGTGGCAGCTGCCCGAACACGACAACGAGACCTACTCGAAGGACTATCTGCTGGATCGTCTGGCTATCCTGTTCGGCGGCCGTGTGGCGGAAGAGCTGTTCATGAACCTGATCAGCACGGGCGCGTCCGACGACTTCAACAAGGCGACGCAAACGGCTCGCGCAATGGTCACGCGTTTCGGCATGACCGACGCGCTCGGACCGATGGTCTACGCCGACGACGACAGTGACAGCGGTCCGTTCGGCAAGGGCTTCACGCGCGCGATTTCGGAAGCCACGCAGCAGAAGGTCGACGCGGAAATCCGCCGGGTGCTCGACGAGCAGTACAACCTCGCGAAGCGTCTGCTCGACGAGAACCGCGACAAGGTCGAAGCCATGACCGCCGCGCTCATGGAGTGGGAAACGATCGACGCCGAGCAGATCAACGACATCATGGCCGGCCGTCCGCCGCGCTCGCCGAAGAGCACGCCGTCGCCGGGCGACGCGTCGTCGGGCGGTAGCCCGGGCACCGAGGTCAAGCCGGGTAGTGCCACCGCACCGGCGTGATCCTTATCGAGTAAAGTTGCGGGCCGGTGTGATGTTCACACCGGCCCTTTGCATTTCTGGTGCGCGCGGCATGCCGGCCCACCACATCCCGTTACACTTCTGACGTTTCTTGACGTGCCCAACATCATCTCGCAGGGTAATCTTCCACCCGAACCGCTCGCGTGCGGCCGCTTCACGCTGACTTTCGAACGTCCGCTCGTCATGGGCATCCTCAATGCCACGCCGGACTCGTTTTCCGATGGCGGCCGCTATCTCGCTTTCGGTGACGCGCTGCGCCGCGCCGAGCAGATGATGCTCGACGGCGTCGACATCATCGATATTGGCGGCGAATCGACGCGGCCGGGGGCGCCTCCGGTACCGCTCGACGAGGAACTCGCGCGCGTGATTCCGCTCGTGGAGAAGCTCAAGGCCGCGAACGTGCCGCTCTCCATCGACACGTACAAGCCCGAGGTCATGCGCGCGGCGCTCGCGGCCGGCGCGGACATGATCAACGACATCTGGGGCTTCCGGATGCCCGGCGCGATCGAAGCCATACGCGGCAGCGACTGCGGATTGTGCGTGATGCACATGCTGGGCGAGCCGCAGACGATGCAGGTGTCCGAGCCCAACTATGCGGACGTCGTGCGCGAGGTGCGCGAATTTCTCGAGCAGCGTTGCGCCGAACTCGAAGCGGCGGGCGTGGCGAAGGCGCGGATCAGCGTGGATCCGGGCTTTGGCTTCGGCAAGTCGGTGGTGGAGCACAATTACGCGCTGCTCGCGCACCTGCCCGAGACGGCGCCCGAGGTCCCGAGCGGCAAGGCGCCGTATCCGATACTCGCCGGCATGTCGCGCAAATCGATGCTGGGCGCACTCGTGAACCGACCCGCGAGCGAGCGGGTGGCGGCGAGCGTGGCGGCAGCCGTGTGCGCGGCAGAGCGGGGCGCGGCAATCATCCGCGTACACGACGTCGCGCCCACTGTGGATGCCCTCAAGGTCTGGGCAGCGATGCGCAATGCGATGGGCGCCGGCGCGCCGGCCGGGCGAGGTTGAGCCACTGACCGGATAGACGCTTGCCGGCGCCAAATGCACCAGGGCGCACCAGGGCGCACCTGAGCGCACCAGAGCGCACCTGAGCGCACCGGCGCATGTCACGGTGGCTACGTACAGTACAAGACAGCACCAAACCGAGGGATAGAAAAATGGGACGTCGTTATTTCGGAACTGATGGGGTACGCGGCAAGGTCGGCGAGGCGCCGATCACGCCTGACTTCGTGCTGCGCCTTGGCTACGCCGCGGGCAAGGTGCTCGCGGGTTCGGCGGCGGCTTCGGGGCCGCGTCCGTCCGTGCTGATCGGCAAGGACACGCGCATTTCGGGCTATATGCTCGAGGCGTCGCTGGAAGCGGGGCTTTCGGCCGCTGGCGTCGACGTGATGCTGGCCGGCCCGATGACGACGCCCGGCATTGCCTATCTCACACGTGCGCTGCGGCTTGCCGCGGGCGTCGTGATCAGCGCATCGCACAATCCCTATTACGACAACGGCATCAAGTTCTTCTCCGCGGACGGCAACAAGCTGCCCGACGAGGTCGAGACGCAGATCGAGGAGCAACTCGAGCAGCCGCTGGACTGCGCGCCTTCCGAGCAGCTTGGCCGCGCGCGACGGCTCGACGACGCGGGCGGGCGCTACATCGAGTTCTGCAAGAGCACGTTCCCGCAGGCGTTCAATCTGCGCGGTCTGAAGCTCGTGATCGACTGTGCCAACGGCGCGGCGTATGACATTGCGCCGCACGTGTTCCACGAACTGGGCGCGGATGTCATTCCGATCGGGGTGTCGCCGAACGGCTTCAACATCAACGACGGCGTGGGTGCGACCTCGCCCGACGCGCTCGTGCGCGCGGTGCGCGCGAATCACGCCAACCTCGGCATCGCGCTCGATGGCGACGCCGACCGTCTTCAAGTCGTGGATGCACAAGGGCGCCTCTACAACGGCGACGAACTGCTCTACGTGCTCGTGAAGGACCGCATCGCGACCGACGGCAAGGTGGAAGGCGCGGTGGGCACGCTCATGACCAATCTCTCGGTCGAGCAGGCGCTCGCGCGCCTCGGCGTGCAGTTCGTGCGGGCGAATGTGGGTGACCGCTACGTGCTGGAGCAACTGCGCGAGCACGGCTGGCAACTGGGCGCGGAAGGCTCGGGCCATATTCTCTCGCTCGATCGCCACACGACCGGCGACGGCATCGTCTCTGCGCTGCTCGTGCTCGCCGCGATGAAGCGCAGCGGCCAGACTTTGGCGCAACTGCTCGACGGCGTGACGCTGTTCCCCCAGAAGCTCATCAACGTGCGCATTGCGCAGGGCGCCGACTGGAAAGGCAACGCCGCGATCCAGCAGTCGATCGCCTCCGCCGAGGCGGAACTGAAGGGCAAGGGCCGCGTACTGATCCGCGCCTCGGGCACGGAGCCGGTGCTGCGCGTGATGGTAGAGGCCCGCGAGGAGCGCGACGTGGTGCACTACGCCGAGGCGATCGCAGGCGTGGTCAAGCGTGCTATCGCGTGATCGTCAGCCAGGCTGGCCGATCGCATACCGATCCCACGCGCGCGATGCTGGAACGGCATGCGCGCGTTTTTTCCGTGTTTTTTTTCGATGACACGCAGATTCGGGCAAACGTTTAAAACATAAAAAACATCGTTCGCTAACATTATTCGAGGGATTCCTCGAAAACTTCCGACGATTTCCCGACTGACACGAAAGCCCCGCCGGGCGGCCTTCACTGCTGTCACTCTCCTTGCAGGCCTCGCCGCAATTGCCGGTAAGCGCGCATTCTTCGCGCCATCCCCCGCCTTTCAGTCGGTAATCGAACTGTCACGTTTGCTTCATGAACCGTCACAGTACTGTCACAGAGACCCCCTAAGCTTCGCGGTGTCGTTATCCCGCTCACACACTGGAGGTCTCATGAAATTGATGCAAACCGCGCTCGCTGGCGTTGCTGGCGCGCTCTTCGCGATCGCAGCCCACGCTGCAGACATCACCGGCGCGGGTAGCACCTTCGCAGCACCGATCTATACGAAATGGGCGGATGCCTATCAAAAGTCGGGTGGCGGCAAGGTGAACTACCAGGGCATCGGCTCGTCGGGCGGCATCAAGCAGATTCAGGCCAAGACCGTCGACTTCGCGGGCTCTGACGCCCCGCTGAAGGACGAAGATCTGGCCAAGGCCGGTCTGTTCCAGTTCCCGACGGTGGTGGGCGGCGTCGTGCCGGCGATCAACGTTCCGGGCGTCAAGGCTGGCGAAATCACGCTGTCGGGCCCGGTGCTCGGCGACATCTACCTCGGCAAGATCAAGAAGTGGAACGATCCGGCCATCGTCGCACTGAACCCGAAGGTCAAGTTGCCTGATCTCGACATCGCCGTGGTCCGCCGCGCCGATGGTTCGGGCACCAGCTTCATCTGGACGAACTACCTCTCGAAGGTCAACCCCGAGTGGAAGAGCAAGGTCGGCGAAGGCACGACCGTGAACTGGCCGACGGGTACGGGCGGCAAGGGCAACGACGGCGTCGCCGCCTTCGTTCAGCGCCTGCCGGGCGCGATCGGCTACGTCGAGTGGGCGTACGCCAAGCAAAATCACATGGTCTACACTGCCATGAAGAACGAGGCGGGCGCCGTCGTTCAGCCGGACACCGAAACGTTCAAGGCCGCCGCTGCCGGCGCGGACTGGAAGAAGTCGTTCTACCAGATCCTCACGAACGAGCCAGGCAAGGACGCATGGCCGGTCGTCGGCGCGACCTTCGTGCTGCTGCATACGGCGCAGGACAAGCCGGAACAGGGCAAGGAAACGCTCAAGTTCTTCGACTGGGCGTTCAAGAACGGCACGCCGGCTGCTGACAGCCTCGACTACATCTCGCTGCCGCCTTCGGTTGTGAGCGAAATCAAGGCGCAGTGGAAGGAGAAGGTCAAGGACGCGAGCGGCAAGCCGGTCGCTGAGTAAGCAAGGCGTCAGGCAAGCGTAAAAAGGGCCGCCGCGTGACGCGCGCGGCCTGTTCGCTTGTGGCTTGCCTGAATGCGCTGTCCATGATGTGCCGCCCGCCCTCCGGTCCAGTCGTCAGCCATAGTGGCCGGAAGTCGGGCGATCCGCAGTCTCACGGCTGCGTCAACGTCGTGAGCCCCGCGCTCGCGGCAAATGGAACCCAGGTCACCATGTCCGACGTCCCGCTCGTGTCGAACCCATCCGGCAACGCTGCGCAGCAAAGAGCGCCCAGCCCGGCAGGGGACATCATTTTCGGCGGCCTCGCACGCCTCGCCGCCATCGTCACGTTGCTGCTGCTCGGCGGCATCATCGTATCGCTGCTCGTCGCCTCGTTGCCGACGATCCAGAAGTTCGGTCTCGCATTCCTCTGGACTGCCGACTGGGATCCTCCCAGTGAGCAGTTCGGCGCGCTCGTGCCCATCTACGGCACGATCGCCACCTCGCTCATCGCGCTCATCATCGCCGTGCCTGTGAGCTTCGGCATTGCGCTCTTTCTCACTGAGCTCTCGCCCGCGTGGCTGCGCCGGCCGCTCGGCATCGCCATCGAGCTGCTCGCCGCCATCCCGTCGATCGTCTACGGGATGTGGGGTCTGCTCGTGTTTGCGCCGATCTTCGCGCAATGGTTCGAAAAGCCCCTCGGCGCGCTGCTGGGCGGCATGCCGATCGTCGGCGCGCTGTTCAAGGGCGCGCCCATCGGCATCGGCATTCTCTGCGCCGGCGTGATCCTCGCGATCATGATCATTCCGTACATCGCCTCGGTCATGCGCGACGTGTTCGAAGTCACGCCCGTGCTGCTCAAGGAGTCGGCCTACGGCATCGGCTGCACGACCTGGGAAGTGATGTGGAAGATCGTGCTGCCCTTCACCAAGACCGGCGTGATCGGCGGCGTCATGCTCGGGCTCGGGCGCGCGCTCGGCGAAACGATGGCCGTCACGTTCGTGATCGGCAATACCAATCTGCTCGACAACGTGTCGCTCTTTTCACCGGGCAACAGCATCACCTCGGCGCTCGCCAACGAGTTCGCGGAAGCGAGCCCGGGCCTGCACACGGCCGCGCTGATGGAACTCGGCCTGATCCTGTTCGTGATCACGTTCATCGTGCTGTCGATCTCGAAGGTCATGTTGCTGCGCCTTGAAAAAGCGGAGGGTGCGCGATGAGCGAACCGCTGATGAAGATTCCGGGTGCGATTTACGGGCCCGAACTGGACCGCATGCGCGGCAAGCTGCAACGCCGTCGCCGCATCACCAACGCGATCGCGCTCACGTGCTCGCTCGCCGCAATGGCGTTTGGCCTGCTCTGGCTCGTGTGGATTCTCTACACGACGCTGTCGCTCGGCATCGGCGGTCTTTCGGTGGAGCTGTTCACGCAGTCCACGCCGCCGCCGAACACCGATGGCGGCGGTCTCGCCAACGCGATCGTCGGCAGCCTGATACTCGTTGCGGCTGCAACCTTCGTCGGCACGCCGATCGGCATTCTCGCAGGCATCTATCTCGCGGAATACGGCCAGAAAAGCTGGCTCGCGAGCGTCACGCGTTTCATCAACGACATTCTGCTGTCGGCGCCTTCGATCGTCGTCGGTCTGTTCGTCTACGCGCTCGTCGTCGCGAAGATGGGGCACTTCAGCGGCTGGGCCGGCGCGATCGCCCTGGCGCTCCTGCAGATCCCGATCGTGATCCGCACGACCGAAAACATGCTCAAGCTCGTGCCGAACAATCTGCGCGAGGCGGCATTCGCGCTCGGCACGCCGAAGTGGAAGATGGTGATGTCGATCACGCTGAAGGCTTCGATCGCCGGCATCGTGACGGGCGTGCTGCTGGCGGTCGCCCGGATTGCCGGCGAAACGGCGCCGCTGCTCTTCACGGCGCTGTCGAACCAGTTCTTCACCACGAACATGAATCAACCGATCGCGAACCTGCCGGTCACGATCTTCAAGTTTGCGATGAGCCCGTTTGCGCAGTGGCAATCGCTTGCGTGGGCCGGCGTTTTCCTGATCACACTGGGCGTGCTGGGTCTGAATATCCTCGCGCGCACGGTCTTTTCGAACAAGTAATCCAGGGCGGAGTACCCGATGAACATGGCAGAGACTCACCTCAAGAGCGCCGGGCAAGCTGCGTCGCCGGCAACGGGTTTCCAACCCGCGGAACCCGCCCATCACGCGCCAGCGCAGGCGCTCGGCACGCCGAAGATCGAAGTGAAGGACCTGAACTTCTTCTACGGCAAATATCACGCCCTGAAGAACATCAACCTGCAGATCCCCGAAGGCAAGGTGACCGCGTTCATCGGCCCGTCGGGCTGCGGCAAGTCCACGCTGCTGCGGACTTTCAACAAGATGTACGCGCTCTATCCGGAGCAGCGCGCCGAGGGCGAAATCGTCATGGACGGCGAGAACCTGCTCACGTCGAAGCGCGACATCTCGCTGCTGCGCGCACGCATCGGCATGGTGTTCCAGAAGCCGACCCCGTTCCCGATGTCGATTTACGACAACATCGCGTTCGGCGTGAAGATGTTCGAATCGCTCTCGCGTCCGGAAATGGATGACCGCGTCGAGTGGGCGCTCACGAAGGCCGCGCTCTGGAACGAAGTGAAGGACAAGCTGGGTCAGAGCGGCTACGGCCTCTCGGGCGGCCAGCAGCAGCGCCTGTGCATCGCGCGCGGCATTGCCATCCGCCCCGAAGTGCTGCTGCTCGACGAGCCGTGCTCGGCGCTCGACCCGATTTCGACGGGCCGCATCGAGGAGCTCATCGCCGAGCTGAAGAGCGACTACACGGTGGTGATCGTCACCCATAACATGCAGCAGGCCGCGCGTTGTTCGGACTACACTGCGTATATGTATCTCGGCGAGCTGATCGAATTCGGCGACACCGAGAAGATCTTCATCAAGCCGGTCCGCAAGGAAACGGAAGACTACATCACGGGCCGTTTCGGCTGACCGACGACGCAGCGAGGAAACCATGTCCGACAAACACCTGTCCAGCCAGTTCGATGCCGACCTCAATCTGATTTCGTCGAAGGTCCTCGAAATGGGCGGCCTAGTCGAATCGCAGATCATCACGGCGATGCAGGCCCTGAACGAGTTCGACGGCGCCGCCGCCGATCGCGTGATCGCTGCTGAAGACCGCCTCAACACGATGGAAGTCGAGATCGACGAGGAGTGCAGCAACATCATCGCGCGCCGCCAGCCCGCCGCGCGCGACCTGCGCCTCGTGCTCGCGATCTCCAAGACGATCACGAATCTCGAGCGCGCCGGCGACGAAGCCGAGAAGATCGCCAAGCGCACCAAGCGCCTGATGGAAGACGGCGCCTCGCGCACCGTCAACATCGCCGAAATCAAGGTCTCGGGCGAGATGGCCGTGTCGATCCTGCGCCGCGCGCTCGACGCGTTCGCGCGCCTCGACACCGTGGCGGCCGCGCAGATCGTGCGCGACGACAAGGCGATCGACGAGGAATTCCGCGCCTTCGTGCGCAAGCTCGTGAGCTACATGATGGAAGATCCGCGCACGATCTCGGTGGGCCTCGACTATCTGTTCATCGCCAAGGCGATCGAGCGGATCGGCGACCACGCGAAGAACATCGCGGAATTCATCATTTACATCGTGAAGGGCACGGACGTGCGGCACAAGTCGCGCGACGCGCTCGAACGCGAAGCACTCAGCTAACTTTCAGGTAACAAGGTCAAGAGGTGCCGATGCCTAGCAGCATTCTCGTCATCGAAGATGAGCCCGCCATTTCCGAGCTGATTTCGGTGAACCTGCAGCACGCAGGCCATTGCCCGATCCGCGCCTACAACGCGGAGCAGGCGCAGAACCTGATCAGCGACGTGCTGCCCGATCTCATCCTGCTCGACTGGATGTTGCCGGGCAAGTCCGGCGTCACCTTCGCGCGCGACCTGCGCAACAACGAGCGCACGAAGCATATCCCCATCATCATGCTGACCGCGCGCGGCGACGAGCAGGACAAGGTGCTCGGTCTCGAGATCGGCGCCGACGACTACGTGACGAAGCCGTTCTCGCCGAAGGAGCTGATGGCGCGTATCAAGGCGGTGCTGCGCCGCCGCGCGCCGCAGCTCACCGAAGACGTCGTGGCGATCAACGGACTGAAGCTCGATCCGGCCACGCACCGCGTGGCGGCGGCGGCCGATGGCTCGGAGATCAAGCTCGATCTCGGTCCCACCGAGTTCCGCCTGCTGCACTTCTTCATGACGCACCCCGAGCGCGTGCACAGCCGCACGCAGCTGCTCGACCAGGTGTGGGGCGATCACGTGTTCGTCGAAGAGCGCACCGTTGACGTGCATATCAAGCGTCTGCGTGCCGCGCTAAAGCCGGCGGGGTGCGATGCTATGATCGAAACGGTGCGCGGCAGCGGCTACCGTCTCGCGAAGAGCGCCTGAGCCCGTTCCACGGCAGCGCCGCAGGGTGAGTCACCGGGCGGCGCGGCTGATTGGAATCCACCGTGACCGCAGCGGTGGTCACAAGATGTCGCGTGCCCGCATCCGACCGTATCTACCTTCGATCGCAGGATCATGAACATCATCTGGGTGCGCTCCCTCGTATCGATCGCGTTGCTCGCGCTCGTATGCGCGGGCATTGGCGCGATCTTCGGCGTCAAGATCGCACTGAGCGTGGCCGTGCTGGCGCTGCTCGCTCAAATGCTCTTCGGCACGTTCCACAAGCAGCGCCTCTGGCGCCTGCTCGACGCGCCGGTCTATGGCGAAGTGCCGAGCGCCCCCGGCATCTGGGGCGAAATCTATTACCGTCTGCACAAGCTCGCGAAGCGCTGGCACGCCCAGGTGCGCCAGGTCGAGCAGCAGCATTCGCGCTTCATCCAGGCGATTCAGGCGTCGCCCAACGGCGTCGCCATGCTCGACGATCACGATCAGATCGAATGGTGCAACGCGATCTCCGAAGTCCACTTCGGTCTCGACGCGAAACGCGATCTGCGCCAGCACATCACGCATCTCGTGCGCCAGCCCGACTTCGTGCGCTATCTCAATTCGCACGACTACACGGACATGCTCATCATGCGGGGCATGGGCGCGAAGCGTCAGAATGTGATTTCGGTGCAGGTGTTTCCGTACGGCGAGAACCGTAAGCTCGTGCTCTCGCAGGACATCACCGAACTCGAGCGTACCGACGCCATGCGGCGCGACTTCGTGGCCAACGTCTCCCACGAATTGAAGACGCCGATCACCGTGCTCTCGGGCTTCCTCGAGACGATGCGCGAACTGCCGCTGGGCGAAGCCGAGCGCACCCGCTATCTGGAGTTGATGGAGCAACAGGCCTCGCGCATGCGCCACATCGTCACCGATCTGCTGGTGCTGGCCAAACTCGAAGGCGAGGCGCGTCAGCCCGACGACCAGATGGTCGATATGCGCGCGGTACTCGGACACGTGCGTGAGGACGCGGAGAACCTGTCGGGCGGCCATCACCGCATCACGGCCGATTTCGACGATGGCTTGAGCGTTACGGGCTCCGAAACCGAGATCCTGAGCGCGCTCGGCAATCTCGCGACCAATGCGGTGCGCTATACGCCGGAGGGTGGCTCGGTGCACCTGAGCTGGCGCATGGAGCAAGGCAGTGCGGTGTTCTCGGTCACCGACAGCGGACTGGGCATTCCAGCCGCCGATATTCCGCGCCTGACCGAGCGCTTCTATCGCGTGGATCGCAGCCGCTCGCGCGACACGGGCGGCACGGGGCTGGGCCTCGCCATCGTGAAGCACGTGCTGCAACGCCATGATGCAGCGCTCGAAGTGAAGAGCGAAGAAGGGCGGGGCAGCACGTTCACGGTGCGCTTCCCGACCGCGCGTACGACGAGAAGGCAGCCCGCGCCGGTGTAAGCGCCGCAGCCAGTGCAAACGAAAATGCCGCTTCCCGGGAAGCGGCATTTTTTCGTCCAGCGCGACCAGCCCGTCAAGCCATCAAGGGCAGAACTTCGCGAGCAGATTCAACTGCGCATTGCGCACGGCCTTGCCAGCACGGCGCCGGCGATAGTGGCCGTCGCTCTGCATGAGCCAGGCCGACTGGTTGTCGCCGAGAAAGCACGACAGACCTTCGGCGATCACGCGGCGCTTGAGCCTGCGGTCACGAATCGGGAACGCCACTTCGACGCGCCGGAACAGGTTGCGATCCATCCAGTCGGCGCTCGACAGATAGACGTCTTCCTTGCCGCCCGCATAGAAGTAGTAGATGCGATGGTGTTCCAGAAAACGCCCGACGATCGAGCGCACCGTGATGTTCTCCGAGAGCCCGGGCACGCCGGGCTGCAGCGAGCACACGCCGCGGATGATGAGGTCGATTTTCACGCCGGCCTGCGATGCTTCGTACAGCTCATCGATTACCGTGGGCTCGAGCAGCGCATTCATCTTGGCGACGATGCGCGCCTTCTTGCCCTGGCGCGCAGCCTCGGCCTCGGCGCGGATCGCCTCGATCATCTTCGGATGCAGCGTGAACGGCGACTGCCACAGATCGTGCAGTTGCAGCTCGCCGCCGATGCCCGTGAGCTGCTGGAAGACGTGGTGAACGTCCTCGCACATCTTCGGCTCCGAGGTCATGAGGCCGAAGTCGGTGTAAAGACGCGCCGTGCGCGGATGGTAGTTGCCCGTGCCGAGGTGGACGTAGCGACGCAGTACCATGCGACCGTTCACGGCCACGCGGCGCACGATCAGCATCATCTTGGCATGGCACTTGTGGCCCACCACGCCGTACACCACGTGCGCGCCCACGGCTTCGAGCTGCGCGGCCCAGTTGATGTTGGTTTCTTCGTCGAAGCGCGCGAGCAGCTCCACGACCACCGTCACTTCCTTGCCGTTGCGCGCGGCCTGCATGAGCGCGTCCATGAGCGGCGAATCGGTGCCGGTGCGGTAGATCGTCTGCTTGATCGCGACCACGTTCGGATCGTTCGCGGCCTGCAGCAATAGTTCGAGCACCGGCTGGAAGCTCTCGTACGGGTGATGCAGCAGCACGTCGCCTTGGTCGATCACATCGAACATGTTGCTGTTCGCGGCGATGCGCTGCGGAATGGCGGGCACGTGCGGCACGAACTTGAGGTCGGGGCGATCCACCATCTCGGGCAACTGCATGAGACGCACGAGATTCACGGGTCCATCGACGAAATAGCAGTCCTTCTCGTTGAGGCCGCTTTCGTCGAGCAGACGCTTCACGAGATGCGCGGGCGTTTCCGCCGACACTTCGAGCCGCACCGCATTGCCGAGATGGCGCGCGGGCAGTTCGCCCTGCAGCGCCACGCGCAGATTGGTGATTTCGTCTTCGTCGACAAAGAGTTCGCTGTTGCGCGTGATGCGGAATTGATTGCAGCTGCGCACGACGAGACTCGGGAACAGCTCGCCCACGAAGCGTTGCAGCAGCGAGCCGAGCAGCACGAAACCGTGCTGGAAGCCCGAGAGTTCCTGCGGCATGCGCACGAGGCGCGGCAGCGCGCGCGGCGCCTGCACGATGCCCATTACGGCCTGACGTCCGAAGGCGTCCTTACCTTCGAGCTCCACCACGAAATTCAGGCTCTTGTTGAGCACGCGCGGGAACGGGTGGGCAGGATCGAGGCCGATCGGCGTGAGCACGGGCAGCAGTTCGTCGAAGAAGTATTTGCGCGCCCAGGCGGTTTGCGCCTCGTTCCAGGCGTCGGTGCCGTGAAAATAGATGCTTTCCTGCTCTAGCGCGGGCAGCACCGTGTCGTGCAGCATGCGGTACTGGCGATGCACGAGACGCTGCGCGCGCTCGACCACGAGGTCGTACACGTGCTGCAGCGACATGCCGTCGGGCGAGAGCACGCCCGGGTTGTCGCGCATCTGTTCCTGGAGCCCGGCCATGCGGACTTCGAAGAATTCGTCGAGGTTGCTGCTGGTGATGCAGATGAAGCGCAGGCGCTCCAGCAAAGGAACAGCGGGATCGGACGCCTGTGCCAGCACGCGCTCGTTGAATCCCAGTATGCCCAGCTCGCGGTTAAGCAAAGGGTAGCGGATGGACATTGGCAATGAAAAAGGAATATCGGGGAGTGATTCGAACGGACGCTCGGAAATTCTCACAGTAATATGACTTTAATATGACTTTTGATGTGTCATAAATTTTACGCCGCATTTTCATGAAATCGACAACTCGCGTAGCGAACATGCACCCTGGGTAAAAGTCCCTGGTTGACCCGCGCGAGGAGCGACATGGTGAAGTCGGCTACGCTTAAAATATCGCATTTGGACAGTGCGGCCGCGGAGCAGCAAGCCCGTATGGCCGCGCGTTCGTCGATGTACGCACGCACGGAGCCCGCCCCCCTGATGGTAACGAATCCCCACCTGCTTGCCGCCGTCGATCTCGGCTCGAACAGCTTTCGTCTGATCGTTGGGCGCGTCGAAGAGACCGATGCCGGCAGCCAGATCTATCCGGTGGATGCATTGCGCGAGCCGGTGCGGCTTGCAGCAGGCCTGTCGAAAGACAAGCTGCTCGACCGCGCCTCGCAGGTGCGCGGCTGGGACGCGCTCAAGCGCTTCGGCGAGCGCCTGCGCGACTTTCATCCCGATCAGGTGCGCGCGGTGGCGACCAACACGCTGCGCGTCGCCAAGAACGCGGGCGAGTTCCTCGCCGAGGCCGAAGCGGCGCTCGGCTTCCCGATCGAGGTGATCGCCGGCCGCGAAGAGGCGCGCCTCATCTACGCGGGCGCCGCGCACTCGGTGCCGGCGAGCGCGGGTAAACGCTTCGTGGTGGACATCGGCGGCGGCTCGACCGAATTCATCATCGGTGCGCACTACACGCCGATCCGGATGGAAAGCCTGTATATCGGCTGCGTGAGCCATAGCCGGCAGTTCTTCCCCTCGGGCAACGTCGACGAATACACGATGCGCCAGGCCGAACTCGCGGCCACGCGCGAAATCCAGATCATTTCCTCCGACTACCGCACGACCGGCTGGGACCAGGCCATCGGTTCCTCGGGCACGGCGCGCGCGCTCGCGGAACTCGTCGAGGCCAACGGTTTCAACGATGCGGGCGTGACGCACGGCATCTCGCGCGGCGGCCTCGAACGCCTGAAGCGCGCGCTCATCAAGGCCGAGAACGTGAACCGGCTCAAGCTCGTCGCGCTCAAGCCCGATCGCGTGCCGGTGCTGGCGGGCGGGCTCTCGATCATGATCGCGGTATTCGACGAGCTCGGTATCGACTACGTCGACACCACGGACGGCGCGCTGCGCCTCGGCGTGCTCTATGACCTGCTCGGCCGTTCGCAGCACGAGGACATGCGCACGGTGACGGTGGAAGGTTTCATGCGCCGCTACGGCGTGGACCGCGCGCAGGCGGGGCGCATCGGCGATCTCGCCGTGAAGTTCTACGACCAGTTCGAGGAGCCCGACGAGGAGCGCCGCGAAGAGAACCGCATGTTCATCTCGTGGGCGGCGTCGCTGCACGAGATCGGGCTCTCCATCTCGCACAGCGCGTATCACAAGCACTCGGCGTACATCGCCAGCAATGCCGACATGCCCGGCTTCTCGCGTACCGACCAGGCGCGCCTCGCCGCGCTCGTGCTCGGCCACGTGGGCAAGCTCGGCAAGCTCTCGCAGACACGCGACGTGGAGTGGCCGCTGCTCTTCTGCCTGCGGCTCGCCGCGCTGCTGTGCCGCCGCCGCGCCGACGTCGGCCTGCCGCACATCAAGGTAGAAGAAGAGGGCAATGGCTATGAGGTGCTGCTGCCCAACGCCTGGGTCCAGAACAATCCGCTGACCGACTACAACCTCGTTCAGGAAGCGGCAGAATGGGGCAAGATCGGCATTCCGTATCGCGTGGTGTACACCGACGAGTGAACGGGCGAGGCGCGTGGAAGCAGAGCTCGCCAAGGGTCGATCCGATCAACGGGAGTGTGTCCATGACGATCTCCGAAAAGGAAACAGCCCGATCAGCGTAAGCCGATCGGGCTGTTTCGGTCAGACTGCCCCTCTCACAAAAGCCCGCACGAATCCGTGCGGGCTTTTGCTTATGTGGGCGCGCAGCGCGTACCTTACTTGCCCCAGCTGTCGCGCAGGCCGACGATGCGGTTGAACACCGGCGCACCCGGTTTCGAATCGTAGCGGTCGGCGACAAAGTAGCCGTGGCGCTCGAACTGATAGCGGTCTTCGGGCGCGGCGTCGCGTGCGCCCGGCTCCAGATACGCCTGCACGACGCGCTTCGAGTCCGGGTTGAGCGCTTCGAGGAAGTCGCGGCCGCCCGCATCCGGCTGCTCTTCGCGGAACAGGCGGTCGTAGAGGCGCACTTCCGCCGGACACGCATGCGCCGCGCTCACCCAGTGGATGTTGCCCTTCACCTTGTAGTTGTTCGCGCCTTCCGTGCCCGACTTGCTGTCCGGGAAGTAGTTGCAGTGCACGGCGATCACGTTGCCGTTCTCGTCCTTGTCCGCGCCCGTGCACTCGATCACGAAGCCGTAGCGCAGGCGCACCTTGTTGCCCGGGAACAGGCGGAAATAGCCCTTCGGAGGCGTCTCGTTGAAGTCCTCCCGCTCGATCCACAGCTCGCGCGAGATCGGGAACGTGCGCAGGCCGCGCTCCGGATGATGCGGATGGACGGGCGCCGTGCAGTCTTCGCTCTGACCTTCGGGATAGTTGTCGATGATGAGCTTGAGCGGGTCGAGCACGGCGGCCGTGCGCGGCGCCTTGTCGTCGAGGTCGTCGCGCAGCGCGCCTTCGAACACGCTCATGTCGATCCACGAATCGACCTTCGTCACGCCGATGCGCTCGCAAAAGAGCTGGATGCTCTCGGGCGTGAAGCCGCGGCGGCGCACGCCGACGATGGTGGGCATGCGCGGGTCGTCCCAGCCGTCCACGTGGCCTTCGGTCACGAGTTGCAGCAGCTTGCGCTTGCTCGTGATCGCGTAGGTGAGGTTCAGGCGCGAAAACTCGATTTGCTGCGGGAGCGGCCGCGTGAACACGCCGGCGTCGGCCAGTTCGTTGAGCACCCAGTCGTAGAGCGGGCGATGATCTTCGAACTCGAGCGTGCAAAGCGAGTGCGTGATGTTCTCCAGCGCGTCCGAGATGCAGTGCGTGTAGTCGTACATCGGATACACGCACCACTTGTCGCCCGTGCGGTAGTGATGGGCGAAGCGGATGCGATAGATGACCGGGTCGCGCATGTTGAAGTTCGGCGACGCCATGTCGATCTTCGCGCGCAGCACGTGCGCACCTTCCTCGAACTCGCCTGCCTTCATGCGGCGGAACAGGTCGAGGTTCTCATCGACGGAACGATCGCGGAACGGCGAGTTCGTGCCGGCTTCCGTGGCCGAGCCGCGGTTCGCGCGCATCTCTTCCGGCGACTGGCTGTCCACGTAGGCCTTGCCGCGCTGGATCAGCAGTTCGGCGAACTCGTAGAGCTTGTCGTAGTAGTCGCTCGCGTAGAAGAGGTATTCCTGGTCGGCCTTCTTCCATTCGAAGCCGAGCCACGTCACCGCGTCGATGATCGAATTGACGTACTCGATGTCTTCCTTCTCAGGATTCGTGTCGTCGAAGCGCAGGTGGCACACGCCGCCGTAGCTTTTCGCGACGCCGAAGTTCAGGCAGATGCTCTTCGCGTGGCCGATGTGCAGATAGCCGTTCGGCTCCGGCGGGAAGCGCGTTTCGACACGCTGCGCCCACTTGCCCGACCGGTTGTCGTCGTCGATGATATTGCGGATGAAATTGGATGCCGCAGGCGCGTCCGTGCGGTCAGCGTCTTTACGTTCGGTATTCATGCGAAAAGGGAAGTCGTTCGAGGGCGCCCGATAAAAGGCAAAATGCACGCGATTGGGCACCCGATGGTGTCTTCCATTCTACCTGACGCGACCCGCCGTGCCAGTCCCGGTGCCGGATCGTCGCGTGGACCACGAAAAAGCGAGGAGAAGCTGACGATGAGCGAAACACGTGTGCTGGTGCTGCCGGGCTATATGGACTCAGGGCCCGGACACTGGCAGACGCGCTGGGAGGCCGCGCACGCGGGCTTTGCGCGGGTGCAGATGCCCGACTGGATGCACCCGGACTGCGAGGCGTGGTGCGCGACGCTCGAAGCCGCCGTGCAACGCGCGCCCGCCGGCGTGCGCCTCGCGGCGCACAGCCTGGGCTGCCTGACCGTGGCGCACTGGGCCGCGCGCCACGCGAGCGCCGCGACGCGGGCGAAGGTGGCCGGCGCGCTGCTGGTCGCGCTGCCCGATCCGCACGGCCCCGACTTTCCGCGCGACGCGCGGGGGTTCGATCCCGTGCCGCTGGCGGCGCTGCCGTTCGCGAGCGTCGTGGTCGCGAGCAGCGACGATCCCTACTGCGGCGTGGCGTTTTCGCAGCGCTGCGCGCAGGCCTGGGGAAGCCGCTGGTTCGATATCGGCGCGCGCGGGCACATCAACGCCGAAAGCGGCCTCGACGACTGGCCGCAGGGCATCGACTGGTTGATGTCGATGAAAAAATAGGGCGAAGGCCGCGTCGCTCTATGCGGCCGGGCCTTGCTTATGCGCAGGCACGCGTCAAACCACGCCCTTGTCCCGCAGCGCGGCGACCTGCTCATCCGCATACCCGAGCACATCGCGCAGTACCGCATCGGTATGCTCGCCGAGCGTGGGCGGATGGCTCGCCACGCGCGGCGGCGTCTCGCTCATGCGGATGGGATTGCCCACGAGCCGTGCCGTGCCGCCCGAGGGGTGCGGCACATCGACCTGCAGCGCGCGCGCGATCACCTGCTCGTTCTCGAACACTTCCGCGAGGTTGTTGATCGGCCCGCACGGCACGCCCGCGGCTTCGAGCGCGCCGATCCAGTCGGCCTTCGCGCGCGTGCGGATCAGGTCGGCGACGATCGGCACGAGCGTCTCGCGATGGCGCACGCGTTCCGGATTGGTCGCGAAGCGCTCGTCGTCGGCAAGCTCTGGCCGGCCGGCCACTTCGACGAACTTGCGGAACTGCCCGTCGTTGCCCACGGCCAGGATGATCCAGCTATCGCTCGTCTGGAATGCCTGATAGGGGACGATGTTCGGATGCGCATTGCCCCAGCGCGCCGGCGGCTTGCCGCTCGCCAGGTAGTTCGAGTTCATGTTCGCGAGCATGGCCACCTGCACGTCGAGCAGCGCCATGTCGATGTACTGGCCAACGCCCGTGCGGTCGCGGTGGGCGAGCGCCGTGAGCACGGCGATGGTCGCGTACATGCCGGTCATGAGGTCGGCGATCGCCACGCCGGCTTTTTGCGGGCCGCCGCCCGGCAGCGCGTCGCGCTCGCCGGTGATGCTCATGAAGCCGCCCATGCCCTGGACGATGAAGTCGTAGCCCGCGCGCGAGGCATAGGGCCCCGTCTGTCCGAAGCCGGTCACGGAGCAGTAGACGAGATCGGGCTTCACCTCGCGCAGCGACGCGTAGTCGAGCCCGTACTTCTTGAGCTGCCCAGCCTTGTAGTTCTCCAGCACGACGTCGCTTTGCGCGGCCAGTTCGCGCACGATGCGCTGCCCCTCGGGCGTGGCGATGTCCACCGTCACCGAGCGCTTGTTGCGGTTCGCGGCAAGGTAGTAGGCGGCTTCGGCGGTGTCCGCGCCGTCGGGGGTTTTCAGGTACGGGGGCCCCCAGTGCCGCGTGTCGTCGCCGGCGCCGGGGCGCTCCACCTTGATCACGTCGGCGCCGAAGTCGGCGAGGGTCTGTGCGCACCACGGTCCGGCGAGGACGCGGGTGAGATCGAGTACGCGGATATGGCTGAGAGCACCCATGCTATGTCTTCCCAATGTCGTTCTATGGCGGGCCGCGAGCGCTGGCCGATGCCGCCCATGGTAAGCGATCGGCGTGACCTGCGCCAATTTTCGGTACGATGTTCCGCTAAGCGGAACACAAGCCGCGAGCCGGCTACATCGAGGTCCGTGCCCGGCCACGCGCAGTGGGGTCGCCCGGACGCGCAGCGCCGCCGCGAGCGCGCGACGATCCCGTATAATCGTCCGATTCAGCACCGGGGTTTTGCCGCAAGCCGGGCCCCCGACCACGACAAAGATCGAGCACCGTACGCCCCCAAGAGAAGGACCCAACGCACGCCATGAAAGCCGCCGACATCCGCGAGAAATTCCTCAAGTTCTTCGAATCGAAGGGCCACACGATCGTGCGCTCGTCGAGCCTCGTGCCGGGCAACGACCCCACGTTGCTCTTCACCAACTCGGGCATGGTGCAGTTCAAGGACGTGTTCCTCGGCACCGACAAGCGCCCGTACACGCGCGCCACGACGGCGCAGCGCAGCGTGCGCGCGGGCGGCAAGCACAACGACCTCGAGAACGTCGGCTACACCGCGCGTCACCACACGTTCTTCGAGATGCTCGGCAACTTCTCGTTCGGCGACTACTTCAAGCGCGACGCGATCCACTACTGCTGGGAACTGCTCACGAAGGTCTACGCGCTGCCGGCCGACAAGCTCACGGTGACCGTCTACAAGGAAGACGACGAAGCCTACGACATCTGGGCGAAGGAAATCGGCGTACCGGTCGAGCGCATCATCCGCATCGGCGACAACAAGGGCGCGCGCTACGCCTCCGACAACTTCTGGCAGATGGCCGACACCGGCCCCTGCGGCCCGTGTACGGAAGTGTTCTACGACCACGGCCCGGAGATCTGGGGCGGGCCGCCGGGGTCGCCCGAGGAAGACGGCGACCGCTTCATCGAGATCTGGAATCTCGTGTTCATGCAGTTCAACCGCGATGCCCAAGGCAACATGACGCCGCTGCCCAAGCCGTGCGTCGACACGGGCATGGGTCTCGAGCGTCTTGCGGCCGTGCTTCAGCACGTGCATAGCAACTACGAGATCGACCTGTTCCAGAACCTCATCAAGGCCGCTGCGCGCGAAACGAACACGCCGGACCTCACGAACAACTCGCTGAAGGTCATTGCCGACCATATCCGCGCGTGCTCGTTCCTGATCGTCGACGGCGTGATTCCGGGCAACGAAGGTCGCGGCTACGTGCTGCGCCGTATCGTGCGCCGCGCGATCCGCCACGGCTACAAGCTCGGCAAGAAGGGCGCATTCTTCCACAAGCTGGTGGCGGACCTCGTGGCCGAAATGGGCGCGGCCTATCCGGAACTTGCCGAAGCGCAGCAGCGCGTGACCGACGTGCTGCGCCAGGAAGAGGAGCGCTTCTTCGAGACCATCGAGCACGGCATGTCGATTCTCGAAGCCGAACTCGCGGACCTCGAAGCGAAGGGCCACAAGACGCTTTCCGGCGAACTCGCATTCAAGCTGCACGACACCTACGGCTTCCCGCTCGACCTGACGGCCGACGTGTGCCGCGAGCGCAACGTGACGGTCGACGAGCCGGCGTTCGACGAAGCGATGGCGCGCCAGCGCGAGCAGGCGCGCGCGGCGGGCAAGTTCAAGATGACGCAGGGCCTCGAATACTCGGGCGCGAAGACCACGTTCCACGGCTACGAAGAGATCGTGTTCGACGACGCGAAGGTCGTCGCGCTCTACGTCGACGGCGCGTCTGTCAACGAAGTGAAGACGGGCCAGGACGCCGTGGTCGTGCTCGACCACACGCCGTTCTACGCGGAATCGGGCGGCCAGGTGGGCGACCAGGGCGTGATCTCGAACGCGAGCATCCGCTTTGCCGTTGCCGACACGCTCAAGGTTCAGGCGGACGTGTCCGGCCACCACGGCACGCTCGAACAGGGCACGCTGAAGGTGGGCGACGTCGTGAAGGCGGAAATCGACGCAATGCGCCGCGCCCGCACCGCGCGCAACCACTCGGCCACGCACCTGATGCACAAGGCGCTGCGCGAAGTGCTCGGCTCGCACGTGCAGCAGAAGGGCTCGCTCGTCGATGCCGACAAGACCCGCTTCGACTTCGCGCACAACGCGCCGATGACGGACGACGAAATCCGCCGTGTCGAGCAGATCGTCAACGCGGAAGTGTTGGCCAACGCGCCCGGCATCGTGCGCGTGATGTCCTACGACGAAGCGGTGAAGGGCGGCGCCATGGCGCTCTTCGGCGAGAAGTACGGCGACGAAGTGCGCGTGATGGACCTCGGCTTCTCGCGCGAACTCTGCGGCGGCACGCACGTCATGCGCAGTGGCGACATCGGCCTCTTCAAGATCGTCATGGAAGGCGGCGTGGCCGCCGGCATCCGCCGCGTGGAAGCGATCACGGGCGACAACGCCGTGCGCTTCGTCCAGGACCTCGACGCGACCATCAACGCGGCAGCCGCGGCGCTCAAGGCGCAGCCTTCGGAACTCACGCAGCGCATTGCGCAGGTGCAGGATCAGGTCAAGTCGCTCGAAAAGGAACTGGGCGCGCTCAAGTCGAAGCTGGCTTCGAGCCAGGGCGACGAGCTCGTGGGCCAGGCCATCGAAGTGAACGGCGTGCACGTGCTCGCCGCTACGCTCGAAGGCGCCGACTCGAAGACGCTGCGCGAGACCGTGGACAAGCTCAAGGACAAGCTCAAGAGCGCGGCGATCGTGCTCGCGGCTGTCGACGGCGGCAAGGTCAGCCTGATCGCGGGCGTGACCGCCGAGGCGAGCAAGAAGGTCAAGGCCGGCGAACTCGTGAACTTCGTCGCCCAGCAGGTGGGCGGCAAGGGCGGTGGCCGTCCCGACATGGCGCAGGCGGGCGGCACCGAACCCGCCAATCTGCCGGCCGCGCTCGCCGGCGTGAAGGGCTGGGTCGAAGCGAAGCTGTAATGCGCGTCGCGGCTTGAATGCCGCCTGGCGATGAAGAAGGGCTGTCCGAAAGGGCGGCCCTTTTTGCATGGCGCGGCTTTGAAGCCGTGCGGTTAGTGCGGCTCCGGTGGCTCTGATGGCTTACAGCTGTGCGGGCGTTGCTCCCGTTTCACTGGCCAACGGCAACGCCTCGCTGCCCCCGCGTTGCGCATGCTCGAGAAGCGCCGCCTTCAATGCCGCGAGCGCCGGCGAATAATGCCCGCGGCGCCACGCGAGCAGCGTGTCGATCTCGCCGAGCTTGCCGAGCGAATGGATCGTGACCTCGCCGAGGCTGCGCTGCAATTCGAGTACCGAGCGCGGCGCGACGGCCACACCCGCGCCCGCCGCCACGCAGGCGACGATCGCGTGATACGAGCCGAGCTCCAGCACGCGCGACGGCCGGATGCCATGCTCCAGGTACCAGCGCTCGACATAAGCGCGATACGCACAGCCGCGCTCGAACGCGACGAGCGTGGAGAGGGCGATGTCGCCGGGCTGGCGGATCGGCCGGTGGCCGCGCGGCGTGAGCATCACGAGTTCTTCGCGAAACACCGGCACGTACTCGAAAACGTCGGCGTCAGGCGGCCCCGCGAGCGGCGTGGCGATCAGCGCCGCATCGATCTCGTATTCGCGCAGGCGTTCGATCAGCGTGCCGGTCGTGCCGGTCTCCAGTTCGAGCGTGACCTCGGGCCACGCCTGGTGATAGTGCGCGAGCAGAGCCGGCAGGCGGCTTGCCGCGGCGCTTTCCATGGTGCCGAGCCGCAGGCGTCCCGAAGGCTGGCCGGCCTTCAGCGCGTGACGGGCTTCGTCGGCGAGTGCGAGCAGGCGCTCGGCATAGGGCAGCAAGGTCTCGCCGGCCGGCGTGAGGACGAGGCGGCGGCCGTCGCGCGTGAAGAGCGGCGTGCCGAGTTCGTCTTCGAGCTGCTTGATGCGCGTGGTCACGTTCGACTGCACGCGGTTGAGCTTGGCGGCGGCCCGCGTCACCCCGTTTTCCCTCACGACCGCCCGGAAGATCGCCAGTTCGGCGAGGTCCATGGTTCTCTCCTCGGAATGCATTCGTTCATGATAATTCATTTTTCGTGAACGATAGCGTCGCCTACGATGTTGGCAGTCGCTTCTTCTTTCCCGCTCATGAACGATTACGCCTCCCGTGCCGCCCACGTCTCAGAACCGCATCCGCATGCCGGGCGCCGCGCCGCTCTCGCCTGCATGGCCGCGCTTGCCGTTGCGCTGGGCGTGGGGCGATTCGCGTTTACGCCGCTTTTGCCGCTGATGTTGCATGGCGGCTCGCTCGATCTGCGTCAAGGCGGCTGGCTCGCCTCGCTCAATTACGCCGGCTACTTCGTCGGCGCAGTCACTTGTGTCGCGCTGCGCTTCGCGCCTGCCCGGATCGTGCGAGCAGGCCTCGTGGCCACGGTGCTCCTCACGTTCGCGATGGGCATCACGCAGCAGTTCTGGATCTGGGCGGTGGTGCGTTTCGTGGCGGGCGCGGTGAGCGCGTGGACCTTCGTGTTCGCCTCGCAATGGGGCCTGCGGCGGCTCGCGCAACTGGGCGCGCACGAGTGGGGCGGCGTGATCTATACCGGACCCGGCTTCGGCATCATCGCGACCGGGTTGTTCGTCAGCGCCGCGGGCGGTCTTGGCGCGCGAGCAGGCTGGATCGGCTTCGGGTTGATCAGCGCGTTGCTCGCCGTGGTCGTCTGGGCGCCGTTCGGCGAGGACATGCGAGCGCTGGCGCCGCGTTCGGGCGCGAGTGCAAGCGCCAGTGCCGCACCCGAGGGCCGCGCAAGCCGTCGTGCCGATGCCTTCTGGCTCGTGCTGCTCTACGGCGTTCCCGGCTTCGGCTACATCATCACGGCGACTTTCCTGCCGGTGATCGCGCGCCATGCGCTGCCGGGCTCGGCCTGGCCCGACCTGTTCTGGCCGATGCTGGGCGCGGCGCTCATCGCTGGCGCTTTGCTCGCGGCGCGCCTGCCGCTCCATTGGGACAATCGCCTGATGCTGGCGGGCTCCTATGTGCTTCAGGCCGTGGGCATTGCGCTCGGCATCGTCTGGCCGAACGCCGCGGGCTTTTCGTTTGGCAGCGTGCTGATCGGACTGCCGTTCACGGCGATCACGCTCTTCGCGATGCGGGAGGCGCGCCTTCTGCGCGGCGAGCACGCGGCCGCGCTGATGGGTTATGCGACTGCCTCCTACGGCATCGGGCAGATCGCGGGACCGCTCGTGGCCGCCCCGCTCGCGGCATCGACGGGCTCGTTCTCGCCTTCGCTATGGCTCGCGGCGGGCGTGCTCGTGGTCGGGGCGCTGGGGCTCGTGTGGCGGGTCTGGCTTGCGCGGGGTTCGCAGACGCCGGCGCGCTAGCGCTGGGGAGCGCTACGCGCCGATCGCGATAGCCCACTAGAATGGGCGTTTCGCGCGCCAGCCGCGAGCGCGCCCGCCGGGCCGCGCGGCCTGCCTTGCGCGCCATCGATCCGCGCCATTTCATCCATGACCGATTACCAGTTTTGCCCGCGCTGCGCCTCGCGTCTGACCGAGCGCGCCGATCCGTCCCACGAAGGCGGCCGGGTGCGTCTCGCCTGCCCGGACCTCGCCTGCGGCTACGTGCACTGGAACAATCCGCTCCCCGTCGTGGCGGCGATCGTCGAGTACGAAGGCCGCATTCTGCTCGCGCGCAACGCCGCGTGGCCCGAAGGCATGTTCGCGCTCATCACCGGGTTCCTCGAAAACGGCGAGACGCCCGAGGAGGGCATCGCGCGCGAGGTGCACGAAGAAACGTCGCTGCGCGCCGAGAGCGTCGAACTGGTGGGCGTGTACGAGTTCATCCGCAAGAACGAACTCATCATCGCGTATCACGTGAAGGCGTCGGGGACCATCGCGCTTTCTCCCGAACTGCTCGAATATCGTCTCGTCGAGCCCGCGAAGTTGCGGCCGTGGCGCGCAGGCACGGGCCAGGCGCTCGGCGAATGGATGCGACGGCGCGGTCTGCCGTTCGAGTTCGTCGAGCGTCCCGGCCAATGACGCCCGCGCAACGCGTCCCGCTTCTCCGCCAAGCCATCTCCGGACTTCTTCGATGAACCGACCTGTCACCGTCGCCCGTTCCGGGTATCGCCATTTCCTGCCGATCGGCACGCGCTGGATGGACAACGACGTCTATGGCCACGTGAACAACGTCGTCTACTACAGCTACTTCGACACCGTGGTGAACGAGTATCTCATTCGCGCGGGGGCGCTCGACATCGAGCACGGCGCGACGATCGGGCTCGTCGTCGAGACGCAGTGCAACTACTTCGCGCCGCTCGTGTTTCCGGAGCGCGTGGAGGCGGGGCTGCGCGTCGCGCGCCTCGGCTCGTCGAGTGTGCGCTACGAGGTCGGGCTGTTTCGCGAGGGCGAGGATGCGCCTGCGGCGCAGGGGCATTTCGTGCACGTGTACGTCGACCGGACGACGCGCCGGCCCGTGAGCGCCTTGCCTGATGCGCTGCGTGCGGCACTCGAACCGCTCGACATCGCGAGCGAGGGGAGCGACGCGAGCACAGCGGCCGATACGGTGACCGGCAGCGCGGCGAATCCGTCGCGCGCAGGTTGAAACGCGGCTCAGCGCGCCAAGCCGACACGTTCGAGCGCCCTCATCGGACCGATTAGGGCGAGCGTTTGCAAGTGCGCTGCATCGCGCACGAAGAACGAACCGGCGAAACCGAGCGAGTTGATCGAGATGCCCTCGACGCATTCGGCAGAGCGCGGCACGACCAGCATCCAGCGCCGCGTGACGAGCAGGTTGTACGGCGCGCCCTGATGCGCGACGCCGCCGACATCGACGGCCGGTACGCCTGCCGCATCGAGCAGCGCGCGATAGCAGTCGAGCGCCACCCGCGCGGCGTCGCCCGGCGAGCCGGAGCCGGAATCGAGGCGCGCGAACGCATGGCGAAAGGGGAGACTCGGCACGATCGCGATCGGCCGTGCACCGTGGGCCGCCTGCGCGCCGCTGAACAACGCTTCGATCGGCGCCTCTTGCGGCGAACCGTGCGGCGAATCGCCCACGAGCGGCAGCGGCACCAGCTGCAGATGCTTGTGCGGCTGGCTCGCGCCCGCGGCGGTCCCGCCGTTGTAGAACCCAAGGCCATCGATCTCGCGCTGCGCCGCGATCAGGGCGGTCAAGTCGGCCGCGTCGAGCAGCGCTTCCTGCGGTTCGTAGCGACGCGTCACGATCAGCAGATGCTGGTCGATCACGTTGAACTTGTTGAGCAGCGCGACATGCGTGGGCGAGAGATCGGCAACGAATAGGTCGGGCTCGTAAGGCAGGAAGGGATTGCGCGGCGGAGGCACTTCGGACCCCATCGAAACAGGTGGCGCGAGGCGCGCCGCCTCCTTGCGCGCGAGGTTTTCGGCCACGCGCACGGTAAAACGCACGCCGCCATCGTCGATGAAGGTGTGCGCGGTCTCGATGCGATGGAGCGCGCCGCACGCGAGCGCGTGCGCCGTCTGGCGCTCGATCGCCGCGCGCAGCGTTTGCATCGGCGCTCAGGCCTTGTAGCCGATCGCGCGTAGCAGGTCCTTGCGCCAGCGCACGTCGTCCTCGGCCTCCACACCCAGCGGCGGCATGCCGTCCACGACGCCGATGATGCCGCGCCCCTGGTCCGTTTCCGCGATCAGCACCTGCGTGGGGTTCGCGGTGGCGCAGAAGATGCGGCACACCTCGGGCACGCCCTTGATCGTGTTGAGCACGTTGAGCGGGAAAAAGCCGTCACCGAGAAAGACGATGAAACAGTGACCGGCAGCGATGCGCGACGCGTTCTGGGTGGCCATTTCGATGAGCCCATCCTGCGTGCCCGAGCGTCTCACCAGCCGTTTGCCCGACGCCTCGCAGAACGCCAGGCCGAACTGGATGCCGGGCACCGCGCCGACGAGCGCCTCGTGCAGATCCTCGACGGATTTGATGAAGTGGGTCTGGCCGAGAATGAAGTTGGTGGCTTCGGGCTTTTCGATCTCTACCGTGGACAGTTGCATCGCTCACCTCGCGCGGGTGTCTCGAAAGCGCCGCCTTCCACCGGCGTTGCGGCGGCTGGCGGCCATTAACAAGCCTAGTACGAAGTCGCGGCGGGGCAAAGCGTGCGAGAGGCGAACAAGCAAGAACGGCCGGACGCCCTCGCGGGTCGTCCGGCCGTTCTCGCCGGGGAGCGAGGCGTGTCGCCGTGCTCAGGCCGCCTTCTTCGGGCGCCTGGCTTCCACGTCTGGCAGGAAGACGGTGAGGATGCCGATGAGCGGCAGGAACGAGCAGACCTTGTAGACGAAGGCGATGCTGGTGGCGTCCGCCAACTGGCCGAGCACCGCCGCGCCGATGCCGCCCAACCCGAACGCGAAGCCGAAAAAGAGGCCCGCGACCATGCCGACCTTGCCCGGAATCAGCTCCTGCGCATAGACGAGAATGGCCGCGAACGCCGAGGCCAGCACCACGCCGATGATGACGGTGAGCACGCCGGTCCAGAACAGGTTGGCATAGGGCAGGAGCAGCGTGAAGGGCGCCACGCCGAGAATCGAGCCCCAGATCACGTACTTGCGGCCGATGCGGTCGCCTACCGGCCCGCCGATGATCGTGCCCGCGGCCACTGCGGCGAGGAACACGAACAGATGGATCTGCGCGGCCTGCACGCTCAGGTGGAAGCGGTCGATCAGATAGAACGTGAAATAGCTGTTGATGCTCGCGAGGTAGAAGTACTTCGAGAACACGAGCAGCACGAGAATGCCGATGGCGATCGCCACGCGCGAGCGCGGGAGGACGACGTGAGGCGCTTCGGCGCGCTTCTTTTTCATCGCCGGATGGGCCTTGTACCACCGGCCGATCTGCGTGAGCACGACCATGCCGACCAGCGCGGCCGCCGAGAACCACGCGATGCTGCGCTGGCCGTGCGGAATCACGACGGCCGCGGCGAGCAGCGGCCCGAGCGACGTGCCCGCATTGCCGCCGACCTGAAAGAGCGATTGCGCGAGGCCGTGGCGGCCGCCCGAAGCCATGCGCGCGACGCGCGAGGATTCCGGATGGAACACCGATGAGCCGCAGCCCACCAGCGATGCCGCGACCAGCAGCACGCCGAAAGTCGGCGCGACCGACATCAGCAGGAGGCCGCAGAGCGTGAAGCCCATGCCGACGGGCAGCGAGTAAGGCATGGGGCGCTTGTCGGTGAAGACACCCACGAGCGGCTGCAGCATCGAAGCCGTGATCTGGTAGGTGAGCGTGATGAGGCCGATCTGCGTGAACGACAGCGAGAAGCTGTCCTTGAGCATCGGATAGATGGCGAGGATCAGCGACTGGATCATGTCGTTGAGCAGGTGCGAGAAGCTGATCGCACCCAGCACGGGGTAGACGGTGCGTTGCACCGCGGACGCAGCGGCGGCCGCGGACGAACCCGCGGCGGCACCCGGCAGGGCGCGCTTGTCGAGACTGGTTTCCATGTTGTCGGTAGCAGCAGAGAGTATTCAGCGGGCGCCACTCGGGTAAGCAGCGGCGATGGCATGAAAGGACATGTATAAGAGTTATGGGCGCAGTGTAATGTGTCTTGGTCGAAATGTACGGACAAGCTTTGTCGAGAATCGGACACATCGCGTGCGCCAGGCCCTGCGGCCCTCTGTCGCAAGGGGCTGCAGCCAGCACCCGAATTTCTTCAGGGATTTTTGGCATTCGTTTGGATCCTGTATAACCGTCGCCAGGTGCGCCCACGAGGCGCCCGATTACGGGGCCGGAGTATGAGAAGCACCGCGCGCGGCGGCATGTTAAAGATTGCGCGAAGGTGTGCCGTAGACCGGGGTTGAGGCGCAACGCAAATCACGAACGATGGCGTGGCGTCGAACAACAGGCAGAGCAGTGCTCTGCATGGGATGGGACTCAGCGCTGAAGCGCCAGGACCCATCGGCATGGAGACGGAAAAAGATGAAAGCAGTATCGCAACGCGGCAGGCACGCGGGCTTCGTGCCGCAGGATCCGGCATCAGGCGCCACCCTCGCACCGCCACGCAAGACGGGACGCCCCGGCGCCGCAACGCGCAACGCGCGACTCTCGGTGAAAGCGACACTGCGCCTCGCCTTCGCGCTCGTGCTGATCGGGACGCTCGCCATCGGCGCAGTCTCGCTCGCGCAGATCAGCCGCCTCAACGGCTCGGCGCAATCGATCTACGAACAGGGATACGTCGCGAGCCGCGCTGCCGAGGAAGCGCGCGGCCATGTGCTGCGCGCGAGCCGCGCGCAGAAGATGCTGCTCACCGCCACCACGGCGCGCGAGCGTGACGAACTGGGCCAGGACATCGACAAGGATCTCGGCGCGCTCGAACGCGGCATGGGTCAGCTCCAGGAATACGCACAGCTGCAGGGCGGCGACGCGCTGGCGCTGCAAAAGAAGCTCGCGGACGCGACCACGGCATGGAGCGGCCATTTGCGCGACTTCGTGACGCTCGTGAAGCAGCAGCCGCTCGATCTCTCGCAGATGAGCTGGCAGGTGGGCACCCAGGACGTCTCGCTCCTCGTCGAGACCGGCAAGCTCGAAACGCTCGTCAACGACCTCGTCGAGCAACGCGGCACGGCCGCCAAGGCGACCATCGAGAAAGCCGGGTTCATCTTCAAGTCGTCGTTCGTGATGATGGCGGTCGCGACCGTGGCCATGTTCGTGCTCGCTTTCTTCGTGAGCGAGTGGGTCGTGCGCCGCATCGCGCGGCAACTGGGCGGGGAGCCCGCGCATGCCAAGGCCATCGCGGCGCGCATCGCGGCCGGCGATCTCGCGCAGCCCGTGGCGGTTCACGCGCGCGACGCGTCGAGCATGCTGGGCGCGCTGCGCGACATGCAGCAAGGCCTCTCGACGACGGTCGCCGAGATCGCCGCGAGCGCCGAGGCGATCGCTTCGGCCTCGGGCGAAATCACGACCGGCAATCTCGATCTCTCGCGCCGCACCGAAGAACAGGCGATGGCGCTCGAGCGCACGGCGAGCAACATGGAGCAGCTCACGTCCACGGTGCGCCTGAACGCCGAGAACGCCGAACAGGCCAGCACGCTGGCGGGCAACGCCTCGGCCATCGCGGAGAAGGGCGGCGCGGTCGTGGGGCGCGTCGTCTCGACGATGCAGCAGATCGACGAAAGCGCGAAGAGCATTGCGGACATCATCGGCGTGATCGAGGGCATCGCGTTCCAGACCAACATTCTCGCGCTCAACGCCGCTGTCGAAGCGGCGCGCGCGGGCGAGGACGGGCGCGGCTTCGCGGTGGTGGCGGGCGAGGTGCGCAGCCTCGCGCAGCGCAGCGCGGCGGCGGCCAAGGAAATCAAGACGCTCATCGACGCGTCGGTCGAGCGCGTCGCCAACGGCTCGACGCTGGCGCAGGACGCCGGCTCGACGATGGATGAAGTCGTGAAGGCCGTGAAGCGCGTGAACGACATTATCGGCGAGATTTCGGCGGCCTCGCGCGAACAGCGCTCGGGCATCGAGGAGATCGGCCGCGCGGTCTCGCAGATGGACGCCGGCACGCAGCAGAACGCGGCGCTCGTCGAAGAGGCAACCGCGGCGGCGCAGTCGCTCGACGATCAGGCAAAGGTGCTCAAGCGGCTCGTGGGGAAATTCCAGTTGGCCTGATGATGGCCGTTGGTTGCCGATGCAACGAAAAACGCCGCGTTGATTTTGCACAACGCGGCGTTTTTTTATGCGCCCATCACTTCGCGTCGCGCTCGATGATCCACTCGTGCGCGGGGTCGTTGTGGAAGTGCCATTCGCGCGTTGGCCCCGCCATCACGTTCAGGTAGTACGAGTCGTAACCATAAGGCACGACCACCGGGTGATAGCCGCGCGGCACCATCACCACGTCGTGATCTTCCACGGCCATCGTTTCGTCGAGATCGCGCGCGTCGGTGTACACGCGCTGGAAGGCGAAGCCTTGCCGCGGGTTGAGCCGGTGATAGTAGGTTTCTTCGAGCGCGCTTTCCTGCGGCAGACGGTCGGCGTCGTGCTTGTGCGGCGGGTAGCTCGACGAGTGGCCCGAAGGCGTGCGCACCTCGACCACGAGCAGCGATTCGGCGGCCGCGTCTTGCGGCAGGATATCGCAGACGTAGCGCGTATTCGCGTTCTTGCCGCGCGTGGAGCGCTTCATCTGCGCGGGCTCGATGAGGCGGATTGGCAGCGTGCCTTTGGCCGGCGCGCTCGCCACCCCCACCTCGGCTTCTCGCGTCGCGCGCACCGTGGCCTTCACGCGGGGCGGCACGTAGAGCGCGTAGGGCGCGGCGTCTTCGAATACGCTGTCGCGCGAGCCGAGGCTCGACCAGCGCTCGCCGCCGGCTTCGATATCCACCGCACCCGAGAGCACGACGATGCAGCTTTCGCGATCGGGCTCGGATACGTAGACGACCTCGTCCTTGCCGAGCCGATAGGCTGCGAAACCGACATAGCGCCAGCCCGCGGTGTCGGGCGTGACGCGCGCGATCGTCTGGCCTTCGCGCGAGGCCTTGACCAGCAGAGTCATGCTGCCTCCTTCGATTGGGTGTCCGTAGCATCGACGAGTGTGCGCAGCGTGCGGTAACCCTTTTGCGCATATTCGTACGATGGTGCGACGACAGGGTCCTGCTCGGCTTCGACTACGAGCCAGCCGCGATAGCCGTGACGTTTCAGGCGCGCGACGATCGCAGGGAAATCGACGGCGCCGTCGCCGGGCACGGTGAACGCGCCGGCGAGCACGGCGTCGAGAAAGCTCCAGTTGCGGTTGCGCGCAAGCTTGATGACAGCGGGGCGCACGTCCTTGCAGTGGACGTGGCACACGCGCGCAATGTGCTTGTCGAGCTCGGCCACCGGGTCGCCGCCCGCAAACGTCATGTGGCCCGCGTCGAAGAGGAGGCCCACTGCATCGCTCGTGCGCGCCATGAGCTTGTCGACGTCGGCGGGCGTTTCGACATAGGCGCCCATGTGGTGGTGATACGCGAGGCGCACGCCGCGCGAGAGCGTATGGCGCGCGAAGGCGTCCACGCGCGCGGCGTATTCGTCCCACTGTTTGTCGCTGAAGAAGCGCGGCCGTTGATAGAGCGGCCGCGGCGCGCCCTGGATCGAATTGGCGACCTCGCCGTACACCATCACCGTTGCGCCGTTCTGCGCGAGCAGGTCCAGATGCTTTTCCACCGCGGCGATTTCTTCCTCCACGCTGCGCCGCGCGAGCATGCCCGAGTACCAGCCGGAGACGAGCGAGAGATCGTATTGCGCGAGCAGCGCCTTGAGCGCCTGCGGCTCGCGCGGAAACTTGTTGCCGAGTTCGAAGCCCTCGTAACCGATCTCGCGCCCTTCGGTGAGCGCCTGAGCGAGCGGCGTCTCGCCGCCAAGCGAAGGCAGGTCGTCGTTCATCCACGACAGCGGGTTGATGCCGATGCGTACTTCAAATGCGCTCATGTGCGCTCCTCGATGTCTCTATCAGGCTCGTCATGCTTGATCGGGTTCGTTGGCGCCAGCGAGGCCGTCGTCTTCTGCCTGCGCGCGTCCGCCACGCTCGGCGATATGCGCTTCATAGCGCGAGCGCGCCTCCCGCACGGCTACCCGCGTCGACACCTCGGGCACCGCGACTTCCCACCACCAGCCGCCTTCCTCGGTGGTGCGCGCGGGGTCGGTGTCGATGCTGACCACGTAGGTGCGCGACGAGGCGCGTGCGCGCTGCAGCGCCGCTTCGAGTTCCGCCACGTTCGCCACGTGTTCGGCCTGTGCGCCGAGCGAGCGCGCATGCGCGGCGAAGTCGATGCGCGGCGCGCCGAGCGGCCCTTGTGCGCAGTCGTCGAACAGGTTGTTGAACGGCGCGCCGCCGCAGGCCTGCTGCAGGCGGTTGATGCACCCATAGCCGCGGTTGTCGAGCACGACGATGATGAGCTTCGCGCCCAGCATGACCGAGGTGGCGATCTCGCTGTTCATCATCAGATAGCTGCCGTCGCCCACCATGACGATGACCTCGCGATCGGGCCGGGCAAGCTTCGCGCCCAGGCCGCCCGCGATTTCGTACCCCATGCACGAGTAGCCGTATTCGACGTGATAGGCGCCGGGCCGGCCCGCGCGCCATAGCTTGTGCAACTCGGCAGGCAGCGTCCCGGCCGCGCAGACGACGATATCTTCGGTGTACGAACGGTTAGACGAGCGTTGCACGGCGCCGATCACGTCGGCGTCATAGGGCAGGGTGTTGCGTTCCTCGCGCGCATGCGTGAGACGTTCGACGCTCGCGCGCCATTCATTGGCGAGGCGCTGGGCGCGGGCGGTCCAGTTCGCGTCGGCGCGCCAGTTGATCAGCTCGTCGTTGAGCGCGGCGAGCGCCTCGCGCGCGTCGGCCTGCACGGCCAGGCCGTGATGCTTGAGCGCGTCGAAGCCGTTGGCGTTCACGCCGATCACGTGCGCGTTGGCAAAGAGCGAGTTGGAGCCGGTCGTGAAGTCCTGCAGACGCGTGCCCACGGCGAGCACGCAATCGGCGTCGCGCGCGAGTTCGTTGGCGGCGGGCGAGCCCGTCACGCCGATCGCACCCACGTTGAGCGGATCGTCCCAGGCGAGCGAGCCTTTGCCCGCCTGCGTTTCGGCAACGGGTATGCCGCGCGAGGCGGCAAGCGTGCGCAACGCCTGCGCCGCGCGCGAGTACAGCACGCCGCCGCCCGCCACGATGAGCGGGCGTTTCGCGCGATGCAGCTGCGTGAGCGCCGCATCGATCTCGGCCTGAATGGGCGCGCTCGCGTGGAACGTGACAAGGCGCGGTGTAAAGAAGCTCGCCGGGTAGTCCCACGCCATTGCCTGAACGTCCTGCGGCAGCGCGAGCGTAACGGGGCCGCAGAGCGCTGCGTCGGTGAGCACGCGCAGCGCACGCGGCAGTGCCGTGAGCAGTTGCGCGGGGTGCACGATGCGGTCGAAGTAGCGCGACACCGGCTTGAGCGCGTCGTTCGCCGAGACGCCGCCATCGTGCAGATCCTCGAGCTGTTGCAGCACCGGATCGGGTTCGCGCGAAACGAAGATGTCGCCGGGCAGCAGCAGCACGGGCAGGCGGTTCACATGCGCGAGCGCGGCCGCCGTGACGAGATTGGTGGCGCCTGGGCCGATCGAGGTCGTGACCGCCATCATGCGCCTGCGAAAATGCGCCTTCGCATACGCGATCGCGCTGTGCGCCATGGCTTGCTCGTTGTGTGCGCGCAGCGTGGGCAGCTCATGCCGATACTGATAAAGCGCCTCGCCGATGCCGGCCACGTTGCCGTGCCCGAAGATCGCGAACACGCCACCGAACAGCGGCTCGGTGCGGCCCGAGCCGTCTTCGCTCGCCACGCGCTGCGCCGCGAGATAGCGCACGAGCGCCTGCGCCGCCGTGAGCCGTACCGTGCTCGCGTGGTTGGCCGGCGCTGCGTTGTGCGGGCTTTCCGGCGAGACGTCGCCGACAGGAGCGATGCGTTGGTTCATGCCGCTTTCTCCTCGTGTTTGGGGTGCGTGCCGCGAGCGTCGGCGCGCGCCGCGCGCCACGCGCCTATGAGCGTTTCGAAAGCGCGGCGCGCGCGGGCGATCACTTCGTCGTCGCCGATCTCGCCCGCGAGCCACGCATGGCTCGGCTCGTAGAAGATCGAGCGGCCCACGGTGAAGCCGCGACAGGTGTTCGATGTCGCGGCCGCACGGAAGCCTTCCACGAGCTGCTCGATGGGCGCGGAAAGCCCGAGCAGCACGACGCCGCGGCAATACGGGTCGCGCTCGGCGACCAGCGCATCGATGTCGTGCCATTGGGCGGCATCCATCGGTTCGAGCTTCCACCATTCCGGGTAGAGGCCGATGTTGTAGAGCCGCTTGAGTGCGCGATAGACGGTATCCGGCGCATTCGGCTTTCCATTGAGCTTCGGCGGGATCACTTCGAGCAGCAACTCGTGGCCGCTCGCTTGGGTGGCATCGTAGAGCGCGCGCAGTTGCGTTTCCTGTTCGATGCGCTGTTCGATGGGCTCGTCGGGGTGGAACTGCACGAGGCATTTCACCGTGTGTTCGATCGGCCAGGTGGCGAGCGTCGTGCCGATCGAGCGGCCGTGATCGAACACGAGCGGCACGGAGCCCGGCAGCTCGACCGGCCGGCCGATCCACCAGCCGCGCCCGGTCGCGGCATTGAGCGCGTCCTGGCCGTAGCGGTCGTCGATCAGGACACCGATGCATCCTTGCAGGCCAAGGCTGCGCTCGGTTTGCGCGACCGCCTCGACGAAGAGATTCTTCAGATGCGCAATGCGCGTTTCGTCCGCGCCCGTCTGCTGCGCGAGATCGAAGAACTGGTTGCGATGATCGAACGCGAAGCCGAGCACTTCGTCGCGCGGCGTGCGCGCGGGCGTGACGCGGTGCAGGCGCGCGAGCGTCGCGTCGCGGTCGGGGCGGCGCATGCGCGCCGGATCGGCGGCGGCTTCGCGCAGGAAGTAGTCGAGTTCCACCGGCGTGGGCATGGCGGGCGCGCAGCCGTGCCGCGAGACGACCAGCGCACCGCACGCGTTGGCCGCGCGTGCGCATTCATCGAGCGTTGCGTCGCGCAGCCAGCCGGAGAGGAAGCCGGAAGCGAACGCGTCGCCGGCGCCCAGCACGTTGAGCACCTCGACTTCCACGCCGCGCTGCATCGGCAGTTCGTCCATCGAGGCGGGCACCGCGCCTTCCACGATCTGGCAGCCGAGTGGCCCGCGCTTGACGACGAGCGTCGCGCCCGAGACTTCGCGCACGCGCTCGAGCGCATCGACGAGCGTTTCCTTGCCGCCCGCAATGCGAAACTCTTCCTCCGTGCCGATCACGAGATCGAAGAGCGGCAAAATGCGCTGCAAATGCGCGCTCACGCCTTCGCTCGCCACGAAGCGCGTTTCGCCATCGGCCTTGCCCGTGAGGCCCCAGAGCACGGGCCGGTAATCGATGTCGAGCACGGTGCGCACATCGTTGCGGCGCGCGTAGTCGAGGGCGGCGAGGCTCGTGCGGTTCACTTGCGCGGTAGAGAAGTGCGTGCCGGTGATGAGCAGCGCCTTCGACGAAGCGATAAATGCCTCGTCGAAGTCTTGCGCGTCGGCGGCCATGTCGGCGCAGTTTTCGCGGTAGAAGATCAGCGGGAACGTGTCGCGGTCCTTCAGGCCCAGCAGCACGAGCGCCGTGAGGCGTTCGTGGTCCACGCGCACGTGGCTCGTATCGCAGCCTTCTTTCGCAAGCGTTTCGACGAGAAAGCGCCCCATGTGATCGTCGCCCACGCGCGTCAGCATTGCCGATTTCAGGCCAAGACGCGCACAGCCGAAGGCGATGTTCGCGGACGATCCGCCCAGATACTTCGCAAAGGTGGAGACGTCTTCGAGCCGCGCGCCCACCTGCTGCGCGTAGAGGTCGACACCGAGGCGGCCGAGGCAGATGATGTCGCGGCTGCGTCCGGTGGCGAAGCGGCTCGGAGTTGAACGAGTGTGGGCCATATGGATTCCTGAGGAGTTCTGTGCGAGGCGTGCGATGCTCAAATGGTCGCGCCGTCAAGCTCGGCGATCATCTTCTGCATTTCCGCGCCGCCCGCCATCATGTCGAGCACTTCGTTCTTGCTGATCGTCTCTTTCGTATAGGTGCCGAGCGAGCGGCCGCGATTGAGCAGCGTGAACGAGTCGCCGATGGGGTAGGCATGATGCACGTTGTGCGTGATGAAGATCACCGAGATGCCCTTGGCCCGCGCCGCATGAATCAGCTTGAGCACGTTGAAGCTTTGCTTCACGCCGAGCGCGGCGGTGGGCTCGTCCAGAATCAGCACGCGTGCGCCGAAGTGAATGGCGCGCGCAATGGCGAGACATTGCTTTTCGCCGCCCGACATCGTGCCGATGGCCTGATGCGGGTCGCGCACGTTGATGCCCATGCCGGCGAGGCGTTCCTTGGCGATCGCGGCGCTCGCATCGAGGTCCATCACGTTGATGAAGCCGAACAGCTTTTTCTGCGGCTCGCGGCCCATGAAGAAGTTGCGCGCGACAGAGAGCAGCGGCACGAGCGCGAGATCCTGATAGACGGTCGCGATGCCGAGATCGAGCGCGTCCTTCGGCGAGTCGAACGTCACGGGCTTACCGTCGACGAAGTACTGGCCCGAAGTGGGCTGGTGCACGCCGGCGAGCGTTTTGATCAGCGTGGACTTGCCCGCGCCGTTGTCGCCGAGCAGGCAGTGAACCTCGCCGCGCTTCAGGCGCAGCGTGACGCCGTTCAACGCGATGACCTTGCCGAAGTACTTGCTGACGTTCTCGAGCGCGAGAATCGTGTCGTCGTTTGCGGGATTGAGCGTATCGGACATTTGAGCATCTCCGGCTTACGATTGCGCGACGCGGCGGCGCACATAGTGATTGAAGAGCACGGCAATCAGCAGCATCACGCCGAGGAACACGCGGAACCAGTCGGAATCGATGTTCGTATAGGTGATGCCGATCTGCACGACGCCGAAGATGAGGGCGCCGAACGCGGCTCCGATCACCGAGCCGTAGCCGCCGGTTAGCAGCGTGCCGCCGATCACCGCGGCAATGATCGCTTCGAACTCCTTCTGAAGACCGCGGTCCGCGGCGGCGGAGCCGATGTCGCAAACCTGCAGCACGGCGAAGAGGCATGCGCAGAACGCGGTGAGCATGAAGAGCGAGATCTTCACGCGCTTCACGGGCACGCCGACGTTTTTCGCGGCGTTCGAATCGCCGCCGACGGCGAGGATCCAGTTGCCGTAGCGCGTCTTGGCGAGCACGAAGGCACCGATCGCGACGAGCGCGAACCACCAGAGAATGACCTTGGGCACGCCGGGCACGAGCGGCTGGCCGTTGTCGAGCATCCTGCCGATGCCGACATGCGCGAGCGCCACGAACAGGCCCTTGAACGCCGTGCCGTGAAAGAGCAGGTTGGTCAGAAAGTCGGCCTTGGCCACGTCGCCCACGCCCGAGACGATCGTGCGGTCGGCGAACATGATCGATAGTGCGAGCGTCAGGCCGCGCAGAATGAAGAGGAACGCGAGCGTGACGATGAACGAGGGCAGCCGCGTGCGCATCACGAGGTAGCCGTTGAGTGCGCCGAGCGCGACGCAGCCCACGAACGCAAACAGAATCGACAGCGCGATGGGCCAGTGAAAGTACATCGTGGGGATTGCGACCATCATGCCGGCGAAGCCGATCATCGAGCCGATCGAGAGATCGAACTCGCCGGCGATCATGAGCAGGCAGGCGCCAACGCTCAGGATCCCAAGGTAAGCGGCAACCTGCGACCAGTTCATCACGCCGTCGAGATCGAACATGCCCGAGCCGCCCGCGCCGATCGCGAAGACGGCGAAGACCAGCACGGTGCCGGAAATCGCGGCGAATTCGGGGCGGCCGAGCAGGTGGCCGAACCACGATTCGCGGCGCACGCGTTCGTCGCTGGCCCCTGGCTGCGGCGTGGGCGTCTCTTGAGCGCCGCTCTCCGGTGCGTGCGAGGGGAAGTGTTTGCCGGCTACACCCATGATGTCTCCTTTGTCGACCAAGTTGGTGCTTTAGCACTTACTCCGGTCCCAAGTAGAACTGTCGACCGGAGTTGGCGCAGAGCACCTGCTCCGGTCCCATGCCTGGTAAGCGATCGACCGAAGCTCGATTGACCGCTCCAGTCTCACGCAATGACGAATACCCGAGCGCATTCCCCACAAGCCACTGCCTTGCAGTAAAAGCAACACGGTGAATGGCGCGCGGCGAGGCTGGCGAGGGGCGATGGGCATCGGAAGATGCTAGCCGTCGCCGCGCGTTGTAGAAGAAAAACCTAGCGGTATTGACCCGCGAACTTCACGACCTTGTCGAGATTCTCCTTGGTGATGAAGCCCGGGCCCGAGCGGATATTTTTCGGGCCATACGAGGGCTGCAGGCCATAGGTTTCGAGACGCTGCTTGAACTTGGGATTCGCTTCGAGAATCTGGCGGATCTTTTGCGGATCCGTGGTGTGATCCTTCTTCACGATCGCGAGCACGGCCACCGGGATGTAGCCCTGCAAGTACGGCTGCTGGTCGATCGCGAACTGGATCGTGCCCGCGCGGATCGCCTTCGCAATGTCGTCCGAGAAGTCGAACGTGCAGAAGTAGATCTTGCCCGCAAGGCCCATCTGGTCGACTGCCTTCAGCGTGGCGGCCGCCGGCACCGGGCCGAGCGTGAGGATCGCGCCCGTGTTCGGATGATTGCGCAGATACGCGCTCACCTTCGACTGGATCTCGGTCGGGTCCTGGCCCGAGTCGATCGTCGAAGACTTGTAGTCCACGCCGAGCGCATCGGCAAAGCCGCGGCAGCGCTCGAACGAAACGGCGTTGGTGGCGAAGTGGTTCACGCACAGGAACGATTTGACGCCCGCCGCCTTGGCCTTCTCGCCTGCGGCGTGGCCCGCGACATATTCGGGCTGGCCCACATGCATGATCGCGCCGAGCTGCGCGCTTTGCTCCTCGGTGCCCGAGTTGATCGTCACGAGCGGAATCTTCTTGGCCGTGACCTTGCCGATGGCACTCTTGAGCACATCGTAGTCGGCGATGGTGACGATCACGCCGTCGTAGTTGCGCGCGGCGGCCTGTTCGATCAGCCGCGACATGTCGGCGATGTCGCCGTTGGGCGGATTGCGATAGTCGGTCTCGACGTTCCAGTCTTCGTCGGCCTGCTTGATGGCGTTCTTGATCGTGTTCCACCACGAGTCGGAATCGGGCGCGTGGCTGATCAGCACGAAATGCGCGTCGGCGGCCTGCGCCGTTTGCGCGCCGAGGACGCTCACGCCGCTCAGTCCCGCTGCCAGCGCGAGCATTGCGGCCAACCTTCGGAGCATCGTCTTGCCCTTGCGTTGAGTCATTGTCTCCACCTTTTTCGGTCTGTCGTTCGTTCTTGGGGCGAGCGCCGCAGCCGCGCGTTGTTGTGCAGAGTGTGTGCGCATCGTCGTGAACCGTTGCGCCCCATGCCGCGCTCATCGACAAGATTAGGACATCGCCTCGCGACTTGCAACGAAAATTTCATTACAAATAAAAATGGAAAATCTGTTCCATTCGTGTGACACGCTGCCTATAATCGGCTCCGTCGACATGCCGTGGAATGCAAGCCAGAGAAGGCTTTGCGGCAGTGCGGCAATGAGCAAGGAAAACGATCATGGCGGATGAAACGACCGACGCCGTAGCGGGCGTGGATGAATTGATGCAGCGCATCGCGGGCGATTACGAGGCACTGCCGCGCCAGCTGAAAAGCATCGCGACCTACATCGAGCAGCACCGCGCGAGCGTGATGATGGACCGCACGAGCGACATTGCCGCGAGCTGCGGCGTGCATCCTTCGGCCGTGGTGCGCTTCGCGCAGCGCTTCGGCTTCTCGGGCTTTTCCGATCTGCAAGCGGTGTTCCGCCAGGCGTATGCGGGCCAGGGCGCATCGGCCACGAGCTACCAGCAGCGCATTCGTCAGCTGATCGACGCGAAGGAAGGCGAGGCGAGCCCGGAGATGGGCGGCGCCGTCGCGCGCGAGTTCATCGGCGCTTGCCGCAGCGGCCTCGACGAGCTCGAAGCGGGACTCGACGGCGCGCAGTTCGACGAAGCCGTGACGATGCTCGAGCAGGCGGACAACATTTATGTGGTCGGCGTGCGCCGCTCGTTTCCGGTGGCGAGTTACATCGTCTACGCGCTGCAGCACACGAGGAAGCGCGTGCATCTCGTCTCCGGCCTCGGCGGCATGTACCACGAGCAGATTCGCAGCGTGAAGAAGGGCGACGTGGTGATCGCCATCAGCTTCGCGCCTTATGGCAAGGAAACCCAATACTGCCTGCGCGTGGCGCAACAACATCACGCCAGAACGCTCGTCATTACCGACAGCCAGCTTTCGCCGCTCGCGCGCCATGCGACCGCGCAACTCTATGTGAAGGAGGGGAGCGCGTTTGCGTTCCGCTCGCTCACCAGCACCTTCTGCCTGTGCCAGGCGCTCTTCATTGCGCTTGCGTACCGGCTCGAACTCAACGTGGAAGAATCGACCGACACCGGAGGATACGATGACTAACGGAGCAAGCGGAGCAAGCGGAGCAGCGCAAACGCTGGATGTGGCCGTGTTCGGCGCGGGACGCATCGGCCGCATTCATGCGGCGAATCTCGCGCGCCAGCCGGGCGTGCGCCTCAAGTACG